>NZ_JAUMSR010000001.1:1705964-1889195 GCF_032905965.1 Dietzia sp. IN118 | reverse complement strand
CCAGTCAGTGGTTGTACTGGTGTAAGAGTGTAGGCCGTGACATAGGCAAATCCGTGTCACATCAAGGCTGAGACTTGATGCATACCCGTTGTGGGGAATTCAGTGATCCTATGCTGCCGAGAAAAGCCTCTAGTGAGTTCATACACGGCCCGTACCCCAAACCGACACAGGTGATCAGGTAGAGAATACCAAGGCGATCGAGAGAACTGTGGTTAAGGAACTCGGCAAAATGCCCCCGTAACTTCGGGAGAAGGGGGACCACGCCCGGTGACGATCCTTGCGATCTGAGCTGGGGGTGGTCGCAGAGACCAGAGAGAAGCGACTGTTTACTAAAAACACAGGTCCGTGCGAAGACGTAAGTCGATGTATACGGACTGACGCCTGCCCGGTGCTGGAAGGTTAAGAGGACCGGTTAGCCGCAAGGCGAAGCTGAGAATTTAAGCCCCAGTAAACGGCGGTGGTAACTATAACCATCCTAAGGTAGCGAAATTCCTTGTCGGGTAAGTTCCGACCTGCACGAATGGCGTAACGACTTCTCTGCTGTCTCGACCACAGACTCGGCGAAATTGCACTACGAGTAAAGATGCTCGTTACGCGCGGCAGGACGAAAAGACCCCGGGACCTTTACTATAGCTTGGTATTGGCGTTCGATTCGGTTTGTGTAGGATAGGTGGGAGACTGTGAAGCATGCACGCCAGTGTGTGTGGAGTCGTTGTTGAAATACCACTCTGATCGTATTGGACGTCTAACCTCGGCCCATGATCTGGGTTAGGGACAGTGCCTGGTGGGTAGTTTAACTGGGGCGGTTGCCTCCTAAAGAGTAACGGAGGCGCCCAAAGGTTCCCTCAGCCTGGATGGCAATCAGGTGTTGAGTGCAAGTGCACAAGGGAGCTTGACTGTGAGACTGACACGTCGAGCAGGGACGAAAGTCGGGACTAGTGATCCGGCACCGGCAAGTGGAAGCGGTGTCGCTCAACGGATAAAAGGTACCCCGGGGATAACAGGCTGATCTTCCCCAAGAGTCCATATCGACGGGATGGTTTGGCACCTCGATGTCGGCTCGTCGCATCCTGGGGCTGGAGTAGGTCCCAAGGGTTGGGCTGTTCGCCCATTAAAGCGGCACGCGAGCTGGGTTTAGAACGTCGTGAGACAGTTCGGTCTCTATCCGCCGCGCGCGTAAGAAACTTGAGGAAGGCTGTCCCTAGTACGAGAGGACCGGGACGGACGAACCTCTGGTGTGCCAGTTGTTCCACCAGGAGCATCGCTGGTTAGCTACGTTCGGAAGGGATAACCGCTGAAAGCATCTAAGCGGGAAGCCTGTTCCAAGATGAGGTTTCTCACCACCTTCGCGTGGTTAAGGCCCCCCACAGACCATGGGGTTGATAGGCCGGAACTGGAAGCGCAGCAATGCGTGCAGGTGACCGGTACTAATCGGCCGAGGGCTTACAGACAAACAGCCCCTAAAGAATCGCAACGCGTCCACTGTGCAGTATCTGAAACAACACACCCACGCAAAAACACGTGGGCCTTGTTTCACAGAGTTACGGCGGCCATAGCGGCAGGGAAACGCCCGGTCCCATTCCGAACCCGGAAGCTAAGCCTGCCAGCGCCGATGGTACTGCACTCGTGAGGGTGTGGGAGAGTAGGTCACCGCCGAACACAACTTCATGACCAGCGGGAGGGACTATATGTTCCTCCCGCTGGTCGCATTTGTACCCTTCTACCCACTCCAGTGCCGGTCTGCCCGGCGCACGTAAGGTGAACGACGTGAACGAACCTCGGTCCGAGAACACCGACCGCTCGCCCCGACGCGGCGACCGCGACGTACCCCGCCGGGGAGATCGGGTGCCACAGGAGCGTCGGAGAGACAACAGCTCGTACGGCGAGCGTCGCGGAAAGCGGTACGACGGCTCGGAGACAGGCCGGTCGGACGGTGCGAAGCAGGCCGATCGACAGGATGCACGTCCGCGTTCCGCCGGCGACGACACCGCACGCCGCGGTGCCGCCTCTGACGGGGGAAGCGGTCCCCGGCGGGCCCCCGTCGGCGGTCGCGGCGGCGGAAATCGACGCGACGGCGGAGACCGACGCGGAGCCGGCGCCCCGGGCGGAGCCCGGCGGGGTGGCCGTACCGGAGACGACCGTAGATCGGAAGGTCGTCCCGGTCAGGAGGCACGCCAGGCGGCCAGAGCTGACGAGCCGCAGCTCCCCGATGACATCGAGGCCGCCGACCTCGACCTCGAGATCCGTCGTGACCTGCGCAGTCTGGACAAGTCCAACGCCGAGTCCGTGGCCAAGCACATGGTGGCGGCGATGTACCTGGTCGACGAAGACCCGCAGCTCGCGCTCGCGCACGGTCGCGCGGCCAAGAACAGGGCCGGGCGCATCGGTGTCGTCCGGGAGACCCTCGGTGTGTTGGCGTACCGCGCCGGCGAATGGTCGGAAGCGTTGAGCGAACTCCGGGCGGCCCGCCGGATCTCCGGCGGGCCGGGCCTGCTGGCGATGATGGCCGATTGCGAACGAGGCCTCGAGAGGCCCCAACGTGCCATCGAACTGGCCCGTGGAGAGGAATCCCGGTTGCTCGAAGGTGACGAGCTCATCGAACTCCGCATCGTGGAGGCCGGTGCCCGGGTGGACATGGGCCAGTTGGACGCTGCCCTGGTGACCCTCCAGGACGCCGGACTCGACAAGGACGCCCGCGGTGAGTCCGCGGCGCGTCTCGACTACGCCTACGCCGAGGTGCTGCTCGTCGCCGATCGCAAGAGGGAGGCGGCCGACTGGTTCGGTCACGCCGTCACGGCGGACCCCGAGCAGACCACCGACGCGGTGGCGCGTCTCGCGGAGCTCGAGGCGTAGGTCAGTTGAGCTCCCTTTCGCTGGCCGCACGGCACGACGCCCTACTCGTCGATCTCGACGGCACTCTCATCCGCGGTAGCCAGCCGATCCCGGGGGCCGCGGAGGCGCTCGCGAACGCGGGGCTCCCCGTGGTCTACGTGACGAACAACGCGAGCCGCTCGCCCAGGGACACCGCCGACCATCTTCGGTCGCTCGGCTTCTCCGCCGGTGCCGACGACGTCATGACCAGCGCGCAGGCCGCGGTGGTGATGGCTGCGGACCATGTCGATCCCGGTGCCAGGGTCCTGGTGGTGGGACACGACAGTTTCCGCGACCTCGCCCGGCAGGCCGGGTACGAGGTCGTCCTGTCCGCCGACGACGATCCGGAGGTCGTCCTGCAGGGACTGTCCCGGGAACTGACCTGGTCGGATCTGGCCGAGGGATGTCTGGCGATCCGTCGGGGTGTGCCCTGGGTCGCGTCCAACGTGGACGCCACGTTGCCCACCGAACGAGGCCTGCTCCCCGGGAACGGGTCCCTGGTCGCCGCCCTCCGTGCGGCGACCGATCGCGAGCCCCTGGTCGCGGGCAAACCGGCCGCCGGCGTGTTGACCGCCGCCGCGGATCTGGTCGGTTCCACCCGCCCGCTGGTCATCGGTGACCGCCTCGATACGGACATCCAGGGTGCGGTCGCCGCCGGGATGCCGTCGCTCATGGTGCTGACCGGCGTCCACGGCGTCGACGATCTCTTGGTCGCGGATCCCGACAGCCGGGCCACCTACCTGGCGGACGATCTCTCCGCACTGTCTGCCTCGGCGGAGGCCAGCCGGATCGACGCCGCAGTGGAGTTGGACGGAACGGTCGAGAACGGTGCCCTGCACCTGGCCAGCGCGCCGGAGGCGCTCGATCGGCTCGATCTCGCCCGTGCGGTGGTCAGACTGGCGTGGCGTCACGAGTCGAAGGCATTCCGGGCGGCCGACGAGGGTCTGCGATCCCGGCTGGCGGGTGCAGGCCTCGGCGTCGGCTAGCGTGTAGGCCGTGACGACCCCCGGACCACAGCCACGCCCCGGGCCCGCGGGCCCCGACACCGACGAACTCCGCTCGACGTTCGACGATCTGCTCGCCGATTCCGTCGGGGGCCAGGGCGCTGGACCGGACGGCTCATCTGTCCGGGACGACCAGGTGGCCGCCCTCGACGCCGCCCACGAGCTCCTCGCGCTGGCGCTGACGGCGCTGGACAGTCGGCGCTGATGGTCGCGAAGCGGATGCGGCTGGACGCCGAACTGGTTCGCCGCAAGATCTGTGACAGTCGGGAACGCGCCCGTGATCTCATCGATTCCGGGCGCGTGATCGTCAACGGGGTGGCAGCCACCAAGCCCGCGACCCAGGTCGAGCCGACCACATCGATCGCGCTCACCGCCTCCGATGAACCGGACTGGGCATCCCGCGGAGCCCACAAACTGGTCGGAGCCCTCGAGGCGTTCTCCGACGTGCCGGTCTCCGGAGCTCGGTGTCTCGACGCAGGCGCGTCGACCGGCGGGTTCACCGATGTCCTGCTCTCGCGTGGCGCCACCCGCGTCGAGGCGGTGGACGTGGGGTACGGACAGTTGGTGTGGCGCCTGCGCAGCGACGAGCGCGTGGGCGTGCACGACAAGACCAACGTCCGCTCCCTGACCCCGGACGACATCGGTGGCCCGGTGGACCTCGTGGTCTCCGACCTGTCGTTCATCTCGCTCGCACTCGTCCTGCCCGCGCTCGCAGCGTGCGTGCGCCCGGGAGGCGACCTGTTGCCGATGGTCAAGCCCCAGTTCGAGGTGGGCCGCGAGCGTGTCGGCCAGGGCGGTGTGGTGCGCGACCCGCCACTGCGGATCGAGGCGGTCACCGGTGTCGCCCGGGCTGCCGCGGCACTCGGACTGGAGCCGCTGGGATGCGTCGCCAGCCCGCTCCCCGGCCCGTCCGGGAACGTCGAGTACTTCCTCCACCTCCGTAAGGTCGGCGCGGGAGAGCGACTCGAGATGAGCGCCGAGGCGCAGCAGGCCATACGGACGGCAGTAGAGGAGGGCCCGCAATGAACGGCACGCCCGGACCGGTGCACTCGCGCAGGATCCTGCTCGTCCCCAACGTCGCCCGGCAGGACATCGTCGCCACCGTCGCCCAGGTGGTCAACGCGTGCGCGACCAGGGGCATCGCGGTACGGATGGTGGAGGGCACCAGCGAGAGCGTCGCCACGGGGGCGGGCGTGGAGACGGTCCCTGACATCCCCGAGGCCGCCGAAGGGTGTGAACTCGTCCTGGTCCTCGGTGGTGACGGCACGTTCCTGCGCGCCTGCCAGTACGCCAACGCCGCGGACGTGCCGATCCTGGGGGTCAATCTCGGACACATCGGCTTCCTCGCCGAGTCGGAGGTCTCCTCGCTCAGTGGCGTCGTCGAGCAGATCGCGGCGAAGGACTACAGGGTGGTCGAACGGATGACGGTGGAGGCCACCGTCATCCACGGGGACACCGTCCTGGCCCGGGACTGGGCACTCAACGAAGTCAGCATCGAGAAGGTCTCCCGGCAGGGCGTCCTCGAGGCGTCCGTGGAGATCGACGGCCGACCGGTCAGTGACTACGGCTGTGACGGCATGTTGGTCTCCACGCCGACCGGGTCGACCGCCTACGCGTTCTCGGCCGGCGGGCCGATCGTCTGGCCCGAACTCGACGCCATCCTCGTGGTCCCCAACAACGCCCACGCGCTGTTCGCCCGTCCGATGGTCGTGGCACCCTCCTCCAGGGTCGCGGTGGAGACCGGGGTGCATTCCGGCCCGGCAGTGGTGGTGGTGGACGGACGACGCCTCGTCGACGTCCCGCCGGGCAGCCGGGTCGAGGTGGTGCGGGGCGCGCGCCCGGTCAAGTGGGTCCGACTGGACGACTCGCCGTTCACCGACAGACTGGTCACGAAGTTCGAACTGCCCGTCACCGGGTGGCGTGGGCGGTCCGCTGTCCGGCCCCTCACCTAGGGTGGGTGCGTGCTCACGGAACTTCGGATCAGCGGCCTCGGCGTCATCGACGAGGCCGTGGCCGATTTCTCGCCCGGGCTGTCGGTGCTCACCGGCGAGACCGGCGCGGGCAAGACGATGGTGGTCACGGGACTGAGGCTCCTGGCCGGAGGGCGCGCGGACCCCGGGCGTGTCCGGCGCGGTGCGGAGAAGGCACTCGTCGAAGGGCGCTTCGACCTGGCCGCGACGGCCACCATGGACGCCGCCGACCGACGCGACCTCGACGAGTTGCTCGAGGACACCGACGTCGAACTCGACGAGGACGGCAGTGTCATCGCCGCACGCCGGGTGGGTGCGGACGGCCGTTCGCGTGCCCGGCTCGGGGGGAGGTCTGTCCCCGCCGGGACCCTCGCCCGCTTCTGCGCGCCGGTGCTGGCCGTGCACGGCCAGAACGATCAGCTGCGTCTGCTCCGTCCGGACAGGCAGCGAGACGCCGTCGACGCCCACGGTGGGGACGAGGCGCGGGCGGCCCTCGACGCCTACCGCGACACCTATCGGCTGTGGCGGGACGCCGAGCGTTCACTGGCGGAGCGCACCGGTCGGGCTCGTGAGCTGGCCCGGGAAGCCGACCTGCTGCGGATGGGACTCGAGGAGATCGATGCCCTGGGGCCCGAGCCCGGGGAGGAGGCCGAACTCGACGCCCGCATCCGCCGACTCACCGATTCCGAGGAACTGCGAGAGGTCGCGGGGCAGGCCCACGACGTCCTCGCCGGTGACGGCGAGACCAGCGAGCCGGTGGTGGGCGTCCTCGACCAGTTGCGGCACCGTCTGGCCGCTGCCGGTGACCCCGCGCTCGACCCGATCGCCACCAGCATCGGCCAGGCCGTCGCGGCGCTCGGAGATGCCGCGACCGAGCTCGGCCTGTACCTGGCCGAGCTGCCGGTCGACGCGGCGGTCCTCGACTCGGCATTGGAACGGCGCCACGACCTCAGGGCGTTGACCCGGAAGTACGGCACCGATGTCGACGACGTGCTCGCGTGGGCGGACAGGGCCCGTACGCGGCTCGGTGAGGTCGACACCTCCGACTCCGCCGTCGCCGAACTCCGTTCCACCGTGGAGCGCCTCGCTGCCGAACTCGACGAGCGCGGAGCCACACTGACGCGCATCCGACGCGCCGCCGGGGACGATCTCGCCGAGAGGGTGTCCGCCGAGCTGGCAGAGCTGTCGATGGGCGGGGCCCGGCTCGTGGTCCGGGTCACCCGATCAGGCGAAGGCCTCGACGGCGCCTCGGAGTCGGGTCTCGACGACGTCGAGCTGGCGCTCGACGGGCCGTCGGGCATCGTCCCGCTCGGCCGAGGCGCGTCGGGAGGCGAGCTGTCGAGGGTGATGCTCGCGCTCGAGGTGGTGCTGGCCGAGAGATCCGGGGGAGGGACCCTGGTGTTCGACGAGGTCGACGCGGGAGTGGGCGGCCGGGCGGCGTTGAGCATCGGTAAGCGGCTGGCCAGACTGGCCAGAACCCACCAGGTCATCGCGGTGACCCACCTCGCCCAGGTCGCGGCGTACGCCGACACGCACCTGGTCGTGCACAAGGACACCGGCGCCGGGGGATCGGACGGGGTCGTCTCCGGGGTCACGGCGGTCGCCGACTCCGATCGGGTGACCGAACTCGCCCGGATGCTCGCCGGTATGGAGGACACCGACACAGGTCTGGCACATGCGCGGGAGTTGCTGGAGAAGGCACAACGGGAAAAGTCTCAAGCTCAAGTCGACCGTTAATCCGACACGCCGGGCAGACCTCCCTGGTCACGTGAATCACACGCGTGATACTCGGCGCATGAAGATGTCGGGTCTGCTCAGCCGCCGTTCCACTGACCTCGCCGGTGTCGTGGGCACCGTCCGCCAGATCGAGGTGGGGTCACAGGTCCCCAGGAAGCTCGGCGCCAAGGACGTCGCCGTGCTCGATCTCAACCGCGCGCCCGCCGACACCGCCCGCGCTCTCGTCGACGCCGGGGTGACGGCAGTGGTGCACGTGCCCCGTCAGGGGGAGGAGATGCTCCCCCGCGCCGCGTTCCGGATCCTCGCCGCGTCGACGATCCCGGTCATCGAGGACGCGGACCTGTCCGGGGTCGCCGACGGGACCCGGGTGCGGATCGACGACGGTGTCGTCTACTCGGTCAAGTCGGAGGACGAGATCACGAGCGGCCGCGAGGTGGACTCGGCCACGCTCCTCGCCGAGGTGGACACCGCGGAGAGCGGGTACGTCGAGTCGGCGCTGGCGCACCTGGCCAACGCCACCGAGTTCCTCAGCCTCGAGCACCCGCTGCTGCTGGACGGCGAGGGCCTCCCGTCGATCGACGTCGACTTCACCGACCGCCATGTCGTGGTGGTCACCGGTGACGCGGCCGCGCGCGGCCAGCTCGCCGAGCTCAAGCCGTTCATCCGGGAGTACCGACCGCTGCTGGTCGGCGTGGGTGCCGGCGCGGAGTTCCTGCGCTCCGCTCGGCTGACGGCCGACGTCGTCGTCGCGACCCCCACGGACGTGTCCGACGAGGTCCTCACCGACGGCGCCGTCCTGGTGGTGCCCGCCGACCGCGACGGGCGCGCGGAGGGCCTCGAGAGGATCACAGAGCTCGGACTGGGGGCCACGACATTCCCCGCCGCCGCGACCGCGAGGGACATGGCGCTGCTGCTGGCCTACCACGGGGGCGCCGAGATGATCGTGGTGACCGGCGACGACAGGGGGCTCGAGAACGCGTTCCGCGACTCGTCCGCGCCCTCGTCCACGATGGTCGACACGACCGTCTCCTCCCGCTTGGTCCACGCCGACGCCTGCGCGACCCTGTACCGGTCTCGTGGCGCCGGGATCGGACTCGCCCTGGTCGTGCTCGCCGCCCTGATCGCGGTGGCCGCGGTCGTGGTGGCTCGCGACGCCGCCGCGGACCTGCTCATCTGGGCCGTCGAGACCTGGAACTCCTTCGCGCTCTGGGTCCAGGGGCTCTTCCGTTGATCTCCCTGCGTCGCCACGTCCTGACGCTGGTGGCCGTCTTCCTCGCTCTCGCGGTGGGGGTCGTCCTCGGGTCGACGTCCGTGGCGACGTCCATCAGGGACGCGGTGGTCGAGCGTGAGGAGACGACGGCGGCGCGGCTCGAGGCGTCGCAGGACGATCTGGCCGCGGAGCGGCTCGCCGTCGACCGACTCGACTCGCTGGCGGGAGACCTCACCCCGGCCGTCGTGGACGGTCGGCTCGACGGGAGGCCGGTCCTGACGATCGTGGCACCCGGCGCCTCCGACGAGGACGTCTCGGCGGCCCGCGAGGTCATCGACGCCGCCGGCGGGATCGACGCCGGCCGCGTCACCCTGACGGACATGGCCGTCGACCCGGAGGCGGACGCGGAACTCCAGGCGCTCGTCGCGAACCTGCCCATCGGCACCGCCCCGGCCGCTGATGCGGACCTCGGTACCCAGCTGGGCACGGCGCTCGGTCGCGCGGGGCTGCTGCGCGCCGAGGACGCGGAACCGCACCTCGAGGACGACGACCGGGAAACGGTCCTCACCACCCTCGCGGATGCGGGGATCATCGGCTACGAACCCGGGACCCTTCGGCCCGGACAGCTCGCGTTGGTCGTGACCGGGCCCCGGGACGAGGAATCGACCGGGGTCCGTGTCGCCGCCCTGGCCCGCACCCTCGACGGTGAGGGCGCCGGCGCGGTGGTCGCGGTGCGGACGGGCGACTCCGGGGGACGCGACGCGGTCAGCATCCTGCGGTCCTCGGCGGAGGAGGACGTCTCGACCATCGATGACGCCGGTACCGATGCGGGACGTCTGGCGACGACGCTGGCGCTGGCGGAGCAGCTCGACGGTGGGCAGGGTCACTACGGGCTGAGGCCGGACGCGACCGCCGCGGCGCCGTCGCTCCCCCCGACGCCGGAGCGGTGATAGCCTGAAGCCCCGTGGGGTGCACCGGAGCCACACCAGCATTCATCCATTCCGGCGTATGGACACGGGAGTCCCGTTGGCACTGAACCGAACCGCATCGCGGTCCGAGACCAAGCACATCTTCGTCACCGGCGGCGTGGCGTCGTCGCTGGGCAAGGGGCTCACCGCCTCGAGTCTCGGGCAGTTGCTCACCGCCCGCGGTCTCCGTGTGACCATGCAGAAGCTGGACCCGTACATCAACGTGGACCCCGGCACGATGAACCCCTTCCAGCACGGCGAGGTGTTCGTCACGGAGGACGGCGCCGAGGCCGACCTGGATCTCGGCCACTACGAGCGGTTCCTCGACCGCGATCTGGACGCGAAGGCCAACGTCACCACCGGGCAGGTGTACTCCGCGGTCATCGCCAAGGAGCGCCGCGGCGAGTACCTCGGTGACACCGTGCAGGTGATCCCGCACATCACTGACGCCATCAAGGACCGCATCATCGCGATGGGCGATTCCGATGACCAGGGGCGCCGCCCCGACGTGGTCATCACCGAGGTCGGTGGGACCGTCGGTGACATCGAGTCCCAGCCCTTCCTCGAGGCGTGCCGGCAGGTCCGCCACGAGGTGGGCCGCGAGAACATCTTCTTCCTGCACGTGTCGCTGGTCCCGTACCTCGCGCCGTCGGGTGAGCTCAAGACCAAGCCCACGCAGCACTCGGTGGCCGCGCTGCGCTCGATCGGCATCGTCCCCGACGGGTTGATCCTGCGCTCGGACCGGGACGTCACCGACGGGCTCAAGGCCAAGATCGCGCTGATGTGCGACGTGGACCTCGAGGGCGTCGTGTCCACCCCGGACGCCCCGAGCATCTACGACATCCCCAAGGTGCTGTTCAACGAGCACCTCGACACGCACGTCATCCGGCGGCTCAACCTGCCATTCCGGGACGTCGACTGGACCGTGTGGGGCGACCTGCTCCAGCGCGTCCACGAGCCGCGCGAGGAGGTCGAGATCGCCCTCGTGGGCAAGTACATCGACCTGCCCGACGCGTACCTCTCGGTCACCGAGGCGCTGCGCGCCGGCGGCTTCGCGCACCACGCCCGCGTCAACATCCGGTGGGTGGAGTCCGACGCCTGCACCACCGAGGCCGGCGCGCGCGAGGCGCTCCGTGGTGTGGACGGCATGCTCATCCCCGGCGGGTTCGGTATCCGGGGGATCGAGGGCAAGCTCGGCGCGATCTCGTGGTCCCGCAAGAACCGCATCCCGCTGCTCGGGCTGTGCCTCGGTCTCCAGTGCTCGGTGATCGAGGCTGCCCGCTCGGTCGGGCTCGAGGGCGCCTCCTCCACCGAGTTCGACCCCGATGCCGAGCACCCGGTCATCTCGACCATGGCCGATCAGGTGGACGCGGTCGCCGGCAACGCCGACCTCGGCGGCACCATGCGTCTGGGCTCCTACCCGGCCACGCTCACCAAGGGCTCGGTCGTGGCCGAGGCGTACGGGTCCACCGAGATCACCGAACGCCACCGCCACCGCTACGAGGTCAACAACGCCTACCGCGACAGGATCGCCGAGTCCGGCCTGCAGTTCTCGGGGACCTCCCCGGACGGGCACCTGGTCGAGTTCGTCGAGTACCCGCGCGAGCATCACCCGTTCTTCGTCGCCACCCAGGCTCACCCGGAGTACAAGTCGCGTCCGACCCGCCCCCACCCGTTGTTCGTCGCGTTCATCAAGGCCGCGCTGGACTACGAGAACGAGATGCGGCTGCCCGTCGAACCGTGGCGCTCCGGTCAGGGCGGGGGCTCCACTCCGGAGACGGTGGACGCGCCGGACGCCAAGACGTCCAGCGTCCGTGCCGACGAGGTGGACACCGAGACGGCCTCCGACCCCCGCGCGGACGGGAGCTGACCGGCGTGTCCGAGCGCGGTGCCCCCGGGACGCACGACTACCGCACCGTCGCGAGCCGTGAGATCTTCGACGGCCGCGTCGTGCGGCTGCGTGTGGACACCCTGACCATGCCGGGCGGGGGCACCGCCGACCGGGAGATCTGCGGGCACGACGACGCCGTCGCGGTGATCGCCCTCGACGACGACGACCGGATCACCCTCGTCCGGCAGTACCGGCACGCCGTGGGGGAGCGACTCTGGGAACTGCCCGCAGGGCTGTGCGACGTCGACGGCGAGGAGCCCTTGGCGACCGCGCGCCGTGAGCTCGCCGAGGAGACCGGTCTCGAGGCCGAGCACTGGCGCCCGGTGATCGAGATGATCCCGTCCCCGGGGTTCTGCACGGAGCGCGTCCACGTGTACCTGGCCACCGGACTCCGGCAGGTCGAGCGCCCGGAGGCGGAGCACGAGGAGGCGGACATGGAGGTCGCGCGCATGCCGTTCGCCGAGGCCGTCGACGCCGTGCTGGACGGCCGGATCGTCAACGGTATCGCCGTGGCCGGCATCCTCGCGGCCCACTCGGTGATCGACCGGTCCTGACGGGATCGGACCCCCGGTGACCTCGGAGGGCGGCGCCACCGTGCAGATCCGCGGGTATCTGGACCACCTCGCCGTCGAGAAGGGGGCCTCGGCCCACACCCTGGCCGCGTACCGCCGCGACCTGGAGAAGTACCACCGCTATCTCGCGGCTTCGGGCGTCGACGACCTGACGTCCGTGACCGAGGCGCACGTGGAGGAGTTCCGCACCCGGTTGGCCACCGCCGACCCGGACGAGGGACGGAAGGCCCTGGCCCCCAGCTCGATCGCGCGGACCATGGCGGCGGTCCGCGGTCTCCACCGGTTCGCCACCCGTGACGGGGTGACCGCCCTCGACGCGGCCGCCGCCGTCACCCCGCCCCGTCCGCCGCGGCGGCTCCCCAAGGCACTGCCGGTCGACCGGATGATCGCGGTGATCGAGGCGGCCGGCGCCACCGAGACGGACACCGACCCCGCACGCCTGCGCGATCGCGCGATGCTCGAGTTGCTCTACGCCTCCGGTGCCCGGGCCGCCGAACTCGTCGGGCTCGACGTCGACGACCTCGACGGTCTCGACCACCCGGACGGTGGAGCGGTGATCCTGCGGGGCAAGGGTGGTAAGGAGCGGATCGTCCCGGTCGGGCGTCCGGCGTGCGAGGCGGTGGGGGCCTATCTGGTGCGTGCCCGACCCGCGCTCGCCACCCGAGGGGGCCCGGCCCTGTTCCTCAACGCCCGCGGTGGGCGCGTCACCAGGCAGACCCTGTGGAACGTGGTGTCGGTCGCGGCACGACGCGCCGGTGTGCAGCAGGACGTCTCACCACACTCGTTCCGGCACTCGTTCGCCACCCATCTCCTCGACGGCGGGGCGGACATCCGTGTGGTCCAGGAGCTGCTGGGACACTCCTCGGTCACCACCACGCAGGTGTACACCCTCGTCACCGTCGACACGCTCCGAGAGGTCTGGGCCGAGTGTCACCCCCGGGCACGGTAACGTGACCGTGGATACGGCCCGGCGCGCTCGAGACGGCACGCTCGACACGGCACGGGTGAGACGGCGAGGAGAGGAGATGCGGTGGCGCTGAACACTGGGGCGATGGACCCCGCGTTGTTCTCCCGCGCCGAGCTCCTGGGCGCTGACGACCCGGCGGCCGGCGAGGGGTTCTCCGCGATCCCCGAACCGGAAACACTGTCCTCGCACGGGCCCGCCGTGGTGTTGTCGATGTGCAACCAGAAGGGCGGCGTCGGCAAGACCACCAGCACGATCAACCTCGCGGCGGCACTGGCGGAGTACGGCCGCAGGGTGCTCGTTGTGGATCTCGATCCCCAGGGGGCGCTGTCCGCGGGCCTGGGCATCCCGCACCACCAGCTCGATCTCACCGTCTATAACCTGCTCGTGGACAACTCCGTGTCGACGGAGGAGGTCCTGGTCCGGACCCGTGTCGAGGGCGTGGACCTCATCCCCGCCAACATCGACCTGTCGGCCGCGGAGATCCAGCTCGTCAACGAGGTCGGTCGCGAGCAGGCGCTGGGCCGCGCCCTGTACCCGGTCCTGGACCGCTACGACTTCGTCCTCGTCGACTGCCAGCCGTCGCTGGGCCTGCTCACCGTCAATGCGCTGGCGTGCTCGGACGGCGTGCTCATCCCCATGGAGTGCGAGTACTTCTCGCTGCGCGGGTTGGCGCTGCTGACGGACACGATCGACAAGGTGCGCGACCGCATCAACCCCCGACTGCACCTCACAGGCATCCTCATCACGATGTTCGACCGTCGGACGGTCCACGCCCGCGACGTGCTCAGCCGGGTCGTGGAGGTGTTCGGAGACAAGGTGTTCGACACCCTCGTCACCCGCACCGTCCGGTTCCCGGAGACCACCGTCGCCGGCGAGCCGATCACCACGTGGGCTCCGAAGTCCGCGGGTGCGCAGGCCTACCGCGCCCTGGCGCGCGAGGTCATCCAGCGCGGCAGGTGACCGGGCGGTGACCGGCGTCGGGCCCCCGTCGGGTCAGGACCCGGTCGGGTCGGCGACGGAGGTCGGGGACCCGCGGGCGTTCACCGTCCACCTGACCAACTTCACCGGTCCGTTCGACCTGCTGTTGGGGCTCATCGACTCCAAGCGCCTCGACGTCACGGAGGTGGCCCTCCACGCCGTCACCGACGAGTTCATCGCGCACACCCGCCGCCTGGGCACGGAGGCCGGGCTCGAGGAGGTCACCGAGTTCCTGGTCGTCGCGGCGACACTGCTCGACCTCAAGACGGCCCGACTCGTCCCGTCCGGCGAGGTCCAGGATCCCGAGGACCTGGCCCTGCTCCAGGCCCGGGACATGCTCTTCGCCCGCCTGCTGCAGTTCCGGGCGTTCCGTCAGGTCGCGGAGCTGTTCGGTGAGCTCGACCGCACCGCGCGACACGCGTACCCGAGGACCGCCGGGCCCGACGAGGAGTTCCTGGGACTGCTCCCCGAGGTGGAGCTCGGGGTGGATCCCGACCAGTTCGCCACCATCGCCGCGGTCGCGTTCCGGCCACGGCCGGTCGACGAGGTGGGGGTGGGGCACATCCACGCTCCCGTCGTCTCGGTCCCCGAGCAGGCGGGCCGCGTCCTCGAGCTGTTGAAGTTCCACGGCGAGGGTCGGTGGGTGGACTTCCGCGACCTGATCACGGGGTGCGACGACTCCCTCGTCGTCGTCGCCAGGTTCCTCGCCCTGTTGGAGTTGTACCGGGCGCGCGCGGTCGCGCTCGCCCAGGACGAGGCACTGGGGGACCTGTTGGTGAGGTGGACGGGCGTGGACGCCGACGAGGTGACGAAGGGAAGGGACGAGTGGACGTGAGCGACGTGTCGGGGCCCGGCGCCCCCGAGCCGGTGGCGATCGGGGACGACGACGAGCCCGGTGTGCCGGAGCCAGAGGGGCCGCCGCTCCGTGCCCGGCTCGAGGCCCTGGTGCTGGTGGTGGACCAACCGACACCGGAGAGTGCACTGGCCGCGGCCGCCGGGTCGACGGCGGCCGAGGTCGAGGCCGAGCTGCGGGCGTGGCGCGACGAGCTCACGGCCGCGGGGAGCGGGATGGACCTGCGTCGCAGCGCCGACGGCTGGCGTCTCTACACCCGCCGAGACCTGGCGCCGTACGTGGAACGGCTCCTCACGGACGGCACCCGGTCCACGCTGACCCGGGCCGCGCTGGAGACCCTCGCCGTGATCGCCTACCGGCAGCCGGTCACCCGGTCGCGGGTCGCGGCGGTCCGCGGGGTGAACGTCGACGGCGTGATGAGGACACTTGTGGCGCGCGGGCTGGCGGTGGAATGCGGCACAGATGCGGACACCGGGGGCATCCTGTATAGGACCACAGAGCTATTTCTGGAAAGATTGGGACTCACGTCGCTCGACGAGCTGCCGGACATCGCCCCGTTCCTGCCGGATGTCGACCTGGTCGACGAGATGAGCGACGACCCCGCGGACGATCCGCGGATCCCACTGGGGCGGCGCCGAACCGCGGCGCCCGACCCCACTCCCCGAGACGACGACGAAGAGATGTGACGTTTTCATGACTGAATCCGCTGGCCGAGACGGCGCACCGGTCCGCCTCCAGAAGATCCTGGCCCAGGCCGGGGTCGCCTCCCGCCGGGCCTCCGAAGAGCTCATCGCCCGGGGACGGGTGGAGGTCGACGGCAAGAAGGTGCGCGAGATGGGCGTCAAGGTCGACCCCGCCACGGCGGTCATCCGCGTGGACGGCACCCGCATCGTCCTGGACGACACCCTGGTCTACCTCGCACTGAACAAGCCCCGCGGCTACCACACCACCATGTCCGACGAGAAGGGCCGGCCCTGTGTCGGCGACCTCGTCGCGGACCGCGTGGACGCCGGGCAGCGGCTGTTCCACGTCGGGCGTCTCGACGCCGAGACCGAGGGGCTGCTCCTGGTGACCAACGACGGGGAGCTGGCGCACCGCCTCATGCACCCGTCCTACGAGGTCTCCAAGACCTACATGGCGACCGTCACCGGCGTCGTGGGTAAGGGCGTCAACAAGCAGCTGCGCGCCGGGGTGACCCTGGAGGACGGACCCGCCAAGGTCGACCAGTTCTCGATCCTCGACGTCCACGACGGGCGCTCGCTGGTCAAGGTCGTGCTCCACGAGGGTCGCAAGCACATCGTCCGGCGGCTGCTCGCCGAGGTCGGGCACCCGGTCGAGGCGCTCGTCCGGACCCGGTTCGGGGCCATCGCGCTCGGTGACCAGCGCGCGGGCACCTTCCGCAAGCTGGGCCGCAAAGAGGTCTCCGACCTGTACGAGGCGGTAGGCCTGTGAGCGCCCCGAGCGCCCCGGCCGCGCGTCGACGTATCGCGATCGACGGCCCCGCCGGCACCGGGAAGTCCACCCTGGCCCGCACCCTGGCACGGCGTATCGGCGGCGCGTACCTCGACACCGGCGCGATGTACCGGGTGGCGACCCTGCAGGTCCTGCGCGCCGGGATCGACCCGGAGGACGCGGCCGCCGTGATCGCCGCCACGGCCGACCTGCCTCTGGAGATCGGCACCGACGCCGGAGCCGAGCGCGTCCTGCTCGCCGGTGAGGACGTCAGCGAGGAGATCCGCACCGCCCGCGTCACGGCTGCGGTCTCGGCGGTGTCCGCCGTGCCCGAGGTCCGCCAGAACCTGGTCCTCCTGCAGCGACGGCTGGCCGCCAGCGGGGGCACCGTCGTCCTCGAGGGGCGTGACATCGGCACAGTCGTGCTGCCGGACGCCGAGGTGAAGGTCTACCTCACCGCCAGCCCGGAGGTGCGGGCCCGGCGCCGCACCGACCAGGACCTGGCCGCCGGCCGCAGGGCCGACTACGACGAGGTGCTGGCCGCCGTCATCGAACGCGACCGCAAGGACTCCACGCGCGCCGCGAGCCCCCTGAGGCCTGCCGACGACGCGGTCGTCATCGACACCTCCGACCTGACCCTCGACGAGGTGCTCGACCGCCTGGTCGCGCTCGCCGAGGGAATCCACGCGTCGCACGGCGCCACCGCAGAAGGGACCGCACTGTGACCACCAACGAGGACAGCACCGACTTCGACCTGCCCACCGGGCCCGGCGAGGAGACCATCGAGGACGGCTGGAACGACGACACCGACTGGGAGGCGGTCGCCGCGGAGTTCGCCGACGAGATCGGGGCCGTGACCGAGGGCGTGGAGATCCTGCCCACCGTCGCGATCGTCGGCCGACCCAACGTCGGCAAGTCCACCCTGGTGAACCGCATCATCGGCCGCCGGGAGGCCGTCGTCGAGGACGTCCCGGGCGTCACGCGCGACCGGGTCTCCTACGAGGCGCTGTGGAACGGCCGCACCTTCATGGTGCAGGACACCGGTGGCTGGGAGCAGGACGCCAAGGGCATGCACCGCTCCATCGCGCAGCAGGCCGAGATCGCCATGGGCACGGCCGACCTCATCGTGCTGGTGTGCGACGGCACGGTGGGCATCACCGCCGCCGACGCCACGGTGGCCAAGAGCCTGCGTCGGTCCGACACCCCGGTCATCCTCGCCGTCAACAAGGTCGACAGTGAGAAGGCCGAACTGGAGGCGGCCGAGTTCTGGTCCCTCGGCCTGGACGAGCCCCACGCCATCTCCGCCGCCCACGGTCGCGGCACGGCGGATCTCCTCGACGAGATCCTCCGGCAGCTGCCGTCCAAGGCGAGGATGCGCGAGGCCACCGACGTGCCGCGGCGCGTCGCGCTCGTCGGCAAGCCCAACGTCGGTAAGTCGAGCCTGCTCAACAAGCTGACCGGCGAGGAGCGCTCCGTGGTCGACAACGTCGCCGGCACCACCGTCGACCCCGTCGACTCGCTCGTGGAGCTCGGGGGACGCACCTGGCGGTTCGTCGACACCGCCGGCCTGCGCCGCAAGGTCAACCAGGCCTACGGTCACGAGTACTACGCCTCTCTGCGTACCCGTGGCGCGATCGAGGCGGCCGAGGTCGTCGTCCTGCTCCTCGACGCCTCGGAGCCCATCACCGAGCAGGACCTGCGGGTGATCTCGATGGTCGCCGACGCCGGCCGGGCGCTGGTGATCGCCTTCAACAAATGGGACCTGGTCGACGAGGACCGGCGGTACGACCTCGACAAGGAGATCGACCGCGAACTGTCCCGGGTGCTGAGCTGGGCCCACCGGGTCAACATTTCGGCCAGGACCGGCCGCGCCTTGGCCAAGCTCGTGCCCGCGATGGAGACGGCGCTGGACTCCTGGGACAAGCGGATCCCCACCGGGCCCCTCAACACGTGGATGAGCGAGGTCGTCGCCGCGACCCCGCCGCCCATGCGTGGTGGTCGTCTGCCGCGGATCAGGTTCTGCACCCAGGCCACCACCCGGCCCCCGACGTTCGTGTTCTTCTCCACGGGGTTCCTCGAGGCCGGGTACCGGCGCTTCCTCGAGCGTCGCCTCCGTGAGACCTTCGGCTTCGATGGTTCCCCGGTCCGGGTGAACGTGCGGGTCAAGGAGCGTCGACAGCGCAAGTGACCTGCCGATTGGAGTCCGACGGAACCGGTGCGCTAGGGTAATCGAGTCGCCGCGCGAGCCGCGGTGGCGGACGGGCTGTGGCGCAGCTTGGTAGCGCACTTGACTGGGGGTCAAGGGGTCGCAGGTTCAAATCCTGTCAGCCCGACACAGATCAGGGCCGGTTTCCCGAGAGGGGGACCGGCTCTGAGTCCATTTCCGCGGTTCACTCCGGTTCAAGCGGCGGGTCACGCCCGCAGAATCCGGGGTGCGTTAGCCTGGCCTGGTCACGAAACGGCGACCCGGGTCGACCGTCAGTCTTCGATCCAGGAGTGAGCGCGCGGTGGGAGAGCTACTCGTCATAGCGGGGCTGGTAGTCGCGGTGATCGCGGTCGTCGGGATCATCGTCAAGGCACGGGGTGGCACGAAGCCCGAGGCGGCCGGACCCCGCCTCGACCCGCTCGCCGCCGACCGGCCGGTCCACGGCTTCGGCCCGCGAGAGCTCGGCCCCGGTGCGATCGTCTCCTACGGCGGCATCGACTATGTGGTCCGCGGCTCGGTCACCCTTCGCCAGGGCCCGTATATCTGGTGGGAGCATCTCCTGGAGGGCGGCGACGGAGCGCAGTGGTTGGGCGTCGAGGAGGACGAGGGAACCCTCGAGCTCACCTGGTGGAACACCCGCAAGGGACTCGGCGTCAGCCCCGGATCCGAGGTGATCGTCGACGATCGGGTCCATCGGCTCGAGGAGTCGGGTGAGGCGGAGTACTCGTGCGAGGGAACCACCGGTCTGCCCGAGCGCGGCCGGATGCGGTACCAGGACATGCGTACCGGGGACGGCAGCTCGCTGCTGTCCTTCGAGGACTGGGACGGGGCCGGCTGGGAGGTCTCCTCCGGACGCCCGATGTCCCGGGGTGAGCTGACCGTCTACCCGGCGCCCCCCGTCGCCGGCGACCCGGACTACAGACGGTGACCGTCCACGACCTCGCCACGGAACCGAGTGATGTGGCGGCCGCGGCACTGGGTTACCGGGTCGGCGTGACGCCCGAGCGGAACGCCCTCGTCTCCACCGTTCTCGAGCACCCCGCACTCGACAGCGCTCTACGCCTGTCCATCCTCGGGGCGTCACACGCGGTGACGCTGATGATCGACGGACGCGACGCGATGACCGAGGAGGTGTCCTGCCGCGCAACGGCAGACGGCGGGGCGCCTCTGCCGGCCGAGGAGTCCTTTCCCGGTCCGTGGGGTGTCCACCATCTGCGCGGGACCACCGAGACCCTCGCCGCCGCCGACTTCGGGGCGGTCGTGGAGCGACTGACGTCGCTCGCGGCTGCCGATCCGACCGTGCTCGCGGGACGGTTCCCGGGCTCTGACGGGGCGCTCACGGTGGTGGCTCCGACGCCGGACGACACGGGCTGGTCGTGGGACACCTGGCATCTCTACCCGGCTGGAGACGACTCCGGGGAGAGCGGTGGCGACGTCGTCGCCACCACGTCCCGGTTGCACGTCGCCGGGGTGCACGTCGCCGGGCTGGCCGGCGCCGGGGTGGACGTTGCAGAGGGGGTGGCCTCGTGAAGCCCTACCGCGGGTGGATCATCGCGCTCGTCGCCGGACTGTGCGCGGTCCTGCTGGGCCTCGTCCTGGTGGGGTCCGGCACGAATGCCGTGCGTTATGTCCGTGAGAACTACTCCCCGGTGGCCGGCGCGTCCCAGACCTACGAGTGCCGGGGCGACCGGGACTCCACGGCGAGGGACATCAGCAACCACGAGCGGCCGGACGCCGACCAGCTGAACGAGGACACCCGGTACCTGAGGTACGGGGACGACATGATCGTCGTCGGCCGCTCCGGCGATCTCGCCTGTCGTGTCCAGCTCGACGAGAACTCGCGCACGCTCCGTTCCGGAGGCTTCATCTTCCTCGGCGGGGCCTTCGGGCCGGGCAGCCCGGCGCGGTCCGCCGGGGGCAGCTCCGGCGGGGTCGGCGTGAAGTGACCCACGAGACGCCCACAGATCACCCGAACCCCGAGGAGACACGGTGACCATCGCCGCCGGAACCGCCGACCACGTACCCGAACTCCTGGACGGGATCGGGGTGTCGCTGGCGTACTTCGGCGTCGGCGCCCTGGTCCTGGCGCTGGGTTTCGTCATGCTCGACCTGCTGACGCCGGGCAGCCTGCGCCACCACGTGTTCGTCGACCACCGTCCCAACGCCGCGGCGCTGTTCGTGTCCTCGGCGTTCTCCCTCGCGATCATCGTCGTCACCGTGATGACCAACGCCTCGGACTCCCTGGTGTTGGGCCTGATCGACGTCGCCGTCTACGGCCTGCTCGGCGTGATCTTCCAGGCCGTCACCCTGGTGATCCTGGAACTGCTGGTCCCCGGCAGGTTCCGCGACCTCGTCGGCGCGCCACGGTTCAGCACCGCCGCACTCGCCGTCGCGGCCACACTCCTCGCCGTCTCCGCCGTGAACGCGGCCGCCATTGCCTGACGAGGTCGGCACGGCGGTTCCCGTGCCGACGGAGGCGGACCCTGCCGGAGAACCCCCGCCGCGCGCCGGCCGCTGGTGGCGTCCTGTCGTGCTGGCCTCCGTCGCCGCGTGCGCCGCCTGCGGGCTCATCTACGAGCTCGCCCTCCTCACGCTCGCGACGACAGTCCAGGGCGGAGGGATCGTCGCCACGAGTCTCGTGGTGGCCGGGTACGTCGCGGCCCTCGGCCTCGGCGCATTGCTGGCCAAGCCGTTCGTCGACCGCCCGGCGTCGAGCTTCGTCGCCGTCGAGTCGACGCTGGGGCTCGTCGGTGGGGCGTCGGCCACGGCGCTCTATGTGACCTTCACGACCCTGGGGTCGGACTCGGCGTCGTTGGTGACGCTGGTGGTGGCCACCGCCGCGATCGGCGTGCTGGTGGGCGCAGAGGTGCCACTGCTCATGTCCCTGCTGCAGACCGGCCGCCGGACCGGGTCGGCCGAGGCCGGCCGGGTACTGGCCGATCTCAACGCCGCCGACTACCTGGGGGCGCTCGTCGGGGGACTGCTGTGGCCGTTCCTGCTCCTGCCGTCGTTCGGGATGCAGCAGGCCGCCGCCATCACGGGGGTGGTCAACGTGGCCGCCGCGGCCGTGCTGCTCGCGCTCGCGTTGCGGGGTCTGCTGACCCGGACGCAGACTGCCGTAGCGGCGTTGTCGCTCGCGCTGGTCGCGGCTCTGCTGGGCACGCTGCTCGTCGCGCTCGACGACGTCACCGAGTGGTCGCGGTCCAAGCTGTACCCGGACCCGGTGCTCTCCCACACCCAGTCCGCCTACCAGGAGATCGTCGTCACCAGAGCGAGGTACAACGGCCGCACGGACCGCCGTCTGTACCTCGACGGCACGCTCCAGTACTCGAGTCTGGACGAGTACCGGTACACCGAGGCGCTGGTCCAGCCCGCGATGGCCGAGCGGCCCGGCGACGTGTTGGTACTCGGCGGCGGCGACGGTCTGGCGGCCCGAGACCTCCTGGCCGTGCCGGGCGTTCGGCGAGTGGTCCAGGTGGAGCTCGACCCGGCCGTGCTGGAGATCGCCCGCACCGAGCTGCGCGCGGACAACCGGGGTTCCCTCGACGACCCGCGCGTCGAGGTGGTGGTCGACGACGCCTTCGCGTGGCTGCGCCGGGGCGGCGACGGCGCCGTGCCGCCGGGCGGCTTCGGGGCGGTGCTCGTGGATCTGCCGGACCCGCGCAACGCCGCGCTGTCCCGCCTGTATTCCGAGGAGTTCTACGGCCTCGTGCGCGGGGTCACCGGCGATGACGGCCTCATGGTCGTCCAATCGGGGAGCCCGTTCTCCACACCGCGGCAGTTCTGGCGGACGGTGTCGACAGTCGATTCCGCGGGATGGGGCACGACCCCGTACCACGTTCACGTCCCGACGTTCGGGGACTGGGGTTTCGTCCTGGCCTCGGCCGACGGTGACGCCCCGGATCTCCGACTGCGGCCCGACGTCACCGGCCTGCGATACCTCGACCAGGGGACCCTCGAGGCAGCCGGCCGGTTCGGTCGCGACGTGGCCCCGATGCGACTCGAGCCCTCCACACTCGACCGGCCCCGGATCCTCGATGACGCCCGACGTGGCTATGAACGCTGACCGGTGCGGAGCCGGCCTGCCCCCCGCGGGGGAACACGGGGCCGGGGCCTACCGTTGTAACCGATAGGTATCCCGTGAGAAGAGCCGCGCGCCGGACGCGCGGGCGAGGAGGGGCATGGCCGACGAGCGCACGCCACAGACGGCACGGGACCGGATCGTGTCCGATATCGACCGCATGTGCCGGGGGGAGGGGCAGGCCCCTGTGGCAGAGTTGTCCGACCGGGCGGCTCTGCTCGTCGCCTGCGGGCTGATCGAACCCTGCATCGGCGACGTCGTCCTGGCCCGGATGCACCGCAATCTGCCGTTCCCGACTGTGAACGGATTCCACCAGCTCCGGATCATCGAGGAGCAGCGCCACGATCTGAGGCGGATCCTCGGCACCCCGGTGCCCTCCATGTTGCGCATGGCGCTGCGGACCCGACTCGCAGATCTCGACCGGAAGTACCTCGTCCTGCGGACCGGGTTCACCCGGGGTTCCGGCGTCTGGGCTTTCCGGGTCAAGGACATCCGCGCCGACCGGCGGCGCGGTGTGCACCTGGACACCGATGACCGTGGCCGGTTGTTCGACGCCCTGGCATCGACGCCGACCATGGCCCCCGTCCCGCTCGTGCCCCGGACCCTCGCGGAGCTCGGGACGGTCGCAGCGGCCAGAGGGCAGCGGGAGATGGGCCGGGTGGTGTTGCCACCACGGGTGCAGTCGGTGGTGCAGTCCCTTCCCTCGCTCCCGCACATCCGCGCGGACCGGCGTCGGATTCCCGAGATGTATACGGCAACCCTCATGGAGGTCGGTGGTCTGTACGACCGTCTGTACCGCGCGTACTCGCGGGGCGGACGGTCGGTGGAGGAGATCCGGCTGCAGTTCGACGCCGAATCCGAGGTGGTCGGCCTCGCCGGGGATCTGTGCCGACTGCGCGAGGCCGCGGCCACGGCCGGGGTGCCGCCGGCGAGCGACGGTTTCACCACTCTGACCGGTATGGGCGTCTCCATCGACGAGGTGTGGGCGGAGGTCGTCGACAGGGCGGTCGCGTTCCGGGAGCTCGTCGAGTCGGTGGAGTCGCGGGCCGAGGCCGCGGTGGCGGAGGCGGACCGTCTCGCCGGCATCGCCCGTGACAACGGTGTGGCGTCGCCCTCGACCCCCTACCGTCCCTCCCCGGCGGATGTGGCGGCCGAGCATCTGGCGGCGCGCGCGGGTGACCGGATGCTCTCGACGGAGGCCATGCGGAGGTTGCGCGGCCAGATCGACCCCGACCGCTAGACGCCGCGACCGGAGGGGCGCGTCCCCGACGGCGTCCCCCTGCGTACGGTGGGAGCATCTGTTCGTCACCGGGAAGGACTCCACGCGTGGGACTGGCCAACCGCTTCTGGAAGCTCATGGGCTCCACCCAGGGACGCGACACCTCGCGCGCGCAGAGCGCGGTCGAGATGTCGCACGGGTTCGACGAGTGGGCGGCAGGACTGGACGACGACGAGTTCGCGGACGCCGCGCACGGGCTGCAGCTCTTCGGTGATCCGCCCGAGGATCTCGCCCGGTTCCTCGCGTTGGCGAGGGAGTCCGCCACCCGGACCGTCGGTCTGAGGCCGTTCGGCGTCCAGCTCCAGGGAGCGTTGCGGATGTTCGCCGGCGATGTCGTCGAGATGGCGACCGGCGAGGGCAAGACACTCTCGGGGGCGGTGGCCGCCGCCGGCTACGCCCTCCAGGGCCACACGGTGCACGTCATCTCGGTCAACGACTATCTCGCCGCCCGGGACGCGCGCTGGATGGGGCCGATGTTCGAAATGCTCGGGCTCTCGGTCGGCCACGTGACGGAGTCCTCGACGCGCGACGAGCGACGTATCGCCTATTCCTGCGATGTCACGTACGGCTCGGTCTCCGAGATCGGGTTCGACGTCCTCCGCGAACAGTTGGTGACCGACCCCGCGGATCTCATCGCCCCGACCACCGACGTGGCCCTGGTGGACGAGGCCGATTCGGTGTTGGTGGACGAGGCGCTCGTGCCGCTGGTCCTGGCCGGCTCGACCTCCGGGGAGGCGCCGACAGGTGAGGTCCTGGCCGCGGTGCGCAAGCTGCGACCGGGTCGGCACTACGAGACCGACGCCGACCGCCGCAACATCTTCCTCACCGACGACGGCGCCGAGGCCATCGAGACCGAGCTCGGCATCCCCGACCTCTACGACGCCGACCACGTCGGTACGACCCTGGTCCAGGTCAACGTCGCGCTCCACGCGTGCTTCCTGCTGCGTAGGGACGTGGACTACATCGTCCGCGACGGACGGGTGCAGCTCGTCAACGCGTCCCGCGGACGGGTGGCCGAGCTCCAGCGGTGGCCGGACGGGCTCCAGGCCGCCGTGGAGGCCAAGGAGGGCGTCGCGGTGTCCGAGGCGGGGCAGATCCTGGACAGCATCACGGTCCAGGCGTTCATCGGCCGGTACGACAAGGTATGCGGGATGACCGGCACCGCGCTGGCGGCGGGTGCCCAGTTGCGCGAGTTCTACTCCCTGGGCGTGTCCCGGATCGACCCCAACGCCCCGAACATCCGGTTCGACGAGGCCGACCGCACCTACATCGACACCGACAGCAAGACCCGCGCGCTGGTCGAACACATCGCTGCTGTCCACGCCACCGGTCAGCCGGTCCTGGTGGGCACCCACGACGTGGCCGAGTCCGAGGAACTGGCCGCACGGCTCGCCGAGAAGGGGGTCGAGTGCTCGGTCCTCAACGCCAAGAACGACGAGGAGGAGGCGGCCATCGTCGCCGAGGCCGGTGACGTCGGCAACGTCACCGTCTCCACCCAGATGGCCGGGCGCGGGACGGACATCCGCCTCGGCGGTTCCGACGAGGCCCGACGCGACGAGGTCGTGGAACTCGGCGGTCTCCACGTGGTGGGTACCGGACGGCACCGGACCGAGCGGCTCGACAACCAGCTCAGGGGACGGGCGGGGCGTCAGGGCGACCCGGGCAGCTCGGTGTTCTTCGCCGCCATGGACGACCCCGTGGTGACCTCGGCGCTCGAACCCGAAAAGATCCCGACCAGCCACGACAGGATGTCCGGGTTGCTCAAGGGCAATCGCGGGCGCGACGCCGTCGATCACGCCCAGCGGGTGACCGAGGGGCAGATGCTGGAGATCCACGCCAACACCTGGCGCTACAGTCGTCTCCTCGCCGAGCAGCGCGACATCCTCGCCGAGCGACGTGCCGCGCTGCTCCGCACGGACAAGGCGTTCGAGGAACTCACGGCACATGATTCCGAACGGAGTGCCCGACTGGTGGAGGCGCACGGCCGCGACGCCGTGGTGCAGGGATGCCGCGAGATCATGCTGTGGCATCTCGACCGTGGTTGGGCGCGACATCTCGAGACGATGAACGACGTCCGCGAATCGATCCACCTCCGCGCGCTGGGACGCGAGAACCCCCTCGACGAGTTCCACCGGATCGCGATCGACCACTTCCGCGATCTCGCCTCCGACGCGGTCCGCAAGTCCGAGGCCACGTTCGCCGAGATCGAGTTCACCGCCTCCGGGGTGGACCTCGAGGCCAATTCCATGGCACGGCCCACCTCGACCTGGACCTACATGGTCCACGACAACCCGATGGCGGCCGGCGGGAACGTCTTCTCCGGGATGATGTCGACGTTCCGATGAGTGCGGCGCGTGACGGTCGACGGGAGACCGACCTCCGGGAATGGCGGACCGGCGAGGGCAAGGTCCTCGGGGCCAGGATCCCCCCGCCGCGGGACGGCCACCTGTCCGCGGCGGTCCCGCCCGGCCTGGGGCCCGATACGCCCGCGAGGGTTCCGGAGGTCAGCGACCGGTTCTGGACGTTGCCCAACGCGATCTCCCTGGGGCGCATCGCCCTGATCCCGGTCCTCGTGCTGAGCATCCTGGCGTGGGATGACCCACCCCTGGCGTTGTGGCTCCTCGGGGTGCTGGTGGTGTCGGACTGGCTCGACGGCAAGATCGCCCGCCTGTGGAACATGCGCTCCACCTGGGGCGAGCGTCTGGACCCGATCGCCGACAGGATCCTCGTCGCCGCCGTCCCCGTCTCCTTCGCCGTGGCGGGATACATCCCGGTGTGGATCGTGGTGGTGCTGATCGCGCGTGATCTCCTACTGACGGCCACGCTCCCGGTCTATCGCCGGCGCGGGCTGGACCCCGAGGTCACCTATCTGGGCAAGGCGGCGACCTTCGCCCTGTTCTGGTCGCTCCCACTGCTGCTGACCGGCCACGCCGGAGTACCGGGAGGCCAGGCCTTCGAACTCGTGGGGGAGGCGTGCCTGTACTGGGGTGTCGGCCTGTACGCCTGGAGTGGGGGCATCTACGTCTGGCAGGCGTCGAGGATCGCGCGGGCGGTTCGCCCGCGCGGGGTCCGATCGGCTGATGTGGGGGCGCCCGACGGTGTGTAATGTCGCCAGATGGAATTCGAAGTGAGCCACTCGAGAAGGGCGCGTCAGTGAGCGATCAGAACATCCCCGACCAGCTCCGGTACACCGATGAGCACGAGTGGGTGGAGCGGGTGTCGGACACCCGCGTGCGCATCGGAATCACCGAGTACGCGCAGTCCAAGTTGGGCGACATCGTGTTCGTCCAACTCCCGGACGTCGGTGGGGAGACCGAGTCGGGTGAGCCCTTCGGTGAGGTCGAGTCGCCGAAGAGCGTGTCCGACCTCTACGCGCCACTGAGCGGCAAGGTCGTCGAGGTCAACACCGCCCTCGAGACGTCTCCCGAACTGGTCAACTCGGATCCGTACGGTGAGGGGTGGATCGTCGTCCTCGAGATCGCCGATGTGGACGACCTGGAGTCCCAGCTCGAGCAGACCCTCGATTCGGACGGGTACGCCAAGATCACCGAGGGCTGAGCGGGTAGTCGCCGCCCCCGGGCCCCGCGACCGGGGACTCCGACATAGAATCAACAGCACCGCACGGTGAGCCCCCGCTGGGCTCGGACGAGGAGATACGAACGTGACCGAGAACAAGAACATGCCCGAGGCGACCGCCGAGACCACCTCGGTGTTCCGTGCCGAGCTCCTCAACGAATCCGACCAGCAGGCGGCCCAGTCCGACTCCGCCGTCACCGGTGTCGAGGGGCTCCCCGAGGGGCAGGCGCTGCTCGTGGTCAAGCGTGGCCCCAACGCGGGGTCGAGGTTCCTGCTCGACCAGGCCACCACGTCCGCGGGACGGCACCCGGACAGCGACATCTTCCTCGACGACGTGACGGTGAGCCGGCGGCACGCCGAGTTCCGGAGCGAGAGCGAGACCTTCACCGTCGTCGACGTGGGGTCGCTGAACGGTACCTACGTCAATCGTGAGCCCGTGGACTCGGCGTCGCTGTCCAACGGCGACGAGGTCCAGATCGGCAAGTTCCGTCTCGTCTTCCTGACGGGTACGCCCGGGCAGTGACCGCCGCCGGACAGGGCGCCCCGAGGGAGGAGTACCTCTCCATCGGGGGCGTCATCGCACTTCTGAGTCCGGAGTTCCCGGACCTGACGGTGTCGAAGGTCCGGTTCCTCGAGAACGAGGGGCTGGTCACCCCTGAGCGCACGGCGAGCGGATACCGGCGGTTCAGCGTCGAGGACCGCGAGCGCCTGCGGTACGTACTGACCGCCCAGCGCGATCGGTACCTGCCGCTCAAGGTGATCCGGCAGGAACTCGACGCACTGGACGCCGGCATCGCCGACGGGTCGACCACCGCGCTGCGGCCCCGGTCGGGTGAGGACGGCGTCCCCGGCTCCGCCCCGGACGATTTCCGGAGCGACACCCTGAAGAGGCTCACCCGCGAGAACGTGGTCGAGCAGTCCGGGGTGGACGCCGCACTGGTCGACGCCTTGATCGACGCCGGCCTGATCGCGGCGGGGCCCGGCGGCTTCTTCGACCCGGAAGCGGTCCTGGTGGCGCGGACCGCGCACGATCTGGCCGGGCACGGGGTGGACGTGCGCCACCTCAGGGGTTTCCGCACGGCGGCGGATCGGCAGACCGGCTTGATCACCCAGATCGCCGGCCCGGTGGCCCGCCAGGGCGATGCCGATGCCCGTGACCGGGCCGCGGAGTTGGCGCGGGAGATCGCGGCACTGTCGGTGTCGCTCCATTCGACCCTGGTGACCGTCGCCGTGAGGCACGCCCTCGAGTCCTGACAGGGACAGCGCCCGCTCGCGGTGAACCGGATCGGGGCTACGCTTGAGACGTGGGAGAGGCGGAGAACATGGGAAAGAACATGCGCGAGGTCGACATCGTCGGCGTCCGTTTCGAGGAGCCGGAGTACGCACCCGTACTGATCCTGCACGAGAAGGACGGTGGCCGGTACGTACCGATCTGGATCGGGGCGGCCGAAGCCGCGGCGATCAGCCTCCAACAGCAGGGGGTGCGGCCGAGCAGGCCGCTGACCCACGACCTCGTGGCCGCGCTACTGGACACCTTCTCGCATCCGCTGGAGCAGGTGGAGATCATCGGAGTGTCCGAGGGGACGTTCTTCGCGGAGTTGGTCTTCGGCGACACGAGGGTGTCCGCGCGCCCGTCCGACGCGGTGGCGGTTGCACTGCGGACCTCCTCGCCGGTACTCGTGAGCCGGGAGGTGCTCGACGAGGTGGGGATCTCCCTCGTGGAGCAGGGCGAGGAAGAGGTCGAAGCCTTCCGGGAGTTCCTCGATCAGGTGAACCCTGACGATTTTCTCGGCGGACCGGAGGCGCCCAGAGAACCGGGCGGGTCATCGTCCTGACGCCTGCGACCTGCGAGTTTGGCATTCACAGTGGCCACACCGATACCAGTTCGCAGGTCAGGACAGACTCTAAACTTCAACTTGAGGTTGAGGTTTACCGCGTGTCCTATTGATCAGGGCCCCCGGCGGGCATAGCGTTGCCCTCAGTGAACTACACCGATGGTGTTCACGCGTCCAGGATCCGGGCCTCGTCGCCCGGTACCGTGTCGTCACGATCGTGGCGACACCCGCAGCTTGAGGGAGCAATCGTGGCCGACCACACCCGGGTCTCGGAGCCGTCCGTCGCCGATACGAACACGGAGAGTCTCTTCGGGGACCGAGGAGAGGGCACCCAGGCTTCCTTCGACGAGGTGCAGCCCGGGTTGTTCCCCGATGACGGGATCCCGGACGGCACGAGCGGGTACCGGGTCCCGATCGCATGCCAGATCGCCGGGATCACCTACCGGCAGCTCGATTACTGGGCACGCACCGACCTCGTGGTGCCGTCGATCCGCAATGCGGCCGGCTCGGGTAGCCAGCGCCTGTACTCGTTCAAGGACATCCTCGTCCTGAAGATCGTCAAGCAGCTGCTCGACACCGGCATCTCGCTGCAGAACATCCGCAAGGCCGTGGACCAGATCCGTTCACGTGGTGTGGAGGATCTGGCGACCATCACCCTGTTCTCCGACGGCCGCACCGTGTTCGAGTGCACCTCCAAGGAGGAGGTGTTCGACCTGCTGCAGGGCGGGCAGGGTGTCTTCGGGATCGGGATCGGGGGAGCGATGCGTGAGCTCGCCGGCTCGATCGCCGAGTTCCCCGCCGAGACGGTGTCGGAGGAGGACATCCTGACGCCGGTGGAGGACGAACTGGCGGCCCGTCGGCGCGCACGCGCCTCACGCCGCACGGGCTGATCGGCTCGGGTGGTCTAGACTCGGCCGTGCGTTCACGCGACTCACGGGAGAGCTCCGCGGCCTACGGGCCGTGGGCGCCGAAGGAGCAACTCCTCTCCGAGAATCTCTCAGGCACCCGGACCGTGTAGTCGCCTAACGCCTCTGGAGAGCGGTGGAACAGACCACCCGCCCACGGGGAAAGCCGGGCTCGCCTCGCGAGTCCGGTGAATCTCTCAGGCGCCGGCACCCGTCCGGCAGGGGACAGAGCGGAGAGGGTAGCACCGGCCCGCAGGCCGCCTGTCCGGGCGGCCCCGCCACCTGAGGAGCACCTGTGACGACGACCCCCGACATCTCCCGGACCGGAGGCGAGTTCGTCGCCCGCCACCTGGGTCCCGACGCCCACGGCCTGGAACGCATCCTGGACACCATCGGGGTGAGCTCGCTGGACGAGCTCGCCGAGCGGTCCGTCCCGTCGGTCATCCTCGACGAGGTGGGCGCGGACGGGCGTGCTGAGGGGATCGACGCGCTACCGGAGCCGCTGTCGGAGGCGGACACCCTCGCCGCGCTCCGTGAACTCGCGAACCGCAACACCGTCGCCGTGTCGATGATCGGCCAGGGGTACTACGACACGCTCACCCCGCCGGTGCTCATCCGCAACATCATCGAGAGTCCGGCGTGGTACACGGGCTACACCCCCTACCAGCCGGAGATCAGCCAGGGCCGTCTCGAGGCGCTCCTGAATTTCCAGACGATGGTCTCCGACCTGACCGGTATGGACATGGCGAACGCCTCCATGCTGGACGAGGGCACAGCCGCGGCCGAGGCCATGACGATGCTGCGACGGGCCAACCGCTCCTCCAAGAGCCCCCGCTTCGCCGTCGACGTCGACATCTTCCCCCAGACCGCGGCGATCCTCGCCACCCGCGCCGAGCCCCTGGGCATCGAGATCGTCACCGCGAACCTGGTGGACGACGGCCTGCCCGAGGGAGAGTTCTTCGGGGCGCTCGTGCAGACCCCCGGCGCGTCCGGTCGTGTCGCCGACGTGTCCGGGCTCATCGAGCAGTGCCACGAGCGGGGCGCCATGGTCGCCGCGGGTGTCGACCTGCTGGCGGCGACGGTCCTGACCCCCGCGGGGGAGAAGGGCGCGGACGCGTGCTTCGGCACCACCCAGCGCTTCGGGGTCCCGATGGGCTTCGGCGGGCCGCACGCCGGTTTCCTCGCGTGCCGCAGCGCGCACGCCCGCAACCTGCCGGGTCGACTGGTCGGGGTGTCGACAGACGCCGACGGACAGGTCGCGTACCGGCTCGCCCTCCAGACCCGTGAGCAGCACATCCGTCGCGAGAAGGCGACGTCCAACATCTGCACCGCCCAGGTCCTCCTGGCGGTCCTGGCCGCGATGTATGCGTCCTATCACGGCGCCGACGGTCTCTCGGCGATCGCCCGCCGGGTGCACGCCCACGCCGATGCTCTCGCCCGGGGACTGCGCTCGGCCGGGGTCGAGGTGGTCCACGACGCGTTCTTCGACACGGTCCTGACCCGTGTACCGGGACGCGCTGATGAGGTACTGGCCGCCGCCGCCGCGCGCGGGGTGAACCTGTGGAAGGTCGACGACGACTCCGTGTCGATCGCGTGTGACGAGGCCACCACCGCCGAGCACGTCGGGATCGTGCTCGAGGCATTCGGCGCAGGTGCCGTCGGGGCCGTCGAGATCTCGGTGGATCCGGGCCACGGGGATCGCACGAGCGAGTTCCTCCAGCACGAGGCGTTCGTGCGGTACCGCACCGAGACCGCGATGCTGAGGTACCTGCGGGCGCTCTCGGACAAGGACATGGCGCTGGACCGGACCATGATCCCGCTGGGCTCGTGCACGATGAAGCTCAACGCCACCACCGAGATGGAGCCCATCACGTGGCCGGAGTTCAACCGACTCCACCCGTTCGCCCCGGCGGACCAGAGCGCCGGACTCCGCGAACTCGTCGCGGATGTCGAGCAGTGGCTCGTCGACATCACCGGGTACGCGGCGGTCAGTCTGCAGCCCAACGCCGGTAGCCAGGGCGAGTACGCCGGACTCCTCGCGATCCGCGGTTACCACCGATCGCGCGGGGAGGAGGACCGGACGGTCTGCCTCATCCCGTCGTCCGCGCACGGCACCAATGCCGCCTCCGCGGTCATGGCCGGGATGAAGGTCGTCGTGGTGGCGTGCCGTGAGAACGGCGACGTCGACGTGGACGACCTGCGCGCGAAGGTGGACAAGTACGGCGCCGAACTGTCGGCGATCATGATCACCTACCCGTCCACACACGGCGTGTACGAGCACGACATCGAGCAGATCTGCGCGATCGTCCACGATGCCGGGGGTCAGGTCTACATCGACGGGGCCAACCTCAACGCGCTGGTCGGGGTCGCGCGCCCGGGCCGGTTCGGGGGCGACGTGAGCCACCTCAACCTGCACAAGACCTTCTGTATCCCCCACGGTGGCGGTGGACCGGGCGTCGGCCCCGTCGCGGTGGCCGAGCACCTGCGCGATTTCCTGCCCGGGCATCCCCACGAGGACGGCCTGGGCGCGGGTGGCGTGGTCTCCTCGGCCGCGTTCGGCTCCGCGTCGATCCTGCCCATCACGTGGGCGTACGTGCGGATGATGGGGGCCGACGGACTGCGCCGGGCCACGCTCACCGCCATCGCCAGCGCGAACTATCTGGCCCGGCGTATCGGGGAGCACTTCCCGGTGCTGTACTCCGGTGACGGCGGGTGGGTCGCCCACGAGTGCATCCTCGACCTGCGCCCGCTCATCGACTCGGTCGGCATCTCGATCGACGACGTCGCGAAGCGTCTCGCCGACTACGGCTTCCACGCGCCCACCATGAGCTTCCCGGTGCCCAACACGCTCATGGTCGAGCCGACCGAGAGCGAGGACCTGTCCGAACTGGACGCGTTCTGTGATGCGATGGCGGCGATACGCGCCGAGATCGACCGGGTCTCCGACGGCGAGTGGACGGTGGACGACAACCCGCTGCGGGGCGCGCCCCACACGGCCCAGAGCGTGTCCGCCGACGAGTGGACGCACGCCTACCCGCGCAGCGTCGCGGGGTACCCCCTGGGGTCGACCTGGCGCCCGAAGGTGTGGCCGGCCGTCCGCCGGATCGACGGGGCCTACGGCGACCGCAACCTGGTCTGCTCGTGCCCGCCGTTGGACGCGTTCGCACAGGACTGAACCGGCGCCGGGGTCCGGTGTTGTCGTACCCGCATGACACGGTACGGGGCATGACGACGACCGGACCCCACCCGATCCCCGCACTCCCCGCGGCCTGCCGCGAGTGGTGCCGCGCGCAGCCTGCCGCGCTGCTGGTCGCCGACGAGTACGTCGGGATCGATCTGGACCTGTGGAACCTGCGCCTCGCGGAGAAGCGCGTCGACCTCCGCCTGGTCGCCGGTGGCCTCGACGGCGGGCGGGTCGAGTCCGGGCCCGGGTACCTCCGCAGGAGCGACCTGTGGGCGGCGGGTCGGCGCGCCCGGGGCAGTCTCGAGGAATCCGTCGTGGCGCTCTACATGTGCGCCGCCTGGCTGTCCGGCCACCCGTCGCGATCGGGGGTGCGGCGCGGGCTGCCGGACTTCCGGGTAGCCGAGCGGGACCGGCACGGTCGGGTATCGGTCTCCTCCCACGGATACCCACTCGTGCTGCACGAGGTGGTGGACTGGCTCGACGCGCCGGTTGAGGCGATGAACCTCCTGCGGCACGGAGCTCCCGCCGGCAGAGCGGGGCGCGGCGTTCCCGACCTGGGGTACCCCCTGGCGTCGCTGTACCTGTCGTCGTTGGGCATGGCCTGGTCGGCGCCGCATATCGTGCCGGTCGATCCGGCGGGGATCGGCACCCTGATCCACGCCGGCTGGACCGAGATCGACTCGGCCTCCCGGCTGACCCCGCGGCGCTACCAGCGTTACCTGGACGTGGTCGCCGCGTGGGCTCGCGAGGCGGCCGTCGACCCGCTGGTGATCGAGATGTGGCTCGTCCGGGAGTGGCACGACCGGCGGGCGCCGGCCGACTGCTCGGGCGCGTCCGACCGGACGCATCGGGGAACCCGCCCGCGCTGACCCGGTGGCGCGCTAGGGTCCGCTCCATGGAACCCCGGAGAACGACCGTGGACGTCCCGGCAGGCACCCTCGACGTCCTGGTGTGGGAGCCGGACGGCCACGCGGCCGACACTGCACCGGTGCGGACGGTGTTGGCCCTGCACGGCTTCCCCGAGTCGGCGTGGGAATGGGAACGCGTCGCCGCGGACCTGGTGACTCAGGGTGTCCGGGTGGTGGCCCCCATGCAGCGTGGATACTCGCCCGGAGCGCGTCCGCACGATGTGGCGGACTATGCCATCGAGCACCTGTCGGCTGACGCCCTCGCCGTGGCGGACGGTCTGGGGCTCGAGCGTGTCCACGTGGTCGGTCATGACTGGGGGGCGTCCGTGGCATGGTGGCTGGCCGCCCACCACGCCGATCGGGTCGCGAGTCTCACGGCCATCTCGATCCCGCATCTCGCGGCGTTCTCCGACGCGATCGGGGCGGATCCCGATCAACAGGCCCGGTCGGCGTACTTCGGATTGTTCCGGCAGGAGGGCAAGGCCGAGGACGTGCTCCTCGAGGGGGATGCTCACCGATTGCGTGCCATGTTCGGCGGGCAGGTACCGCCGGATCTGGTGGACAGGCATCTCGAGGTGCTCGGGGAGCGCTCGGCCCTGACCGCGGCCCTGCACTGGTACCGCGCGATGCGGAGGTACGACCTCCCCGACGTCACCGTCCCCACCACCTTCCTGTGGGGCGGGCAGGATCCCGCGGTCGCGCGCAGCGGGGCCGACGCGACGGCGGAGCGGGTGACGGCCGAGTACCGTTTCGTCCCGCTCGATGACCTCGGTCACTGGATACCGGAACAGGCCCCCGCGTTGGTGGCACGCGAGGTCCTGGCCCGGATCGCCTGACCGCCCCGAGGCGTGTCAGTCCTGCCGCAACTCCCGCTTGAGGAGCTTTCCGGACTGGTTGCGGGGCAGTTCATCGACGAACACCACCCGCTTGGGCACCTTGAACGGGGCGAGGTGCTCGCGCGTGCCCGCGACGATCTCGTCCTCCGTGGCGTGAACTCCGTCCTTGAGGACGACGACCGCGGTCACCGCCTCGATCCACTTGGGATCCGGGGTGCCGATCACGGCGACCTCGGCGACCCGCTCGTCCCGGTACACGGCGTCCTCCACCTCGCGGGAGGCCACCAGGACACCGCCGGTGTTGATGACGTCCTTGATCCGGTCGACCACCTCGACGAACCCCTCCGGGTCACGCACCACGAGGTCCCCGGAGTGGAACCACCCGTCGCGGAACGCCTCCTGCGTGGCCTCGGGCTTGTTCCAGTACCCCTGGCACAGTTGCGGGGAGCGGTAGACGATCTCACCCTGCTCGCCGGCCGCGACCTCCGCGCCGCTCTCGTCGACGACGCGCGCCTCGACGAAGAAGACGGGACGGCCGGCACTGGCCGGGCGTGCATCGTGCTCCTCGGGACGCAGGACGCACGCCAGCGGCCCGATCTCGGACTGCCCGAAGCAGTTGTAGAAACCGAGCTCGGGGTACTTGTCGCGCAGGCGCTGCAGCACGGTGACCGGCATGATCGACGCGCCGTACTGGGACTTGCGCAGGCTCGACAGGTCACGCGTGTCGAGGTCGGGGTGGGAGGCCAGCGGAACCCAGACCGTCGGTGCGAGGAACAGCGACCCGATCCCGTCCTCCTCGACGCGCCGGAGGATCTCCGGGATGTCGGGCGCGGCCATCAGGTGCACCGTCGCCCCCAGCGAGAGGTAGGGCATCGCGAACACGTGCATGGCCGCGGAGTGGTACAGCGGCATCGTCACCAGTGGTGCGTCATCCGCTGCGAGGTCGAGGGAGAGGATGCAGCTGACGTACTCGTGTGCCAGTGCCGCGTGCGTCATCATCGCGCCCTTGGGCCGCGAGGTGGTGCCCGAGGTGTACAGAAGCTGCGCGAGGTCGCTCCCGGATGCGGGGGAGTCGACGGGCCGGGCCTCGCCCCGATCCACTGCCGCGCCCAGCAGCGTGCCGTCGGCGGGATCCCCGGCGGCGGGTTGCAGCGCGAGCGTCTGCAGCGACGGCAGGGTCTGGACGACGGTCTCGAGGGTCGGCGCCTGTGCGGGGTCGACCAGCACGAGTGAGGCGCCGGAATCCGTCAGGAGGTACTCGAGCTCTCCGCCCGTCAGGGCGTAGTTCACCGGGACGTGGGTGTACCCCGCCCGTGAGGTCGCGAGGAAGCCGATGAGGTAGGCGTCCGAGTTGACCCCGTAGGCGGCGATCCGCGCACCGTCGTCGAGCCCCCGAGCGGCGAGCAGGGAGGCGACCCGGTCGACCGCGGTGTCGAGTTCGGCGTAGGTCCAGCGACGGTCGGCGAAGGTCAGGGCGACCCGGTCGGGGAACCGGCGGGCGGACCGTCGCAGGATCGCGTCGACGGTCCCGGCGCCGGCGGACGAGAGGGGGGACAGAGGGGTCGTGGTCATGGTCCGACTCTATAGCGGACGGTGACGTCGTACCCCGGGTGGTCAGTCGCCGGACCGGAGGAGGTCCAGGACGGCCCGGGGGATCTCCCCGGTGGCCTCGCGCGGGGTCCACGGTTCACTCGGGACCCACTGGGATCCGCATCCGCGGCACGCGAACAGCGGCTCTCCCCGACGTTCGACCGGGGTCTCGTTCCAATTGCACAGGTCGCGGCAGGAGCGCACGCGAAGGGGTGCGAGGTCGGGGTCCGGGCGGCGTCGCGTGAGCGAGCGGAGGGAAGCGAAACCAGTCATGTCACCAGCGAGGATAGACCGCCGGGAAGGCCGGGGGTAGGCGGGCGGCGTCCGGTGGCGGGGCTGGGCGGGTCGGTGGCCGCCCGGTGCGGCGGCGGTAGCCTGAGGGGATCGGATCGCAGGGGGAACGGAGTGGACCGATGAGCGCATGCCCGTGTGGCAGTGGGGACGGGTTCGGGACGTGCTGCGGTCCGATCGTCGAGGACGGCCTACCCGCGCGCACGGCCGAGCGGCTGATGCGGTCGCGGTACACGGCGTTCGTGCTGGGGCACACGGACCATCTCTGGCGCACGTGGCATCCCCGGACCAGGCCGCCGACGGTCGAGGCATCCGACGTGGAGTGGACCGGGCTCACCGTCGTGGAGGTGGTCGCCGGAGATGAGGGCGACGACGACGGGGTGGTCGAGTTCGAAGCGCGGTACACCGGCCCGGAGGGCCCGACCGTGATGCGGGAACGGTCGCTGTTCGAGCGCAGGGGCGGGCGCTGGACGTACCTGACGGGGTCGGATCCCGCGGGCGACTAGGACCGGGCGGGGTCGTCCGGCTGGCGGGTCACGATGAACGAACCGATCGTGCCGGGGGTGGTCACATCGATCCGGCCGATCCTGACACCGCGGGGCACCGTCCAGGCCACCATTCCCCGGATCTCCTCGCCGGGGGTGGCCAGGACCGAGGGGACCAGCGGGTCGTCGACGATTCCCGCGGGGTTCTGGATCCGCTCGAAGGGTCGTCCCGAGGGGTCGAAGGCGGAGAAGTCGGCCGGACCCAACTCGGGCTGCCCGGACGACTGCACGGCACGGACATCCACCACCAGCACGGCGTCCGAGTACGCGGAGGACTGCTCGATCCGCAGGTTCGACACGGTGACGGTGGCGTCCCACAGATCGCCCGAGACGGGGAACGGGCGGTCGAACTGCTGGGATGAGGGCAGCGGGCCGCTGGGCTCCGCGGTGGGGGCGGGCACGGCGCGTTCGTCGTCGTCGCCGAGGAGCGACGGAGAGCAGGCACTGGTCAACACGGTCGCCGCCGTGACCACGGCGGCGAGGGCGGCGCGACGCATAGGGGCGCTCCTGTGGCGGGATCGTGCGCCGGGCCGGTCCCGGCAGTCCCTGATCCTACGGCCCGTCGGGGCCGGGGTCATCGGAGGCTCGCAGGTCCCGCGAGTGTTTGCCCGCGACCCGGCGTACGAGGTCCGGGTAGACGTCATCGAGCTCCGCGGAGATCTCGGCCAGCTGGATCTTGAAGTTGACCGGCACGAACACCCGGTCGACGAACTCCGACTCGGCGGTGATCGCCTCGCCGTCGAAGACGTACCGGCACCACAAGGAGTCGCGGTTGAGGATCGCGACCTCGGTCTCCGCGGCGGCCGCGTCCTCCACCGCCGACACCAGCGGACTGCGGAACACGATGAGCGGCAGGGAACGGTGCGCGCGCACGAAGAGCAGGACGCACCCGGCGGGGACGGTGAAGACATCGTGCTCGTCGGCCCGGACGCGCCGCCGGTAGACCTCGGTGAGGGCGGCTTCCACAGCCCGGGTCGCCTGGTCCGGATCGGTGATCGGCTGCGGGCGGAAGTCGTCCTCGCCGCCCGGGGGGCTCACGGCGTCGGACGGGTCCCCGTCCGGGTCCCCGTCCGGAGGCCCGGGCTCGACCGGACGCGCGCCGACGAGGTCATCCGGATCGGAGTCGGTGACATCGTGCAGGAACACCGGGTGTCGGATCCCGAACACCTGTTCCAGGGTCCCGGCGACGAGGTGGGACAGCTCGCGGGCCCGGTCCGTCGTCAGGCTGACACGGGGGCCGGCGGCGGGATCCGGTTCACGACCCGTGTCGGCGGCCTGCCATCCGAGGGCCGAGAGCTGCGCCAGTTGCGCGGGGCTCAGGGGGGTGGGGGTGTCCTCAGAACCGCCGCCGGAGACCTCGGCGTCGACCCGCCCGGAGGCGACGGCGGTGAACCGGATGTACGGCGTGTGCGCGGAGGGCGCACCGAGGACGGGTACCGCCAGGTCGAAGATCGCGCCGGGGACCAGGTCGCGCAGGAGATCGGCCAGGTGGGAGGCGAAACGGTCCCACCCGGCCGCGATCGACGCGTCCACGTCGAACTCGAATGCCGGCATGCAAGGCAGTCAACCACCGAGCCACCGTCTCCGTGAGCGGTTCGACAGGGTCCGGCGCACGGGTCCCGGCGCGCGCCGATCAGTTCCCGGTCGGCGGATGCCCTGCCTGATAGTCCGACCAGTACTCGTCGGAGCCGTCGAACCCGACCCTGATGCCGCCGCGGTGCTCGATGATCTCCGGTTGGATCGGCGCGATGGTCCGGGACGCGGCCAGTGCGGAGTCGACGTCCGCGAACTCGGCGAGGTGGCGTAGCTGGGTCCAGGTGGGCGGCAGCAGCATCGAGTGGCCCGTACGGAAGTCCGCCAGCAGGTCCACGGGGCGGGCCCACATGGTCAGGTCCACCTCGGTGGTCAGGTCGTCCGGCTCCTGCCCGCCCGGCAGTGCGGCGAGGAAGAACCGGGTGTCGTACCGGCGCTTCTCGACCTCGGGAGTGATCCAGTGGTCGAACGGACGGAGACGGCCGGCGGCCAGCGAGAGCTCCTCCCGCTCCAAGAAGCCGCTGAACGACAATTCGTGGGCTTCGAGCTCGGCCCGGGCCGAGTGGTACCTGCCGGCATCCGAGACCGCGGCTCCGTCGAGGTGATCCGCCAACAGGACACCGCACTCCTCGAACGTCTCCCGGGCGGCGGCGCAGACCAGCCGGCGGGCCCGCGGCTCGTCGCACCCGAGGCGCTCGGCCCACCAGGTGGGGGCCGGGCCCGTCCACGCGAGGTCGGGGTCGTCGTCGGCGGCGTCCACCCCTCCACCCGGGAAGACGGTCATCCCACCGGCGAACGCCATACCCTTGACGCGGCGGGCGACGAACACCTCCGGGCCGGCGGTGGAATCGCGGATCACCATCACGGTGGAGGCGTCCTTGACGGGGCGGGCGGTGCTCTGGTCAACCTCGGTCATGCTGTCAGTCTCGCCCGACGCGGTGGCGCGCCGCACACCGGGGTGGGTGTGGTCGGTCGGAACCCGTGGCGGCCGGAGGCAGGACGCCGTAGAGCACGTGGCGGACCTGCTCGGTGACAGTCCCGCGGCTGTCGCTGACGGGGGAGCGCTCCACCCCGCACCGCACGATGGTCATGTAGAGCACGTCGAACACGGTCTGGGCCGGACCGGCGAGGTCGTCCGCGGTCGCGGAGGTGCCCGAGTGACCTGCGAGGACGCCGGCGATGAGGTCGCGAAGCTCTCCGAGGATGCGTTGCGCCTCCGCGCGGTGCGGCCCGGGCTCCCCGAACAGCGTCTCGCGGTGGTACGCCGCGATGTTCTCCGGCTGCCTGTCGAGCGCCACCAGGAGAGGTTCGCACAGGGTGACGAGATCGTTCACCGGGTCGCCGGTGGCCGGGACGGTCTCGACCATCGCGCGGAACTCGTCGTTGGCGACCATGCACAACAGTTCGCCCTTGGACTGCGCGTACCGGAACAGCGTCCCCGTCCCGACCTCGGCCAGATCGGCGACCTCCTGGGTGGTCACCGAGGAGTAGCCGCGACGGGTGAACAGGTCGCGGGCGGCCGCGTGGATGCGCCGCTGCTTGTCGGCCTTGTTCAACTCCCGGCGGCCGGGTTCGCGGGTGGGGGTCACGAGAACCACTCGGTCGGCGGGCCGGCCATCAGCAACAGCGAGAACACGATCGCCACCACGACGAGCGTCGCCACCAACGCGAGGGCGGGCGACCGCACCGCGAAGGCCAGAACGCGCTCCGGGAGCGTACGCGGGGCGTCGCCCTCCGGGCCGACCCGCCACGGGCCGTCGAGCAGTCCACGACGCTCCACCGACCGCTCGAACGGGACGGTTGCATAGGGGATCACGGCGGAGGCCAGACCGAGGACACCGGTCCCTGCGGTCCACCGCTTGTCGGTCCAGACCGCGACGGTGGCCACCGCGTAGCAGAGGAACACGAACCCGTGGACGCTGCCGCCGACCATGGTCGCCCAGTCGAATCCCAAGCCGTACTTGCCGATCATGCCCAGGATCAGGAGCGTCCAGGTGACCACCTCCGCGAGCGCGAGTCTCTTGTACAGGATGCGGGGGGTCACAACTGTCCTCCATCGATCGGGTCGGGGTTCGTCGCACATGCTACGGACCCGGGCCGCGCGGGTAGGTTCCAGGTCGGGGGCGGGTTCACCCGTGGAGGGCGAGTGAGGCGAAACGCACCTCGCCCGCCTCGTCGCAGGCCGCCAGGTCCACCACACCCTCGATCGCCCAACCGTGGTCGCCCTCCGGGTCGTCGAGCACCTGCCGGACCCGCCACGTATTGGTCTCCACGCCGGGGCCCGACTCGGTGACCGTGAACAGCGCCGGGCCACGGGCCGCCGGACCGGTTCCGATGGCGTCGTACTCGTCCCAGTAGGCGTCGATCTCCGAGTCCCAGTCGGGGTGGTCGGGCACGTCGGCGTCAAGTTCCGCCAACCGCTCGATGTCGTCGCGCGAGAGCAGTTCGACGCGGCGGAACATCGCGTTGCGCACCATCACGCGGAACGCGCGCCTGTTCGCGGTGACGGGCCTGGTGTTCCCGGCGGACTCACCGAACGCGAGCTCCGCGACCTGGGCGGACGACACATCCGGGTCGGTGAGGAGCTCCCACTCGTCCAGCAGGCTCGAGTCCACCTGTCGGACCAGTTCGCCCAGCCACTCGACCAGGTCCTCGAACTCCTCGGAGCGTCGGTCGGCGGGGACGGTCTGGCGCAGTGCCCGGTAGGCGTCGGTGAGGTAGCGCAGGACGGCTCCCTCGGAGCGGCCGAGCCCGTAGGCCGAGACGAGGTCCGAGAACGTCATGCCCCGTTCGACCATCTCCCGGATGACCGATTTCGGTGACGGTTCGATCCCGGCGACCCACGGATGCCCTGCGCGGTAGGCGTCGTAGGCGTCGGCGATGAGGTCCCCGAGCGGCTTGGGCCACGAGATGTCCTCGACCAACTCCATGCGCTCGGAGTACTCGACCCCGTCGGCCTTGAGCGCCCCGATCGCCTCCCCACGGGCCTGGCGCTGCTGGGCGTACAGGATCGGCCGGGGATCGTCGAGCACGGCCTCGATCACCGAGACCAGGTCCAGCTCGGGGGTGGGGGACTCCGGGTCGAGCACCTCCATCGCAGCGATCGCGAACGGCGCCAGCGGCTGGTTCAGCGCGAAATCCCGTTGGAGGTCCACCGTCAGCCGGACGTGCCGCCCGTCGCCGTCGGGCTCCGGGAGCCGTTCCACGATCCCGGCGGCCTCCAGTCCGCGGAACAGCTCGATCGCGCGGAGCACGTGCCGACGTACCCGCGCGCGGGTCTCGTGCGAGGACAACAGCAGGTGCCGCATGTGGTCGTAGCAACTGCCGGGTCGGGAGATGATGTTGAGCAGCATCGAGTTGCTCACCTCGAAGCGACTGGTCAGTTGCTCCGGCTGCGCGCCGACGAGCTTGTCGAAGGTCGACCGGGACCAGTTGACGAACCCCTCGGGGGGCTTCTTCTTGCCCGCCTTGGCCTTCTTCTTGGGGTTGGCGGCGGCCTTCGCGGCGGCCTTGGCGTTCTCGATCTCGTGCTCGGGGGCGAGCACCACCACGAACCCCTCGGTGTCGAACCCGGCCCGACCGGCACGGCCCGCGATCTGGTGGAACTCGCGGGCCTTGAGGACCCGCTGACGACGGCCGTCGAACTTGGTCAGGCCGGTGAACAGCACGGTCCGGATGGGCACGTTGATCCCGACGCCGAGGGTGTCCGTACCGCAGATGACGGTGAGCAGGCCGTCCTGCGCCAGCCGCTCCACCAGCCGCCGGTATTTGGGGAGCATGCCCGCGTGGTGGACGCCGATCCCGTGGAGCAGGAGTTTGCGCAGGGTGCGGCCGAACGCGGTGCTGAACCGGAACCCGCCGATCTCCTCGGAGACCGCGGCCTTGCGCTCCTTGGTCGCCACCGAGAGCGAGGTCAACGCCTGGGCCTGTTCGAGTGCGGCGGCCTGGGTGAAGTGGACGATGTAGACGGGGGCCTTGCCGTCACGGAGGAGCAGTTCCACCGTCTCGTGGACGCCGCTGAGCTCGTACTCGAACGACAGGGGGACGGGGCGTTCGGTGCCGCCGATGTGCACGCACTCCCGACCCGTGCGCCGACGCAGGTCCTCCCGCAACCAGTCGACGTCCCCGAGGGTCGCGGACATGAGCAGAAACTGCGTGTCGGGCAGTTCGATGAGCGGCACCTGCCAGGCCCACCCGCGGTCCGGCTCGGAGTAGTAGTGGAACTCGTCCATCACCACCTGGCCGATGTCGGCGGCCGACCCCTCTCGCAGGGCGATGTTGGCGACGATCTCGGCGGTGGCGCAGACGATGGGGGCGTCGGCGTTGACCGAGGCGTCGCCGGTGAGCATGCCCACGTTCTCGGCGCCGAAGACCTCGCACAGGGCGAAGAACTTCTCGCTGACGAGCGCCTTGATGGGGGCGGTGTAGTAGCTGCGGACACCTCGTGCCATCGCCGAGAAGTGGGCCCCCAGTGCCACGAGGGACTTGCCGGAGCCTGTGGGGGTGGCCAGGATCACGTGGCTGCCGGCGGCGATCTCGAGGACGGCTTCCTCCTGCGCCGGGTACGGCGTCAGCCCCCGGTCGGCGGCCCACGCCACGAACGCGTCGAACACCGCCTCGTCGTGCAGGTCGGCGGGGACGTCGTCGAGGTCGGCGAGGAGGTGGGGCAGATGCACCGGTCCGAGCCTAGTCGCCGGGGTCGGTCAGCCGTTCATCTCCGGGCCCCGGCCCGACCCGTCGTCCTCGGCCTGCTGGGCCAGGAACCGCTCGAACTCGGCACCGATCTCGTCGCCGGAGGGCAACGGCTTGCCGCCGGGGTTGAGTGAATCGGAGCCCAGCCGCGTCTCCATGAACTGGTCGTACTGCTTCTCCATGAGCTCGACGGCGGTGAGGACCTCGTGGTTGTTCTCGATCTGCGCGTTGACCTGCGCGGTGAACTCCTCGGCGGCCTTCTCCAGTCCGGTGGTCGGCAGCTCGAGGTCCGCGAGCCGCGAGACGTTGTCGACGAGGTTGAGCACCGCCGCGGGGTACGCGGTCTGGGACAGGTACTGGGGGACGTGCACGGTGAAGCCCGCGGACGGGATCCCGTGCTCGGCCATCCGCAGCTCGAGCAGTGAGGTCACGTTGCCGGGCACGGAGAACTCGCCGGGCCAGGCGGTGAACCCCTGGATGAGGTCCACATCACTGGCGTGGGCGCTGGAGTTGGTCGGCCGGGTGTGCGGCACGCCCAGCGGCATTGCCCCGAGTCCGATCGACATGCGGACGCCGAAGGTGGCGGCCAGATCGATCACGGAGTTGGTGAAACCGTCCCACTTCAGGTCGGGTTCGAGGCCCGAGAGCAACAGGAACGACGTGCCGTCGGTGGCCTTGACGGCGTGCAGTTGGATCGTCGGCTGGTCGTACTCGGAGAACCGATCGAACGAGTATTTCAGGTGGGGGCGGCGGGACCGGTAGTCCACCAGCTCGTCGACGTCGAACTCGACGATCAGCTGCGAGTCCAGGGTTTCGCGGAGGTGTTCGGCCACGCCCTGGATCGCCTGGCCGGCATCCGAGAACCCCTCGAGTCCGTGCACGAGGACCGGCCCGCGGCCGTCCTCAGAACGCAGGTCGGGAACGGGTTCGATCATTCGGTACAGATCGCTGTGCCTGGCCATGTCGACTCCTCTCGTCACCACACCCCGTCCGTCGGGAGTACGGGGTCGCCCGGTCGTCCATCCGGGACGGGGTTCACAACTGTGACAACGACACCGCGCCCGGGTTGATTCCCCGGTGGCGGTGCCCCTGCCGTTCCCCACAGGTCGTCCCCCTCTCCACAGGCGGGGCGCGACAGGACGCCCGCAGGCCTCCGGTGGCCGACCACGTGCCCGATGGTGAGACCGGTGCACGGCACCTGCGGGCCGGGACCCGGGCGGGGCCCAGGACGCGCGAGACAGGAGACGGATGAGGGCGATGACGACCGGCGAGATGATCGACGATGACGGGGCGGACGGACGGGCGACGGTGGTGATCTCCTCGCCGGAGGAGTTGATCGCCTCCATACCGGCGATGCTCGGGTTCCCACCGGGCCGGGGGTCGGTGGTGGTGCTGTGCGGCGAGACGGCCGACGGCGGGCAGGGGCCGGTGGTCCGTATGGATGTCGACGGGTTGCTGGGGGCGGGACGGGGCGACCCCGATGACGACGAGTTGCTCGACGGTGACGACGACGTGGACGGTTATCACGACGGCGGTCCCGACGACGCTTCCGTGGGGCGCTCGAACCCGGCTGTCGATCCCGGTCCCGCGCGCGGGTTGGCGCAGTTCTGCGCGCGGGAGGGGATCGGGTCGGTGCATCTGGTCGTGGTGCACGAGGACTGCGTGGAGGACTACCACGCGGGCTTGCGGGCGGAGGACGCCGCATCGGCGTTCGAGTACTGGCTGGGTGTCGCGGGCACAGAGGTCGCGGCGGCCTACGGCGTCGGCGAGTTCGCCGAGGGCGCACCGTGGGTGGACCTGTTCGGGATGGTCCGTGGGGTCCAACTCGATCCCGACTCGACGCAGATCGCCGCGGTCCACGCGTACGGTGGCCGGGTCCGGGCCGGCTCGCGGGACGAGATAGACCGGATGTACCTCGTGCGGGACGCGGACGCCTGCGACGAGGATCCCCACGAGTCGGGGCCGCCGCGGGTGGACGGGGCCCGTCGGGTGGCGGAGGCGGTGGTGGCCGAGGCGGTCGAGCGTCACGACGACGCCGCACGTCGACTGGAGGTGGGGGAGAGTGTCGACGACGACGAGCTCGCCGGAATCGGCCGGGACCTGCTCGTCATCGCGGTTCGGGACGAGATCTACCGGCGGCTGGCCCAGCGGGGTCTGGGCGACGGCGACGGCCGACGTCTCGTGTGGTGGGCGGTCGCGCGCCGGAGGCCGGGGCGCGAACGCTCGGTGGCGCTCCTGCTACTCGGCGCCGCGGCCTACTTCGACGGTAGCGGGGTGCACGCCTGGTCGGCCCTGTCGGCGGCCCTGGACGCCGACGCCGGCAACTCCCTCGCCCGGCTCCTGATCGACAGCCTGCACGCGGGCCTGTCTCCGGAACGGCTCAGGCAGGTGGCCGCGGCCGCCTGAGCCGCTCCGGGTCAGCGCGGAGCCGAGTGCGCGCGGTCGCCGAGCGCCTCGGTGAACGCCCAGGCGTCCTCGACGACCGTACGCAGGTCGGTGCGGGAGGGGTTCCACCCGAGTTCGGCGATCGCCCGGGCGCTGGAGGCCACGAGCACCGCCGGGTCGCCGGCGCGACGTGGGGCGACGACGTCGGGGATGGGATGTCCGGTGACCTCCCGGCACACGTCGATGACCTCACGGACGGAGAACCCCTCACCGCTGCCCAGGTTGAGCACCCGGTGGGTGCCAGGAGTGTTGGTCTCCAGCGCCAGCAGATGGGCGTCGGCGAGGTCGGCGACGTGGATGTAGTCGCGGATGCACGTGCCATCGGGGGTGGGCCAGTCGTCACCGAAGACCTTGATATCGGCGCGATGGCCGAGCGCGACCTGCAGCACGAGGGGGATGAGGTGGGTCTCCACGACCCGGTTCTCGCCCGCACCGTGATAGGCCCCGGCGACGTTGAAGTAGCGCAGGCTGGTCGCGGCGAGACCGTACGCGGTGGCGTACGACGTGATGGCGTGATCGATCGCGAGTTTGGTGGCCCCGTAGGTGTTGGTCGGACGCGTGGGCATGTCCTCGGTGATGGGGACCTGCTCGGGCTCGCCGTAGGTGGCGGCGGTGGAGGAGAACACCAGGTTGCCCACCCCGGACTCACGCATCGCGTCGAGGAGGGCCAGGGACGTGACGACGTTGCCCTGCCAGTACTCCCCGGGCTTCTCGACGGACTCGCCGACGAGGGAACGCGCGGCGAAGTGCAGGACACCGTCGAACGAGGAGTCGAGAACCTCCGGCGCGCGTACGGCCACGTCCCCCTCGACGAACGTCGCCCCCTCGGGAACCCCGTCCCGGTTACCCGTGGACAGGTCGTCGAGCACCACCACCTCGTGACCGCGCTCGATCAGGACCGTCGCGCAGACCCCGCCGACATACCCGGCGCCGCCGGTGACGAGCAGCTTCACGAGACGATCTCGACCTGGATCGCGTGGGCGTGGTCGCCGTCGAGTTCCACCGTGCGCCCCTCACCGGAGTCGAGCTCGACGAGGTGCCCGCGGCGGGTGGCGGTGACGGTTCTGAGCGGTTCGACGCCCACGGCCCGGAGCTCGGAGATCAGTTCCGTGTCGATCTGCACGTTCTCACCGATCGCCCGGATCCGGACCCGGTGGGCCACGTCGCTCTCCAGCGCCGAGAGCCTGATCTGGTTGGGGTCGTCGAGGGCGGAGGCGGGGTACCCGATCCGCTCCAGCCCGGGGATCGGGTTGCCGTAGGGAGAGGTCCGGGGGTCATCGAGGACCTCGATGAGCCGCCGCTCGACGTCGTCGCTCATCACGTGCTCCCAGCGGCACGCCTCGGCGTGGACCTTCTCGAGCTCCAGTCCGATCACGTCGACCAGGAGACGCTCGGCGAGGCGGTGCTTACGCATCACACCCACCGCGAGTTCCCTGCCCGTGGCGGTGAGCTGGAGATGCCGGTCGGGGGCCACGAGGACCAACCCGTCGCGCTCCATCCGCGCGACGGTCTGGCTCACGGTCGGCCCGCTCTGCTCGAGGCGCTCGGCGATCCTCGCCCGCAGCGGGATCACGCCTTCCTCCTCGAGTTCGTAAATGGTGCGGAGGTACATCTCGGTGGTGTCCACCAGGTCCTTCACGCTGCAGTCCTCCACGGTCGGATCGTCGATAGGTGTGCGACTCCCCGCAGGCGCGGGCGCCGTCAGGGTTCTGCCTCCGAGACTACCGTCGGGCCACCGACCGGGGTGGAGAGCGGACAATCGGGGGCCGGGCCCGGTGCCACACGCGTAGATTCACGGGTGACGTGCCCCACTGCTCGCTCGGGGTGCTCGGGCCGGGAACGACCCGGCCCACGGGAGGACGGTGGCTATGGCCGGGATCGGGGACGGCGTCGCGGCGAAGGTCGTGTGGAGTCCGTCATTGCTGGAGTATCGACATTCCGCTGACCACCCGATGAGTCCACGGCGGCTCGATCTGACCATGTCGCTCGCGACCGAGCTCGGCGTCCTGCAGGGTGTCGAGCTGCTGGACCCCGGGTCGGCCAGCGAGGACGAGCTACTGAGGGTCCACACCTCCCGCTACATCGACGCCGTCAAGGCCGCCGGCGACCTGCCGCCCGGTGAGCATGTCGGGATGAGCCACGGGCTCGGGACGGCCGACAACCCGACGTTCCCGGCGATGCACGAGGCCAGCGCGGCGGTCGCGGGCGGCACGCTGACGGCCGCCCGGGCCATCGCCAGCGGGGCCGCGACGCGTGCGGTCTCCGTCGCCGGGGGGATGCACCACGCCATGCCCGCTGCCGCCGCCGGGTTCTGCGTCTACAACGACGCGGCGGTGGCGATCAGCTGGTTGCTCGACAACGGGTACGACCGCGTCGCCTACGTCGACATCGACGTCCACCACGGGGACGGCGTCCAGACCGCGTTCTACGAGGACCCGCGGGTCCTGACGGTGTCCCTGCACCAGCACCCAGCCACCCTGTGGCCGTCCACCGGCTGGGCGTCGGAGACCGGTGTCGGCCGCGCGGAGGGCACCGCCGTCAACCTGGCGTACCTCCCCGCGGTCACCGATGATCTCTGGCTGCGGGGCTTCCACGCCGTGGTCCCCGGAGTGCTGCGGACGTTCGAACCCCAGATCATCGTCATGCAGGCCGGGTGCGACTCGCACCGTGAAGACCCGCTCGCCGACCTCTCGTTGACCGTCGACGGTCACCGGCAGTCGTATCTGGAGGTCGTGGCGCTGGCTGACGAACTCTGCGAAGGGAGACTCATCGCGATCGGCGGGGGCGGCTACGAACTGGTGCGGGTGGTCCCGCGGTCGTGGACCCACCTCATCGCTGCCGTGCTGGGGGTCCCGCTCGACCCGGCGACCGCGATCCCGGACCAGTGGCGGGCCGCGGCCGGCAGGTTCACCGTCCCCGACCGCGTCCCGCAGACGATGGGGGACGGGGAGACCCCCGGCTACACCCCGTGGGAGCCCGCGGGATCCGATCGGGGGGTGGAGATGGATCGTTCGCTCGCCCGACTCGACCAGTCGATCCTCGACACCCGCCGCTCGGTCTACCCCCTGCTCGGACTCGACCCGGACGATCCCCGCGACTGACCGGCGGCGCTGCAACAGACTCATCGACCCCCTACCCCTCAGTCCCTGGAGGACCCCATGGCGCACCCCGGCGACCGCGAGACCGTTGACACGGTGACCGAGAACCCGACCGACGCCACCCCGGCGGTGGACCCACCCGAGCACGCGTCGACCGACACCTCCGTCGACGAGTACCCGGAGGGCTATCCCCACGAGTGGGCTGCGGACGTACTCGGATCCGACGGGCGGGCCGTGCGCGTGCGGCCGATCCTGCCCAACGACGCCGAGAAGATCTCCCGGTTCCACACCAGCCTGTCCGAGCGCACCCGCTACCTGCGTTACTTCGGATCGCACGATGTGCTGTCCGACCGTGAACTCGCCCGGATGACCAACGTCGACTACCGCGACCGGATGGCGTTCGTCGCCGAGTTGGGCGCGGAGGTCATCGGCATGGCGATCTACGAGCGACTGCCGAACTCGACCTTCGCCGAGGTCGCGTTCACCATCTCCGACCAGCATCAGGGGCGTGGGCTGGGGTCGATCTTCCTCGAGCACCTGGCCGGCGCCGCGGCCGAATGCGGGATCGACCACTTCGAGGCCGAGGTGCTCTCCGAGAACCGGTCGATGATCCAGGTGTTCCGGCGGGCCGGGTACGAGATCTCCCGTTCGTTCGATGGGTCCACTCTCCACCTGGAGTTCGCGATCGACCCATCCGAGGCCTTGACCAATGTCCGGAACTCGCGGGAGGCGGCGGCGGAGGCACGGAGTCTGGCGCGTGTGCTCAACCCCAGTTCCGTCGCCGTGATCGGCGCCTCGGACCAGGTGGGCAAGATCGGGCACACGGTACTGCGCAACCTCATCGGCAACGGGTTCTCCGGTCCCGTGTACCCCGTCAATTCCGATGCCACGTCGGTGCAGTCCGTGCGCGCCTATCCGAGCGTCAGGGACATCCCGGATCCCGTGGACCTCGCGGTAGTGGCAGTACCGGCGGCGTCCATGTCGGAAGTCCTCGACGACTGCCTGTCGAAGGGCGTGTCGACCCTCGTCGTCATCTCCGCCGGGTTCTCGGACGTCGGCAGCGCCGGCGTCGTCTCCGAACGGCGTCTGGTCAGCGAGGCCCGCGCCCACGGGATGCGCGTGGTCGGCCCCAACGCGCTCGGGGTGATCAACACCTCACCCGACGTGCAGCTCAACGCGACCCTCGCAGAAGTCGTTCCGGGACCCGGCCGCACGGGGTTCTTCTGCCAGTCGGGTGCGCTCGGGATCGCCATCCTCGCCGCCGCGGCCCGACGTAGGCTCGGGCTGTCCACGTTCGTCTCCGCCGGTAACCGCGCCGACGTCTCCGGCAACGACCTGCTGCAGTACTGGGACACCGACACCGCCACCGAGGTGGTGCTGCTCTACCTGGAGAGCTTCGGTAACGCCCGCAAGTTCTCCCGGATCGCCCGGCGCGTGGCGCGCAACAAGCCGGTGGTGGTGGTCCGCCGAGCGGCCGACGATCTGGAGTCGGGCGTCGAGGGGCTGACGGCGAACGCCATCGGTGGACTGTTCCGCGACTCCGGCCTCATCCAGGTGGATTCCATCACGGACATGTTCGACACCGCCACGCTCCTGGCCTACCAACCGCTGCCCACGGGAGGTCGCCTCGGCATCGTCGGCAACTCCTCCGCGGTCGGACGCCTCGGCGGGGACTCCGCGCGTCAACAGGGCTTCACCGTGGCGCATTCGGTCGATCTGGGTGCCGGCGCGTCCCCGGAGGAGTTCCGCGAGGCGATCGCGGACGTCCTCGCACGTGACGAGGTCGACTCGGTCCTGACGGTGTTCGTCCCTCCGGTCGCGACGGAACCCGACGCCTATGCCGAGGCGATCCGTACCGCCGCGGGCGAGAGCAGCAAGCCCGTGGTGAGTACCTTCCTCGCGGGGGAAGGGCTGCCGGAGGGACTGACGGTGACCGACGAGTCCGGGGTGGCGGCGCGGGGCTCGATACCCTCCTACCCGTATCCCGAACGAGCGGTGTCCGCACTGGTGCGCGCCCGCCGGTACGCCGAGTGGCTCGACAAGCCGGCCGAGGAGCCCGCCGAGTACGAGGACATCGACCGCGCACGCGCGCGGGAGCTCGTGGACTCGCTCTGCCAGCTCCACGCCGGAACCGAGTCGTTCGAGCTCACGCAGGGCCAGGTCCGGGCCCTGTTGGAGTGCTACGGGATCGACATCGTCGACTACCGCGTCGTGACGGATGTCGACCAGGCCGTGATGGCCGCCGACGAGTTGGGCTACCCGGTGGCGGTCAAGGCGATGAGTGACCGGTGGCGGACCCGCAGCGATCAGTCCGGGGTGCGACTCGACCTCGTCGACTCTGCCGCGGTGCGGCATGCCTTCGCGTTCCTCCAGTCCACGACGGGCTCACGTTCCCTGCACGTGCAGAAGATGGCGACCAAGGGGGTCGCCGTGACCATCCGGGTCGCCGATCACCCGATCTTCGGCACCCTCATCTCGTTCGGACTGTCCGGGATGTTGTCGGATCTGCTGGCCGACCGGGCGTTCAGCACGCTGCCGATCTCACCCCGCGAGGCGGCCGCCCTGCTCGACCGGCCCCGGGCCGCAGCGCTCCTCGACGGGTATGCCGGGGACGCGCCTGTGGACCGTGACGCGTTGGTGGAGCTCATGGGGCGGGTTTCATGCCTGGTAGAGGACGTGCCGGAGATGCGGCGCCTGTCGGTGGACCCGGCGCTCGCCGGACCCGACGGTCTCGCGGTGCTCTACGCAACGGTCCGGCTGGGGCCGCCCCCCAGGTTCAGCGCCGACGAGGGGCCCCGCCGGCTGCGCTAGGCGCTGTGGTCGGCCCTGGACGGCACCGCGAAGGCCCCGCCCCTCCCGATCGGGGGAGGCGGGGCCCTGGGATTGCGACCTCACGGTGTGAAGGGCTCCGGGGAACCCGGCTCGCGTCCGATCGGGCAGCGTCTGATCGTGCGGCGTGCGATCCGGCGTCCGGTCAGACGGCGTAGGAGCGGAGCTTGTCCGCGCGACGGCCCTCGCGGAGCTTGGCCATGACCTCGCGCTCGATCTGGCGGACCCGCTCGCGGGACAGACCGAAGCGCTTGCCGATCTGATCGAGGGTGCGGGGCTGGCCGTCGTCGAGACCGAAACGCAGCGTGATGACCTGCTGCTCGCGCTCCTCGAGGGTGGCCAGGACCGCGCGCACGTCGGAGTGCATCACATTGGTCACCACGGTGTTCTCGGCACTGGTGGCCTCGGCGTCCTCGATGAAGTCACCGAGCGGCGCCTCCTCGTCCGCGCCGACCGGCATGTCGAGGCTCACCGGGTCACGCGAATGGTCCAGCAGCTCCTCGATCTTGTGCGCGGGGATGCCCGACTCCTCGGCGAGTTCCTCGAGGGAGGCCTCACGGCCGAGCTGCTGGTGGAGTTCACGCTTGATCCGGGCGAGCTTGTTGACCTGCTCGACCAGGTGGACCGGCAGACGGATGGTGCGGGATTGATCGGCCATTCCGCGGGTGATCGCCTGACGGATCCACCAGGTGGCATAGGTGGAGAACTTGAAGCCCTTCGCGTAGTCGAACTTCTCCATCGCACGGATCAGGCCCAGGTTGCCCTCCTGGATGAGGTCCAGCAACGGCATGCCGCGGCCCGTGTAGCGCTTGGCCAGCGACACCACCAGGCGCAGGTTGGCCTCCAGCAGATGGGCGCGGGCGGCCTCACCTTCCGCGACGATCGCCTTGAGGTCGGCCTTGCGGACCGGACCCAGACGCTTCTTGGTCTCCAGCACGTGCTTGGCGTAGAGACCGGCCTCGATCCGCTTGGAGAGCTCGACCTCGTCCTCAGCGTTGAGCAGTGCCGTCTTGCCGATCCCGTTGAGGTAGACACGGACGAGGTCAGCGCTCGGGCTCTGGCCGTCCGGCCCCGCCTCCGTCCGACGGTCCGATCGGGTGGTGGCTGACGTCATGTCTCCTCCTCCTGCCTGGCCATGTGACGAGGCCGGCGTTCGGTTGCTGGTGGACGGATCAGGCGCGTGGCCGGGTCACGGTCACGTACCTCTACAACGACGGGGGTACCGGGAATGTTCCCGCGCCGATGATGTCGGTCACGATCCGTCGAGGAAACCCGCTCAGCCCGAGCTGGGGGTCTCCACCAGCAGCGTGAACGGGCCGTCGTTGACCGAATGGACCTGCATCATCGCGCCGAAGACTCCCGTGGCCACCTCGAGGCCGCGTTCGCGCAGACCGTGGACCACGGCGTCCACCACGGGTTCGGCCACCTCGCCCCGAGCCGCTCTCGACCACGACGGCCGCCTGCCCTTCGCGGTCGACCCCATGAGCGTGAACTGGCTGACGACCAGGACGGGGGCGCCCACCTCCGCGGCGCTGCGTTCCTCCCGCAGGATCCGCAGGTCCGAGATCTTGCGGACCATCGTGGCGACGTCGGTCTCGTCGTCGTCGTCCGACACCCCCAACAGGACCAGCAGTCCGGGGCGTGACAGGGCCCCGACGACCTCACCGTCCACCGTCACCGACGCCTCGGTGACCCGGGAGACGACGGCCCTCATCCCGCCGCCCCTGCGGCCACGGCCGCGGCGACCCCCGGGGGCAGGAGGCCTGGCATCCCCGCCGGGACGACGAACCCGTGGAGGAACAGGTCGGCGACCACCCGGCGGACGGGGCCGGCGAGGGCGTCGGGATCCTCCCCGGCACCGACCGCGGCGAGCACCACCAGGTCCTCCAACTGCAGCGCGCCCGTCCGCGCCCCACGCAGGACGCTCGCGGTGAGCGGATCGATCTCGTGGCGCCACCGGGCGCCGGTGACCCGCTCCACCACGACGGTGGACGAACCGGGGGAGCCGACCTCGTCCGGCCCGGCGGGGGCGAGGGATTCGGAGAGGTGGAGGTGGACGTCCGGCGACACTGTGAAGACCGTGGCATCGAGGGCGCGCTCCTGTCCGCCGTGTTGCTCCGCGGCCTCCCGCAGCCACGCCGTGCGCGCGAAGTAGGCCTCCGCCTCGTCACCGAGGCCGTCGCCGAACGGGTGCGTGAGGTCCTCGCACAGGACGGACGACGGCCCGTCGATCCGCCGGAGGTAAACGTAGCCGAACCCGATCCCGGCCACACCCTCCTCGGCGAAGTGGTCCAACCAGGCGTCCGCGGCCCTCGTGGTGGCCTCGTCGCGTGGGTCCATGCCCTCGTCGGTGAGCCAGGTCCACACGTAGAGGCCGGGGTCGGAGACGTCCCGCCGCACGATCCATGCGTCGACGCCCTCGGCCGGCACCCACGACGACACGTGGGCCCGCCAGTCCGAGTCCTCCCGCTCCACCCAGGACGCCAGCAAAACCGCGGTGCCACCGTCGGCCAGATGCTGCGGCGCGCCCGACACGACCGTCCGACTGGCACCGTCGAGCTTCAGGCCGGACTCGCGGTAGGAGTGCCCGGTCTCGGGCGGGCCCACCACGAACGGGGGATTGGCGACGATACGGTCGAACCGGCGCCCCGCCACGGGCTCGAACCACGGACCGTGCAGGAGCTCCGCACGCTGGCCGTTGATCGCCAGGGTGGCGGCCGCCAACTCGAGGCACCGAGGGGTGATATCGGTCCCGGTGACGGTTCGGGCGGACCCCGACGCGTGGACCATCTGGATCCCACACCCGGTGCCGAGATCCAGGACCGACCCGGTGGTGGACGAGGGCGTGACACGCAGCAGCGAGAGCGTCGCCTGCCCGACCCCCAGGACGTGGTCCGGCCGGGTCGTGGTGTGGACCATCGACCCGTCGACGTCCGCGAACACCCAGCGGGTCCCGTGCCCGGTGTCGACCGGACGCAGGTCGATCTCCGCACGCAGGGAGGCACCGTCGTCGATCGCGGTCCACAATCCGGCAGCGACGCCGTCCCGCACGTCGACCCCGGGCAGGGTCGCGGCGACCTCGGAGCGGGGGAGCGGATCGCCCAGGACGAACAGCCGCACCAGGGTCCCGACCCCCCTCGCGTCACGCGCGTGACGGCGGACCGTCGCGGCATCCGATCTGTCCAGGGCCGAGACCGCCTCGGGCCCGAGCTCCCGCTCCAGTCCCTCCACCGTGTAGTCGTGCCGCCGGAACGCCTCGGCCAGCGCGGGCGCGAGTTCGGCGAGGGTCGGGTTCGGGCTGCTCACGTGTCGAGGTCGCTCTCGTCGGCGGACGGGGTGGGATCGGGTGCGGCGTCGGGGGCGCTCGTGTCCCGGGGCGGTGAGTCCGTCCCGGTGAGCCCGGGTGGCAGCGCATACGGGATGTTCGACGACAGGCGACCCGCCGTGTAAGCGCGGGCCTGTCCCTTGGGCAGGGGAGGCCGGTCATTGGCCCCGATGACGGCGATCCACGGGATCGGGATGGACCCCGCCACGATCGCCAGGGCGATCCACGGGTTGTTCCAGAGGGCCAGCGACCCCGCCGCCAGGAAGAGCGCGGGGATCCGGATACTCATCAGCAGGAAGTAGCGCTTCTTCCGGGCCGCCAGCTCGTCGTGGTACGACTCGCGCGCGCCCGTGATGAGAACGGGCCTCGAGGTGTCGTCCCGTTCCCCGGATCGCTGACGGCGGAAGTCGGGTGCCATGGGGCCCAAGGTACTCCGGCGTTGGCGCCGCGACGCCCGGGTGCGGCATCATGAGGGGGTGAGTACCACCCGGACGAAGACACTCGAGCGTCCCGAGGTCACGACGACCGAGGAGACGCAGGACGACGCACCCAAGTTCTTCCACTATGTGGACAAGAGCAAGATCGCCGAGAGCGCGGTCATGGGTTCCTACGTGATCGCCCTGTGCGGTGAGGTCTTCCCGGTCACCCGATCCGCGAAGCCCGGATCGCCGGTGTGCCCGGAGTGCAAGCGCGTCTACGAGACCCTGAAGCCTGGTGAGTGATCCCGGCGCGGTCCCGGGCCCAGACGAACAGACCGCAGAACACTCCACCCCGCCGGCCGGGGGTGCGTCGCTGCGCGCCTGGCAGCGCACCGCGCTGCGCAAGTACCTCATGGCGCGGCCGAAGGACTTCCTCGCCGTGGCGACCCCGGGCGCCGGCAAGACGACGTTCGGCCTGAGAGTCGCCTCCGAACTGCTCGCCGACCGCACGGTCGACGCGATCACCGTGGTGGCCCCCACCGAACACCTCAAGTACCAGTGGGCCGCCTCGGCCGCGCGCGCCGGCATCGCTCTCGACCCCGAGTACTCCAACACCTCGGGCGCGCTCGCCCCGGAATACCACGGCGTGGTGGTGACATACGCCCAGGTGGCCGCGCACCCGTTCAAGCACCGGGAACGCACCGCGTCCAGGCGCACCCTGGTGATCCTCGACGAGATCCACCACGGGGGTGACGCCAAGAGCTGGGGCGACGCGATCCGCGAGGCGTTCGAGGACGCGGAGCGCCGCTTGTCGTTGACCGGCACCCCGTTCCGGTCCGACGACAGTCCCATCCCGTTCGTCACCTACGAGCCCGACGGGCAGGGACACCAGCGCTCCAAGGCCGACCATTCCTACGGCTACGCCGATGCTCTGGCCGACGGCGTCGTCCGCCCCGTGGTCTTCCTCGCCTATTCGGGCGAGGCCCGGTGGCGCAGCAACGCCGGCGAGGAGTTCTCGGCCCGCCTCGGCGAGCCGCTGAGTGCCGACCAGACGTCCCGTGCCTGGCGCGTCGCCCTCGACCCCCACGGTGACTGGATGCCCGCCGTGCTCCAGGCGGCGCACACCCGGCTCCGGCAGATCCGCGCCGGCGGAGTGCCCGACGCCGGCGGTCTGGTGATCGCCACCGACCAGGAGCGCGCCCGCGAGTACGCGGCGCTCCTGACGGAGATCACCGGTACCCCGCCGACCGTCGTCCTCTCCGACGACCCGACCGCCTCGAGTCGGATCGGTACCTTCTCCGACTCCACCGACGAGTGGATGGTCGCGGTCCGGATGGTCTCCGAGGGCGTCGACGTGCCACGACTGAGCGTCGGCGTGTACGCCACCAGTGCCTCGACACCCCTGTACTTCGCGCAGGCGATCGGGCGGTTCGTCCGGTCCCGTCGGCCCGGGGAGACCGCGTCGGTGTTCCTCCCGTCCGTACCCGTGCTGCTGCAACTGGCTTCGCAGATGGAGGCGCAGCGCGACCACGTCCTGGGCAAGCCCCACCGGGAGGAGGGGCTGGAGGACCAGCTGCTCGCCCAGGCGAACCAGCAGCAGGACGAGAACACCGAGGACGACGAGGACCGCGGTTACATCTCCCTCGGCGCCGACGCAGAGCTCGACCAGATCGTGTACGAGGGCTCGTCCTACGGCACGGCCACATTCGCCGGCAGCGAGGAGGAGGCCGACTACATCGGGCTCCCCGGGCTGTTGGGCGCCGACGATGTCAAAGCCCTGCTGCGGCAGCGCGAGAAGGAACAGATCAAGCGCACGTCCGCCCAGTCCGCCTCCGGGGCGGGGTCGGTCGCGGTCGTGGGCGCCGACCCGGCGGTGTCCGGGGCGACCATCCCCGGCAACGCCGCCGGACCCGGCGCGCACGCCGGCGCGGCCGCGGAGCGGGTCGCCTCCGCCGCCGAGCTCAAGGACCTGCGGCGTCAGCTCAACACCCTCGTGTCGGTGTACTCGGGTCGCCTGGGCAAGTCGCACGGGGCGATCCACACGCAGCTCCGCAATGCGTGCGGCGGCCCGCCCGTGCCGATGGCCTCCGCCGAGCAGATCCGCGAGAGGATCACCCTCCTGCGGAGCTGGTGACCGGCGGCGTGGGGTAGGCCCCGAGCGCAGGATACGCAAGAGAACGCCCCGGCCGCACTGGCCGGGGCGTTCTTGTCGGACGGGAGCTCAGGTGCCGTTCGTCGTCTCTCCCAGGCTGATGCCGGAGATCGTATGCCCCCGTCCCTCCCGGGTGTCCCGGACACGCCGCGGCCCCGTCGGGCGAGCACAACGGGGCCGGAGAATGCGTGAAAGGGCTCAGTCCAGGTAGTCGCGCAGCACCTGGGACCGCGACGGGTGGCGCAGCTTCGACATCGTCTTGGACTCGATCTGCCGGATCCGCTCGCGTGTGACCCCGTAGACCTGCCCGATCTCGTCGAGGGTGCGCGGCAGCCCGTCGGTGAGGCCGAAGCGCAGCCGCACCACGCCCGCCTCACGCTCGGACAGCGTGTCGAGGACGGAACGGAGCTGGTCCTGCAGGAGTGTGAAGCTCACGGCGTCCACGGCCACCACGGCCTCGGAGTCCTCGATGAAGTCACCGAGCTGCGAGTCGCCCTCGTCGCCGATGGTCTGGTCGAGCGAGATCGGCTCCCGGGCGTACTGCTGGATCTCCAGCACCTTCTCCGGCGTGATGTCCATCTCCTTGGCGAGCTCCTCGGGGGTGGGTTCGCGGCCCAGGTCCTGGAGCAGCTCACGCTGGATACGCCCGAGCTTGTTGATGACCTCGACCATGTGCACCGGGATACGGATGGTGCGGGCCTGGTCGGCCATCGCGCGGGTGATGGCCTGCCGGATCCACCAGGTGGCGTAGGTCGAGAACTTGTAGCCCTTGGTGTAGTCGAACTTCTCGACCGCGCGGATCAGACCGAGGTTGCCCTCCTGGATGAGGTCCAGGAACGCCATGCCGCGGCCGGTGTAGCGCTTGGCCAGCGAGACGACGAGTCGCAGGTTGGCCTCGAGCAGGTGGTTCTTGGCGCGGACGCCGTCGCGCTCGATCCATCGGTAATCACGCTTCTGCGCGGTGGTGAGCTTCTCCCCGCGCTCGGCGACCTGCGCCTGGAACCAGGTGGCGTACAGGCCGGCCTCGATGCGCTTGGCCAGCTCGACCTCCTCCTCGGCGTTGAGGAGGGCGACCTTGCCGATCTGCTTGAGGTACGCGCGTACGGAGTCGGCGGAGGCGGTCAGCTCGGCGTCCTTGCGCGCCTGGCGCAGGGCCTCCGACTCGTCCTCGTCCCAGACGAAATCGCCCGACGCCTTGTCCTTGGCGGTGGGCTCTTCCTTGGTCTCCTCGTCCGCTTCGACGTCCTCGACGTCGACCTCGACGTCCTCCAGCTCGGAGGTGTCCGGCTCGGCCTCGGGAGCATCGGTCGGCTCTTCGTCGACCTGGTCGCCGTCGACGCCCTCGGGCTTCGTCGGGGCGGCGGTCTTCTTGGCGGCCGCCTTCTTCGCCGGGGCCTTCTTGGCGGCGGTCTTCTTGGCCGCCGTCTTCTTCGCGGGCGCCTTGCGCGCGGCGGTCTTCTTGGCGGGGGCCTCGCCAGCGACCTCGCTGTCCAACGGATCGCCGCTCGCCGCGGAATCCGAACTGGTGGTCTTCGTGGCTGCCACAAACGCCCCTTCACAACCGGTTACTTGATCGGAATCGGGGATCGATGCCGCCTTCTGCAGACACTCGAGCCGTCCGCCTTGCGGTACCGGGCCCGTCCCCGGCCGGTACGTGTTCCCGGCGTGGGCCATTGTAACGAGATTCTGGTCGGGGGGTCGCATCCGGCGGGGTTGGTCCGCGTCAGTCCTCGTCGTCTGGTAGTGCCCCGCCGAGGTCGAGAACGCCCGAATGGCCGGCCGCGTACAGCGCTGCGCCGATGATCCCGGCGTCGCCGCGCCGGACCGCGGCCCGCACCGGGGTCCGGTTCTCGAGGAGAGGGAACCACTCGTCGGCGACCTCGCTGACCCCGCCGCCCAGGACGAAGGCGCGGGGCCACAGGAGGTCCTCGATCGAGCGCAGCACGTTGGACACGTGGGGGGCCCATTCGGCGAAGCTCAGGCCGTCGCGGGACCGGACCGCGGCGGAGGCCAGGTGCTCGGCCTCGTCGAATCCGCGTCCGGCGATGTCCTCGACGATCACGTGACCGAACTCGGAGTTCGGCAGCAGTCTCCCGTCGAGCAGGAGGGCGGAGCCGATGCCCGTACCGAAGGTCAGGAGGATCACCAGCCCGTCGATTCCCTCGCCGGCGCCGTAGTGCACCTCGGTGAGGCCGGCGGCGTCGGCATCGTTGAGCATGAGCACGGTGCGGCCGGGGAGATGCCGGTCGAACAGCTCCGCCACGTCGCACCCGATCCACGATTTGTCGATGTTGTGGGCGATCCGCGCCACCCCCTCGTGGATGACGCTGGGCAGGGCGACCCCGACCGGGCCCGTCCATTCGAACTCCTCGGTCATCTCGCGGATGGTCTGCGCGATCGCGTCGGGCGTGGCGGGCTGGGGGGTGCCCCGCACGACTCTGTCCCCGATGAGTTCGCCGCGTGCGAGGTCGACGAGCCCCACTTTGATCCCGGTGCCGCCCACATCGACGCCGAGGCCTGTGGGAGTGCCCGGGGTGCCCGGTGGGAGGTCGGTCGCTGCGGGGGTGGGGACGGACATGTCGGGCTCCTGGGTGGCGGGACGTACACGGGCGCGGCGTGGGTCGTCGGGCGCCCGCGTCGTCGGGGCACGATGGGCGTGGGGCGCCCGCCAGGGTATCCGTCGGTCGCGCCGCCGGGCGGGATCATCGCCGGAGGGGCACCGGGTGACGACAGTGGGTGAGGACGATGTGGGATACGAACATGTGGGATACGACCATGTGGGATACGACGACGAGGAGACGCACATGACGGGGCGGGGGACAGACGCGGCGGTCGGCCGACCGGGCCCGGAGTTCATCGACGACTTGCTGGCCCTCGCGCTGCGGTTCGCCTCTTCCGGCGGTGACGTGGCGCGGCGAATGCTGGCCGAGTTCGACACGTCTGGTCTGGACTCGCGCTCCAAGACCTCGGCCACGGATCCGGTGACCGTCATCGACACCTCGGTGGAGCAGAATCTGCGCGGGGAGATCGAGTCCAGCCGTCCGGGTGACCGGGTGCTGGGCGAGGAGGGCGGCGAGGAGTCCGGTTCGGCCGACGCCCCGGGTGGCCGGGGAAGCGTGCGCTGGATCGTCGACCCGGTCGACGGGACCGTCAACCTGCTCTATGGCATCCCGTTCACGGCGGTCTCGGTGGCCGCGGAGGTGGACGGCGTCGTGGTGGCGGGGGCGGTGCACAACATCGTCACCCGTGAGACGTGGTCGGCAGGCCTCGGCCGCGGGGCGACCCTGCGGGAGGCCGACGGCACGTCGAGGGCGCTGCGGACCTCGGCGTGCGTGGACCTGTCCCTGTCACTGGTCGGTACCGGCTTCTCCTACGACGCCGGGATCCGGGCCGAGCAGGGTCGGGTGGTCGCGGGCCTGCTGCCGCGCGTACGGGACATCCGGAGGTGTGGGTCGGCGGCACTGGATCTGTGCATGGTCGCCGGTGGCCGGCTGGATGCCTACTACGAGCGCGGGTTGAAGCCGTGGGACTACGCTGCCGGGGCCCTCGTCGCGGGCGAAGCCGGTGCGATGGTAACCGTGTCGGACGACCCCGCGGTGCCGACGACCGCTGCATCGCCCGGCGTGGCGGAGGACTTCCTCGGTGCGCTCGACCACCTGTCGGCCGGGGTCAACAGCTGACCATGCGGGCCGCGTCGAGTTCGGCGGAGATGGGCTGACGCCCGACCTCGAGTTCGTCGAGTGCCCCCACCGCCTCCGTCGAGTCGGACAACCGCGAGAAGATCGTGCCCAGTGCGAGGTCGACCGTGTTGTCCTCACGGCCGTCCCTCACCAGTTGCATGCACGGCGCCGCGAGCGAGAGTGACCGCGCGGCCGCCTGCCCCGCGTCGCCGTAGCGGATCTGTCCGTGGCACTCGAGGGCCTGCCCGTAGATCGGGTCGTTGCCGATGGCGTTCGAGCCGGCGGGCTGGAATCCGCGTTCGGCGAGTTGAGCGGCCACCGCTCCGGCCTGGCCGCTCTGCCCGTTCGCGTTCAGCACGCGGACGCGGGTCTCGTCCAGTAGTGCCGGCTCGACCCCGTCGAGGGCGTCCGCGGGCTGGTCACGGAGGCCCGCGTCCTCGGCCGCGGGGGGTACCGGACACGCCGCGGCCTGTGTGGCGGCGTCATTTCCCCGCAGTGCGGTGGCCCAGACGAGTGCTCCCAGCACCAGCGCCACCACCACGAACAGGACGTAGGCGGAACGCAGACGGTGTATCCCCCGGGTGGGGGTCGGACTCGGTGTCGCCTGGGTGCTGAGGTGGACGACCATGAGGTCCTTTCCTGCAGGTGGACGGAGTGAGAGCCCCTCCGGGCCCTGACCCATCACTGTAAACGCCCGGCGTCTGTCGGCCCGGTCGCCGCACTGACGGATGCCGCGGATGAAAATGGCGGGTAATTCCGTTACTATGCGTGCGCTGGTCAGTCCGTGACCGGCCCGCGCGCCCCCCACTCAGACCCGCAGAAATGAGACTCATGGCAACCGACTACGACGCCCCCCGCCGGACCGAGGCAGACGAGCTCACCGGTGATTCGCTGGAGGAGCTGAAGGCCCGGCGTGCAGAGGGAGCGACCGGCGAGGTCGACGTGGACGAGACGGACACCGCCGAGTCCTACGAACTGCCCGGCGCCGACCTGTCCGGTGAAGAGCTCACGGTGCGGGTCGTGCCGGAGCAGGACAACGAGTTCACCTGTGGCGAGTGCTTCCTGGTCCATCACCGCAGCCGTTTCGCGGAGGAGCGGGACGGCATGCCGATCTGTGTGGACTGCGCAGGCTGAACCGTCACCGCGCGGCGGGCGTGACCGATCAGCTGTAGTGGTTGTCCGGTAACGCCGCCGCGAGCCCTTCGGGGTCACGCGTGCTGATGAGCCAGTACGGTGTGGGATCCATCGGGTCGTCGAGGACCACGATGACCATCGTGGGAATGTACCCCCGGTGGACGACGAACGCCTCGGGGTCGAGTTGGCGCCCCATCGCGGCCTGCTTGGCGGTGGCGGGCACCACGGCGCTGCGGGCGATGGCGTCGAACGGCAGGCGGGCCTGCCCCGCGTAGAGGGTGCCCCCTCCCTGTCCATCGGACTCGACCTCGATCTTCACGCGTCCGACCGAGATGAACAGCCAGGCGAGCAGCGCGGGGACGACGACCGCCAGTAGCCACAGCCACCACCTGGCGTCGAGCACGATCGCCTGGGCGACCACCACGAAGGTGACCACGGCGAGTACGGCCCACCACCATGCCGGGACCCGGAGAGTTTCGGAGTGGACCGGACGCGGAGTGCGATCGGGGGGCGGGCGGAGATCTTCTTCGGTCACGACATCAAGACTATCGAGCAACCGGGCCGGGCCCGGCAGGAGGGCGAGAGGCCATGAGCGATCCGGACGACGAGAACGGCACCGGCGGGGTGCTACGGGTACGCCGTCTGGACCGTGGGCTTCCCCTTCCGGTCCGGGCACACGCCACGGATGCGGGAATCGATCTGCACGCCGCGCACGACTGTGAGCTGGCGCCGGGGCACCGGGCCCTGGTGGGCACGGGGGTGGCGGTGGCGGTCCCCGCGGGCTACGTGGGCCTGGTCCATCCGCGGTCCGGCCTCGCGGCACGGGCGGGTCTGTCGATCGTCAACGCCCCGGGGACGGTCGACGCCGGCTACCGGGGGGAGATCAAGGTCAACCTCGTCAACCTGGACCCCACGGAGCCGGTCCGTATCGGACGTGGTGACCGCATCGCCCAGTTCCTGGTCCAGCGCGTCGAACTGTGGGATGTGGTGGAGGTCGACGAGCTCGGCGAGACCGACCGGGGTGAGGGCGGCCACGGGTCGACGGGCGGGCACCACCGCCTGACCTGACCGGCGTCCACCTCGTTGGGTAGCGTCGACCCGAGACGGTCCCGTTCGGGGCCGGGTCGCACGGGGAGAGGATTTCCACCATGTTCGGACGAAAGAAGCCGGTGACCGGGGCCCGCGACGCCACCACGGCCACCGAGCAGGAGTCGCAGCCCCCCTCCACGACGGGGCCTCATGACCGCTCGTCCGTCGGTGACGTGCCCGGGTACTACACCTCGCTCGGCTACGGCCACATCGATCTCGGTTCGCTGGTCATCGGAGTTCCCAAGGGACGTGACCTGAACGTCGCACTGGACCCCAACGGTCAGCCCGAGTTCCATGTGGTCACCCAGGTCTCGCGGGTCATCCCACGCGCGTTCGCCGCGCCCAAGTCCGCGGGTCAGTGGCGGACGATGGTGACGGGAATGCGCGAGCAGCTCGAGCAACAGGGTGCGGACGTCTCCGTCGAGGACGGGCCGTGGGGGCGTGAACTGGTGGCGGTGATGCCGGGAGCCGTTTTCCGCGCGATCGGGGTCGACGGCCACCGTTGGACCGCCGAGGTGCGGATCATGGCCACCCCCGAGCTGGCGGACCAGGCTGCGGAGGAGGGCCGCGAGGTCTTCCAGCACCTGCTCATCCATCGCGGGGACGGCCCCATGCCGGTTCGTGAGCAGCTACCGCTCACCATTCCGGACGAGATCCAACAAGCACTGACGCAGGCGCAGTCCCAGCTGGCCGCGCAGCAGCAGGCACAGGCGTACCAGCAGCAGATGGCGGCAGGCCAGACCGGCCAGCCCGGCAGTGCCGGCCAGACGCGCCAGCCAGGCCCTGCCGGCCAGACTCAGGCCCAGTCGCCGGCATCGCAGGAGGCTCGGGCATCCCGGAACCCCCAGGCGCAGCCTGCCGCTCCCGCGGCGTCGCCCGCGCCGGACAGTGCCCCCAGGGCGCCGCGGAGAGACGGTAGCGCGATGGACAGGCTCCGTGACGGGGACGACGACCTGTGAGGTTTCCCGACCAGCGAGCGGGGGGGTGACCGTGCCGTTCCCCCGAACGCTCCGGGCATTGACCGCCCGGCTCACCGATCCGGTGGAAATGCTCGACGCGGCTGACCTCGCCGGCCGGGTGCACCGTACCGGATGCTCGCATGTCGCGACTGTGTCGCGTGGGGATCACGTGACCCTGACGGGGCGTGTCCGCACCGTCCTGACGTGTGGGGGAGAGGACTTCCTCGGTCTCACCGCCGAGGTCTTCGACGGCACGGGCGCGGTCGAGGTGTGTTGGCTCGGGCGACGCACCGTTCCGGGCATCGACACCGGCCGGTGCCTCCGTGTCACCGGACGGGTCGGCGTCCGGCACGGACACAAGATCATGTTCAACCCGCGTTATGAGCTACTGGACGAGCAGCCCCGCACCGCCGTGGAGGAGTCGCGTGACCGAGTCTGAACGGGCGACCCCGCAGAAGACCGGTGCGACGCGCCGGAAATCGTCCTTCGGGGACCCCGACGCGTCCCTGATCGATCAGATGGGCGGGATCCGGGGGCTGGTGTACTCGTCGATCCCGATTCTCACGTTCGTCCCCCTCAACGGGATCTGGGGGCTGACCGCCGCGATCTGGGGTGCGCTGGGCGTCGCCGTGGCGATGTTGGCGTGGTCGCTGGGGCGTCGCGAGAACCCGCAGCCCGCGATCTCGGGTTTCATCGGTGTCGCCATCTGCGTCTTCATCGCCTGGCGGACCGGCGACGCCAAGGGTTATTTCCTCTACGGGATCATCACCCAGGCCGTGTACGGCGCGGCGTTCGCGATCTCCGCGCTCGTCCGCTGGCCTCTGGTCGGAGTGATCTGGGGATTCCTCGACGGCAGGGGGATGGCCTGGCGCCGGATTCCGGCGGCCCGGCGGTGGTATACGGTCGCGACGTCGTTCTGGGCCGGACTGTTCGCCATCCGAGCCGTCCTGCAATACGCGCTGTACCTCAATGACGAGGTCACCTGGCTCGGTGCCGCGCGCATCGGCATGGGATGGCCGTTGGCACTCGTGGCCTTCCTGGGAACCGTCTGGGCGGTCCGACGGGCCTCGACGCACGAGAAGGAGATGCTGCACGAGGCTGACGCTGACGCCGGGGCCCCGGCGTCACCCGAGGACGAGACCGGCGGCGCCTGACGCTCCGCTCCGCGGGACGGGACAGCCCCGGCGACCGGATGGTCGTCGGGGCTGTCCGGTTGCTTCGCGAGCGATGGACGACGTCGGCGGGGGTCAGACCGCCGCGGTCGCGGCGCGGGAGAAGTCGCTCGGCCCGGTGATCGCCCGGTAGGCGTAGACCGAGGCGAGTGTGGTGACCGGAATCGCCACGAACAGGCCGACGAGCAGTGCCAGCGCGCCCACCACGAGGATGAGGACGTTGAGGAGGGCGAGTGCGACGAGGTTGCCGGCGTCCGACTTGATCGCGTTGAAGCTCGAGACGATCGCGTCGGTGGCGGTCATGTTGCGGTCGACGACGAAGTACTGCGTCCAGTACAGGAAGAACGCCACGACGAACGCGCCGATGATGAAGCCGATGAGCCCGACGAACGTCGCGATCCCGACGAGGATCGCCGCGACGACAAACCAGCCGAAGTTGTGCAGTTTGAAGAAGTCGCCGATAGCGGGCCTGTGTCCGTCCACCTCGAGCAGGGCGCCGCGCAGGATGAACGCCTGGAACAGCAGTCCGACGACGAAGGAGATGATCTGGGCCGAGAACACCACCCCGAGAGACTCGGAGTTCGCGAGCTGCCCCGCGATACTGCCGACCACCACGCTCGCCAGGGTGATGAGAACCCAGGGCAGCGGGTTGTTCTTGAACAGCTGCCAACCGGCACTGACCGCGTCGGTCGCGGACACCTTGCCCTTCATGACCGGGCCGCCGCCCGGACCGCTCTGCCCGTACGCACCGCCGTAGGCGGGATCGCCGAAGGACTGGTGGCCATAATTCTGCTGCCCGTAACCCTGCTGTCCGTATCCCTGGCCGGGGTAGGGCTCGTGACCTTGACCCTGACCGGGGTAGGGCTCCTGACCGTAACCCTGCCCCGGGTAGGGTTCCTGACCCTGCGTCGGGCCGTAATTCTGGTTCCCGTGGCCCTGTTCCCCGTAACCCCGGCCCCAGTTCGGCTCGCCCGGGCCGGAGTTGGACGGATCGTTCGGGAAGCCGTCCCCTGACGGGGTACCTCCGGTAGTCATGACGTCTCCAGATCGCTAGGTGCGCCGCGAAGGATTTCCCCGGCTCTACATACGAACCTAGTGCCGGGGAGTGTTTTGCGGGAGGGGCAACTCGCCGCGCGCCCGCAACCGGAAGAGACGACAGGGCCCCGCTGACGCGCGGTCAGCGGGGCCCGTGTTCACCGGGGGAGGGTGAGGATCAGATGTTTGCGTCGATCTCGACGGCCTGTGCGACGCCGGCGACGGTGCCGGCGATCTTCACCGCCTCCCAGGCCTGCTCCTTGGTGATGCCCTCCTTGCGGATGACGGCATCGTGAGCGGCAGTACAGTTCTCGCAGCCGTTGATCGTGGAGACGGCCATCGACCACAGCTCGAAGTCGGCCTTCTCCACGCCCGGGTTGGCGATGATGTTCATCCGCAGGCCCATGCGGACCTGGGTGTAGTCATCGCCCAGGAACTCCTTGGCGCGGTAGGCCACGTTGTTCATCCCCATGATCGAGGCGGCGCCGAGGGCGGCGTTGAACGCCTCGTCCGACAGGTGCTGGCGGGCCTCGTCCGCGATCTCTGACAGGACGGTCGCCGACTTGGTCGCAGCGGCGGTGGCGAGGAACGTCCCCCAGAGCTGCTGCTGGTTCAGCTCGGTGGATCGCGCGAGCGAACCCAGGTTCAGCTTGAGATCCTTGGCGAACTCGGGGAGTCCGGACTTCAGGTTCTCAATGCTCACTTGATGCCCTCCTGCAGCATGTCCATCTTGTTGATGTTCTTCGTCGGGTCGTTCTTCTGCCAGTTGCAGGCGCAGACCTCGGACGACTGGAGGGCGTCGAGGACGCGGAGAACCTCGTCCACGTTGCGGCCGACAGCGTCCGGGGTGACCGAGACGAACTGGATGACGTTGTCCGGGTCGACGATGAAGGTGGCACGATCTGCGACACCGTCGGCGTTCTCCACGCCGAGAGCGCGGATGAGCTCGTGCTTGATGTCCGACAGCAGCGGGAACGGCACGGTCTTGAGCTCGTCGTTGGTCGCACGCCAGTTGAAGTGCGCGAACTCGTTGTCGATGGAGCCGCCGAGGATCTGCGTGTCGCGGTCCTGGAAGTCCTCGTCGAGCTTGCCGAACGCGGCGATCTCCGTGGGGCAGACGAAGGTGAAGTCCTTCGGGTAGAAGAAGATCACGCGCCACTTGCCCTCGTAGGACTGGTTGGTGACGGTCTCGAAGTAGTCCTCCGGCTGCTGGGCATTGACCGCCTGCAGGTCACCGCCCTTGAGTGCGGTGAGTTCGAAGTCGGGGAACTGGTCGCCGATGGTGAGAATAGCCATGTGATCCTCCTGAGGATGTGCCTGTGTCGGACGGACGAACCCGACTATGCCCCACTTCCTATGAGAGGTAAAGTCGATGAGAGGTAGATCACTCATAGGGTTGTGCAAATAATCATCGACTTCTGGTTATCGCCGGGCATAGACTCATCGACATGGCCGATCATCGGTTCGTTCCGAGTCTCATGCAGCTCCGGGTGTTCCTCGCGGTGGCGGAGCGGCTGCACTTTCGTAGCGCCGCGGAGGACCTCGGCATGAGCCAGCCCTCGCTGTCCCAGGCCCTGGCGACGCTGGAGGACGGGCTCGGTCTCCACCTGGTCGAGCGCAGCACCCGCTCCGTCCTCGTCACCCCCGCGGGTCACCGGCTCCTGCCGTACGCCCGGGCCGCGGTGACCGCGATGGACGCGGTGGCGGACGCGGCGGCGGGAAGCGACGGGCCGTTGTTCGGCTCGCTGCGCATCGGGGTCATCCCGACGGTGGCTCCCTATCTCTTGCCCGGGCTGCTGCCCGCACTGGGGGAGCGGTTCCCGGACCTGCGACCGAGGGTCGTCGAGGATCAGACGGCCAGGCTCCTGGACGGACTCCGGAGCGGCGTGATCGACCTGGCGATCATGGCCGTCCCCACGGACGCTGTGGGGGTGGCCGCCACGCCGCTGTACAGCGAGCCCTTCGCGCTCCTCGTGCCCGCGGATCACGAACTCGCGGGCAGAGAGGGGTTGCCCTTGGAGATCCTCGTCGACCAACCGCTGTTGATGCTCGACGAGGGGCACTGTCTGCGCGAACAGACGGTGGAACTGTGCCGCCGGGTGTCCGCCCCCGTGTTGGGCAGAGGGGAGTCCCGAGCCGCATCGCTGACCACCGCGGTTCGGTGTGTGGCGGGTGGTCTGGGCGTGACGCTCGTCCCCGAGTCCGCGGTCGGTCCCGAGACCCGGGATCCGGGGATCGCGGTCGCGAGGTTCGCTGATCCCGTCCCGGGCCGCACGATCGGATTGGTACTGCGCAGCGCCACCGCGGGAGCGGAAGCCTACGGCGAGTTCGGCAGAGTCGTCGCCGAGGTGGCCGTAGACCAGTTCGACGCGGCCCCGGTGTGACGAGTCCTCAGCTCACGTCCTCAGGTCACTAGATCGCCCACGGGGGACGCCAGGTCCTCCAGTGTGTCGACGGCGGCGAGGAATCTCGACCTGAGGCGCTGTGTGCGCTCCGTCCACTTCTTCTGGAACGCGACGAACTCGGCCCGACCCTCGCTGGTCTCCACCCGGATCGGTCGGAGCCCCCAGGAGGACAGATCGTAGGGGGAGGACCGCATGTCCACCTCCCGCGCGTCGAATGCCGCCGCGAGGGAGTCCAAGAGTAGTTCCCCCGGTGCTCCCGCCTCCACCGTCGCGGTGTGGGCGTAGATGTCCATTCCGGCGTGGAGACAGGCAGGCTGCTCCAGTCGGAGTTGGTCGTCCCGGGTCAGCGAATCCTGGTTTCGGGGGACGGCGGCATCGGTGAAGAAGCGGAAAGCGTCGAAGTGCGTGCACCGCAGGCGGGAACCTCGGACGACCTCGTCGATCCGCTCGTGTGGGAGCCGCAGGGGTACCCGGCCGTGCCGGACGTCCCCCTGTCCGGTCTCGTACAGCATCGCCCATTCGTGCAGACCGAAGCATCCGGTGGCGCCCCGGCGGGACGCGGTGGACGCGATCACGTCACGTGCCCGTGTGATCCTGCCGCCGGCGCGTCGCCACACCGAGGGTGCGTCGACCACGAGCCCCTCCCGGCCGGCCACACTCTCCCGGCGGTAGTGGCGCCAGTCCTGACGTTCGGTCAGGTGGGCGCTCTCCAGTAGGACACCCGGGCCCGGGTGCCACCGTCGGACGGTGGCGACGCTGGTGCGGTAGTAGGTGAAGAGGAAGTCGACGACCGGGTGTTGCTCGCCCCTGCGACGACGCTCCAGGTGGTCGGTGGTGAGACGGTCGACCCTGTCGTGGTGTCGCTGTTCGCGAAGGCGCCAGAGTTCTTCGGGAACGACGACCGGGGCACCGTCCCGATGACGGTCCCGTCGACGCGCGGAGGTCACGAGCGCTTCTTCCGTTTGGGGCGGTGAACCCGGGACTGCGTCGGACGTCGGGGTTGCGAGGGGCGGCGGGACCGCTCCGGCGGTGCGGGTGCCCTGCGGGCACGTGGCAGGACGATCTCCGGGCCGAACAGCGCGTCGATGACCCGCTCCGTGTCGGACCGGGAGGTGTCGACGATCTCGACCGTCATACCGGCCGAACGTGCCTGGTCGGCGACCTTGGCGACCTCGAAGGGACGGAGAACCGCGGCGACGACGCCGGCCCGGGCGTCGCCTCGACCGGTTCTCCCGGAGCGGTGGACGAGGTCGTCCATCGAGTGCGGTGGGCCCACGTGCACCACGTGTCCGATGCTGTCGATGTCGAGGCCCCGCCCCGCCAGGTCGGTGCTCACCAGGACCCTCACCGCTCCCGATGCCAGATCGGCGAACGCGGCCGCCCGGCGGGTGGGGGAGGCGGACCCCGCGACCCCGGCAGCGGTGACGCCGGTGTCGGCGATTGCCGAACGCAGGGGCTCCACGGCGTCCCGTCTGGGGACGAAGAACAGGCCACGGGTGCACCGTGCCGCCAGGCGGACCACCAGACGGTCCGGGTCCGGGGTCGAGAGCACCACCAGTCGACGAGGTGCCCCGGCCGCCTCGGAGTCGCCGCGGGTGGGGGCCGACGACGGGAGCGGTGAGTGCTCCACGCGGTGCACCCGGAGTCCCGGGCGTGTGCGTTCCAGAATCGACTCGATGTCGTCGTCGGCCGTGGCGGTGGTCGCCACGAGGCCCGCGCCGACGCAGTCGGCGAGAAGGGCCTCTGTCTGCTCGGCGAAGGACGGACCCAGCAGTTGATCGGCTTCGTCGAGCACCACCAGGTCCACACCGTCCAGGGACAGGGCCGAGGCGCGCACCAGGTCGGCGAGACGCCCGGGGGTCCCGACGGCCACGTCGACCGGAGCTATGAGCGCGCGCCGGTCCCGTTTGAGGGGTTGTCCCCCGACGAACGAGGCGATCTTCAGCCCGGCGCCCGCGCCCACCGCGGCGAGGACCTCGGCGTTCTGCTCGGCCAGTTCGCGAGTGGGGGCGACGACCAGGGCGCGGGGCCGGCCGGTCAGGCTCGGCGACCCGGCGAGGCGGTGGGCCACCGCGATGGCGAACACCAACGTCTTGCCCGATCCGGTGGGGGCGACGGCCAGGAGGTTCGCGCCCCCGACGGCATCCGCGAGGGCGGCGGCCTGGATCGGGGTGGGCGTCCCCGGAACCAGACCCGACACGGCGTGCCGGATCGGGACCGCGACTCCCAACTCCTCGAGCAGGCGGCCCAGTTCCCCGGGCCGCGGGCCGGTCAGGCCCGCACCTCTGAACGGTCGCCGCTCCAGAGGGTGTGGTAGCTCCCCTCTCGATCGGTGCGCTGGTAGGTGTGCGCGCCGAAGAAGTCACGCTGGCCCTGGATGAGCGCGGCCGGCAGGCGTTCGGTCCGGAGGCCGTCGTAGTAGGCCAGGGCGGCGGAGAACCCGGGTGCGGGGATCCCTGCGGTCACCGCGGTCGTCACGACCCGGCGCCAACTGTCCACGCAGTCGGACAGGGCCTCGGCGAAGTACGGCGCGGCGAGGAGTGAGGGGAGATCGCCGTTCTCGGCGTACGCCTCGCGGATGCGGTCGAGGAACGTGGCGCGGATGATGCAACCCCCGCGCCAGATGGTGGCGAGGTCACCGCGCGCCACTTCCCAGCCGTGCTCGGCGTTGGCAGCGGTGATCTGATCGAACCCCTGGGCGTAGGCGATGACCTTGGACGCGTAGAGCGCCTTGCGCACGTCCTCCACGAAATCGGGGCCGATCCCGGCGGGAGTGGATACGGAGCCCGCGGGCAGGGCCCGACCGGCTTCGCGCTGCGGAACCGAGCTCGAGAGGGCTCGCGCGAACACCGCCTCGGCGATACCGGTGACGGGGACGCCCAGGTCGAGAGCGGACTTGACGGTCCAGCGACCGGTGCCCTTCTGCCCGGCCCGATCCACGATCACGTCCACCAGGGCGGCGCCGGTCTCGGCGTCCACCTGGGCGAGGACCTCGGCGGTGATCTCGATGAGGTAGGAGTCGAGTTCGCCTGTGTTCCATTCGCGGAATGTATCGGCCATGGCGGCCGGCTCGATCCCGGCCACGCCCCGGAGGAGATGGTAGGCCTCGCCGATGAGCTGCATGTCCGAGTATTCGATGCCGTTGTGGACCATCTTGACGAAGTGACCCGAGCCGTCCTCGCCGACATGGGTACAGCAGGCGATCCCGTCGACCTTCGCCGAGATGTCCTCGAGCATCGGCCCGACGACCTCATAGCTGGAGGCCGGGCCGCCCGGCATGATGGACGGTCCCTCCAGGGCCCCTTCCTCGCCGCCGGAGATCCCGGCACCGATGAACCGGATTCCGCGCGCGGCCATGGCCTTCTCGCGCCGGATGGTGTCCGTGTACAGGGAGTTGCCACCATCGATGATGATGTCGCCCTCGTCGAAGGCATCGGCGAGCGCGTCGATCACTGCATCGGTCGGTGCGCCGGCCTGGACCATGACCAGTGCCCGACGGGGGGAACGCAGCGCTGCCGCGAACTCCTCGATCGTCTCGGTGCGGACGAAGTCCCCGTCATCGCCGTGCGCGCCGAGCAGTGCGTCGGTCTTCCCCGCGGAGCGGTTGTGGACGGCGACCGTGTACCCGTGCCGGGCGAAGTTGCGGGCGATGTTCGAGCCCATGACGGCGAGACCGGTCACACCGATATCGGCGGTTCCGGCAGTGTCGGAGGTGGGCGTCGCGCCTTCGCGTTCAGTACTCATGGTGTTCAGAGTAGTCGACGCCCTCCGGCCGGTCGGACCTGCGGTGATGGGTACCGACACTCACCGCGTGGCTGAACACCACCTGTGTTCTTGCTGACAGATCAGACGTGCACTGAGTGCACCGTTTGGCCGAACCGGGCGAAATCCCTTGGTTACGGACGGGTGTCTGTTGTAACACTTAATACCGGCCGGATGACCTGGGCCACTGCGGATCGGGGGGTCGGATCGCGGTGCCGGGACGTACTTCGTAGGGACGGACCGGCCGTGTAGAGGAACCGACTAGGGGGAAGACCAGACATGACCGGCTCAACGCTGCCCACGCAGTTGATGGGGACACGCACCGTGTTCGACGACACGGTCGAGGCGCTCGGCGGCTTTCGCGCGGGCTATCCCAAGTTCTACTCGATCGCTGATCTGGGCACGCAGTCGCGACGTCGGTGGGTGCCGCTCGAGCAGGCGGTCGACAGCGGGCGGGTGGAACTCATGTTCCGCAACCACTTCGCGGAGTCCGGCGATATCCGTTTCTCGACCTATCTCGTGGCGGAGGCATTCACCCACGGCGTCCTCGGCAGGGCCGTGGCCAGTTTCGTCACCATCGGCAGGGTGTGGGACACCGGCGCCGAGAACATGGCCGTGCGAACCGACATCGAGGGCGGCCTGGACTGGGCGGGCGTCCGCGACACCACCCTGAGGATGCTGCCCGACGACCCCGTCGCGGGTTCGCCCGGCACCGTGATCCTGCCCTGCGAGCAGGCATTGGCGCAGTGGCTCGCCTGCCGGTCGCGCGCGACACTGACGACGGTGTTCGAGGGGCTGTCGGCGGTGAGCAACTGCAGTGTGGAGACGCTGTGGTCGATGGCGGGCGAGTGCGTCCTCGGCGCCGCGACGATCGTCCCCACGTTCGCGGAGACCAGTCAGGAGACCGGCTACCGTCGCGGGCAGATGGTCCTGCAGGCTCTCCACGACTCGGGCCTGGCGGTCCGGCGACGGAGCCGGCTCCCACGCACCCCCGGTGCCGGGCCGATCCCCGTGCGGGACCGCGGTTGGCGATCGGTCCGCTGAGCGTCGTAGGCGCGCTGCGCGTCGAGGGAGTCGCGACGGGCGCCCGTCCCCGCGGGTAACGTTCCGTCCCGGACGCCCGGGCACGCCGGGCCGGGGAAAGAGGTCGGATGTCCGAGGCGGCTCGTAGCGAATTCATCAACATGATCCGTTCCCATTCCGGGACCGGGTTCGGCGGCGGGATCGGGATGGAATACACCGAGGTGACGCCCGACAAGGTGGTCGTCACGGTGACGGTGGGGCCGCATCTCCACCAGCCCTACGGGATCGTCCATGGCGGTGTGTACTGCGCGATCGCGGAGGAGGTCGCGAGTATCGCCGGCGCGGTGTGGCTCGGTGGCGAGGGCAAGGTGGTCGGTGTCAACAACTCCACCGACTTCCTGCGCGCCGTCACGGAGGGCACCCTCACGGCGACGGGCACGCCCGTCCACCGCGGCCGCTCACAGCAACTCTGGCGGGTCGAGATCGAGGACGACCGGGGGCGCACCGCAGCGGTCGGGCAGGTACGGCTCGCGAATCTCCAGTAAGCGGGCAGGGAAGCGTCTGAGACCGGGAGAACTCCCTGGCAGAGAGAAAGACGCGCCCGGCGGGTGGATCCCGCCGGGCGCGTCGCCGTCTCGCCCCGGTCAGTCGGTCGTGGCCGAGGCGGACGCCGACTGCTGCGCCTCGACGCGGGACCGCTCGGCCGACTGGAGTGCGGCCGCCTCGTCCGCAGCCACCCGCTCGATGGCCTGGCGCGCGTAGACCCACTGCTTGGTGGAGGTCAGCTGCGACCGGTGGTCGCCGCCCATGTGCATGCCCCACGAGAACATGGTGGTGATCCGGTTCTTGAAGCCGATCAGGTAGGCGAGGTGTACCACCAGCCACATGACCCAGGCGATGAAGCCCGAGATCTCGATCGGTCCCATCTTCACGACTGCGCTGTAGCGCGACACCGTGGCCATGGACCCCTTGTCGAAGTACTTGAACGGCTTCCGCTCGGCTGGGGTCCGGCCCTTCTCCACCTCGGCCATGATCTGCTTGGCCGCATACTTGCCGCCCTGGATGGCGACCTGCGCGACACCGGGCAATCCGTCGAGGCTCATCATGTCGCCCACGACGAAGATCTCCGGGTGACCGGGCAGTGAGAGGTCCTTGTTGACCAGCACGCGCCCGGCACGGTCGATCTCCGCATCCGTCTGGTCGGCGAGTTGCTTGCCGAGCGGGCTGGCCTTGACGCCCGCGGACCAGATCTTGCACGAGGCGTCGATCCGGCGGACCGAATCGTCCGGGTCCTTGACCTCGATGCCCTGGTAGTCGACGTTGGTGACCATGGCGTTGAGCTGGATCTCGACGCCCATCTTCTCCAGCCGAGCGCGGGCCGCGTGGCCGAGGTTGTTTCCGAACGGGGGCAACACGGCCGGGGCGGCGTCGAGGAGGATCACGCGTGCGGACGCCGGATCGATGCGGCGGAAGCTGTCCTTCAGGGTGTGCTGGGCGAGCTCGGCGACCTGACCCGCCATCTCGACCCCGGTCGGGCCGGCCCCGACGATGATGAAGGTCAGCAGCCGGCGGCGCTCCTCCTCGTCGTCGATGACCTCGGCCTGCTCGAAGCAGCCGAGGATGCGGCTGCGCAACTCGAGCGCATCGTCGACGGTCTTCATCCCCGGCGCCCACCGCTCGAAGTGGTCGTTCCCGAAGTAGGACTGGTTGGCCCCCGCGGCGACGACCAGGCTGTCGTACTCGAGATCGAAGTCGATGTGTCCTGCCGAGGCGTGGATCCTCTTCCCTGCCACGTCGATCGTGTCGACATCACCCAGGACCACGGTGGCGTTCTTCTGATCCCTCAGGATGAGTCGCGTCGGCGGGGCGATCTCGCCCACGGAGAGGATGCCGGTGGCCACCTGGTACAGCAGGGGCTGGAACAGGTGGTGGCCGGTCCTGGCCACCAGGGTCACGTCGACGTCCGCTTTGGCGAGCTGCTGCGCGGCGAACAGACCGCCGAAGCCGGAGCCGACGATGACGACGCGGTGCCGGCGGCCGGCCGGTGCGGTGGCTGTGACCTGGTCGGTTGCGGGCTCGGTCATGGCGGCTCCTGATGAGGCTGGTCTGGGTTGAGGGGCTCGGTGGCCTCGTCGGTCTGGGGCCCGCGCGGGATGACGCCGGGCACGGGTCCCCAGGATAGTGCTCCGCCTGACCCCGTGCACAGGTAGCCGCACCGCACGCGGGTGGGTGGCCCCCCGCCGCGCCTGACCGGGCGGACGCGCAGGCGACGGTACCGTCCACCTGACGAGAGCCCCGGAGGGAGGGACAGGGTGGTCAGAGTCGAACCGCAGACCGTCGACCTCGAACGCTGGCCCGCGCTCGCGCCACCGTCCGGACCGGGGGGACAGCCCTCGGCGCTCGTCGCCCAGGCGCTCCGGCGGTCGGCGCGCGAGCTCGGGGTGCGGATCGACTACCCCGATTCGTCGGCGGCCGGAGAGTACGACGCCCCGGTGCGCGTGGTACTGCGCGAACCCGATCACTTCTGGGCCCGGCTGGCGGACGCCGGCGTGGTGGGGCTCGGCGAGTCGTTCATGGCGGGCGACTGGGCTACTCCGGACCTGTGTGCCGCCATCGCGGTGCTGGCCCCGTGGATCGCCTCGAACGCCGACTGCGCGCACCCTGGTGAACGCGCGTACGGCCGGGAGGGTCGCGGCCCCGCCGGTGGCGGTCGTCGGCGTGGCGGGCCGGTCGCCGTGGAACTGGAGGATTCGGTCCCCGGCGCGCTGACCTCGCTGTACACGGACGAGACGATGTCGACCGCGGGTGCAGTGTTCGCTTCCGGAGCGCGCACCCGTGCCCGGTTGGACGACGGGACCGAGGTCGTGCACCTCGAAGCGCCGGCGGCTGCGCCCCGCCGCACCGACCTCGGCGACGCCCAACGCCGGGCCGCGGACACCCTGTTGACGCTGGCCGGGATCGGGGAGGGGACCCGTGCCCTGGTCGCCACACCGGGGTGGGGCGAACTGCCCATGAGGGCTGCCGAGCGCGGGGCGCACGTCCGAACCATGACATCGTCGACGGAGAGACTGGCGACGCTCGGGTCGAGGTTCACCGCGGCAGGTCTCGACGAGGAGATCTCGCTGTTCCTCGGAGCGCCGTCGGAAGTCGCGGGCGCGGTCGACTCCGTCGTCGCGGTGGACCCCGGCATCACCGCCGGATCCGCCGGGCACGCCGAGGTCCTCGCCGTGGCCGCCCGGCTTCTCGGCCCGGGGGGCCGTCTCGCCCTCCAGACGACGGTCTCACCGGGTCGGCCCACCCCGGCGGTCGTGGAGCTGGCCGCGTGGGAGTCCCGTTACGTGTCCGAGGCGGGTCCCCCGGTGGGGTGGTCGGAACTCGTCGAGATGGTCGACCGGGCGCCCTGTCTGACGCTCCGGGGGCGGGTGGAGATCACCGCTCATCATGCGGAGACCGTGCGCCTGTGGTCGGAGACGTTCGCACAGCGCGGACGCGATGCCGCCGCGCTGGGGTTCGACGCCGTCTACCGACGGATGTGGTCGTTCCACCTGGCGGCCTTGGAGACCGGGCTCCGCAGTGGATGGGTCGAGTCGGTTCAGCTGCTCGCGACGGCCGGTGAGGCGGTCCGGCGGCGCGCGGACGGGCGCACGACATAGGGTTTGCCCCATGAGCAACATCCTCACCCCGATCGCCGTGTGGGTCGGCCGACAGGACGCCACCCGGGAGAACTCTCACCTTGTCGTGACGGTGGACCGGTGGCTCGACCGGGTCACCCGCGGGCGGGTGCCGCTTCTCCGGGTCGCGGGGCTGCCCACTCTGACCCTGCACGTCCCTGGTCGCAAGAGCGGCGCACCACGCAGCACGTCGCTGTTGTGCGCGTCGTGGGGGAACGGGCTGGTCGTCGTCGGGTCGAACTGGGGTGGGCAGAAGACCCCGGCCTGGGTCCATAATCTCCGGGCCGCCGCCGAGGGCGAGGTCGAGATCTCGGTCTACGGCGCGAGGCTGGTCGTGGACGTCCGTGAATTGACCGGTGACCAGCGGGACTCGGCATGGTCGGCGGCGGCCCGTGTCTGGCCGAACTACGAGATCTACGCTCGGCGCACCAGCCGCGAACTACCCGTCTTCCACCTCACCCCCCGTCTGTAGCCGCGGGGGCGGCCCCGGGTGGGGCCGGGGTCTGTAGTCACGTCCGCGCCGGGCGGCCCGGGTCATCCGCGACGGGCGACCATGTTCATCGCGGTGGCGGTGAGGATCGGATCCCCGTCCTGGTTGACCAGCGTGACATCGGTGGTGAGCACGCCGCGGTCCGGCTTGGTCCTGGACGGTCGGACCTCGGTGGTCTCGCAGAGCAGGGTCAGACGGTCGCCCGGCCGCAGCGGGCGCACCCACCTCAGTTCGTCGATGCCGGGGGAGGCCAGGCTCGCCACGCTGGTCAGGTAGTTGTCCGCGAACAGGCGCATCATCAGTGCGGCGGTCTGCCACCCGCTGGCGATGAGTCCGCCGAACGGGCCGGCGGCGGCCGCCTCGGGATCGGTGTGGATGCTCTGCGGGTCGTACCGACGCGCGAACTCCATGATCTCGTCGGCGTCGACCGACTCCTCACCGAACCGGTACCTCGCGCCCTCGGTGTAGTCCTCGAGGTACCTGTCGTCGATCGGGGCGGTGAACTCGTCGTACGTCTCGTCCTGCATCGTCTCTCCCACGTCGGTGTGTACGCTTTTTAGGTAATCACCACTCACCGACTGGAGGACGGAGATGGCGTACTTCGATCGCCTCGGGCCGGACAGATTCCGCCCGACCGAGCACGTCAGCGGAGCGTGGGACGAGTCGACCCAGCACATCGGACCCGCACTCGGTCTGCTCGTCCACGCCGTCGAGCTCGACCTGGCCGCTCGTCGCGACGATTCCATGGTGGTGTCCCGCCTGTCCTACGAACTGCTCGGTGTGGTGCCGATGGACATCATGGACATCCGGGTGGAGGTCGTCCGACCGGGGCGCACCATCGAGTTGGTCGAGGCCACCTGTGGGCACGGCGAGCGCACCGGCATCCGACTGCGGGCGTGGCTGCAGCAGCCCCGCGATACCGAGGCGATCGCGGGCGCCGGATTCGCCCCGATCCCGCCGCCGGAGCGGATGGAGCCGTGGGACCCCACCACGATCTGGCGCGGGGGGTACCTCGCCTCGGTCGAGGTCCGGCGGATCAGCGACGGTCCCGGCCGGTCGCGGTACTGGGTCCGTACCGGCGTCCCACTCCTGACCGGCGAGGATGTCAGCGCACTGGCGCGGATGGCCGCTCTGTTCGATATCGCCAACGGGATGGCGGTCCGGGCCGATCCGACGTCGGTGCACTATCCGAACATCGACCTCACCGCGCACCTCACCCGCCCGCCGGCAGGCGAGTGGTTGGGGTTCGACACACGCGTGACCTTCGGGCCCGGCGGGCTGGGGCTGACGTCGAGCGTGATCCACGATGAGGCCGGACCGTTGGGGACCGTCGCCCAGTCGCTCACAGTCCGACCGTGAGCTGTCGGAGATAGCACCGCATGCCGGAGCCGGTGTCGGGGTCGCGGTCGGAGAACCCGTGCCGTTCGTAGAACCGACGGGCACCGGCGTCGTTGGTGTCCACGTTGATGAGTATCTCCTCGCTGCCGCGGGACAGCACCTCGTCGACGGCGCGGGCCAGCAGCGCGGTCCCCACCCCGTTCCCGCGGAGGTCATGACGGACGTAGAGTTCCTCGAGCTGTGCCAGCGGACCGTCCCACAGGGGGGTGGGGCGCAGGGTGAGGAACGCGAACCCGATGTCCGCCGTGTTCTCGCCGCCGATATCCGAGCCGACTCGAGCGAGGACCGCCAGGACGTCGTCCCGGCGCAGCAGGTACTCGAATCGGGCGGCGGCGGTGGGGCCGTCCGGGGTCTCCGCGCCGAATTCGGTGTTGAAGTCGAACAGCAGGCGCCCCAGTGACTCCGCGTCCGCGGGCGTGGCCATGCGGATCTCCGCCGGTTCGGCAGGACGCGCCGGGGCCTGCGAAGTGTCCTCTACAGATGGTGCGGCCGTGTCGAGTAACTGGCGCAGGCGGTCGAGATCCTCGGCCACGGCGGCGGCGTCCCGTTCGACGTCGTCCTCGTCGGCGCCGCCGTCGGCTCCACGCAGGGTGAACACCACCTCGCTCCCATGCGGATGGGGAAGGACCCGCAGGGGGTTGAGGGTGACCGTCCCGTCGGGGAGTGTGACCTCGTGGTCCAGGACACCGAACGCGTTGGTGGGCGCGAACCGGACGCGGACCTCGCCCATGGGGGAGTTGACGACGAGAATGTCGCCGTCGGATCGCACCTCACCCGCCGCGAGTCCGGCCGCCCACGACGGCAGGTGGGCGGGGTCGGCGGCGAGGGCGTAGACCTCGTCGGGGGAGCGGCGGATGACCACGCCCAGGTGCCGGGTGCGCATGGGACGAGTATCCGCCGCGTCCGCCGTCCGCGCCAGGGTGCAGCAGAGGCAAAGTGGTCAGACTGTGGCGCGGGTGGTCGGGATGTGGCGCGGGTGGTCAGGGAGTGGCGGGTTCGTCGTAGCTGCCCTGGCCGGCGATGCTGGTGACCGTCGTCAGGAGGAAGACGGAATCGGCGAGCGCGGTGACGGCGTGGCGGTGGTGGGTGAGTGTGTGCAGTTCGCCAGCGGCGATGTCGGTGTCCCCCTCGCCCGTGACGCGGACGGCGCCCTGGAGGAGGTAGAGGCTCGCGGCCGGGGGAGAGTTGTGCTCCTCGAGTTCGGTGCCCTCCGTCAGCGCGAGCAGGGACTGCCGGAGCGGCCCCTCGCGAACGAGGATCTCGGCGTGGCGTCCGTGTGCGGACTCCTTCGCGCGGGCGAGGATGCGGTCGGCGGTCTCGGTCACATGGTTCATGGTGGAACTCACTGCCTCTCGGTGTGAACTGCCTCTTGGGTCGCGTGGTCCGCACCCTACGCCAAGACGGCGACCGCCGCGCAGAGCATGATCGTGGCGGCCACGACGGCGGTGGCCAGCGTCCGGGTGGCGGCGCCGGGGAGCCGGGTGTGTCCGGCCATGACCACGCCGACGGCCAGGGCGACGCGCGGGGGCGAGACGATGATGGCGAACGACCCGCCGACGTTCTGGCCGGCGAGAGTGACGAGGCTGTCGGCTCCCAGCCCGGTCGCGGCGCCGGAGGTGGCGGAGGAGAACATGGCCGCCGCGCCGGTGTTGGTGCCGGTGAGGTAGCCGCCCAGCGCCCCGATGGCCGGGATGCCGGCCAGTGACGCAGGTCCGAACCCGGACGCGAGATCGGCGAGGTGGGCGGCCATCCCGGCGGCGGCCATGACGACGCCGATGGACATGAACACGATGGCGTTGCCCGCTACGGGGACCCACGTCGCCAGCGCCGTCCGGACCAGGTTTGTCACGGGCGGGCCCGGTGTGGTGTAGACGCGGAGCGCGACGAGGGCCGCGACGTTCACCCAGAGGGCGGGGGAGGTGAGCCATCCCGTCCCGGCCGGGGCGCCGGCGAGGGCGAGCACGGCGCTGGCGCCGAGGATCCCCGCGAGCAGGACCGCGAACGGGATGAGTGCGCGCCCGAGCTCGGCGGTGACCGCGGGGAGAACGCCGTGCCGGGCGCGCCCGACCCCCAGGAGGAGGGCGATCACGGCGGTCGAGGCGAGGATGCCCGACGGGGGGACGCCGACCGCCGCGTTGGCCGCGACGAGGGCGGCCCACTGGGTCACGACGACGGCGGCGCCGAGAACCACGTGGCGCGCGGAGGGCCGGGTGGAGACGACGACGAGGACGGTCGTCATGCTCACGAGGAGGACCGGCAGGGTCAGGAGAGCCGACCAGTATCCGAGTTCCGCGACGTCCTGACCGCCGAGCTCCGCGGCCACGAGGGTGCCGGGGCCGAGGGAGCCCCACGGGACCAGGACCAACCCGAGCAACCCCGTGACGACGGCCTTCACCGGCGACAGTCCCATCCGGACGAGAAGCGGGGCGGTGATCACCACGCCGAGTCCGAAGCCGGTGACCGACTCCATGAACGGGGTCAACCCGAAGACCAGCAGCAGGATCGCGGGCACCCGGTCGTCGCCGGAGCCGACTCGTTCGAGCCATCCGGCGATGTGATCCCTGCTCCCGGTCGCCGACAGGGCGGTGGCCAACAGGACGCCGCCGAGGAGGATGAGAGCGACCTCGAGGACCGTCGGCCCGAGTTGCGCCAGTGAGGCGAGGACCTCGTCGTCGTCGGGCCGGAAAACGGTGATCGCACCGACGAGCGCGGCCACCAGGCCGGCGCTTCCCGCCAGGAGAGAGGGGGAGCGGAGCGCCAACAGGGCCAGGACCACCACGACCGGCGCGACGGCGGCGCCGGTCTGCACGAGAGCGCTCACTGCACCCAACCTACCCAGGCGGCCCGGGGCCAGCGGTTGCGAGAGCGCCGGACGGCGAGCAGCCTCGTCACACAACTGCGGGCGCAACCGCGGGCGGGTGAGACGTCGACGCGATCCGCGGCCGACCGCCCGAGACACCGACGGAGAGGAGCACCGTGGACGCCACCGAAGTCGCCGACCGGGTCCACCGCCTGGCGCATGCCCACGTCAACTGTTATCTCGTGGAGGACGAGGACGGGGTGACCCTCGTCGACGCCGGCCTGCCGAGCATGTGGGACCTCATGACCGAGACACTCCGTCGGCTGGGCCGTGGTCCCGCCGACGTGCGGGCTCTCGTACTCACCCACGGGCACTTCGACCACGTCGGCTTCGCACGGCGCGCCCGGGTCGAGCTGGAGGTGCCGGTGCTGGTGCACCCCGCGGACGGACACCTGGCCGCGCACCCCTACAGCTACACACCCCAGCGCAACCGCTTCCTGTACCCGTTCACCCATCCCCGGTCGCTTCCCGTGCTCGGAAGGATGGCCATGGCCGGCGCTCTCACGATCAAGGGGGTCGAGGGCACCGAGGAGCTACCGGTGGGTCCCGCTCTCGACGTCCCGGGTCGTCCCGTGGCGATGTTCGCCCCCGGGCACACCGGAGGGCACTGCATCCTGCACCTACCCGACCGGGACACGGTCCTCAGCGGGGACGCCCTGGTCACCCTGGACCCGTACACCGGCGCCACGGGACCGCAGATCGTCGCCTCGGCGGCCACGGCCGACACCGCCCGCGCGATGGAGTCCCTCGGCCCGATCGCCGCCACCGGGGCCTCGACCGTCCTGCCCGGACACGGCGAACCCTGGACCCACGGTGTCGACGCCGCGGTCGGACACGCCCGCGCCGTCGGCGAACACTGAACCGCGCTGCGGGCCGCGGACCAGGGGATAAGCGCGCAGCCGCTGTCGCTAGTGGCTACGAAGTCCGCGATAGGAGGTGAGGGTGGGCCTGATGGCGCGGTCGGCGAGTGCCCCGGTGACCGCCGCGAACACCGCCTTGTGGCCGACGTCGACGGCGAGCTCACCGCGGGGCCAGGCTGCCGGCGGCGCGCCCACTCCGGTGGCGTTCTCGACGGTCTGGTCGACACTGAGGCGGACCGCGGTGTGCCAGGCGCTCGCGGACACGCCCCGGATGCCGGTGGCAGCCCAGACGCCCCGTAGTGCGCCGAGCGACGCCGCGGTGCCGAAGTGCATCAGGTGGTTCCACACCATGGGCTTGTCGCCGTCGTCGGGGGACCGTCCGAGCACGGTGAGCAGGGCGCGGGCAGGCACATAGGAGTCCGGTCGGCGGGTGACCAGCTGCTCAGCCTTCTCGGTGACGATCATTGCCGCGCCGCCCGCGAGCCCGGCGGCGGCACCCTTGCCTGCGGCGCGGAGCAGTTCGGCTCGTCTGTTCCCTGACGTCACGACTTCCTCCTCGGGGCGGTGGGTCTGCGGGGTGGTGGCACCACCGTAGACCCGAGGAGGGGACGCGTCCATCGAAGCGCCCCGGCGAGGTGCGGCCCGAACGCGCCGGGAGTTCCGCGGCGGACGAAGGCCCGGGATCCGAGGCGTACGTTGGACGGGGACGGAGGCCCCGACGAGGAAAGGTCCGAGACATGTCAGACGACGCCAGAACACCTGAACGCATCGTCGCCGACCTGATCGAGAAGTCCCCGATCTGCATGATCACCACCGTCGGGGCAGACGGTCGGCTGATGGCGCGGCCCATGACCCGCCAGAACTCCGACTTCGACGGATCGATTCGGTTGCTCGCACCCCGTCACGGCGACCTCCCGTCGGAGATCGAGACGAACCCGCAGGTCAACGTCTCAGTTCAGTCCTCGGACGGGTTCGTCTCCGTCGCCGGACGGGCGGTCGTGGACGACGACCGTGACGCGGTGGCCGAGCACTGGAATGCCGCCGTCGGGGCGTGGTTCCCCGAGGGGCCGGAGTCCGCCACCTCGGTACTGATCCGTGCCGACTCCGCCGAGTACTGGGACTCCAGCGGCTCGCGGATCGCACACATCGCCTCCTTCGTCCGCGCAGCGGTGTCCCGTGATGAGGGAACTCCCGACATGGGAACCAGCGGCACCGTCGAACTCTGAGTCCCGACGGTTCGGAGAGGCGGAGGTCAGGGGAGAGCTGACGGGACGCGAAGCCGCGGCTTCAGCTGATCCGGAGAGGGTTCGTCGCCCCGCTCGACGGTGGCGATGAGTGCGTCAGCGTGGGAAACCAATCCGGTCGCATGGATCCCGTGAGGCGCGGGGCCGCTGTCGTGGCCGATACGTTCGGCGGCACGGGCGAGCAGCGACAATGCCCCCCTGGTGTTGCCGCGCTGGATATGGGTGATGCCGACTGCCAGCTGGGCCAGGCCCTGCCAGAGCATGCGCTCGTCGTCGGGACTGGCCTTCCAGGCGCCCTCGAGAACTTCGTGGGCATTGAACGCGAGGCCGCGGTCCAGCAGTTCCTGTGCCCATTCCAGCGATCGGGCGGGGGGCAGATCGAGATCCTCGGGGATACGCTCGACGCCGACGCTGCCGATCGGCAACGGCCGACCGAGTTCATCGCGTGGGCGCGAATTGCGCGCGCGGCCGTCTTCGTCGCGATCGCGGTCCATGCCGGGTGGGGTGCGCATGGCGCCATCGTCCCATCTGGTGACGGCGGCCGGCCACCTCGGACACGGGCCCCGATCGTGACACGTCGCGCGCGCCCTTTCCTCCGCGCGCTTCGTAGGCTTGTCCCATGACGTTGCATCATGTTCGACGCGGGCAAGGTAGCCCTCTACTTCTCGTGCACGGACTCGGCGCGGGGTGGCGATCGTGGGAACCCATCATCGACGATCTGGCAGCGCGTCGCGAGGTCATCGCGGTCGACCTGCCGGGTTTCGGCGAGTCCCCACCGCTGGAGGGTGAGGTGTCCATAGCGGCGCTGGCTGACGCCGTCGCCCGGTTCATCGAGGAGTCGGGTCTGGACGGGGTGTCCACGGCCGGACAGTCGATGGGTGGGCGGATCGTTCTCGAGCTGGCCCGGCGCGGCGTCGGTGGCGACACCGTGGCGCTGGACCCCGGCGGATTCTGGAGTGATCGCGAGCTGGCGATCTTCAGCGCCACCCTGCGGCCGTCGATCGCCCTGGTCAGCGCTGTGCGCGGAGCGCTCCCGGGACTCCTGGGCAATCCGATGAGTCGGACCGTCTTGCTGGCGCAGTTGTCGGCGCGGCCATGGGCGCTGTCGGCACAGACCGTGCTGCCTGACGTGGCCGGGCTGGCGGACGCACCGGCGACGGGCCCGGCGATGGACGCGCTCACGAAGGGCCCCCCGCAGCAGGGTGCCCCCGCGGGCACGGTCCCGGGACGGGTCACCATCGGGTGGGGGCGTCGCGATCTGGTGACACTCCCGGCCCAGGCCCGGCGAGCCGCCCGCGCGTTCCCCGACGCGACACTGCACTGGTTCGATAGGTGCGGTCACTTCCCGCAATGGGACGCGCCCCGGGAAGCGGCTCGGCTCATCCTGGACCGGACCAGCTGACCCGGCGCATACCGCCGTCGTGGCGTCATGACCACCATGGGCGGTTGCGCCCGCACGATGCTCTGCCACCATGGGCTGATGATCCGTCACACCCGCGACCGGGGGAGACCGCCATCAACGTGGTGGAGTAGCCCACCGCGTGGCGAGGGCGGAGAAGCCCGGGAGCCGGACAGCCGGGCCGGACGATGAAACACCTCGCGTCCGCCACTGCACTGAGTTCGGCTGCATTGAGTTCGGCTGCACTGAGTTCCGCTGCGCTGAGTTCGGTGCTGAGAATGCGAAGTACGTTCCGCCGAGGGATGTGGAAGACCGAACTGCGGATGCACGTGGATGCGGAGACGGTGTGGTCAGTCATCACCGATGTGCAGACCTGGCCGCGATGGGGGCCCACCGTCTCGGGGGCGCGGATCGACGGTGACTCCGGCTTGAGGGCCGGTACGCGAGGGACTGTCAGGACCGCGGTGGGGCTGTCCCTGCCCTTCGAGATCACCGAGTTCGTGGAGGGGCGGCTCTGGGCGTGGAAGGTGGCAGGAGTGAGCGCTACCCGGCACGAGGTGATCGAGGTACCGGGTGGTTGTGTCCTCAGCTTCGGTGCTCCGGTCTGGGCGGCGGGATATCTGCCGGTGCTGGCGATCGCACTGCCGCGCATCGAACGGATCTCAGTCGAACGAGCGCACCTTGAGGGGTCGGCGTCGGAGGGGGCGTGGATCGCGGACCAGGACGGTGGCATGTGACCATCGCGCCGATGGGGATGGGACAGCGAGATTCTTGATGGGAAAGTGCGTTATCCGATTCTTCGGAGATCATGGGCTGCGGAACCCGTCGTCCCGGAGCGCCCGTCGCTGCTCGCGGAGTATCTGTTGGCGGTGTGTAGCTAGTTGCCGTGGCCGTTGAGGTTATTGAGGATTTCTTCAGTGGCCGCGCCCGGTGGTATGGCGACCATCATTTGATCGCCTCGCAGTTCGCCTTGCACTCGGACAGCGGAGACAATCTCATCGCCGACCTTCATGACGAGTCGAGTTTGGTCTCCAGCCTGGGAAGCCTCGTTCGTCAATTTGCGAGCCACAGTTGCTCCGTCATTGTCGAGTGTCACGTTGATCATGTCGAACTCTCCAGAAGACGGTGCACTGCTGGCGGAGTCGACGCCTATGCGCTCAAACGCCGCGGGGGCGACGAGGATGTGTTCGTCATTGAGAGGGATGCACTGTGGGTCTGACCCGGGGGCGCATGTCTGGGAGATAGCTAGTTCTAATGTGCCCGAAGCCGCGGTCGCCGCCTCGTTCGCGGCCGGTGGTGCAGATGTTGGTTGCTCCCCGTCCGTGCCTTCGGGTGAACAGGCGGTTAGCGCCGCTAGGAGCGTGATGACGAGGGCGTGCTTTTTCATGAGGCGAGTCCGGGCATCTTCCTGCTGGTGGGGCACTGCTTACGGAGGCTGATCCTTCTTGGGCACCCTACTGATGTGCAGGGTCGGGAGGGGCCATTCACGGCGTTCACGATCGTTGCTGTTCGTGAGTCGAACTGTGCTGTCGCAGCCCTCGATGATCAGGGCTGTTGGTGCTTCAGGGCGATGTAGTCAGCCATAGGCGCTCCGGAGCGTGCTGCGTGCTGGGCGATGATGCCGGGGCTGTAGCCGAGGAGGTCGATCAGGCTGCGGGCGTCGAGTTCTTGACTCAGGTCGCGAAGAGTGGCGTTGCGGGCCCGAAGAGCGTCGATTCCGAGAACTTTGAGGCGTTTGGAAAGTGTCCCTGGATGGAGGTGTTGACCTGCGGTTCGACCGGGGAAAAGCCACGGTGTATCGGCGTTGATGGTGTTCTGGTTTCCGGGGTTGGAGAGCTGGTTCCAGAACAGTTCGGTGAGGGCTTCGGGGACTTGCGCGGCGTGGGTGCCGAGTGTGATGCGCATTCCTTCGGGAGCGGCGATGAGGCGGTCTCGGCGCAGCATGACGATCTTGTTCAAGGGGTGGGCCCAGAGCAGGAGGATGAGTCCGGCGACGCGGGTGGCCGGGATGACGTTGCGGTGCTCGAGGCAGTTCCGAACGAGCTGGATACGCTCGGTCTGGGTGATCATGGGCGTGGTCTGGGCCTTACGAAACGGCACATCAAGTGTCCCTTTGGGGTGCCCTTGCTGGTTATTGAGCCATCGGGCGAAGTTGCGGATGTGTTTGCGCGTACTGGGGCCGTCGCTGAGGTAGTCGTCGATGTGGTGCTGGCGCATCTCGCCTGCCGGTACGTGATGATGTTTGTGCAGCCAGATCAGGAATTTCCCGGCCTGGGTGATCTCCTGCTTCGCGGCGTGGATGACGGTCTCGAGGTTGGTGCCGGGGTCTGTCCGGGGTTTCGCAGCTGGTAGGCACACGGTAGGCGCCGAAAGTTGGTGTGGCCTGCGGTAAGGCATGTTGAAGCTCGCAGGGGTCGTGTTACTACGGCCCCTGCGGGTCTGCGCGCGGGGCGGTGTCAGGTGGTGGTGAAGTCGGCGAACTTCGGTGGCTCGGGCAGTTCGAGGTCGCGCCAGATCTGCTTTTGGGCCTCGGTGGGCTGGGAGCGCTGCCTGACGGTGCCTTCGCTGGTGGCCAGGGTGACCAGGTGGAGCCGGTCGAGTTCATGCCGCAGGGTGCGCCAGGTCTGCCCGGTGGTGGTCTCGGCGACGCGGATCAACAGCAGTGCGAGCCAGCACAGTTGCACGTGGGCGCGGATCCGGTCCTCGCGACGGTGGAACACCGGCCGCAGGCCGAGGCTGCTTTTCATGTCCCGCCAGCCGGCCTCCACGGCCAGGAGTTGCTTGTAGGCCGCGGCCAGATCTTCGGCGGTCAGGGTGGTGTCGGAGGTGCGCAGCAGCCACTTGCCGTCGAGCTGGGCCTCGCGCTTGGCGGCGGCCCGGTCGATGCGCAGCAGGCCAGTGGCGGTACGGCGCAGGTAGCGGCGCAGTCCCGGCTTGTTCTTCAGCGAGCCGACGAACTCCGAGCGCTTCGCGGGAGTCCACGCATCGGAGCCATCGATCAATCCGGCCAGATGGTCCATCAGGTTCGCCCGGACTGCCTGGTCGCGGTCTGCCTGGTCGGGGTTGTGGCAGATCACGAACCGCACCGCCCGGGCGCCACCATCGCCGTCACCCTGGCCACCGGGGGCGACGCGCACTTCCTTCACACGCAGATTGCCGGCCACAGTGCGGTAGCGCCCCGGGCGGGCCAGGGCAGCGGTGGCCTCACGGTTGGTGTGGCGCAGCTTCTCGGCGTGGATGTAGTGCCCGCCACCGCGGGTGAGATAGCTGCGGTTGGCCTGCGAGGCGAAGCCACGGTCGGCGACCCACACCATTCGGCGCAGGTTCCAGTCGTCCAGATCGTCCTTGATGGTGCGGATGATCTGACTGTCACCGGTGTCGCCCGGGAAGGTCCAGCAGCGCACCGGGATGCCATCGCGGGTGACGGCCATCGCGATGACCACCTGCGGTAGATCGGTGCGGAAGTCTTTGGAGTGGCCGAACGCGCGGGCCCCGGATTCGACCGGATTGGCGTCCTCGTCGCCAGGGTTGTCGTCCTGGAGTTCGGGCAGCTCGTCGGGGTGGTCGGTCTCAAAATAGGTGCTGGTGGTGTCGACGAACACGATGTCCAGATCGAGGTTGAGCAGGTTCGCCACGGAGTCGAAGATCTCGGCGGCGATCTCCTCGAGCACCTCCAGGAGGAAGTCCATCGCCCGGTAGGCGTGATCCTCGCCCAGTTCGGCCAGCCCGTCGATCGCGACCCGCTCGCCCACCCAGCCGGTCGCCGCCAGCTTCGATCCTGGTTCCAAGGCCCGCTGGGCGACCAGGGCGAACAGCACCCGTTCGGTGAACTGCCCATCCAACCGGCGACCGTCAGCGGCGCGGCGGATCGCCGCCCCGATGCCCAGTCGCTGCCACATCTGGTCCAGGGTCCAGGCCCCGCCGAGGCGACGCGAATCAAGGATCTCCACGTCCCCGCCCGCCACCGCGGCGGTGGCCTGCTCAGGCGTCAGGAACCGCGAGATCGAGGACACCAACCGCTCCAGTCCCTTGCGGTCGACCTGCTCGGCTCGGCCGAAGTTGTGGATCACCTTCGCCCTCGGAACGCCGGTATCCGGGTGACGTTCGTTGTGCGCCAGCTGCAGATACGACACCGTCGAGCCGTCCCGGTTGGTGCGCTTGGTCTGACGCAAGTACATGCCTACATGAAACCACGGACAACCGCCCATGGCCAGCCGAACACGCCGAAAGTCGTGTGCCTACAAGTAATCAGGATTCCAGACAGCATGCAAGGCCCTGACCAGGCACGGCCCGATCACGAACTACTACGAATGCCTACAAGCTGCGGAACTCCGGTCTGTGGCTTTGGCGCGGATGCGGTTGAGGTGCTGCCAAGTTGCGTAGCGTTCAATGAGCTGGCTGGTGCCGTCGTCGGGAAGGTCGGCGATTCTGGTGGCAAGCCATTGTTCGAAACGCACGAGAGTCTCGTTGCCGCGTTCGGGGATTGGACCGTTCCCGCTCTGGTGGACACCCGGAGATGAGCGGTGAGTTCCCCCAAGATAGAGGGAGCGGATTATGGGATCTACTCGTCGGAGCTTCACTGCCGAGTACAAGGCCAACGCGGTAAGTTTGGTCATCGATGATGGCCGTGCGATCGCCGAAGTTGCACGCAGTATCGGCGTTCACGAGATGACGTTGGGGAAATGGGTGAAGAAGACTCGAGACGAGGGAAACGGTGAGTCTGACCGCCCGTTGAATGAGGACGAGCGGGCGGAACTCGAGCGCCTTCGCGAAGAAGTGAAGCACGCCCGGATGGAGGTGGAGTTCGCAAAAAAAGTAGCGACCTGGTTCGCGAAAGACCCGCGGTGAAATTCGCGGCTATCGCGGACTGGGCTGAATCCGATTCATATCCGGTCACGTTCATGTGTGCTCAACTCGGCGTATCGACTTCTGGCTACTACAAGTGGCGCGGCAAGTCGCGCTCAGCTCGAGACCTCCGAGACGACGAGTTAACAGCGCTGATCGAGTACCACTACGAGCACCTCAACGGCCGTCCCGGCGTTCGGCGCATGCGTGCGGAACTCGCCGCCGGCGGCCACCGGGTCTCGCACAAGCGGGTGTGGCGGCTCATGAAGGTCGCAGGTCTGGAAGGCCGCCACCCGAAGGCGTGGAAACGCACCACCGTCGCCGGAGACAGCCCCGTTGGGGCACCTGACCTCATCGGCCGCGACTTCACGGCGGCCGAGGCGAACACCAAATGGTGCGGCGATATTACTTACGTACGGACCTGGAACGGCTGGGCGTACCTGGCCACCGTCATCGATCTGCACTCCCGGATGGTCGTCGGATGGGCCGTGGCCGACCACATGCGAACCGAGCTGGTCACCGACGCACTGGACATGGCCATCGCTCGTCGTCGACCACCCGGAAAAGTCATATTCCACAGCGATCGCGGAACTCAATACACGTCCACCGACTTCGATAAGTACTGCACGAAAAACAATATCCGACGATCATTGGGGCGCACTGGCATTTGTTTCGACAACGCGGTCGCAGAATCATTCTTCGCGAGCTACAAGAAGGAACTCATTCACACGCGCCCGTGGCCCACTCTAAAAGCACTCAAGAAGAGCACATTCACCTGGATTGAGGAGTACTACAATAGGGCCCGACGACATTCCACACTGGGCTATTTGACACCAGCCGAGTTTGAACTAGGATTCAGAGACATATACGAACTCGCCGCTTAATTGCAGTGGCCACTTTAGCGGGAACACTCCAGATCATGCGGTGGTGGGTGAGCAGGGCACGCAGGTGATCGACGGCTCTGGAGTCAGGAAGCTGGTCAAAGGCGTCGTGGGTCAGTGGAAGTTCGCGTTCACCGATCGCCTCCAGGAGGGCTCTGGCCTTGCTTCCGCGCATGTAGGTGTAGATGCTCTCTGGCCGTTCGCTGCTGGTGAGCAGGCCGATGAGGCGGTGGAGCCGGAGGTCGTCGCCGGGTTTGAGAACCGCGTCGAGGTCGTCGTGCAGGGCGCAACGGATGCAAAGGCCGGCGCGAAACCGTTCGGCTTCGCGGTGGCAGCGGGTGCAGGTCAGGGCGGTGGTGATGCGGGCGCAGTCACGGCATATGGGCTGATTGTCGGGGGAGCGGCCGGGGAGCATGCGGTGCTCGGCGCAGTCTGGGCAGGTGCCGTAAGTGTGGGTGGCTTCGGTGAAGCAGCGTCCGCAGATAGCTCCGTCGGGCCAGTGGAGGCGAATCTTGGCGACCTGCTGGTGGCAGCGGTCGCATCGGTGGTCCCCGGTCGAGCGGGGGCGGCCACGTTTGTGCTGTTCGGCGAGGCCGGTCACGGTGGGTGGCCGTGCGGATCCGTTGCCGCCGGTGGCGGGCCTACCGGTGTGGGCCATCGTCGTCGAGGATGCGGGCGCGGACGGGCCGGAAATCGCGCAGGTCGGCGATGTCGTCGCCGGATGCGGCCTGTTGTTGGCGGCGGGTTCGGGCGTCGGCGGCGGTGTAGGTGATCAGGTCGTTGGGTGTGACGTCGAGGGCGTCGCAGAGAGCGACGAGCACCTTGAAGGAAATGCGCTCGGGTTCCTGGGCGACGATGCGCCAGACGGCGTTGGGCGTCAGGGTGATGCCGCGTTCGTGCAGGAGCTCGGCGAGGTCTTTGGCGGTGTGCACGCCGCGACGTGCCATGATCTCGCGGACCCGCCAGGTGTAGCTGATGTCGCGTTTACTCATGAGTTCTTCTCCGATGCGGGTAGCCCGAGCGCTGCACTGATGGTGCGCTCGTGTGCTCGTTCCAGGGCCAGGCGTTGGTAGTCGGGGGAGGGCAGCGAGTAGATGGACGTCGTCGCGGCGTGTTCGTGGCCGAGCTGGAGCTGGACGAAGGTGACATCGAAGTTGTCGCCGGTGATCAGCTGGGTCGCATACGAGCGGCGGAAGGAATGCAGGTCGAGTCCGGGAGGGAAACCGAGTTCGTCGACGAAGGACCTCAGCCGGCCGATCAGGTGCGAGGCACCGACCAGGGCGCCGCTACTGGTGGGGAAGCAGTCGGTGACAGGGTGCCCGTACCGCGGTAGCCCGTGGCGGATCCACTGGTCGATCATCTCGGCCGACCATGGCCACACGGTCAGCACGGAGCGCACCTTCTTCGCAGAGCCGCGGTGCGGCTTTCCCCAGCGCACGCGTAGGACGCCATGGTCGCCGAGATAGGGGGCCCGGCTGTTGCGGGAGAAGTCCACCACCTGGAGATGGCGCAGCTCATTGGATCGCAGTCCCCAGCTGTAAGCGGTCTTGAACGCGATGGCATCGCGCCACGCTGCAACGGCTCCTTTGCGGCCGGAGTCCAGGATTCGCTCGACCTCGAGGTCGGCCAGATCGAACAGGGCCTGCAACTCGTGCTGGGTGAATGGGCGCTTGGCCGGGCGTGCCTCGGTGGGCTCGGAGTGAGTGACGCGGTTGAGTTCAGTCACGACCTGGGCGAAGACTCGACCGAACTGGGTCGCGCTGAGATCGGACCAGTCGTAGCGCGGATCGCAAGCAAAATCGCAGAACAGCTTGATCGCGCCTTGGTAGGAGCGCACAGTCCCGTGCGAGAGGTTCCGCACCGCACGGGCGTGAGAGAAGAAATCGTCGGCGTCAGCCAGAGTCCATTCCCACGGATAATGCCCCGAGAAGTCCACGAGATTCAAAACCGCTTTGCGGCGGGTGCCGATCGTGGCCGCCGCGAAGTCCTTTGCCCGCTGCTGGCGGGCCCACCCGTCCAGGACGCTTTCCAGGAAGACGTCCGGGTCCGGGGCCTGGTCACCGAAAACAGCGAACGTTACGTTGTCGTCGTCGTGGGTCATGGTGACCCTCCTCAAAGCCCCGAACGTGATTGCGAGTTTCGCACACAGATTGCTTTAACCGCAATGGGCGACAAGGAAACGCCAGCTCAGGGGTGCTCTGTGCCCGCTCGAAACAGACCTCGCCCATGGCGAGCACGTCGCCGCGGCCTGCCGCACCAACGCAAGCGATATGCAGGTCGGGGCTAATTCCGGGAAAGGGTCAGATGCTTACCCGAGCCTTCACTATGTGCGGAGAGCGCAGATAGGGTCCTTTCGACTTTACATAATGTAGATTATCGGCACTTCGGGAGTGGGTGGTCCGTTGAGAACCTTCCGGAGTTCGCCACCATCCGCCGTGCGCACTGCTACGAATGGTCACTGAGGCGACACCGTGTCGCTCGGTAGAGAAAGGTGCGACATCATGCGCGGATCAGTCGAGAACGCTTTCATGCTCATCCACAACCCTCTGGTGGATCTCTACCAGTGGCTCCTCAGTGTCCTCCCGTCGGACATGGCCTGAGTTCCCCGGCGGCGATCCGTCGCCGCCGTTCGTTGCGAGGCCCCGGGTCGTGGATATGGTCGGTTTACCGCCCGAAGGCACCCCGGGGTCTCGCGGCATCTATCCGCTGCCGCCTCCGTGGGGTCCGCCTAGTCGGCCCCGATTCGACACAGTGACGTTTCGCGGGTGGGTGTCCCCGACGCAGTGTGTCCGCTGGGTCATCCGCCCAGAGCCGCCGGCTGCCTGTCAGTCCACGGCAGCGCCTGTTCGAGCTGGCCGGCCAGACGCAGCAGCATCGACTCGCCCCCGAGTCCGGCGGTGAAGTGCACCCCCATGGGGACGCCCTCGGGTGTCCAGTGCAGCGGAAGCGACAGCGCCGGCCGACCGGTCAGGTTGGCCAGCTGGGTGTACGGCACCCAGCTCAGGTTGGCGTCGATGAGCGACTCCACGAATCCCGAGTGTCGCAACAGCGGAGCTGTGCGCGTCGCGAGCAAAGCGGTCGCCGCGCGACGCGCGAGCGGCGGGGTGTCCAGCGTGCCGATGTGGGGCGGGAGATCTGCGAGCGTCGGCGTCATGAGCAAGTCGTAGCCCTCGAAGAAGCTGGTGAGTTCGCCGACGTACTGATCCCGCCGCATCACGGCATCGAGATAGTCCACGCTGCTCTGCGCCCGGCCGAGTGCCGCCACGATCCGCGTGTCCGTCTCGAAGTCCCGGTCGGCGCACCCCGTCCGGCGCTTGGTGTCCTCGACCGACCACGCGAGGTAGGCGAACCAGCTGGTGAGGAAATCGCGGGCCAGAGCCAGGTCGTCCACGGGTTGTGACTCGAGGATGTCGACGTGGTGGCCGAGATCCTCGAGCGCTCTGGCAGCGGTCTCCACAGCGGCGAGAGCCTGAGGGTGGGGTGAGGAATTGATCGAGGACGCGGTGCACACGCCGATCCGCAGACGTCCGGGGTCCGCCCCCACCTGGGACCGGAACGACTCCGACGGGGTGGCCGGGACGTACGGCCCGCCCGGCTCCCCTCCCATCAGGACGTCCAGCATCGCAGCCGAGTCGCGAACCGACCGCGAGATGACGCCATTGGTGGCCGCGCCGTGCATCGCCTCGCCGCGCGCGGGCCCCATCGGGACCAGTCCGCGGCCGGGTTTGAGGCCGACGAGCCCGCAGCACGCGGCCGGGATGCGGATCGAACCGCCGCCGTCGCTCGCCCCGGCGACCGGGACGATGCCGGCCGCGACCGCGGCGGCGGACCCGCCCGAGGAGCCCCCGGGGCTGCGGCTGGTGTCCCATGGGTTCCTGGCGGGGCCGAACAGTTCGGGCTCCGTGATTCCCTTGGCCCCGAACTCCGGGGTGTTGGTCTTGCCGAAGACCACCAGGCCCGCGTCCAACCACCGCCGGACCACGGTCGCGTGCTCGGTCGCCGGTACGTCGGCCAGTGGACGCGACCCGCCACTGGTGGGTGTTCCCCGGTAGTCCTGACCGAGATCTTTGAGGAGGAACGGCACCCCGGCGAACGGGCCCGACAGTTCCTCGGTCGCCCGGGCGCGAGCCGGCCCGTCCAGCCGGCGCACGATCGCGTTGAGTCGCGGATTGACACCGTCGGCGCGCTGGATCGACGCGTCGAGCAGGTCGCCCGGGGTGACCTCGCCCTGCCGCACGAGGGCGGCGAGACCGAGGGCATCGTGACTTCGGAACTCGTCAAAGCGCATGGGGCCGGAGTCTACGCAGCGCGATCAGCGATTGTTCCGGTTCCGCCAGGCGCGCCAGGCGCCCGTGGACCACAGGGCCCACGCGACGAGGATGGGCTGGAAGAACAACCGCACGAGGCGTGCGCGGTCGCTGTCGAGTCCGAACGCGTCCGTGCCCGTCACGTACTGAGAGATGTTGCCGGGGAAGATCGCGACGAAGAACGCCGCCGTCACGCCGCCCACCGCCGGCCGGTATCGCGCCGGTGCGAGGATGAGCGCCGCGCCGAGTCCGAGTTCCACCACGCCGGAGGCGACGACCACGAAGTCCGGGTCGAGTGGGACCCACGTCGGGACCTGTGCCTGGAACTCCTCGCGCATGGTGGTCAGGTGCCCGGTCCCCGCCCCGAGAAGGGCGGCGCCGAGGGCCCATCGTCCGAGATGTCGGACCACCTCCCCCGCACTGCGGCGGCGCACCGGTGTGCGGGATCGCGAGTTCTTCAGGGGCCGGTCCAGTTTGTCCATGGGGGTAGTGTTGCGCACAACTTAATTGAGCGCAACCTAAAAATGGGCGATACTCGGGTGATGGATCCCGATCTCCGACTGGAAGAGCAAGTCTGCTTCGCCCTCTACGCCGCCTCCCGCGCCTCGACGTCGGCCTACCGCCACGCCCTGGCGTCGGTCGGCCTCACCTATCCGCAGTACCTCGCCCTGCTCGTGTTGTGGGAGGAGGACGGGCTGACGGTCCGCCAGTTGGGCGACCGACTACTCCTCGACTCGGGCACCCTCTCCCCTCTGCTCGCACGGCTGGAGCATGCCGGACTGGTCGAGCGGTCCCGCTCCGTCGGCGACGGGAGGAGTGTCGACGTGCACCTCACCGAGGCCGGCGGGCGGCTGCGCGCCGAAGCCGAGACGATCCAGTGTTCCCTGCTGGACAGGGTGGACATGCCGCAGGAGGACCTCGTCCAGCTGCGGACCCTGGCCCAGCGTCTCGTGACCTCGCTCGAAGGAGTCGATCGCGGCGATCAGTAGCGTCAGCCGATGGTGATCGGCTGACGCAGGATCGTCCTGAGTCTGGCGGGATCGGACCTACGGGGGTCCGAGAGGTAGATCTCGTGGTGGTGGCCCGACGGGGTCGCCCCGTGTGAGGGGATGATCTCCTCGTGCATCCGCGCGATGATCGGGCCCTCGTCGTCGTAGGGGCCCACGTGCAGCGTCTGCACCGCCGACCCCTCGGCGTACCCGTCGAACCGCACCCGCTCGTGCGCGTCCGGCACCGTCGTCGTCGTCACTTTCTCCATGGCGGCGGACAGGATGTCCGGGGTGACCCAGTCCGGCTGCCAGATCATCATCGTCCAACTCCAGGCGTCCTTGTCGCGGGCCGTGAACACCCGCGGGTCGTCGGCGTACCAGAGGCCCTCGAGCGGGCCCACCGTGTGGACCCGTCCCAGCGCGGCCCGGGCGGCGGCGCGCACGGCGTAGGACGTGGCGTACAGCGCCTCGACGGCGGCCCTGTACTCCGGCGCGGTATCGGGATCCCCCTGCCCGTCGACCATGAGGAAGTCCATCGGGGGCACCTCGACCAGGTCGACTCTGCCGGCCTTGCCGCTGTAGAGGTCCCTGCGCTCGCGTTTGATGTCGAAGTTGGGCGGGTCACCGACCATGGCAGCAGGCTACGCCGATCCGGCCTGGAGTTCGGCGATCCGGCGTTTGTACACCGCGGTCAACTCGTCGATGTACCGGCGATTCCACCGTGGGGTGATGTGCTTGCTGCAGTTGGCGTCAGCGGCCACGACGTCCACCACGATCGCGCGCTCCACGCGGCCGGAGTACCGCTTCTCCCCCATGGCCCGGAGCCGGTCGATCAGGTCGGGGTCGCTGTCCGGCTCGACCGTGCGCGCGTGACCGAAGACCTTCAACCGCCGTCGGGTCGGATAGTCGACGAAGAGCAGGCAGACGCGTCCGTCGTGATCCACGTTGCCCGTGGAGACGTACTGGTGGTTGCCCGGGAACTCGGCCCAGGCGAGGGTCGTGTCGTCGACCACGTGCACGAATCCCGCCGGGCCGCCGCGGTGCTGCGTGTACGGCCAGCCCGACTCGGTGACGGTCGAGAGGGAGAAGTGGTCGGCGCTCCGGATCAGTGCGACATCGGTGCCCTCGAGGGCGAAGTCACCGGTGGCGACGGGGAGGGTGACCCCCACGGCGTTCTGCCGGGCCCTCACCGCCGGTCCGTACGCGATTCCCGGGTAGTGGTTGGCTGCCATGGTCGTCAATATAGGTTGCGGTGCGGCACGCCAGGCTGCAGGGCATGAGCTGGGCGGAGATCGGCATGGTGCTCGGTGTCAGCACACAGGCGCTGCACAAGAGATTCGGACGGACCGCCTGACCGGGCATGATGCCGACCATCCCGGTGGCATGCGTCTCGGTGACGAGGGCACACGCAGGGCAGCGCAGCTCCGCTGAGTACTCAGCGTCCGGGCGTGGCGGCGGTGTCCGGCCTGGGCACGTTCTGCAGCCGGAGTTGGCCCCGCGCGAGCACGGTTCCACCCTCGGCCTGGCTGATCACGACATCCCACAGCTGCTGGCTGCGGCCCTGGAACAGGGCATGCGCGGAGACCTCGACCCGCCCGCCGGTGGATGGCCGGAGGAAGTCGGTGCCGTTGTGGACGCCGACCGCGATCTGCCCCCGGTCAGCGACCGCAAATCCGGCTCCCGCACCGCCGGCGGACTCCACGATGCTCGCGTAGACGCCGCCGTGGACCGTCCCCCACGCCGTGACGTGCCCCTCCCCCAGGTCCGCGTGGCCGCGCAGCGAGGTGGTGGTCACCTCGTCGACGACGAGCCCGGACGCCCGGACGAAGACGCTGGCGTCGGAGGAGTTGGCATCAGGGAACCCGCCGGAATCGGTCATCCGCTCTTTCTACCCGCTGCTGGTTCCGGCTAGGTCGCCGCAGCCACGTACCTCGCCAGGTGCTCGCCGGTGAGAGTGGAGGCACCGGCGACGAGTTCGGCCGGGGTGCCCTCGAACACGATCCGGCCGCCGTCGTGACCGGCGCCGGGACCGAGGTCGATGATCCAGTCCGCGTGGGCCATCACGGCCTGATGGTGCTCGATCACGATCACCGACTTCCCGGCATCGACCAGCCGGTCGAGCATCGCCAGCAGGGTCGCGACGTCGGCCAGGTGCAGGCCCGTGGTCGGCTCGTCCAGCACGTAGACCTCGGCCTTGTCGGCCATCTGGGCGGCCAGCTTGAGCCGCTGACGCTCGCCACCGGACAGCGTGGTCAGGGGCTGACCGAGCCGGATGTAGCCCAGGCCGACATCGCGGAGCCGGGCGAGGATCTTGTGCGCGGCGGGGATCCGCGCCTCTCCCCCGGCGAAGAACTCCTCGGCCGTGGCGACGGACATCGCCAGCACCTCGCCGATGTTCCGGCCACCGAACCGGTACTCGAGCACCTCGGCCTGAAAGCGCCTGCCCTCGCAGTCGTCGCACGTCGTCGCGACGCCGGCAATCATGGCCAGGTCGCTGTAGATAACGCCCGCGCCCTTGCAGGTGGGACACGCGCCCTCGGAGTTCGGGCTGAACAGCGCCGGCTTGACGCCGTTGGCCTTGGCGAACGCCTTCCTGATGGGTTCGAGGAGTCCCGTGTAGGTCGCCGGATTACTGCGCCGCGACCCGCGGATGGCGGCCTGGTCGATCGCCACCACCCCGTCGCGAGGCGACACCGAGCCGTGGATGAGCGAACTCTTGCCCGACCCCGCCACACCGGTCACCACGCACAGCACCCCGAGGGGGATGTCCACATCCACGCCTCGCACGTTGTGGGCTGTCGCACCACGCACCTCGATCCGCCCGGTGGCCGCCCGCACGCTGTTCTTCAGCGCGGCGCGGTCGTCGAGATGCCGGCCGGTGACGGTGTCGCTCCCGCGGAGCCCGCTGACCGATCCCTCGAAGCAGATCCGACCGCCTTCGGAGCCGGCGCCGGGTCCGAGGTCGACGACGTGGTCGGCGATCGCGATGGTCTCCGGCTTGTGCTCCACCACCAGGACCGTGTTGCCCTTGTCGCGCAGCCGCAGGAGCAGCCCGTTCATGCGTTGGATGTCGTGGGGGTGCAGGCCGATCGACGGCTCGTCGAACACGTAGGTGACGTCGGTCAGGGCGGAACCGAGGTGGCGGATCATCTTGACCCGCTGTGCCTCGCCGCCTGACAAAGTGCCCGCGGGGCGGTCGAGCGACAGGTACCCCAGGCCGATCTCCACGAACGAATCGAGCGTGTGCTGCAACGAGTCCAGCAGCGGCGCGACCGACGGCTCCTCGAGGCCGCGCAGCCACTCCGCCAGGTCGGTGATCTGCATGGCCGAGACGTCGGCGATGTTCCTGTCCCCGATGCGGGACGACCGGGCCCCCTCGTTGAGCCGGGTGCCGTCACATTCGGGGCACGTGGTGAACACCACGGCCCGCTCGACGAACGAGCGGATGTGCGGTTGCATCGCCTCGACGTCCTTGGACAGCATCGACTTCTGGATCTTGGGGATCAGGCCCTCGAGGGTGACGTTGATGCCGTCGGCCTTGACCTTGACCGGCTCCTTACGCAGCAGGTCGTGCATCTCCCGATCGGTGAACTCCCCCACCGGTTTGTCCATGTCGAAGAACCCGGAGCCGGAGTAGATGCGGCCGTACCAGCCGTCCATCGAGTATCCGGGGACGGTGATCGCGCCCTCGGACAGGGACTTGGAGCGGTCCACCAGCGCGTCGACGTCGAAATCGGACACCGATCCGCGACCCTCGCAGCGGACGCACATCCCGCCGGTGATGGAGAACTCGGCCTTCTGCCGGGTGCCGTCGGCCTTCTTCAGCGTCCCCACCCCGGACGCCGACGCGACGTTGAAGGAGTACGCCTTGGGGCCGCCGATCCTCGGCTGCGCGAGACGGCTGAACAGGATCCGCAGCATCGCCCCGGTGTCCGTGGCGGTGCCGACCGTGGAGCGGGGGTCGGAGCCCATCCGCTCCTGGTCCACGACGATCGCCGTGGTCAACCCCTCCAGCACGTCCACGTCCGGCCGCGCCAGGGTGGGCATGAAGCCCTGGAGGAACGCGCTGTAGGTCTCGTTGATCATCCGCTGCGACTCCGCCGCGATGGTCGAGAACACCAGCGAGCTCTTGCCGGATCCGGAGACGCCGGTGAACACCGTGAGCCGCCGCTTGGGCAGATCCACGTCGATCGACCGGAGGTTGTTCTCCCGCGCGCCGAGGACGCGGATGGTGTCGTGCGTGTCTGCCGTGTGGGCGCTCATCCCGGGTCTCCTCAGCCTGTCCGCTCAGCGGCAACGTTAGACCGCGGGCCCCCGGCGGGAAAGGGCGTCAGCCGCGGTCCTGCTGCTCCATCGCGGTGGCGTGCAGTCGGGCGAACCGCTGGAACTCGTCGTCGTCCCATCCCTCGCGTCCCGTCGCGGCCGCCCATCCGTCGAGGATCTGATGGTCGTACAGGTGGCCGTAGCCCTGCGACCCGCCGATCGCGTTTCCGAGGTCCGCGGTCACCTGGAACAGGGTCAACACGGGCATGTAGAACATGCCCGGATGTCGGCCCTTGCCGGGCGGTTCGGCCAGCCACGCGGGGCGGTCGAACAGCAGATCCGGGGTCCACCACACCACCGGGTCGGTCGCGTGCTGGACGTACAGGACGTGCGGCGGGATCCACGGGGTGTCGTCGTCGCGGAACTCCGCGGGATCCTCCGAGAACCTCACCAGCAGGCCGTCCGCGTACACCGGCTCGGTGACCGGGGTACCGGGGTCGCGTCGCTGTACGAGCGCGTGCCAGATGTGGTTGGAATTGGGCGGGCCGACCCAGAGCACCCCGTCCACCGTCGCCCGGATATCGCGGATCCCCGAGAACGCCGCCTCGCCGGCCTGGGTGCCCAAACTCTCGCCGTAGACGTACAGCTTCGGCTGCGGCCGACCCGGTGGGAGGGAGTCGCGCCAGGTCACCACCGCCTCGATCAGTGACCGGCCCGCCACCTCCGCCTTCTCGCGGTCGGCGAGGAACGAGATCCAGCTGGGCAGGTACGAGTACTGGGTGCCCACGATCGCCACGTCGCCACCGGAGAGCAGTTCGATGGCCTGAGCCGCGTGGGGGTTGATCCACCCGGTGCCGGTGGTCGGGGCGATCACCACCGACTCACGTTCCCAGGCCCGGGTCCGCTCCAGCTCCTCCACCACCAGGGCGGAACGCTCGTCGTCGGTCGGTGCGGACTCCAGACCGGCGTACGCCCGGATCGGCTCGGGCGCGTCTTCGCCCAACAGATCCCCCAGGTGCTGCCCGTCGAGGCCGCCGCTCACGAACCGTCGGCCCTGCAGGCCCAGGTCCCCGAAGTCCACGACGGAGTCCGGGGACCCGGATCGCTCGGGCGCCGTCGGCGGTCGCGCGCCGGGGAGGTCCTCGTTGTTCTGCCCGCTGAAGATACGGTTGGCGCCGCCGAAGAACAGGCGCGGCACCACACCTTGCACCACGCCGAGTGCGAGGACGGCCACCATCACGACGCCCGTGAGCCGGGCGGTGTACTCCTCCACGCCGAACCTGCGGCCCACCGCGCGGGCCGACCACCGGTACCCCGCCCGGATGCCGCGGGCTGCGATGAGGAGCCCCAGGAAGATCGCCAGGGCGACCCACGGGATCTTCATGTAGTCCGCCCAGGGCGGGCGGGGTGAGCGCACCAGATCGGAGACCTGGTCCTGCCAGCGGATCGCCGTGGCCGTGGCCGTGATGAGGTAGACCACCAGGATGTACGGGGCGGACAGACGGGCGAAGGTCAGGAGACGGTCACCGAACGCGAGGAGGTCGGGGTGGAGGGTGATGCGGGGCGCCACGACCCGCAGCCAGAGGGTCCTCAGAGCGACGCCGACCCCGTAGCCCACCAGCATCGACACGCCGGTGACCACCCCCTGGTAGTACCAGGCCCGCGGCAGCAGGGACGGCATGAGCGAGACCCACGCCGCCAGCGCGGCCACGATGAGGCCGGTGACCGAGGGGCGCCAGCGTTCCCACCACGTCCGGAGCGCGGCGACGGGCGTGGTCCCCGCTGTCGGCCGACCGGCCTCTCCGTCCTCGCTCACCGCAGGCGCTCGGCCCGTCTCGCCGCCGCCACCAGGTCCTCGGACATGCGGGCCAGCTCGGCGGGGTCCTCGCCCTCGGCGATGGCGGTCCGCAGATCCTCGCAGGCGCAGCGCAGCTGGAACATGCGGTCCATCAGGTCGGTCGATTCGGCCTCGGTGAGCACGACCGTGCCCTCGGGCAGGTCCTGCATCCGGAGCGACCGGCGCTGCTCATAGGCCCGCTGCCGGCAGGACCGCCGGCAGTAGCGGCGCCGGCGCCCGGTCCCGCCCTCGTCCACGGGGCGACCGCACCAGGCGCACGAGGCCTCGCCCCTCCGGGGCGCGGTCGGCTCGGGTCGGGCGTCGGGTTCCACGGGTGTGAGGTTACCCAGCGGCGCCCCCGCGGTGGCCCGTGGTGTCGGGACGTGGGAACATTTGGGGGTTCCCCTGGCGTTGACACAAGCAGGAACCACGCAGCGTCGTGTCGATCCGCATGAATTGACGCAGACGAACACGGCAGAAGGAGTTCGCATGGCAGATCGAGTCCTCAGGGGCAGCCGCCTCGGTGCGGTGAGCTACGAGACCGACCGGGACACCGACCTCGCGCCGCGCCGCATGGCGCGGTACCAGACCCCCAATGGCGAGGTCTACGAGGTCCCGTTCGCCGATGACGCCGAGATCCCCGGCGCCTGGATGTGCAAGAACGGCCAGGAGGGCCAGCTCATCGACGGCCCCGCGGTCGAGGTCAAGAAGGGCAAGCCGCCGCGTACCCACTGGGACATGCTGCTCGAGCGTCGCTCCCTGGAGGAGCTCGAGGAGCTGCTCAAGGAGCGGATGGACCTGCTCAAGAAGCGGCGCCGCGCCGGTGCGCGGTAGGTAGTACCGAGCGGTCACCGGATATCACCCGGTGGCACCGGAACGCCCCGGCCCCGCAGGGCCGGGGCGTTCTCCTGTATCCGGGGTCGGTGTGCGGCCGGAGCCGGCGCGCACCGGGTCAGCGGCCGACGAGGCCCTTGAGCTGGTGTCGACGCTTCTCCCAGCCCCAGCGGGCCACGTTGACCGCGGCCTCGCGGAAGATCGACTCGCTCATCTTGGACTGACCGACGGTGCGCTCGGTGAAGGTGATGGGCACCTCCGTGACCCGGCGCCCGTTGTTCAGCAGGCGCCACGTCATGTCGATCTGGAAGCAGTAGCCCTTGGACTCGATGGCGTCGAGGTCCAGCTCGGCCAGGGCGTCGGCCCGGTAGGCGCGGTAGCCGGCGGTGATGTCCTTGATGCCCACGCCCAGCATGACCCGGGAGTAGACGTTGCCGCCGCGGGAGATGACGTGGCGCTGCCACGGCCAGTTGACCACCGAGCCGCCGGGGACGTAGCGGGAGCCGATCGCCAGGTCGGCGCCCCCGTCGACGGCGGCGAGCATCGCGGGGAGCCGCTCGGGCGGGTGGCTGCCGTCGGCGTCCATTTCCACGAGCACGGTGTACCCGCGCTCGAGACCCCAGCGGAACCCGGCGATGTACGCGGCCCCGAGCCCCTGCTTGCCCTCGCGGTGCATCACGGTGATGCGCCCGCGCGGGTCCTCGGTGGCGAGCCGGTCGGCGACCTCGCCGGTGCCGTCGGGGCTGTTGTCGTCGGCGATGAGGACCGACACCTCGGGGGCCGCGGCCAGCAACCGCTCCACCACGCCGGGCAGGTTGTCCCGCTCGTCGTAGGTCGGGATGATCACCAGGGTGCGCGCGGACGGCGCGTGTCGGCCCGGCGTCGTCGGATCGGTCACTTACTTCTCCTCGGTTCGGGTCGCGGCTCGTTGCCGGGTGCGGACCAGCGCCCATGCCAGTGCGACGAGCCCGATGAGGCAGCTCACCGCCTGCGGGATGCCACCCAGTCGGGTTGCCATCGTACCGGCCCCGCCCACCTCGACCTGCGCCGCCAGCACCGCGGGCTCGAAGATGCCGCTCTCGGCGCGGACGTCGCCGTCGGGGCCGATGACGGCGCTGACCCCGCTGGTCGCGGCGATCAGCACGGGCACGTCGTGCTCCACGGCCCGCACCCGGGACATCGCGAGTTGTTGGTACGTCATGGGTGAGCGGCCGAAGGTGGCGTTGTTGGTGGGGACGGTGAGGATCTGCGCGCCGCGGGAGACGGGCTCGCGGGCGGCGGCGTCGAAGGCGACCTCGAAGCAGATGGCCACGCCCAGGTCCACCCCGCCCGCGGTGACGACGTGGTCGCCGTCGCCGGGGATGAAGTGCCCGGCGGTCCGGGCGATCGGGAACAGCGCCTCGAGCGGCTCGCGCAGCGGGAGCCACTCCCCGAACGGCTGGATGTACTTCTTGTCGTGGCGGTCGACCACCGGGCCCTCGGCGGGGCCAGAGGAACGGCCGTCCCACACGAGATAAGAGTTGTGCGCTTCGCGGCCCTCGCCGGTGGGCAGGACGGTGCCCACGAGGATCGGTGCCTCCAGACGGCGGGACAGGGCGGTGATCTGGGCGGCGGCGAGCTGGTCGGCCAGCGGCGAGATGTCGGAGGCGTTCTCCGGCCACAGCACGAAATCCGGCGGGGCCTCGGTGCCGGCCTCGACATCGTCGGCGTACTCGGCGGTGACGCGCAGGTGGTTCTCGAGCACCGCGCGGCGTTGGGCGTTGAAGTCCAGGCCGAGGCGCGGGACGTTGCCCTGGATCACGGCGACCTCGACGGTGTCGGTGGGCTCGCCGCCGGTCGGGGCGAGGGCCGCGACGGCGACCAGGCCCGCGGTCACCAGGGGCACCGTGAGCAGGCCGGCGGCGGCGCGGACGGGTCGGTCACGGCGCGCGAGGAGCAGGACGGCGACGCCGATCGCCGCCCCCACCGACGCCACCGCGAACCCGACCAGTGGGGTGCCGCCCAGTGACGCCAGCGGCAGCAGCGGCCCGTCGGCCTGGCCGAACGCCAGCCGTCCCCACGGGAAGCCGCCCCAGGGCCAGGACGAGCGGACCCACTCCCACAGGGACCACCAGCCGGCCACCCCGAGCACGGCGCCGACCGCACGCGGGCCGCGCCGGTTGCCGGGGTCCAGGCCGGCCCGGAGGATGACCGCGGCGCCGGCGCCGAACGCGGCGAGGTACAGCGCCTCGACCACCGACAGGCCCCACGAGGCGTAGGCGCCCACGTACAGGCCCACCCACGGCACCAGGAGGAGGAAGAAGACCAGGCCGGAGGTGAACCCGAGGAGCGCGCCGGTGCGCGGCCGGACCGTGGAGGCGCCGGACGGGGACAGGACGACGACGAGGACGGCGATCGCGGGAAGCGCCGTCCACCACAGACCCACCGGGGGGAACGAGGCCGCCAGCAGCGCCCCGGCGGCAGCCGCGAAGGCCAGCCTGGTGAGCAGGGGCATCAGGTCGCGGGGCCGGCGGGCAGGCCGTCCACGACGAGCGCGCGCAGAACGGGGTCGGGTCCGGTGAGATCCGGCATCGGAGGAACTCCGGAGCGCGGGTCCGTGGACCACCGCTGGACGGCGTCGTCCGCGGCGATCACGGCCAGCTCCCCGGTCCGCCACCTCGCGAAGGTGGCCGCCGTGCCCGGGGTGAGGGTGCCCGCCGTGCCGTCGCGCGCGCCGGCCGCCCGGTGTGCGCCCCGGGTGGTCGCGGTGAACGCCGCCCGCGGGGACAGGCCACGGCCGCCCTCGACGGAGGTCAGGGCCCGCAGGGCGTCCCACGGCCGGACCTCGTCACCGGCCCGGGTGGACGCGGCCAGCGCCACGCCGGAGGCGGCGATGCGCACGAGGTCGATCCCCGTCAGGTCATCGACGAGTGGGCGCAACAGGCTCACCGTGCCCACGGCGGCCAGGGCGGCGAGCGTGTCGCCGTCCGCGTTCCCAGCCCCGGCCCCGCCGACGAGGACCGGGATGCACCGGGCGACCGCCGGCCCGCCGAGTTCGGTGGCGAGGCGGGTGAGTTCGGTCGCGAGGCGCGCCGGGTCGACGGTGTCGTCGAGCACCACCCGCTCCCCCGCACGCACCCGCTCCTCGACCTCCTCGAGCCCGTGTGCGCGCGGCAGACCGGCGGGCACCACGCCGCCGGCGGCCGCAACCGCCGGGTCGAGGCCGTCGGGGAGGCACTCGACGAACGCCGGGGCCACCCAGTCCCCCTCCAGGTCGACCTGCTCGGCACCCCGGAACAGGGCGGGGCCCGGGGCATCCGAGCCGGCCCACACGATGAGCCCGTTCTCGTGTGCCAGGGCGGTTGCGTCTCGTGAGGCGGGCGTGAGCACCCGGCCCCCGGTAGCCAGGAAAGCGGTCATGCGGGCGATTATCCCCGAGCACCGACCGGCGGCCCGGCCGCCCACCCCCCGCGCCTACGCTGGGTGCTCATGAACGACTCCCACCACGCGGCCGGGTCGTCCCGACCCGGGGACACCCTGCGCTTTCCCGGCGGCCGGCTGCGCCCCGAGCACTGGACCGCCCTGGCGGAGCTCGCGGCCGGACATCGCGGCGGCATCCAGCTCACGGCCAGGGGCGCAGCCCGGATCGTGGGCGCGGACCGGGATCCGATCGATCTCGCGGTGCGGGACCTCGAGGCCGCGGGCCTGCCCGAGGCAGTCGCCCACCCCAGGGGACGCGACATCATCGCCTCTCCTCTGGCCGGCCGGCTCGGCGGGCATCACGACGTCGGCGACCTGCCGACGGGGCTCGGGGCCGCGCTGCTCGCCCGCGACGCGGCTGACGCCCTGCACGGGCAGGTGCTGTTCGGGATCGACGACGGGTCGGGCGACGTCCTGGCGCACTCCCCCGACCTGGCGGTGGCGGTGGACGGGTCCGACGGCGGCGCGCGGGTCCACGTCGCCGGTCACCCCGTCCCGCTCCGGGTCGCGGTGGCCGACGCCGCCACCGTGCTGGTCGACGCGGCCGTGAAGCTCACCGGTTCGGCGGGACCGACGCGAGTGCCCGGGTCCGGCGACCTGCACCAGCTCGTCGTCGACGCCCTGGGATCCCACCCCCGGACCATCCCCGCTCCCGTCGACCCGACGTCCCCTCCTGCTACCGATGTAGACGTGCCGAGGGTGGGCTGGATCGACACCGCCGACGGGCTGGTGAGCCTGCTCGCCGTGGTGCCCGACGGCGTCGTTCCCGCCCGACTCGCCGAATTTCTCGGCGCGGTGGAGCGTCCGACCACCGTCTCGGCCGACCGGGTCATCGGCCTGCACGAACTCACCGAACCGATGGCGGAGCAGGTGGTGCGGGTGCTGGCACCGATGGGGATGATCTTCGACGCCGAATCGCCCTGGGTGACGGCTTTCCCGTGAGGTCGGTTCTGTGGTGAGGTCGGCTCAGCAGTTGGGCAGGCTCAGCGCGCGCCGAACCGCTCGACCAGCCAGCGGGCGGCGTCCTCGACGGAGTGCACGGTCTCAGGGACCCGAGGGGCCTGCGGGGTCTCGGGCCGGTCCACCATCACCACCGGTATGCGCAGGTCGCGGGCGGCGGCGAGCTTGGCCTCGGAGGTGGCTCCGCCGCTGTTGCGGGTGACCAGCACGTCGATCCGGTGGCGGGACATTAGCGTCCGCTCGGACTCCACCCCGAAGGGGCCCCGGTCCAATACCAGCAGGTAGCGGTGCGGCAGCGCCCCGGGGGGCGGCTCGGAGCACCGGATGAGATACGACCCCCGGGTGTCCCCGGCGAACGCGGACGCGCCCTGCTTGCCGACCGTGAGCATCGGCCGGCGGAAACGCTCCCGCACCACGTGGGCCGCGGTCTGCATGTTCGGGACGCGGATCCACTCGTCGCCCGCCTGCTCGGTCCACGGCGGGCGGTGCAGGCGGAGCAGCGGCGTGGCCGTCTCGCGCGCGGCGTGGACCGCGGACACCGAGATCTGGTCGGCGAACGGGTCGGTCGCGTCGATGACGGCGCTGACGCCGTTCTCGCGCATCCAGTGCGTTAATCCCTCCGCACCTCCGAAGCCACCGATCCGCACCTCCCCACGGGGGAGTCTCGGCCGCGTGACCTTGCCCGCCAGCGAGGTGACGACGTCCAGCCCGGCGGTGACCATGAGGTCGGCGAGTCGACGGGCCTCGCCCGTGCCCCCTAGCACCAGGATCAGGCCGGGCGAGCCTCCCGGCATCGCGGTCGCGGACGGGGCGACGGGCTGAGACCGAGGGGCCTCCGGGGCGGGCGCGGGCCGCGCGTCCCGGTGGGCCTCGACAGGGGCGCCGGAACGAATGCCGGGCACGAGTTCCCAGCTGATCCCCTCGGCGTCGAGGGCGCCGGTGTGGGCCGGCAGCTCGGGGTGGTCCGTGGGATCGCCCGGATAGAGCCGGACGACCCGGTCGCCGCGGTCGACGGCCTCACACATCCTCGCGGCGGCGTCTGTCGGCGACAGCTCGGAGGCGTCGATGACCAGGGCCGTCGACGGGCACAGTCCCAGCGCCCCAGGGCCGACCGGACCCGGCTCCGCCAGGACGGTGCCGCTCATGGCGATGAGTCGGGAGGCGCGGACGGTGAGCAGATCGACGGGGCCGGGACCGGTGCCGACAAGGTGTACGGCGGCCGGGTCGGCGCCCGACCGGGGTGGAGCGCTCACCGCGGCATCCGCCTCCAGATCGGCTGCGGGACGAGCCGTGCGACGGCGAACATCACGCGCAGCTGCCACGGGATCCACACCACACCCGCCGTGCGCGACTCCACCCGGTCGACCACCGCGTCCGCCACCTGGTCCGGCGTGGACGAGAACGGTGCGGGGTCCATGCCCTCGGTCATCCGGCCGATCACGAAGCCCGGACGCGGGATCACCAGCGTGACGCCCGTGCCGTGCAGGGCGTCGGCCATGCCGGAGGCGAACCCGTCGAGTCCCGCCTTGGCCGAGCCGTACACGTAGTTGGCGCGCCTGACCCGCTGCCCGGCGACCGAGGAGAACGCCACGAGAACCCCGCGGCGACGGGGCTTCATCCGCTCGGCGAGGACCGTGAGAAGCGCGGCCTGCGCCACGAAGTCGGTGTGCAGGATGCGGGCCGCGGCCCGGGAATCGCGCTCGGCCACCTCCTGGTCGCCCAGGATGCCGAACGTCAGGACGGCGATGTCGATCTCCCCGACCCGGGTCTCGATGTCCGCCACGATCGCGGCGTGCGAGTCGAGGTCGTCGGCGTCGAAGTCCACGAGCTCCACCGCGACGGCGCCCGCGGTCCGGAGTGGGGCCTCGAGCGCGGAGACGTCGCCACCGGGGCGGCTCGCGAGCACGACGGTGCGGCCGGGTGCGAGGCGGTGGGCGACGGCCAGACCGATCTCGCTGCGGCCACCGAAGACCACCACGACCTCACCGCCGGATTCGGACCGGGACGACGGGGTTGCGGATGTGGGCATGGGCCCAGTGTCCCACGTACCGCGTCGCGCTCTGCGTCGGCTTACTGCGGTCCGCTCACTGCGGCCGGCTCACTGCAGTCGGTTCACTGTGGCAGGCTCGGCGTCATGGCCCACTCGATGGCAGAACTCTCTGACGAGGCACACCGGTTCCTGTCCGAATACCACCTCGGCAGCCTGACCACACTCCGGCGCGACGGTTCGCCCCACGTGGTCGCCGTGGGCTTCACGATCGACGTGGAGGGCGGGCTGGCGCGCGTCATCACCCGGCGGGGATCGCAGAAGGCGGCCAACGCCCGGCGTGGCGGCCGCGCGGCGGTCTCGCACGTCGACCGCGGACGGTGGCTCACCTTCGAGGGCACCATCCGCCTCCTCGAGGATCCCGACTCGGTCCGCGAGGGCGAGCGCCGCTACGCGCTGCGGTACCGCGAGCCGAGTCCGAACCCCGAGCGGGTGGTGTTGGCGATAGAGGTGGATCGCGTCCTGGGCTCCAAGCAGATGTTCACCGGCGACTGACACCGCGGCCGGGCGCTCGGCGGGTGCGCGCTGGGTGCGCGCCGGGCCGCGGCCTGCCGGACGGAATCAGAGGAATCTCCCGGGTTCGCCTGCTCGGTCATAGCCGCCCGCCGCCATGGCGTCTCGCGTGAGCCGAGGCGCAGGCCGGACGACATGCCCGGGGGCGGCTGTGGCGGACGCGTGCAGGGGCGGGGGGCGAGGCGCCAGGGGCGGGAGCGGATGCGGGCAGGCTGGCGTCCGCCGACTCTAGAGGACGCGCAGGCCGCGCTCGCCGTCGTTGAGGTCGCGGCGGCCATCGGCGGTGACGGCCACGATGTCCTCGAGCCGCGCGCCCCACGACCCGGTCGTGTAGACGCCGGGCTCGACCGAGAAGGTCATCCCTTCCTCCAGCACGGTATCGGCTCCGGGTGCGACGAACGGCGGCTCGTGCAGTCCCAGGCCGATCCCGTGCCCGGTGCGGTGGATGAACAACTCCCCGAGCCCGGCCGCGGCGAGGTGCTCGCGTGCGGCGGCATCGACCTCGCCGATCGCGATCCCCGGTCGGACGGACTCGCGTGCCAGGCGCTGCGCCTCCTCCAGCACCGCGTACGTCTTGGCGACCTCGGCGGAGGGCTGGCCCATCGAGTAGGTCCGGGTGCAGTCGGAGTGATAGCCGCTGGGCAGCGGCCCGCCGATGTCCACCACCACGATGTCGCCGGTCTCGACCACCCGGTCGGACACCCCGTGGTGCGGGTCGGCGCCGTTCGGGCCCGAGCCGACGATCACGAACTCGGCGCGCGTGAGCCCCTCGGCCTCGATGGCGGCGGTGATGAGCTCGCCCACCTCCGCCTCGGTCCGGCCCACCTGCAGGAACTCCCCCATCCGGGCATGCACTGCATCGATGCGACGGGCGGCCTCGGCGAGCTCGCCCACCTCGTGCGCGGTCTTCACGGCCCGCACGTGGTCGATCACCTCCGAGGCGAGGACCACCTCGCCGTCGACCCCGTCCTGGAGCGGCACCAGGTGCAACGCCGGCAGGGCGGTGGACACCGCCACCCGCCCGGCGACCGACCCGGTGACGAGCGCGATGGCGTCGGTCCCGTCCGCCCACGGGTGGATCCTCGCGCCCACGCGGTCGGCGGCTCGCCGGGTGACGTCGGTGAGTTCGAGCGACGGCAGCACCAGCAGTGGCTCTGCCCCGTCCACGGGCACGACCAGCGCGGTGAGCCGCTCGTGCGAGTCCATGCGCTCACCGGTGAGGTAGGACATGTCCTCGCCGGAATACACCACCACGTGGTCGATCCCGAGGTCCCGCGCGCGATCGCGGACGGCTGCCAGACGGTGCGAGTGGATCTGCGTAGTGGGGCTGTTCATGTCCTCCACAGTAGGCCGGGGCCGCAGTGGGCCGGAGCCGACTAGCCTGACGGCAGGTACTCGCTCCCGACCCGACGACATCAAGGAGGCGCGGTGTCCCAGGGCCCGCTCATGGTTCTCGACAGCGCCGGCTTGTGGTTCCGCGCGTTCCACTCCGTGCCCGAGAAGATCACCGGCCCGGACGGCTCCCCCGCCAACGCCGTGCGCGGCTTCTGCGACATGGTGGCCGTGCTCGTGGACGAGTACTCCCCGACCGGCCTGGTGGCCGGCCTCGACCGCGCGTGGCGTCCGGACTGGCGGGTGGAGTTGTTGCCCTCGTACAAGGCGCACCGCGTGGGTGACGACGGCGAGGAGGACGCCCCCGCGTCACTGGGCCCGCAGGTCGAGTCGATCCGCGGAATCCTCGGGGCGGCGGGCATCGCCCAGGCGTGGGCGGAGGACGCGGAGGCCGACGACGTGCTGGCCGCGCTGGCCGCCCGGGATCGCGAGGTGCTGGTCGTGACGGGCGACCGCGACCTGTTCCAGCTGGCATCGGCGAGCACCACCGTGGTGTACGTGGGAGCGGGGATGAAGAAGCGTCTGGCGTACACCCCGGAGGTCGTGGCGGAGCGCTTCGATCTGCCCGCTGGTGACGACGCCCGCGTGTACGCGGACTACGCGGTGCTGGTCGGCGACGCGTCGGACGGGTTGCCCGGCGTGGCGGGGGTCGGTGCGAAGACCGCCGCGGCCCTGCTGCGCGAATACGGCGACCTCGACGGCATCGTCGCCGCCGCCGGCGATCCGGGGTCGGCGCTCACCGCCCGCCAGCGCACGGCGATCACCGAGGGGGCCGACTACCTCTCCGCCGCGCGCGGGGTCGTCCGCCTGGGCGGCCGGGCGTTCGACGTACGGTTCGAGGGCGACGTCGACGGACGCCGTGGCGCCGTGGATTCCGACCGCCTCGAGGCGCTGGGCGAATCGACCGGGCAGGCCCGCGCGATCGGCCGGCTCGTCGAGGCGACCGAGGGGCTCGACGCGGTCTGAGCCGGGCAGGCGCCCGTCGCCCCGTTCCCGTCGCCGCTCGTCCGCGTCGGCTCAGGCCATGTGGTCGAGCACCACACCGCGGCGCAGTGACCCCACGGCGGACCGGGCGGTGCGGGCGAGCTCCGGTTCGGCGACCTGACCGACCTGGGCGAGGACGTCCACCACGAGGCGGGCGGAGCGGACGAAGTCGCCGGCGGTGAGTTCGACGCCCTCCTGCCACGAGGCGGCGAGGATCGAGGCCAGCGCCCCGCCGGAGACCCAGTGGTGCATCACGGGCGCGAGGCCGGCGTCCAGGTCCGGGGTGGTGGGCAGGCGGTGCGCGCGTTCGATCTCGGCGACGTCACCGGCCACCCGCTCCGTCTCGGCGAGGGCGGCGCGCAGGGTGTCGTCGGAGGGTTCGCGGACCGCGGAGTCCGTCCGCGGGTGGGCCACGACCGTGGTGACGACCGCCGCGAGGCCGGCGGCATCGAGCCCGCGCCACACTCCCCGCCGCAGACATTCAGCGACGAACAGGTCCTGCTCGGTGTGTACCCCGGCCAGGAGCCGCCCGGCGTCGGTGGCACGGAGTACGCCGTCCACCTTCTCGAGATAACCGAGGTGCCGGAGCAGGTCGACGATGCGGCGGAAGCGGCGGGCCAGCGAATCGGCGTCGGCGTCGACCTCGGCGGTGAGCGCGGCCACGTCGGCGTCGGCGTGGGCCCAGCGCTCGTGGAGGCGGGCGAGCTTGTCCATCCGGGGGTCCTCGTGCAGCGGGTGCTGCCGGAGTGCCCGGCGCGCCGCGGCGATCCGCGGGTCCTTGCGGACCGGCTTACCGCCGGCGTTCTTCATCCGACCCTTCGCCTTGCCCCGCAGGTGCTCCATCCGCTGGACCAGAGCCCGCTTGGCGCGCCCGTCGAGCTTGCGGCGGCCCTTGGGCAGGTCGACCCGACCCACGGGGATCGGGGGCGAGGCGAAGTCGTTCTGGCGTAACCAGCCGGTCCACCCGGTGTCGGTGAGACAGAGCAGCGCGGGGTCGGACTGGATGTCGGTCCGGACCTGCAGCACGGTCGCCACCATGCCGAATCGTTTGCGGCCCACGGTGATCACGGAGCCGGCGGTCTGCTTGAGCATGGCCGCGCGCACGGACGCCAGCCGGTCGTCCCGGTTCGACTTCTCGGCCTTGCGTTCGAGACGGCTGAGCTCGGCGCGCAACCCCATGTACTCGTCGAGGTCCTCGTCTCCCCCGGCCTCCTCGAGCGACGCCCGCATGCGGTCGCGCTCATCGGACCGGCGCTCGATGGCGCGGGACCGGGACACCAGGGTGCGGTCGGTCTGGAACTGGGCGAACGACCGGCCGATCAGGATGGTGGCCTCCTCGACGCCGAGCTGCTCGACGAGGTTGACCGCCATCGAATAGTCGGGAGCGAAGGCACTGTGCAATGGGAACCGCGGGGTGTCGACGAGCGCGGACAGGGCGTCCAGGTCGAGGTCCGGCTGGTCGAGCACGACTGCCGTGCCCTTGGTGTCGATGCCCCGTCTGCCGGCCCGGCCCGTGATCTGTGAGTACTCCGCGGAGGTGAGCATCGCGTGGGTGTCGCCGTTGAACTTGGTCGTCTTCTCCAGCACCACCGCGCGAGCCGGCATGTGGATGCCCAGCGCCAGGGTCTCGGTCGCGAACACGACCTTGATCAGCCCTGCGGAGAACAGCTCCTCCACGATGGTGCGGAAGAGCGGGAGCATCCCGGCGTGATGGGCGGCGAGCCCGTTGACCAGCCCGGCGCGGAACGAGGTGAAATCGAGGGCGTCGAGGTCGTGTTGTGGGACCTCGGCGCAGGCGGCGTCCACGTGTGAGGCAATACGCCGGGCCTCCTCCCCGGTGGTGAGCCGGAGGCGGGCGCGACGCATCTGAGCGACCGCGCCGTCGCACCCCGCCCGGGAGAACACGAAGTAGATGGCCGGCAGGAGTCGCTCGTCGTCGAGCTTCTCGATGACGTCCTGGCGTCTGGCCCACTGCGCTCGGGGCCGGGCCGTGACCCGCTCCTCGTGGTAGCCGCTCCGGGACCGTCTGCGCTGGTCGGCAGCGGCCCGGATGGGGATCAGGTCCCCATCGGTGTAGAGCATGTGGGCCAGCGGCACGGGACGGTGCTCGGACAGCACCACCGCGGTGTCGCCACGGATCTCGGTGATCCAGTCGCCCAGCTCGTCGGTGTTGCTCAGGGTGGCGGACAGCCCGACCAGGCGGACGGCCGGATCGAGCGTGAGGATGATCTCCTCCCACACGACGCCCCTCGAGCGGTCCCCGAGGTAGTGGATCTCGTCCATCACCACGCAGTCCAGGTCGTGGAGCGCCGACGAGCCGCTGTAGATCATGTTCCGCAGGACCTCGGTGGTCATCACCACGATGGGCGCGTCCGCGTCGATCGAGTGGTCGCCGGTGAGCAGCCCCACGTTCTCGGGGCCGAAGCGCGTGCGGAACTGCCGGAACTTCTGGTTGCTCAGCGCCTTGATCGGGGTGGTGTAGAAGCAGCGCCCTCCCCCGGCGAGCGCCCGGTGAGCCGCGTATTCGCCGACGAGGGTCTTGCCGGACCCGGTGGGCGCCGAGACGAGCAGGTTGCGTCCCGCGTCGAGGGCGGAGAACGCCTCCAGTTGGAAGGGGTCAGGCGAGAACCCCTCCCCGGTGAGGAAGTCCTCGAGCAGGTGATCGGTCCGGGGACGGTCAGGTGATGTCGTCATAGAGTGAACCGCCACCGGCCGGGGCCTGGAGCGGTCGGGTGTCGCCGGGCGTTCGGGTGCCGGTGTCCGGGGCCGGGGTGGTCAGAGGGGCGGGCCGCTCGAGTGGGCCGGATCCGCCGAGGTCGTCGGCGGGGCCGAGGGGCGAGGCGGATTCGTCGTCGACCTCGAGCCAGTCGGCGCGGGACTTGTTCTTGCGCTTGTCATGCAGGCGGGCGAACTGGATCGCGCCCTCGACGAGGATGGTCACCGCCAGTGCGAGGGCGAGCATCGAGAACGGGTCCTGGCCGGGCGAGGCCACGGCCGCGAAGACGAAGATGCCCATGATGATCCCGCGGCGCGACTTGGCGAGAACCTCGTAGCTCACGACCCCGGCGACGTTGAGCATCGCGATCAGGAGCGGGATCTCGAAGCTCACGCCGAAGATGAGGATGAGCTGGATGAGGAACGTGAAGTACTGCGTGCCGGACAACGCGGTGGTCTGGACGTTGTCGCCGATCGAGAGCAGGAACTCCAACGCGTGGACGATCACGACGTAGGCGAGCACCGCGCCGCCGATGAACAGCACCGCGGCCAGGATGGTGAAGACGACCCCGTAGCGCTTCTCGTTCTTGTGCAGGCCGGGCGTGATGAACGCCCACAGCTGGTACAGCCAGACCGGGCTGGCCAACACGATGCCGGCGGTGGCGGACACCTTGAGCCGGAGCATGAACTGCTCGAACGGTCCGGTGGCGAGCAGGCGACACTCGTCGCCGTCGTCACCGAGCTGTAGGCGCGCCCCCGGGGGGATGTCGCAGTAGGGGCCGGTGAGGATCCCGCCCAACGACGGGATGCCGAAGAAGCCGCTGCCGTACCACCAGAATCCGAAGCCCAACGTCACGATGATCGCCGCCATCGCGATGAGCACGCGGTTGCGGAGCTCGTAGATGTGCTCGATCAACGGCATGGTGCCGTCCGGGTTGCGGGGCCTGCGGCGGCGTCTGGTCAGCAGGCGACCGGCGCCACCCTTGCGGGTGGCGCCGGTGTCCGCGGTGTCGGTCTGCGTCATGGAGGGGTCGGCCTACTGCCCCTGCTGACCCTGACCGCCGTGGTATGGGGCGGTGGGGTCGGTGTACTGCTGCTGCCCCTGTGGCTGGTACGGCTGCTGGGGTGCCTGCGGGTAACCCTGCCCCTGGGCATTCGGCTGCCCCTGCGGCTGGTACTGCTGGGGTGCCTGCGGCTGGTACTGCTGCGGCTGGTACTGCTGCGGCTGGGGCTGGGCGGACTGCTGTGCCTGCGGCTGCGCGTACTGGGCGGCGTTCGGCTGCGCCTGGGTGAGAGCCTGCGGCGCGGGGTCCTCGACCGGCTTGTCGTCGTTCTGCATCTCCTTGATCTCGGACTTGAAGATGCGCATCGACCGTCCGAGGCCGCGGGCGGCGTCCGGGAGCTTCTTCGAACCGAACAGCAGGAGCACCACCGCGAGGACGATGAGCCAGTGCCAGATGCTCAACGCACCCATGTCAACCTCCGTTTGTCTGACAACGTGCCCATGCTAGCGCACCCACACCGGGCGGCGTCACTCGAGCGCTCCCCGAAACCGGCTGCTACCTGGTTATTTACCGAGAATTCACGATTCCGTCACGGAGGTCTTCCCCGGCTCCGCCGAGTACGCCTCCAGCCCCTCGACGGCGCGGCCCGCCACCTCGGCGGACAGTTCGGGATCGGCGGCCCGCACGACGTCCGCATGACCGAGCAGGAAGCGCAGGAGCCAGGCCCGGTCGTGGTAGGCGATCTCCACCTCCAGGTCGCCGTCCGGGCGGCGGACCACGCTGTGGAACCGGAACTCGTCGAGGAACCAGGCCGCGGCGGCGGGGACACGGGCGGACTCCAGTCGGACGTCGCCCTCGCCGTCGTCCTGGGGTCGGGGTCCCAGCGCGCGGCGCGGCCCCACCTCCTCGACCCCGCTCATCCGGTCGGTGCGGAACGTCCGCCACTGACCCGACTCACGGTCCACCCCGTGGACGTAGGAATGGCCGTCGGCGACGGACAGGCGTGCGGGGTCCACGACCCGGGTGGTGGAGGTGTCGGAGCTGGCCGAGTGGTAGACGAAGCGCAGCGCCCGACCGTCGTGGACGGCCGTGCGCACGACGTCCGCGTCCGAGTCGGCCGTCTCGCGTCGGGCGTCGAGCCCCCCGGCGTGCACGTCGGCGCCGGTGGCGGTCCGGAGCGTCGACAGCAGGTCGCGCAGCGCGCCCTGGTCGATCACCTCCGGCTGGTCGAGGAACACCGCCAGCCCGGTCTCGAGCGTGACCGCCTCCGCGGCGGTCAGGCGGACCGGGCGGTCGATCCCGGCGGTGAAGGTCACCTCCACGAGATCGGCGTCGTCGAGGTCCTCGGAGGAGAAGGCGAGGTCGATCAGGTCACCGGGGCCGTACCCGGGCAGACCGCAGGACCACAGTTGCCACAGGGCGGCCCGGAGTTGCTTCTCGGTCAACCCGAGGTCGCGGGCCGCGTCGGCCACGGGGACGGCGCCCCGGGTGTGGAAGTACGGGACCACGCTGAGCAACGTGGCCAGCGGGACGGCGCGGGCGCTCATCGGGCGGCCTCCTCGGCGGCGGTGAGGATCGTCACGACCCGGACGCGGAGCTCGGCCGGGCGCAGGGCCACGGCGTCGGCACCCTGGGCGGCCACGAGCGCGGACAGTTCACCGAGCGGCGCGGCGACCTCGAGGTCGACCCCGTCCCTGCCGAATCGCCGGGCGGGGCTCTGGGACCGGGCCATGGCGCGCAGCTCGGCGGCTCTGCCGTCGGCGGCCCAGACCGTGGCCTCCACCAGGGGGTTGAGCCGGGAGACGGCGCCGTCCAGCAACGCGAGGACCTGCTCGGTCGGCGGGACGGGGACGGTCCGGGCGGCGCGCCCGAGCCGGACGTCGGAGATGCGGACGAGCCGGAACGTCCGGGGTTCGCCTCGGTCGAGATCGTGACCGACGAGGTACCAGTGGCCGTGGCGGGATCCGGTCCACCAGGGCTCGACCCGCCGGGAGGTGGGTTCGGCGGCGCCCGCGGGGGTGTGCGAGAAGGTGACCGTGGATCCCTCGGCGATCGCCTCGGCGACCAGGGCGGCGGTCGCGAGCTCGGCGGGGTCGGTTACGGACACGGTCGCGCCGGCGTCGTGCGCGGGCTCGATCCCCGCGGCGGTGAGTTTGGCCAGCGCCCCGTCGGCGCGCGCGGCCCGCTCCCCCTCGCGCCACACCTCGGCCGCGACGGCGAGCACGCCGGCCTGCTGGGGCGTGAGGGTGATGTCGGGCAGCTCGTACCCGTGGGCGGGGATGCGGTACCCGGCCGGCGATCCGGGGGCCAGCGAGGCGCCCTGTTCGAGCGGGACCCCGGCGTCGCGTAGCTCCCGCTTGTCCCGTTCGAACATCCGCAGGTAGGCGGCGTCGTTCTCGGCGTCGTCGTACCCCTGGACCATCCTGCGGATCTCCCCCGCCGACAGGAACGCGTTGGTCGACCTCAGACAGATCACGAGGTTGACCAGACGTTGGGACTTCGAGGTGGGCACGCCTGGAGACGCTATCGTCCGAGCGCGGCGACGAGTTCGTCGACACGCGGGTCCTCGTGGGCGAACGGGTCCGTCAGCGCGACGGTGGGCAGGGTGCCGTCGGAGACCTTGAGGTGGACCCAGTCCACGGTGAAGTCGCGCTCGGCGTCCCGGGCGGCCGTGATGAACCTGCCACGCAGCGCGGCGCGGGTGGTCTCGGGGGCGACGGTGCGGGCCCGCTCCACCTCGGCGTCGTCCACGACGCGGGAGACGAGCCCGCGGCGTTCGAGGACCGAGTGGAGCCCGCGTCCGGGCCGCACGTCGTGGTAGGTCAGGTCGATCTGGGACAGCCTCGGGTGGTCGAGGTCGACGCCGGTCTTGTCCTGGACCTGCCGGATGAGCCGCAGTTTGGCGGCCCAGTCGATGTCGGCGGCGATCGACTCGTGGTCCCCGGACTCGACGGCGTCGAGCACCCGCTCCCACAGGGCCACGCACCGCTCGATGTCGGGGCGATCGTCGCGCTCCCAGCCGCCGCTGTCGAGGTAGCGGTGGACCCCGGCGAGGAACTCCCGCTGGATCTCCAGCGCCGTCATGGTGGTGCCGTCGGTCATCGCGACGGGCCGCGTGCCGGTGAGGTCGCGGCTGATCTCCCGGATGGCCCGAACCGGGTGCGCCACCGCCATCGGGCGCAGCTCGACGCCCGCCTCGAGCATCTCCAGCACGAGCCGGGTGCTGGCGATCTTGAGCAGCGTGGTGGTCTCGATCATGTTGGAGTCGCCCACGATCACGTGCATGCGCCGGAACCGGGTCGAGTCGGCGTGCGGCTCGTCTCGGGTGTTGATGAGCGGTCGCGACCGGGTGGTGGCGGACGAGACGCCGTCCCACATGTGTTCGGCGCGCTGGGAGAAGCAGAACGTCGGTTCCTCCGTCTCGCCGAGTCCCACGCCCGCCGGGGTGCCGGGCAGGATCTTGCCGGCGCCGCAGAGGAGCTGCCGGCTCACGAGGAACGGCAACAGTGTGGTGGCGATGCTGCGGACCTGGGTGGCCCGGTCGAGCAGGTAGTTCTCGTGGCACCCGTAGGAGTTGCCCACCGAGTCGGTGTTGTTCTTGAACAGATAGACGTTGACGTCGATCCCCTCGGCGGCGAGTGCCTGCTCGGCCTGCAGGGCGAGGTCGTCGACGATCCGCTCCCCCGCCCTGTCGTGCGCGACGAGCTGGCGCAGGCCGTCGCATTCGGCGGTCGCGTACTCGGGGTGGGAGCCCACGTCGAGGTAGAGGCGGGAGCCGTTCTCCAGGAAGACGTTGGAGCTGCGCCACCGCTGCACGACGGGCCGGAAGAAGTAGCGGGCGATCTCGTCGGCGCCGAGGGACCGCGCGCCGTCACCGCCGACGCTGGTGATCCCGAACTCCGTCTCGATCCCGACGATGCGACGGATCATGGCGGTCTACTGCCCGCCCTTCTGGACGTAGGACTTCACGAACTCCTCGGCGTTGGTCTCGAGGATGTCGTCGATCTCGTCGAGCAGCGAGTCGGCGGAGGTGGTGTCGGCGGCCTTGGCGACCTGGCCGGCCTCGTCGTCACCGTCGGCGGGGCCGCCGGCGTTCTTCTGGATCCGGGACATGGACTTCTCCTTAACGGTGGGAGGTTCGGTGGTCGGAGGTGCGTGTCGGTGCGGTCACCACGGTGACGGTCCGTCGGTGGTGAGGAAGTCCGGGTGCGCCTCGCAGTACTCCCGGGTCCCGGTGTACGGGTCGGTGAGGTCGACGTGGCGCTGGTGGCCGCGTGAGTCGACGACGACGACGAGGTCCCATCCGGCGGAGTGGATGCTGTCTCCGAGTTCCGCGAGGAAGCGTCCCCTGGCCCAGGCCCGCGTCCGGGCGGGCGGGGTCGTGACGGCGGCCTCGACCTCGTCTGGGGTGGTCAGTCGGCGCATCGCGCCCTTCGCCACTAGACGGGTGTAGAGGCCGCGTTCCGGATCGATGTCGTGGTACTGGAAGTCGATGAGCGCGAGCCGCGCGTGGTCCCAGTCCAGCGCGTCGCGGGCGCGGAATCCCTCTAGCAGACGCAGCTTGGCGGGCCAGTCCAGGCGGTCGGCGCACGACATGGGATTCTGCTCGAGGGCCTCGAGGATCTCCCGCCATTCGGCGAGGACCTCGGTGGCCCAGTCCGGTCGGCCGGGTCCGTCGCCGACGAGGTCGGCGACCCGGTCCAGGATCTCGCGTTGGAGACCGATCCCGGTCAGTGCGCGGCCGTCGGGCAGCGGCACCGTGGCGGTCAGCGACGTGTCGTGACTGATGACGTGCACCGCCTCCACGGGGTCGACGGGCAGGAGATCGGAGAAGTCGACGCCCTCCTCGATGGCGTCCAGGACCAGGCACGTGGTGCCGATCTTGAGGTACGTCGCCAGTTCGGACATGTTCGCGTCGCCGATGATCACGTGCAGTCGGCGCCACGTCTCGTCGGACGCGTGCGGCTCGTCGCGGGTGTTGATGATCCCGCGACGCAGGGTCGTCTCGAGCCCGGTGAGCACCTCGATGTAGTCGGCGCGCTGGGAGAGCTGGAAGCCGGCCGTCTCGCCGGACTGCCCGATCCCCACGCGTCCGGCGCCGCAGAACACCTGCCGGGACAGCAGGTGCGGTGCCAGGCTCAGGGTCAGGGCGTCGAAGTCGACGTCGCGGCGGACGAGGTAGTTTTCGTGCGCGCCGTACGAGGCGCCCTTACCGTCGACGTTGTTCTTGTACAGCTTGAGTTCGGCGTTGCCCTCGGTCGCCGAGGACTCGACCCCGGCGCGGTGCATGACGAGCTCGCCGGCCTTGTCCCAGATCACCGCGTCGCGCGGGGAGTCGACCTCCGGCGCGGAGTACTCGGGGTGCGCGTGGTCGACGTAGAAGCGCGCGCCGTTGGTCAGCACCCGGTTGGTCACCCCGAACTCGCCGGGGTCGTAGGCGCGCACGGCTCCCAGGTCGAAACCGCGGGCGTCGCGCAGGGGCGATTCCGACTCGTAGTCCCAGCGGGTCTCGTCGGCGCCGCCGGCGGACTCCCCGGGGTCGGTGTAGGCCTTGATCACCTGGGTGGAGGTGACCACCGAGCTGAGCAGGGGCTGCCCGACCGCGACGATGCCGAACTCGATCTCGGTGCCGATGATCCGGCCTCGCCCGACCTCACCCGACGCGTTCCGAACGGGAGGGGTCACTGGTCCACGCCCTTGTTGGGGATGGAGACGTCGACGACGCGCTCACCGCGGACACCGGTCAGCCGCGCCCATTCCTGCGGGTTGGAGGTGTTGGGCAGGTCCGCGCTCTCGGCGAACTCGGCGTCGACAGCGTCGAGGAAGTCGTCTGTGGTCAGGCCCTGCCCGGTGCCGTGGACGATGTCCTTGATCGCCAGCTTCTTGGCCCGGTCCACGATGTTGCGCAGCATCGCCCCGGAGGTGAGGTCGGCCAGGTACAGGGAGGATCGGCGGCCCGAGGCGTACACCAGGTGCACGTACGTGGTGGACGCGTCGCGCGTGTAGAGCCTGTCGACGATCCGGTCGATGAGGTCCGCCACGTGCGTCTGCTCGTCCGCGTCCCCGACCTCCTCCGGGTCGAAGCGCAGGTCGGGGGTGATGTATTTCGCCAGGATATCGGTCGCGGCGTCGCGGTCGGGCCGGTCGATGCGGATCTTCAGGTCGAGCCGGCCGGGGCGCAGGATGGCCGGGTCGATCATGTCCTCGCGGTTGGAGGCGCCGATCACGATGACGTTGCGCAGGTCCTCCACGCCGTCGATCTCCGCGAGTAGCTGGGGCACGATCGTGGTCTCCATGTCCGAGGAGACACCGGAACCGCGGGTGCGGAAGATCGAGTCCATCTCGTCGAAGAACACGATGACCGGGTTGCCCTCGGTCGCCTTCTCACGCGCCCGCTCGAAGATGGAGCGGATGTGCCGCTCGGTCTCGCCGACGTACTTGTTGAGCAGTTCCGGGCCCTTGATGGACAGGAAGTACGAGTTGGGATAGCGACCGTCGGAGACGTCGTCGCCCCGGGAGACCGCCGACGCGCGGGCCAATGAGTGCGCGACGGCCTTGGCGATGAGGGTCTTGCCGCAGCCGGGGGGCCCGTAGAGCAGGACGCCCTTGGGTGGGGCCAGGTGGAACTCGCGGTAGAGGTCGTGGTGGATGAAGGGCAGCTCGATGGCGTCGCGGATCTGCTCGATCTGCGGTCCGAGTCCACCGATGTCGGAGTACTCCACCATCGGGATCTCCTCGAGCAGGAGCTCGTCGACCTCGGCCTTGGGCACGACCTCATACGCCACGCCCGCCTTGGGGTCGACCAGCACCGCGTCGCCCGGACGGACCGGGGCGGGGTGCTCGGCGGTCCGACCGCCCCGCAGCGCGGTGGCCAGCACGACGATGTGCTCCTCGTCGTTGCCCATCACGACGCGGGCGCGGACGCCGTCGGCGAGTACGTCACGGAACATGGCGGTGACGCCCGTGACGGGCAGCTCTCCGGAGACCTCGAGCACGGTCAAGGCCTCGTTGAGACGCACCGTCGTACCGGCGGTGAGTTCGGCAGGGTCCACCCCCGGGGCGATCGCGAGGCGCATCCGCCTACCCGCGGCCATGACCTCCACGGAGTCCGGGCCGGAGGGTCGGGCCAGGACCACGCCGTAGGTGCTGGGCGGGGTGCCGAGTCGTTCAACCTCACTCTTGAGCGCCGCGAGCTGGTCGCGCGAGTCCTTGAGCAGGTCCGCGAGCCGGACGTTGCGGGCGCCGAGGGCGTCGATCTTGATCGTCTTCTCGCGGTCCGAACGGGCCCCCTCGTCCACGGCCTTGCGCAGCCGTGCGAGCTCGGCCCGGTCGATGGCGACCCGGTCCTGCCCGTCGCCGGCCGGGGATCGTCCCTCGGTCACGCGATCACCTGCCCTCCTGGTCGTCGACGAGTCACCTCGTCGTCGTCCCCTCCACCTTATCGGCGGACGCGGGCGCAGGTCCCTGCGAGTCCGCCGGTCAGCCCTTTCCGCTGCGCCGCTTGGGCTTGAGGGTGGTCACGCCCTCGGCGAGCCGGCGGGCGGTCACGAGGAACGCCGTGTGGCCCTGCATGCGGTGCTCCGGACGCACGGCCAGGCCGACCACGTGCCAGCCGCGGTTGATCGACTCCCACGCCCGGGGCTCGGTCCAGCACTGCTGACGCCGCAGGGCCTCCACGACGTCCGACAGCTGGGTCGTGGTGGCCACGTAGGCGACCAGCACCCCGCCGGGCACCAACACGTCGCTCACCGTGGGCAGGCACTCCCAGGGCGCGAGCATGTCCAGCATCACGCGGTCGACCTGGCCCCCCAGCGCCTCCACGGAGGTCTCGGCCAGGTCCGCGACGCGCAGATCCCAGTTCTCGGGGTGCTCGCCGTAGAACGTACGGACGTTGCGCTCGGCGTGCTCGGCGTGGTCCTCACGGATCTCGTAGGAGAACACCCGCCCCTCGGGGCCCACGGCCCGGAGCAGTGAGCAGGTCAGCGCGCCGGAACCGGCACCGGCCTCCAGGACGCGGGCGCCGGGGAACACGTCACCCTCGTGCACGATCTGCGCGGCGTCCTTGGGGTAGATCACCTGGGCGCCGCGCGGCATGGACAGCACGTAGTCGGTGAGCAGCGGCCGGAGCGCGAGGTAGTGGGAGTCCTTGGTCGAGGTGACGATCGACCCCTCCGGCGCACCGATCAGGTCGTCGTGGCGGACGGCCCCGTGGTGGGTGAAGAACTCGGCGCCCTCGACGAGGACGACCGTGTACTTGCGCCCCTTGGTGTCGGTGAGTTGGACGCGGTCGCCCACGACGAACGGACCGGATCGCTGCACAGGACCTCCAGGGGGGACATACGGGCCGGTTGTCCGACCGGTTGTCTACCCTGCCAGGTGTGACGGATCCCCTGGAAATCGGCGGCATCCCGGCAGCGGGCGACGTACCCCTGCCGGAACGCAAGCCCCTCGCCCTGTCCGCCTCGCGCGCGGCGGACTTCCGGCAGTGCCCGCTGCTGTACCGCCTGCGCACCATCGACCGGATCCCGGAGCCCAAGACCCGCGCCCAGGTGACGGGCACCGTCGTCCACTCGGTGCTCGAGGAGCTCTACGGCCTCGAGCAGGCCGACCGGGCGCCGCAGCGCGCCGCGGACCTCGTCCCCGCCGCCGTCGAGAACTTCTACGCGGCGGAGGACGGCGCCGACGTGGTACCTGTGGCCGAACGCCCCGGGTTCGAGGCCGAGGTCGCGGGCCTGGTCTCGGCCCTCTACGGCGTCGAGGACCCGCAGCGCTTCTCCCCCGCCTCGTGCGAGCAGTACCTGCTCACGGCCACTCAGTCGGGCACCCCGCTCCACGGCTACCTCGACCGGGTCGACGTGGCACCGACCGGCGAGGTCAGGGTCGTCGACTACAAGACCGGCAAACCCCCGAACCCGCGGTACCAGCACCAGGCGATGTTCCAGATGCGCTTCTACGCCCTGATGTACCACCGCGTCCACGGGGTGCTCCCCGCGCAGCTCAAACTCATCTACCTCAAGAACGGCAGCTGGCTCACCCTCACCCCGGATCATGCATCCCTCGGAGAGACCGAGGCGTCCCTCGACTCGCTCTGGTCGGAGATCGAGCGGGCCGGGGAGACGGGGGACTTCCGCCCCCGTACGTCCCGCCTGTGCGACTGGTGCAATCATCAGGCCCTGTGTCCGGCGTACGGCGGTACCCCGCCGGAGTACCCGGGGTGGCCCGGGACGCGGGTGGTACCAGCCGGGACGGACACTCTGCTGTCAGGTCAGGGAGAACCGAGGAGAACATGATGACGGAGGCCTACTTCGAGCCGCTGGGTACCGACGACGGCTGGGAGGTCTTCCGAGCGACGCCGCACACCGTGAGCGCCTGGGGCCCCGACCTGCAACACGGGGCCCCGCCCTCTGCCATCCTCACCCGGGCCATGGATCGGCTGGACCCGTCCGAGGAGACGCGGATCGCACGGGTGGCGGTCGACCTGCTGGGTCCGGTCCCGCTGGGCGAGTTGCGGACGCGGGCGCGCGTCACACGACCGGGCCGGCGGATCCAGCTGGTCGAGTCCGAGCTCGAGGCGCGTGGACGGATCGTCGCCCGGGCGAGCGCGTGGCGGATGCTCGTCAGCGACACCGCGGAGGTCGAGCAGACGCTGGATCAGCCCCGCCAGCTTCCTGGGGCCGATCACAACAGTGAGTTCTTCAACCGCTGGACCAGCGGTTACATCGACTCTCTCGAGATCCGGGGTGCCGAGGACGGCACGGTGTGGGCGCGGCCCACCCTGCCGCTGGTGGCAGGTGAGGAGACGACCCCCGCCGAGCACGTGATGTGCGTGGCGGACATCGCCAACGGCGTCGGAGCGGTCCTCGAACCCCACGAGTGGCGATTCCTCAACACCGACGTCGTCACGCACCTGCACCGCCGGCCCGTCGGGCAGTGGATCGGGGTGACAGCGCGGGCCTCGATCGGTCCCGACGGGGTGGGCGCGACCACCGGAACGCTCTTCGACGAGGTCGGTGCGATCGGCCACACCCTGCAGGCATTGCTGATCGAGCGGGTCTGATCGGGCGCGGTCCCAGCCCGAGGATCCGCTACTCCGACTGCGGATCCGCTACCCCTATGCGGGTAGCGGATCCGAAGTCGGAGTAGCGGATCTTGTGGGTGTCAGCCCATACGGCAGGAACGGATGTCGGTCGCGATGACCGACTTCGCGCCGGACGCGGCGAGCTCGTCCATGATCGAATTGACCCGCTTGCGCGGCACCATCGACCGGACGGCGATCCACGCCGGGTCCGCCATCGGCGAGACCGTGGGCGACTCGATGCCCGGCGTGATCGCCGAGACCTCGTCGAGCAGATCCTTGGGGCAGTTGTAGTCGAGCATCATGTACTGCTGGGCGAACACCACGCCCTGCAGGCGCGCCCTGAGCTGTGCCATCGCCGCGGACACCTCGGCGTCCGCCCGGGAGATCAGCACGCCCGAGGAGTCGCACAGGATGTCGCCGAACGCCTCCAGGCCGTGGACCTTGAGCGTCCGTCCGGACCCCACGACGTCGGCGATGCAGTCGGCCACTCCCAGTTGGATCGAGATCTCCACGGCGCCGTCGAGGCGGATGACCTCTGCCTCGACCCCCCGCTGCTGGAGGTCCCGACGCACGATATTGGGGTACGAGGTCGCGATCCGCGCGCCGGCGAGCCGGTCGGTGGACCATCCCGCCCCGGCGGGACCGGCGTAGCGGAAGGTGGAGTGGCCGAAGCCCAGATCGAGGAGCTCATCGACCTCGGCCATGGAATCCGCGGCCAGATCCCGGCCGGTGATGCCCATCTCGAGGCGGCCGGAGCCCACATAGACGGCGATGTCCTTGGGACGGAGGAAGAAGAACTCGACGTCGTTGTCCGGGTCGATCAGCGTGAGGTCTTTGCTCCCCTCGTGCCGACGACGGTACCCCGCCTCGGCGAGCATCTCGGAGGCGGACTCGGACAGGGCGCCCTTGTTGGGCAGTGCGACGCGCAGCATGACGGGGGCTCCGGGATCTGTGAGCGTGAGGGTGGACGCGGGGCGGGGTCTAGAGATGTCGGTAGACGTCCTCGAGGCCGAGTCCGCGCCTGAGCATCATGACCTGGGTCCAGTACAGGAGCTGCGAGATCTCCTCCGCCAGTTCCTCGTCGGACTGGTACTCGGCGGCGATCCACACCTCTCCGGCTTCTTCGACGACCTTCTTGCCCAGATGATGCACACCCTTGTCGAACGCGGCGACGGTGCCGGACCCCTCGGGGCGCGCGGTAATGCGCTCGGACAGCTCGGTGAACAGCGAGTCGAAGGTCTTCACACGCTCGATTGTCCCATAGCCGCACCCACGGGTGTGCCGGAGGTGAGCCCGTGGAGCGCCGCGGTGTCGATGCCCTCCAGGGTGTCGTGGGTGTGGGCCCCGACGACGCCGGGCTGGCCGTCGGTCGACGGGATGTACAGCACCCGGCATCCGGCGGCGACCGCCGCGGTCGCGCCGGTGACGGAATCCTCCACCGCCACCGCCGAGCCGGGCTCCACCCCGAGCCGGGCACACGCGAGGAGATACGGGTCCGGGGCGGGCTTGGCCTCGGTGACCATGCACCCGGTGACCACCACGTCGAAGCGGGAGCGGTCGATGAACTCGAGGGGCACCACCGCGACATCGGCGGTGGTGTTGGTGACCAACGCGACCGGAGTCCTCGTCGACGCGATATCGGCGAGGAGATCCTCGGCGCCCGGCCGCCACCTCATATCAGTTCGCATCAACTCGGTGACCCGGGAGTTCAAGCGGTGGGCGAGGCGGTCGAACTCCTCGCCCACGATCCGGCGACCCGTGTACTCGCCGAGGATCTCGAAGAACCCGTGGAGGGAGTTGCCCAGCGTCCTCTCGCGCGTCGTCTCGTCGAGGGGGCGCCCCAGGTGCTCGGCGAGCTCGTACACGGCGATGTCCCACAGTCGCTCGGTGTCGACGAGGGTGCCGTCCATGTCGAGACAGACGGCGGACGGAACACGGTCGGAGGAATTGCTGGTCACGGACTACTGTCTACCCGAGTCAGGTGAACCGGGGGTGACCCGAGGCGCCGATGGCGACGGGATCGCATCGAAGTCGCTGAGCTTCCGTGGCGCCATCACGACGCGCGCCGAGTTGAGGATCGCCAGCACATCGATGACCTCCTGGGCGATCGCCCCCGCGAGAGGGCTCAGCAACCCGAAGACGGCGAGGAGCATCCCGATCACGGAGGCGGCCATCCCGCCCACCGCTGACTGCAGGGCGATCCGACGCATACGCGCTCCGATATGGAGCAGGTCGTCGAGGCGCTCCAGTGAGGAATCCAGCACCACGGCGTCGGCGGCCTCGGACGTCACGTCGGAGGTGGCACCGAACGCGACTCCTGCGGTCGCGGCCGTCATCGCCGGGGCGTCGTTGATGCCGTCCCCGAGGAACAGCGTCGGCCCCGCGGCAGTGCGTTCGCGGACGATCGCGAGTTTGCCCTCGGGGCCGACCCCGCCGTGCACCTCACTGATGCCCACCCGGTCCGCCAACCGGCGGACCTCGGTCTCGCGGTCACCCGAGATGATCATCATGTGCTTGACGCCGTGCGAGCGCGGCAGATGTGCGATGAAGTCGCCTGCGGTCGCCCGCGGTTCGTCCCGGAACCGGAGGGTGGCGGCGTACCGGTCGTCCAGGAGGACGATCGATTCCAGACCGGCCTCCGTCCCCGGGAGGAGGTCGACGGCGTCGGGGTCGACCGCGGCGAGTCCACGACGGTTGGTCAGGCGAAGGCTGTGGCCGCCCACCTCACCGACCAGTCCGGCGCCGGGTTTCTCGGCGACCGAGCTGAGTGGTGGTATGGCGAGACCTCGTTCGGTGGCGGCGTCGACGACAGCTCGGGCAAGAGGATGACGGGAGTAGACCTCGACCGCTGCTGCGGTCGCCAGCACGCCATCCGGATCGGTGCCCGGTCGAGGAATGATCTCGGTCAGGACGGGGCGACCGTAGGTCAGTGTGCCCGTCTTGTCGAACATCATCGTCTCGATCCGGCTGACGTTCTCGAGCATTGCCGGGTTCCGGATGATGATCCCACGCTTGGCGGACAGCGAGATGGCGCCGATGATGGCGACCGGTACGCCGATGAGCAGTGGGCACGGGGTCGCGACGACCACCACGGCGAGGAAGCGGGTCGGGTCGCCCGAGATGACCCAGCCGAGGACGCCGAGGGCAAGTGCGACCAGCGTGTACCAGGCGCCGAGACGGTCGGCCAGGCGACGCATCGGGGGCCGGTGTTCCTCCGCCTCCCGCAGGACGCCGACGATCTGCGCGTACCGGGAGTCTGCCGCCCGGCGTTCGGCCCGGACGGTCAACGCCACCTCGCCGTTGACGGCCCCGGAGAGCACCTGGGAGCCGGGTGACTTCGGCACGACGTACGGTTCGCCGGTCAGGAACGACTCGTCCATGGCGCCGTCGCCACCCACGACCTCGCCGTCGACGGGGCACAGTTCATGAGGCAGGACGAGGAGGAGGTCATCCACGCGGACCTCCTCGGCGCGGATGTCGTCCACGCCCGCGGCCGTAGAGTCCCCGCGGAGTCGATGCGCGATCGTGGGACTGCGCCGCGCGAGGGCGTCGAGGGTGGCCGATGCCCTCCGCGACGCCGCGGCCTCGAGCGCCTCGCCGCCGGACAGCATGAGGACGACGATCGCGGCGACCAGCCACTCGTCGAGAGCGACCGCCGTGATGATCGAGATGGCGGCGAGCATGTCCGCCCCACCCGCGCTCCTCACCGCCGAGCGCAGTACCTCGAGGATGAGTGGGACCCCGCCGACCACGACCACCGCGACCAGGGGCGCCCGGATCGACCACTCGACCGTCGTGGAGACGCCGGGACCGGTGACCGCGCGCGACACGAGGTGGATCGCGATGGCCAGGACGGTGGCCATCGCGAGTACCCCCTGGCGAGAGCCGACGAAGGTGCGGAGTGGCCCGTCCGCCCGGCCCCGCGTCGATGCCGACGCGGGGCTGGTGGATTCACCGCCAGATCGGTGCCCGATGGTGTGCATGACTTCATCATCCGCCGTCGGGTATGTCCTCTACCAGCAAGGACAGGCTGTCCTGCGTGCCCGCCTCAGACGTTGAAGTACTTGGCCTCCGGGTGGTATAGCACGAACGCGTCGGTCGACTGCTCGGGATGTAACTGCAGTTCCTCGGAGAGTTCGACGCCGATGCGCTCGGGCTCGAGCAGATCGACGACCACCTTGCGGGACTCCAGGTCGGGGCAAGCGCCGTAGCCGAAGCTGTACCGGGCACCCCGGTACTTGAGGTTGAAGTACTCCTCGATGCTGTCCGGGTCCTCGTCGGAGACCGTGCCCTCGGGCAGGCGGAGTTCGTCGCGGACCCGCCGGTGCCAGAACTCGGCGAGGGCCTCGGTGAGCTGCACGGACAGGCCGTGTACCTCGAGGTAGTCCCGGTAGTTGTCCGCGGCGAACAGCTCGTTGGCGAAGTCCGCGATGGGCGTGCCCATGGTGACCAGCTGGAACGGCAGCACGTCCACCACTCCCTCGGCCTCGCAGCGCTCCTTGGAGGCCAGGAAGTCGGGGATGGCCAGGAAGCGCGGTCGCTGCTGGCGCGGGAACGCGATCTTGTGGAGCACCTCGGCGTCGGGGCGCGGCTCGGCGAGCACCCAGATCTCCTCGCCCACCGAGTAGGCCGGGAAGTAGCCGTACACCACGGCCGAGTGGGACAGGATGTTCTCGGTGGTCAACCGGTCGATCCACGAACGCAGGCGGGGCCTGCCCTCGGTGGCCACGAGCTCCTCGTAGTCCGGCCCGTCGCCGCTGCGGGTGCCCCGCAGGCCCCACTGGCCGAAGAACAGGGCACGCTCGTCCAGGTGACCGGCGTAGTCCGCCACCGGGATCCCCTTGGCGATCCGGGTCCCCCAGAACGGAGGGGTCGCGATCGGCTGGTCGGCCGCGACGTCCGACCGCTCGGGGACCACGACGGGCTCGGCCTCGGCGGCGCGCTTGGCGGCGATCCGCTCACTGCGAGCGCGGCGCTCGCGGCGTTCTTCGGCCTTGGCCGCGGACTCCGACGACTGCGACATCGGGACCCCGGTCCGTTTGGACGTCATCACCTCGTCCATGAGCCGCAGGCCCTCGAACGCGTCCCGCGCGTAGAACACCTCACCCTGGTACATCCCGGCGAGGTCGACCTCGACGTAGGACCGGGTCAGCGCGGCGCCGCCGAGCAGGACCGGGAACTCCCCGGCGATCCCCTCCGAGTTGAGCTCGGCGAGGTTGTCCTTCATCACGACGGTCGACTTCACGAGCAGGCCGGACATGCCGATCACGTCGGCCTTGTGCTCGCGGGCCGCGGAGATGATCTCCGAGATCGGCTGCTTGATGCCGATGTTGACCACGTCGTAACCGTTGTTGGACAGAATGATGTCCACGAGGTTCTTGCCGATGTCGTGCACATCGCCCTTGACCGTGGCCAGGACGATGCGGCCCTTGCCGTCCTCGTCGCTGGCCTCCATGTGGGGCTCGAGGTGGGCGACCGCGGCCTTCATGGTCTCCGCCGACTGCAGGACGAACGGCAGCTGCATCTGGCCGGACCCGAAGAGCTCACCCACGGTCTTCATCCCGCCGAGCAGGTGGGTGTTGATGATCTCCAGAGGGGGGATCTCCGCCATCGCGGCGTCGAGGTCCGCCTCGAGTCCCTTGCGCTCGCCGTCGACGATCCTGGCCGACAGCCGCTCCATGAGCGGCATCGCGGCGAGCTCGGCCGCGCGCGCGTCCTTGGCGCCGGCCGCGGACACGCCCTCGAACAGCTCCATGAACACCTGGAGGGGGTCATATCCCTCACCGCGACGGTCGTAGACCAGGTCGAGGGCGACCTCCCGCTGCCGCTCGTCGATCTTGCTCATGGGCAGGATCTTGGAACTGTGCGCGATCGCGGTGTCCAGACCCGCCTGGATGCACTCGTGCAGGAACACCGAGTTGAGCACCTGGCGGGCGGCCGGGTTGAGGCCGAACGAGATGTTCGACAAGCCGAGCGTGGTGTGGATCTTCGGGTGTGACCCGGTGAGTCGGCGGATGGCCTCGATTGTCTCGATGCCGTCGCGGCGGACCTCCTCCTGGCCGGTCGAGATGGGGAAGGTCAGACAGTCGATGATGATGTCCTCCTCCGCCACCCCCCAGTTACCGGTGAGGTCGGAGATGAGCCGCTCGGCGATCTCGACCTTGCGATCCGCGGTCCGGGCCTGGCCCTCCTCGTCGATGGTCAGCCCGACCACAGCCGCGCCGTGGCGGGAGACCAGCTGCATGATCCGCTGGAAACGGGACTCCGGCCCGTCGCCGTCCTCGTAGTTGACCGAGTTGACCGCGCAGCGGCCACCCAGCTTCTCCAGACCGGCCTCGATGACACCGGGCTCGGTCGAGTCGAGCATGATCGGCAGCGTCGAGGAGGTCGCGAGCCGGCCGGCCAACTCCTTCATGTCGTCGGAGCCGTCCCGGCCGACGTAGTCCACGCAGAGGTCGACCATCTGCGCACCGTCGCGCATCTGCTCCTTGGCGATGTCCATGCAGGTGTCCCAGTCGCCGGCGAGCATGGCCTCGCGGAACCGCTTGGAACCGTTGGCGTTGGTGCGCTCACCGATCATGAGGATCCCGGCGTCGGCGCGCAGGGGGGTCGAGCTGTACAGCGAGGCGACCGCGTTGACGGGCTCCACCCGACGCTCGGCCTTCTCGCGGCCCAGGACCTCGTCGCGCAGGCGGGTGATGTGCTCGGGGGTGGTGCCGCAGCACCCGCCCACCATCGACAGGCCGAACTCGGAGACGAAATCGGCCACCTGCGGCGCGAACGCGTCGGCGCCCAGGGGGTAGACGGCGCCGTGCTCACCGAGCTCCGGCAGTCCCGCGTTGGGCATGACCGACACGGGGATCCCGGCGTGCCGGGACAGGAACCGCAAATGCTCGATCATCTCGGCCGGACCCGTGGCGCAGTTGAGGCCGATCATGTCGATGCCCAGCGGCTCCAACGCGGTCAGGGCCGCGCCGATGTCCGAGCCGAGCAGCATGGTGCCCGTGGTCTCGATGGTGACGTGGGAGATGATCGGCAGCCGCCTGTCGGCGGCGGCCATCCCGTCCTGGCACCCGAGCACCGCGGCCTTGACCTGGAGCAGGTCCTGGCTCGTCTCGATGAGGTAGGCGTCCGCGCCACCGCGTGCCAGCCCCTCGGCGGCCTGGGCGTAGGCGTCCCGCATTTCCTCGAAGGTGGTCTGCCCCAGGGAGGGCAACTTGGTGCCCGGCCCGAGGGAACCCAGCACCATCCGGGGGGTCCCGTCCTGGGACGGACCCATCTCGTCGGCGACCTTGCGGGCGATCGCCGCGCCCTTCTCCGCGAGCTCACCGATCCGGTCGACGATGTCGTAGTCGCCCAGGTTGGACAGGTTGCAGCCGAAGGTGTTGGTCTCCACCAGATCGGCGCCAGCGGTGAAGAACGCCCGGTGGATGTCCTCCACGACGTCCGGACGCGTGGCGTTGAGGATCTCGTTGCAGCCCTCCAGGCCCAGGAAGTCCGCGTCCACATCAAGGTCGACGGCCTGCAACATCGTGCCCATCGCCCCGTCACCGATCAGTACTCGCCGACGGGCGGCATCCAATAAGGGCGAATCGAAATCGACAGACATGGCCCCAGTGTATGGGTGGGGAACAACCGGACGAACGTAGGCTGTACTAATGACTGTCCAATGGAGTCCCGACGGGCATCTCGATCTGGAGAGCCCGGTGATGATCGTGGCCTTCGAGGGCTGGAACGACGCCGCGGACGTGGCGACCGGCACCATCGAACACCTCGCCCTGAACTGGGAGGCCCGCCAGATCGCCGAGGTCGGCGGTGACGAGTTCTTCGACTACCTGGACCAGCGGCCCGTCGTCCGGATCTCGGGTGGGGTGTCCCGCTCGGTCGAGTGGCCCCGGGTGGTGGTGTCGGCGTGTCGACCGGACGGGTTCGCCGCGGACGTGTTGTTGGTGCGGGGGCCCGAGCCGGCCCTGAAGTGGCGCCGGTTCGCCTCGGAGTTCGTCGACCTGGTCGACACCCTCGGGGTGTCCCAGGTGATCCTGCTGGGGGCCTACCTCGCCGACGTGCCGCACACCCGTCCGGTCCCGCTCACCGGCGCGGCGTTCAGCCGGCAGCGGATGGCGACGATGGGCGTCGAACCGTCGGACTACGAGGGGCCCACCGGGATGTCCGGGGTGCTCCAACAACTCCTCACGGAGGCGGGGGTGCCCACGCTGAGCGTGTTCGCGGGGGTCCCCCACTACGTGGCCTCGCCGCCGAACCCCCGCGGTACCGAGGCGATGCTGTCCTGGATCGCGGAGAACCTGGGCATGGCGGTGCCGATGGACGCGCTGCGCGTGCAGGCGCGGACGTGGGCCGACCGTGTCGACGCCGCCGCGGGCGAGGATGAGGACCTCCGCGACTACATCCAGTCCCTCGAGGACCGGATGGACGAGGACTCCGGGGTGACCCCGGGGGTCGACCCGGAGCCCGACCGCGGCCGCGCGTCGGGTGGGGAGGCCATGCCGCTGGTCGACGGCGATGCGATCGCGGCCGAGTTCGAGCGCTTCCTACGGGGCGAGCGGGACGAGCCCGACGCCGGGTGACCCGCGGCCGGCCGGGTCGCGGCACGCGCGTCCCGCAGGCAGGCGTGTGCCGCCGGCCAGGCGGCCCCGCCGGTCAGCAGGTCAGCCGGCCCGGCCGGTCAGGCGGCGGTCGACGGGATGCCGAGAAGAGCGTCCAGGGCGGTCGCGACCGCGACACCGGCGCCCGGGTCCGCCTCGTCACCGCCCAGCGTCGCCTCCGCCCACGCGTCGATCACGGCCAACGCGCCGGGCGTGTCCAGGTCGTCCGCGAGGCGCTCGCGCAGAGCCGTGATCGCGGCCGCCGAGTCCGCACCGGCGCCGCGGGCGACGGCCCGGTTCCACGTGTCGTACCGGAGACGGGCGGCCTCGAGGAGCTCCCCGGACCAGGACCGGTCCACGCGGTAGTGCCCGGCGAACAGGCCGAGCCTGATGAGCGCCGGGTCGACGCCCTCCTCCCGCAGCGCCTGCACGCGCACCAGGTTGCCGAGCGACTTGCTCATCTTCACGCCGTCGAGCCCGATCATCGCGGCGTGGACGTAGAAACGGGCGAAGGGCGCCTCCCCCGTGGCCGCCTCGGCGTGGGCGGCGGAGAACTCGTGGTGGGGGAAGGCCAGGTCGCTGCCGCCACCCTGGATGTCGAACTCCATCCCCAGGCGGTTGCGGGCGATCGCGGAGCACTCGATGTGCCACCCGGGTCGGCCCGCCCCCCAGGGGGAGGGCCAGGACGGTTCGCCGGGACGATTGACACGCCACAGCAGCGCATCCAGCGGGTGTTCCTTGCCGGTTCGGTCAGGGTCGCCACCGCGCTCGGCGAAGGCGACGGCCATCTCGTCGTCGTCGTAGCCCGACTCGTACCCGAACTCCTCGGTCGCGCGGTGGCGGTAGTAGACGTCGGAGTAGCCGTCGACGGCGGGGTCGATGCAGTAGGCGTGACCACGCTCGAGGAGCTCGGCCACCATCTCCACGACCTCGTCGATGGTCTCGGTGGCCGCGACGTAGTCACGCGGCGGGAGGACCCGGAGCGCCTCCATGTCCCCGCGGAACCGATCGGTCTCGCGGTCCCCCAGCTCCTGCCAGTCGACGCCGTCTCGCTCTGCCCGCTCGAACAGCGGGTCGTCGACATCGGTGGTGTTCTGGACGTAGTGAACCTCGTGCCCGGCGTCGAGCAGCTGACGGTAGACGAGGTCGAACGTGAGATAGGTGGCCGCGTGACCGAGATGGGTGGTGTCGTACGGGGTGATCCCGCAGACGTACATGCGTGCGACGGGCCCCGGCGCCACCTCGCGGGCCTCCCCGCCGGCCGTGTCGAACAACCTCAGGGGGGCGCCGTCGCCGGGGACCGAGGGGACGACAGGCGTGGACCACGAGTGCATGCGGCCGAGTCTAGAGACCACGCGGTCAGAAGAGCGGCCAGGGTAAGGGGTAGCCGGGGCCGGGAACGGGGAACACCCGCGTCGCCAGGAGGGCGTCGACGCGATCGGTGAGAGCCTCGACCTCGGCGGAGGAGAGCAGGTCGGACAGGGCCGCGCCGAGGGTGCCGCCCTCTGCCAGGTCGCGCCGGAGACGCTCCAACCCCGCCACGTCGTCGGCGGTGAGGGGTTGACCCGCCCACCCCCACAGGACGGTGCGCACCTTGGGCTCGGTGTGGAAGGACAGGCCGTGGTCGATCGCCCAGACGACCCCCGCGGCGTCGACGAGGACGTGTCCGCCCTTGCGGTCGGCGTTGTTGACCACGTGGTCGAACACCGCGATCCGGCGCAGCCGGTCGTCGGTGCCGTGGGCGACCACCACGTCCTCTCCCCGCGCGCCCTCCCCCCGAAGCACGACTGCCCGACCGCCCGGGACGGCGTCGGCGGGGTGGACGTCGATCGGGTCGTGCCCGGAGCGTTGCTCGCGATCGACCTCCTCGATCCAGCGCTGGGCCATCCCCGGCCCTCCCGGGCCGTGCGCGGACACGGTCTGTGGCACGAGGTCCCAGCCCAACGCCTCGGAGACCGCGTGTGCGGCGATCTCCCGCGCGGCGAGGCTGCCGTCGGGGAAGTCCATCAGCGGCCGCTCGCCCGCCGACGGTTTGTAGACCCAGCTGTCCCCGTGGGCGTCCACACAGTGGTAGACCGCGTTGCTGCCGGACGGGATCCGGTACAGCACGGTGAGTTCGGGGCTGACCGGGCGGTCGGTCACGGGTCGATGAGGTCGGTGAGCGTCTCACCGGACCGCGGGAGATAACCGTTGAGGCGGACGCACAGGTGACCGGTGGTGTCGATCGGTTCGCCGCACAGCGGGCACGGGGCACGCCCGGCGGAGACGACCTTCTCGCTGCGGAGCACGAACTGCCGGGCGCGCTGTGGGGTGAGGAAGACACGCAGCGCGTCCGGCGCGTCCTCGGCGTCCGACAGCACCACCGACTCGTCTGTGGCGGACGGGTCCATCGCCAACAACTCCACCACGATCTTGGAGTGCTCCCCGTCCCAGCCGAGCCCCATGGTGCCCACCTGGAACTCGGCGTCGACCGGCATCTCGAGCGGGTCGAGATCATCCACGACGCCGCCGGCGGGCGGGATCGGGACGTCGGACTTGTCGGCGATCTCGTCGAGCAGGTCGCCCATCCTCTCGGACAGGATCTGGGCCTGCTGCTTCTCGCACCGCACTGATATGGTCCGGCCCGCCTCGGTGGCCTGGACGAAGAAGACGCGCTCGCCCGGCTGACCGACCGTGCCCACCACGAACCGGGTCGGGTCGCGGAACTCGTGCACTGCCCTGCTCATGCGGGTGGTCTCCTCGTGGGGTGGATGGTGGTGCGGATCATCAGGCTACGTTCCCGCCGGGGACGGCGTCCGAGCTGCCGTGCCCCGCCGTGGCGTCGCCGACCCGGCCGGCCGGGTCCCCGCGGAGACCCGCCAGGTCGCCGCCGGTGTCGTTGACCCGGAGCACGAACGGGCGGTGTGGCGTGTACCGCACCACGGACACCGATGCGGGTTCCACCACGATCCGCTGGAACTGGTCCAGGTGCATCCCGTAGGCGTCCGCGATCACCGCCTTGATGACGTCGCCGTGGCTACACGCCACCCACAGCACGTCGCGATCCGCCTCGTCCGCCAGGCGCTGATCGTGGCGACGGATGGCGGTCACCGCCCGACCGGCCATCCCGGCCAGGGACTCTCCGTCCGGGAAGACCGCCGACGAGGGGTGCTGCTGGACCACCGACCACAGGTGCTCGGAGGCGAGGTCCTTGAGCGGCCGGCCCGTCCACGAGCCGTAGTCGACCTCGACCAGCCCCTCGTCGACCAGCGGCTCCACGCCCAGCGACCGCGCTAGGGGTTCGACCGTCTGACGGCACCGCATGAGGGGCGACCGGACGACCGCCTCGACGGGCAGTTCCCCGAGCCGACGGCCGAGTTCCGCGGCCTGGGCGTGGCCGGTGTCGTCGAGGCCGACCCCCGGTGTACGGCCTGCCAACGTGAGGGCGGTGTTGGCGGTGGATCGGCCGTGCCGGAGCAGGATGACGGTCATACGGGAAGATTACCGACGGCCCGCCGGGTCGGTCACCGGCCGGGCGGCGGCCCCGGTCAGGTCGCGGGGATCGTGCCGGTGCCGAGCAGGATCATCACCAGGGCGCCGAGGAGGATGCGGTACCCGGCGAACCAGGCGAGCGAGTGGTTCTGCACGAACCTCAGAAGCCAGGCGATGGCCGCGTACCCGATGACGAACGCGATCGCCGACCCCACGAGGAGCTGGAATCCGCTCGCCGACTGCCCCACCGACGGTTCGAACGCGTCGGGGAGGCTGAACAGGCCCGAGGCGAGGACTGCGGGGATGGCCAGCAGGAACGAGAACCGCGCCGCGGCCTCGCGCGACATGTTGAGGAACAGGCCGGCGGAGATCGTGCCCCCGGAGCGGCTCACGCCCGGGATGAGCGCCAGACACTGGGCCAGCCCCATGACGATCGCGTCCTTCATCGTCAGACCCTCGAGCGATTTGGCGTCGACGGGGCGGTCCTGCCGGCCGAACCTCTCGGCGAGCAGGAACACGAAGGAGAAGACGATGAGCACGATGGCGGTGATCCAGAGATTCCGCGCGGCGTCACGGATGAAGTCCTTGCCGACGAAACCGATGAGCGCGATCGGAACCGAGCCGACGATGACGAACCACCCCAGGCGGTAATCCGGGTCGGCGCGGTGCGCGGAGTCGAACACGCCCCGGAACCAGGCGACGAGGATGCGCACGATGTCCTTGAAGAAGAACACCAGCACCGCGGCCTCGGTGCCCAGCTGGACCACGGCGGTGAAGGACGCGCCTGCGTCCTCGCCGAAGAACCAGGTGGAGAAGATCCGTAGGTGGCCGGACGACGACACCGGCAGGAACTCGGTGAGGCCCTGGAGCACCGAGAGCACGACGACCTGGAGCCAGGACATCCCTTCCGCGGTGGGCGCGGCGAGGACCGATGTGTTCACGTGCGCTGTTTCCTCTCGGGTTCCGGCGGATCGGACGCGGATCGCGTCACCGCACCCAGCGAGAGTAGTCGCCCGGACCTGGACGGTGCCCGAGCACCCGCGTGGTGGACAATGGCGGGCAGTCGAAAGGAACACCGTGCACCGACGTGTCCTCCACCGTTCCGGCATGCCCGCCGCCCTCCTCGCCCTGGCGATCGCACTGACCGCCTGCTCCTCGCCCACCGCGGAGCTCGAGGAGCAGAACAGAATCGCCCAGGGCAACGCCTCCCCCGCGGAGTCGCCGCAGGTCTCCGACCCCGCCGGGGGTGACGTGATCCCGGTTCCCGGCTCGGTCCGCTCCCTCGTCGCGGTGGGTGACCGGGTCATCGCCCGGGTCGACGACCCGCCGTCGCTGGAGATCGGTCGAATCGACGGCACCCGCTGGGTGGAGGAGGACTCCGTGCCGCTGCCCCCGGGTGCCGGCGATGCCTCGGCCGCGCACGACGGCACGGTGCTGGTCCCCCACTCCGACGGCGTCGTCCTGGTGTCGGCCACCGGGCAGGTCCGTGAGATCACCGGGCTGGGCCCGGTCACCGCGGCCGCGCTGACCACGGACGGTCGACTACTGACCGGCACCCCGGAGGGCGAGATCGTCGTGCGCGACGCCGACGGTGCCGAGCAGCGTCGCATCGGCGGGCTGACCGCCGTGGACCGGATCAGCGTCGCCCGGGACGGCTCGGTGACGGCCCTGAGCCGCCCCGATACCGTCATCGCCAGCATCGACCTCGACTCGGACAACGCCGGGCCGCTCCTGCGTGCCGGCAAGGGGGCGGGTCAGCTCGACGAGTTCGGCGAGCGTTCCGTGGTGGCCAGCGACACGGTCGGCGGGACCCTGCTGGTGTACTCGACCTCGCCCGTCCGGCTGCATCAGCAGTTCCCCGTCGCCGCGGCCCCGTGGGCGGTGGCGGAGGACACGTCCAGAGGACTCGTCTGGGTCACCTCCACGGGGACGAACACCGTCCAGGCGTACGATCTCGGCGACGGCGTCGGTATCCAGCGCGCGGACATCCCGACGGTGCGCCAGCCCGACTCGCTGGCGGTCACCGACTCGGGGACGGTGGTGGTCGGTTCCGCGGATGGGGCGGGCCTGCACCTCATCCGACCGACCCTCACCGAGCCGGCGAGCTGATCGCCCAGAAGACCCACGTCCCGCCCGGGGACGTTCACCGAGGAGGACCGTGTACGCACTGCTCAAGAAGGTGCTGTTCCGCTTTCCCGCGGAGCGGATCCACCACCTGGTGTTCGGCCTGCTCAAGCTCCTGACCCTGGTGCCCCCGCTCGGTGCCGTGGCTCGCCGGATCCTGGGTGTGCGGGACCCCGTGCTCGCCCAGGAGGTGCTCGGTCGTACCTTCCCCGGCCCGCTCGGGTTGGCGGCCGGGTTCGACAAGAACGCCGCCGCCGTGGACTCGTGGGGCGCGATCGGCTTCGGGTTCAGCGAGGTGGGCACCGTGACCGCCTCTCCCCAACCGGGCAATCCCACCCCACGCCTGTTCCGGCTCGTCGAGGACCGGGCGATCCTCAACCGGATGGGGTTCAACAACCACGGGGCCGGTAACGCGGCCAACAACCTCCGTCGGCGCCGCAGCAGTGACCCGGTGGGTATCAACATCGGCAAGACCAAGGTGGTCCCTGCGGAGGACGCGGTCCGCGACTACGTTGCCTCGGCGACGATGCTCACGGGTCTCGCCGACTACCTCGTCGTCAACGTCAGCTCCCCCAACACCCCGGGACTACGGGATCTGCAGGCCGTCGAATCGCTCCGGCCCATCCTCGCGGCGGTGCGGGACGTGGCCACGATCCCCGTCCTGGTGAAGATCGCGCCCGACCTGGACGACGCGGACATCGACGCGGTGACGGACCTCGTGCTGGAACTGGGGCTGGCGGGCATCGTCGCCACCAACACCACCATTTCGCGTGACGGACTGCGGACCCCCGCCGCGGCGGTCGAGGCACTGGGCGCCGGGGGCATCTCCGGCGCGCCGGTCGCCGCCCGGTCGCGGGAGGTCCTCTCGCGGATCCACGGACGCGCAGGCGGCCGCATCGTCATCATCTCCGTCGGTGGCATCGAGACGCCCGAGGACGTCTGGGACCGCATCACCCACGGCGCGAACCTCGTCCAGACCTACACCGGGTTCATCTTCACCGGACCCACGCTCCTGCGCGGCACCAACCGGTTGGTGGCCAAGCGCCTCCGCCAGGGCGGGTTCGGGTCCCTGGCGGAGGCCGTCGGCTCGGCGGTGCGCTGAGCGCTACTGAGCGCTACTGCTCGAAGATCCCCGTCACCGTGCCGCGGGCCAGGCCCTGGCCGAACAGGTTGAACCCGACGAACGCGCACGAGGCGTCGTCACCGAGCTCGATCTCGTCGCCCACCGCGTGGACGGCGAGGATGTAGCGGTGCGGCCCGTGGCCCGCCGGCGGGGCCGCGCCCACGAAGCCCTTGAAGCCGGCGTCGTTGCGGACCACGACCGCGCCCTCGGGGAGGCCCGAGGTGTCGTCGCCCGTGCACGCGCCCTCGGGCAGTGAGGTCACCTCTGCCGGGATGTTGGCCACCGACCAGTGCCAGAAGCCCGACGCGGTGGGGGCGTCCGGGTCGAAGACGGTGACCACGTAGGTCCTCGTACCCTCCGGACCCGCGCTCCAGCTCACCTGTGGCGACCTGTCCTCGCCGCCCTCGACACCCATCTTCCCGCCGAGCTGCGCGGCCGACAGGGTGGCACCCTCGGTGAACGACTCGCTCGTCACCTCGAGGGCCGGTAGATCCGGGAGTGCGGCGTAGGGGTCGGGCACACGGAAGTCGGTCATCGTCATCCTCCTGCGATCGTGGCGGTGTGGAGTGGTCCTCCATCCGGTCACGTCCCTGTCTACCAGCCCTGTCTACCAGCGATGACCCGGCGGTGGGAGCCGCGGCGGGACCCCGATTTGGTCCACGGTTCGGGCATCGGCTAATGTCATTCCTCGCACGACCAAGCCGGACACGAGCCGGTGGAGGTCACCAGTGTGCGAGCGCGAGTGGCGGAATGGCAGACGCGCTAGCTTGAGGTGCTAGTGTCCTATTAACGGACGTGGGGGTTCAAGTCCCCCCTCGCGCACACTGTGTCGAGACAGTAGAAGTGGCCCCGGATCCGTGAGGATCCGGGGCCCACTTGTTTCTGGGTGAGTTTTGCTGGGGAGGTCGCCCGATGGCCCGCACACCCCGCACACCGCCCCCCGCTCAGCAGCAGCTCATCGACCGCCTGCGCGAACTCCTCGTCGATGAGCCGGTGACCCGCGAGGTGTCGATGTTCGGCGGCCACTGCGTCATGGTGTCCGAGAGGATCGCGGTCAGCGCCGGACGGGACGGGTCACTGCTCGTGAGGGTCTCCCCCGACCGGCACGATGAGCTCATGGCCCTGCCCGGCGCGATCCGGGCCGAGATGGGCGCCGGGCGGGACATGGGGCCCGGGTGGATCACCGTGGAGCCGTCGTCGATCGCGACGGACGATCAGCTGGCCGGGTGGCTCGCGCCGGCCCCGGAGTACAACCGTTCGGTCACCGGCGGGACGCCGTGAGGGCGAGCGCCGGCCGACCGGGCGATGCGGCGGGACGGGCCCTGGCAGCTGCCGCCCGCGCCGCAGACCGGGGCCTGGACGCCCTGGGGCTGGCTCCGCCGCCCCTGGACCTGCCGTCGGAGGTCCGCGCCGATCTCGACGGGTTCTTCGCGGGCACGATCGACCCCACGCCGGTCGTGATCCGCCGCGGCCACGTTCCGGGAGTCCCACACCGGCGTGCGTTTGCGCTGCCGGGCCTGATCTATCTCGGCGCCGACCCCGGGATCGTGGTCATGACCGACCCCGGCCCCACGCGGCTACGGGCCACCCCGACCCTGGTGCACGAACTGACCCACATCTGGCAGGGCCGGTACCTCGGCCCGCGCTACGTGGTGCGGGCGTTGAGCGAGCAGATCCGCCTGGGCCGGCGCGCCTACGACTGGCGGGCGGCATTCGCCCGCGGCGCCCACGACGCCCCCGCCGGCCAGGGCCCGGGCGTGCTGCCCGTGGAGGCCCACGCCCAGCTGGTGTCCGAGGCGTACGCCGCGGGCCACGGCTTCGCCCCCACCGCCGTCCTCTCCGGGCGGGACCATCACCTGCGGGCGGTGGAGCACGTGCTCACCGGGTTGCGTGCCGGCGACGTGTCCACCCTGCGGGGGCGGACGGTTTAGGGGCTGACCACCTCGTCGTCGTACCGTATCGGGGTGACCGGCATCGACCCAGACAGTTTCGATCCAGGCGGTATCGACCCGAGCGGTATCGACCCGGGCGACCTCGAGATCTGCCTGCGCGTCCTCGACCAGGCCGCCGCGCTCGGCGAGGACCACCCCGACTCCATCCGGGTGCAGCGGTCGGTCGGCCACATGTTCAAGCTCCTCAAGAAGACGCGCCGCGCCGAGGTGCGTCGCGCTCGCCAGGAGGCGGACAAGGCCGTCATCGAGGCCACCGCGACCGGCTCACCCACCCGGATCGACGACGAGACCGCCGGAATCCGCCTGGTCTCCACCACCCCGGGCGCCGTCGCCGGCCACCTCCAGCGCGCGATGGCGTGCTACGTCTGCAAGCAGCGCTTCACCCAGGTCGACGCCTTCTACCACCAGCTGTGCCCGAGGTGCGCCGCGCTCAACCGGGCCCGGCGGGATCCCGAGATGGACCTGACCGGCCGGCGGGCCCTGCTCACCGGCGGCCGCGCGAAGATCGGCATGTACATCGCCCTGATGCTGCTGCGCGCCGGCGCCGACGTCACCATCACCACCCGCTTCCCCCGCGACGCCGCCCGCCGGTTCGCCTCGATGGACGACCACTCCGAGTGGGCCGACCGCGTGCACCTGATCGGCGTGGACCTGCGCGACCCCGCCCAGGTGGTGGCGCTGGCCGACGAGGTCGCCGCCGGCGGCCCGCTGGACATCCTCATCAACAACGCCGCACAGACCGTGCGCCGCTCCCCCGGGTCGTACTCCGGGCTCGTCGAGGGCGAGTCGGCCGCCCTCACCGGCCGCGCCGCCGACATCCCCGTGGTCACCATGGGCCGCACCTCCGAACTGCACCCGGCCGCGCTCATGGGCGGCGAGTCCGCGCTGATCGGGTCCGAGGAGGCCGAGCGCGAGGCCGACCACATCGCGACCCTGGCGCTGCAGGCCGGCTCGTCCTCGCTGGAGCGGATGGCCGCCGGGACCGCCATCGACGCCGGCGGGCTGCTGCCGGACGTGGTGGACCACAACAGCTGGGTGGCCACGGTCGAGCAGGTCGAGCCGATGGAGATGCTCGAGGTGCAGCTCGCCAACTCGGTCGCCCCGTTCATCCTCGTCTCCCGCCTGCGCCCCGCCATGGCGGCCTCGAAGGCGCGCCGCAAGTACGTCGTCAACGTCTCCGCCATGGAGGGACAGTTCTCGCGCCGCTACAAGGGCGCCGGCCACCCGCACACCAACATGGCCAAGGCGGGCCTCAACATGCTCACGCGCACCTCCGCCGAGGAGATGTTCACCGAACACGGCATCCTCATGACCGCCGTGGACACCGGCTGGATCACCGACGAGCGCCCGCACACCACCAAGGTCCGGCTGCACGAGGAGGGCTTCCACGCGCCCCTGGACCTCGTCGACGGCGCCGCCCGCGTGGTGGACCCGATCGTCCGCGGCGAGGCCGGCGAGGACCTCTACGGCTGCTTCCTCAAGGACTTCGAGCCCAGCCCGTGGTGAACGTCGACCCCGCCGTGAACGTCGACGCCGCCCGCCGGATCCTCGCCGACGAGCTGCTGCCCACGATCCGCGCCGCGGTGGCCGATCTAAGCGGCGACGGGCCCGACACGCTGGTGCACTCGCGGCCCACCGACGAGGGTTCCGAGTGGCCCACCAACTCCGCCGCCGCGCTCGTCCACCACCTGTGCGGGGTGCTCGCCTCCTGGGGCGCGGCCTGCCTGGGTGGTGAGGACATCGTCCGGGATCGTGACGCCGAGTTCGCCTTCACCGGACCGGTGGGGCCGGAGCTCGACCGGCTTGGCGCCCTGATCGACCGACTTCCCGGGTGGGTCACCGCGGCGGTCGGACGGGGCGATCTGGCCACTCCCGCCGGGACCACGGTCGACGTCGACGCCGCGCGCCGGGCGGGGACCTTCACCCCGGAGTGGGTCGTAGGCCACATCCTGCACGAGGTCGCCGCCCACACCGGCCAGCTGCAGGTGACCCGCGACGTCCTGCTCTCCCGGGGCCGCTCGCGGTGAGCCGCACCCCGGTGCTGCTCGACTGCGACCCGGGCATCGACGACGCCCTGGCGATCGCCTACCTGGTGGCCGAGCACCGCGCCGGGCGGACCGACCTGACCGGCGTGGTGTGCACGGCCGGCAACGCCGGGTCGGAGGACACGGTCGCCAACGCGTGTGCGTGGCTGGACCTCGCGGGCGCGCCGGGGCTCCCGGTGGCCGCCGGCGCGCCCGGCCCGATCGCCGTGCCCCACGTGCTCACCCCCGAGACGCACGGCCCCCGCGGGGCCGGGTACGCGGAATTGACGACGACGAGGGCGACGACGACGAGGCCGGTCGATCCCCGCGACGGTGCGCGACTCTGGGTGGACGCGGCGCGCGCCCATCCCGGTGAGCTGGTGGGGATCGTGACCGGTCCCTCGTCCACGCTGGCCCATGCCCTGGCACTCGACCCCGCACTCCCCCGGTTGCTGGGCGGGCTGGTGGTGATGGGCGGGACGTTCCGTGGGCATCCGGGCAACACCACGCCGGTCAGCAAATGGAACGTCGACGTGGACCCCGAGGCCGCCGACCGCGTGTGCCGGACGTGGGAGGACGCGCGCACCGCCGATCCCGCGGTGCCGACCCCGCTGTGGTGCGGGTTGAACCTCACCGAACGCGCGGTATGGACCCCCGAGCGGTCGGAGTGGCTCCTCGAGGCCACGGATTCCCCGCTGGCGCGGCGGCTGACCGAGGCCCTGCGGTTCTACTTCGAGTTCCACGACTCCGTCGGGGAGGGATACCTGGCGCAGGTCCACGACCCGTTCGTCGCGTGGATGGCCCTGCACCCGGAGGCGGTGGTGGCCGCGCCGGCGAACGTACGGGTCGAGTGCTCGGGCGAGCACACTCGCGGCATGACGGTGGCGGACGTCCGCGGGCACCGGCGCCGGGTGGACAACGCCCGCATCGCGACCGACGTGCTGGTGCCGGGCGGGCCGGACGCGGTCCTGGACGAGATCTGCGCGGCGATCGTCTCGGTGGCGGGCCGGCCCGGCTAGTTGTCCGGCCGCGTGAAGTTCCGGGTCGGCGGTGCCGGGTCGGGAACGCACTCGGCGGTGGCGTGCCCGCGCAGCGAGGTCGCGCACGCCACGCCGGCCGCGGCGCCGGTGCCCACGGCGATCGGCACGAGCTGCAGGCCGGTCACGATGTCGCCGGCGGCGTACACGCCGTCGACGCTGGTCAGCTGCATCGCGTTCACGGTGAGACCGCCCTCGTCGTCCAGCTCGCAGCCCAGGGACGTCGCGAGCTCGTTCGTCGGGTGGTGCGCGTAGGAGAAGAACACCTTCGACCCCGCGATCACCCTCCCGTCCGCGAGCCGCACCCCCTCCAGCTGGCCGGGGGCGCCGACGAGCTCCCAGGCGACCCCGTCGATCACCTCGATGTCGTGCTCCGCGCAGGCGGCCCGCTGATCGTCGTCGAAGGCCGGGTCGGAGTCGCTCTCGGTGACGATGACCACCTCCGACGCCCAGTCCAGCAATTCGGACGCGTAGGCGGGCACATGCGCGCCCACGCCGAGCACGATGATCCGCCGGCCGGCGGCGGTGAGGCCGTCGCAGGCGGGACAGTGGTGCACGTCGACCCCGTAGTGGTCGTCGATCCCCGCGAGGTCGGGTAGCCGGTCGCGCACGCCGGTAGCGAGGATGATCCGCCTGGCGGTGACCGTGACGGGGTTCTCGTCACCACCATCCGTTGTGGCGCCGGGTGCGATTCGGGCGACGAACCGGTCGTCGGATCTCCTGACCAGGTCGGTGACGACTCCACCGAGTCGTCGGACGGTCGGGTACTCGCAAAGACCCTCGTCGACGTCGGCGTAGAACTCGGCGGGTGTGGTGGGGCCGGTGCCGAGCATGCCGTGGATCCGCTGCGCCGCGAGATTGCGCTGGCACCCGGCGTCGACGAGCAGGGTGGAGCGCTGATACCGGCCGACCCAGGTGGCGGCCGACAGGCCCGCCGGGCCCCCGCCGATCACCAGGACGTCCACGGCCTCCGGCGGGTGGTCGTCCACGGCGTCGGACCCGGGGTCGGTGGGGGCGTCGGTCATGGCTCTCCGATCGGGAAACGGGTGATGCCACCCTACGAAAACCGGTGCCGACCGACCACCGGCCCGCCCCCGGAGTGATCGGACCCGGAGGCGCGGGCGGTCGATGGACGGAACTAGAACCGGTGTTAGGCTTCTCCGGATGTTCCGGGCGGCCTCTGGGCCCTCCCGGGCACCGCCGTCATCCCACCTCACCGCCCCGGGAGAGTCCATGAGGTCTGTCGCCACCGCCCTGATCGTCGTCGCGGGCGGGGCGGTCGTCGCCGGGGTCTCCGCACGTCGCGCAGCGGTGGCCTCCGGCGAGGCCGAGCCTGCGGTGGTCACCGTCCGGAACGCCGTGGCCACCGCGCGGGAGACCGTGCGTAGGCGGATCCGGCAACGCGCCGAGGTGACCGTACCGGCGGCAGGCCCCGGTGCGGCGTCCTTCGAGGGTGCGGGCCACGCGACGGCCACCCGTTCGGGATACCCGGCGGGCAGGGACGCGACTTCGGCCGGCTCGGCGCCACGCCGACTCGCCGGGGCCCGGGGATTCGTCCCCGCCCTCGAGGGGATCCGTGGCCTCGCGGCCGTCGGGGTGCTGACCACCCACGTCGCCTTCGTCACCCGCGCGTCCACCGGGTCACCCGTCAAACGGCTGTTCGGGCGACTCGACCTGGCGGTCGCCGTCTTCTTCGCCAAATCCGGGTTCCTGCTGTGGCGAGCCCACGCCGCCCACGCGCGCAGGGACGAGCCGGGAACCGCCCGGCCGACCCGCGAGTACCTCCGCTCGCGTCTCGTGCGGATCCTGCCGTCGTACGCGGTGCTGGTCGCCGCCGCGATGCTGCTGCTCGAGCAGAACCACGTCAACGGCCCGGATTCCTGGATCGCCAACCTGACCCTCACGCAGATCTACACGTCGAACTTCCTCGTCGCCGGGCTGACGCACGCGTGGTCGCTGGCCGTGGAGATGGCGTACTACCTCGCCTTCCCGCTGCTGTGGACCGCGATGAAGGACCTGCGCGGCGACTCCGCCCGGTGGCGTATCCCGGCGATCGCCGCGTTCGGTGCCTCGGGTCTCGTGTTCCCGATGCTCCCGTGGCACGCCCTCGGCATCCTGCCGGCCGACGTCAACGTCCAGATCCTCCCGCCGTCGTTCGCCGCCTGGTTCGCCGCGGGGATGCTGCTGGCCGAGGTCGTCACCGCGCCCCCCGGCACGCTCGCTCGGATGTGTCGCGATCGACTCGCGAGGTGGGGGTGGTGGCTCGCCGGCGGCGCTGCCCTGGTCGCCACCACCGTTCCCGGATGGTTCTCCGAGGGATTCGTCCACCCGGGCCCCGTCGAGTTCGCGGCCCGGACCGGTCTGGCGGGCACGATGGCGTTCCTCGTCCTGGCCCCGGTGGTCCTCGCCCCGGAGGGCACGCGGTTCCCGGTCCTGGAGTCCGCGCCGTTGCAGAAGGTCGGCACCTGGTCGTACGGAATCTTCCTGTGGCATCAGCTCGTCCTGCACGCCGCGTTCCCCCTCACCCGCACGCGGCTATGGGACCAGCGGATGGGGGTCATCTGGCCCGTCACCGTGGCCGGCTCGCTGGCCGCGGGCGCAGCGAGCCACCGGTTCATCGAGGAACCGGCACGAAAGCTGCTCTCCCCGCACGCCTGAATTCGGCGCCGAGTTCTCGTAGGGTGAGCGCACAACCGCGGACACGCGCACGCTCACGACGAAGGAGAACAGCTATGGGTTACATCGGCGGCGGAGTGGTCCTCGTGGTGCTCGGCGCGATACTCATGTACGCGGTCGAGATCAGCATTCCGGGTATCGACTCGAACACCCTCGCGGTGATCCTGATGGTGGCCGGTGTGGTGCTCTTCGTGATCGGTCTGCTGTTCGCGATGCGCTCGCGGAGCCGTCGGGTGCCGGACGAACGGTACTGAACCGGAGCGTCGGCGGGCTCGGAGTCGGCATCTGTCGTCTCCCCCGTCGCCTCCTGTCTGACTCCATTCGCGTCCGCGTCGTTCACAGACGAGCTGTCGCGTGTGGGTGAGCATGCCGGCGTGTGCATCCGACCCTGACGGCTGTGAGCCTCGTGTGCCCGCGAGAGTGTAGTCGCGCGGCCTCTGAGACAGCCGCGGGCGACATCTCCTGCGCGGATGCCCCGGGAGCGGAATCAGCGAGCGCGGAGATTCATTCCGCGGACCTGCCGATCTTCGGGCGCCCGTTCGTCATGAAGGTGTCGGCGCACTTCACCGCGGCCGGCATCCACCAGTCACAGTCAGGAGATCGACATGAAGTACGTGCTTCTACTCTTCGGCACCATCGACGACGTCCGGTGCGGGGAGGCCGGGCCGGAGGGGGCCGTCGAGGGGCCCGGACCGGAGGCGTTCATGGCGTTCGATGCCGAACTCGAGGCCGCGGGGGTCCTCGCCGGCGGTTTTGCCCTGCACGACCCGGAGACCGCGGTCAGTCTCGCGGCCCCCGCCGGTGGCGGCGACATCGTCATCACCTCGGGTCCGTTCGCGGAGAGCCGCGAGTTCGTCGGGGGCACGATCATCATCGACGTGCCCGACATCGACGCGGCGCTCGCGTGGGCGCGGCGATGCCCGGGAGTGCATGGTGGCCGGGTCGAGGTCCGGGCCATCGCAGAGTACTGACGGACGCCGGGCACCGGTGACCGAGGGACCAGGAGACGCCGTGGGCACCGAGCGCGGGGCGCCCGGTGACCGCCGACCCGGGGAGTGCGAGAGCGCGGCCCCGGGTCTGGCGGTTCGCGACGTGCTCGGCGCGCTGCGCCGGGAGGACCGCTCGCGACTGCTCGCGGCTCTCGTGGCGCGGTTCGGAGACCTCGACCTCGCGGAGGACGCGACGCAGGACGCCTTCGCGGCCGCGCTGGAGAAGTGGCCGGTCACCGGTGTGCCGGACAAGCCCCTGGCCTGGCTCATGACCACCGCGGCGCGGAAGGCGATCGACCGACTCCGGCGACAGCGGGCTCTGACGGAGCGGTTGGCCCGGCTGCACGTCGAGCAGGAACACCGGGTGGCCCGTGCGGTGGAGGTCTCGCCCGCGGATCCGGACGAAATCCCGGATGAGCGTCTCGAGCTGTTCTTCGCCTGCTGCCACCCCACCCTGAGGGTCGAGGAGCAGGTCGTGCTCACGCTCCGGTACCTGGCGGGGCTGACCACCCCCGAGATCGCCCAGGCGTTCCTGGTGCCGGTGCCCACGATGCAGCAGCGGCTGGTCCGGGCCAAGAGGCGGATGCGGGTCACCCGGATCCCGGTGCGGGTACCCGGGAGCGCGGAGCTTCCCGACCGGCTCTCGGCCGTTCTCACCGTGATCTACCTCGTCTTCTCCGAGGGGTATGCCGCGACGGAGGGGGCGAGTCACCTGAGGACGGATCTGACGCAGGAGGCGATCCGGCTGGCCCGCATCGTCCACAGGTTGATGCCCACGCAGTCGGAGGTCACCGGGTTGCTGGCGTTGATGGTGCTGATCGAGGCACGGGCGTCCGCACGGACCGGTCGCGACGGGATGCCCGTTCCCCTGCCGGACCAGGACCGCCGCACGTGGGACCGTCTTCTGCTCGAGGAAGGCCTGTCGCTCGCAGAGCAGGCTGCCGCGGGCGGCCCGGGCCCGTACTCCGTTCAAGCCGCCATCGCCGCCGTGCACGCCGAGACCCCTGACTTCGCGTCGACGGACTGGCGGCAGATCGTGGCTCTCTACGATGTGCTCGTGATCCTCGCTCCCGGCCCGGTGGTCCGGATGGCGCGGGCGGTGGCCATCGGGCGACGAGACGGGCCGGAGGTGGGGATCGCCCACCTGGACGAGTTGTCCGCGGACCCGGCGCTCGCCGAGCACCACCCGTTCCACGAGGCGAGGGCGGTCACCCTGGAGTTGCTCGGGCGTCCGGAGGAGGCGCGCCGGGCGTGGGTCCGCGCCCATGCACTCGCCCGCAACGACGCCGAGCGTGACTACCTCCTGAGCGCTGGTGGGACGCCTGAAGGACGTCGGGCGTGCCCGCACATCCCTCCTTCCCCCACCCGGCCCCGCAGGATAGCCCCGCCGTGTCCTCGCCGACGAGGGCATCGTCGGCGTGGGCATCGTCGGCGTGGCCCGGATCGTCCGAAACCTCCTCCGCGACGCGGACGCCCGCCGGCGGGTTCTCGCCATGCGCAGGACCTTCGTCGCGCACGACCAGCACATGAGCGCGGTCGGGTTCGTACTGCGCAAACGCTGACCACGCCGCGGCACACGAAATCCGCTACTCTCCCTCCGGATCCGCTACCCGATTCCGAGTAGCAAATTGGCAGTGCGAGTAGCGGATTTGGTGTGGGCGGTCGGGGGCGGTGCGAAGCCTGCGCACTGCGCAAGACGGTGCCCGGCGGGGCTCAGGAGTCGAAGGCGTCGATGATCGCCTGCGCAGCGAGGGCCGCGGTGAGCGTGCCCTCGCGCACCTGCTGCTCCACTTCCGGGGCGATCCTGCGCACCTCCGGATCGGCGGCCAGCCGGGCCATCAGCGTGTCGTGGACCATGGACCACGTCCAGTCCACCTGCTGACGCGCCCTCCGCGCCTCCACCTCGCCGATCCCGTTCATCGTGTCCTGATGCGAGCGGACGGAGTTCCAGAAGCGGTCCAGTCCCTCGGCCTCCAGTCCCGACATGGTCAGGACGGGCACCTTCCACACCGCGTCGGCAGGACGCACCAACCGTAGGGCGGCCCCGAGTTCGCGGGCGGCCCGCGAGGCGTCTTTGACGTGCGGGCCGTCCGCTTTGTTCACCGCGACGATGTCCGCCAACTCGAGGACACCCTTCTTGATGCCCTGCAGCTGGTCGCCGGTGCGGGCGAGGGTGAGGAACGTGAAGCAGTCGACCATCCCGGCCACCGTCACCTCGGACTGGCCGACGCCGACGGTCTCCACGAGGATCACGTCGAACCCGGCGGCCTCGAGCAGGACCATCGTCTCCCGCGTGGCCTTGGCCACGCCCCCGAGCGTGCCGGACGTGGGCGAGGGCCGGATGTAGGCCCTCGGTTCCGTGGACAGGGTGGCCATGCGGGTCTTGTCGCCGAGGATCGAGCCGCCGGTGCGGGTGGACGACGGGTCGACGGCGAGGACCGCGACCTTGTGACCCTGCTCCACCAGATACAGGCCGAAGGACTCGATGAACGTCGACTTGCCGACCCCCGGCACCCCGGTGATGCCGATCCGCAGCGCCCCACCGGCGTGCGGCAGCGCGCCCAGCAGGAGCTGTTGGGCCTTCTCCCGGTGCGCCGGGTTCGTGGACTCCAGCAGTGTGATCGCGCGGGCGAGGACCGGGCGGCGGTCCTCGAGCACGCCGGCGAGCAGGGCGTCGACATCGATCTCGCGCCGCGGACGTGGCCCGGTGGCCGAGGGCACCGGTCCACGCACCGAGCCGGTGCCGGCCGTGGTAGACAGACTGCCCGACAGGTTGCCCGAACCGGCCGGGTCGGGTCCGGAGCCGAGGCGGGTCAGGACGTCACCTCCGAGCCGGCCCCCTCACCCGAGGCGGCCGACGAGAGGTCGTGGCCGAGCTCGCCGGCGAGCGCGTCGAGCAGCCCGATGGCGGCCTCGGCGATCACGGTGCCCGGCGGGTAGATCGCGGCGGCCCCGGCATCGTAGAGCTCCTGGAAGTCACCCGGCGGGATGACGCCACCGACCGTGACCATGATGTCCTCGCGCCCCACCCCGGCGAGCGCCGAACGCAGTGCGGGTACCAGGGTCAGGTGACCCGCGGCCAGGGAGGACACGCCCACAACGTGCACGTCGGCGTCGGCGGCCTGCTGGGCCACCTCCTCCGGCGTCTGGAACAACGGGCCCATGTCGACGTCGAACCCGAGGTCGGCGAACGCGGTGCCCACGACCTTCTGACCGCGGTCGTGGCCGTCCTGTCCCATCTTGGCCAGCAGGATGCGGGGACGGCGCCCCTCCTGCTCGGCGAACGCGTCGGCCATCCGCATGGCCCGGGTGACGTTGTCCACGGCGCCCTCCTTGGTGACCTCCTGCCGGTATACACCGGACAGGGTCTTGATCTCCGCTTTGTGACGACCGTAGACCTTCTCCAGCGCGTCGGAGATCTCCCCGATGCTGGCGTACGCGCGGGCCGCGTCGATCGCGAGGGCGAGGAGGTTGTCGTCCATATCGCTGCCCGCCCCGCCGGAGGCGGCCTCGGTCAGGCGGGTGAGGGCTGCCTGGCAGGCGTCCTCGTCCCGTTCCGCCCGCAGCTTGTCCAGTTTCGCCAGCTGCTCGGTGCGGACCCGGGAGTTGTCGACCTTGAGGACGTCGATCTCCTGGTCCTCGGTCACAACGTACTTGTTCACGCCGATCACGGGCTGACGACCGGAGTCGATGCGCGCCTGGGTCCGGGCGGCGGCCTCCTCGATGCGGAGCTTGGGGATGCCCTCCCCGATCGCCTGGGCCATGCCGCCGGCCTCCTCGATCTCGAGGAGGTGCAGACGGGCCTTGTCGGCGAGCTGGGCGGTGAGCCACTCGATGTAGTACGAGCCGGCCCACGGGTCGATCGGCCGCGTGGTCCCGGACTCCTGCTGCAGGAGCAACTGCGTGTTGCGGGCGATCCGCGCGGAGAAATCGGTGGGCAGAGCCAGCGCCTCGTCGAGGGCGTTGGTGTGCAGCGACTGCGTGTGACCCTGGGTGGACGCCATGGCCTCGATGCAGGTCCGCGCGACGTTGTTGAAGACGTCCTGCGCGGTCAGGGACCACCCCGACGTCTGCGAGTGGGTCCGCAGCGACTTGGACTTGGCGTTCTTCGGCCCGAACTTCTCGACCAGCTCGCTCCACAGCAGACGCCCCGCGCGCAGCTTGGCGATCTCCATGGAGAAGTTCATGCCGATGGCCCAGAAGAACGACAGGCGGGGCGCGAACTTGTCGATGTCCAACCCGGCGTCCAGACCGGCGCGGAGGTACTCCACGCCGTCGGCCAGCGTGTACGCCAGCTCGAGATCGGCCGTCGCACCGGCCTCCTGGATGTGGTAACCGGAGATGGAGATCGAGTTGAAGCGCGGCATCATCTTCGACGTGTAGGCGAAGATGTCCGAGATGATCCGCATGGAGGGCTTGGGCGGATAGATGTAGGTGTTGCGGACCATGAACTCCTTGAGGATGTCGTTCTGGATGGTCCCCGCGAGCTGGTCCGGCGTCACCCCCTGCTCCTCGGCCGCCACCACGTAGAACGCGAGGATCGGCAGGACGGCGCCGTTCATCGTCATTGACACCGACACCGACGACAGGTCGATGCCGTCGAACAACTCGCGCATGTCCAGGATGGAGTCGATCGCCACCCCGGCCATGCCGACGTCGCCGGCGACCCGCGGGTGATCGGAGTCGTACCCACGGTGCGTGGCCAGGTCGAACGCCACCGACAGGCCCTTCTGGCCGGCTGCGAGGTTGCGCCGGTAGAAGGCGTTGGACTCGGCGGCCGTGGAGAACCCCGCGTACTGGCGGATGGTCCACGGCTGGTTGACGTACATCGACGGGTAGGGCCCGCGGAGGAAGGGTGCCGCACCCGGCACCGTGTCCAACGGGAAGGGGGTGACCTCCTCGCCGTCGTCGGTCGGGGCGGTGCCCGCCTCCACGGCGTCACGGTCGGCCTTGGTGTAGACGCGCTTGACGTCGATACCCTCCGGCGTCTCCCACGTCGGGTCCGCGTCGACGCCGGGACCCACCTCGTGGTCGGCCGTGGTCTCGACACCGTCCGGCAGGGGCGCCCCCTCGGAGGTCTCCCGCAACGGGGTGGTGCTGAAATCGGGGAAGGTCGTCATGTCACTGCACTCCCAGCTGGTCGAGGAGGGTGGTCAGGGCGGCGACGGCATCGATGCCGAGGGCCAGGTACCCGTCCGGGCGGTCGGTGGCGTCGGCGGGGAAGCCCTTCTCGGCGCCGGCGAGGTACACCGTCGACACCCCGGCGTCCCGGAGCGCGCGGACGGCGTCGGCGCCCTCGGTCGCGTAGCGCTTGTCCGCGCCGCAGAGCACGGCGATCCGCTCGCCCTCGTGCGCCCCGGCGTACTGCCCGGCCTCGGTGACGACCGGATTGCGTGCCTCGATGCCGCCGGCGGCGAGCAGGTTGGCCACGAACGTCACGCGGGGAGTCGTCTCGGCCTGGGGGCCGAGGCCCGCGATCAGGACGGTCGGGCGGAAGCCGGTGGCCTCCAGGTGCGCGTCGGACCGGTCCCGCAGGTCCTCGAACGCGCGGCCGTAGCGGTAGTCGTCGCCGCCACGGCGGGAGGCGTCGAGGGGCTGCTCGTCGAGATTGGGGAATTCGGACACACCGGTGATCGGAGCCGTGCGGTGGGCGATGTCGGCGTCGCGTGCCTCGCGTACGCGGGCGATGGCGTCGGCGACGGTCCCCGAGGAGATCGCGGCGGTCAGGCCGCCCTCCGCCTCGATCGTCTGCAACGCCGACCACGCGGCGTCGGCGAGCGCGTCGGTGAGCGACTCGACGTACCAGGAGCCACCGGCCGGGTCCACGACGTGTCCGAGATGCGACTCCTCGAGCAGCAGGAGCTGGGTGTTGCGGGCGATACGCGCGGCGAAGGCATGGGAGGTGCTCTCGAGGCCCCCCGGCACCGAGGCATCGAACGGGAGGACCGTCACCGAGGTGGCGCCGCCGACCCCGGCGCCGAACGCGGCGAGGGTGGTCCGGAGCATGTTCACCCACGGGTCCCGGCGCGACATCATCGCCATGGAGGTCACCGCGTGCTGCGGAGCGCCACCGGCCTCGGGAGCGCCGAGGAGTTCGGCGACGCGGGCCCACATGAGCCGTCCCGCGCGGAACTTGGCGATCGACGCGAACTGGTCATCGGTGGCGGCGAGCCGGAACGAGATCTGGCGCAGCGCGGCGGCGGCGGACAGTCCCGCCGACATCAGCGCCCGCACGTACTCCAGTCCGGCGGCCACGGCGTAGGCCAACTCCTGGGCGTCGCCGGCGCCGTCGGCGTGGAAGACCGTGCCGTCGGCGACGAAGGTCCGGATGGTCTCCTCGCGCTCGGTGACGCGCGTGGCCAGCTGCACCGCGGCGTCGAGCTCGATCGTGCCGGTCCCCGCGTAGGCGGCGGTCACGGGCGCGGCCCCCAGGTCGGCGACGACGGCGGCGCGGTCGACGACCCCGTCACCCGCCTCGCGGCGCTCGTCGAGCAGGGCGAGGAACGACTCGGCGACCTCGACCAGGCCGGCACCGGAATCGAAGGTGACCGGGGCCAGATCCAGGTAGACGTCCTTGAGGACCGCTGCCAGCGCGGCGGGCTCGGCGGTGAGCCACAGTGCCGAGACCCCCTGGTTCAACAGGTCCAGGATCTCGGTGTTGACCTCGGAGGCCTCCCCCGTGACCGCGATGCGCGAGCTGACGTGCCAGCCGCTCTCGGGCAGCCCCGACCGGCCCCCGCCGCGGACGTACGGGAACTGCCCGGGCGCGGGGCGCTCGGCGATCTCGTCTTCCCGCGTGTACAGCGGGTTGATCTCGATGCCGTCGCGTGTGGTGGCGACCAGTGCGCGCCAGGAGTCCTCGGGCATGTCGGCGGGATCCTTGCGGGCGGCCTTCGCGAGGACGGCTCCCACAGAGGCGTACCAGGAGCGAAGGTCTGGGCCTGTGGTCGAACTGGTCACCGGTACCTCGTTCTCGTGTGGAGTGAAGGGGGTCACCCCCGGACTCTAGTCCAGCCCCACCGGGGCCGGAACACGCCCTCGCGGTGAGGGGGACCTGTGGGGGACGACGTCCGCACCACGGCAACTACAGTCGTCCCGGTGCGGAACCGGGTGTTGGCGTGGGTGGCGGCCGTCGCGCTGGTGGTCCTGGTCGCGACCCTCGTGCCGACCCCGGGGCTGGAGCAGTTCCGTGAATGGGCCACGCGACTGGGTCCGTGGTTCCCCGTTGCCTTCTTCGCCGCCTACGCGCTCGTCACGGTCTCGCCCATCCCCCGGTCGACCTTCACCTACACCGCCGCGGTCCTGTTCACCCCGGCCGTGGCCATCCCGTGGACTCTCGTGGCCACCGGCATCGCGGCGACACTGGCGTTCGCCGGGGTCCGTCGCCTCGGTCACGACCGGACAGCCGCGCTGCGCGCGGATCCGCGGGTGGCCTCGATCGACGCACGACTGCGTCGGCGCGGGTGGCTCTCGGTGGGCAGTCTGCGGCTGGTACCCGCGGTGCCGTTCTCGGTGGTCAACTACGCCGCCGCGCTGACCTCGATCTCCTACCCGCAGTTCCTGCTGGCCACCCTCATCGGCAGTGCGCCCGGGACCGTCGCCGCGGTCCTCCTGGGGCATTCCCTGACCGAGGGTGACGGCACGGCCGCACTGTGGGCCACCGCTGGGTTCGCCCTGATCGGACTGGTGGGGATGGTCCTCGACGCCACGCTGCCGGTCAGGCCGGTTCGGTGACGAAGTCGACCAACCTCTCCACCGCTCCGAGCAACGCGGGTTCGATGTCCCGGTAGGTGCTCACGGAGGCGAGCACGTGGCGGAACCCGTCGGCGGGTTCGCCCCAGCCCAGCCGCCGGCAGATCCCCGTCTTCCAGTCCTCGCTGCGGGGGACCACCGGCCATTCGCGGATCCCCACGGCGGAGGGTTTGACCGCCTGCCAGATGTCCACGTACGGGTGGCCGGTCACGAGGACGTCCTGCCCCAGTCCGGCGACGATCCGCGATTCCTTGCTGCCCTCGACGAGGTGGTCCACCAACACGCCGAGTCTCGCCTGACGGGTGGGGCCGAACTCGGTGACCAGCGCGTGCAGATCGTCGATCCCGTGCAGCGGTTCGACCACCACGCCCTCGACCCGCAGATCGTGGCCCCAGATCTTCTCCACGAGCGCGGCGTCGTGGATGCCCTCGACCCAGATTCGCCCCGCGCGGGCCGAGCGGGCCCGCAGTCCCTCGACCTTCCGCGACCCCGACGCGGTGACCGCGGGCCCCCGCCGCGTTGCCGGGGCCGGCTTCCGCAGGGTGACCGGGGAGCCGTCGATGAGGAACGCCGAGGGGGTCATCGCGAAGATGCGCACCCGACCGCGCCGGTCCTCCAGTTTGACGAACTCGCCGTCGTAGGACCGGTCGAAACCCACCACGGCGCCGCAGAACCCGGATTCGGCGTCCTCCACCACCAGGTCCCGTTCGGCGTCGACGACGGGGACCTCCGGGCGGCGGCGTCGCGCCGTGCCGGACAGGATGTCGGAGCCGTACATGTCTGCCATGGCCAGACACGGTAGCCGTCGCCGCGCCGGGGGTGCCGGCGGCACACCGCCGGTAGGATTGATCGTCATGTCCCGACCCCTCACCCGCAGTACCGCGCTGTCCCCGGCGTGGCCGCTGCCGCTGTACCTCCTGCGCACCGCGTGGGCGGATCAACCGTTCGACGAGTTGACCTCGTACGTCTCCGGCCTGGCGGAGTCGCACCTGTTGGAGATCGTCGGAGCGCCTGTCCCGATGCTCGCCGAGGTCTCCCCCGCCGCCGGCCCGGCAGGACTCCTGCCCGGGCTCGTCACGACGCTGCGGCGCGCCGGGCGTTCGTATCCGGCGCCGGAGGCGCTGTCCCTGCTCACGACGGCGCCCGGGGACTCCTCGAGCCTGCCGCCGGTCCCGTCGGTTCGCGCGGACGTGGCCGACGCCGGGTGGGGGATCCTCGTCCGCGACCCCGGCTCACGGGACGCCGTGTGCCTGACCTGCGTCCAACCGCATCCCGAGGTGCTGCGGTGGCGGGCGCGCGGGGTCCATGACTGCCCCGTCGCGCCCCAACCGGCCGGCCCCTCGGAGGCGCTCGCCGACCTGGGTGGAGCCGTCGTGGAGGCCGCCGACCTCATCGAACGCACCGCCGTACGCACCAACGACGTGGCCCGGATCGACATCCGTTCCCACGTCACCCGCCTGCCGGCCGGGCTCCCGTCCCGCGTCCTCGAGCTGGTGGACAGGATCGACCGGGTGGAGGCGATCACCTCCGTCGCGCTGGCACAGCCGGAGGCCGGGGTGGATCCCGCCGCGCGCGAGCCGGTTCTCCGGCGACTCGTCGCGGTGAAGGACGCCGCACGCCGGTCCGCGGTGGCCGCGGCCGGCGAGGCGGCGCTGAGAACCTTCTGACGACGCCCGGGGACCGGGACCGTCGGAGCGTCAGGTCACGCTCTCCGCGAGGGTGCCGGGCAACAGTCGACCGCGCACCGGGCGCCGTTCCGGGTACAGCCAAGGGACGGCACGTCACCGAGCCGCTCGATCCGCTCCCCCGTCTCGACCTCGTCGAGCATCTGCAGGATCATCTCGGTGAACTCGTGAGACGGGCCCGGGGTCGCGCACCGGGTGATGCGCACCCCGAGGTCGTCGGTGTCCTCGACGAGTTCGGTGTCGAGGTCCCAGATCACCTCGACGTGGTCGGAGATGAAGCCGACCGGGCACACCACGACGTCACGTATCCCCTGATGCGTCGCGAGGTCTCGGACGTGGTCCACGACGTCCGGTTCGAGCCACGGCACGCTCGGTGGCCCCGACCGGGACTGCCACACGACGTCGTACTCGTCCACCCCGGCCGCCGCGGCGACGAGACGCGCGGCATCGTTGACCTGACGGCTGTAGAGGTGACCGCCGAGTCTCTTGGGGCCGGCCGCGGCGTCGGCAGTGGTCGGGACGGAGTGTGCGGTGAACACCAGTCGGGGTTCTCCCCCCGTTCCGACCCCGGCACCGTCGGAGTCGGCGTCGCGGGCCAGTTGCCGGGCGTCCTCGAGGGCACGTGACAGGTCGGCGGCGAAGCGATCGACGAACTTCGGGTGGTCGTGGAACTGTCCCAGGCGCACGAGCGTGGGAGCGTTCTCGACCGCGCCCCGTGCCCGCTCGATGTCCTCGTGGTACTGCCCGCACCCGGAGTATCCACCCCATGCCGAGGTGACGAACACCGCCGCGGTGCGGACGCCATCGTCTCTCATCCGCATGAGGGTGTCCTCGAGGTACGGGGTCCAGTTGCGGTTGCCGAAATAGACGGGCAGGTCGCGGCCGCGGCGGGCCAGTTCGGCCTCGACATTCGCGATGATCTCGCGGTTGAGGTCGTTGATCGGGCTGCGGCCGCCCAGGTGGCGGTAGTGGGTGGCCACCTCCTCGAGGCGCTCCTGCGGGATCCCCCGGCCCCGGGTGACGTTCTCCAGGAACGGGATCACGTCCTCCTGCCCCTCCGGCCCGCCGAATGAGAGCACGAGCAGGGCGTCGACCTGCCCCATGGTGTCGTCCTGCCCCACGGTGTCGTCCGTCGCTCCTGTCATGTCACTTCTCCTGTCCGCTGAACGAGACCGTCCCCGCGCCGCCGTCCGCGTAGATCACCGTGCCGGTCGTGGCGGTCATGAGGTCCGAGAGCAGGGCGACGGCCGTCGTGGCCACCGCGGTGGGGTCGTCGACGTCCCATCCCAACGGGGCCCGCCGGTCCCACTCGTCCTGCATCTGGTCCAGCTCGCCACCGGGTCCGAGTGCCTCCCCCGCGATCGACTTCGCCGCGAGCGTCTTGACGGGCCCGGCGGCGATGAGGTTCGAGCGGATCCCCTCTGGACCCAGGTCGCGGGCGACATAGCGGTTGACCGCCTCGAGTGCGTTCTTGGCGACCGACATCCAGTTGTAGAACGGCATGGAGAACCGGGGATCGAAGTCCAGGCCGATGATCGACGCACCGTGGTTCAGCAGGGGTCGCACCGCCTTGGCCAGCGAGGCGTAGGAGTAGGCGGAGACCTCGAGTGCCACGGCCACGTCCTTCCAGGGCGCGTCGAGGAACGGATCACCGAGACAGCTGGGCGGCGCGAACCCGATCGAGTGCACGACGCCGTCCAGCGAGTCGGCGTGCTCCCGCACCCGGTCGGCCAGCGCGGCCAGGTCGTCCTCACTCTGGACGTCCAACTCGATCACAGGCGGACGCTCGGGCAGGCGTTTGGCGATGGCTTTGACCAACGACGGGCGGCCGAAGGCGGTGAGGATGACCTGCGCACCGTGCAGTTGGCAGTGCTTGGCGATGTGGAACGCGATGGAGGCATCGGTGATGACGCCCGTGACGAGGATCGTCTTACCGGAGAGCAGCCCGGAGCCGGTCTCCACCTTCTCGCCCGTGTCGGTCTGGCTCATGTCAGTGCCCCATTCCCATTCCACCGTCGACCGGGATCACGGCCCCGGAGATGTAGCCGGCGTCGTCACCGGCGAGAAAACTCACGATCCCGGCCACGTCTTCGGCCGACCCCTTGCGTCCGAGGGGGATCGCCGCGATCGCCTGCTCCTGCGTCTTGTCATCGAGACCGGCGGTCATGTCGGTGTCGATGAAACCCGGCGCCACGACGTTCGCGGTGATGCTGCGGGACCCGAGTTCGCGGGTGAGTGAGCGTGCCATGCCGACCAGACCGGCCTTCGACGAGGCGTAGTTCACCTGCCCCGCGGTGCCCGACTGCCCGACCACCGAGCCGATGAAGATCAGGCGACCGAACCGGGCCCGCAACATCCCGCGGGAGGCACGCTTGGCCACCCGGAACGCGCCCGAGAGGTTGGCGTCCACCACGCTGGTGAACTGCTCGTCCTTCATCCGCATGAGCAGGGTGTCCTCGGTGGTCCCCGCGTTGGAGACCACCACCTCCACCGGGCCGTACTCGGCCTCGACGGCGGTGAAGGCGGCGTCGACTGAGTCGGGGTCGGTCACGTCGCACTGCACTCCGAGGAGCCCTTCGGGGGCGCCGGATCCGCGGTGCGTGACGGCGACGCGGTGGCCGTCGGCATGGAGCCGCTCGGCCACCGCCCGCCCGATTCCGCGGTTGCCTCCGGTCACGAGGACCGTTCGGGGGGTGGTGCCGGGCGTGCTCTCGGAAACCATGTCCTCCACCCTAGCGAGCCGGGGCGGGCGGTCCGGCGCTGGTCCGCACTCGTGTCCCGGTCGGTGTCACGGGATCCGCCGGTGCGCGGTCAGTGACCCGGCCGCGGCGAGCATGGCCAGCAGGGTGCCGATGACGAGCCAGGGGCGGGAGGCGTCGGCCTTCTTCCACTCGTAGCCGATCTGTTCCTCGAGGGTGCGGTACACGGAGTCGAGCTCCTCGAGGCTGGAGGCGGTGAAGAAGTCGCCCCCGGAGATGTCGGCGATCTGTCGCAGCGACGCGTCGTCGACGGGCACGGGCTGCGGCCTGCCCTGGATGTCGACGGTGCCGTACAGGGTGCCGAACGAGATGGTGGAGACGGGGATGCCGGCTTCCGAGGCCCGTTCGGCGGCGGTGAACGCGCCCCGCTCCTCGGTGGGGTCGGCGGGGACGGTCTCCTTGCCGTCGGAGAGCAGGACGATCCTCGCCGGAGGTGCCTGGTCTGGTCCGCCCAGGCTTTCGGTGAACGTGGTGATCGCCTGGGTGGCGGTGTAGATGGCCTCCCCTGTGGCGGTGCGCTCGTCGAGCCTGAGTCGCTCGACCGCGCGGACCACCGGTCCCCGGTCCGTGGTGGGGGCGACGAGCATCGAGGCGGTGCCCGCGTAGGAGACCAGGCCCAGGTTGACGCCCTGGGTGAGGTTGTTCGCGAAGGTCGTGGCGGCCTGCTGTGCGGCCTCGAGTCGCGACGGAGAGACGTCGGTGGCCTCCATGGACAGGGACACGTCGACGACGAGCATGACGGTCGCCCGGTTCCGTGGAACCTTCTGTTCGCGCTGTGGGCCGGCGAGGGCCACCACGAGGGTGAGCAGTGACAGCACCAGGAGCACGGCCGGGACGTGCGTGAACCAGCGGCGTCCTCGGCGATCGACGGTCCGGAGTACCCCGAAGTTGCCGAACCGCACGGTCCGGCGCTTCTTGGACCGCAGCGCGATGACGTATCCCACGGCGAGTGCCAGTGGAACGACCAGCAGGATCAGCCAGAGCGGATGCTGGAACTCGGACAGGCTCATCGCGTCGCCACCTCCTGCGTCCCGGGCCGGTCGTCGGGGAGGTCGCGGACGAGATTGTCGCCGGTCGGCAGGCCGCCCTGGCGGCGCACACCGACGAAGTCGATGACGTCACGGATCCAGTCACGGTCGGTCCGCAGGGCGAGGACGGGTGCGCCGCACCGCCGGAGCGCGGAGTGGACGCGGGCGCGTTGCTCACCGGCGGTTCGGCGGTAGTCGGCGGCGAGCGCGTCGTCGACGTCGAGTTCGAGGACCTCCCCGGTGGCGGGATCCTGCAGCAGGGCGGCGCCCACGGCCGGGAGTGCGATGTCGAGTGGGTCCGCCACGTGGACGGCGAGGAACTCGTGGCGGGTGCCCAGGACGCGCAGCGACCGTTCCCAGTCCGCCTCGGACAGGAAGTCGGAGATCACCACCACCAGGCCGTGCCGGCGAGCGGCGTTCCGGACGGCGTGGAGGCAGTCGTCGAGCGAGCCCCCCGGCGTGACGCGTGGTGCCGACCGCGCCACCTCCTCCAGTAGGCGTCGGACGTGGTCCCGTCCGCCGGTCGCCCGCAGGACGCGTGGGCGTCCGTCCCCGGTGAGGACCATGCCGACCCGGCTACCACCGCCCGCCGAGAGGAATCCGACGGTGGCGACGGCGGCCTCGACCAGTCGCCGCTTGGCTCCGTGCCGGCCCTCCACGTCGAGACTCGGCGAGAGGTCGACGACCAGCCACGTCTCGAGCTCGCGGTCGGCGATGGTCTGACGGATGTGCGGGACGGTGGTCCTGGCGGTGACGGACCAGTCCATCGTTCGGACGTCGTCCCCGGGTTCGTAGGCCCGCGCCTCCCCGGGCTCGGTGCCCGGCCCGGGCAGCAGTCCGCGGTGGTCGCCGTTGAGTACCCCGTCGAGACGGCGCGTGACGAGCAGTTCCAGCTGGGCCAGGGCCGCACGGGACGACGCGTCGACGGGGTCGTCGCGTCTGCCCTCGTCCGCGGCGGTCACCGTGACGGCGGCGGGCCGGCCTGGGCGGGAACCGCGCTGATCTGTGGGAGCGGTACGGCTTCGAGCACGCGTCGCACCACGGTGTCGGCGGTGACCTCGTCGGCCAGCGCGTCATAGGTCAGCACGAGACGGTGCCGGAGGACGGCCGGCAGGACGTCGATCACGTCCTGCGGCACCACGTAGTCGCGTCCCCGCACCAGGGCGAGCGCACGGGCTGCGGTGACGGCCCCGAGCGTCGCACGGGGAGAGGCGCCGTAGGAGAGCCACCGCGCCACGTCCTCCAGCCCGTGCCGTGCGGGTTCGCGGGTGGCCACCGTGACGCGGACGACGTAGTCGACCAACGCGTGATGGACGAACACCTCGCGGACGGCCTTCTGCAACCGGATGAGGGCGTCGACGCCGAGGACCCGCGTGGGTTCCGGCGGGGTCGAGCCCATCCGGTAGACGATCTCGCGTTCCTCCTCCGGGGTGGGGTAATCCATGACGAGCTTGAACAGGAAGCGGTCCCGTTGTGCCTCCGGCAGCTGGTAGACACCCTCGCTCTCGATGGGGTTCTGCGTGGCCATGACGAGGAACGGGCTGGGCATGGGGAAGGTCTGACCGCCGATCGAGACGTGCCCCTCGGCCATGACCTCGAGCAGCGCGGACTGGACCTTGGCGGGTGCACGGTTGATCTCGTCCGCGAGCACGAAGTTCGCCAGGATGGGGCCGAGCTCGACATCGAACTCCTCGCGGCCCTGCCGGTAGATGCGGGTGCCGACGATGTCGGCGGGGACGAGGTCCGGGGTGAACTGGAGCCGCCGGAAACTCCCCCCCACCACGGTGGCGAAGGTCTCCACGGTGAGGGTCTTGGCCACGCCCGGGACGCCCTCGAGCAGGATGTGACCCCGCGAGAGGAGGCCGACGAGGATCATCTCGATCAGTCGGTCCTGGCCCACCACGACCTTCTTGACCTCGTAGACCGCTCGCTCGAGGAGACGGGCGTCCTCCGCGACCGTCGACGCGCTCACGGGGGGCTCGCCGGGACGGCTCGACTGTTCGGGATGGGGATCGCTCACCGCGGAGGGCTCCTTCGCGTGGTCGGGTGTTCCGGGCGCCCTGCCGGGGCCGTCCGAACGGGTTGGGGACGACAGTACCGGTGCCGCGGTCAGACCAACCGGACCACCATCGGCGAGATCCCGGCCATCCGCACCGGCGAGATCTTCACGACGTCACCGGACTGGGGTGCCTCGACCATGCGGCCGTCGCCGAGGTACAGGGCCACGTGGCCGGGCCAGAACAGCATGTCGCCCCGCTGTCGCGTGGCCACCGGGAACTGCGGCCCGGCGGTGTACTGGTAGCCGGTGTAGTGCGGGAGCGCCTTGCCGATCCCGGCGAACGCGTAGATCATCAACCCCGAACAGTCGAAGCCGATCTTGTTGTAGTCACCGTGCCAGTCGGCGACCCCGCCGTCGCGGATGCCGCGGGTGGGCCCGTTGGCATCGCCGCCTCCCCACGCGTACGGCATCCCGAGCTGGGAGAGGGCGCGGTTGACGACGGTCTCCACGCGAGCACTGTTCGAGGGGGTCCCGGCATTCCCGCCCAGGCCGGCGCCCGGCCCGGGCGCCGCCGGCCCCTGGGCGATCGAGCCGAAGCCGGCCCGACTGATCGCGTCGGCGACCTGCTGCACGATCGCCTCGGTGTCACCGTTGATGCCGGCGTCGACCGCCGCGCCCACGCTGCCGGCGTCGATGGTCCCCCCGATGGCGCGGGTCGCCTCGTCCGAGGAGCCCCCGGCGAACTGCCGGACCGCACCCAGGTCGAGATGCGACGGGAGCGCGGAGGCGATGTCGGCCGCCTGCTCCCCGGCCTCCGGCTGGCCCGCGAGGACACTGAGGGCCTCCGCGCGCATCGCTTCTGCGTCGACCGCGTCCGCGGCGTCGACCCGTGGCCCCGCCGGGGTGGCACCCGACTCCGCGAGGGCGGCGCGGTGCTCGTCCAGTTCACGGGTCAGCGCGACGACCCGGTCCTCCAGAGCGGTGACGTCGCCCGCGACCCTGGAGACCTCCGCCTCGGCGGAGGCCCGACGCTCGGCGGCGTCCGAGTAACGCTGCTCGGCGGAGTCGCGGGCGGCCACTGCCTCGGACTCGCGCCGGGCGGCCTCATCGGCGGCCGCCACCATCTCCCCCACCACGGGGCGCTGGTCGGCCGCGGCTCGCTGGAGATACTCCTGGCGCAACCCGGCATCCGCCGGCCCGCCGGGATCGAGGATCGCCGACGCCGCGCCCGGTGCGGTTCCCTGCCGGTGCAACAGCCGTGAATAGTCGTCGAGGGTGCCGCGCGCGGACTCGACGCCGAACTCCGCCTGCTCGCGTTCGGCGGAGGTGCGGTCTGCCTCGGCGACGGCCCGGTCGAGTTCGATCCGGGCCATCTGGAGGTCGACCAGGCTCTTATTGACGCCCTCCCGGCTGACCGCGATCTCCTCGCGGGTCTGGTCCAGTCGGGCGCTGGCATCGGCGACGGCACGGATAAGGTCGGAGATGTCGCCGGGCGCGACCGCGGTGACCTGCTGGGCTCCGGCCACCGGCGCCTGCACCGCACCGGCGGCTGTTCCCAGGACCAGCACCGCGGCCAGTGCCGCCCGCCCGGGTGCCCTTCCGGGATACCTGCGTGTGCGCGCCCCTCGGGCACGGTTCGACGAATGGTCAGGCTCCACGTTTCACCTTCCGCTGACCGCACCGGGGTGCGGCTGACCGCGCGACCCGCACGGCGGGACGCGAGACCGAGGCGGTGTCGGCGGCCGGTGATGCCTTCCCCTGCGCCACTGGAGCCTCAACACGACTCGGTAGAACCTAGTGTTCCTTTAGCACCGTAGGTCACAGGGAACACATGTGAAACATCGGTCGGCAAAATACACTGCTGTAACTTGCATAACAGCAGGACTGACGGCGTGTCGCGAACTGGACACCGCTGTCGGAAAAGCGACGTTTCGGCGTCTTCTCAGCGTGAGCGACGTCGCAGGACGATCGCGAAGGCGACGAGCGCGAGCACGGTGACCACGATCGCGGCCGCGGTCAGGGCGCCCCATGGCGGAGCGGGGGCGGTGACCTTGTGGGCGAAGACCGCGGCGGAGGCCACCGGGTCGAACTCCTCCCAGGCGTCGTCCTGTCCGGCCTCGAGTCGGTGGCGCGGGATCGAGTCGCTGGAGCTACCGATGAACACCGGGGTGCGCACGAGGATCGTGCCGTCGTACTCCTCGCCCAGGAACGCCGCGAGGTCACGGGCGTCCGTGTAGACGGTCGCCGGCGCCTCGGTGTAGACCACTTTCAGGTCCAGGCCGCGATCACCGGCCTCGTCCACCACGGTCCGGAGGCCCTCGACGAACCGTGCAGGTGCGGAGACCCCGTCGTCGGCGAGGTCGGCGACCACGGCCTGGTAGTCCAACCAGGGCGGGACCTCGTCCTCCCGTAACGACATGATCGGCTCGGCCGCATACGCGAGCACCGTCACGGGATCGGAGGGAGTGTCCACGTGCGACATGGTGCCATCTCTCCGTCGTCGCCCACGAACCCACGCGCCGCTCGTCGGCGATAACCGCAGTCGCGTGCCCACGTTCGGGCGTGCCGGGGGCTATACAGGACGGGCGTACTGGTAAATTGGCGGCCGAAGACGGATCACAGGGTCCACAATGGATGCTGTGTCCGCCCCGGCGCCGCCGCCCGAGACAGACGCGGTGACACCGGGAGGGATGACGAACCGACATTCGCACCACGAGTGGAGCTGACGTGACAGCAAGCATTGATAGTTTCGGCGCCAAGGGGACCCTTGAGGTCGGCGACGAGACCTACGACATCTACCGCCTGTCGGCGGTTCCGGGGGCCGAGAAGCTCCCTTACTCGCTCAAGGTCCTCACCGAGAACCTCCTGCGCACGGAGGACGGCAAGAACGTCACCAAGGCGCACATCGAGGCCCTGGCGAGCTGGGACCCCAGTGCCGAGCCCGACACCGAGATCCAGTTCACGCCGGCCCGCGTGATCATGCAGGACTTCACCGGCGTGCCCTGCATCGTCGACCTCGCCACCATGCGTGAGGCCGTCGAGAAGCTCGGTGGAGACCCGGACAAGGTCAACCCCCTCGCCCCCGCCGAGATGGTCATCGACCACTCGGTGATCATCGAGTCCTTCGGTCAGGCCAGCTCGTTCGAGAAGAACGTGGAGATCGAGTACGAGCGCAACGAGGAGCGGTACCAGTTCCTGCGCTGGGGTCAGGGCGCGTTCGACGACTTCAAGGTCGTCCCCCCGGGCACCGGCATCGTCCACCAGGTCAACATCGAGTACCTGGCGCGCACGGTGATGGTCCGCAACGGCCAGGCCTACCCCGACACCTGTGTCGGTACCGACTCGCACACCACCATGGAGAACGGTCTCGGCGTCCTCGGCTGGGGCGTCGGCGGCATCGAGGCCGAGGCCGCGATGCTCGGTCAGCCGATCTCCATGCTCATCCCCCGCGTCGTGGGCTTCAAGCTCACCGGTGCGATCAAGCCGGGCGTCACCGCCACCGACGTGGTGCTGACGATCACCGAGATGCTGCGCAAGCACGGCGTCGTCGGCAAGTTCGTCGAGTTCTACGGCGCCGGTGTCGCGGCCGTGCCGCTGGCCAACCGCGCCACTATCGGCAACATGAGCCCGGAGTTCGGCTCCACCTGCGCCATGTTCCCGATCGACGGCGAGACCATCGATTACCTGCGCCTGACCGGCCGCGATGAGGAGCAGCTCGCCCTCGTCGAGGCCTACGCCAAGGAGCAGGGCATGTGGCTCCACCCGGACTCCGAGGAGCCCGTCTTCTCCGAGTACCTGGAGCTGGACCTCGGGGACGTCGTCCCGTCGATCGCCGGCCCGAAGCGTCCCCAGGACCGCATCGAGCTCTCCGATTCCAAGAGCGCGTTCCGCAAGGACATCCACAACTACGTGGACGGCGAGGCCAAGCCGCTCGGTGACACCGAGAAGGGCCGGATGCAGTCCGAGGGCGGAGCCCCGTCGGACAACGCCGGCAAGGTGACCCTCGCCCATGCCGAGGAAGGCGCGGTCCGCGCCGACGCGTCCACGCGTTCCGAGGGCCGCCCGTCGAAGCCGGTCGAGGTCAAGGTCGGCGACACGGAGATGGTGCTGGACCACGGCATCGTGTCCATCGCGTCGATCACCTCGTGCACCAACACCTCCAACCCGTCGGTGATGATCGGCGCCGGGCTCGTCGCCCGCAAGGCGCACGAGAAGGGCCTCACGGCCAAGCCGTGGGTCAAGACCTCCATGGCCCCGGGCTCGCAGGTCGTCACCGAGTACTACGAGCGTGCCGGTCTCTGGCCCGACCTGGAGGCCCTCGGCTTCCACCTCGTCGGCTACGGCTGCACCACCTGCATCGGCAACTCCGGTCCGCTGCCGGAGGAGATCTCCGCCGCGATCCAGGAGAACGACCTCACCGCGACCGCCGTCCTGTCCGGCAACCGGAACTTCGAGGGTCGGATCAACCAGGACGTCAAGATGAACTACCTGGCGTCCCCGCCGCTGGTCATCGCCTACGCGATCGCAGGCTCGATGGACTTCGACTTCGAGAATGACTCGCTGGGCAAGGACAAGGAGGGCAACGACGTCTTCCTCAAGGACATCTGGCCCACCTCCGAGGAGATCGAGGAGACCATCAAGGCCTCCATCTCGTCCAACGAATACAAGTCCAAGTACGCCGACGTGTTCGCCGGAGACGAGCGCTGGCGCGGTCTCAGCACCCCGGACGGCAAGACCTTCGAGTGGGACCAGAAGTCGACCTACGTTCGCAAGGCCCCGTACTTCGAGGGCATGGAGATGGAGCCGGAGCCGGTCACCGACATCAAGGGCGCCCGCGTCCTGGCCAAGCTCGGCGACTCGGTCACCACCGACCACATCTCGCCGGCGTCGACCATCAAGCCCGGTACCCCGGCGGCGCAGTACCTCGACGCCAACGGCGTGGAGCGCAAGGACTACAACTCCTTCGGCTCCCGCCGCGGCAACCACGAGGTCATGATCCGTGGCACGTTCGCCAACATCCGGCTGCAGAACCAGCTGCTGGACGGCGTGACGGGCGGTTACACCCGGGACTTCACCCAGGAGGGTGCGCCGCAGGCGTTCATCTACGACGCCGCACAGAACTACGCCGAGCAGAACACCCCGCTCGTCGTACTCGGCGGCAAGGAGTACGGCACCGGCTCCTCGCGTGACTGGGCCGCCAAGGGCACGCGCCTGCTCGGCGTCCGCGCCGTGATCACCGAGTCGTTCGAGCGCATCCACCGCTCCAACCTCATCGGCATGGGCGTCATCCCGCTGCAGTTCCCCGAGGGCGAGTCCCACGAGACCCTCGGGCTCGACGGCACGGAGACCTTCGACATCTCCGGCATCGAGGAGCTGAACAACGGCACCACGCCCAAGACGGTCAAGGTCACCGCCACCAAGGAGGACGGCCAGGTCGTCGAGTTCGACGCCAAGGTGCGCATCGACACCCCCGGCGAGGCGGACTACTACCGCAACGGCGGCATCCTGCAGTACGTCCTGCGGAACATGATCAAGGGCTGATCGGCCTCCCACATCAACGGCGGTGCGCGGTTTCCCCTGCTCAGGCAAGGTGACTGCGCACCGCCGCGGTGTTTCCGAAGGAAGGTAGCGAGATGCCCAGGGTCAGTCAGGACCACATGGACGCCCGGCGACACCAGATCCTGTCAGGCGCACGTGAGTGCTTCGCCGAGTACGGGTTCGAGGGCGCCACGGTGCGTCGTCTGGAAGAGGCCACCGGACTGAGCCGCGGTGCCATCTTCCACCACTTCGACGACAAGGACGCGCTCTTCCTCGCACTCGCGCACGACGACGCGGCGGCGATGGCCGCCACCGTGGCCGCGCAGGGTCTGGTCCAGGTGATGCGGGAGATCCTCGCCGACCCCCAGGAGTTCTCCTGGCTCGGGACGCGTCTGGAGATCGCCCGGCGGATCCGCACCGACCCGGAGTTCCGGGAACGGTGGACGGACCGACAGGCGGAGGTCGACGCGGCGGTCGTGGCCCGCCTCCGCGAACAGAAGGCGTCCGGACGGATGCGCACCGACATCCCCGCGGACGTGCTGCGTGTGTACCTCGACATCGTGCTCGATGGCCTCATCACTCACCTGGCGACGGGTCGCGGCACCGAGCATGTCAGCGAGATGCTCGACCTCGTCGAGGCGTCCCTGCGGACCGGGCAGGGGTGACCCGGAGCCGGTCTCCCGCCGGGCCTGCCGCCTCCGCCGCCTCCGCCGCCTCCGCCGCCTCCGCAGGTTCCCGCCGAGAAGAGGAAAACGCGCGTATCGGTCGAGTGAGCGTGCACGAGATCCTCTTCTCGGCGGGGCCACGGGAACGGCGCGTACGTTGGTCGCATGTCCACACCTGACACGCAGATCCCCCAGCTCACCCTGAACGACGGCCGCTCGATCCCCCAGGTCGGGTTCGGCACCTTCCAGGTCCCGCCCGCCGACACCGAGAAGGTCGTCACCGACGCGATCGAAGCCGGTTACCGCCACCTCGACACCGCTCAGATGTACGGCAACGAGGAGGGCGTGGGCCGGGCCGTCGCGGCGTCCGGCATCCCGCGCGACGAGTTCTGGATCACCACCAAACTCAACAACACCTTCCACGAGCGCACCGCCGCCCGTGAGGCCACCGAGCGCTCGCTCGAGGCCCTGGGCGGGCGCATCGACCTCTACCTCGTGCACTGGCCACTGGCGATGCACAACGACGTCGCCACCGTGTGGGAGACGATGGAGGAGATCCGCTCCGACCTGGCCGTCGACTCGATCGGCGTCTCCAACTTCACCGCGGCGAACCTCGCGCGACTGGCGGAGGCCGGCCTGAGCACCCCGACGGTCGACCAGATCGAGTCCAACCCGTACTTCGTCAACGACGACCTGCGCGCGGCGTGCGTCGAACGGGGCATCGCTGTGGAGGCATGGAGCCCGCTGGCCCAGGGCGCGGTCTTCGGTGACCCCCAGTTGCAGGCGCTCGCCGAGCAGGTCGGGCGCACGGTGTCCCAGGTCGTGCTCCGGTGGGTGCTGCAGCGGGGCGACATCGTCTTCCCCAAGTCCTCGAGCCCGGCCCGCATGCGCGAGAACCTCGAGGTGTTCGACTTCGAGCTGTCGGACGAGCAGATGGCTTCCATCACCGCGCTGCACAACGGCACCCGTTCGGGCCTGGACCCGGACACCTTCGACTGGCGCGGCTGACCCCACCGCCTGACCCCACAGCCAGACCCCGGCTCCCGACCCCGTCGCCCAACCCCGTCGACAAGACAGTTCCGCACACGTTTGCCGAGAGGTAGGTGTGCGGAACGCTCTTTTCGACGGCGCGACGGGCCGCAAGCGCCCTAGAGTCGGTCCATGACCACCACCGCGGACACGGGCGGGGAGCCCGGCGCGGGCGGGGCTCCCCGCGGCGCGCCGGGCCGGACAGTGACCGACCGGTCCACCACGGCTCCGGTCCTCGCCTCGTACGCGGCGGGCAGCCTCGGCACGGGTGCGTTCGGCACCCTGCCCGGTTTGGTGCTGGCGTACTACCTCACGGACTCGATCGGGGTGGCGGCGGCCGTCGCGACGGTGCTCGTGCTGGTGCCCAAGGTCATCGACGTCCTGGCCTACCCGCTCATCGGCGCGATCTCGGACAGGGCGTCCCACCGCAGCGGCTATCGCACGGGCCTGATGCTGTTCGGGGCGCTGGCCCTGCCGCTGCTGTTTGTGGCGACCTTCTCGGCGCCGCCCGGCTGGAGCACGGGCGCGGCCGGGGTGTGGGTGATGGGCTTCTTCCTCCTGGCCTCGATCGCGTATTCGTGCTTCCCAGGTGCCGTATCTGGCACTGCCGGCCGAGCTCACCGATGACGCCGCCGCCCGAGTGACGCTGCTGGCGTGGCGGGTGGCCGTTCTCGCCGGGGCGATCCTGCTCACCGGGGGCGGGGGCCCGGCGCTGCGCGACGCCGCCGGCGGCGGGCCCACCGGATACGTGGTGATGGCCGTCGGGGTCGCCGCGCTGATGCTCATGGGCATGCTGTGGTCGACGTTCGTGGCGGGCCGCAGCACGATCACGCGGGCCGACGCGCCGGCCGGTGGGCTCGCGCACGAGTATCGCGACGGACTCGACGCGCTGCGGGTCACGCGGCCGTTCCGGCTGCTCGTCGCGGTGTTCTGTCTGCAGGCTGTCGCGACGGCCGTGATGCTCGCGGGCGGCCAGTACGTGGCGACCTACGTGCTGGGTGACGAGACCGCTCTGACCGGGCTCTTCCTCGCACTGGTGGGCCCTGCGCTACTCGTGATGCCGCTGTGGACCCGTCTCGCGCACGCCCGCGGGAAGGTGCCGGCGCTGGCCGCGGCCACGGCGCTGTTCACGGCGGCGACCCTGCTGCTCATCCCGGCCGGCTTCTCCCCCGGCGCGTGGGTGCACCTCCCGGTGGCGCTGGCTGGTGTCGCGTACGCGGGCATGCAGGCTCTACCGATGTCGATGCTGCCCGACTGCACCGACCTGGATCGCTCGTTGGGGGGACGACGACGAAGTGGGGCGATGAGCGGCCTGTGGACGGCGGCGGAGACCGGCGCGATGGCCCTGGGCCCGGTCGTCGTGCTCGCCCTGTTGGCATTCGGTGGTTTCCGCTCCGGCGGGGTGTCCGATCAGCCCGGGACGGCGCAGTGGGCCATCGTCCTCGCGTTCTCCCTGGTCCCCGCGCTCCTCGCCGGCGCTAGCCTGCTGCTGATCCGGACTCTCGGCCGGTCCTATCCCCGATGGACGGAGCGAACATGACCCCCGATCCCCTCGCCCTGGAGATCACCGATCGCGGGGAACACGCGCTGGCCCGCCTCGCCGCGATGCGGGCGCAGGACCCGCCGACCACCGGGGGCCGGGTCCTGTCGTACGTCTACGATTCCGGGCTCGCCGAACTCGACGAACTGGCGACCCGCGCGGCTCGTCTCGCCCATGGTGTCAACGGCCTCGACCCCACGGTGTACTCCTCGGTCGCCCGGATCCACGGCGGCATAGTCGACCGTGTGCGCGACATTCTCCGTGGACGGTCCGCGGGCGCGGGTGGCGAGGGCGGCGACGGGCTCGGTGGCGACATCTACGGGAACGTCACGTCCGGTGGCACCGAGAGCTGCATGCTCGCCTGCCTCGCCGCCCGCGAGGTCTCCGGTCGACAGCCGGGCGACGGTGGAACGATCGTCGCGCCGGTGACGGTGCACGCGGCGTTCCGCAAGGCCGCGCACCTGCTGGGCCTGAGGTTCGTCGGCGTCGAGGTCGATCCCGGGACGGGGCGGGTGACCGCCGCCGAGCTCCTCGCGGCGGTCGATGGGGACACGGTGCTGGTGGTGTGTTCGGCGCCCGCCTACCCGAACGGCGTGATCGACCCCGTGGCCGAGGTCGCCGCCGGGCTCGAGGCCGTGCACGATCCGCGCATCGGGTTGCACGTCGACGCCTGTCTCGGCGGCCTAGTGCTGCCGTTCTGGCCCGGTCCGGACCCCGCCGGTCCGGACGCCACCGAGCCGAACCCGATGCCGCTCTGGGACCTCCGTGTCGCGCGGGTCACCAGCATCTCGGCGGACGTACACAAGTACGGTTTCGCACCCAAGGGCACGTCGGTGCTGCTCAGCCGGGGCCGCGAACGCCACCGGGCGGCATGGTTCGCCACCGTCGACTGGCCCGGTTACCCGGTGGTCAACCCGACGCTCGCCGGATCCAAACCGCTCGAACCCGCCGCGGCGGCGTGGACGGTGCTCGAGGCGCTCGGCGACGGCGGGCAGCGTGAACTGGTCGCCCGGACCGCCCGGGCGACCGATCGGTTGGTCGACGGGTTGTCCGGCATCGAGGGGCTACGAGTCCTCGACCGCGATCCCGGCCCACTGCTGGCGGTCGTCGCCGACGAGTCCGCCGGAGACGGCCGGCGCGTTCACCCGCACCTCTGGGCGGATGCCTGCGCCCGGAGGGGCATCGCCGTCCAGGCGCAGCCCGCCTACCGCCAGAAGCGAGGGACCTTGTCGTCGTCGTCCCACCTCACCATCACCCCGGTGACCGAACGGCTCGTCGAGGAGATCCTCCGCGTGGCGTTTGAGGCCGCAGACGAGGTCCGCGGGCAGCCTGATCCAGTTCCTCCAACGGGGTTCGCCGACGTGCTCGACGCGCTCGAGACAGGGGCCCTCTCCCCCGCCGACCTGCTCGCCCTGTCGGAGGACGAGGTCCATGCGCTCGTGGGTGGCGTCCTCGCCGACGACGAGGCCGGGGCCGAGGGTGGCGGCGATGCGGGGATGGCGCCGCTCCTCGCGGCGATCGAGCGGCTGCCCGCCGGCGTGGGTGCCCGCCTGGTCCGCGCCTACCTCGCGGCGGTGATGGAGGGCTGAACGCGAACCGCCCCCCGACTCGAGATCGGGGGGCGCGGTCCGCATACGGGGCGATGCCTCAGACGAGGACCGCGACCGCGACGTTGACGATGCCCAGGACACCGGCGACGTGGGTCAGGGTCGCGGTGCTGCCCTGGGCCTTGGCCTCCTTGCGGACGCCGATGATCGCGACGACGAGGATGACGATCGCCACCAGCAGTTTGATACCGATCTTCATGTGGTTGAGGTCAGCGTCCTGCATCTCGCGCAGGCCCACGAGCAGCAGTCCGGTCACCACCTGGAGGATCGCGCCGTGCAGGATGCCCTTCGCCATGTAAGGCGCCTTGATGGTGGCGAGCCAGCCACCGATGATCCCGGCGAGACCGATGAAGTGCAGGATGAGGATGATCTGGATGACAGTGTCCATAAGGCGTATTGTCTCAGGTCAAGGCGGAATCACCGCAGGTAAGGGTCTCCTGTGTGACGCCCGACTCGGTCGGCCTGGATGCTGCGTGTGACGCACCCCGACGGGCGGCGCCGCTAGTTGGTCTCGTGGCTCGAATGCGGCAGGACGACCACGGGGCAGTGCGCGTGCGCCACGACGTGCTGACTGACCGAGCCGAGCAGCATCCCGGCGAACCCGCCTCGTCCGCGGCTACCGATCACCACGAGCCGGGCGTCTCCGGATGCCGCGATCAACGCTTCGGCCGCGTGGCCCTGCAGGACGGCCGGCTTGTACGAGGCGTCGTCCCCCAGGGCGTTGCGCACCGCGTCCGCGAGCATCTCGCGCGCGCTGCCCTCCAGCTCGGAAGAGTCTTCCCAACCGGCCATGGCATAGGGACCGTAGATAGGCGGCAACTGATACGCGGTCAGGGCGATCAGCGGCGCGTCGAGCGCGGTCGCGTACTCGGCCGCCCACTTCAGGGCCCGTAGCGAATCCGGTCCGCCGTCGACTCCGACGACTACTGGCCTGGTGTCCATGAGCTGTCCTCCTCCGGCGAGATGCCGACGGTGCCCCGGACTGTCGTGCACCGACGACACCTTCCACCGTAGACCTGCCGGAGAGGTCCCGTGAGGTTACGCGAGTTCGACGGTCACATGCGCGAACGTCCGCGTGCCCTCGCTGCGCTGGGTTACGCGAGTTCGACGATCTCCATGTACTCCTGGCTCCATAGGTCCTCCGTGCCGTCCGGCAGGATGATGACCCGCTCCGGCTCCAACGCTTCGACGGCGCCGGGGTCGTGCGTGACCAGCACGACCGCACCCTCATACGTCCGTAGAGCGTCGAGGACCTGCTCGCGCGAGATCGGGTCCAGGTTGTTCGTGGGCTCGTCGAGCAGGAGGACGTTGGCTGCCGAGGACACCAGCCCGGCCAGCGCCAGACGCGTGCGCTCACCACCGGAGAGCGTGCCTGTCGGCTGCTCGAGTTGGGGGCCGGTGAACATGAACGCCCCCAGCAGGCTGCGCAGCTCCTGCTCCCCCGCGTCCGGCGCGGCGTGGCGGATGTTCTCCCACACGCTGGCGTCCATGTCCAGGGTGTCGTGCTCCTGGGCGAAGTAGCCGATCTTGAGCCCGTGCCCGGAGACGACGCCGCCCTCGCCATCGGTGCGTTCCACACCGGCGAGCAGCTTGAGCAGCGTCGTCTTGCCGGCACCGTTGTAGCCCAGCACCACCACGCGGCTGCCCTTGTCGATCGCCAGGTCCACCCCGGCGAACACCTCGAGCGAGCCGTACATCTTGGTCAGGCCCTTGGCGAACAGCGGAGTCTTGCCACAGGCCGCGGGAGTGGGGAACTTGATCCGTGCTGCTTTGTCGGCCACGCGGACCTCGTCGAGATTGTCGATCATGGCGTCGGCACGCCGGATCATCTGCTTGGCGGCGGCCGCCTTGGTGGCCTTGGCGCCCAGCTTGGCGGCCTGCATCTTGAGCTGCGAGGCCTTCTTCTCCGCATTCGCCTTCTCACGTCGGCGCCGGGCCTCGTCCGTGGCGCGGGCGTCGAGGTACTTCTTCCACCCCATGTTGTAGGCGTCGATCTCCCCGCGCACGGCGTCGAGGAACCACACCTTGTTCACCACGGCCTCGAGCAGCTCGACATCGTGGGAGATGATGATCAGCCCGCCCTCGTGCTTCTCGAGGAACTGGCGCAGCCAGGTGATGGAGTCGGCGTCGAGGTGGTTGGTGGGCTCGTCGAGCAGCAGCATGGTCTGCGACTTGCCGGCACCGTCGGAGGCGGCGAACAGGATCCGCGCCAGCTCCACGCGGCGGCGCTGACCGCCGGACAGGGTGCCCAGATTCTGGGTGAGGATCCGGTCCTCCAGCCCCAGGCTGTTGCAGATGCGGGCGGCCTCGCTCTCGGCCTCGTAACCGCCGCGGGCGGAGAACTCGTCCTCGAGGCGCCCGTACTTACGCACGGCCTTGTCCATGGCCTTGTCGTCCGGGGCGGAGACCATCTGCTCCTGGGCAGCGGTCATGTCGGCCATGATCACGTCCAGCCCGCGGGCGGAGAGGACCCGGCTGCGCGCGAGCTGGTTCATGTTGCCCTCACGCGGGTCCTGCGGCAGATATCCCAGGTCACCGGTCCGAACGACCTTCCCGGCGTAGGGTTCACCTTCGCCGGCGAGGATCCTCATCGTCGTCGTCTTACCCGCGCCGTTCCGTCCCACCAGGCCGATCCGGTCGCCGGGCTGGACCCGCAGCGAGGACCCGTCCATGTGGAGCAGGGTGCGCACGCCGGCGCGCACCTCAAGGTCGTCGATGGTGATCACGTGCGCGGGTACCTCGCTGTAGCGTTCGGGGAAGAGTCGGCGGCCCGCCCGCTGACGAGTCCGGGCCGACCTGCCACTCTACCTGCGGCGCGAGTGCGCCGACGAGTCCGGTGACGTGGGTCTCCGCGACCAGAGAGCGTGCGCCGAGTTCGCCATCCGGCGGATTCTCTTGCCGCGCGTCGGTCGCTGCGACCTGTGGGCGGCCTGACTGGCGTACGTCGGATGAGGTCGGCGCCTTGGCGGCGTCGCGTCCTGCTGGCCGCGGCCCGTCCGCTGTGTGCAGCCGCTCCTGGCCCTGGCGTCTCGCTTCTGCAGATGTCCACGACAGCCCTCCTCGCCCCTCACGATGGCGTCTCGCCTGCGCATCGGGGCAGGCCAGACGCCATCGTGAGGGGCGACTGCAAGAGCCTGGCCACCCCGCCCGGCCTGCCTTCAACCCGCGCTGCGCCCGTACAGGTTCTGCACGCTGCGGCCGATCGGACCGTGGTCGTCCGAGAGCAGCGTGTCGGTGAGTGCCCCGTGGCCGGGCCCGCCGATCGTCTCCGAATCCAGGCGCACCCAGCCGGGCTCGGGCTCGCGGTGCAGGGAGACCACCAGGTCGCAGTTGATCGTCGGGTGGTCGACCGGGTCGGTGGCCAGGGAGACGCCGCTCGCGGAGTCGGCCACCACCACGGTGTGCTGCCACCCGGTCATCCGCTCCCCGGCGACCAGGTCGACCCGCGCCCGCCCCCACGCCCGGGCCGGACCCAGTTCGTCCCCGCCGCCGGATTCGTAGGAGAAGTCGACCACCGAGAGGTACCCGCCGGCGTGGGCGAAACTCATCATGGGATCGCGCTCGCGCTTCTCGGGCACCGGCGGCGCCGCGTGATCGCCCACCACGGGATAGTCCGCGGACGTGCGCCGCATCAGCCAGCCGCGCGCGACCAACGTCGACCGGCCGCCCACGGACGCGGTCGCCTCGAGCAGCTCCACGCTGCGCCCGGGTCGGATCGTGCGCACCTCGATGTCCAGGGGCGCCACCGGCACGGGGCCCAGGACGTCGACGGACACCCTCGCCAGTCTCATGTCCGGGGCGGAGTCGGAGCCGGAGCCGGCCCGTTCCATGGCCCGCACCAGCAGCGCGCTCGGCGGGCCGGCGTGCTGGGCCTCGGCGGACCACGGCCCGGCGGTGAGTGCCGTGGACTCGAAGCGGGCCTCGTCGACCTGCTGGTAGAACGCGTCGGACATGGGTCCCCTCTCGTGCGGGCGGTAGTGTCGATCCTGATGAATGCTACGGGTGGCGGTCTGTACGACGTCGCTGTCGTCGGGCTCGGTCCCGCCGGCCGCGCGCTCGCCTCCCGCTGTGCCGCAGCCGGTCTCACCGTGTTGGCGCTGGACCCGCGCCCGGATGCGCCGTGGCGCCAGACCCTCTCGGTGTGGGCCGACCAGATCCCCCCGTGGCTCCGGCCCGAGGCGTGCGGGGTGGACGTGCTCGCCCACACCGTGCCGGCCGCCGCCCTGTACGCGCCCGACAGAGCCGTGCTGCGCCGTGAGTACGCCGTGCTGGACAACGAGGCCCTGCGCCGCGCGCTTCCGCTCGGCCCCGGCGTCACCGTCGAACTCGCGGAGGTCGACGACACAGGGGTCCAGGCCCTGACCGCTCGCGCGCACCGCGTGGTGGACTGCCGCGGCGCCGGCGGCCGGCTCAACCGGGGCCCCCTCCAGACGGCCTACGGGATCGTCGTGGACGCGGCCGATGCGGCGCCGGCGCTGTGCGGGGAGAACGCCCTGTTCATGGACTGGCGGACCGACTATGTCCGCGGCCGGAACGACGACGACAGCGACGACGACGAGGTCGGGCCCAGCTTCCTGTACGCGATCCCCGTGGGACCGGACCGGGTACTGCTGGAGGAGACGTGTCTGGCGGGCCTGCCCGCTCCGGATCCCGCCGTCCTGGCGAGCCGGCTCCGCTCGAGACTGGCGGGCCGGGGGGTGTCCCCCGCGGCGATCGCGTCGCCGCTGTCCGTCGAGCGCGTACGGATCCCGCTCCTGCCCCGCGCCGAGCTAACGGAGGACCCGCGGGTCGAGGCGTTCGGCACCGCCGGTGGCCACGGGCACGCGGCGACGGGGTACTCGGTGGCGGCGATGTTGGCGGCGGTGCCGGCGGCGGTGCACGCGATCGAGGCGGGATACCCGTTGCCGACACCGCGGTCGCCGCTGAGCACGGCCCTCCACGGTGTCGGACTGCGCGTCCTCCTGCGGGCTGATGAGCGCACCCTGCGGGCGCTGTTCAACGCCTTCGGTCGACTCGACGGTCGCCGTCAGCGCTGGTTCCTCGACGCCGCCAGCCCCTCCTACCAGGTGGCCGCCGCCATGTGGGGCATGTGGATCTCCATGCCCGTCCGTGGCAAGGCCGGGATGGCCGCGGCGGTGCTGCGCCCGTCGGCTCGTACGTCGGGCGGGGGTGTACCGATCACCTCAGCCGGAACGCGGACGGTACCCGTCGAAGGTGAGTGACAGGCCGCCCGGACGCCGCGAGAGGTGGAACATGGTCGACAGCGCCACGGCCGCGACGGCCACGGCCACGAGTTCGAAGGTCTCCTCGATGTACATCAGGACGAGATAGGGCGTCGACATGCCGGCGTCCGCGCGATGGACGAGACCGGTCAGGCTCTCGATGACGATCGCGCCGGTCAGGAAGACCACGGCCGAGAGGATCAGTGCGAGAACCCCCCGACGCTTCAGCGCCAACACGAGGCGGATCAGCAGCGCTCCGACGACCAGCGCGATGATCGCGCCGGGGATCACCCAGTTGTAGAAGGTGTCGAACGGCAGGTACGGGGCCATCCTGTCCCCCACCACGAACAATCGCTCGTGCAGGGCGGAGGCCTCGTCCACCGAGGCGGTGACGCCGACCGCGGCGAAGAGCCACCACGACTTCCGGAACCTGTCGGCGGTGAGAGCGGCGAGGGCGGCGAAGATACCGACGAGGAGCCAGATCGTCGAGGCGAACCACACCGCGATGTTGCCCTCGGCGCCGATGTCGAAGGCCGTCCACAGGAGGTTCCAGGTGTGCCAGGGCTGGTCGCTGCCCGTGCGGTGGACCATGAGGAGCAGGAAGCCGGACAGCGGCGCGAGCAGGATCGACGGGGGCAGCACCACCCACGCGGTCGCCTTGGTGAGACTCATCGTCCGGGCCCGGGCCCGGTCCTGAGAACCGGCCGCGGCGTCCGCCGCGCCGCGGTCCTCATCCGACGGGGTGTCGATCGGGCCACCGGAGGGTCCGCCGACCGGACGGTCTGACGGTCGGTCAGCGGGGCGAGACATGTATTCAGCGTAAACGGCCGGTGAACGGAACAGCCAATCAGGTCGTCTGGCCCCCAGCCGGAAGAACGACCCGGACACGAAGAGCGCCCGCCCCCTCTCGAGGGGGC
>NZ_JAUMSR010000001.1:1694807-1705938 GCF_032905965.1 Dietzia sp. IN118 | reverse complement strand
GCCCCCTCTCGAGGGGGCGGGCGCTCTGTCGCGTGACCGGGGCGCGGCTACACCGTGAAGCCGATGGCGCGGAGCTGCTCGCGGCCGTCGTCGGTGATCATCTGCGGTCCCCACGGCGGCATCCAGACCCAGTTGAGCTCGAGGTCGTTGACGAGATCGGCGCCGATCGTCGCGCTGCGGGCCTGATCCTCGATGACGTCCGTCAGGGGGCAGGCCGCGGAGGTCAACGTCATGTCGACGCGGGCGATCGTCGAGCCCTCGGTCTCACCCGGGCGAACCCAGATGTCGTAGACCAGCCCGAGGTCGACCACGTTGATCCCGAGCTCGGGGTCGACCACGTCGCGCATGGCCTCCTCGAGGTCCGCGACGAGGGCCAGGTCCTCCTCGGACTGCTCCGGCCGGTTGGGGTCGGGGCGGAACTCGCCGTTGTAGACGGTTCCGGCCGGGGTGGCGTTCTCCTCGGTCGACGCGGACTCGTCGACCGACGGATCGTTGGCAGGGGTCATCTGCTCGGTCATGTCACTCACTCCTGATGGTGTTCGGTCTGTCGGCCGAGGGCGTCCTTGAACGCCATCCAGCCCAGCAGTGCGCACTTGACGCGCGCGGGGTACCTCGACACCCCGGCCAGCGCCACGGCATCGTCGAGGATCTCCTCGTCGCCCTCGTCCTGTCCGCGGGAGGAGATCATCGCCTGGAAGGCGTCGACCACCTCCAGCGACTCCGCCACGGGACGGCCGACCAGCAACTCGGCCATCATCGAGGTCGAGGCCTGGCTGATGGAACATCCCTGCGCGTCGTAGGACACGTCCTCCACGGTGGCGAGATCGTCGGACAACCGCAACCGCAGTGTCAGCTCGTCGCCACAGGTGGGATTGACGTGGTGCACCTCGGCGCCGAAGGGCTCCCGCAGTCCGCTGTGCTGCGGACGGCGGTAGTGGTCGAGGATGACCTCCTGGTACATCTGCTCGAGTTTCACGTGAGTGCCCCTTCCACTCCGAAGAACTGCTGGGCTCGGCGCAGGGACCTCGCGAGAGCCTCGACCTCGTCGAGGGTGTTGTACAGCGCGAACGAGGCCCGCACGGTGGACTGCACGCCGAGACGCCGGTGCAGCGGCCACGCGCAGTGGTGCCCCACTCTGACGGCCACACCGTCGTCGTCGAGCACCTGGCTCACGTCGTGGGCGTGGATGCCGTCCACGACGAAGGAGACGGCGCCGCCGCGCGAGACCATGTCCGTCGGGCCGACGATCCGGATCCCCGGGATCTGGCCGAGGGCGTCGAGCGCGGCCACGGTGAGGGACTCCTCGTGGCGGGCGATGGTCTCCATCCCGACCTGCTCGAGGTAGCGCACCGCCGCGGCGAGCCCGACCGCCTGGGACACCATGGGCACCCCGGCCTCGAATCGCTGGGGCGGGTCGGCGTAGGTCGTCTCCTCCATGGTGACGGTGGAGATCATCGACCCGCCGGTGAGGACCGGGGGCATGGCCTGCAGCAACTCGCGCCGGCCGTAGAGGACGCCGATGCCGGTGGGCCCGAGCATCTTATGGCCGGAGAACGCCGCGAAGTCGACGCCGAGGGCGTGGAAGTCCACCGCCATGTGCGGCACCGACTGGCAGGCGTCCAGCACGACGAGCGCGCCGACGGCCCGGGCGGACTCCACCACGCGGGCGACGTCCGTCACCGCGCCGGTGACGTTGGACTGGTGGGTCAGTGCGACGACCTTGACGGCGTCGGTGAGCTCGAGCGAGTCGAGGTCGATCCGACCGTCGTCGGTCATGCCGTACCAACGCAGTGTGGCGCCGGTGCGTCGGCATAGCTCCTGCCACGGCACGAGGTTCGCGTGGTGCTCGAGCTCGCTGATGACGACCTCGTCCCCGGGGCCCACCGCGTACTCGCCGAAGCGCTGGTCACCAAGGGCGAAGGCCACGAGGTTGAGCGCCTCGGTGGCGTTCTTGGTGAAGACCAGCTCGTCGACGTCGGCACCCACGAACCGCGCGATGTCGGCACGGGCGCCCTCGTAGGCGTCCGTCGCCTCCTCGGCGAGTTGGTGCGCACCGCGGTGGACCGCCGCGTTGGAGTGCAGCAGGAAGTCCCGCTCCGCGTCCAACACCTGCATCGGGCGCTGCGAGGTCGCCCCGGAGTCGAGGTAGACCAGGGGCTTTCCGTCACGGACCGTGCGCTGCAGGATCGGGAAATCCGAGCGCACGGCGGTGAGATCGAGGGTCGAGGTCATGTTCTCCCAGCTGTCCGGTCAGGCGTTCGCCGGCGTCAGGTACTTCTCGTACCCGTTCGCCTCGAGCTCGTCGGCCAGTTCTGCGCCACCGGAGGCGGCGACGCGGCCGTCGACGAACACGTGGACCTTGTCGGGGGTGATGTACTTCAGGATGCGGGTGTAGTGCGTGATGAGCAGGATGCCGCCGTTCTCCTCCGCCTTGTAGCGGTTGACACCCTCGGAGACCACGCGAAGCGCGTCCACGTCGAGGCCGGAGTCGGTCTCGTCGAGCACGGCGATCTTCGGCTTGAGCAGGTCCAGCTGCAGGATCTCGTGACGCTTCTTCTCGCCGCCGGAGAATCCCTCGTTGACGCTGCGCTCGGAGAACGCCGGGTCGAAGTCGAGGTCGGACATGGCCTCCTTGACCTCCTTCACCCAGTGGCGGAGCTTGGGGGCCTCACCGCGGACGGCGGTGGCCGCGGAGCGCAGGAAGTTCGCGGTGGAGACCCCGGGGATCTCGGTCGGGTACTGCATGGCCAGGAACAGGCCGGCGCGGGCCCGCTCGTCGACCTCCATCGACAGGACGTCCTCGCCGTCGAGCGTCACGGTGCCGCCGGTGACCTCGTACTTGGGGTGGCCGGCGATGACGTAGGCGAGGGTGGACTTGCCGGAGCCGTTCGGCCCCATGATGGCGTGGGTCTGGCCCGACTCGATGGTCAGGTCGACTCCCTTGAGGATCTCGACGGTCTCGGGAGAGTCCTCGGTCGCGGCGACGCGGGCCGTGAGGCCCTTGATCTCGAGAGTGGTCATGGGTAGTGCTCGCAATCTGTGTGAGAAGTCGTGGGGGATGTACTGGCGGGGCTCGTCAGATGCCGGAGGACTCCAGCTCCAACTCGACGGCCTCGGTGATCCGCTCGCGCACCTCCGGAACGCCGATGCGGTTGATCACCTCGCCGAAGAACCCGCGGATCACGAGTCGCCGTGCGACGTCCTCGGGAATGCCCCGGGACATGAGGTAGAACAACTGCTCCTCGTCGAACCGTCCCACGGCGCTGGCGTGGCCCGCACCGGCGATCTCGCCGGTCTCGATCTCCAGGTTCGGGACCGAGTCGGCGCGGGCACCGTCGGTGAGTACAAGGTTGCGGTTCATCTCATACGTGTCGGTGCCCACGGCCCGGGCGCGGATCAGCACGTCACCGATCCACACGGTGTGTGCGTCCGGCAGGCTCGACTTGGCGTCGCCCTGCAGCGCACCCTTGTAGAGGATCCGCGAGGTGCAGTTGGGCTCCGAGTGGTCCACGAGAAGACGGTGCTCGAGGTGCTGCCCGTCGTCGGCGTAGTACAGGCCGTTGAGGGTGACCGTGCCGCCGGGGGCGGTGAACCGTGCGAACGGGGAGACGCGCACGAGCTCGCCACCGAACGTCACCGTCGTGTAGGTCAGTGTCGCGTCGCGGCCGACCTGCAGGTGGTGACCCGCGAGGTGCAGGGCGTCGTCGTCCCAGTCCTGGATGAGCACGATCTCGAGGTGGGCGGAGTCGCCGACGATGAACTCGACGTTCTCGGCGATCGTTCCGCCGCCACGCTGGTCCACGACGAACGTGGCGTTGGCGAACGCCTCGAGGCGGACCTGGGTGTGGCCGTAGGCCAGTTCGCCCTCGCCCGGGCCGTCGACGGTCACGTAGACGGGCTCGTCGATCACGGTCTCCTTGGCGACCGTGATGACGGTGGCCTCGGAGGCGGAGCTGAACGCCTGTGCGGCGACGCGGTCGCGGGGTGCCCCGGCCTCGCCGACGCGCTTGTCGTCCATGGCGACCGTCTCGACGGTCAGACCGTCGTGCTCGGCGACGGACGCCAGCAGGCGACCGGTCGCGGTGATGTTGGAGCCGTCGTGGATACCGCGCAGACGACGCAGCGGGGTGAACCGCCAGATTTCGTCCTTGTGGCTGGGTACCTCGAAGGCGCCCACGTCGAACGACGAGAACTGGTCGCCCTTGGTGGCGTCGACGGGGACGCCGTAGCGGTCCGTCAGGGGTGCCGGGGTGGACCCGGTCTCGGGTGCGGTGGTGTCGGTCATGGTGGTCAGCCCACCGATCCTTCCATCTGCAGTTCGATCAGGCGGTTGAGCTCGAGCGCGTACTCCATCGGGAGTTCCTTGGCGATCGGCTCGACGAAACCACGCACGATCATGGCCATCGCCTCGTCCTCGGCCAGGCCGCGGCTCATGAGGTAGAACAGCTGGTCCTGGCTCACCTTGGAGACCGTGGCCTCGTGCCCCAGCGTGACGTCATCCTCCCGGATGTCGATGTAGGGGTAGGTGTCGGACCGGCTGATGTTGTCGACCAGCAACGCGTCGCACTCGACGTTGGACTTCGAGCCCTTCGCGCCGGCGTTGATCTGGACCAGACCGCGGTACGCGGACCGCCCGCCGCCCCGAGCCACCGACTTGGAGACGATGTTCGAGGACGTGTTGGGCGCCAGGTGCAGCATCTTGGAACCGGTGTCCTGGTGCTGGCCCTCACCGGCGAACGCCACGGAGAGGACCTCGCCCTTGGCGTGCTCACCGGTCAGCCAGACCGCCGGGTACTTCATCGTCACCTTGGAGCCGATGTTGCCGTCGATCCACTCCATGGTGGCGCCCTCTTCGGCACGGGCACGCTTGGTGACGAGATTGTAGACGTTGTTCGACCAGTTCTGGATGGTCGTGTAGCGGCACCGGCCGCCCTTCTTGACGACGATCTCGACGACCGCGGAGTGCAGGGAGTCCGACTTGTAGATCGGCGCGGTGCAGCCCTCGACGTAGTGGACGTAGGCGCCCTCGTCGACGATGATCAGCGTCCGCTCGAACTGGCCCATGTTCTCGGTGTTGATCCGGAAGTACGCCTGCAGCGGGATGTCCACCTGCACGCCCGGCGGGACGTAGATGAACGAGCCACCGGACCAGACGGCCGTGTTGAGGGCGGAGAACTTGTTGTCACCGGAGGGGATGACCGAGCCGAAGTACTCCTCGAAGTACTCGGGATGCTCCTTGAGCGCCGTGTCGGTGTCCATGAAGATGACACCCTGGCTCTCCAGGTCCTCACGGATCTGGTGGTAGACCACCTCGGACTCGTACTGCGCGGCGACGCCGGCCACGAGCCGCTGCTTCTCCGCCTCGGGGATGCCGAGCTTGTCGTAGGTGTTCTTGATGTCCTCGGGCAGGTCCTCCCAGCTGGTGGCCTGCTTCTCCGTGGAACGGACGAAGTACTTGATGTTGTCGAAGTCGATACCGGACAGATCCGAACCCCAGGTGGGCATCGGCTTCTTGTCGAAGATCTTCAGGGCCTTGAGCCGCTTGGAGAGCATCCAGTCGGATTCGCTCTTCTTGGCGGAGATGTCACGCACGACCGCCTCGGACAGGCCGCGCTGCGCGGTGGCACCGGCGTCGTCCGAGTCGTGCCAGCCGTAGTTGTACTGGCCGATGGAGGCGATTCGTTCCTCATCGGTGGTCGGCTCCGTGACGTCGGCCGTCACCTGATCGGGGGTGATGGTCATCGCACTGTCCTTTCGGCGGTCGGTGCCGACGCGGACGCGTCGGCCGGTGCAGGGATCGTGGCCGCGAGGTCACTCACGGTCACGGTCCCGGTCGGGATGTTGGTGGTGCAGGCGCAGTTTCCGCCCGCGATGGTGGCGAGCCGCTGGACGTGGGTGCCCACTATCTCGGACACCACCTCCTGCTCGGCAGCGCACAGTTCGGGGAACCGGGAGGCGACGTTCCACACCGGGCAGTGGTGCTGGCAGATCTGCAGGCCGGTGCCCGCCTCCTCTACGGAGGACGCGTAGCCGGCACCGGACAGCGCGGTGGTGATGTCCGTGGCGGCGCGCTCGACGTCGTGCGGGCCCTCGGCCGGACGGACGTGACCGATCACCGAGCGCACCCGCTCGCGGGCGAACTCCGTGACCGCGGCCGTGCCGCCGATTCGACGCAGGGCGGTCAGGGCCTCGACCGCCAGGTGGTCGTACCCGTGGCGGGCGGTGCTGCGACCGGAGACGGTCATCTGGAACGCCTTGGCCGGGCGACCGCGGGTTCCCGCCGGCCGCGAACGGACGGCCTCCACCTCGCCGGCCTCGACCAGATGGTCCAGGTGTCGCCGGACACCGGCGGCGGTGAGCCCCAGCTCGTGTCCGATCTCGACGGCGGTGAGTGCTCCGCGCTCCAACAGGAGTTCCCGGATCGACGAGCGGGTGTCGGGCCGCGTGCTGCTCTCGAACACGTGCTGCACGCTCATACGCCACTCCCTTCCGGTTATGCTCGGTGCGCCCGGTCGGGACGCACCTCCTGATATTACGCAACACTTCTGTTTCGGAAATATTCCCCCCACCCCCGGGCGCGCCGCCGGGGTGAGGTGTGCGACGACAGCGGCGGTGGAGGAAGGGTCGGGACTGTGGCACGCGATTACCCCAGGCGTGGTGCCGGGTCGGTCACCTCCCGCCTCCACGCGCAGGAACTGTCCACCGGGTCCCCGTTGTCCGCGGAGATGGCCCGCCTGCGCCGCATCCGTCTGATCGGCACCACCGCCGCCGTGGCGATGGCGATCGGGGCGCTCGGGGCCGGCGCGTTGCCCGTCCTGCAGAACCCGATCGCCGGCGAGCGACTGTTCGGCCTGTGGCTGCGCCTGCAGCAGTCCTCGATGACGGTCGTCATGGCGGGGATGGTCACGGTGACCCTGTGTTGGCTGCTGCTCGCCCCGTACGTGCTCGGGCGGGATCGGCGGGGCCGGATCAGTGGTCGGATCGACCGCGCGACGCTCGACCGGGTGATCGCGTCATGGGCGCTCCCCCTCGCGCTGGCGCCGCCGATGTTCAGCCGGGACGTCTACAGCTACCTGGCACAGGGAGCGATCGGCAACGAGCTCGACGATCCCTACGAACTCGGACCGGTCCCTGCACTGGGGACCTCCCACGCGCTCACCATCAACGTCCCGGACATCTGGCGCGATACGCCCAACCAGTACGGACCGCTGTTCCTGGGGGTGCAGAAGGTCATCCACGGGCTCACCGGCGACGACGTGGTGGCCGGGACCATCCTGCACCGGGTCGTGGCCGTGATCGGGATCCTCATGCTGGGCTGGGCCGTCCCACGGCTCGCCGAGTACTGCGGCGTGTCCGACGTCGCCGCCCTCTGGCTGGCCGTGGCCAACCCCCTGGTCCTGTTCCACCTCGTCTCCGGCATCCACTCCGAGGCGCTGATGATGGGCCTGCTGGCGGTCGGACTGGTGCTGGCGCTGCGCGCGGTGGACGCCCCCGGATCCGGGTGGCGCACCACCTCGCTGTTCATCCTGGGCACCGTCCTGGTCACCGGATCGGCCCTGGTCAAACTCCCCACCGTGGTGGCGTTGGGGTTCATCGGCATGGCCCTGGCGCGCCGGTGGGGTGCGAGCTGGTCCGCCACCCTGCGCGCGGCGTCGGTCATGGTGGCGGTGAGCGGTGTGACCACCGGGGCGGCGATGGTTGTCACCTCGTCCGGCCTCGGCTGGATCACCAAACTCGGGGCGGCCACCTCGCTGCGCAGCTGGCTCTCCCCGCCCACCGCGCTCGGTGTGATCGTCGGCGGGATCGGACAGTATCTCGGGCTCGGGGACCACACCGAACAGATCCTCGTCATGGTGCAGACCGCCGCCCTGGTCGCGGCCGGCGCGTTCACCGTCCGCATGCTGTTCGCGGTCCAGGCGGGTCGGATCAACCCGGTCGGCGGGCTGGGGGTGTCCATGGCCGCGATCGTCCTGTGTTTCCCCGTCGTGCAGCCCTGGTACGTCCTGTGGGCGCTGGTCCCGTTGGCCGCGTGGGCCTCACGGGTGGAATTCCGCCTCCCGGTGGTCGCCGTCAGCGCGGTGCTGGCCTGCTTCACCCTCCCGCCGGGTGCGGGACTGCCCCCGTTCGTGACCGTCCAGGCCTGGGCGGCGACCGTGGCGGTGGTCGCCGTCCTGCTCGTCGCACTGTTCCGGTGGCCGGGGCTGTTGCGCTTCCGCTAGCCGGACCGGCCTACACTCGGATCCCGTGACCTCTCCGACGGATACGCCCGCGCTGCACGTCGAGGGGCTCGTCAAGAGGTTCGGGGCGACCACCGCCGTCGCCGGCCTGGACCTGCGACTCGAGCGCGGGCAGGTCATGGCCCTGCTGGGACCCAACGGGGCGGGCAAGACCACCACGGTCGAGATCTGCGAGGGATTCGCCCGTCCCGACGCGGGCACCGTGCGGGTGCTGGGCCTGGACCCGGTCATCGATCGCCAGCGGGTCCGCAGCCGCATCGGGATGATGCTCCAGGGCGGCGGCTCCTACCCCGCCGCCAGGGTGGGCGAGATGCTCCGGCTGGTGGCGTCCTACTACGCCGATCCCCTCGATCCGGACTGGTTGCTGGGCGAACTCGGGCTCACCGAGCACGTCCGGACCCCGTACCGGCGCCTGTCCGGCGGCCAACAACAGCGGCTGTCCCTGGCGATCGCGGTCATCGGCCGGCCGGAGCTGGTCTTCCTCGACGAGCCGACCGCCGGCCTCGACGCCCAGTCACGCCGGGCCGTGTGGGACCTCGTACACGCGCTGCGTCGCGACGGCGCCGCGGTGCTGCTCACCACCCACCTCATGGACGAGGCGGCCTCGCTCGCCGACGAGGTCGTGATCGTCGACCACGGCCGACGCGTCGCCTCCGGGACGCCCGCCGAACTCGAACGCGCCGGGACCGCGGAGGGCGTCACCCTCGTCGTCGACGGCGAGGTGTCCCCGTCGCTGCTCGCCGGCGTTTTCGGTGGGGAGCACACGGTCGCGGCGGGGACCGCCGCCGGCGTCCTCGAGGTCCACGGCCCGGTCTCCCCCGAACTCATGACCGCCATGTGTGCAGCCCTCGAGCGTGCCGGCGTCCAACTCACCTCCCTGGCCACCCGCACCAGGAGTCTCGAGGAGGTCTTCCTCGACCTGACCGGACGGGAACTGCGATGACCCACACCCAGACCGGCGGCAACCGCTTCGCCCCCGGCACCTTCACCCGCCCGTCGGCGCCGGCGTCCCCGGCCCGGATGACCGCCGCCCAGACCCGGATGGAACTGGCGCTGTTCCTGCGCAACGGTGAACAGCTCCTCGTGGCCCTGGTCATCCCCGTCGCCATCCTCTTCGGCCTCACCGCGATCGACTTCGGTGCGGTACCGGATCCGCGGGTCGATCACGCGATCACCGCGGTACTGACCATCTCCGTCATGGGGACGGCCTTCACCGGCCAGGCGATCGCCGTGGGCTTCGACCGCCGGTACGGCGCCCTCAAACGTCTCGGCGGCACCCCCCTGCCGCCGGCGGTCATCATCCTCGGCAAGATCCTCGCGACGCTCGTGCTGGTGGCCGGCCAGGCGGTCGTCCTCGGCGTCATCGCAGCGCTGCTGGGATGGCGGCCCGAACTCCCGGGGCTGGCGCTGGGGGCGCTCGTGATCGCCCTGGGATCGGTGGCGTTCTCCGCCATGGGGCTCCTACTCGGGGGCACCCTGCGTGCGGAGATCGTCCTCGCACTGGCCAACCTCATCTGGTTCGTCCTCATCGGTGGCGCCGGACTCGCGATCGGGGTGGTCGACCTCCCCTCCGCGGTGGCCGACCTCCTCGTCGTAGTCCCCTCCTACGCGCTCACCTCCGCGCTGGGCACGGCGCTCGCCGGCGGCGTCCCCGCCCTGGCCGCGCTGTCCCTGGTCCTCTGGACGGCCGTGTGTGGCGGATTTGCCGTGCGTCACTTCTCGTTCACCTGATAGCAGACCCCGGCGCGCCGCGGCCTAGAATCGGGGCCGTGACCTCGACATCGCACGCCCCGACCTCCGGAACCCCGGCCGCGAGCGACCCCGGGCGATCGACCGGACCGTTGTCCCGCCTTCCCGTTCCGTCGATCCGGGTCCAGAAGGGTGTCGCGCTCGCCAACGTCATCGCCCAGATCGGCATCATGACCACCGGCGTCACCGTGCGCGTGACCGCCTCCGGTCTGGGTTGCGAGACCTGGCCGCAGTGCAACGAGGCCAGTTTCGTGCCCGTCCCCGGCGCCGCACCGGCGCTGCACCAGGCGGTCGAGTTCGGCAACCGCCTGCTCACCTTCGTCCTCGCGGCGGTCGCCGTGGCGCTGCTCCTCGCGGTGTACCGCGCCGGGCGCCGCCGCGGCCTCAAGGCACTCGCCTGGGCCATGCCGGCGGGCATCCTCGCCCAGGCCGTGATCGGCGGGATCACCGTCCTGGCCGGCCTCGCGTGGTGGACCGTCGCGCTGCACCTGCTGCCCTCGATGATCCTCGCCTGGCTCGCCGCCGTCCTCTTCGTCCGCATCGGCGAGGCCGACACCGCGCCGCCCCGACGGGTCATGCCCAAGCCCATGACGTGGCTGACCGTGCTGTCGGCCGTCCTGCTCACCGGCGTCCTCACCACCGGGACGATGGTGACAGGGGCCGGACCCCATGCCGGCGACGCGCGCATCACCGCGGCAGATCGACTCCAGATGCCCATCCAGTGGCTCGTCCACTTCCACGCCGAACTCATGGTGGGTTACGTCTGCCTGCTCATCGGGTTGCTGGCCGGGCTCGTCGCGCTGCGGACGGAGGGCCCCGCGATCCGGCGGAGCGCGATCCTCATCGGACTCATCGCGGCGCAGGCGGTCATCGGGATCACCCAGTACCAGCTCGGGGTGCCCGAGCTGCTGGTCGTGGCGCACGTGACCCTGGCGGGTGCGATCACCGCCGTCACCGGCGCCCTGTGGGCGGCGGGGGTCATCCGGGACCGCGTGCCGGCCTGACAGGGTCGCCGACCCCGGTAGGGTCGCGGGGTACGCGTCGCCTCTGTACGGGTGACGGCCCGGTGCGCGTCCTCTCCGGTCCCTTCGGGGCGCGCACCAGGCCGACCGAAGAAGCAACGGCGGCCCCGCCGATCGGCGGGG
>NZ_JAUMSR010000001.1:1639571-1694774 GCF_032905965.1 Dietzia sp. IN118 | reverse complement strand
TCGGCGGGGCCGCCGTTGTCGCGCGGGAGGTCAGACCAGGGAGCCCGATCCGGCCATGCGCTTCCAGTGTCCGGCGGGGACATCGGTACGCGAGACCAGCTCGCGCGTCCAGTCCGATCCGGTGAGGCCGGAGATTCCGTCGCGGACCGCCTCGGCCTGCGACAGGCTGTCGACCATCGTGTCCCCCAGCACGCCGTCGGCGCCGACCAGGGTGACGCGGACCCCGCAGCGGCCCACAGGCTGGAGGACGACGTCCGCCGCGCCGCCGTGCCGGGACAGGAACTTCTCGACGAACTTCACCGTCTTGGCCGGTGGGGTGGGACCCGCCGGCACCGGCGCCGCTTCGATCTTCTCGGCGGGTGCCTTCTCGGTCGGCTGGACCTCCGCGGCGGCCGGCTTCTCCGACTCCTGCGCCGCGGGCTCGTCGGCCGGGGGCACCGCCGCCGGCTGCGACGCGGCCGGCGCATCCGCCGGGCGATCGGTCGCGGACGGCGCCGGAGCGGCCTTACCCGTCGTCGGCTCGTCGCTCTTCGACTCGGCCGCGGAGTCCGTGGTGGCGGAGTCCGTGGTGGCGGCGGCGCCGCCCAGCGTCAGGCCACCGCTCTTGCCCCCGCCCGGCGCCTTGGCCTTGCTCCCGCCGCCGAGGGTCAGGCCACCCGACTTACCGCCACCGGGCGCCTTGGCCTTGCTCCCGCCGCCGAGCGTCAGGCCACCGGACTTCTTCTCCGTCGACACGGCGGACGCATCGGCGGCGGAGGTGGAGTCGGCGTCGGACGTGGAGTCGGCCCCGGGCTCGGACCCCGCCTCGGTCGGGGTGACGGGGTCCGCCTGAGCTACGGGTGCTGCGTCGGGCGTGGCGGTGGACGGGGCATCGTCCTTCTCGTCCTTCTGGTCACCAGCGGAGGCGGCAGCCGCACCTGCGGCTGCCGCGGCACCGGCTGCGCCACCCAGGACGAGCTTGCCCGCCGACCCCCCGCCGGGAGCCTTGGCCTTGGACCCACCGCCGAGCTTCAGTCCCCCGCCGGACGTGGTCGCCGGGGCGGACGCCGTCGGGGCGGACCCTGCCGGAGCGGCCACCGGCTCGTCCGACGACTTCGCGGCCGTGCTCGGCTTGGTGGCATCGGCCTGGGCGGAGGGCGCCGGCTCCGCAGCGGGCTCGGACGGGGCCTCGGGCGAAGCGGGAACCTCCGCGGCCGGCGCCGTCGATGCGTGCGCCGCGGGAGCGCCACCGTCGACCTCCGTGATCCGGGAACCGTGCAACGTGGAGGCCCCTCCGCCCGGGGCGCGCGGGGCGCGCCGACCCAGGGTGATCCCCCCGCCCGCGCCGCCGGCGGCCGCCGGGGCCGGGGTCTGCCGCACCTCGGCAGGCGCCTCCTGCGTCGCGGCAGACGCCTCCTGCGTCGCGGCAGACGCCTCCTGCGTCGCGGCGGGCGCCTCCTGCACGGGTTCGGTCGCCTCGGGAGCCCCCGCCGGCGCCTGCGCCTGCGTGTCAGGCGCGGACGGCGCCGGCGCCTCGTCGGTGACCGCATCGGCTCGGGCGGGTGCGGCCGCCGCCCCGGACCCACTGGTGATGATCTCGGGCCAGCCGGTCGCCCGGACTCGCGGCCCCCCGGCGTACTGGGAAAGGATCTGCAGGCTCATGGGGGTAGCCTATCGCCTCCCCCGCCCCGCTTCCGCCGGGACTCCCGCGAACCGGCGAACCGGAGTCCGGCACCGGCTGCGGCGGACGACACACTTCCGGATACTGGGCGCCATGAGAGCCATAGAGATCTCCAGGCACGGCGGACCCGAGGTGCTCACACCGGTCGAGGTGGGTGTCCCCTCACCAGGACCGGGCGACGTGCTCGTCCGCACCACCGCGATCGGGGTCAACTACATCGACACCTATTTCCGCGAAGGCACCTACGCCCGGGATCTGCCGTTCGTCCCCGGCAGCGAGGGGACGGGAGTGGTCGAGGAACTCGGCGAGGGAACGCCCGACCTGATGGTCGGCGACCGGGTGGCGTGGTGTCAGGTGCCTGGGTCGTACGCCCAGTACGTCGTCGCGCCCGCCGAGTCGCTGGTGACGGTGCCGGAGGGCATCGACGACGAGGTGGCGGCCTCGATGCTGCTGCAGGGGCTCACAGCGCATTACCTCATCACCGACACCCACCGGGCCCTACCCGGCGACACCGTGCTGATCACCGCGGGTGCGGGCGGGGTCGGGCAGCTGCTCATCCAACTGGCCGTCGCCCACGGCCACCGGGTGATCACCACGACCTCGACCGAGGAGAAGGCGGACCTGTGTCGCGAACTGGGGGCGCACCACGTGCTGCTCTATCCCGACGCGACCCCGGAGAGGATCCGCGAGCTATCCCACGGCGGTGTCTCCGTGGTGTTCGACGGCGTGGGCCGCGACACCTTCGACGACAGCCTGGCCTCGCTGGCCCGCCGTGGGACCCTGGTGCTGTTCGGTGCGGCGAGCGGTCCGGTCCCGCCGGTGGACCCGCAACGACTCAACGCGGCCGGCTCGGTCTTCCTCACCCGGCCGAGCCTGGGTGACTTCATCGCCGGCACCGGGGAATTTCGTGAGCGGGCCGGCGAGGTCCTCGAGGGGATCGTCGACGGCTCGCTCCGGTTGACGGTTGGCGCGACGTTCGGATTGTCGGAGGCGGCGGATGCGCACCGGGCGTTGCAGTCCCGGCAGACCACGGGTTCGGTCGTCCTCGACCCCGCCCGCTGAGCGCCCTCGACCCCGCCCGCAAAGGAGGGCGGGGGTGGGTGATCAGACGATCGGGAGGATCTCCGCGATCGTCTGGAGTCCGAGGACCGCGTCGACGGACAGTGCGACGAACACCCCCGCCAGGTAGTTGTTCGACAGGATGAACAACTTGAGGGGCTTGACCTCCACCCCGCGCCGCACACCGGCCTCGAGGCGGTGTGCCATGACGATGAACCACACGCCGAAGCCGAGGGCGCCGGCCGCGTACACCCAGCCGGCGGCGGGGATCAGGGCGAAGGTGCACAGGACGGTCACCCAGGTGTAGATGGTGATGCGCCGGGTGACCCCCTCGGCGGACATGATGACCGGGAGCATCGGCACTCCGGCGGCCTCGTAGTCCTCCTTGTAGCGCATCGCGAGCGCCCAGGTGTGCGGTGGCGTCCAGAAGAAGATGATGAGGAACAGGACGATCGCCTGCCACCAGTTGTGCGCCTGCCCCTCGGGGAGGTGATCGGTGATCACGGCCCACGACACCAGGACCGGCATGCATCCCGCGGCCCCGCCCCATACGACATTCTGGGCCGTGCGGCGCTTGAGGATCATCGTGTAGACGAACACGTAGAAACAGATGGTCAGCAGGATGAAGAACGCGGCCAGCCAGCTCCCGGCCAGCAGGCCCAGCCACAGCATGCTCGAGACGCCGAGCAACAGACCGAAGACCAGTGCGGCCCGGGTACTGATCGCGTGACGCGCCAACGGCCGACGCTCGGTCCGCTTCATGACCTTGTCGATGTCGGCGTCGACGACCATGTTGAGCGAGTTGGCGCTGGCCGCTCCCAGCCAACCGCCCACCAGGGTGAGCAGAACCAGTGAGAGGTGAACGTTGCCGCGGTCGGCCTGGAGGAGGGCGGGGATGGCGGCGACGAGCAGCAACTCGATGACGCGCGGCTTGGTGAGGGCGATGTAGGCCATCACCACGTCGACCGCGCGGGCTCGCCCGCTCGCCGGAGCCGGCCGCCCCGTGGACTCTGGAGGGGAGACTGATGGCCCCCCACTCCGGGTCGGGGTGGAATCGTGCACCGGAACTCCTCGCAGCAGACGTCAACGTACTACTGAGCCGATACTACGTCCCCCCTGCACGGTCCGCGAAAGAGCGGGGGCGGGGACCGCACGCCCCGCCGTGCCCGCGACCACTAAGGTGGTTCACGACATACGCGCGGATCCGCGCCGCACCCTCAGACCCGGGAGAACCACAAGTGACCAGCGCGTCGGAGATCACCGAGCTCACCACTGCACGCCACCCGTCCGACTGGACCGAACTCGACACCCGCGCCGTCGACACCGCGAGGGTCCTCGCCGCCGAGGCCGTGCAGCGTTGCGGTAGCGGCCACCCGGGCACCGCGATGAGCCTCGCGCCGCTCGCCTACACGCTTTACCAGCGCATCATGCGGCACGATCCCTCCGATCCCACGTGGGTCGGCCGGGACCGCTTCGTGCTGTCCTGTGGACACACCTCTCTCACCCAGTACATCCAGCTGTACCTCGCCGGCTTCGGGCTGGAGCTGGACGACCTCAAGGCGCTCCGGACCTGGGGATCCAAGACCCCCGGACATCCGGAGTGGCGGCACACCGACGGCGTGGAGATCACCACCGGCCCGCTGGGTCAGGGGCTGGCCTCCGCGGTGGGCATGGCGATGGCGGCACGCTACGAGCGCGGACTGTTCGATCCGGAGACGCCGTCGGGCAAGAGTCCGTTCGACCACTTCATCTACGTGATCGCCTCCGACGGCGACGTGCAGGAGGGGGTCACCGCCGAGGCCTCCTCGCTCGCGGGCACCCAGCAGCTCGGCAATCTCATCGCGATCTACGACGACAACGAGATCTCGATCGAGGACAACACCCGGATCGCCCTCAACGAGGACGTCGCAGCGCGCTACGAGGCGTACGGCTGGCACGTCCAGACGGTGAACGGCGGTGAGGACGTGGCCGCCATCGAGGAGGCCATCGCCGACGCGCGTGCGGTCACCGACAAGCCGTCGCTGATCGTCCTGCGCACGATCATCGCCTTCCCGGCGCCGACCATGATGAACACCGGGGCCTCGCACGGTGCGGCACTCGGCCAGGACGAGGTCGACGCCGTGAAGGAGGCGCTCGGCATGGGCGGCACCGAGCCGTTCACGGTGGAGGACGAGGTGATCTCCCACACCCGGGCCGCCCGTGACAGGGGTGCCCGCGTCCACGCGCAGTGGAGCGACATGTTCCACGCCTGGGCGGAGGCGAACCCGGAGCGCAAGGCCCTGTTCGATCGCCTGTACTCGGGCGAGCTCCCCGACGGATGGGATGCCGGGCTCCCCACGTGGGACGCCGATTCCAAGGGAGTCGCCACGCGTAAGGCGTCCGCCGAGGCCATCCAAGCCCTGGGCGCCACCCTCCCCGAGTTGTGGGGCGGCTCCGCGGACCTGGCCGGCTCCAACAACACGCCCATCAAGGGCGCGGACTCCTTCGGCCCGTCCTCCATCTCGACCGACACGTGGACCGCGTCCCCGTACGGACGCAACCTGCACTTCGGCGTCCGTGAGCACGCCATGGGCGCGATCCTCAACGGCATCGCCCTCCACGGTCCCACCCGGCCCTACGGCGGGACGTTCCTGATCTTCAGCGAGTACATGCGTCCGGCCGTCCGGCTCGCCGCGCTCCAGGGGAGCAACGCGTACTACGTGTGGACCCACGACTCGATCGGGCTCGGCGAGGACGGCCCCACCCATCAGCCGGTCGAACAGTTGGCGGCGCTGCGCGCCATCCCGGGTCTGGCGATCCTGCGTCCGGCCGACGCCAACGAGACCGCGGCGTCGTGGCGCGCCATGCTCGAGGCTCTCGACGGGCCCAAGGGTCTGTGCCTGACCCGTCAGGACGTCCCGGTGCTCGAGGGCACCAAGGAGCTCGCCCGCGAGGGGGTCGAGCGCGGAGGTTACGTCCTCGCCGAGGCCTCGACCGGGACCCCCGAGGTGATCCTCATGGGCACCGGGTCCGAGGTGCAGCTGGCCGTGCAGGCCCGCGAGGTCCTCGAGGCCGAGGGCGTGGCGACCCGTGTGGTCTCGATGCCGTGTGTCGAGTTCTTCGATCAGCAGGACGCCGGGTACCGCGAGTCGGTGCTCCCCCGCTCCGTCCGCGCGCGGGTCAGCGTCGAGGCCGGCATCGCGATGCCGTGGCACCGGTTCCTCGGCGACGCCGGCCGCGCCGTCTCACTCGAGCATTTCGGCGCCTCGGCGCCCTACCAGACCCTGTTCACCGAGTTCGGGATCACCGCCGACGCGGTGGTCTCCGCGGCCCGCGAATCCCTCGCGGCCGCTGCCGGGGAGGCATCATGACCAACGCCAATCTCGCTGCCCTGAGCGCCGCCGGCGTCTCCGTGTGGCTCGACGATCTGTCCCGACAGCTCCTGTCCTCCGGCGAGCTCGAGAAGCGGATGTCCGCCTATTCGATCGTCGGTGTGACGACCAACCCGGCCATCTTCCAGTCGGCGCTGGCCGACTCGTCGGCGTACGAGAGCGCGCTCACCGAGGCGGTCCGCGCCGACCGCGACGTGGATTCCGTCGTGCGGGCCCTGACCACGTCCGACGTCCGCGACGCGTGTGACGTGCTGGCCGACGTCCACCGCGCGACCGACGGGGTGGACGGCCGCGTCTCCCTCGAGGTGGATCCCGGCCTGGCCCACGACACCGCGGCGACCGTGACGCAGGCGGTGGAGCTCTCCGAGGTGGTGGACCGCCCGAACGTCATGATCAAGATCCCCGCGACGTCGGCGGGGCTGCCGGCCATCACCGATGTCATCGGCAAGGGCATCGACGTCAACGTCACGCTGATCTTCTCGGCGGACCAGTACCGCGCGGTGGCGGAGGCGTACCTGACCGGACTCGAGCAGGCCGCTGCCGCCGGTCACGACCTGTCCACCATCCACTCCGTGGCGTCCGTGTTCGTCTCCCGGCTCGACACCGAGATCGACTCGCGACTCCCGGAGTCGTCGGAGCTGCGGGGCAAGGCCGGGCTGGCCAACGCGCGCCTCTGCCAGGAGGTCTACGAGGAACTGTTCGACCCCGAGGGACGCTTCGGGGCACTCGCCGATCGCGGAGCCCGTCCCCAGCGTCTCCTGTGGGCCTCGACGGGGGTCAAGGACCCGGCGTACCCCGACACGCTGTACGTGACCGGTCTGGTGACCCACGGGACGGTCAACACCATGCCGTTCGGCACCATCGAGGCGTTCGCGGACCACGGTGTCGTCGAGGGCGACACGGTCCGGGGCACCGCCGAGGAGTCCCGGGCCACCCTCGACGCACTGCGCGCCGAGGGGATCGACCTGGACGAGGTCTTCACCCTCCTCGAGCAGCAGGGCGTGCAGAAGTTCGTGACCGCCTGGGACGACCTGGTGGACACGGTGAGGGCGCGGATCGACGAGATCCCGACGGGGTCGTGATCGGCCCGGACGACGGGGCGACTTCGGTCAGCGAGGTCGCGGGCGGCGCCCCCGAGGGGTGGGCCAACCCGCTCCGTGATCCCCGGGATCGTCGGCTCCCCCGGATCGCGGGACCGTCCGGTCTCGTGATCTTCGGTGTGACGGGCGACCTGTCCAAGAAAAAACTCATCCCCGCGATCTACGACCTGGCCAACCGTGGCCTGCTCCCGCCGGGGTTCTCCCTGATCGGCTTCGGCCGCCGACGGTGGACCCACGACGAGTTCGCCGCGTTCGCCCGTGAGCAGGCCCGCGAAAGGTGCCGGACCCCGTTCCGCGAGGACGTGTGGGAGCAGCTCGCCGCCGGACTGCGGTTCGTCACCGGGACATTCGACGACGACGAGGGCTTCGACGATCTGGCGGACCAGCTGGGGGCACTCGAGGCCGAACGTGGGACCGCCGGCAACTACGCGTTCTACCTGTCCATCCCCCCGGATGACTTCCCGACCGTCTGCCGGCACCTCGATCGCACGGGGTGCACCCGCGGCCCGAAGGGGTCCTGGCGCCGGGTGGTCATCGAGAAGCCCTTCGGGCACGACCTGGCGAGCGCCCGCGAACTCAACGCGGTGGTGGGTGCGGTCTTCCCCGAGGACTCGGTCTTCCGGATCGATCATTACCTGGGCAAGGAGACCGTCCAGAACATCCTCGCATTGCGTTTCGCCAACCAGCTCTTCGAACCGGTGTGGAACGCCAACCACGTGGATCACGTGCAGATCACCATGGCCGAGGACATCGGACTGGGTGGTCGGGCCGGCTACTACGACGGCATCGGCGCGGCCCGCGACGTCATCCAGAACCACCTCATCCAGTTGATGGCGTTGGTCGCGATGGAGGAACCGACCGATTTCTCCGCTGCCGCGTTGCGGGCGGAGAAGACCAAGGTCCTCGAGTCGACCTCGTTGGCACTGCCGATTGCCGAGACGGCCGCGCGTGGTCAGTACGCGGGTGGCTGGCAGGGGTCCGAGCAGGTCGTGGGGCTGAAGGACGAGGAGGGGTACGACCCCTCCTCGGCCACCGAGACTTACGCTGCGATCACCCTCGAGGTCCACAACCGCCGATGGGCGGGGGTCCCCTTCTATCTCCGCACCGGCAAGCGGTTGGGACGACGGGTCACCGAGATCGCCGTGGTCTTCCGGCGCGCTCCGCACCTGCCGTTCGACGCGACCATGACCCAGGAGCTGGGGCAGAACGCGCTGGTCATCCGGGTCCAGCCCGACGAGGGTGTCACGTTGCGCTTCGGCTCCAAGGTCCCCGGCACCGCCATGGAGGTCCGGGACGTCAACATGGACTTCGCCTACGGTGAAGCGTTCACGGAATCCTCCCCCGAGGCCTACGAACGTCTCATCCTCGACGTCCTGTTGGGTGAGCCCTCGCTCTTCCCGGTGTCCCGCGAGGTCGAGCTGAGCTGGCAGCTCCTCGACCCGGTCCTGCAGGAATGGGAGTCGGCCGGGACGCCGGAGCAGTACCAGGCCGGGACGTGGGGGCCGAAGGGCGCCGACGAGATTCTGGCCCGGAGTGGCCGCGCATGGAGGCGACCGTGATCATCGACCTACCCGACACCTCCACCCGCGGGATCGCCAAGAAGCTCGTGCAGATCCGCGAGGAGGCCGGGCTGAGCACGATCGGACGGGTGCTCACGCTGATCGTGATCACCGATCACGTCCGGGGCAGCGAGTCCGCGATCGAGGCGGCCAACGAGGCCAGCCGGGAACATCCCTGCCGGGTCATCGTGGTGATCCGCGGACCTCGCGCGGACGCCGACAGGCTCGACGGTCAGATCCGCGTCGGCGGTGACGCCGGGGCGGCGGAGGTCGTCGTGCTGCGCACCTCCGGTGCGATGGCCTCCCAGTCGGCCTCCCTCGTCACGCCGTTGCTGCTGCCGGACACCCCGCTCGCCGTGTGGTGGCCCCGCCACTCCCCCACGTTGTTGTCCGAGGACAGGGTGGGCAGGCTCGCGAAGCGCCGGATCGTCGACTCCGACGCGGAGGGCCATCCCACCGATGCGCTGGCGAAACGGGCGGCCGGCTACTCCCCGGGCGACACCGATCTGGCGTGGGCGCGCATCACCCACTGGCGTTCCCTGCTCGCGGCGACCCTGGACCGTCCGCCCTTCGAGCGCATCACCGGGGCGACGGTGTGCGGCCCGGAGCGGGCGGCGTCGGTGGACCTGGCCGGTGGATGGCTGGCGTCCCGGCTCGGGATCGACGTTCTGCGGGCCGTCGGCCCGAGGATGGTCGTCCTGGAGCGGGCCTCGGGCTCCATCGTCCTCGAGCAGATCAGCGCGACCTCCGCCGAGCTCCGCATCACGGGTCAGGCGCCCACACGGGTGGCGCTCGTCGGCCGCAGCGTCGCCGACTGTCTCTCGGAGGAGCTACGGCGGATGGACACCGACGGCGTGTACGCCGATGCGTTGGCCAATCATGACCGTGTCATCTACACCTCTGCCTCGGTTCGCTGAGCCGGAGGCCCGAGGTCGACGTCACTTCCCCACCGGACCACCACCACAGGAGCGCCGATGTCAGTCACACGCCATCTCGTACACCCGGATGCGGACACCCTCGCCGAAGCGGCAGCCCTCGCCGTCGTCGGGCACCTCAACGAACGGATCGCCACCGCCGGGACCGCGACGCTGTCCCTGACGGGCGGCTCGGTGGGGGTGAAGACCGCCGCCGCGCTCGCCGGGGCCGATGTCGACTGGTCACGCGTGACCATCTACCTGGGGGACGAACGCTTCGTCCCGGCAGACGACCCCGAGCGCAACGACGGGCAGCTCGACGACGTCCTGCTCCGCACCGTGGGCGACCGCGCCACCGTCCACCGCTGGCCGGCCCGCGGACCGGAGTTCGAGGACGTCGACGCCGCGGCCGAGGCGTTCCTCGCCGCAGTGGACCTGCCCCAGGGCGACGAGCCGCTGTTCGACGTCACCCTCTTGGGCATGGGACCCGAGGGGCACATGAACTCGATCTTCCCGCACACTCCGGCGGTCGCCGAGACCGAGCGGCTCGCGGTGGGCGTGCGTGACTGCCCCAAGCCGCCACCGGAGCGACTGACCTTCACCCTCCCGGCGGTGCGCAGGTCGAGGCACGTGCTCGTCGTGGCCGCCGGGGACGGCAAGGCGGAGGCGGTGGCCAGGGGCCTGGGCGGGGCGGACCCCGCGGACTGGCCCGTCGCCGGTGCCGTGGGCACCGAGTCGACCACGTATCACCTGGACGGACCGGCCGCCTCGATGGTGCTCTGAGAACAGGAACGGGGCGCGTCCCTTCCACTCGGTGGAAGAGACGCGCCCCGTCGTCCGCCCGGGCGGTGGGGCCGCGCCGGGGACCGGTCGGTCAGCCGAACCGGACCATGAGGCCGACCGCCACGATGGCGATGACCCAGAGGATCGCGACGACCACGGTGACCCGGTCGAGGTTCCGCTCGACCACGCTGGACCCGGAGAGACTGGACTGGACACCGCCACCGAAGAGCGACGACAGGCCGCCTCCCTTGCCGCGGTGCAGCAGGATGAACAGCATCAGCAGCAGGCTGGTGGTGATGAGGAAGATGTCCAGGGCGAGCTTCATGTAGGGATCGTGCCTCACGTCGGGTCGGGCGGTCGGGTGCGACCGCTACAGACTACCCGGTCGGGTGTCCGCGGCGAATCCCGGCACGCCCGACCCCGCGGGGCCGGGCGCGCCGGTGTGGGCGGTGTCAGGGCAACGGGCCACCGGCGGCGATCGCCGACAGCTGGGCGAACTCGTCCGGCTTGAGCGACGCGCCTCCGACCAGACCACCGTCGACATCGGGCTGGTCGAGCAGCTCGCCGATCGTCGAGGCGTTGACGCTGCCGCCGTACAGGACCCGCATCTGCTCGGCCGTCGCGTCATCGGCCAGATCGGCCAACGTGGAACGGATGGCGGCGCAGACCTCCTGGGCATCGGCGGCGGACGCGGTCTTGCCGGTCCCGATCGCCCACACGGGCTCGTAGGCGATCACGGTGGAGGCCAGCTGGTCCGTGGACAGTCCCGCGAGCGATTCGGAGAGCTGGTTCACGACGAAGTCGACGTGGTCCCCTGCCTCCCGCACCTCGAGCTTCTCGCCGACACACACGATCGGCGTCAACCCGTGCCGGTGGCAGGCGGCGGCCTTGGCCGCGACGAGTTCGTCGGACTCCGCGTGGTAGTCACGGCGCTCGGAATGGCCCACGACGACATAGGTGCAGCCGAGCTTGGCGAGCATCCCCGCCGAGATCTCGCCGGTGTAGGCACCGGACTCGTGGACCGAGACGTCCTGCGCGCCGTAGGCGAAGCCCAGCTTGTCGCCCTCGATGACGATCTGGACGCCACGGATGTCCGTGAACGGGGGGATGAACGCCACGTCCACCTTCTCCAGGTACTTGTCCGGGAGTGCGAAGGCGACCTTCTGGACGAGTGCGATGGCCTCGAGGTGGTTGAGGTTCATCTTCCAGTTGCCGGCGATGAGCGGGGTGCGTGCCATGTTCTCTCCTGTGGTCTCGTCGGTCTTCAGTTGCTGCGCTCGAGGGCGGTGACGCCGGGCAGCTCCTTGCCCTCCAGGTACTCCAGCGAGGCGCCACCCCCGGTGGAGATGTGGGAGAAGTTCTCCTCCCCGAGACCCAGGGTGCGGACGGCCGCGGCGGAGTCGCCGCCGCCGACCACCGAGAACGCGCCGTTCTTCGTCGCGGTGATGATGGCCTCGGCGACACCGCGCGTCCCGGCGGTGAACGCCTCGAACTCGAACACGCCCATGGGGCCGTTCCAGAAGACGGTCTTGGCGGCGGAGAGCTTCTCGCTGAACGCCTTCACCGACTCGGGGCCGATGTCCAGGCCCATCTTCCCCTCCGGGATGGCCTCGGCGGAGACCGTGGAGTGCGCGGCGTCGGCGGCGAAGCCGTCGGCGGCGACCACGTCCACGGGCAGGCTGATCACGTCGCCGAACTTGGCGAGCAGGTCCTTGCAGGTGTCGATCATCTCCTCCTGCAGCAGTGAGGAGCCGACCTCATGGCCCTGAGCGGCGAGGAAGGTGAAGCACATGCCGCCGCCGATGACCAGGGTGTCGACCTTGGGCGCCAGGGCCTCGATCACGGCGAGCTTGTCGGACACCTTGGAGCCGCCCAAGACGACCGCGTAGGGGTGCTCCGGGTCGCCGCTGAGGTTCGCGAGGACCTCGACCTCGCTCTGGACGAGGTCGCCGGCGTAGGCCGGGAGGACCTTGGCGACGTCGTACACCGACGCCTGCGCGCGGTGGACCACCCCGAAACCGTTGGAGACGAACGCCCCGTCCTCGCCCACCAGGCTCGCCAGCTCGGCCGCGAACTCGGCCCGCTGCGCCTCGTCCTTGCTCGTCTCGCGCGGGTCGAACCGCACGTTCTCCACCAGGAGCACGTCCCCGTCGGTCAGGCCGTTGGCTCGCTCGCGGGCGTCCGACCCCACCACGTCACCGGCGAGCTGGACGTAGCGCCCGAGCTCGTCACCCAGCTTCTCCGCCACGGGGGCGAGGGAGAACTCGGGGTCGGGCTCACCCTTCGGGCGGCCGAGATGCGCGGTGATCACCAGCGCTGCACCGGCGTCGAGCAGAGCGTTGAGCGTGGGCAGCGAGGCGGTGATCCGGCCCGCATCGGTGATGGTCGAGCCGTCGAGCGGGACGTTGAGGTCGCAGCGGACGAGGATCTTGCGACCCTCTACGCCGGCATCGAGCAGGTCGTTGAGCGTGCTCACGGCCATGTGGTGGGACTCCTGTCGGAAGAACGGTGGTGATGGTGGGTGGTGCTGCCGGTCCATGTGCTCCGGGCCCGGCCGGGACGCTGTGGGCGTTCCCGGACCGGGCCCGGATCGTCGTACTGGGGACGTCAGTCCCGAGGGGTCTTAGAGCGACTTGCCGACCAAGCCGATGATGTCGGCGAGGCGGTTAGAGTAGCCCCACTCGTTGTCGTACCAGGAGGCGATCTTGATCTGGCCGTCGATCGCCTTGGTCAGCGGCGCGTCGAAGATGGACGAGTGCGGGTCACCGACGATGTCGGAGGAGACGATGGGATCCTCGGTGTACTTGAGGATGCCCTTCATCGCGCCCTCGGCGGCGGCCTTGACCGCGGCGTTGACCTCGTCGACCGAGGCCTTCTTCTCGAGCTCGACCGTGAGGTCGGTGAGCGAGCCGGTGGGCAGCGGGACGCGCACGGCGTAGCCGTCGAACTTACCCTTGAGCTCGGGCAGGACCAGCGCGACGGCCTTGGCCGCACCGGTGGAGGTGGGCACCATGTTGATGCCGGCGGCGCGGGCGCGGCGCATGTCGCTGTGGGGCGCGTCCTGGAGGTTCTGGTCCTGCGTGTAGGCGTGGATCGTGGTCATGAGGCCCTTGACGATCCCGAACTCGTCGGAGAGGACCTTGGCGACCGGCGCGAGGCAGTTGGTGGTGCAGGAGGCGTTGGAGATGATCGTCTGCGAGCCGTCGTACTCGTGGTCGTTGACCCCCATGACGATGGTGATGTCCTCGTTCTTGGCCGGCGCCGAGATGATGACCTTCTTGGCACCACCCTCGAGGTGGCCCTTGGCCTTCTCGGCGTCGGTGAAGATGCCGGTGGACTCGACGACGACGTCGACACCGTAGTCTCCCCACGGCACGGACGCGGGGCCCTCCTTGACCGCGAGGGCGCCGATCTTGGTCCCACCGACCGTGATCGACGAGTCGTCGAACGTGACCTCCTTGCCCAGGCGACCCAGGATGGAGTCGTACTTGAGCAGGTGAGCGAGCATGTCGTTCGTGGTCAGGTCGTTGACGGCCACGATCTCGATGTCCGTCTTGCCCTCGGCCTTGAGAGCCTCCACCGCGCGGTAGAAGTTGCGGCCGATACGTCCGAATCCGTTGATGCCTACGCGCACGGTCACGTGTTGTCTCCTTATTGGTGGTGCGAGAACGCTTGATGTCACCGGGGCCGGGTGGAGCCCGGGACGTGACCCAGACTACCCGGCGTGGACCGCTCCCGCGCAGGGTGCTGCCGGGGTGGATCAGCCTTCGTCGAGCATGTCCTCGGTCACCACGGACTCGGTGTCGGGGATCCCGAGCTCGGCGGCTTTGCGGTCCGCCATGGACAGCAGTCTCCGGATGCGCCCCGCGACCGCGTCCTTGGTCATGGGCGGGTCGGCGAGCTGCCCGAGCTCCTCCAGCGACGACTGGCGGTGCTGGACGCGCAGTTCACCGGCGGCGAGCAGATGGTCCGGCACGTCCTCGGCGAGGATCTCGAGGGCGCGCTGGACACGGGCGGCCGCGGCCACGGCGGCCCGGGCCGAGCGCCGCAGGTTGGCGTCGTCGAAGTTGGCCAGCCGGTTGGCGGTGGCGCGGACCTCGCCGCGGGAGCGGCGCTCCTCCCAGATGTCCCTGGTGGAGGACGCGCCCAGTCGAGCGAGGAGGACCCCGATCGCCTCGGCGTCGCGGATCACCACGCGGTCCCCTCCCCGGACCTCGCGGGCCTTGGCCGTCACTCCCAACCTGCGGGCCGCACCCACGAGCGCCATCGCCGCCTCCGCCCCCGGGGCGGTGACCTCCAACGCCGAGGAGCGGCCGGGCTTGGTGAGCGAACCGTGGGCGAGGAACGCGCCCCGCCACGCCGCCTCGGAGGCGGCGACCGAGCCGCCGACGACCGCGGCCGGCAGTCCTCGGACCGTCCGGCCGGCGTTGTCGACCAGCCCGAGCTGACGGGCCAGGTTCGCACCCCGGTCGATGACCCGCAGGACGAACTTGCGGGCGGGACGTCCGCCCGAACCCCCGATCGGGTGGATCTCACAGGGGACGGAGAACAGGGCGTCGAGTTCGCCGGCGAGACGGTCCGCGATCTCGCCGGAGTCCACCTCCGCTTCGATCACGAGTCGGTTGGACAGGACCTGGAGGGTGCCGGCGAACCTCAGCAGGGCGGACACCTCGGCCCTCCTGGTCTCGGAGTTCCCCACGGGGACCCTCACCAGTTCGGACTTGACCTGTGCGGTCAGCGACACGCCCTGCTCCTTCGTTCTCGGCTCATCGCCCCGGCCCTCATCGCACCGAGTCGGCGAGCGCCGAGGCCAGCAGTGCGGGGTCGTGGACAGGCCTCATCGTCCCATCTTCGGCGGTCTTCGCTATCTCCGCGGTCATCACGCGTGCCCCCAGTCCCGCCGCGGCCCGTTCGAGATGCTCGCGTTCGGTGGCGCTCAGCGGCATCCTCGGGTCCACGAGCAGGACGTCGATGTCGACCTCGGGAGCGTGTTGACGCAACACGTGGAGGTGTTGCTCGGCGGAGAACCCGGCGGTCTCCCCCGGCTGGGGTGCGAGGTTGAGCACGAGGGCCTTGGTCGCGGCCGTCCTCTTGAGCGCGGTCGCGATCTCGGGCACGAGCACGTTGGGGATCACGCTGGTGAACCACGATCCGGGTCCGAGGACCACGAGGTCGGCTTCGGTGATCGCCTCCACCACGCCCTCCGCGGCGGGCGGAGCGGCCGGGATGAGGGTGACCCGGCGAACGCTGCCCGGTGTGGTCGCGACGGCGACCTGTCCGATGATGGTCCGCACGACGCGGGGGTCCGCTTCCAGACCGACGACCTCTGCGGCGATGTCGAGGGCGACCGGGGACATCGGCAGGACACGGCCGGTGACACCGAGGATCGACCCGACCGCGTCGAGTGCGTCGACCGGGTCTCCGAGCAGCTCCCACAGGCCGGCGAAGACGAGGTTGCCCACCGCGTGTCCGGCCAGCGCCCCGGTGCCGCCGTAGCGGTGCTGGAAGAGTCGGGTGAGCAGCGCCTTCTCGTCGTCTTCGGCGGCGAGGGCGCACAGGGCCATCCGTAGGTCGCCCGGTGGGAGGATGCCCAGCTCGCGCCGCAGTCGCCCCGAGGAGCCGCCGTCGTCGGCGACCGTCACCACCGCGGTGACGTGGTCGGCGACGAGGCGTGCGGCCCGGAGGGTCGCCGACAGGCCGTGGCCGCCGCCGAGGGCGACGAGGGACGGGATACCGCTGTCGTGTGTCATGGCCGGCCTCATTCCCGCCCGAGGTCGCGGTGGCGTACGTGGACCTCGACCGAGTCGAGGCCGGACAGTCTGCCGGCGAGCGACTCGGAGATGGCCACGCTCCGGTGCTTGCCCCCGGTGCAGCCGACCGCGATCGTCATGTAGCGCTTGCCCTCGCGCCGGTAGCCGGTCATGGCCAGGCGGATCATGGACACCGCCGCGCGCAGGTACTCCTCGATGGATTCGTCGGCGAGGACGTAGTCCTGGACGGGCTTGTCGCGCCCCGTGTGCGGCTGGAGCTCGGGGATCCAGTGCGGGTTGGGCAGGAACCGCATGTCCATCAGCATGTCGACGTCCACGGGGACGCCGTACTTGAACCCGAACGACTCGACGGTGAGGTGGAAGTCGAACCCGAGGTCACCGAAGGGGGTCTCCAGCCGGTGGCGGAGGTCGTGGACACTGAGCGCCGAGGTGTCCACGACGACGTCGGCACGCCCCCGCAGCCCCTCGAGGATCCTGCGCTCCCGGGTGATGCCGTCGATCAGGCCGCCACCCGACTGCAGCGGATGGGAGCGACGGACGTTGTTGAACCTGCTGACCAGCGCCTCGTCCGAGGCCTCGAGGAACAGGATCCGAGCCTGCGGGCGCCGATCGAACAGGTCGAGGAGGTCGCCGAGGTGTTCGTCGAACCCGAGGCTGCGGGTGTCGGCGACGATCGCCAGGCGGAGGGGCTCGTCGTCGGACTCCTCGAACCGGGCGAGCAGGTCGCCAACGAAGGTCAACGGGAGGTTGTCGACGACATACCAGCCGAATTCCTCGAGGACCTTGGACGCGGTCCCCTTGCCCGCCCCGGACATGCCGCTGATCAGGAGGAGCTCGCGCCCCCGCGCGGCGTGGCCGTCGTCGTCACCTGCGTCCATCGTCTCACCTCGTGTCATCGGTCAGTCCCGGGTCGGTCTGTCCCCGGTCGGGCTGCCCGCCCGAGTCTCCCACGTCGGCGGCGGCCGCGTCCGCGGGCTCGGCACCACCGAGAGTCGCCCGGATCGCGGCGGCGACCCCCGGACCGATCCCCGGCACGGCGCACAGCTCGTCCGCGCTCGCGGCGCGCAGTGCGGACACGGTCGGGAACGTCTCCACCAACGCCGCCCGACGGGTGGGCCCGAGGCCGGGGACGTCGTCGAGCACGGAGGCCGTCATCCGCCTGGACCGCGCGCTCCGGTGGGCACGGATGGCGAACCGGTGGGCCTCGTCGCGGAGCCGCTGGAGCAGGAACAGCCCCTCCCCGTGGCGCGGGAAGATCACGGGGTACTCCTCTCCCGGGAGCCAGATCTCCTCGAGTCGCTTGGCGATTCCGACCACCGGTACGTCGGTGACCCCCAGCTCGGAGAGGACCTCGGCGGCCGCCTCGACCTGGGGCCGACCACCGTCGACGACGAAGAGCTGTGGCGGGTAGGCGAACCGGCGGGACGCGGGGGCGGCGTCCCCCGTTCCCGCGTCGTCGTCGACCGGCCCGTCGACCTCGTCCGGGGTGACGGAGGGGTCCTCGTGGTGACGCCGGAAGCGACGACGCGTGACCTCGGCGATGCTGCCGACGTCGTCGGAGTGGCCGTCACCCGCGGCGTCGCGGATGCGGTAGAGCCGGTAGTCGCTCTTGCGCGGGATGCCGTCCTCGAAGACGACGAGGGAGGCCATGACGTCGGTGCCCTGGGTGTGGGAGATGTCCACGCACTCGATGCGCAGGGGCGCTGAGTCCAGCTCGAGGGTCTCCTGGATCTCCTGGAGCGCCGCGGAGCGGGCGGTGAGGTCGCCGCTGCGCCGGAGTTTGTGCTGCGTCAGGGCCTCGACGGCGTTGCGGTGGACCGTCTCCGCCAGGGCCCGCTTGTCACCCCGCTGGGGTACCCGGAGCGACACACGGGAGCCGCGCAGTGCCGAGAGCCAGTCCGCGAGCTCGTCCGAGTCCTCGGGCAGGGCGGGCACCAGCACCTCGCGGGGTACGGCAGCCGAGATGTCGCCGGATTCGGCCGCCTCGGCGAGGTCGGCCTCTCCCCCGTAGAACTGCGCGAGATAGTCGGAGACGACCCCGGGCACGGCACGGGCCGCGTCGAACTCGCCGTCGGCGTCGACGCCGTGGGCGTGTTCGACCACCCAGCCGCGCTGACCGCGGATGCGGCCCCCGCGCACGTGGAACACCTGGATGGAGACCTGCAGTTCGTCGACCTCGACGCCCACCACGTCGGCGTCGGTGCCGTCACCCAGCACGACGGCCTGCTTCTCCATCGCACGCCGCATGGCGCCGAGGTCGTCACGCAGCCGCGCGGCCCGTTCGAAGTCGAGGTCCGCGGAGGCCTCGAGCATCCGCTTCTCGATGCGGCGCATGATCGCATCGGTACGTCCGGCCAGGAAGTCGATGAGCTCGTTGACAATCGCGCGGTGCTCGTCCGGGGTCACCCGTCCGATGCAGGGGGCGGCGCACTTGTCGATGTATCCGAGGAGACAGGGCCTGCCGAGCTGCGCCTGCCGCTTGAACACCCCGGCGGAGCACGAGCGGACGGGGAAGACCCGCTGCAGAGTGTCGAGGGTGTCGCGGATGGCCCACGCGTGTGAGTAGGGCCCGAAGTAGCGGGTCCCCGGGCGCCGGGGTCCCCGGTAGACGAAGGCACGGGGGAACTCCTCCCCCACGGTGACCGCCAGCATCGGATACGTCTTGTCGTCGCGGTACCGGACGTTGAACCGGGGGTCGTACTTCTTGATCCACGTGTACTCGAGCTGGAGCGCCTCGACCTCGGTGGACACGACCGTCCACTGCACGCCGGCCGCGGCGAGAACCATCCGCCGGGTACGGGGGTGAAGGAGGGACAGGTCCGCGAAGTACGAGCTCAGCCGGCTCCGCAGGTTCTTCGCCTTGCCGACGTAGATGACGCGCCCGTGCTCGTCACGGAAGCGGTAGACCCCCGGCTCCGTCGGGATCGAGCCGGGGGCCGGGCGGTAGGTTCGCGGATCGGCCACGGCGGGTCAGCGGTCGGCGACGGTCTCGGGATCGGCGGCCGAGGGCTTGTGGGTGCGGACGGCCTCGCGCAGGCGCGCCATGCCGTCGATCCCGTGCTGGCCGTCGATGGACTGGATAGCCCAGATCCCCGCGTGCTCGTAGGCCGGGAGTTCGAGCCGGGGCCAGTAGCTGGAGCGCGGGAACGTCAGCCCGACGACGTCGTCCCAGCCCCAGGTCCGGACGCGCAGCGGCCCGCGGAGCTCGACGCCCTGCTGCCCGACCCGGACGCGGATCCGCAGGAGGGTCAGCAGCACCCCGGCGAAGATGAACCCGATCACTACGAAGGCGAACTGATCGGCGATCCCGATCGTCACCCCGGTGTCACCGCGGACGAGGATCACCGCCCACACCACGTGGACGATGACGATGAGCACCGCCACGGCGATCGCGGTGGTGCGCATCCGACGGGGCCGGTGCTCGAACTCCCAGTTCTCGTTCATCGACCGGTCCTCAGGTCGCGCAGGGCGATGGCGGCGCCGAGCACGGCGGCGACGGCCTCTCCCCCCTTGTCCTCGGAGGCACCCTCGTGGCCGTCGCGGTCTCGGGCCTGGCCCTCGTTCTCGGTGGTGAGCACCCCGTGGGCGACAGGGGTGGCCTCGTCGAGGGCGATCCGGGTGAGCCCGTCGGTCACCGAGCGACAGACGTAGTCGAAGTGCGGGGTCGCACCCCGGATCACCACGCCGAGCGCCACGACGGCGTCATGGGTCCGTGCGAGCTCCTGGGCCACCACCGGTAGCTCCACGGCTCCGGTCACGCGGGCCAGGGTCACCACCGCGCCGGAGGCGTCGGCGACGGCCAGGGCCCGGTCCAGCAGTTGGGCGCAGATCTCCTGGTGCCAGGTGGAGGCCACCACCCCGAGCCGCAGCCCGCGGGCGTCGGGGATCACCAGTTCCGGTCTACCGCTGCCGCTCATGGCTGATCCTCTCCGTCCACGTCCACGTCCACGTCGGCGCCGGCCGGGCCGGCGGGTCCCTCGTCGAGCCCCTCGAGCAGGTGGCCCATCCGGTCGCGCTTGGTGCGCAGGTACCGCAGGTTCTCGGGCGTGACCGCCGTCGGCATGGGCACCCGGGCCACCACCTCCACGCCACCGGCGCGCAGGGCGTCGGCCTTGGCGGGGTTGTTGGTCATCAGTCGTACCCGGGTCACTCCGAGGTCGCGCAGCATCTGTGCGGCCAGGCTGAAGTCGCGGGCGTCGGCGGGCAGGCCCAGGTCGAGATTGGCGTCGACGGTGTCGCGTCCGGAGTCCTGCAGTTGGTAGGCGCGCAGTTTCTGCACCAGGCCGATCCCCCGGCCCTCGTGCCCACGCATGTACAGCACGACCCCGCGCCCCTCCTCGCACACCGCGGCGACGGCAGCGTCGAGTTGCGGGCCGCAGTCACAGCGCAGCGAGTGGAACACGTCGCCGGTCAGGCACTCGGAGTGGATGCGGACGGAGACCGGATCGTCCCCCGCTATGTCGCCGGCCACCATGGCGACGTGTTCGACTCCCTGGAGGATGTCGCGGTACCCGTGGGCGGTCATGGTCCCGGCCGGCGTGGGGATCCGGGCGGCGACCTCGTGCACCACCTGGACCTCGTTCGCGCGGCGCCACGCCTGGAGCGCCTCGATGGTGATCATCGCCAGCCCGTGCTCGTCGGCGAACCGCCGGAGCTCGGGGGTGCGCGCCATGGTCGTGGGGTCGTCCTCGGAGACGATCTCGCAGATGACGCCCGCCGGGCGCAGACCGGCCAACCGGGCGAGGTCGACGGCGGACTCGGTGTGGCCGGGCCGGGTGAGCACGCCGCCGGGCCGGGCGCGCAGGGGCACCACGTGGCCGGGCCGGGTGAAGTCGCCGGGCACGGTGTCGTCGGCGGCGAGCAGCCTCGCGGTGCGGGCGCGGTCGGCGGCCGAGATGCCGGTGGAGACCCCCGTGCGCGCGTCGACCGTCACGGTGTACGCGGTGTCGTGGCGGTCCTCGTTGATGGCGCGCATGGGCGGCAGGTCCAGCCGAAGGCAGTCCTCCGCCTCGAGCGCGACGCACACGTAACCGGAGGAGTACCGCACGAGGAAGCCCATCAGCTCGGGCGTCGCGAGTTCGGCGGCGAAGATCAGGTCGCCCTCGTTCTCGCGGTCCTCACTGTCCACCACCACGACGGCCCGTCCCGCCGCGATGTCGGCGATGGCTCGCTCGATGCCGTCAAAGGTGGTCACTGCTGCGGGTTCTCCTAGGTCTGGCGGGCCCGGGCGGAGGCCGCGGGCGCGGGTTCAAGTATGGCGCATCGGGTCAGTGGGACCCCCCACCGCGTCCGTCCAGCAGCCGCTCGACGTACTTGGCCAGCACGTCGACCTCCAGGTTGACGGGGTCGCCCGCGCCCAGTCCCCCGAGGATCGTGTCGGCGAGCGTCGTGGGGATGAGGGACACCTCGAACCACGGCTCCGGCTCGTCCGCGGCACTGACCGCCGAGACCGTCAGCGAGGTCCCGGAGACGGTGATCGACCCCTTCTCGACCACGTACCGGGCGAGGTCACCCGGCAGCGAGATGCGCACGACGTGCCAGTGCTCGTGCTCGTCGCGGCTGATCACGTGGCCTGTGCCGTCGACGTGGCCCTGGACGATGTGACCGCCGAACCGGGCGTCCGCGCGCATCGCGCGTTCCAGGTTGACGGGGTCGCCCGGTGACAGTGCACCGAGTGCGGTCCGGTCGAGCGACTCGGCCATCACGTCCACCTCGAAGTACTCCCCCGGTTCCCAGCCGGTGACGGTCAGGCACACCCCGTTGACGGCGATCGAGTCACCGTGGTGGGCGTCCGAGGTGACCAGGGGCCCCCGTATGCGCAGGCGCGCGGAGTCGCCGGTCGTCTCGACCGAGTCGAGGGTTCCGAGCTCCTCCACGATTCCGGTGAACATCAGCGGGGTCCTCTCGTCGGTGCGGTCGGCGTGGTCGCGGTGGCGGGTCGTGTCAGGCCGGGTCGTGTCAAGCACAGGTGGACGTCGTCGCCCAGGACGGTGGTCCCGCGGATCCGGAAACCGTGGGCGGCCGCGAGCGTGTCCACCCCGGCTCCGGAGACCGCCGACCGCCCGGCGCCGAGCACCAGGGGCGCGAGGTACGCGTCGATCTCGTCGACGAGTCCGGCGGCGAGGAACGCCCCCGCCAGCCTGGGGCCGCCCTCGACGAGGACGTGGGAGACCTCGCCGAGAAGTCCCAGCGCCTCGGCGGGATCGCGGGTGGCCAGGTGTCGGAACCGGCCGTCGGTGCCGCGCACCGTCGCGTCCGCGGGCACGGGGCTCAGCCCCATCACCGCCCGGAGGGGCTGGCGGGGGGCGGGCCGGCCGTCGTCGGTGCGGGCGGTCAGCGCGGGGTCGTCGGCGCGCAGCGTTCCGGTACCGACGACGAGGGCGTCGATCTCCTGTCGTCTGGCGTGGGCGTGGCGGCGCGAAACCGGCCCGGTGATCCACTTGCTCGACCCGTCCGCAGCCGCGACCCTGCCGTCCAGACTCGCCGCGTACTTCCAGGTGACGAGGGGGCGGCCGTGGTCCTGACGGTGGAGCCACGCCCTCAGCGGGCCGCTGCGGGCGGCGCCCACCTCGTCGTCGTCGGCTCGTGCCACCTCGACCCCCTCGCGCCGCAGGGTCCCGGCTCCGCCGGACGCCACCGGATTGGGGTCGGACACCGCGTAGACCACGCGGGCGAGCCCGGCGGCGACGATGCGGGAGGTGCACGGACCGGTGCGCCCGTGGTGGTCACACGGCTCGAGGGTGACCACGATCGTCCCACCGCGCGCGCGGTCCCCGGCGGAGTCCAGCGCCACCACCTCGGCGTGCCGTCCGCCCGGGGCCTCGGTCGCGCCGATGCCCACGACCTCTCCGGCGGCGTCGAGCACCACCGCACCGACCGGCGGGTTGGGGGTGCACACCCCCAACGCGGAGGCGGACACGGCGATAGCCCGGGCCAGGGCGTCCCGCTCGCGACGACGGTCGGCGGGGTCGGCCCCGCCCGTCGCTGATACCCCGGGCCCGCTCGGCACCCCGGGCCCGTTCGGGCCCTGTGGCACTTCCGGCACGTCCGGCACCGTCACGCCCGCGCGGCGAGGGCCCCGGAGCGCAGGGTCCCGATCATCGCGTCGGGATCCGGGGCACCGTAGACGGCCGAACCGGCCACGAACACGTCGCACCCCGCCGCCGCGCACTCGGCGATCGTCCCCGCGTCGATGCCACCGTCGATCTGGATGTGCACGTCGAGGCCACGGCGGTCGATCTCGGCGCGCAGCGTGCGGACCTTGTCCAACACCCCGGGCATGAACTTCTGGCCGCCGAAGCCGGGCTCGACGCTCATCACCAGGACCAGGTCCACGTGGTCGAGCAGGTCGAGGTACGGCTCGACGGCGGTCCCGGGCTTGATGGAGATACCCGCCTTGCACCCCCTGGCGTGCAGCAGGTCGGCGACGGCCTTCGGGTCGTCGGTGGCCTCCACGTGGAAGGTGACGTTGAACGCGCCGGCGTCCACGTAGTCACCGACCCAGCGCGCCGGGTCGGTGATCATGAGATGGCAGTCCATCGGCTTGTCCGTGACCCTCCCGACCGCCTTCGCGACCGGCGCACCGAAGGACAGGTTGGGCACGAAGTGACCGTCCATGACGTCCACGTGGATCCAGTCGGCGGACGGGATGCGCTCGATCTCGCGGTCCAGACGGGCGAAGTCGGCGGACAGGATCGACGGCGCGATGAGCGGCTGGTACGACATGACGTCCAGTCTAGGCGGGCCCGTCCGGGCTGCTCCGCCGACATGGGACGGCGGCCCGCGGACCGGTCAGTCGACGGAGCCGGTGACCGAGGTCAGGAACTCGAGCTGGTCGGCGATGATGCGCTCGAAGTGCGGGTCGACGTAGGGGTCGAAGTGCTCGCACGGGTACTCCAGGTAGCGGCCGCGCGGGATCCGCTGCGCCGCCCGACGCGCGGTCGCCGCGGGGGTGATGGCGTCCTCCGTCGCGATCTGCACCAGCGCCGGGCAGGTGATCCGCCGCGTGTGCCGCATCGGCGAGTAGAAGCCGATCCGTGCCAGGATCCGTGCTGCGACGTCGTCGCGGAATTCACTGCGGCGCAGTCCCGAGTCGGCCGCGAGCCGATTCACCGCGGGATCGGCGTCCGGACTCGTCATGACCGCCGTGTCCCCCGGTCGTCCGACGAGACGCACGTACCGGGGCTCGCGACGCCGGAGCGAGCGCCACAGGTCGTCGACGATGGCCGGGCCGAGTCGGAGCGCCGCCGCGAGCCCCGTCGCCCTGACCGCGGCCGGACCGCTCACATGCGGGACCTGGGCGATGACTCCCGCCAGCCGCTCCCCCGTGCCGGCGAGGGTGAGGACGTGACCTCCCGAGAACGACGTGCCCCACGCGATGACGCGGTCCGGATCGACGCCGGGCAGCGACCGGGTGAAGGCCAGGGCTGACAGTGATGATGTGTGTAGTGGTTCTTCGGGCGGGTCTGACTCACGGGCTGACCGTCGCGGTGGCTGACTAGAAGCGGATTTGTCGGCCCGCTCGGGGGATCGCTACGCACGCGACCGGACGGGCGTTTGTGACCTCATAGGAGCTTGGTTCAGAAGCCCCGCCACTGTCTTGTCCGCCCGCCTGGCCGGCGCGTGCTGCCCCACCGGGATCAACGAGAAAGGCAGCAGTGACCATGATGTCCGATCAGCACGTGCATGTCATCGCCGGAGTGGATACGCATGGCCAGACCCATCACGCGGCGGTGATCGACTCCCTCGGGCGGCATCTGGCCGACCGAGAGTTCCCGGCCACGGGTTCCGGGTACCGGCAGCTACTTTCATGGCTCGGCGGCCACGGCACCGTGCAGGCCGTTGGGGTCGAGGGCACCGGAGCCTACGGCGCCGAGCTGTCTCGGGTGCTGGCCCGGGCCGGACTACCGGTGGTCGAAGTCGACCGACCCGACCGCAAGACCCGGCGGATGAAGGGCAAGTCCGACCCGATAGACGCCTATGCCGCTGCTACCGCGGTCGCCTCCGGGCGTGCCACTGGCGTGCCGAAGACCCGCGACGGGATCGTGGAGGCCGTCCGGGCCTTGCGTGTGCCTCGGCGCTCCGCGGTCAAGGCCCGCACCCAAGCGATCAACCAGGCCAGGCAGCTGGTGATCACCGCTCCGGAGGAATTGCGAGCCCAGTTGCGTGGCCTGCCCGCCCGCGAGCTGGCCGCAGTCTGCGCCCGGTTCCGTCCCAGCGACCTCGCTAGTCCCCTCGGCGCGACCAAGGCGGCACTACGCATTCTGAGCCGCCGGATCCTGGCACTGAGTGAGGAGATCGCCGACCTCGACGTCGAGCTAAAAGCCCTGACCGCGCAGACGGCTCCGACCCTGATGAACCGCATGGGCGTGGGACCTGACGTCGCCGGGCAGCTTCTGGCCACCGCGGGCGACAACCCAGACAGGCTGCGCTCCGAAGCGGCGTTCGCGCACCTGTGCGGCGTGGCCCCGATCCCTGCCTCTTCAGGACGACGAGACCGACACCGACTCAACCGCGGTGGCGACCGGGCCGCGAACCACGCCCTGCATACCATCGCACTGAGCCGCATGCGATGGGACGAACGCACCCGCTCATACGTTGACCGACGAACCGCGCAAGGCCTGTCCAAGAAAGACATCATGCGCTGCCTCAAACGCCACATCGCGCGCGAGATCTACCATGCCCTGATCAACGACCTACAGGCTCGCGACCCCGCCACCAAAGCACCGACCACCGCCGACCTCGCCAAAGCCGCTTGACATCCATAGGAGCATCCGCCAGTCGTCGAGTTGGCGGCCGATGTCGAGGAGTTGCCGGGGTTGTCCGTCGCTGGCGCCGAAATGCCGGTAGTCGAAGACCACCACGACGAAGCCGGCGTCCCGGAAGCGCTCGGCGTACGCGGGTAGGCGCAGGTCCGGGATGCACCCGAAGCCGTGTGCCATGACGATGGCCGGCGCGGGGGTGGCTGGTGCGGGGGTGGCTGGTGCCGGGCCCGCAGGTTCGCCCGACGGCGCGTCCGGGCGGTAGACCCAAGCCGAGCACCGTAACCCGTGCGAGCTGAACTGCGCGTCCTCACGCATCGTGACCCCGTCGAAGTGCCGCCATGAACATCGCGTCTGTGCTGTGCCGGTGCGGCCACAGTTGCACCCACGGGCCGTCGCCCAGTCCGTCGACCGGACGGCCGACCACCTCCGCGAGGATGTCACGCACGTCGAGGAGTTCGACGTCGTCACGCCGGGCGGCTTCGCGGATGACCGACACTGTCTCCGAGAGGTGGGGCGAGCAGGTCGCGTACAGCACCACCCCGCCCGGTCGGACCAGACGCAGGGCCGACTCGAGGAGTTCGCGCTGGAGCGTGACCAGGCCCGGGATGTCGGCGGCGGTCTTGCGCCACCGCGCCTCGGGTCGACGGCGGAGTGCGCCGAGGCCGGAACACGGGGCGTCGAGTAATACCCTGTCGAACCCCGGCTCCAGACCCGGGTCGCGTCCGTCGGCCGTGTGCACGGTCACCGGCAGGTCCTTGGTCGCGCCGCGGACCAAGTCGGCGCGGTGCTCGGAGATCTCCACCCCGGTGAGCGTCGCCTGCTCGATCTCCGCCAGCGCGCCCAGCAGGACCGCCTTCCCGCCGGGCCCGGAGGCCAGATCGAGCCACCTCCCGGAGTCCGGACCGCCCAGGGGGGCGCGGGCGGCGGCCAGCGCCACGAGCTGGCTGCCCTCGTCCTGGACCGCCGCGAGCCCTTCTCGTACGGCGTCGAGCGTTCCGGGGTCCCCGGAGTCCAGGTGGACCGCGTACGGGGACAGCTCACCCTCCGTACCGCCGGTGATCAGTGCCAGTTCCTCGCCCGTGATGGCACCGGGGCGGGCGGCCAGGTGGACCTTCGGCCGGGCGTCGTCGGCGGCGAGCAACTCGGGAAGCTCCCCGGCGGCGGCGCCGAGCGAGTCCGCGAACGCGCGGGCGATCCACTCCGGGTGCGCGGTGCCGATGGCCATCCGAGCCACCGGGTCGGTCACACCGTCACGCAGCGCGTCGACCCAGGAGTCGAGGTCGCGGGCGGCGACCTTGCGGAGGACCGCGTTGACGAACCCGCCCGCCCGGCCCAGGCCGGCGGTGCGCGCGGCCTCGACGGCGGTGTCGACGGCGGCGTGCGCACCGATCCGGGTGAACAGCAACTGGTAGGCGCCCAGCCGCACGAGATCGAGGACCGGCGGGTCGATCTCCTCGACGGGCCGGGACGCCGCGAGCACGATCACCCGGTCGAGCAGTCCCTGTGCGCGGAGCGTGCCGTAGGTCAACTCCGTGGCCAGCGCCGCGTCGCGTGTGTCCAGCTTGGCGCGGCGCAGTTCCGCCGGCAGGGCCAGGTTGGCGTAGGCGGCGCGTTCCCGCACGGCCGCCATGACCGCCAGCGCGACGGTCCTGGCGTCGGGACGGGGTTGCTTCTGCTGTTTCTGTTGTTTCTGCGGCCGGGTGTCCGGACGTCGCCGGCGGTCCGACTGCGGGCGGTTGCCTCCACCGCTCTTCGGGCGTCCCTGTCCGCCCCCGCGGCGGGGATCGGGCCCCTGCCCGCGGCCCTGTCGGTCGTCAGCGCTCACTCGAACACCGCGCCCTCGTCGAGCCGGGCGCCGCGCACCCAGTCCAGCGCGTTCATCATCTTCTTGCCGTGGGGCTGGATGGTCTCGATCGCCATCGGTACCGTCGCGGTGCCCACGAGGAACGACCGCTTGTCCCACGAGATGAGTCCGGGCCCGAGGTCCGTGGGCGCGTCCTCGGCGGGGCGGGCCGAGCCGATCTTCACCCGTTCGCCGCCGAGCGTCGTCCAGGCGCCCGGCGCAGGGGTGACCGACCGGATGTGCCGGTCGACGGCCAGGGCGGGATCGCTCCACCGCACCCGCGCGTCGTCGACCGTGAGCTTCGGTGCATGGGAGGCGCCGTCGGCCGGCTGGGGAACCGCGCGGAGCTCTCCCGACTCGATCCCGTCCAGGGTCGCCGCGAGCAGCCCGGCGCCGGACACCGCGAGTCGGCCGAGGAGGTCCCCGGCCGTGTCGCGGGGCCGGACGGTCTCGGTCATCGTCCCCAGGACCGGGCCGGTGTCCATGCCCTCGTCCAGCAGGAAGGTGGTCGCGCCGGTGACCTCGTCACCGGCGGCGACGGCGGCGTTGACCGGGGCGGCCCCCCGCCATGCGGGGAGCAGGGAGAAGTGAAGGTTGATCCACCCGTGGGTGGGGATGTCGAGGACGGGGCGCGGAACGAGGTGGCCGTAGGCGACCACCGGAACCGCGTCGGGTGTCAGCGCGCGCAGTCGCTCCGCGAACTCGGGGTCGCGGGCGTTCGGCGGGGTGAGGACCTCGATGCCCGCTGCGTCGGCCGCGGCCGCCACGGGGCTGCGGGACAGTCCCCGACCGCGGCCGGTGCGGGCGTCGGGACGCGAGACGACGGCGACGACCTCGTGACGGTCACTGTCGAGCAGCGCCTGCAGGGACGGGACGGCGACCTCCGGGGTGCCGGCGAAGACGAGACGCACTTCTCACCTCACCGCCATCGCGTCGGAGAGCGTGTCGTAGATGACGCCGCCGCTGACCGCCGCGCTGCCGAACCAGCTGGCCGAGCGGATCTCGGCCATCGCCTCGCGTCGGCGCTCCGGGGTGAGGCGCTGCAGGAACAGCACCCCGTCCAGGTGGTCGGTCTCATGCTGGACGGCGCGGGCGAGGATGCCCTCGGCCTCGAAGCTGACGGGCTCGCCGTGCACGTCGACACCGCGCGCCCGGACGCGGGCGAACCGCTCGGTGGGCAGGGAGATCCCGGGGATGGACAGGCAGCCCTCGTTGACGTGGGTCTTCTCCTCGCCGATCGGCTCCCACTCGGGATTGACCAGGTGACCCTCCCGCCCGCCGCAGCTGTAGACGAACACACGGGTGGACAACCCGATCTGGGGCGCCGCGAGCCCGGCCCCCTCCTCGTGCGCGACGGTGTCCATGAGGTCCGCCACGGTGCGTGCCAGCCTGTCGTCGAAGGAGGTGACGGGGTCGGCGGGGGTCCGGAGGACCGGGTCGCCGAAGAGCCGGACGGGATGGACGGACATGCGTATGGGTCTCCTGGCAGGCGTCGGTGCTGAACGGCCATTCTAGGCGCTCCGTCGGCGTGCGCCGTCGTCGGCGGTCGGCCGGACGCACGGCGGGGCGGTCAACCGATGTGGACGGGGTCCAGACGAACCCGGACCGAGTGGCTGTGGCGGCGTCCGGAACGCCGGAGGACCAGTGCCCGGAGCTCCGCCGCGACCTCGGCGAGGACGGGCGGGGGCACCCGGAACAGCACACGCTCCGGGTCCTCCACCTCGTCATGACCAGGGAGCTCCTCCCCGGCGGGCAGATCCACCGGACCCAGTACCTCGACACTGTCCGTGAGGCGGAAGTCCTCGAGGACCTCGGCGAGCGCGGCGGCCGGCCCGTCGACCGCGATCATGTGCACCGCCGGCGGGAACCCGACCTCGGCGCGGTCCGCGAGTTCGCGCTCCGCCCAGCCCTGGGGATCCCACCGGACCAGCGCCTGGGCGACCGCGGACTCGGATTCGGCGGACAGGAACACCCTGCCCCCCTCGTCGGCGGGACGGACGAGACCGGCCGCCCCGATCCACAGGCGCAGGGCGTGCTGGACGGCCCGCAGGTCGGGTCGGCCGAGAAGCGCCCACGAGTCCAGGAGCAGTGCGGCCCCGTACCCGCCCTCGGCGACGGGTTCCGCTCCCGGGGTGGCGACGATGATCGCCGGGCTCGCGGGCACGGTGTCCAGGATCTCCCCTCCCCCGCTCGTGCGGATCCGGACACCGGGGAACATCCGGCCCAGCTCTTCCGCGGTGCGGCCTGCCCCCACCACCCCGGCCCGCAGCGCCCGCGATCCGCAGGCCACGCAGCGGAAGCTCGGCTCGGGGGCCCCGCACCACCCGCACGCCAATTCCACCGGCCCGTGGACCTCGTCCATCCGCCCGGCGCGGAGCGGGCCGTTGCACCGGCGACACCGCGCCGGGGTCCGGCACGACCCACACAGCAGCGTGGGGATGTACCCCTTGCGGGGCACCTGTACGAGGACCGGGGCGTCCACGTCGATCGCCTCCCGGGCCATCGTCAACGCCACGGCGGGCAGCCGCGTGCGGCCCCCCGCGACGTCGCGGGCCTGCACCGGGTCGGCGTCGGTCACGGCGACCACGCGGGGCGCGAGCTCGCGGGTCAGTCCGGGGCGCGGGCGGATCTCGTGTGCCCACCCGGAGCGGACGTACTCGGCGACCTCGGGGGTCCGGTCCACCGACGACAGCAACAGGGGTACGCCCTCGAGGGCCGATCGCTGCGCGGCGACGTCACGCGTGTGGGGATACGGGGCACGCGGCTCGACGAACGAGTCGTCCCCGTCGTCGTGCAGCACGATGAGCCCGAGTTCGGGCAGGGGGGCGAAGACCGCGCTCCGGGTCCCCACGACGATCCGGGCGTGGCCACGGATCGCCCGCAACCACCGTCGGTACCGGGCGGACGGCCCGACGCCGGCGGACAGATCCGTGACGAGGTCCCGACCGGCCGCACCGCCCCCGACGACCTCGCGACAGGCCGCGGTGAGACGGTCGACGTCCCGCTGGTCCGGGACGATCAGGAGGACCTGGAGCCCACGACGCCGCAGGGAGTCGGCGAGGGTCGCCAGGGCCCGGGCCCAGTCCCGTCCCGGCGGGACCGTCCACACCCCGCGGGCGGGGACGGCGCCGGTCGCGGCCTCGAGGAACCTCGCGACCATCGGGTGGTCGCCCCACCCCTCCGGCATCTCTACCGGCCCCACCGACACCCCCAGGGGCGGCCCCGGCTCGGGAACGGACTTCTCGGCGGCGGCATGGCGCGGCGGGATCGCCAACCGGATCACGTCCGAGCGCATGCCCACCCACCGCCGCGCCACCAGGTCGACCAACCGGAGCAGGTCCGGGGTGAGGACGGGCTCGGGTGACACGACCCGCTCGAGCCAGGCGAGATCCCCCTGGTGATCGGTCTGCGCGCGCCGCTCGACGAGGAAACCGTCGACCAGCCGCCCGGCGAACCTCACCCGCACCCGCACCCCCGGGACCGCCTCGGCGGAGAGTGACTCGGGGACCAGGTAGTCGAACTCCCGGTCGAGATGGAAGACCCCGAGCAACGGCAGGACCCGGGCCACGGGGGCATCGGCCGCCGCGACCCGGGTCGCTGGGCGCGTGGTGGTCACGTGCGGGATCCTCGCACCCCGCTACGACACACGGGGTGACGGCGTCAGAGTCCGGCGGCCTGCTTGAGCTCGTCGACGCGGTCGGTGCGCTCCCAGGGCAGGTCGATGTCGGTGCGGCCGAAGTGTCCGTAGGCGGCCGTGGGGGCGTAGATCGGACGCTTGAGGTCCAGGTCGCGGATGATCGCACCGGGCCGCAGGTCGAACACCTCGGTCACCGCCTGCTGGAGTCGGTCGATGTCGACCTTCTCGGTGCCGAACGCCTCGACGAACAGTCCGACCGGGGCGGCCTTGCCGATGGCGTAGGCGACCTGGACCTCGACGCGCTCGGCCAGGCCGGCGGCGACGATGTTCTTGGCGACCCAGCGCATGGCGTAGGCGGCGGAGCGGTCCACCTTGGACGGGTCCTTGCCGGAGAAGGCGCCGCCACCGTGGCGGGCCATGCCGCCGTAGGTGTCGACGATGATCTTGCGTCCGGTCAGGCCGGCGTCGCCCATCGGGCCGCCGAGGACGAACCGGCCGGTCGGGTTGACCAGCAGCCGGAAGTCGGCGGTGTCGATCCCGCCGGCGGCCTCGGCCAGGACCGGGTCGATCACGTGCTGCGTGAGGTCGTCGCGCAGGGTGGTCTCCAGGTCGATGCCGTCGGCGTGCTGGGTGGAGATGACGATGGTGTCCAGCCGGACCGCGCGGTCGCCGTCGTACTCGATGGTGACCTGGGTCTTGCCGTCCGGGCGTAGGTAGGCCAGCGTGCCGTCCTTGCGCACCTCGGTCAGCCGCCGCGAGAGGCGGTGGGCCAGCGCGATGGGCAGTGGCATGAGCTCGGGGGTGTCCGAGCAGGCGTAGCCGAACATCAGGCCCTGGTCGCCGGCACCCTGGCGGGCGATGGCGTCCTCGACCGAGTCCGTGGAGGTGCGGGCCTCGTGAGAGGTGTCCACGCCCTGGGCGATCTCCGGCGACTGCTGCCCGATCGAGATCGACACGCCGCAGGAGACGCCGTCGAAACCCTTGTCCGAGGAGTCGTAACCGATCTCGACGATCTTGTCGCGGATGAGCTGCGGGATCTCCACGTAACCGGTGGTCTTGACCTCGCCGGCCACGTGGACCATGCCGGTGGTGACCATCGTCTCCACGGCCACTCGGGCCGCCGGGTCCTGCTCCAGCATCGCGTCCAGGATCGAATCTGAGATCGCGTCACAGATCTTGTCCGGATGCCCCTCGGTCACGGACTCGCTGGTGAACAGCCGACGTGCCTGCGTCACAGTGGTTCTCTCTTCCATGGTGGGATCGCGTGTGATCGTTGCCGATCGCGTGGGGACAGACTAGTCGGTGCGGTCTGCGTCACTCCGCCCGGTCCGCCCGCGAGCGATCCCCACGATCGCGTCGAGTAGACGGTCGGCCAGGAGGTCCTTGCTGGCGCGCTCGAGGGCCGTCTCGCCGCCGCCCGAGTCGAGGATCCAGCCGCCGTTGACGTCCTGTCCGAAGGTGGTGTCCCGTCCCACCTCGTTGACGACGAGGAGGTCGCACCCCTTCCGGGCGAGCTTGGCGCGGCCGTGCTCGAGGACCGTGCCCGACGCGTCCCCGGTCTCGGCGGCGAAACCCACGAGCACGCAGTCGGCCGGGACGTCCCCCGCCGCACGCGCGGAGACCAGGTCGGCGAGGATGTCCGGGTTCCGCCGGAGGCGGATCTCCGCGGGCTCCGATCCGCTGCCCTTCTTGAGCTTGGAGTCGGAGACGTCGGTGGGCCGGAAGTCGGCGACGGCGGCGGCCTTGACGACGACGTCCGCCCGCGCGGCTGCGCGCAGCGTCTGCTCCCGCAGTTCGAGGGCGGACTCGATGTGGACGACCTCGACCGCGGGCGGGGTGGGCAGATCGGAGGATGTCACCAGGGTCACCCTGGCTCCCCGGGCAGCGGCCACCGCGGCGATCGCGTGGCCCTGCTTGCCGGAGCTGCGGTTGCCGAGGAAGCGCACGGGGTCGATCTCCTCGCGGGTTCCGCCGGAGGTGACGACGATCCGCCTGCCCGCGAGGTCCCACGGCAGTGATCCGCCGTCGAGGAGGAGCCGGGCCAACCGCGCGATGTCGGCGGGCTCCGGTAGTCGCCCGGCGCCGGTGTCGGCGCCGGTGAGCCGGCCGGAGGCCGGAGGCATGACGTGGATGCCGTCACCCCGGAGGGTGTCGACGTTGCGCCGCGTCGCGGGGTGCTCCCACATCTCGGTGTGCATGGCCGGGGCGAGGAGCACCGGACACCGGGCGGTGAGGAGGGTGGAGGTGAGAAGATCGTCGGCGCGCCCGCTCGCCGTGCGGGCCAGCAGGTCCGCGGTGGCAGGAGCGACGACGACGAGGTCCGCCCGTTGCCCTAGGGCGACGTGGCGGACCGAGGGCACGTCCGAGAACACCCCGGTGGACACCGGGTTCCCGGACAGCGCCTCGAACGTGGCGGACCCGACGAATCGCAGGGCCGCCTCTGTGGGGACGACGTCGACGTGGCATCCGGACTCTGTGAGCAACCGGATGAGGCCACAAGCCTTGTAGGCGGCGATCCCGCCGCCGACTCCGACGACGACGCGCGGGCCGCGCATGTCGTCCCCGGAGGGGCTCACTCGCCCTCGGCGCAATCGAGCAGGTCGGAGTGCAGCTCACGCAGCGCGATGGTGAGGGGCTTCTCGTGCAGCCCCGGGTCGACCAGCGGGCCGACGTACTCGAGGATGCCCTCCTCGATCTGGTTGTAGTACGAGTTGATCTGGCGCGCCCGCTTGGCGGCGAAGATCACGAGTGCGTACTTCGAGGACGCCCGCTCGAGCAGCTCGTCGATCGGGGGGTTCGTGATGCCGATCGGGGTGTCGTACAGCGGGGTGGCCGCTGCGGCTTCGGTGGTGGCCACTATGGGTTCTCCTCTGGGGTACTGCCTGGGGTCGGTGTCGTCGATGACACCCTGGTGACGCTGGGCTCGCCGCTAGTCGCGGCCGACCAGCAATGATACCAACTCGTCCACGGCCTTTTCGAGTTCGTCGTTGACGACGACCTCGTCGAACTCTCCGCGGGCCTCCATCTCGACCTTCGCGGTCTCGAGTCGGCGGTCCACCACGTCCTGCGGTTCGGTGCCCCGGCCACGCAGCCGGACCTCGAGTTCCTCCCACGACGGCGGGGCGAGGAACACGGTCCTGCCCTCCGGGATCGACTCGCGGATCTGGCGCACCCCGGCGAGGTCCACCTCGATGAGGACGGGTCGTCCCGCCTCGAGCGCGTGGTGCACCGGATCGGCGGGGGTCCCGGACAACTGCAGGCCGCGGTGGATCTCCGCCCACTCCAACATCCGACCCTCGGATACGGCTTTCCGGAAGTCCTCGGTGGACACGAAGTAGTAGTCGCGGCCGTCGACCTCCCCGGGCCTAGGGTCCCGTGTGGTCATCGACACGCTGAAGTAGAGATCGGGGACGCACTCGCGGAGACGGGCGACGACGGTTGATTTCCCGACGGCGGAGGGGCCGGCCAAGACGATCAGCCGGCCCCTCTTCGCCGTCGTCTCCGGGGTGGCCCCGGATGACGGTGTGTTCATGCGTCGATCAGTCGACCGTGAAGTCGAACCGCTCGAGCAGTGCGCGACGCTGGCGGTCACCGAGACCACGCAGACGACGCGTCGGCGCGATCTCGAGCTCGGTCATGATCTCCTGAGCCTTGACCTTGCCGACCTTGGGCAGGGCCTCGAGCAGCGCCGAGACCTTCATCTTGCCGAGGATCTCGTCGCTCTCGGCATCCTTGAGCACCTGCTTGAGGTCGGTGCCGCCACGCTTCAGGCGCTCCTTGAGCTCAGCCCGGGCGCGACGGGCGGCAGCCGCCTTCTCCAGAGCAGCAGCGCGCTGCTCATCGGTCAACTGGGGAAGGGCCACAATTCCTCCGTCTCGTTCGTGTGTGTCTCATGACTCACGCGGATGTCCACCGTAGGACACCCCCGCCTGGTGTGCGGTGACCGGCCCCGGCGCGTCCGCGGGCTGCGGAACACCTCCGGGAGCGGGCGCTCCCTCGTGCTCACCGTACCCGGGCGGTTCCGCCGCCCCCGAGGGGGACTTCCACGGCTCCGGGCCTGATGACCTCAGCAACAGTACGCGGCCGACCGGCCGGGTACCAGACGGGGTCCCGCTGTGGCACCCCGTCTGATCTGCGCATTGACGGTTCGAGGTTGTATGGCACCCTAGCGCCGCCCGTCCGGGGGCGCGACGCGAACCGCCCGATTCCCGCGAGCCCGGCTCCGGGCGGCCGTCACCGGTGGGACGCCGGTACACCCGTGTGGAACGCGGTGACTCAGGAGTCGTCGGAGAACCTGTACTGTGCGGCGAGTTCGACGACCGTCGCGCGCATCGCGTCGACGTCCGGCCCGGCGCGCAGCACGTGCCGCGAGACGTTGACCAGGGTGAGCGGGAGCGCGGGCCCGGCGATCCTGCGGACGTCGGCGAGGGTGCCGCCCTGCTCCCCCACCCCGGGCATGAGGACCGGGCCGGAGAGCTCGTCGAGCCTCGGGGGGTCGGTCACCGTCGCCCCGACGACCACGCCGAAGGACCCCGGTGCATCATCCCCGGCGCCCGCGTTCCGGAGGGCCACCTCGTCGACGACGGACTGGGCGACCGTGCCGGTGGGGCCTGCCGAGCCCTGCAGGGGCCCGGCCTCGGGGTTGGAGGTCCGGGCCAGGACGAACAGGCCCCGGCCGGTGCCGGCCGCCGCCTCGAACGCCGCGTCCAGGGCGCCCACGCCCAGGTAGGGCGACACCGTGAGCGCGTCGCAGGCCAGCGGGGACCCGTCCCGTAGCCACGCCCGGGCGTACCCGGCCATGGTGGAGCCGATGTCTCCCCGTTTGGCGTCCGCCACCGACAGCGCCCCGCGCTCGCCTATGGCGGACAGGAGCTCCTCCAGGACCCGGAACCCGGCGGACCCGTGCTCCTCGAAGAACGCGACCTGGGGCTTGACCGCGGGGACCAGGTCCCCGAAGGCCTCGAGGGACCGCCGCGAGAACTCCGCGACGCCCGCCGCGTCGACGCCCAGGCCCCACGCCTCCAGCAGCGCCGGGTGGGGGTCGATGCCCACGCAGAGGTTGCCCCGCTCGGCGACCGCCCTGCGCAGGCGGGCACCGAACGGGGCCGCGATCGACGTCACCGCGCCGCGTACCCGGCGTGCAGCTCCTGCAGGGGGCTGACGCTGACGTCGCCGCGCAGCATGGCCTCGATCCCGTGGACCGCCGCGGTGGCGCCCTGGACGGTGGTCACGCAGGGCACGCGGCGGGAGATCGCCGCGGAGCGGATCTCGTGGCCGTCGGCACGGGTGCCGCCGGTCGACGAGGCGATGTTGAGGATGAGGTCCACCTCGTCGGCGTTGATGCGGTCGACGATCGTGCGGATCGGCCGGCCGTCCTCGTCGACCGGGCCGGTGCCGGACTCGGTCAGCTTGGCCACGGTCTCGCAGGCGATGCCGTACCGGCGGAGCATGAGCGCGGTGCCCTCGGTGGCCAGCACCGTGAACCCGAGCGCCGCCAGCCGCTGGGCCGGGAACACCATCGACCGCTTGTCCCGGTTGGCCACCGAGACGAACACGGTGCCCGACAGCGGCAGCACGCCGTCGGCGGACAGCTGGCCCTTGGCGAAGGCCACGGCGAAGTCCGGGCCGATGCCCATGACCTCACCCGTGGACTTCATCTCCGGGCTGAGCAGGGACTCCACGGTGTCGCCCTCCGGGGTGCGGAACCGGTTGAACGGCAGCACCGCCTCCTTGACGGCGACGGGGGCGTCCGCGGGCAGGGAGCCGCCGTCCCGGTCGGACGGGAGCAGCCCCTCCGCGCGCAGGTCGGCGATCGACTCGCCCAGCATGATGCGGGCACACGCCTTGGCCAGGTGCACCCCGGTCGCCTTGGACACGAAGGGCACCGTCCGGCTGGCCCGGGGGTTGGCCTCGAGGACGTAGAGCACGTCGTCCTTGAGGGCGTACTGCACGTTCATCAGGCCCTTGACGCCGATGCCCATGGCCAGCGCCTCGCTGGAGCGGCGGACCCTGTCGATGTCGTCCTGTCCGAGGGTGATCGGCGGCAGCGTGCACGCGGAGTCGCCGGAGTGGATGCCGGCCTCCTCGATGTGCTCCATGACGCCGCCCAGGTACACCTCGGTGCCGTCGCACAGGACGTCGACGTCGATCTCCACGGCGTCGTCGAGGAAGCGGTCCACCAGCACCGGACGGTCCGGGCTGATCTCGGTGGCGCGGTCGATGTACGAGCGCAGGGAGCCCTCGTCGTAGACGATCTCCATGCCCCGGCCGCCCAGCACGTAGGACGGGCGCACCAGTACCGGGTAACCGATGTCGGCGGCGATGGCGGTCGCCTCGTCGGCGTTGATCGCGGTGCCGAACGCCGGGGCCGGCAGACCCGCCCGGACCAGCACCTCACCGAACTCGCGGCGGTCCTCGGCCAGGTCGATCGCGGACGGGCTGGTGCCCACGATGGGGACGCCGGCGGCCTCGAGCTGCGCGGCCAGCCCCAGCGGGGTCTGGCCACCGAGCTGCACCAGCACCCCGGCGACCGTGCCGGACTCGGACTCGGCGTGGTAGACCTCCATGACGTCCTCGAACGTCAGGGGCTCGAAGTACAGCCGGTCGGCCGTGTCGTAGTCGGTCGAGACCGTCTCCGGGTTGCAGTTGACCATGACCGTCTCGTACCCGGCCTCGGACAGCGTCAGGGCGGCGTGCACGCAGGAATAGTCGAACTCGATGCCCTGGCCGATGCGGTTGGGCCCGGAACCGAGGATGATCACCTTCTCGCGCTCGGTCTGCGGGGCGACCTCGGACTCGGCGGCGGGGTCGAGCTCGTAGGTCGAGTAGTGGTACGGGGTCTTGGCCTCGAACTCCGCGGCACACGTGTCGACCGTCTTGTAGACGGGCCGGATCCCCAGCCGGTGGCGCAGGCGCTGCACGCCCTCGGCACCGGCGAACTCGGGCCGGAGGGCGGCGATCTGCGCGTCCGACAGACCGTTGTGCTTGGCCCGACGCAGCAGGTCCGCGCCCAGCACGGCGGCGTCGACGATCTCGCGGCGCAGGTCCACGAGCTCGGCCACCTCCTCGAGGAACCACGGGTCGATGCCGGAGGCCTCGTGGACCTGCTGGACCGTCGCCCCCAGGCGCAGCGCCAGCTCGACGTCGTACATCCGGCCCTCGGTCGGACGGACCAGGTCGGCGAGCACCGCATCCACGTCGGTGGAGCGCCCGGGTGCGATGGTCTCGTCGGGCAGGGTCCAGAATCCCGAGGCCTTGGTCTCCAGCGACCGCATGACCTTGCCGAGGGCCTCCCGGTAGTTGCGCCCCAGGCTCATGGCCTCGCCCACCGACTTCATGGTGGTGGTGAGGGTGTCGTCGGCACCCGGGAACTTCTCGAAGGCGAACCGGGGCGCCTTGACCACCACGTAGTCGAGGGTCGGCTCGAAGCACGCGGGGGTCTCGCCGGTGATGTCGTTGGTGATCTCGTCGAGCGAGTACCCGATGGCCAGCCGTGCGGCGATCTTGGCGATCGGGAAGCCGGTGGCCTTGGAGGCCAGCGCGGAGGACCGCGAGACCCGGGGGTTCATCTCGATCACGACCAGGCGGCCGTCGACGGGGTTGATGGCGAACTGGATGTTGCAGCCACCGGTGTCCACGCCCACGGCACGGATGATCGCGATGCCCAGGTCGCGCATGTTCTGGAACTCGCGGTCGGTCAGCGTCATCGACGGCGCGACGGTGACGGAGTCGCCGGTGTGCACACCCAGGGCGTCCACGTTCTCGATCGAGCAGATCACGACGACGTTGTCCTTGTTGTCGCGCATCAGCTCGAGCTCGTACTCCTTCCACCCGAGGATGGACTCCTCGATGAGGACGTTCGCGGTCGGCGAGGCGGACAGCCCGCCGCCGGCGATGCGCTCGAGGTCCTCGGTGGTGTAGGCCAGACCCGAGCCCAGGCCGCCCATGGTGAAGGAGGGCCGGACCACGACCGGCAGCCCCAGCTCGGCGACGGTGGCATGGACCTCCTCCATCGTGTGGCAGACGGCGCTGCGGGCCGACTCGCCGCCGACGCTGGCCACGATGTCCTTGAAGGTCTGCCGGTCCTCGCCGCGGTTGATGGCGGGGATGTCCGCGCCGATGAGCTCGACCCCGTGCTTGTCGAGGAGCCCCTGGGCGTCCAGCTGCATGGCCGCGTTCAGCGCGGTCTGCCCACCGAGGGTCGCGAGCACCGCGTCTACGGGGTGGCCGTCGGCGGCCTCCTTGGTCAGGATCTTGTCGATGAACTCGGGCGTGATGGGCTCGACGTAGGTGGCGTCGGCGAACTCCGGGTCGGTCATGATCGTGGCCGGGTTGGAGTTGACCAGGGTCACGCGCAGGCCCTCGGACTTGAGCACGCGGCAGGCCTGGGTGCCCGAGTAGTCGAACTCGCAGGCCTGGCCGATGACGATCGGCCCGGAGCCGATGACGAGGACGTGGTTGATGTCTGTGCGCCGGGGCATCAGTTCGAACCCTTTCTGGAGTCTACGGAGCCGAGGTCGGAGGATTCGAGCAGGCTGACGAAGCGGTCGAAGAGGTCGGCGGCGTCCCGGGGGCCCGCCGCGGATTCGGGGTGGTACTGGACGGAGAAGGCGCTGCCGTCGACCAGGGCGACGCCCTCGACGGTGCCGTCGTTGGCGCACACGTGGGTCACGGCGGCCGTGCCCCACGGGGTCTGCCAGGTGTCACCCTCCGGGGCGCGCAGCGCGAACCCGTGGTTCTGGGAGGTGATGGCCACGGCGCCGGTGGCCTTCTCGATCACCGGGATGTTGATGCCCCGGTGCCCGAACTGCATCTTGTAGGTCTCCAGCCCCAGAGCCCGGCCGAGGATCTGGTTTCCGAAGCAGATGCCGAAGAAGGGGATCCCCTGGCCCAGCACCTCCTTGGTGAGGTGCACCGCGTGGTCGGCCGTCGCCGGGTCGCCCGGACCGTTGGACAGGAACACCCCGTCGACGCCGAGGTCGAGGATGTCCTGCAGCGTCGAGTCGGCGGGCAGGACGTGGACGCGGACCCCGCGCTCGGTGAGCATCCGGGGGGTGTTGGTCTTGATCCCCAGGTCCAGTGCGGCGATCGTGTAGGACGCCTCGCCCTCCGGCTCCACCACGTAGGCCTCGCGCGTGGAGACCTCGTCGGACAACGACGCGCCGGCCATGGATTCCTGGGCCCGGACCGCGGTGAGCATGGTTTCGTCGTCGGTCAGGTCGTCGCCCGAGAAGATCCCGGCCTTCATGGCCCCGAGCTCCCGGATGTGGCGGACAACGGCGCGCGTGTCGATACCGGCGATGCCGACCACGCCCTGGGCGGCCATCTCGTCCTCGAGACTGCGGCTGGACCGGTGGTTGGAGGGCTGTCGCGACAGGTCGCGGATCACGAAGCCGGAGACCCAGATCCGGCCCCCGCGGGCCTCACCGTCGAGGAGGGACTCGCCGTCCTCGTCGTTCCAGCCGGTGTTGCCGATCTGCGGCGCGGTGGCCACGACGATCTGACGGCAGTAGGAGGGGTCGGTGAGGGTCTCCTGGTAGCCGGACATGCCGGTGGTGAACACGGCCTCCCCGAGGGTGGTCCCGGTCGCGCCGAACGACGTGCCGCGGTGGATGCGTCCGTCCTCGAGGACGAGCGCGGCGGGTTGCGGGCCCGCCTGCGGCGCGGGCGTGGTGCTGTGCGGTGTCACTGGTTCTCCTCGGTGGTGGAGCTGGAGTCGGTGGGCGTGTCGGAGGGGTCGGCGTCTCCGCGCAGCGCCTCCCAGCGGGGGTAGGTGTCCTTGTCGTCCGCCCGGAATCCCGAGTCGACGAGGGTGCGGCCGTCGGGGCCGGTGACCTGCCAGCGTGCGACGAGGATGCCGCCGCCGGGCACGGTCTTGTTGGCCAGTGCCGACGCGCGACGCACGTCGACGAGGTCGGCGCGGGGGATCCACACGACGGCGTCGGCCAGCTCGAGGCGTATGCCGCCGGTGTGGGCGGTCAGGGTGCCGGCGGAGCGGTGGCCGAGTGGCGGGCGGGCGATCCGGGCCTGCCAGTCCCCCGCGACGGTGCTGCCGATGTACACACCGGTGAGCGGCCCCAGGACGATCTCGCCCGGGTCGGCGGGCGGGGTGGGGAGCTCGTCGAAGAGCCCGGCCTGGGACCGGCTACGGTTCCGCCATCCCAGCGTCATCAGACCGATCAGCGCGAGCAGCACGGCGATGACGATGATGACGGTCCAGTAGTCCTGGGTCATGCGAGTACCTCTCCGTCGCGGGTGGTCAGGCGGCCCCGGTACACGGTGCCGACGACCCTGGCCGCGAATGTCATTCCCTCGTAGGGGGTGTTGGCGGACAGACTTGCGAGCGCGTCGCCGACGACGGTCCACGGGGAGTCGGGATCGACGACGACGAGGTTCGCGGGCTCCCCTACGGCGATCGGTCGCCCCTGGTCCGACAGGCCGGCGATCTCGGCGGGCCGGGTGCTCATGACACGGGCGAGGTCCCGCCAGGTCATGTCCCCGGTCTCGACCAGCAGGGCGGCGACGATCGGCAGGGCGGTCTCGAGTCCGAGCATGCCCGGCCGGGCGGCGGCGAACTCGCAGCACTTCTCCTGCGCGGCGTGTGGGGCGTGGTCGGTGGCGACGCAGTCGATCACGCCGGACCTCAGCGCCTCGCGCAGCGCGAGGGTGTCGTGTGCCTCGCGCAGGGGCGGGTTGACCCGGTAGACGCCGTCGTAGGTCTCGAGACGGGAGTCGTCGAGGAGCAGGTGGTGCGGGGTGACCTCGGCGGTGATCGAGATCCCCTGGTCCTTGGCCCACCGCAGCAGCTCGACGGTGCCGGTCGTGGAGGCGTGGCAGATGTGCACGCGGGCGCCGGCGTCGCGGGCCAGGATCGCGTCCCGGGCGACGATCGACTCCTCCGCCGACCGCGGCCACCCGGTCAGTCCCAGGCGTGCGGCGTGGGGCCCCTCGTGGGCCACGGCGCCGCCGGTGAGCCGGGGTTCCTCGGCGTGCTGGGCGACGAGGACGCCCAATCCGGCCGAGTACTCCAGGGCTCGACGCATCACCAGTGGGTCGTGGACGCACATCCCGTCGTCGGAGAACACCCTGACGCGGGCCTCCCCCGCGGCCATCTGCCCCATCTCGGTGAGCTGCTCACCCTTGAGACCCACGGTGACGGCGCCGACGGGGTGCACGTCGCACAGTCCGACCTCGCGGCCGATCCGCCAGACCGAGTCGGTCACCGTCTGGTTGTCCTGCGGGGGTTGGGTGTTGGCCATGGCGAACACCGCCGTGTACCCCCCGCGGGCCGCGGCGGCCGAACCCGAGGCGATGGTCTCGGTGTCCTCGCGACCGGGTTCGCGGAGGTGGGTGTGCAGGTCGACGAACCCCGGCAGCAGCACGGCGCCGTCCGGATCGAGGACCTCGATGTCCGTCGCGGACAGGTCCACGGACTCGCCCGCGTCCGGACCGATCGCGGCGATGACGCCGTCGCGGACGAGGACGTCGACCGGGTCGCCTTCGCCGTAGGGACGCACCCGCCGTAGCAACAGGGTCGGTGTGTGGGGGGCGCTCACTCAGGGGTTCCTTCCGCCGTGACGAGAGTGTGGAGCAGTACCGACATGCGCACGTGCACGCCGTTGGTGACCTGCTGGAGGATCGCGGAGGACGGCGCGTCGGCGGTGTCGAAGCCGATCTCCATCCCACGGACCATCGGACCCGGGTGCAGGACCACGACGTCGTCGCGGAGCCGGGCGGCGCGCGTCGGCCCGAGCCCGTAGCGCACCGCGTATTCGCGGGCGGACGGGAAGAACCCACCGTTCATCCGCTCGGCCTGGACGCGCAGCATCATGACGGCGTCCGCACCGTCCAACTCCGCGTCGAGGTCGGTCGACGCGCGGACCGGCCAGCCGTCGACGCCCACCGGGAGCAGGGTCGGCGGGGCGACGAGGACCACCTCCGCGCCCAACGTGGACAGCAACAGGGCGTTGGACCGGGCGACGCGCGAGTGCAGGATGTCCCCGACGATCACCACCCGGCGTCCGTCTATCCCGCCGAGGCGTTCACGCAGGGTCATGGCGTCGAGCAGTGCCTGGGTGGGGTGCTCGTGCATCCCGTCACCGGCGTTGATGACCGACGGGCCGACGCCGCCCGGCGCGACCCACCCGGCGATCTGCTGAGCCGACCCCGAGGCCGGGTGGCGCACGATGAGGGCGTCCGCGCCGATGGCGGTCAGGGTGAGCGCCGTGTCGCGCAACGACTCGCCCTTCTGGACCGAGGAGGCGCTGGCGGAGACGTTGATGACGTCCGCGCTCATCCACTTACCGGCCGTCTCGAACGACACCCGCGTGCGGGTGGAGTTCTCGTAGAACACGGTGAGGACGGTCTTGCCCCGCAGCGTCGGCAACTTGCGGACCTCGCGACCGAGGAGCGTCTCCTTGAGTCGCTCCGCCTCGTCGAGGATGGACAGGGCCGAGTCGCGGTCGAGGTCGGCGGCCGAGAGCAGGTGCTTCATCTCGTCCTCTCCGCGTCCGGACGCCGCAGGACCACGGCGTCGACCCCGTCGACCTCGGTGAGCCGGACGGACACTCCCTCGTCGCGGGAGGTGGGGACGTTCTTGCCCACGTAGTCGGCCCGGATCGGCAGTTCACGATGCCCGCGGTCGACCAGCACGGCGAGCTGGACCCGCGCCGGTCGCCCGAGGTCGCGCAGGGCATCGAACGCCGCGCGGATGGTCCGGCCCGAGAACAGGACGTCATCCACGAGGATCACCGTCGCGCCGTCGATCCCGGCCGACGGGACCCGCGTGGGGTTCATCGGCCGGTGCGGGCCTCCGGCGAGGTCGTCGCGGTAGAGCGTGACGTCGAGGGCCCCGGCGTGGACGTCCGCGCCGCTGAACTCACGGATCCTCTCGGCGAGTCGGGCCGCGAGCGGCACCCCGCGGGTGGGGATTCCCAGCAGCACCACGGGGCCCGAGTCGGGCGCGTCCGCAGCAGTGCGTTCGATAATCTGATGTGCCAGGCGGGACACCGTCCTGGCGACGTCGTCGGACGTGAAGAGTGACACCGAGTTCTCTTGCGAACCGTCAGCGCTCACCGATCACCACCTCCTTGTCCGCCTCGCTGGACGGCTCGTTAAAGGGATAGCTTTCGGTCCTGAACTCTATCAGTCCCCGGTGTCCGTTCCGGGATCGGCGGACGTGGCCTCCGACACGTCTCCGGGCGCGTCGCCGGCGGCCTCGGAGGCAGCGTCGGCGGGCGGGGTGTCCAGGCCCGCCACGGCCCGCTCGGCGGCCCTGATGTGCTGGGCCAGGCCGGCCACGCGGTCGAGGACCGCGTTGACGTACGGAACCGATTTCTCCGCGGACAGGTCGGACACCAGAAGGACCGCCTGGTCGATCACGACGGCGGCGTCCACCTCGTCCGAGCTGAAGAGCAGTTCCCACGCACCGGCGCGCAGGACCGCGCGGTCGACGGCGGGCAGCCGCTCCAGCGTCCACTCCCTCAGGTGCTCGGTGATGGTGGAGTCGAGGCGGTCGAGCCGCTCGGCGACGCCGGTGACGATCTCCATCGTGTAGGGCGCGACGTCGTGGAACTCCTGGGAGTCCTCGCCCATCTGCCGACGCTCCTCGGCGAGCGCCACCACGTCCGCGTCACGTAGCTCCGCCTCGAACAGCAGCGAGACCGCGCGCCTGCGCGCCCGGTAGCGTGATCCGCGACGGCGGTGGTCGACGTCTTCCGACATGATCAGTCGTTCACCCGGCTGAGGTAGCGGCCGTCACGGGTGTCGATGCGCAGCTTGTCGCCGGTGTTGATGAACAGCGGCACCTGGACCTCGGCACCCGTCTCGAGGGTCGCCGGCTTGGTGCCACCGGTCGAACGGTCGCCCTGCAGGCCCGGGTCGGTGTGCTGGACCAGCAGGTCGACGGCGACCGGCATCTCGGCGAACAGCGGGACACCCTCGTGGATGGAGACCTGGACCGAGGTGTTCTCGAGCAGGAAGCGGGCACCGTCACCCATCACGGTCGGCGTGACGTTGATCTGCTCGAAGTCCTTCTCGTCCATGAGGACGTAGTCCTCGCCGTCGCGGTAGAGGAAGGTCATGTCGCGCCGGTCGACGGTCGCGGTCTCCACCTTCACGCCGGCACTGAACGTCTTGTCGATGGTCTTGCCGCTGACCACGTTCTTCATCTTGGTCCGCACGAACGCGGGGCCCTTGCCGGGCTTGACGTGCTGGAACTCGGTGATCTGCCAGAGTTGGCCCTCCTCCTTGAGGACGAGGCCGTTCTTGAAATCGGCGGTGGACGCCATAATCGGTACTCCTTCGGGAAGTCGTCCGCGCCGCAGCCGGGGGCGGCGTCGCGCGCATGATCGTGGGTCGGATCCTCAGAGCACCCTGAGGTCCTTCGACGTGGTGGTCAGGGACCGTCCGCCACCGCCGGTGACGGCCACGGTGTCCTCGATTCGGATCCCGCCGAGGCCCGGGAGGTAGATCCCCGGCTCGATGGTGATCACATCGCCGTCGGACAGTGTACTCGTGGACCGGGTCGACACCGCGGGCGCTTCGTGCACGTCCAACCCCACCCCGTGCCCCAGCGAGTGGCCGAAGTGCTCGCCGAACCCGGCGTCGGTGATGATGTCGCGGCTGACGGCGTCGAGCTCGGCGCACGGGACGCCGGCGCGGACGGCCTCGACCCCCGCGATCTGAGCTCGGCGGACGACCTCGTAGGCCTCCACCAGACGGTCCGGGGCGGTCCCCAACGCGACCGTGCGGGTGCAGTCGGACGCGTACCCCGAGACCGTGGCTCCGAAGTCCACCACCACCAGGTCGCCCTCCGCCAAGACCCGGTCCCCGGGAACGTGGTGCGGGTGCGCTCCGTTGGGTCCGGAGGCCACGATCGTCTCGAACGCCACGCCGTCCGAACCGGCCCGCCGCATCGCGTGCTCCAGGTCCGCCGCGACCTCTCGTTCGGTCCGACCGGCCGCCACCAGGTCGCTGCCCAGCACGTGGGTCCACGCCTCGTCGACCACCGTGCACGCCCTGGCGACGAGGGCGAGCTCGTCGGGATCCTTGGCGCGGCGCACCGTCTCCACCAGCCCGCTGGTCTCCACTATCCGGGCGTCCGCTCCCCCGGTCGCCGCGAGCGCACGGCGCAGGCCGGCGGCCGCGGACAGGGTCAGCTGATCGGCCTCGACGGCGAGCGGGGCGTCGGCGGGTCCGCGACGACGACCGAGGACGCCGGCGACGTACTCGCGCGAGATCACGTGGCCCACGTCCGGGGCCTGCTCGACGACCTGGAGTTTGTAGCGGGAATCCGTGCAGAGGACCGCCTCGCCGTCGTCCTCCACCAGGACGGCCCCACCCGACCCGGAGAACCCGGTCAGGTAGGCGATGTTCCGTGGATCGGTCACCAACAGGGCGTCGGCACCGACGTCGGCGAGGGCGGCGGCGACGGCGCGGCGACGTGGGGCGAGACGCTCGATCACAGCAGGATCCCTCCACCGCTGGGCTTGCGGCCCTCCGAGATGGTGGCGTACGCCGCCGTCATGAGCGACGGGTCCGGGGCCTCCATGCGCGACGGGCGGGCCAGTCCGTCCAGCACGACAAGGCGCAGGAAACCCGAGTGGTTCTTCTTGTCGCCGGCCATCAGCTCGAGCAACCGCGGGAAGGCGTCCTCGTCGTACCCGGTGGGAAGTCCGAGGGACGCGAGGACGGAGGCGTGACGGTCCGCCGTCGCGTCGTCCAGTCGACCCGCCAGCCTGGCGAGCTCGGCGACGAAGCACATCCCGACGCTGATCGCCGCGCCGTGACGCCACCGGTACTGCTCGCGACGCTCCACGGCGTGGCCGAGGGTGTGGCCGTAGTTGAGGATCTCCCGCAGGCCGGACTCCTTGAGGTCCTGGCCGACCACGTCGGCCTTGACCTGCACGCTGCGGCGGATGAGCTCGACGATCGTGTCGCCGCCCGGATCGAGCGCCGCAGCGGGATCCGCCTCGATGAGGTCGAGGATCTCCGGGTCGGCGATGAAGCCGCACTTGACCACCTCGGCCATTCCGGAGACCAACTCGTTGTGCGGGACGGTCTCGAGCGTCGCGGTGTCGATGAACACGGCGGCGGGCTCGTGGAAGCAGCCCACCAGGTTCTTCCCGGCATCGGTGTTGATTCCGGTCTTGCCACCGACCGCGGCGTCGACCATCGCCAGCAGGGTGGTGGGGATGTGTACGACCCGGACGCCACGCATCCAGGTGGCGGCGACGAAGCCCGCGAGGTCGGTGGCCGCGCCCCCGCCGAGGCTCACGACGGTGTCCTTGCGGTTCAACCCGATCTGGCCCAGGACGTCCCAGCAGTACCCGGCGACGGCGAAGTCCTTGCCGGCCTCCGCGTCCGGGATCTCGATCCGGTGGGCGTCGATGCCGGCGTCGGCGAGCTTCTCGCGGAGCGCCTCGGCGGTCTGGGCCAGCGGCGGTTGGTAGAAGATCGCCACGGTTCGCGAGGACGAACACGCCTCGAGGATCTCCGGGAGCAGGCCCCGGCCGATGACCACGGGGTACGGGTCCGCGGCGCGCACCTCCACGACGACGGGCTCGGTGGTGTTCTCGTCCTGGTTCATCTGCTGCTCCCGCTCATCGCTCGTGTCGCACTCGTGTCGCTACGCGTCTGGTCGTCACTCATCTCCGAACGCCGCCCCGCAGGTGCGGGTCGCCGGAGTGGAGCCTGTCGACGATGTCCGTCACCACCTTGCCCGAACTGCGCCGCTCGGTGCTCACGGTGGTCCAGGCGACCTCCCGGTACAGCGGCGAGCGTTCGGTCAGCAGTGCCTGGTACCGGGCTGTGACGTCGCCCCCGGCCAACAGCGGGCGACCCGGACCCTGGGATCGGCGCACCCCCTCGGCCACCCCGATCGTGAGGTGGACGACCCGGTGGCCTCGCAGGCGTCGCCGGGTCACCGCCGACAGGACCGCCCCGCCCCCCAGGGACAGGACGCCGTCGAACGACGTGAGCGCGTCACCGATGATCCGCTCCTCGATCTCGCGGAAGTGCGGCTCGCCGTCGGTGGCGAAGATCTCGGGGATGGACCGGCCCTCGGCCTCCTCGATGAGGTGGTCGGCGTCGCGGAACGGCACGTCGAGCCGCCGGGCGAGCTTGCGGCCGATGGTCGTCTTGCCGGCACCGGGTGGTCCCACGAGCACGGCGACCGGCCGTGCCGGCTCGCTCATGCCTCGTCCGTCGCCCAGTCCAGCCGCTCGGCGACCGCGTCGAGGTATCCGCCGACGTTCCGGCGGGTCTCCGCCAGCGAGTCGCCACCGAATTTCTGCAGGACCGCGCGGGCCAGCACGAGGGCGACCATCGACTCCGCGACGACGCCCGCCGCCGGAACCGCACACACGTCCGACCGCTGGTGGATGGCTGTGGCCGCGGATCCGTCCTCCATGTCCACCGTGCTCAGCGCACGGGGCACCGTGGAGATGGGCTTCATCGCTGCCCGTACCCGCAGGGGCTGACCGTTGGTCATGCCGCCCTCCAGGCCCCCGGCCCGGTTGCTACGACGCTCGACGCCGTCGTCACCGCGGACCATCTCGTCGTGGGCGACGCTGCCACGGCGGCGCGCGGTCTCGAAGCCGTCCCCCACCTCGACACCCTTGATGGCCTGGATGCCCATGAGGGCGCCGGCGAGCTGTGCGTCGAGACGATCGTCGCCGGACACGTGGGAGCCGAGACCGATCGGGAGGCCGTGGACGACCACCTCGACGACGCCCCCGAGGGTGTCCCCGGCCTTCTTCGCGGCCTCGATCTCGGCGATCATCGACTCCGCGGCGGCGGCATCGAAGGCCCGCACAGGGCTGGCGTCGATGTCCTCGAGGTCCGCGTACCCGGGTTCGGGACCGACGTACGGCTCAGACGCACCGATGGAGATGACGTGCGAGAGGACCTCGACGCCGAGGACGTCCCGCAGCACCGCACGGGCGACCGTCCCGGCCGCGACGCGGGCGGCGGTCTCCCGGGCGCTCGCGCGCTCGAGGACCATCCGGGCGTCGTCGAAGTCGTACTTGAGCATCCCGGAGAAGTCGGCGTGACCGGGCCGCGGGCGGGTCAGGCGGGCGGCGCGGGCCTTGTCGTCGATCGCCTCCGGGTCGACGGGGTCCGCCGACATGATCTGCTCCCACTTGGGCCACTCGGTGTTGCCGACCTCGATCGCCACCGGCGATCCCATGGTCCGGCCGTGGCGGACGCCGCCGAGGACCCGGACGGCGTCCGCCTCGAACTTCATCCGCGCCCCGCGGCCGTAGCCCAGGCGACGGCGCGCGAGTTGCGAGGCGATCTCGTCGCTCGTCACCTCGACCCCGGCGATCACGCCCTCGACGATCGTCACCAGGGCCTGGCCGTGCGATTCTCCGGCAGTGGTCCACTTCAGCACGTCGCCGATCATCCCACGTCGGGGTATGGCCCGGCACATCAGGCCCGGGTCGTCGCGGACCGCCGCGCCCGCGAGGCGACGACGGCCCGGTGCGGGGTGTCACCGGTGAGACGCCGGAACGCGTGGATGAAGCTCGAGGCCTCGGCATACCCCAGACGCAACGCGACGTCCTCCACCGACAGCAGACCGGTCGCCAGCATCCGCCTGGCCAGTTCCAGCCGGACGTCGTCGAGAAGCCGCTGGAACGACGTGCCCTCGTCCGACAGGTGCCTGCGCAGGGTCCGGGAACTGACCCCCAGTCCGGCGGCCACCGAAGACATGGAGGCCCCCTGCGTGAGACGACCGGCGATCTCGACGCGGACCCGGCTGCTCACCGGCCCCCGGGTCCGGCGGGTGGCGGCCAGGTCGCGGCACATGGCCTCGGCCACCGTCACCGCCGCCGGGCTCCCCTGTGGGAGCGGTTCGTCGAGGCGGTCGGCGTCGAAGACCATCGTGACGCCGGCGCCGTGGTCGGACTCCGACGGTATGAGGCCGAGCCGTTCCCCGTATGCGGTCAGGGTCCCGGATGACCGCCCCCCACCGAAGGAGATGTCGGTGAACGGGACACCTCCGGGGACGAGCTCGCCGAGGACGGAGTGGATCGCGAACAGGTCGCGGTCCACGAGGAACTCGCGGACGTCGTCCGGGAGCGCGGTGTCCTCCAGACGCACCACGATCCTGTCCCCCGTCGACTCCACACCGATCGTGCTGAAGATGTAGCTCAAGTCGATGAAGCGGAGCGTCACGGCGATCACGTCGCGGAGCGTCGGGCTCGACAGCAGGGCGTATCCGAAGATCCCGAAGGTGGTCAACCGGTAGGTGGCGCCCACCTCGGCGGCGAGGGCGGGCCGGTCGCCCGCGGCGGCGCGGAGGTTGCGGATCGCGGTCAGTTCCTGGTCCGGCGTCACGAGTAGATCGGGGGTGGCGAGGTCGGCCGGGGAGAGCGCGATCCCCTGCAGGACCCGGCCGGCCTCCACGCCGAGCCGGTCCCCGGCCTCGACGAGCACGCCGATCCCGATGGCCGAGCGGGGGAAGTCCCAGTGTGGGACCGCGGGGTCGTCCCAGGTGGTCATGTCCGGAATTATGGATTATTCGTCCGTGAATGTCTGCGGCCACGCGGGGCCGGGGCACTACCGTCACGACATGACTTCTTCCTCCTCCCCCGGGACCCGGCGGCGACGACCGCGCGTGATCATCATCGGAGCCGGATTCGGTGGCCTCGGCGCCGCCTACGAGCTCACCCGTGACGGCCTGGCCGAGGTGACGATCCTGGAGAAGGCCGACGACGTCGGAGGGGTGTGGCGGGACAACACCTACCCCGGAGCGGCCTGCGACGTCCCGTCGAACCTCTACTCGTACTCCTTCCACCGCAGGACGGACTGGGGCCGTCGCTACGCCGAGCAACCCGACATCCTGTCCTACATCCGGGAGACCGCCGACAGGTACGGCCTGCGCGAGCTCGTGCGCACCGGCATCGAGGTGACCTCCGCGGAGTTCGACGACGACAGCGCCACGTGGACGGTGCACACCGCCTCCGGCGAGTCGTTCGAGGCCGAGGTGCTCGTGCCCGCGGTGGGTCAGTTGTCCCGTCCGGCCTACCCGGACATCCCCGGGTCGGAGACGTTCGCCGGCCCGTCGTTCCACTCGGCCGAGTGGCGGCACGATGTCGATCTGACGGGTACGCGGGTCGCGGTACTCGGCACCGGGGCCTCGGCCATCCAGTTCGTCCCCCGCATCCGCGAGGTGGCCGCGCACGTGACCGTCTACCAACGCTCAGCGCCGTGGGTGGTGCCCAAACCGGACCGCGCCTACACGGACGCCCACCGGGCGGCGTTCGCCCGTGTCCCCGGCCTCATGACCGCGATGCGCGGCACGATCTGGGAGACGACGGAGGTCATCGGCCTGGCACTGACCTCCGCGCGGCCGCTCGCCAGGATCCTCGGCGGGCTCGCCCGCGCCAATCTGCGGCTCACCGTCCGCGACCCCCGGCTGCGCGAGGCCCTCACCCCGACGGAACCGATCGGGTGCAAGCGGATGCTGTTCAGCAACCAGTGGTACCCCGCTCTCGCGCAGCCGAACGTCGACGTGGTGACCGACACCGTCGCCGAGGTCGTCCCCGAGGGGATCGTCACCGCGGACGGACGGGTGCGTCCCGTCGATGTCGTGGTGTACGGCACGGGTTTCCGGGCCACCGACTTCCTGGCACCGATCACCGTGCGTGGACGCGGCGGTCGGGACCTGCACGAGCAGTGGCGAGAGGGTGCGCGCGCGTATCTCGGGATGGCCGTGCCGGGCTTCCCCAACATGTTCGTGATCTACGGACCCAACACCAATCTCGGGAGCAGCTCGATCATCCTCATGATCGAACAGCAGGCGAGGTACATCCGCCAGGTGGTCGAGGAACTGGCTCGGGCGGATCGGACGGTGGCCGTGGACGTCCGTCGCGAGGTGCACGAGGCCTACGACGACGAGATCATGCGCCGCCTCGGTGCGTCGGTGTGGAGCGGCTGCGACTCCTGGTACAAGGCGGACTCAGGCCGGATCACGACGAACTGGCCGGGGCTGGTGCACGAGTACCAGCGTCGCACCCGGACCGCGGACCCGGCCGACTTCGAGACGGTCGCCCCCCGTCGCGCCACGGAGCCCTCGGGCATCTGACCGATCATCCGGCCGTGCGGCTCCGGCACGGTGGGCGTCCCCGTGTCCCCGCGTCTCCGTGTCCGCGCGGTCAGCGACCGAGCGCCTGCGACAGCGCGGCGGCCATCTCCCCGCGCGGCGCCGGGTGCCCGGTGAACAGCTCCACCTGACCGAAGGCCTGGTGGAGCAACATCACGTCGCCACCGACCACGGGGATGCCCGCGGCCTGGGCTGCTGCGCCGGCCGCGGTGGGCCAGGGGTCGTAGAGGACGTCGAACACCCGTCGGGCGCCGGCGACCAGGTCGGTGAGCTCCCGCACGCCGGGTTCGGGGACGGTGTTGATCAGAACATCGGCCCGCGTGATCTCCCCGATCAGTTCCGGGTCGGTGAGGCCCATGGTGCGGACCCCGAGCCCGAGGGCCCGTCCGCAGTCGGCCGCCGGCCCGGCGTTGTCGCGCCTGGAGGTCAGGACCACCTGCGTGGCGCCGGCCTCGGCGAGCCCGGCGAGAACCGGTCTGGCGGTTCCCCCCACGCCCAGGACGACTGCCGTCGGATGGTCCGGGAGGTCCCCGAAGGCGGCGAGCGCCCCGGTCACACCGTCGACGTCCGTGCAGTCGGCGAACCAGCCGCCCGCCCGCCGGACGAGCGTGTTGGCGCTGCCGACGATGCGGGCGCGTTCACTCACCTCGTCGGCGTGGGCGAGCGCGGCGAACTTGCCGGGCATCGTGACCGAGTAACCGATGCGGTCGGCGGGCGACGAGTCGACCACAGACGGCAGTCGTTCGGCGTCGCAGTCGATGCGTTCGTAGGTCCAGTCGTCGAGGCCGAGCGCCCGGTACGCGGCACCGTGCAGGACCGGGGACAGCGAGTGGTCCACCGGGTGCCCCAGGACGGCCGCCGAGCGCGGTGCGCCCGTGGGATCAGCGACCACTGGCGAGGACTCCGTTGGCGATGGCCTCGCTCTGATAGCGCTCGTGCTCCGGGTACTCGTCCGCGAATCTGGTGGTGCCCTCCATGTCGACCGTGACGAAGTACTTCCACTGCCCGTCGGCAGGGTTCTCCATCGCGCGCAGTGCGTCGAGACCCGGTGAACCGATCGGCCCGTAGGGCAGTCCGTCCATCGCGTAGGTGTTCCACGGGGTCACCTCGGCCCGGTCGGCGTCGGTGGTGGCGATCTCCTGGTCGGCGAGAGCGTAGTTGACCGTGGAGTCGAACTGGAGACGCATGGGCTCGGCGAGGCGGTTGAGGATGACCCGCGCGACCTTGTCGAAGTCCTGGAGCTTGCCCTCCTTTTCCACCAGCGACGCGGCGGTGACCACCTCGTAGGGGGTGAGACCGATACGGTCTGCGGCCGGGACGAGTCCGGTCTCGTCGTAGGAGGCGGTCGAGGCGTCGATGAGCTGACGCAGGATCTCGACGGGCTCGGACTGCGGGTTGATGTTGTGGACCCCCGGGGCGATCAACCCCTCGAGGCGACGGACCGGGTCCGGGGCGCCCCGGACCTCGTCGATGGCCCAGTCGGGGACCGCGAGTTCGGCCGGGTCGGCCTGCACGGCCGCGTCGACGATCTCCTGGGGCTGCCGACACATCGGGGCGGCCTCGGGCTCGTCCAGATCGCGGAGGCACGTGGCGTCGGCGATCAGGGTGTAGATGCCCTTCTCCCTGCCACCGCCGACCACCACGGTGTCGAGCAACCGGCCGCCCGGCTTGACCTCGACGAAACCGACGCGGTTCTGCGGGTCCGCCAGCGCGTCCACCGCGGCGGCGGCGCTCATCTCCTGCCGCACCTGGTAGTAGCCGGGCTGGATGCCCTCGACGGGCGTCCCCGCCGCCGCTCCCGTGAAGGCGCGGGTACTGGCCACGGTGCCGATGTCGTAGAGGCGGTCCCCGACGACCCCCAGGGTGTCCCCCGGCTCCACGTGCAGCAGCGCGTTCCCGCTGCCCTGCCCGTCGAAGTCCGGCGCCGCCGCGACCTCGGTGTTCTGGTTGCGGTAGACCATCACGCCGAAGGCGAGGACCACCCCGATCACGGCCGCCAGGAGGATGAACCTCGTGGTGGCTCCTGTACGTGAGCGTCCTCGTGCCGCAGACATCGTGCTCCTCGGTCATGGTGTCAGGGGAGCTGTCCCGCGGACAGCATCGTGCTCGTCGGCCAGTTTATCCAGGCGGGCAGGCCGGGGGGTCGCTCATCGGCGGGCGTGCCGCGAGTCGATCCAGGCCTGGAGCAGGACCACGGCGGCCGCCTGGTCGATCACGTCGCGCTGTTTCCGGGTGTTGCGGCCGGCGCCGTGCAGTGCCGAACTCGCGGTCACCGTCGTCAGTCTCTCGTCGACGAGGTCCACCGGCAGGTCGGGCGCCCCGGCCGTCAGGGCGGTGGCGAACGAGCGGGCCATCGCGGTGGACGCGGTCTCCCGGCCCTTGAGCGAGGTGGGCAGGCCGACCACCACACCCACGGCGTCGTACTCCTCGACGAGCTCGGCGAGACGCCGGAGTTCGGTGGCCCACCCGGGGTCGCCGTCCGTGACCCGGATGGTCTCGACCGGGGTGGCGAGGATCCCGTCGGGGTCACAGGAGGCCACACCGATGCGGGCGGTGCCCACGTCCAGTCCGAGTCGGCGCCCGCGGGTCCAGCCGCCGCCGGACGTGGCGGGCCCGGCTGGCCCGGCGGGCCC
>NZ_JAUMSR010000001.1:1541545-1639561 GCF_032905965.1 Dietzia sp. IN118 | reverse complement strand
CGGCTGGCCCGGCTGGCCCGGCCGCGGCGCCCGGGGCGTCGGTCATCCGGCGTCCCGGACGGCGTCGCGCAGCGCGGACACCGCGGTGTCGATCCCGGCCGGGTCGGACCCTGCACCCTGCGCCATGTCCGGCTTGCCGCCGCCGCGGGCACCGAGCGCGGGCGCGATGGCCTTGACGAGGTCGCCGGCCCTGAGTCCGCGATCCTGCGCGGCGGGGCTGACGGCGATGACGAACGGGACCTTGTCCTGCGCCGGGGCGGTGAGGAACACGACCCCGGCGTCCGAGCCGAGCCGTCCCTTGAGATCGGAGGCGAGGGCGCGCAGGTCTCCCGCGGCGCCGCCGGGGGTGCTGTGTGCGAGGAACCGGATGCCGCCGAGGTCCTCGGCCGAGTTCAGCAGGTCGCCGGCCTGGGCCGCGAGCTGGGAGGCCCGCAGGGATTCGAGCGCCTTCTCGGCCTCACGCAGTTTGGCGGTGAGGGCGGCGACGCGATCGGGCAGCTCGTCGGTGGGCGCCTTGAGCGAGGCGGCCAGCCCGGACACGAGCGCCCGCTCGCGGGCCTGGTGGCGATAGGCGTCCATGCCCACGTAGGCCTCGACGCGCCGGATCCCGGAGCCGACGGACGCCTCCCCCAGCAGGCTGACGGGCCCGATCTGTGCGGAGCTGGACACGTGGGTCCCGCCGCACAGTTCCATGGAGAAGGGTCCGCCGATCTCCACCACGCGGACCCGGGAGCCGTAGTTCTCGCCGAATAGGGCCATGGCGCCCATGCGCTTGGCCTCCTCGAGGGTGGTCTCCACGGTGTTGACCCCATAGTCGGCGTCGACGGCGGTGTTGGTGACCTCCTCGACCTGCGCCAGGACGTCGGAGGGGATCGAGCCGGACCAGTTGAAGTCGAACCGCATGTAGCCGGGCTTGTTGAGCGAGCCTGCCTGGACGGCCTCCGGGCCGAGGATCTGCCGCAGTGCGGCGTGGACGAGGTGGGTGGCGGAGTGGCCCTGGGTGGCGCCCTTGCGCCACTCGGGGTCGACGGCGGAGGTGACGAGCTGACCGGCCTCGGCCTCGCCGCCGGTGAGGACGCCCTTGTGCACCCAGAGCTTCTTGCCGATCTTCTGGACGTCGTCGACCCGCATCTGGAAGCCGGCGGTGGAGATCATGCCGCGGTCGCCCAGCTGTCCGCCGGACTCGGCGTAGAACGGGGTGCGGTCGAGCAGGAATTCCACCGCGTCCCCCTCGCGGGCGACGTGGACGGCCTCGCCGCCGGAGACGATGCCCAGCAGCCGCGACTCGTCGGTCAGGTCGGTGAAGCCGGTGAAGACGGTCTCGCCGGCGTCGAGGAAGTCACGGTAGACGGACAGGTCGGCGTGGGCGTGCTTCTTGGCCCGGGAATCGGCCTTGGCGCGGGCGCGCTGCTCGGACATGAGGGAACGGAAGCCCTCCTCGTCCACCTGCAGCCCGGCTTCGGACGCCATCTCGAGGGTGAGGTCGATCGGGAAACCGTGCGTGTCGTGAAGGGCGAACGCCTGGCGGCCGGTGAGCACCGCGGCGCCCGACGACCGGGCGTCGGAGGCGGCGCGCTCGAACAGCTGCGTCCCGGACTCGAGGGTCTTGAGGAACGCAACCTCCTCGGCCACCGCGATCCGCTCGATCCGGTCGTACCCGGACACGGTCTCGGGGAACGACGGGCCGATCGCGTCGCGGACGGTGGCCATGAACTCGGCCATCGTCTCGCCGGTCGCCCCGAGCAGGCGCACGGAGCGGACGATGCGACGCAGTAGACGGCGCAGGATGTACCCGCGGCCCTCGTTGCCGGGCGTCACGCCGTCGGAGATGAGCATGTAGGCGGTGCGGGCGTGGTCAGCGATGACCCGGAACCGCACGTCGGCGGCGCCGTCCGCACCGTACTTCGCGCCGGACAGTCGCTCGGCGGTCTCGATGACCGGGCGCAGCAGGTCCGTCTCGTAGACGTTCTCCACGCCCTGGAGCAGGAACGCGACGCGCTCGACGCCCATGCCGGTGTCGATGTTCTGCTTGGGCAGCGGGCCGAGGATCTCGAAGGCGTCCTTGCCGGTGCCCTCCCCTCGCTCGTTCTGCATGAACACGAGGTTCCAGATCTCGATGTAACGATCCTCGTCGGCCTCGGGCCCGCCGTCCACCCCGTAGGCGGGCCCACGGTCGTAGAAGATCTCCGAGCACGGTCCGCACGGGCCGGGCACGCCCATGGACCAGTAGTTGTCCGCCATACCGCGGCGTTGGATGCGCTCCTCGGGCACCCCGATCACGTCCCGCCAGATGCCGTGGGCCTCGTCGTCGTCGAGGTACACGGTGACCCACAGCAGCGCGGGGTCGATCCCGAACCCGCCGGCGTCGACCGGGGTGGTCAGCAGCGACCACGCATGCCGGATGGCGCCTTCCTTGAAGTAGTCGCCGAAGGAGAAGTTCCCGGCCATCTGGAAGAAGGTGTTGTGGCGGGTGGTGATGCCCACCTCCTCGATGTCGAGGGTGCGCACGCACTTCTGGATGGAGGTCGCGGTGGCGAACGGCGGGGTCTCCTGGCCGAGGAAGTAGGGCTTGAACGGCACCATCCCGGCGTTGACGAACAGCAGGTTGGGATCGTCCAACACCAGAGACGCACTGGGGACCTCGGCGTGGCCGGCCCTGACGAAGTGCTCGAGGAAGCGGCGCCGGATCTCATGGGTCTGCACTGGGGGCCTCACTGGTCGTCTACTGGTGGTCTCGGGCGAGGTCCCAGCCTACCGCCGCGCCCGGGCGGGACCGGGAACGAGGTGGGCCGGGACGGACCTGACGACGACGACGAGGTGGGCGGCCCCGGGAACGCCAGCGGGCGCCCACCCGGCCGAACCGGCGAATGGGCGCCCGGTGCAGGGCGGGCCCTGCCTGATGGACGGTCAGCGCGGCATCGGGGGCAGGACGATGCCGAAGTTGGCGGCGGTGATGAACGCCTCCCGGGGCAGGAGCCCCATGCTGTGTGCCCCCGTGCCCCAGACCCCGATCGAGGTCGCGACACTGACGAGCGTGGACAGGAGATAGGCCATAGTTTCCTCCAGGGTGAGCGGCGTGATTAAAGTGCCTGGTCAAGCACTTATTAACGATACTCACATATTTCTCAAGAACTGGCTACGTCTCTGTTCGTATGATCTTGCGGAGCTTGTCCACCCGCGCACCCAGCTCCCGCTCGTGCCCGTGCGGGCTCGGCTCGTAGTAGTCACGCCCCACCAGCTCGTCGGGCGGGTACTGCTGCGCCACGACCCCGGCGGGCGCGTTGTGGGCGTAGCGGTAGCCCACCCCGTTGCCGAGGCCCTTCGCCCCGGCGTAGTGGCCGTCCCGTAGATGCTTGGGCACCTCGCCCACCCCGCCCGCGCGGACATCGGCCATCGCTGCGTCGATCGCGGCGATGACCGCCTTGGACTTGGGGGCCGTGGCGAGGTGGATGGTGGCCTGCGCCAGCGCCAACCTGCACTCCGGCAGTCCGACCTTCTGCACGATCTCGGCGGCGGCCCCCGCGGCCAGCAGCGCGGTGGGGTCGGCCATCCCGATGTCCTCACTGGCGTGGACCATGAGGCGCCGGGCGATGAACCGCGGGTCCTCCCCCGCGACCAGCATCCGCGCGAGGTAGTGCAGGGCGGCGTCCACGTCGGACCCACGGATGGACTTGATGAACGCGCTCGTGACGTCGTAGTGCTGGTCCCCGTCGCGGTCGTAGCGCACAGGTGCGGCGTCCAGGCTCAGCTCCACGATCTCCGGGGTCACCACCCCGTCCTCCGCGGCCCCCGCCGCCGCCTCGAGGATCGTGAGGCTGCGTCTGGCGTCGCCCCCCGACAGTCTGACGATGTCCTCCACCGCCTCGTCCGTCAGCTCGACCTCGCCGGCCAGGCCCCGCTCCTCGGCCACCGCGCGCCTCAGGACGCCGGCGACACCCGCGTCGTCCAGCCCCCGGAGCTCGGCGATGAGGGATCGACTCAGCAACGGGGCGATCACGGAGAAGTGGGGGTTCTCCGTGGTCGCGGCGACCAGGAGGACGATGCCGTTCTCCACCGCGGCGAGCAGGGCGTCCTGTTGGCTCTTGGAGAACCGGTGCACCTCGTCGATGAACAGGACCGTGCGCTGACCGTGCACCTGGCGGGTGCGGGCGTCGTCGATGACCGCGCGGACGTCCTTGACCCCCGCGCTCAACGCGGACAGCGCCACGAAGTGCCGACCCGAGGTGCTCGCGACGAGGTTCGCGAGCGTCGTCTTCCCGGTACCCGGCGGACCGTAGAGGATCAGCGAGGAGCCGCCGCGCCCCTCCACCAGCCGCCGCAGCGGGGAGTTGGGCCGCAACAGGTGCTCCTGGCCGATCACCTCGTCGAGACTCCGTGGCCGCATACGCACGGCCAGCGGTGCGGACGGGTCCACGTCCCCCGCCGCGGGCGGGAGGGGCGCGTGTCCGCCCGCGTCCCCGGCGGCGAACAACCCGGCATCGTCTGTCACGCCGACCAGGCTACCGGCGGGCCCGGATTCCGACCCCCGGGTGAACATTCGGCGTCCGATCACCGAAAGTGCGGGCAGCCCTCGTCGTCGTCGGGTTCCCTGGTGGTCAGCTATGCCACGTCCCCCGCCGGGCACACCGACCCGCCAGCCACCACCCGACCGTCAGGACCCCAGCCCCATGTGCCGCGACGACAACCCCACCCACGGACCCACACTCACCCGTCGTGAGGCGCTCGCCGGCGCCGGCATGGTCGCCGCCGCCGGCGCCGTCGGGGTGACCCTGCTCGCCGACCCCGCCCCCGTGTGGGCGAACCCGGTGCGCCCGGTGGCCGACGACCTCGACGTCTACGTGATCGTCACCGACGGCATGCGGCCCGACGAACTCAACCCGGCCCAGGCGCCCACCCTGCACCGATGGGCCTCCGAGGGGACGCGGTTCACCGACGCCTCCTCCGTGATGATCGCCGAGACCCTGCCCAACCACGCCGCCATGGTCACCGGGGTGCTGCCCGCGCGCAACGGGGTGCCCGCGAACGCCATCTGGGACCACGCGATCGGGGACGAGAGGACCCTCGACCGGCCCGACGACCTGCGGGCGGCCACCGTGCTGGACCGCATCCGGACCGAGGCGGGTCTGACCACCGCGAGCGTGCTCAGCAAGGACTACCTACACGGCCTGTTCGGTGGCCGCGCGAGCGTGCAGTGGGCACCCTTCCCGCTGGTGCCGGTCACCGACCACTCGCTCGACTGGTTCACCGTCGAGGCCCTCAAGCAGACCATCACCGACCACGCCCCGCGGATGACGTTCGTCAACCTCGGCGACATGGACCGCTTCGGCCACATGGACCTGTCCGGCACCTCACTGCGACTGGCCCGCAACCAGGCGGTGTACAACTCGGACCACAAGCTGTGGGACCTCGAGCAGTTCCTGCGGTCCACCGGCCGGTGGGAACGGTCGGTGCTCATCGTGCTGGCCGATCACGGCATGGACTGGTCGGAGCCACTGCGCCTCATCAGTGCCGCCGGCGCGATCGACGCCGACCCCGCGCTGCGCGGGCGCGTCGGGATCGCCCAGAACGGGGGCGCCGACACCTTCGCCCACCTCGGCCCCGCCGGAGAACGCGAGGCGACCCTGGCGCGCCTGCGTGAGGTGGTCGGCGCGCTCCCGGGCGTCAACCGCCTCTACGATCCGGCCGAACTCGACCTGGGCGAGCGCGGTGGCGACCTCGTGGCCACCTGTCATCCGGGATGGCGGTTCTCCGACCCCACCCCGTTCTCCAACCCCATCCCCGGCAACCACGGACACGAGGTCACGCTCGGCATCCCGTTCTTCATCGCCGGCGGGCACCGGATCGTCCGCCGGGGGCAGGTCGTCGACCGTCCCGTGCGCACCCTCGACGTGGCGCCGACGGTGGCCCGGCTGTTCGGACTCGACCATTCCGGGATGGACGGGCGCCCGGCGCTCGAGGCGTTCCACCTCTGAGACGCCCGGGGCCGCCCGCCTCGGGTACTACCCGGCTGCGGCCCCGTCCTGGGCGGCCTGCCCGCGCTGGACCGGCTTGGCGTCGATGCCGGACTCCTTGCGCTGCTGGGTGGTGATCGGCGCGGGGGCGTCGGTGAGCGGGTCGACCCCGCCGCCGGACTTGGGGAAGGCGATGACGTCGCGGATGGACTCGGTTCCGGCCAGCAGCGCACAGATGCGGTCCCAGCCGAAGGCGATGCCACCGTGCGGCGGGGCGCCGTAGGAGAAGGCGTCGAGCAGGAACCCGAACTTCTCCTGCGCCTCCTCCTGCGAGATGCCCATGACGCCGAAGACCCGCTCCTGGACGTCCTTGCGGTGGATACGGATCGACCCGCCACCGATCTCGTTGCCGTTGCACACGATGTCGTAGGCGTAGGCCAGCGCCGATCCCGGATCGGTGTCGAACGTGTCGAGGTGCTCGGGCTTGGGTGAGGTGAACGCGTGGTGCACGGCGGTCCACGCACCGGAACCGACGGCCACGTCGCCGGCGGCGGTGGCGTCGTCCGCGGGCTCGAACATCGGGGCGTCGACGACCCAGGTGAACGCCCACCGGGTGGGGTCGATCAGGCCGAGCTTCTCGGCGATCTCGCCGCGTGCCGCACCGAGGAGCGCCCGGGTGGACTTGACCGCTCCGGCGCCGAAGAAGATGCAGTCCCCCGGCTCCGCGCCCACGTGCGCGGCGATCCCGGCGCGCTCGGAGTCCGACAGGTTCTTGGCGACGGGGCCGCCCAGCTCGCCGTTCTCACCGACGAGGATGTACGCCAGGCCCTTGGCGCCTCGCTGCTTGGCCCACTCCTGCCAGGCGTCGAGCTGACGACGGGGCTGCGACGCCCCGCCCTTCATGACGACCGCGCCGACGTATGGCGCCTTGAACACCCGGAACGGGGTGTCGGCGAAGAACTCCGTGCACTCGACCAGTTCGATGTCGAACCGGAGGTCGGGCTTGTCCGAACCGTAGCGACGCATCGCCTCGTCGTAGGTCATGCGCGGGATGGGGGTCGAGATCTGATACCCGGCCGTGGCCCACACCTCGGTGAGGATCTCCTCGGCCACGGCGATCACGTCGTCCTGGTCGACGAAGCTCATCTCCACGTCCAGCTGCGTGAACTCCGGCTGCCGGTCGGCGCGGAAATCCTCGTCCCGGTAGCAGCGGGCGAGCTGGTAGTACTTCTCCATCCCGGCCACCATGAGCAGCTGCTTGAACAGCTGCGGCGACTGCGGGAGAGCGTAGAACGTCCCCGGCTGCAGGCGGGCGGGCACGAGGAAGTCGCGGGCCCCCTCGGGCGTCGAGCGGGTCAGCGTGGGCGTCTCGATCTCCACGAAGTCGTGACGGGCCATGACGCCCCGCGCCGCGGCGTTCACCTCGGACCGCAGGCGCAGTGCGGCGCCCGGGCCCTCACGCCGCAGGTCGAGGTAGCGGTGACGGAGGCGCGCCTCCTCGCCGACCTCGTCGTCGAGCTGGAACGGCAGGGCCGCGGCCTCGCCGAGCACCTCGAACGAGGTCACGTCGATCTCGACCTCGCCCGAGGCGAGGTTCGGGTTCTCCGACCCCTCCGGGCGGCGGTCCACCACGCCGGTCACGGCCACGCAGTACTCGTTGCGGAGGCGGTGTGCGCGCTCGGCCACGTCCTCCGAGCGGAACACCACCTGGCAGACGCCGGTCGCGTCGCGGAGGTCGACGAAGATGACCCCGCCGTGATCCCGGCGGCGCGCGACCCAGCCGGCCAGGGTGATGGTCTCCCCTGCGTCGGCGGCTCGGAGCTGGCCGGCGGAATGGGTGCGCAGCACTGCGGTTGTCCTCTCGTCGGGAAAAGTCGTGTGGTCGGCGAACTCCGGAACGGACCCACCGCCGGATGAGCGGTCGGCCCCGGGTTCGGACGAGGGACAGTCTACGTCCACCCGCGGGCGTTCCCCGTCTCGGCTGCGACCTCGTCCCGACGGCCCATACAGTGATCCGACAAGCACCGCGGTGGTGCGGCGTGCCCGGGTGGACCGGCGGCCGGTGTGGACGAGAGGTGACGATATGACGTTCCGGCAGGGCGGGAGACTGGACACCAGTGGGGTCTCCGGCGGGGGCCGAGGGGGTCGCCGGGGGATGGCGGTCGGTGGGGGTGTCGGCGGCCTCGTCGTCGTCGTCATCGCGTTGTTCCTCGGCGTCGACCCCGGCCAGCTCGGACTCGACGGCGGTGGCACGGACCCGGGCGCCACCGGCGGACGGGCACAGACCTCCGACTCGGCGCAGCAGTTCCAGGCCCACATCGACCAGTGCGACCTGCAGCAGGCCAACACCGACACCATCTGCCGCGTCGTCGCCACCACCGAGAGCCTCGAGGACGTGTGGAACACCCAGTTGCCCGACCAGATCGGGATGCGCTGGGTCCAGCCCCACACCACCATCTTCACCGGTGCCGTCGACACCGGATGCGGTAGCGCCTCCTCCGACATCGGACCGTTCTACTGCCCGGCCGACGAGAACGTGTACATAGACCCCGCGTTCTTCGACCGGGTCCTCGTGCGCCAGCTCGGTGGCCCACCCTCCGGTGCGGCGCAGATGTACGTCGTCGCCCACGAGTTCGGCCACCACCTGCAGACCATGCTCGGCGACATCCGCCGGTCGCAGCAGGACCCGCAGGGCCCCTCCTCGGGTGCGGTCCGGGTCGAACTCCAGGCCGACTGCTACGCCGGCCTGTGGGCCCACTACGCCACCTCGACCCCGGCTCCCGACGGCGGCCCGCCGCTGCTGGAGAGCCTCACCGGGAGCGACGTGGACGCGATCATCCGGACCGCCGAGGCGATCGGCGACGACCACATCCAGCGCACCGGCGGCGCCCGTGTCGACCCGGGCTCGTGGACCCACGGGTCATCGGAGATGCGCCGACAGTGGTTCCTGACGGGCTACGAGCAGGGCTCGATGCAGGCCTGCGACACCTTCCGCGCACAGCTCTGAGGCGCCCGGCTCTGACGCGCGGGTGGGGCCCCGGTCGCCCGGTCGCGCCGGACGGTCGGGTTCAACGGGAGACGGCCCTGGTCACGTGGTCGACGAGACCCTCCAGGGGCACAGGTTCCTGCTCACCGGTGGCCATCGTCTTGACGACGGCCGTGGAGGTGGCGAGCTCGTTCTCCCCGACGACGACGGTGATCGCCGCGCCGGAGCGGTCCGCGGCCTTAAAGGCGCCCTTCATGCCGCGGTCCCCGTACGCCATGTCCGCGCGGAGCCCGCTGCGGCGGAACTCGGCGAGGACGGGCACCAGAGTCGCCTTGGCCTGCGCGCCGAGGGCCACGCCGTACACGTCGACGCGCCCCTCGGCCGCCGGGTCGATCCCCTCGGCCTGCAGTGCGAGCACCGTCCGGTCCACACCGATACCGAACCCGATGCCGGACAGCGCCTGGCCGCCGAGCTGCTCCATCAGTCCGTCGTAGCGGCCACCGCCACCGATCCCGGACTGGGCGCCGAGGCCGTCGTGCACGAACTCGAAGGTCGTCTTGGTGTAATAGTCCAGGCCCCGCACCATGCGGGGATTGACCTCGTACGCGACGCCCAGCGCGTCCAGGTGCGCCCGAACGGTCGCGAAGTGCTCGGCGCTCGCGTCCGACAGGTGATCGATCATCAGAGGAGCGCCCTCGAGCTGGGCACGCACCTCGGGGCGCTTGTCGTCCAGGACGCGCAGCGGATTGACCCGAGCGCGTTCCCGCGTCGCCTCGTCGAGGTCCAGCCCGGTGAGGAAATCCTGGAGCCGTTCCCGGTAGTCGGGGCGGCACGTCTCGTCCCCGAGTGAGGTGAGCTCGAGGCGGAACCCGGTGAGTCCGAGGGAGCGGAACGCCTCGTCCGCCACGGCGATCACCTCGGCGTCCAGGGCCGGGTCGTCGACGCCGATCGCCTCGATGCCCACCTGCTGGAGCTGGCGGTACCGCCCGGCCTGGGGGCGCTCGTACCGGAAGAAGGGGCCCGCGTAGCAGAGCTTGACCGGGAGCTGGCCCCGGTCCAGCCCGTGTTCGATCACCGCACGCATGACCCCGGCCGTGCCCTCGGGGCGCAGTGTGACGCTCCGGCCGCCCCTGTCGGAGAACGTGTACATCTCCTTGGACACCACGTCCGTCGACTCCCCCACGCCGCGTGCGAACAACGCCGTGTCCTCGAAGATCGGCAGCTCGACGTGTCCGTACCCGGCGCGACGGGCGGCGGTGGTGATGGCGTCCCTGACCGTCACGAACCCGGCGGAGGCCGGAGGCACGTAGTCGGGAACACCCTTGGGTGCCTTGAGTGCGGTGTTCTTGGCGTTGCCGGTCACTGGTGAGGCGTCCTTGGATCTGGAGGGGCGGGTGGGGCTGGTGGGTCTAGAGGTCGCGCAGGAACGGATTCGACCGACGCTCACGACCGATGGTCGTGGACGGCCCGTGCCCGGGCAACACCACGGCGTCGTCGTCCAGGACGAGGAGCTTCTTGGCGATGGACTGCATGAGCACCTCGGTGTCCCCCGCGGGCAGATCGGTGCGTCCCACACCGTCCTGGAACAGTACGTCCCCACCGAGCACGACCAGCCGGGGTCCGTCCTCGGTCTGCACGGTGATCCGGAACGAGACCGAGCCGGGGCTGTGACCCGGGACGTGGTCCACGTCGAAGGTCATCGAGCCGATGGTGAGGGTGTCGCCGTCGAACACCTCGATGACCTCGGCCGGCTCCGTGAAGGTGACGCCCTTGAGCATCGCCGACAGGTCGAGCGAGAGCCCCTTGCCCGGATCGGAGAGCATCTCGCGGTCCTCGGGGTGGATGTAGGCGGGGACCCCGTAGTGATCCGCCACCTGCCGTGCGTTCCAGATGTGGTCGAGGTGCCCGTGCGTGAGCAGCACCGCGCGGGGCCGGAGCCCGGCCTCGGAGATCTGACGACGGACCTGCTCCTCCGCGTCCTGCCCCGGGTCGACGACCACACAGTCGCCCGCGTCGTCCGCCACGATGTAGCAGTTGGTCTGGAACATCCCGGCGGGGAAACCGACGATCTGCACGTCCCGTACTCCCTTTCTCGACACTGTCGGCGCCGTTCGGCGCCCGGTGCCGGGCAACGGCGCCCGACACCGGAGTGGCGTTCGGCCGTCACTACCCGACCTGGTAGACAAGGACCCTGGGCTGGACCGCCGCGTGGGGCTCTTCACGGAGCCCCACCGTACGGGTCCGCCCGTGGAGTCCCAGCCTAGTCCAGGTCCCCAGGAGGGTCAGTGTCCACCAACCAGGAACGCCGAGCCGAGGCGCGCCAACGTCTGCGTGAGCAGATGGAGGCGCAGGCGCGCCGCGAGAAGCAGCTGAAGATCGCCGGTGCCTCGGTCGTGGTGGTGGTCCTCCTCGGCATCGTGGGCGTCGTGGTCTGGAACAAGGCGGAACAGTCCCGGGCCGAGCAGTACGCCGCCGACTGGGTGACCTGTGAGTACCCGCAGGACACCAGTCCGATGGAGAAGGTCGACCCGGCGGAGTTCGAGGACCAGGGGCCCGAGATCGTCGCCGAGGCGCGTCGCTTCAACGAGCAGGTCGACGAGATCGAGGAGTCCAAGCGCGAGATGGACCCCCCGACCGGGGACCAGCCCAGGAGAGGGACGGCCGAGATCGTCGTGACCACCGGTAGCGGTGAGATCCCCCTGACCCTCGATCGTGAGGGCGCCCCCTGCAACGTCGCGAGCTTCGTGCACCTCGCGGAGCAGGAGTACTTCGACGACACCGAGTGCCATCGACTGACGCAGGGCGGGGAGGGTTCGCAGCTGTCGGTCCTGCAGTGTGGTGACCCGACGGGGACCGGGTTCTCGGGCCCCGGGTACTCGATCGTGGACGAGCCGCCCACCGATCTCCCCGTAGCCGAGGACGGTTCGGGTATGTCGGTCTACCCGCGCGGCACGGTCGCCATGGCGAAGTCGCAGGCGCCGAACAGCGCCGGGAGTCAGTTCTTCCTCGTGTACGAGGACTCCATGCTGCCGCCCGAGTACTCCGTGATGGGCACGATCGGTGAGTCCGGTCTGGAGGTCCTCGACGAGATCGCCGATGCCGGGACCAAGAGCGACGACCAGAGCGATCCGGACTACGAGGCACCGCGCCGCCCGGTGGTCATCGAGAAGGTCACGGTCGGCGCCCAGGAGGGCCTGCCCGAGGAGTGACCCCGTAGCACCCGGCCGTCAGTTCCGGCCCCGGCCTCCCGGCCGGGGCCGGTGTCGTCCCACCGGGTCCGCGTCGCCCGACGGGGTCCATGACCGCCGGCCGCGGAAGGATCGGTCAGCCGCGGAGGCGTCGGTCAGTTCGAGGTCATCCGGTAGACGTCGAAGACGCCTTCGACCTTGCGGACCGCGCCGAGGACGTGACCCAGGTGTTTGGGGTCGGCCATCTCGAAGGTGAACCGGGAGATCGCCACCCTGTCGTCGCCCGCGGTCTGCACCGACGCGGACAGGATGTTGACCTTCTCATCGGCCAGGACCTTGGTGATGTCGGAGAGCAGACGGTGGCGGTCGAGGGCCTCCACCTGGATGGCCACGAGGAACACCGCGCCCGGCTGGGGCGCCCATTCGACCTTGACCAGTCGCTCCGGCTCCCGGTGCAGGTCGGAGGCGTTGGTGCAGTCGGTGCGGTGCACGCTGACCGAACCGCCGCGCGTGATGAAACCCAGGACCTGGTCCCCCGGCACCGGGGTGCAGCAGCGGGCGAGCTTGGCGTGGACGTCCTCGACACCGCCCACGAGCACGCCGGCCCCGGAGGTCGTGGGGCGGGGCGGGGTCATGGTCTTGTCGCGGGAGCGGTCGGCCAGTTCCTCGGTGACCTCGTCCACGCCCCCGTGAGCGGCGATGAGACGACCGACCACGGCCTTGGCGGAGACGTGGTTCTCCCCGATCGCCGTGTAGAGCGCGGTGACGTCGGCGAATCCGAGCTCGCGGGACACGCCGGCGAGCGACTCGTTGGAGAAGATGCGGTGGACGGGGACCCCGCCCCGTCGGACCTCACGGGTGATGAGGTCCTTGCCCCGCTCCAGGGCCTCTTCTCGGCGCTCCTTGGCGAACCATTGCCGGATCGAGCTCTTGGCGCGGCCGGAGACCACGAACTTCTGCCAGTCCAGGCTGGGGCCGGCGTTGTGGTCCTTGGAGGTAAAGACCTCCACCACCTCGCCGTTCTCGAGCGGGCGCTCGAGGGCGACGAGTTTGCCGTTGACCCGCGCCCCGATGCAGCGGTGGCCGACCTCGGTGTGGACCGCGTAGGCGAAGTCCACGGGTGTGGCACCGACCGGAAGGTTGATGACGTCTCCCTTGGGGGTGAAGACGAAGATCTCCTTGCTGGTCATCTCGAAGCGCAGGGAGTCCAGGAATTCGCCGGGATCGGCGGCCTCACGCTGCCAGCTGAGCAGTTGCCGCATCCACGCCATCTCGTCGACCTCGGCGGGGTCGCCGTTGTGCTTGCCGCGGGTCTCCTTGTAGCGCCAGTGCGCCGCGATGCCGTACTCCGCGTTGCGGTGCATCTCGTGGGTGCGGATCTGGATCTCGAGGGGTTTGCCGTCGGGTCCGATCACGGTGGTGTGCAACGACCGGTACACGCCGAAGCGGGGCTGGGCGATGTAGTCCTTGAACCTCCCCGGCATCGGCTTCCACGTCGAGTGGACGACCCCGATCGCGGCGTAGCAGTCGCGCACGTCCTCGCACAGGACACGAATGCCCACGAGGTCGTGGATCTCGTCGAACTCCCGACCGCGCACGATCATCTTCTGGTAGATCGACCAGTAGTGCTTGGGTCGGCCCTCGACCCGCGCCTGGATGTGCGCCTTCTCGAGGTCCGCCCTGACCCGGTTGGTCACCGTTTGCAGGTAGACGTCGCGGCTGGGGGCCCGGTCGGCGACGAGCCGCACGATCTCCTGGTACTTCTTCGGCTCGAGGATCGCGAAGGCGAGGTCCTCGAGTTCCCACTTGATGGTCGCCATCCCCAGCCGGTGCGCGAGCGGGGCGATCACCTCGAGGGTCTCCCTCGCCTTCTTGACCTGCTTCTCGGGCGGCAGGAACCGCATCGTGCGCATGTTGTGCAGGCGGTCGGCCACCTTGATCACCAGGACGCGGGGGTCGTGTGCCATCGCGATGATCATCTTGCGGATGGTCTCCGCCTCGGCGGCCTCGCCGAACTCGACCTTGTCCAGCTTGGTGACGCCGTCCACCAGATGGGCGACCTCACCGCCGAAGTCGGCTTCCAGCCGCGCGAGCGAGTAGTCGGTGTCCTCGACCGTGTCGTGCAGCAGCGCTGCCACGAGCGTCGTGGTGTCCATACCCATCTCCGCGCAGATGGTCGCCACGGCGAGTGGGTGGGTGATGTAGGGATCGCCGGATTTGCGGTAGACGCCCTCGTGTTGCTTCTCCGCGAGGGTGTACGCGCGTGCCAGCAGACCGACGTCGGCCTTGGCGTGGTGTATCCGGTGGACGCGCACCAACGGTTCGAGAACCGCCGGCGTGGAGGTGACGGTCAGACCCGAGGTGAGGCGGCGAGCCCACCGCGCACGCACCCGTCGACCGGCGGACGGACGGTTGCCCGGGATCACGGGGAGCGGTTGGGTCGCGGACTGGGGTGTCGCGGGCTGGGGCGCCGGGGGCCGGGGTGTCGAGGGCTGCGGGGTCGAGGGCTGGGGCTGAGCCGTCTGTCCGGGTTGCGCGCCCCCGTCCGGCTGCCCGGCGGGGTCCTGCCGTTGCGTCATCTCCGGCTCCTCCCTCCAGTTCCGGGCCGTCAGGAACGGTCGGCGGTCACGCGACCGTGAGGCAGGTCAGCGGTGTGGCGGCCAGTCTATCCCGCCCCCCGAGGCCGGGGACCTCGAGCACCACGGACAGCCCCGCGACGATCGCCCCACAGTCCTCCAGCAGACCGACCGCGGCGGTGAGGGTCCCCCCGGTGGCGAGGACGTCGTCGACGACGAGGACGCGCTTCCCCCCGAGATCGAGCCCGTCCGCGGGGAGTTCCAACGTGGCGGCGCCGTACTCGAGCTCGTAGGACCGCGAATGCACCGGTGGCGGGAGCTTGCCGGCCTTGCGGATGGCCAGGACACCGGTGTGTAGCCGCACGGCTGCCGCGCCGGCGAGCAGGAACCCCCGGGCGTCGAGCCCGGCGACGTAGTCCACACTGCCGATCTCGTGCCCGGCGATCAGGCCGGCGACGACGGCGTCGAAGCCGTCGGCGTCCGCGAGGACCGGAGTGAGGTCGCAGAACTGGACGCCCGCGGAGGGGAAGTCCTCGACGCGACGCATCAACCGCTCCACGGCCGAACTGATGGCAGGTGAGACGGGGGTGACAGCAGGTTCGGTCATGCGGCGGCCTCGGCCTTCTCGCGTCGGGCCAGGACCTTGGCGGTCTGGCGTCTGATCTCCGGATCGCGGTTCTTGAGCGACACCAGCAGGGGTGTCGCGAGGAAGACCGAGGAGAAGGTGCCGGTGATGATCCCCACCATCTGGACGAGTGCAAGATCCATGAGGGTGCCCACCCCGAGGATCCACACGGCGATCACGACCAGCGCCAGCAGGGGCAGCACGCCGATGATGGTGGTGTGGATCGAACGCATGAGGGTCTGGTTGACACCCAGGTTCGCCTCTTCGGCGTAGGTGCGGCTCGCGGTGTGTCTGATGCCGCGGGTGTTCTCCTCGACCTTGTCGAACACGATCACCGTGTCGTACAGCGAGAAGCCGAGGATGGTCAGCAGACCGATCACGGTGGCCGGGGTGACCTCGAAGCCGACGAGAGAGTAGACGCCGGCGGTGGTCAGTACGTCGAACAGCAGGGCGACGATGGCTGCGGTGGCCATCCGCCATTCGAAGCGGAACGCGATGTAGGCGAAGACGATGACGAGGAACACCCCGAGAGCGATCAGTGCGTTCTCGGTGACCTGCCCTCCCCAGCTCTCCGAGCGCGCGGAGTCGCCGATCGCCTCCACGGAGGCGTCACCGTCGGCCGTGACCGGCCGGAACTCCTCGTAGAGGGCGTTCTTGGCCGCACGGATCTCGTCGCTGGTGAGGAACCGCGTCTCCACCTCGACGATGCGCGCGTCCCCGGCTCCGACGATCTGCACCGTCTGCGGTTCCTCACCCACCGACTCCTCGACCACCGCGGCCACGCGGCTCTTGTCGTGGTCGGCTGCGGGCATGGTGAGCTTGGTGCCACCGGTGAAGTCGATACCGAAGCTGAAGCCACGGAAGATGATGCTCGCCAGGCAGATCGCCACGATCACGGTGGTGAGGACGTAGAACCTCCGGCGGTTCGGGACAATGCCGAACGCCCCGGTACCCGTGTAGAGCCGCGTGAACAGACTGTCGGACCGGCCGGCGGGGGCGGCGGCGCCGCTCCCGGGCTCGGTGGTCGTGGGAGTGCTCATCGGCCCTCCTCCTCATCGGTGGCGGGACGCTCGGTGCGCGGTTCGGTGATGGTGTCGCCGCCCGGGCCGCGGATGGTCGCGGTGACCCCGCGGCCCCGGCCCTGCTCGAGATCGCTCTCGGTCTTCCGGTCGATGCGGCGCTGTTCCGCCGCGGCTGCCTGGAGGTTCTCCATCCGTCCCATCCCGTTCGCCCAGGTCTTGGCGAAGGTGGGTTTGGTGGAGGCGAGGTAGACGAGCGGCCAGGTCACGGTGAACGCGACGAAGACGTCCATGATGGTCGTGAGGCCCAGGGTGAACGCGAATCCGCGCACCTCGCCGCTGGCCAGCAGGTAGAGCACGAGCGCTCCGATGAGGCTGACCATGTTGCCGGTGACGATGGTGCGGCTGGCGCTCTTCCACGCCCGTGGCACCGCGGATCTGAACCGGTGGCCGTCCCGCAGTTCGTCCTTGATGCGCTCGAAGAACACGACGTAGGAATCGGCGGTCATGCCGATACCGATGACGAGGCCCGCGATGCCCGCGAGGTCGAGGCTGTAGTCGACGGTGTATCCGAGGAACACCAACAGGATGTAGGTGAGCAGGAACGACAGGGCCAGCGAGAGGAACGCCAGCACACCGAGCAGGCGGTAGAAGAAGGCCGAGTACGCCAGTACCAGCAGGAATCCGATGGCGCCCGCGAGCAGGCCCGCCTCGAGCGAGGCCAGACCGAGGGACGCCGGGACGTTGTCGACGTTGGGGTCCTCGAAGGAGATGGGCAGGGCACCGTAGCGCAGGTTCGCGGCGAGAGAGGCCGCCTCGTCCGTGCTGAAGTCACCGGTGATGGAGGTCGCCGAACCGACCGGCGTGACGCCCTGGACGACGGGCGCGCTGATGACCTCGCCGTCGAGGAGGATGGCGATCTGCCGCTGGAGGTTCTCCTGGGTCAAGCGGGACCAGGTGGCGCTTCCCTGCTCACCGGGTCCGGCGTTGAACCGGAAGGAGACCTCGTTCTTGGCGGCCTGCTGGTTGAACCCGGAACTGACGGAGTCCTTGACGATCTGTTGCCCGTCGAGCCGCTTCCCGTCCTCCGGTTCCCCGATGAGCAACGGGACCGGGCCGAGGACGTACTTGGCGCCCTCACCGCAGGCGATGAGGGCCTGGGACGGGTCGTCGAAGCCGGCCAGGACATCGCGCTCCGGGCAGCGGAAGGTCGCGAGGGTCTCGGTGAGCTCCTGCGGGTCGCCCTGGCGGAGCTCGCGGGCCTCCTCGACCTCCCTGGCGACGGCGTCGCGGTCCCCCTTGGCGGCGGGCACGGGCTCGACGTCGCCCTCGGCGACGGGCTGGACCTGCAGCACGGGACGGATCGTCAGCTGCGAGGTGGTGCCGAGGTCACGGGCCTGGCTGGAGTCCTCACCGGGGACCGTGAGGACGATGTTGCTGCCCTCGATGACGACCGAGGTCCCGGCGACGCCGAGCCCGTCGACCCGGTCGCGGATGATGTCCTGGGCCAGTCGCAGGTCCGCCTCGTCGGGGTCCCCCTTGGGGATCAGCGTGACGCGGGTACCGCCCTGCAGATCGATGCCCAGCTTCGGCGTCAGGCCGCGCTCGGCGACGGCGAAGGCGCCGAGGAAGATGATGAACAGCACCAGGAAGAACGCGGACAGCAGCGCCCACGGTCTGGGGCGGGCGTCGGCGCCTCGAGGACGAGCTGGTGACACAGGTGATCTCTCTCGGTCTTCGTCTGGGGCCTCCGGCTGGAGGGCCCCATTACACTACTCGCCGGTCGTGGCCTACCGGGAATCCGCGGCACCGGTGCCGGTGTCGGCTCCGGGGGTCGTACCGGCGTCGATCTTCTCGCGGATGACGCGTCGGTCCCACTGGGTGCGGACGCCCTCGGCGATCTCCAGTTCCACGGTCTCGTCGCCCACGGAGACGATGGTCGCGCGCAGGCCTGAGGTGGTGAGCACGCGATCGCCCGCCGTCAGTGAGGCCTGCATCTCCCGCATGTCCTTCATCGCCCTGCGCTGTCTCGTGCTCTGCAGGACCATCAGCACGATCAGCACGACGATCATCAACGGCAGCAGCAGTTCCAGTCCCATTCGGGTCCTCCTGACATGGACCCGCCGGTTCCGGGTCGCTGGCGGGTCCGGGCTACGGACGGTCTCGTCCGAGGATGCCAGCCCGGGGCTCAACCGCGCGCGCCGGGGCCCCGGTCGACCTCGACCGGCAACATCGGGTCCCCGGCCGCCCTGTCGGGCCCTGGCCGGGTGAGGCCCAGGTGCTCCCACGCCGCGGCGGTCGCGATGCGCCCGCGGGGGGTGCGTGCGAGCAGACCCGCCCGGACGAGGAAGGGTTCGCACACCTCCTCCAGGGTGGTGGACTCCTCCCCCACCGCCACGGCCAGGGTGCTCAGCCCCACCGGGCCCCCCTCGTGCTGGACGAGGAGCGCCCTGAGGACCGCGCGGTCGAGACGGTCGAGACCCAGCTCGTCGACCTCGTACACCTCGAGGGCGGCCCTGGCGACGGGCACGGTGATGCGACCGTCGGCCCGGACCTCGGCGAAGTCGCGGACCCGTCGCAGGAGCCGGTTGGCGATCCGGGGTGTGCCCCGCGACCGGCCGGCGATCTCCAGCGCGGCATCGGGCTCCACGGGAATGGCGAGGATGTCCGCCGCGCGGGTGACGATCCTGGCGAGGTCGGCGTCCGTGTAGAAGTCCATGTGCGCGGTGAACCCGAACCTGTCGCGCAGCGGACCGGTCAGCGCACCGGATCGCGTGGTGGCACCGACCAGGGTGAACGGGGCGATCTCCAGCGGGATCGAGGTGGCCCCGGGCCCTTTGCCCACCATGATGTCGATCCGGAAGTCCTCCATCGCGAGATAGAGCATCTCCTCGGCCGGGCGCGCGATGCGGTGGATCTCGTCGATGAACAGGACGTCGCCCTCAATGAGATTGGACAGCATCGCGGCGAGGTCGCCGGGTCGTTCGAGGGCGGGACCGGAGGTGATCCGTAGTGAGCCGCCGAGTTCCGCCGCGACGATCATCGCGAGACTCGTCTTGCCCAGCCCGGGAGGCCCGGAGAAGAGCAGATGGTCGGGCACGACCCCACGGCGGGTGGCGGCGGTGAGGACCAGGTCCAGTTGCTCCCGGACCGTCTCCTGGCCGATGAACTCGCCCAGGCTGCGAGGTCGGAGGGCACCCTCGACGTCGGTGTCGAACGGGGTCGCGGTCGCGGACAGCTCGCCCTCGTGGCCCGCCCCGTCGTCGGCGTCGGGGGAACGCCCGTCGCCGGGCGCGTCGAACGGTCCCGCCATCAGCGCTTACCGAGTGACTTGAGGGCCAGTCGCAGGGCCTGCGCCGGGTCGAGGTCCGGCTCGGCCGCGAGCACCGCGGTGGCGGTCTTCTCGGCCTCCGCGGACGAGAAGCCCAGGCCCTCGAGTGCCTCTGCGACCTCGGTCGCGGCCGACCCGCCGGTCGTGTCGCCCTGGATCCCCACGGAGCCACCGTCAGACACGGGACCGACCTTGTCCTTGAGTTCCAGCACCATGCGTTCGGCCGTGCGCTTGCCCACGCCGGGGACGCGGGTCAACGCCGTGACGTCCCCGGTTCCGAGGGCCCGGACGAGGGCCTCCGGCTCGAGGGTCGCGACGATCGCCAGTGCCAGTCGTGGTCCGACGCCGGAGACGGTCTGCACGGTGAGGAACAACTGACGCGCGTCCACCGAGTCGAATCCGTACAGGGTGAGCGAGTCCTCGCGCACCACCAGCTCCGTGTGGAGCATCCCCTCCGCCCCGCGCCGGAGACCGGCGAGCGCCGCGGGGGTCGCGTGAACGAGCACCCCGACTCCCCCGGTCTCCACAACGCAGCGGTCCAGGCCGATCTCGGCCACGGTCCCCCGGATCGAGGCGATCACCAGCGCACTCCCTTCGTCCGCGCCATGCCCCGGGCCGCGGCCCGGGCGCGCTCCTGATCGGCGGCCGCGCTGCGACCACCGTGTGTGTTCGACGTGGCGGCGTCCCGTGCCGCCGCCACCTTCGACTCGAATCCGGCCCGGGACCGCGCGACGTGGCCGTCCAGCGCGGCGACCCGGCCCTGCATGGGCGCCCGCCAGCTGTGGCACACGGCGAGCGCGAGGGCGTCGGCCGCGTCCGCCGGGCTGGGGGGCTTCTGCAGGCCGAGGATCCGGGTGATCATCAGGGTCATCTGCTTCTTGTCCGCGCGCCCGCTGCCGGTGATGGCCGCCTTGACCTCGGAGGGCGTGTGGAAGGCCACCGGGATGTCGCGATAGGCGGCGGCCAGTGCCACGACGCCGGCGGCCTGGGCCGTGCCCATGGCGGTGGAGACCTGGTTCTGGGCGAAGACCCGCTCGATGGCGACCACGTCCGGGCGGTGGATCTCCATCCACTCGTCCGCCACGGCGTGGACCGCCCGCAGGCGCCTCTCGAGTGGTTCCTGGGCGGTCGTCCGCACCACGTCCACGTCCAACGCCGTGACGGCCCGACCCGGCTCGGTCTCGATCAGCGCGAGCCCGCACCGGGTCAGTCCCGGGTCCACACCCATCACGCGCATAGCGACCTTTCGCCGACCAGTGGTAGAACCTACGTTCGAGACCCTACCAGTGGGCCGCCCGTCAGGCGTTGAGCGCCGCCAGCACGTCGTCCGGCACGTCGAGGTTCGAGTAGACGTTCTGGACGTCGTCGGAGTCCTCGAGCGCGTCGATGAGCTTGAAGACCTTGGTGGCGCCGTCGGCGTCGACCGTCACCTCGACCGAGGCGCGGAACCCGGACTCGGCCGAGTCGTAGTCGATGCCGGCCTCCTGGAGCGCGGTGCGCACCCGGACGAGGTCGGTGGGTTCGCAGACCACCTCGAACTGCTCGCCGAGGTCGTTGACCTCCTCGGCCCCGGCCTCGAGTACGGCCATGAGGACGTCGTCCTCCTCGAGCTCACCCTTGTCCAGCACGATCTCGCCCTTGCGGGTGAACAGGTAGGCCACCGAACCGGGGTCGGCGAGGTTGCCGCCGTTGCGGGTCATCGCCGTGCGCACCTCGCCTGCGGCGCGGTTGCGGTTGTCGGTCAGACACTCGATGAGCAGGGCCACGCCGTTCGGGCCGTACCCCTCGTACATGATGGTCTCCCACTCGGCGCCGCCCGCCTCCTCGCCGGCGCCACGTCTGCGCGCGCGCTCGACGTTGTCGCCCGGGACAGAGTTCTTCTTGGCCTTCTGGATGGCGTCGTAGAGCGTGGGGTTGCCGGCTGGGTCACCGCCGCCCGTACGGGCCGCCACCTCGATGTTCTTGACGAGCTTGGCGAAGAGTTTGCCGCGCTTGGCGTCGATCGCGGCCTTCTTGTGCTTGGTGGTGGCCCACTTGGAATGGCCTGACATGGGATGTTCCGCCCTCCGGGGGTGTCAGTCCGGGCCGACCTCGGTTGGCCGCCCGGTGCGATGTGTCGCTGACTGGCCAGTCTACGAGGTCGACTGCCGCACCATGTCGACGAAGTACCGGTGAACGCGCACATCGTCGGTCACCTCGGGGTGGAAGGAGGTCGCCAGGGCGTTGCCCTGCCGCACCGCGACCACGTGATCGTGGCCGTCGGAGGCGCGGACGCGGGCGAGTACCTCCACGTCGGGGCCCACCGTCTCGACCCAGGGTGCGCGGATGAACACGGTCCGAACCGGGTCGGCGCCGAGGGCGTCGACGACGAGGTCGGCCTCGAACGAGTCGACCTGCCGTCCGAAGGCGTTCCGACGGACGGTCATGTCGATCGCGGAGAACCAGGTGGCGTCCGCCCGGGTGTCCAGGACGACCGACGCCAGCAGGATCATGCCCGCGCAGGAGCCGTAGACCGGCATGCCGCCGGAGATCCTCTCGGCCACCGGTTCGTACATGTCGTAGACGTCCAGAAGCCGACTCATCGCGGTGGATTCCCCGCCGGGCAGGATGAGTCCGTCCACGCCGTCGAGTTCGGAGCGCCGGCGGACGGCCACGGCCCGCGCGCCGACGGACTCGAGGTGGCGGACGTGTTCGGCGACATCGCCCTGGAGGGCGAGGACACCGACGGTCGGGGCGTCCGCGCTCACTTCTTCGACGGGTCGTCGGTGGTGCTCACCGGGAACGGCTGCGCACCCGGGCGCAGGCGCCGGGACAGTCCCTCCTGGGTGACGGCAGCGACGAGCCTGCCGGAGCGGTCGAAGATCCGCCCCTGGGTGAGGGCGCGCCCCCCGAACGCCGACGGCGAGGTCTGGTCGTACAGCAACCAGTCATCGGCCCGGAAGGGGCGCATGAACCACATGGCGTGGTCGAGCGAGGCGTCCTGGGTGGGCTCGTCGGGGTGCGGGACCTTGGCCGAGCCCAACAGCGTCATGTCCGACATGTACGCGAGCGTGCACACGTGGAAGTTCGGATCGTCCGGCAGCGCGTCGACGCTCCGGAACCACACCCGCTGCTGCGAGGCCAACGCCGAACTCGTCTCCAGGCGGTCCCGGGGGACGATCCGGATGTCCCACTGGGCCCATTCCTCGGCGAAGATGCGGTGGGCCTCGTCGAGGTCGTCGATCGTCGGGACGTCGATCTCCTCGGGCCCCACGACCCGGGGCATCGAGTCCTGGTGCTCGATGCCCTCCTGGTCGACCAGGTGGAAGGAGGCCGACATGGAGAAGATCGGCTCCCCCTCCTGGATGGCGGTGACACGGCGGGTGGCGAAGCTGCGACCGTCCCGGAGGCGGTCGACCTGGAAGACGGTCGGCACGTCGGGGATGCCCGGCCGGATGAAGTACCCGTGCAGGGAGTGGACGTGCTTGTCGGAGTCCACGGTCCGGACCGCGGCGACGAGGGTCTGACCGGCGACCTGGCCGCCGAAGGTCCGCTGCAGGTGCGTGCGGATGGCCGGTCCCCGGAAGAGGTCGCGGTCTATCCGCTCGATCTCGAGGATGTCCTCGATCTTCGCCACCGGCGGGTCACCAGCCCCGCTCGGCGAGCCGGTGGGGCTCGGGGATGTCGTCGACGTTGATGCCGACCATGGCCTCGCCGAGGCCGCGGGAGATGGTCGCGAGCATCTCCGGATCGTCGTGGAAGGTCGTCGCCTTGACGATCGCCTTGGCCCGCTCGGAGGGGTTGCCGGACTTGAAGATGCCGGAACCGACGAACACGCCCTCGGCACCGAGCTGCATCATCATCGCGGCGTCGGCCGGGGTGGCGATGCCGCCCGCGGTGAACAGGACCACGGGGAGCTTGCCGGTCTCAGCGACCTCCTTGACCAGCTCGTACGGCGCCTGGAGCTCCTTGGCGGCCACATACAGCTCGTCGGACGGCAGGCTCTGCAGCGTGCGGATCTGCTGCCGGATCTGGCGCATGTGGGTGGTGGCGTTGGAGACGTCACCGGTGCCGGCCTCGCCCTTGGAGCGGATCATCGCCGCGCCCTCGGTGATGCGGCGCAGGGCCTCGCCGAGGTTGGTGGCGCCACAGACGAACGGCACGGTGAAGCCGAACTTGTCGATGTGGTTGGCGTAGTCGGCCGGGGTGAGGACCTCGGACTCGTCGACGTAGTCCACGCCGAGGGCCTGGAGGATCTGCGCCTCGACGAAGTGCCCGATGCGGGCCTTGGCCATCACGGGGATGGAGACGGCCTCGATGATGCCGTCGATGAGGTCGGGGTCGCTCATGCGGGCGACGCCGCCCTGTGCCCGGATGTCGGCGGGGACGCGCTCGAGGGCCATCACGGCCACGGCGCCGGCGTCCTCGGCGATCTTCGCCTGCTCGGCGGTGACGACGTCCATGATGACGCCGCCCTTGAGCATCTCGGCCATACCTCGCTTGACGCGTGCGGTTCCGGTGGTGTTCTCGCTGGACTGCGGGTCGCTCACGAAATAGGCCTTTCCTGGCTCAGACGACGTGTGACAGGGGTCCAGTGTAGGTCTCCCTCACCCCGGCGCCCCAACCGCCGCCCCACCGGGGTTGGTCAGGCCTGCGGTGGCGGCGCGTCGACGAGTTCGACGTACCCCGGCATCGGGGCCCGGCCGGCCAGTCGCAGGAGGCGGACCGGGGCCTGTTCCCGCAGACTGCGGGTGTCACGGACGGCGTCGTTGTAGAAGCGCCGGGCCATGGAGACGCGATCCGAGGCGTCCTCCAGCTCGGCGGCGAGATCGTCGGGCAGCGCGTCCGTGTCGACCCCGGACAGGACCACGCCGAGGGTGTTCTCCGCGACCTCGGCGTCGGGCTCGGCGGGGTCGTCCGGCGCGCCGCCCGTGTCGCGGCGACGTCGGTGGTCCGGGTGCGGCGCGGGGTCCGGCCCGGTGATCGCGCCCGGAGGGTGGGCGCGGGCGTGCGCGAGAGCCCGCGCCAGGCGGTCCGCGCCCGCCGGGTCCCGCGCCGAGAGGTCGCGGGCGACGGCGGCGGCGACCGTGTGGCGTCGCTCCAGGGCCCCGGTCAGGGCGGCGCGGGCCAGGTCGGTGCGGATGTGGAGGCGGTCCAGGCGGTGGGCGGTGAGGTACGCGGAGAGCAACGCCGCGAGCGCGGCGACGAGGACGACGACGACGAGGACGATCAGTTCAGCGGACACGCAGCGTCTCCCCCGGGCCGCGGATGGTCTCGTACACGCGCACCACCCGGTCGGCGACGACGGGCCAGTCGTACTCCCGGACCGCCTGGAGACCGCGCGTGCGGAGATCGGCACGCCGTCCGGGGTCGGTGAGGACCCTCGTGAGTGCGGCGGCGAGGGCGTCGGCGTCGCCGACCGTGGCGAGTTCCCCGCACTCGCCGTCCCGGAGGACCCGGCGGAACGCGTCGAGGTCGGCGGCCACCACGGCGGTCCCGGCGGCCATGGCCTCCACGAGCACGATGCCGAAGCTCTCCCCTCCGGTGTTGGGTGCGCAGTAGGCGTCCGCGGCGGCCAGCACCGCGGCCTTGCGGGTGTCGTCGACCCGGCCGAGGAATTCCACGTCCAACCCGACCGGGAGGGTGGCGCGCAGTGCCCGCTCGTCGCCGTCGCCCATGACCCTCAGCCGCAGATCCGGGACGTCCCGCAGGACGGCGGGGAGCGCCGCGGCGAGTACCCCCATCCCCTTGCGGGGTTCGTCGTAGCGGCCGAGGAACGCCACGGTCGGTGCGTCGGTCGGCTCGGCGGAGGTGTCGACGTCGGTGAACGCGGACACGTCGACGCCGTTGGGGATCTCGACGGCGTCGGAGCCCAGGGCCTCCATCTGCCAGCGGCGCGCCAGGGTCGACACCGCGATCCGACCGCGGATCTTCTCGAGCAGCGGGGCCAGGACCCCGTCGGCGGCGCCGAGGATCATCGACCCCGTGGTGGAGGTGTGGAACGTGGCCGTGATGGGCCCAGAGGACATCGCCAGGGCGAACATGCCGACGCCCGGGGCGTTGGGTTCGTGGATGTGCAGGACGTCCAGCGGTTGCTCGCGGAGCCACTGTCGGGTGGCCTGCCAGGTGGAGGGGCCGAAGCTGAGCCGGGCCACGGACCCGTTGTAGGGGATCGGGACGCCCGGCCCCGTCAGGGTCATCCCGGAAACCGGCGCGCTGCCGGGACTGCCCGGGGCCAGGACCCGGACAGTGTGTCCGCGGCGTCGCAACTCCTCGGTCAGGTCCACGACGTGGGCCTGCACCCCGCCCGGGGCGTCGAACGAGTAGGGGCAGATCATGCCGATGCGCACGGCGGGGTCAGCGCTCGATCCGCGCACGCCGCTCGGCCGGCAGGTCGTCCAGCCACAGTGGCTGGAGCATGTGCCAGTCCGCGGGGTGCCGGGCGATCCCCTCGGCGAACAGGTCGGCCATCGCCTGGACCGCCGGTTCGATACCACCTGAGACGTCGATGGGCGGGGTGATGCGGACCCGCATCGTCTCCTCGTCGGCGTACCAGAACTGGGCGACCAGCAGCGGCGCGCCGGTCTCCACCGCGAGCCGGGCCGCACCCGCGGGCATGCGCGTCTGCTCGCCGAAGAACGTCACGGGCACCCCGGTCCGGCGCAGGTCCCGCTCCCCCGGTAGGCAGACGATCCCGCCCCCTGCGAGGTACTCGCGCAGGGCGTCCAGCGGCGGGGTGGGTCCGCCCGTGTGCGGGTAGATGGTGAAGCCCAGGCCCTCGCGGAAGTCCAGGAAGCGCTGGTACAGCGATTCCGGCTCGAGTCTCTCGGCGACGGTGGCGAACCCGCCGTAGCGTCGCGCCAGCCAGGTGCCGCCCAGGTCCCAGTTGGCCGAGTGCGGCAGCGCGACGACCACCCCGCGCCCCTGCTCGAGCGCCGCGTCGAGGTTCTCGACCCCGGCGATCGTCCGGTCCATCTCGCGGGCTACGGCCTCGCGATCCATGGAGGGCAGGCGGAACGCCTCGCGCCAGTAGCGGGCGTAGGAGCGGAGGGAATCCCGGATCAGCTGGTCGGGGACCTCGGCCGGGGCGACCCCGAGGACGCGGGCCAGGTTCCGGCGCAGCTGCGAGTCCGGACCCTGTCGGCGGGCCGCAAGATCGGCGCCCGTTCGGAAGAGGGTGCGCGCGACCGGCTCGGGCAGGCCGCGCACCACGGCCCATCCGGCGGCGTACCCGAGATCGGTCAGGCGATCGCCGAGTGCGCTCATCGGTCTCCCACCGCAGGGGCATCGCTACGCGCCACGCGTTCGAGGTAGTCGGTGCGGCCGCCCCACACCCGCTGGATCACCGTGACGAAACTACCCACCGCGACGGCGGTCAGCCCGACCTCGAGCGCCCACGGCACCCCCAGCCCCTCGAGGCCGGCGCCGAGCAGGATGAGGACCAGGCGATCGGCGCGCTCCATCAGCCCGCCCGGTGTGTGCAGCCCGCCCGCGTCGGCGCGGGCCTTGGAGTAGGACACCACCTGGGACAGGATCAGGCAGGCCAGGAGCATGACCAGCGCGTACCGGTTGTCGGGCTCGGTGTGGACCAGCCACCACACCAGCGACGCCAGGATCACGCCGTCCGCGACCCGATCGGAGACAGCGTCGACCAGGGCCCCGTACGGTGACCCGCCCCCGCTCGCGCGGGCGACCGCACCGTCCACCAGATCGAACAGGGTGCACAGTGCGATGACGATCGCGCCGGCCACCAGGTGACCGGGTCCGAACAGGGTGATCGCCGCGGCGCAGGTCAGCAGGAGGCCGGCGAGGGTGATCCCGTTGGCGGTGACGCCGCTGCGGACGAGGAACGCCGCCAGGGGGTGGGCCACCCTGGCGACCCCCGACCTTCCGTACTCGCTGAGCATTCGACTCCCTGCCTACTTCGAGGTGCGGTCTGGTCCGGACACGCCATCCGATGACACCGTGGTGGACCACGCCTCCGAGAGCAGCTGCCGCGTCTGTCGGAGGAGCTGCGGCAGCACCTTGGTCCCGCCGGTCACGGTAATGAAGTTCGCGTCACCGATCCAGCGTGGCACGACGTGTTGGTGCAGATGCTCGGACAGGGACCCGCCGGCCGCGCCACCCAGATTGAGCCCCACGTTGAACGAGTCCGGGTTCGAGACCGTCTTGATGACCCGGATCAGGTGCTGCGTGTACGACATGAGTTCGCGGGACTCGTCGTCGTCGAGGTCCTCCAGGTCCGCCACCTTGCGGTACGGCACCACCATCGAGTGACCCGGGTTGTAGGGGAACAGGTTGAGCACGACGTAGACGTGCTCGCCCCGGGCGACCATCAGCCCGTCCTCGTCGCTCATCCTCGGGATGTCGAGGAACGGCTCCCCCGTCATCCCCTCGGCCGGCTCGGGACGCGACTCGGCGATATATGACATCCGGTAGGGCGCCCACAGCAACTGGAGGTGGTCCTCCCCCACCCCGAACTGGCGGTAGACGCCCGTCGAGGACGGATCTCCGGCCGTCACACGCGCTCCGCGGTCGGCACGTCGTTGCGTCGGGAGTTGACCCAGTACGAGATCTTGTCCATCGCGGCGTTCCGCGAGACCCCGTTGAGCTGCGTCCCGTCCGGGAACCGGAAGCTCACCGCGCCCGCCTCGACGTCGCGGTCACCGGCCAGGAGCATGAACGGGACCTTGCCGGTGGTGTGGTTGCGGATCTTCTTCTGCATCCGCTCGTCGGAGACGTCGAGCTCGGCGCGGATACCGCGCCCCCGGAGCTCGTCGATCACGTCCTCGAGATGCTTCTCGTGCGCCTCCGCCACGGGGATGCCCACCACCTGCACGGGCGCCAGCCACGCCGGGAACAGACCGGCGTAGTGCTCGAGCAGGACCGCGAAGAACCGCTCGATCGAGCCGAAGAGCGCGCGGTGGATCATCACCGGCCTCTTCTTGGTGCCGTCCGCGGCGTTGTAGGTCAGGTCGAACAGCTCGGGCAGGTTGAAGTCCAGCTGGACCGTCGACATCTGCCACGTACGCCCGATGGCGTCGCGTGCCTGGACGGAGATCTTGGGGCCGTAGAAGGCGGCCCCGCCCGGGTCCGGGACCAGCTCGAGGCCGGAGTTCGTGGCCACCCGACGCAGCGTGTCCGTCGCGCGCTCCCAGATCTCGTCGCCGCCGACGTACTTCTCCGGATCCTTGGTCGACAGCTCGAGGTAGAAGTCCTCGAGGCCGTAGTCGCGCAGGAGCGAGATGATGAAGGAGAGAACGGAGGCGATCTCGCCCTCCATCTGCTCCTCGGTGCAGTAGATGTGCGCGTCGTCCTGGGTGAAGCCGCGGGCGCGGGTGAGGCCGTGGATCACCCCGGACTTCTCGTACCGGTACACCGTTCCGAACTCGAACATCCGCAGCGGGAGCTCGCGGTACGAGCGGCCGCGGGAGTCGAAGACGAGGTTGTGCATGGGGCAGTTCATCGGCTTGACGTAGTAGTCCTGCCCCGGCTTGGTCTCCTTGCCGTCCGCGTCGTACTCCGCGTCCAGGACCATGGGGGGGAACATCCCCTCCGAGTACCAGCTCAGGTGCTGGGACTTGCGGAACAGGTCGCCCTTGGTCACGTGCGGGGTGTTGACGAGCGAGTACCCGGCGGACAGGTGGCGCCTGAGGGAGTGCTGCTCCATCTCGTTGCGGATGATCCCGCCGCGGGGGTGGAACACCGGGAACCCGGACCCGATCTCGTCGGGGAAGCTGAACAGGTCCAGCTCGGTCCCGAGCCGACGGTGATCCCGCTTCTCCGCCTCGGCCAGACGGTCGAGGTAGGCGTCCATGGCCTCGGTGCTCTCCCAGGCCGTGCCGTAGATCCGCTGGAGACCGGCGTTGTTCTGATCGCCCCGCCAGTAGGCGGCGGACGAGCGCGTGAGTGTGAACGCGGGGATGAACTTGGTGGTGGGCGTGTGCGGGCCGCGGCACAGATCCGACCAGATGACCTCGCCCGTGCGGGGGTTGAGGTTGTCGTAGGCGGTCAGCGCACCCGCGCCGACCTCCATGATCTCGGAGTCCTCGAGCGCCACCGCGCCGTCGGCGTCGCCGGCGTCCGCCCGGCCCTTGTCCTCGACCAGTTCGAGCTTGTACGGCTCGCCCGCCAGCTCGGTGCGCGCCTCGTCGAGCGAGGCGTACTCCCGCCGCGAGAAGCGCTGGCCGGCCTTGATGATCTTCTTCATCCGCTTCTCGAGGTCCTTGAGGTCCTCGGGCGTGAAGGGCTCGGCCACGTCGAAGTCGTAGTAGAAGCCGTTCTCGATCGGCGGGCCGATCCCGAGCTTGGCCTCGGGGAACTTGTCCTGCACCGCCTGGGCGAGCACGTGTGCGCACGAATGCCGGATCACCGACCGCCCGTCCTCGGAGTCGGCCTGGACGAGCTCCACCTCCGTGTCCTCGGCGGGCGCCCAGGACAGATCCCGCAGGGTCCCCTCCGGATCCCGCACCACGACGATCGTCTGCGGGCCGCTGCGCGACTGCAGCTCCCGCTCGGCGAGGATCTTGCCCGCGGGCTCACCGGCCGGGACGACGGTCGTCACAGGGGCCGCACCCGTCGCGTCGGCATCGGTTTCCGGAATGCGGTTCTCGGACACGGGGGGAGATCTCCTCGGGCAGTGGACGTCGGGTGCCGGTGGGCCACCCGGGCTGACACCGGTCCACGACAGGGACCGGGCCGGTCCATGCTACCCGGGGCCCTGACGGAATCCCGGACCGCGGCGCGACGTTGCACCCGGCATGCGCATCGACATCTGGTCCGACGTCGTCTGTCCGTTCTGCTGGATCGGCAAGCGGCACCTCGAGGCGGCACTGGAGACGTTCCGTGCGCGACACCCCGAGATCGGGGTCGAGGTGGTGTGGCGGGCCTACGAACTCGACCCCTCCGCTCCCCGCGTCGTCGGCGACGAGCCGACCGAGACGAGCGCACAGATGCTCTCGCGCAAGTACGGGATGTCGCTCGCCGACGCGGAGGCCGGGCAGGAGCAGATGGCCGCCCGGTTCACCGAACTCGGCCTGGACTTCGACTGGCGGTCCGCGCGCATCTGTTCGACCTTCGACGCCCACCGCCTGGCCGCCCTGGCCGCCGAGCACGGACGGGCGGACGCGGTGGACGAGGCCCTGCGACGCGCCCACTTCACCGAGGGACGGGCGATCTCGGACCCGGTGGTGCTGCATCGGATCGGGGTCGGGGCCGGGTTACCGGCAGCGGAGGTCGACCGGGTGCTCCGAGGGGACGCGTACGCCGACCTGGTGCACCGCGACGTCGAGACGGCCCGCGGTCTCGGGGTCCGGGGGGTGCCGTTCTTCGTGTTCGACGACCGACTCGCCGTCAGCGGGGCCCAGCCGGTCGAGGTGTTCGACGAAGCTCTGGAGCAGGCGATGGCGGCGGAGGTCTGAGTCCCCCGAGCCCGTGCACAACCGAGCCCGTACACAACCGAGCCCGTACACACCACCGAGCGCCCGACCCGCTGTCCGCGGATCGGGCGCCCGGTCGTGCGGGGTGCCGCTATGTCATGTCACATCGCCAGCGCCGCCGCGCCGAAACCGGCGAGGGCCACGAGGCCCGAGCCAGCGGCGAGCTGGACCATGCGGTCCGCGGCCATGCACGTGAGCAGGAAGTCGCCCATCGTGCCGCCCTGCCGCTGGTGCGCGATCGCGAGGGCGGACGGACCGCACCTGCCGAGCGAGACCACCGCGAACAGTGCCGCGCCGAGAACGGGGTTGGCGAGGGCGATCGCGCCCAGGAACAGCAGGTAGTAGGCGCTGGAGCGGATGAAGATCATGAACCCGGGCCCGATGAGCGTGCCGAAGTAGAACGACACCCGCATCGGACGACCGACCCGGCGCAGATGGCGGGGCAGCTGCTGGCGTCGCATCGGCGTCGGCATCCGCAGCAGGCCGGTCTCGTGGAGGCCGTACAGGAACGCCAGCGAGGACCATCCCGCCAGCAGCGGCGCCACCGGGACCGGCCCGACCACGGACTGGACGGCCATCCCCACGAGGCCCAGGCCCGCACCGACCGGAAGAGCGGTGAGCAACGAGCCCGCGAGGTGGGCACCGAGACGGCCCAGGGCGGAGCCGTCACCGGGCCGGTCCGCCTGTTTGGGGGCGGCGACGACGCCCGCCACGGACATTCCGCAGGTGGACCGGTTCGCGGCGACGGCGGTGAGCGCGGCCGCGCCGACGACGCCCACGGTGAGGGCGACCGGTGCGGTCAGGCCGGTGACGGCACCGACCGCCACCGCGGCGCCGACGCCGACGGCCAGTGATGCGGCGGCGACCCCGACGCGCTTGGCGATACCGACCGCGTGGCCCATCCGCGGCCGGATCTCGGGGCGATCGCCGAGGTCCAGGTCGGATATATCCGCCACGGACCGGGTCTCCCCGTCGGGCGGGACGGTGGCTCCCGCGAGGTGCGGTGCCGTGGTGGGTGTGATTGTCATGGTGTTCCTCCTCGTACTGGTGGTGTGGTAGTGGATCGGTGGGGTGGGACGAGGGTCAGGCGGGTGGTCTCACGACCACGGAGCCCACCATCTGGGGGTGGATCGAGCAGGTCACCCGGTAGATGCCCGGTTCGGGGAAGACCATGCGGTGCTCCCCCTCTGCCCGGAAGCCGGCGTTGCCGTCGAGTCCTTCGACGACCACGTCGTGGTAGGTCCCGCCGTCGTCGAAGAACCAGGCGACCTCATCGCCGGCGACCACGTGCAGCTCTCTGGGGTCGAAGGCGACGTTGCGCACCGTGACCCTGGCGGGCTCGGGGGGAGACCCGCACCCGGTCACGAGTAGCGCGACTGCGGTGACCGACGCGAGGACCGGGTTCGGGGAGGTTCCCGCCCGCCCCCTACGGGTGACGGGCCTCATCCCTCCACGATGACCTGTCCGGTCATCTGCGGATGCGGGGTGCAGGTGTAGTCGTAGACGCCCGCGGTCTCGAAGGTCTGCGCATAGGTGCCGGAGGTCTGCAGCTCGGAGGCGAAGGCGACCGGTGCTCCCTCCATCGACGCGACGTCGTGGGGCAGGGATGCCTCCCAGACCCACTCCACGGTGTCTCCCGGGGAGATGGTGACGACCGCGGGATCGAACTTCATGTCCAGCACCCGGACCTGGACCGTGGTGCCGGTCGCGGCCCCCGCCCCCACGTCACCGGACGAGCACCCGGCGGTGAGGAGGAGGGCGGACGTCGCCATGGCGGCGAGCTTGGTGGTGTTGCGCAACATCGAGTGTCACCTCTCGTAGTAGAAGTTGGTGGTCATCCCGGCGTCCAGGTGATACGCGTTGTGGCAGTGGAACATCCAGGCGCCGGGATTGTCGGCGTCGAACTCGAACGCGAGACTCTGGCCCGGGTGGATGATCACGGTGTCGCGCCGCAGTCTCCCGTGCTCCGGGACGCCGAAGGTGTGCCCGTGCAGGTGCATCGGGTGCCACATCGAGGTGGAGTTGGTCATCTCGATCCGGATCCGCTCGCCCGTTCGCATGAAGATCTTCCCGACGTCCGGGCCGGCGATCCCCCAGACGTAGTCGGACGGCGACTCGATGAGTTCGAGTCGGTACGTCCGGTCCGCCGACGATCCCGACGACTGCGGAGACGAACATTCCCGTCATTAGCGTTCCTTCCTACGACGATGACCCTCGTCGAGGGCCTTGTGCGGCAGCACGGAAGGAACGCTATGGCTGTACTGTTTCGGCGAGATTTCCGAATGAGGCTGCTTTTACTACCAAACCTCTACGTTCGTCTAGGGCACGCTCGAACCTGGACGCGGCCAGCCCGGGAGGCGGCGAGGGTGCTCTACAGCTATCGCGAACCGGCAACGATGAGGAAATGACGAAACCCCGCGCTCCGGTAGACGGAGAGCGGGGTTCGTCGGGTGGTGGTCCTAACTGGGTTCGAACCAGTGACCTCTCCGGTGTGAACGGAGCGCTCTTCCACTGAGCTATAGGACCTCGTCGCCCGGCTTCTCTCCCGGGCACCCGCAATACTCTAGCAAGCCCGGTGCCCACGCCCAATTCGGGTCCCGACGGGGCGGTGTGGGCTCCCGTTTCCCGTCCGGGCGCTCCGACTCGCGCTCCTCCACCATGGTCTGCTCCGCGCTGCACTAGCGGCACCTCGGTGCGCGTCGTCGTCGGTCCATTCCGGCGCTGACCCGGTCGCGAAACTCGGGCGGTCAGGCAGGCCCCGGCCAGCCGGGTTGCCCACGGCCGCAACTGCGGTGCGGGCGGGGCCGGCGGGGCTGGTGGTGCGGAAACTCTATCGGGCTCCTGGCCAGTTCAGCGGGCATTTCCGACCCCGGATTTGTCTTCCGCGAACGTCGTCGGCTAATGTTCATTCTCGCAACGCGGTGAGCAACAGCGAGCCGGGGAGCGATGCGGATGTGGCGCAGCTGGTAGCGCATCACCTTGCCAAGGTGAGGGTCGCGGGTTCGAATCCCGTCATCCGCTCGGAGGGATCGAGGAGCCAGGACGTCCTCACCAGGCTCGATACCTTTGCGGTGGAGTGGCCGAGTGGTGAGGCAGCGGCCTGCAAAGCCGTCAACACGGGTTCGATTCCCGTCTCCACCTCCACGTCCGGATACGTCCGGACGGGAAACCCGCGCGATTAGCTCAGCGGGAGAGCGCTTCCCTGACACGGAAGAGGTCACTGGTTCAATCCCAGTATCGCGCACCACACAACGCCCCGGCTCCGGCCGGGGCGTTCGTCGTTTCGCGGACTGTCGCTCGTTCGGTACCGGAACGTACTCCCGACGTGACGTCGGTCACTGATCATGATGGTATGTCCGCGATGCCCCACCTCCACCATTCGACGACGATCGACCAAGCCGACATCGCGACCATGCGCGGCCGCGTCGTCGACTTCCGGCACACCACCGGTGTCCTCGCTGATCTGCAGCGCACGGGAACCGATGAATTCGAGCTCACGCTCATCCTCGGTGGCGGCGACGACGCGGAGAAACTCGTCATCAGAGGGGCACGGACGGGCGAGAGCCTGCACCTGCACGCCTGAACGGCGCCTTATAGGCTCGTGGGGTGACCGCCCGACTCAGTGACGCCTCGGTGGCCGATATCGACGCCGTCTCGGCCTTGTCGGCCCGGACGTTCCCGCTGGCGTGCCCTCCCGAACTGGGGCCGGTCGAGATCAGGGCCTTCATCGCCGAGCACCTCGGCCCGGAGGCGTTCAGAGCTCACCTCGTCACGCCGGGCCACGAGGTCCTGGTGGCCCGGGGCGACGACGGTGAGATGGTCGGGTACATCCTGCTGATCGCCGGGACCAAGATGGACCCGGGCTGCGCTGGACAGGTGATTCACCGACCCACGACCGGGGTCAGCAAGTTCTATGTGGATCCCGACCACCACGGCGGAGGGATCGCGTCGGACATGCTCGACGAGGTGTGCCGACGGTGCAGAGCGGCGGGCACGCGGAGCATCTGGCTGGCCACCAACGTCGCCAACGCCCGAGCCCGCAGGTTCTACGTCAAGCGTGGTTTCGAACCACGCGGGAACCGGACCTTCGACGTCGGAGGGGTCGCCAACACCGACGTCGTGTACGAACTGGCGCTTTGAGAGGGGCCTGCCGGTCAGCCGCCGACGGTCTCGAACCGGGACAGCGCCAGGAGTCGGGAAGTGGCACGAAGGTACTTCTTGCGGTAGCCGCCGGCGATCATCTCGTCGGTGAAGATCGCGTCCAGTTTGTCGCCGGAGTTGCGCACGGGAATCCCCGCGTCATAGAGCCGGTCGGCGAGGACGACGAGACGAAGGGCGATCGACTGATCCGGCAGCGGCTTGACCCCGCTGAGGCAGACCCGCGTGACGCCGTCGACGAGGCGGTTGTACTTGGACGGGTGAAGGGTCGACAGGTGCTCGCACAGGGCGTCGAAGTCGTCGAGCGTGGCACCCTCCACCGCCTCGGCCTCGGCCTCGAGTCCGCTGTCGTCCATCGGGTCCGGGGCGGGGGGCAGGTTACGGTGCCGGTAGTCCGGGCCGTCGACCCGGATCGACTCGAAGATCCCCGACATCTTGCGGATCTCCCGCATGAAGTCCTTGGCCGCGAACCGTCCCTCCCCCAGCTGCTCCGGCAGCGTGTTGGAAGTGGCCGCGACGCTGACACCGGCGGTGGTGAGCTCCGCGAGCAGTCTAGACACCAGCATGGTGTCGCCCGGATCGTCGAGCTCGAACTCGTCGATGCACAGGACGGAGTGCCCGGAGAGCTCCTCGACGGCCCGGTTGAAGCCGAGAGCACCCACGACGTGGGTCAGCTCGACGAACGTCCCGAACGCCTTGGGCTCGGGGCAATTGTGGTAAATCGACGTCAGCAGGTGGGTCTTGCCCACCCCGAAGCCGCCGTCGAGATAGATACCGGTCCCCTGCACCGCCTTCGGTCGCCGGCCGAACAGCCCCTTCTTGGGAGTGCGACGGGCCACCACGGACTCGGCGAACTCGCGACACGCCTTGACCGCGGCGGCCTGCGAGGGCTCGGCCGGGTCCGGGATGTAGGAGTCGAAACTGACATCGTCGAACATCGACGGGGGAACCATCTGTGCCACGAGCTGATCGGCAGGAACCACCGGGGTGACGTCAACGAGGCGAGCGACCATGGGCAGAGCCTATCGTGGGGACACCCGGCGTCAGAACGGAAGGAGTCCCCGGTGCGCATGACACGGCCCACCGTGATCGACGACGACCCCGCCGCCCTCGAGGCCTTGTGGGCGGCGCTGGACCCCGAACCGGGTCTGCCCGTGCCGTGCATCCGCGCGGTGATGATCTCCTCGGTCGACGGCACGACCACCGTGGACGGCCGCAGCGGCGGGCTGGGGACCCCGACGGACCGGCTGGTCTACGACGCCATGCGGGCCCGGGCCGACCTGATCCTGGTGGGCTCGGGCACCGTTCTGGCCGAGGGGTACGGCCCCGCCCGGACCGCCGCCGTGTGGGCGGACAGACGACCCGGTCCCCCGCCCGTCGTCCTGGTGTTCACCCGCGCGCTGGGCGACGCGCTCATCGAGCACTGCGCCGACGCCGGCGACGGACTGCAGGTGGTCGCCGCCCACGGAGTGCCCGGCGACCGACTCGAGGCCGCCCGGGAGCGGGGTGTCACGGTGCACGTGCTCGATCCGGGTCCACTGCGCACCTCCGTCCGTTCCCTCGCCACACACTTCGGGGCCTCCGAGGTGACGTTCGAGGGCGGTCCGCAGCTGCTCGGGACGTTGTTGCGCGAGGGCGCGATCGACGAACTCGTCCTGTCGGTCGCCCCCGAGATCATCGTCGGCGGCGACGACTCGCGACTGGCCGTCGGAACCGACGCCACCCGGGTTCCGCTGCGCGTCGCCGCGGCCTTCACGTGCCCCCGCGGCGGGCTCTACACCCGCTGGGTCGTCACCGGGGCCGACGGGTGAGGAACCGTCGAGCGGGAACACGCGCGGTCACGCGGCACCGGCACGTACGGGCACTCGGCGTGGGGCTGGCGGCCCTGGCGGTGACGATCGCCGGGTGTGCGCCCCTGCCCGCGACGGGGCCGCGCCTGGCGACCGGCGACGGCCCCGGGGGATCCTCCGGCGGTGGCGAGGCGGCCGAGACCGCCGACCGACCCGACTGGCTCGCGCCGCGCAGCAACCTCACCTGGGTCCCGTGTCCCGACGGCCGGACCGGCGGGATACCGGAGGGCGCCGCCGTGGAGTGTTCCCTCCTCGGGGAGACCCCCGTCCTGCGGCTCACCGCGACGGGGACACCCGACGACGCGGCGCCCCTCGTCGTCGTCGCCGGTCCCGAGACACCGGCCGACACCCTCGCCTCCCGACTCGCCTCGTCCGGCCCCGAACTCATTGACACCCGACCGCTGGTCGTCGTGGACTACCGCGGACGGACCGGCCCGGCCGGCACGTGCCTGACCTTCCCGGCCCGCCGCACCCTCGACGGACTCGCGGACCGGGGCACCGACCCCGATTCGCCCGAACTGCGCGGCGACCTCGCCGACACCTCACAGTCCTGCACGGACCAGCTCCAGGGCCGCGAACTGGACTTCGGCTCCGCCGGCGCCGCCGAGGACCTCGAACGTCTTCGCCAGCAGTGGGACGTGCCCGGGCTCGCCGTGATGGGGATCGGGACCGGGGCCCGCACCGCCCTCGCGTACGCCGGCGCACACCCGGGTCGCCTCTCCCTGCTCGTGCTCGACTCCCCCGCCCCCGCCGACGGGGACCAGGAGGCCGCGGCCCGCGCCGCCCTCGACGGCTCCGACGCGGCGCTGCGCCTGTGGGCCGCCTCGTGCACCCGGACCGAGTGCGGACCCGGCGACGCCGACGAGAAGGTCGAGGCCGTGACCCGCGCGCTCGACCGCGCCCGCGAACCCGGCGTGGCGGTCCCGGCGGCGTTGCTGTCCGACGTGGTCCGGTCGGCGTTGGCGGACCTGTCCGGCGCCTCCGCTGCCGACGCCTCCCCAGGCGACGTCATCCTGGGCGACCTCGCGGCCGCCGCCCCCGAGGACACCCCGGGCAGCGTCCGTGACCGCGCCGCCGAACTGGCCGGGACGTCGCTGCCGTACGTGGCCGGATGCTCCGACCTGTCGCGCCGCGTCCCGGTCAACCGTGTCGGGGAACTGCGGGCCGAATGGGAGCAGACCCCGCCGTTCGGGGAGATCATCGCCGCGCAGCTCTCCGCCTGCTCCACCTGGCCCGTGCCCGGGCAGTCTCCGGTCTCCGTTCCCGCCGAGACGCCGGTACTCCTGGTCGGAGGGATCGCCGACCCCCGGGCCGGTGCCGCCGCACTCGAACCCACCGCCGGGGCCCTCAGCGCCGCCGGGGCCACCGACGTGCGGATCGTCACCTGGGGCGCCCCGGGCGCACAGGTGATCCTGCACTCCGGATGCGCCCGGGGCGCGGTCGTCGATTTCCTCGACGACCCGGATGCCGCTGAGCAGTCCACGGCCTGCCCGTCCTGACCGGCCGGGGTGCCTCACCGGGACGCGGGAGGCCAGGCGGTACCCTGCGAGTCGTGCCGCTGCCCACCCGAAGCACGTCGACCGTGCCCCGCGTCCTCACCCACGTGTTGTGGCCGCTGGCGATCATGACCGTCATCCACCGCGTCCTGATCAAGGCCGTCAACGGATCCATCACGAACGACTTCGGCACCGTCTACGCCGCCACCAGGCGTTTCCTGGCAGGTGAGCCGGTGTACGTCGAGAACCTGCTGACGGTGCAACCGCACTATCTCTACGCCCCCAGCGGGACGTTCGTCCTCGCCCCGTTCGGCCTGATCGACAACTACACGCTGGCGCGCTGGCTGTTCATCGGAATCAACACCGCCGCGATCATCGCGGCGCTGTGGCTGCTCATGCGGCTGTTCGACCTCGACGTCCGCTCGTTCGCCGCCCCCGCCATCCTGCTGGCGGCGTTCTGCACCGAGGCGGTCACCAACACGCTGGTATTCACCAACGTCAACGGCGTGATCTTCCTGTGCCAGGTGGCGTTCCTCTACCTGCTGCACCGACGGCGCCTCTGGTGGGCCGGCGTGGCCATCGGCCTGTCCCTGGCCGTCAAACCGATGCTCGCTCCGCTGCTCGTGCTGCCTCTCATCCGCAAGCAGTGGCAGCCGTTCGTCACCGCGGCCGCGATCCCCGCCGTCACCATGGCCGCGGGGTGGGCCCTCACCGTCGACGCCCGCAGTTACCTCGACACCACACTCACCTACATGGGCGAGGTCCGCGACTACTACAACAGCTCGATCGCCGGGATGGGCCTGTACTACGGCGTACCCGAGCCGGTCATCCTGGTGGCCCGCATCCTGGTCGTGGTGGCCACCCTCGTCGCCGTGTGGCTGCTGATGGACTACCGCCACAACCACGAGGTGCTGTGGTTGGCCACCACCTCCGGGGTCGTGCTCGCCGGTGTGTTCCTCGTCTCCACCCTCGGCCAGATGTACTACTCGATGATGCTCATCCCGATCATGCTCACGGTGGTGCTGGACAAGTCGTTGGTCCGCAACTGGCCGGCGTGGCTCGCCGCGTACGGGTTCTTCACCCTCGACTTCTGGGAGTCGGCGCGCTGGCCCTACTACGGGCGGCTACTCGAGTTCGCGCACCCGACCCTGGGATGGTTGCTGCTGCTGGCCACCGTGCTCGTGGTGCTGCTGTGGCGCCGCAGCGACCCCCGCCGGCACGAGCGGATCGCACCGGCCGCCGCGTCGGCGTAGCCTGCGGGCATGAGCGAGCCCACCGATACCCACACCCCCCAGCCGGACTTCACGCTGGACGACACCGAGTGGCGTCGTCGACTCAGCCCGGAGGAGTACCAGGTCCTGCGGCAGGCCGGCACCGAGCGTCCCTTCACCGGTGAGTACAACGACACCAAGACCGAGGGCGTGTACCGCTGCCGCGGATGCGGTGCCGAACTGTTCCGCAGCGACGCCAAGTTCGAATCCAACTGCGGGTGGCCCTCGTTCTTCACGCCGCTGGCCGGCGGCGCCGTCATCGAGCGCACGGATTCCTCGCTCGGCATGACGCGCACCGAGGTGATCTGCGCGAACTGCCACGGTCACCTGGGGCACGTGTTCGCCGGGGAGGGCTACGGCACCCCCACCGACCTGCGGTACTGCATCAACTCCCTGAGCATGACGCTGGAGCCGGCCGAGAGCTGAACTCGACCGGCCGCATCCGGCCCACAGAGACGAGAGGGCCGACCGGGACTGCTCCCGGTCGGCCCTCTCTCGCGTCAAGTCGAGCTGTCGGCGCGCGGTGAACCTCAGGGCATCGATGCCGCCAGCTGCCCGGCGGTGACGCGCGGTCCGGTGAAGAACGGGATCTCCTCGCGCACGTGGCGGCGGGCCTCGGTCGCCCGCATCTCGCGCATCAGGTCGACGATCCGGTCGAGCTGCGGGGCCTCGAAGGCGAGGATCCACTCGTAGTCCCCCAGCGTGAAGGACGGCACGGTGTTGGCGCGGACGTCCGGGTACTCGCGGGCGGCGCGGCCGTGCTGGGCGAGGATCTGGCGCCGCTCCTCGTCGGGGAGCAGGTACCACTCGTAGGAGCGCACGAACGGGTACACCGAGACGTACGCCCCCGGCTCCTCCTCGGCGAGGAACGCCGGAATGTGGCTCTTGTTGAACTCCGCGGGGCGGTGCAGCGCGGTGTTGGACCAGTAGGCGGTGCTGGCCCGGCCCAGGAGGGTGGTGCGCCGGAACTCGTTGTAGAACCGCTGTAGGTCCTCGATGTGCTCGGAGTGGGTCCAGATCATGAAGTCGGCCTCGGCGCGCAGGCCCGAGATGTCGTAGAGACCCCGGACCACCACGTCGGTGCCGTCGTAGCGGGCGAGGAACTCCTCCAGGTCCGCGGCGACCGCGTCCCGGTCCTCCCCGAGCTGCCCCGGCGTCACCGTGAAGACGGAGAACATCAGGTAGCGCAGGGTCGAGTTGAGTTTCTTGTAGTCAAGGCGTGCCATGGCTCAATCCTGCCACCCCGAGGCGAGTCGCCGGGCCGCGGCCCGCGCCGAGCCGATACAGGCGGGTACCCCCACGCCCTCGGTCGCGCCGCCGACGAGCTCCACGCCGGGCAGCCGCTCGGCCAGTTCGGCGCGCACGCCCGAGATCCGCGTGTCGTGTCCGGGACCGATCTCGGCGAGGGCGTCGGACCAGCGGCGCACCCGCGAGTGCAGGACCGTCGGCGCGGAGCCGCACAGTCCCCCCAGCGCGGATTCGGCCATGCGGGTGAGGGTGGCGTCGTCGGCGGCGAGCACCTCGTCGTCGTCGATCCTCCCGAACGACACCCTGACCAGGTGCCCGGGCCGGGTGTCGAGGTGGGGCCACTTGCGACTGGTGAGGGTCATCGCCTTGAACGGCACCGGTTCGTCGGTCGCCACCAGGACCCCCGACCGCTCCGGGAGGTCCAGGGACCGGTCGACCTCCAGTGCGACGACGGCCGAGGAGGCCGTCCGGATCGCGGACAGGCCACTGGTCGCGGCGTCGAGACCCCCGGCGCCCTCGAGGAGCGGGGCGGCGTGGGGAACGGGGACGGCGACGACGACGAGGTCCGCCTCCTCGGACCACGACCCGCGGTCGCCGGCGACCGCCAACGAGTAGCCCGAACCGTCCCGGTGGAGGGCGGTGCAGGTGGCGTGTGTACGTATCACGGCACCGGAGGCCCGGACGAGGGCGTCCACGAGGAGCCGGTAACCCCCGTCGAGGGTGGCGAACACCGGGCCCGGCACGCGGTGCGCGACGAGCTCCCGCGCGGCGGCCGTGAGGCTGGGAGCGCCGCGGTCCAACGCCTGCGCCAGCCCCGGGATCACCTGCCGCAGCCCGAGCCCGGTACTGGGGGCTGCGTACACGCCCCCGAGCATGGGGTCGACGAGCCGGGCGACGACCGCGTGCCCGAACCGTTCGGAGACCAACGAGCCGAGCGAGACGTCACCGCCCGGCTCCCAGTCCAGCGGCAGGTCTACCTCCCGAGCGGCCGCAGCGCGCTCCCGCGGGCTCAGCACGTCCGCCAACGCCCCGACGTCGGACGGCAGACCCATCAACGTGCCGACGGGCATGGGCACCATCCGACCCCCGGTGAGGATCGCCGGTCCGAGCGGCCCGGGATGACGCAGCGACCCGGTCAGGCCGAGTTCGGCGACGAGGTCGCTCGCCTCGGGTCGGCGGCCGATGAAGGCCTCGGCGCCGAGCTCCATCGGACCGGACGGGAAGTCGACGGTGTGGAGTGCCCCGCCCGGCCGGTCCGAGGCCTCGAGGACGGTGATGTGGGCGTCCGGCAGCTCGCGCGAGAGCTGATAGGCGGCCGTCAGCCCGCTGAGCCCGCCGCCCACCACGGCCACGCGAGGGCCCACCGTCACTTCCCGGTCAGCTCGTGGATGAGCTCCACCACGTGGGTCACCGCACCCGGGTCGGTGGTGGGCAGGACACCGTGGCCGAGGTTGAACACGTGGCCGCGTGCGCCGAGGTCGCGGGCCCGCTGGCCCTCGTCGAGGATGCGGCGGACCTCGCCGTCCAGCGCCGACCGGTCCGCGAAGAGCATCGCGGGGTCGAGATTGCCCTGCAGGACCTTGCCCGGCGCCCGCCCGGCCGCGTCGTCCAGGGGGATGCGCCAGTCCACGCCGACGACCTCCGGGCCGGCCTCGCCCATCGCCCCGAGCAGCTCGCCGGTGCCCACGCCGAAGTGCGTGCGCGGAACCGTCGTGATGATCTCGTCGGCGAAGATGCGGGTCGAGTGCGGGAGTACCAGCGACCGGTAGTCCCGCAGGCTGAGCGCGCCCGCCCACGAATCGAAGAGCTGGACGGCGTCCACTCCGGCAGCGATCTGCGCGCGCAGGAACACCGTGGTCAGGTCCGCCAGCTTGGCCATGAGCGCGTTCCACACGTCGGGCCGCGAGTACATCAGTGACTTGGTGTGCTCGTGGTTGCGGCTCGGGCCGCCCTCGATGAGGTAGGACGCCAGGGTGAAGGGGGCCCCGGCGAAGCCGATGAGCGCCACCTGCGGGTCGAGTTCGGCCACGACCAGCCGCACGGCCTCCTCGATCTTCTCGAGGCGGTCCGGGGTGAGCTCGGGCAGGGCGGCGACACCGGCCTCGTCCCGGATCGGCTCCGCCACCACGGGCCCGGTCCCGGGCACGATGTCGATGTCCACCCCGGCCGCGGCCAACGGGATGACGATGTCGGAGAAGAAGATCGCGGCGTCCACCCCGTGGCGACGGACCGGCTGCAGGGTGATCTCACACGTCATCGCCGGGTCGAAACAGGCCTCCAGCATGGTGGACCCGGCGCGGACCTTCTTGTACTCCGGGAGCGAGCGGCCCGCCTGGCGCATGAACCACACCGGCGTGTGGGCGCCGCCGACTCCGGTCACCTCGTCGAGGTACGGGCCGGTCCCGGCGCGGCGGCCTGCGGCGGCACCGGTGGCGGGGTCGGTGGAACGGGAGGTCGAGGACGCATCAGAGTTCAACACGCCCCCCATCGTCCCATGACGCCGCCGCTGCGACCGGTCAGCCCACCCGGGTAGGCGACGGCGCGCCTCCTCGGGGCACGCCGGGGCGGTCGCTAGCGTGACGACCCGTGAGTACATCGGTCAATGACGGCGAGCCCGAGGTCTTCCGGGAGGCGGTCGAGTCGCTGTCGCGACTCGAGGTCCGCCCCGAGATCTCGGTCGGCCCGATCCGCCCGCCGCAGCGACTGGCGCCCTACAGTCACGCGCTCGGTGTCGAGATCATCCCGCCCTCCGGCGACGACGTGCCGGAATTCTCCGACGGCGACGCCTTCGGCCGTCTCATCCTCCTGCACGACCCCTCCGGGGACGACGCGTGGAACGGCACCCTCCGACTCGTGGCCTACATCCAGGCCGACATGGAGGCCTCGCTGGCAGGTGACCCGCTCCTGCCCCAGGTGGCGTGGAGCTGGCTCACCGAGGCCCTCGGCGATCAGGCCGGGCCGTACACCTCGCTCGGTGGCACCGTGACCAGCACCGCCTCCGTCCGCTACGGCGACATCGCCGGTCCTCCCCAGTCCCACCAGCTCGAGCTGCGCGCGTCCTGGACCGCCCTCGAGCCCGACCTGACCGGCCACGCGTCCGCCTTCTGCACGACGCTCGCCCTGGCCGCCGGCCTCCCCCCCGTCGGCGTGACCTCCCTGCACCGGCGGTCGTGAGCGGGCGCCGCCGCGGCGAGACCCCGCCCGGGGCACAGCCACCCCCGGCCGAGTACGAGTTCGTCGACGCCCTCCCCGCCATCGAGGCGGTCGCCGACGCCCTGCGGTCCTCGCCCGGCCCCGTCGCGGTCGACGTCGAACGCGCTTCGGGGATCCGGTATGCCGACCGGGCCTTCCTCCTGCAACTCCGCGCCCCCACCGGCCCCGCCCTGCTCGTGGACCCGGAGACCCCGGGTCGGACCATCGGCTCCCTCGCCGACGTCCTGTCGACCCGCCCCCTGCTGCTCCACGCCGCGAGTCAGGACCTCCCGTCGCTGCGTGAGCTGGGGGTCTCGCCGACCTCGCTCGTCGACACCGAGCTGGCCGGACGTTTCCTCGGCACCGAGCGGGTCAACCTCGGGGCGATGATCTCGGAGCACCTCGGGATCGGCCTGGCCAAGGCGCACTCCGCCGCCGACTGGTCTCGTCGCCCGTTGCCGGCGGCGTGGTTGGACTACGCAGCCTATGACGTGCTGTTCCTGCACGAACTGGCGGACGAGGTCCTGCCGCGGCTCGACGAGCTCGGCCGCCGTGAGTGGTTCGAGGCGGAGTGTCGGTACCTGGTGGAGTCGGGCCCGGCACCTGCCGCGCCGGACCCCTGGCGTCGACTGTCCCGGCTGTCGAGCCTGCGCGACGGCCGGCAACTGGCGCGCGCCAGGGAGTTGTGGATGGCCCGGGACCGGGTCGCGGCCGAGCGGGACATCGCCCCCAAGCGGCTCCTCGGTGACGCGGCGATCGTGGAGGCCGCCAGGGTGGGGCCGACGAACAGAACCGCACTGCTGGCGATCGAGGGGTTCGACGGACCTCACCGCCGACGGCTCGTCGGGGAATGGCTCGCCGCCCTCGAGTGGGCCGACGGGCTGGGGCGGGCCGACCTGCCCTCCCGGCAGGGGCCGCCCGCCGAGCATCCGCCGCACGCGTCGTGGAAGCGCAACGAGCCCGAGGCCGCGGAGTTGCTCGAGATCGCCCGCGAACGGATCGGCGCACTCGCCGACGACCTGGGTCTGGAGCCCGGGCTCCTGCTCAAACCCTCGACGCTGAGACTGTGGGTGTGGCGCGCGGCGACGACCCGGTCCGGGGACGACGCGGAACTGCTCCACGACGTCCTGCTCACCGAGAGCGCCCGTGCCTGGCAGATCGAACTGGCCACCGACCCCCTGCTCGAGGCGGTGCGGAGCTTCCGCGCGGATTCCTGAGTCCGGGCCACCGGCACCGGCCGGCGCCGCCCCTGTCACGCGTGGGTACGGGCCCGCGTGTGCACGCGTCCGGCGATCCGGCCCGGGTCAGCCCAGTCGGGTCCGGATGCTGTCCGAGATCCCCTCGGGGGTCAGTCCTGCGTCGGCCAGGATCTCCCCCCGGGAGCCGTGGTCGAGGAACTCCTGCGGGATGCCCAGCGCGACTCGATCGACCCGCACCGCGGCGTTGTCCAGGCATGCCGACACCGCTGACCCGACGCCACCGTGCAGACCGTTGTCCTCGACCGTGACCACGAGACGGCGTCCACGGGCGGCGTCCACGATCGACGCGGGCACCGGGTAGACCCATCTGGGGTCCACTACGTCGACCGAGATGCCCTCTGTCCCGAGGGCACGGGCGGCGGCGATGGCGGGCGCGACCATCGACCCCACCGCGACGATGAGGACCTCGGCGTCACCGGATCCGTGCACGCGGTCGACCCCGTCCTCGGACGTGGCGAGGGCGGGCAGAGCATCACCGACCGACCCCTTCGGAAACCGGACGACGGTCGGACCGTCCTCGATGCCCACCGCCTCGCGCAGTTCCTGCCGGAGGGTGGTCGCGTCCCGGGGAGCGGCCACGCGCACCCCGGGGATGATTCCGGTGAGCGACAGGTCCCACATCCCGTTGTGGCTCGCACCGTCCGGGCCGGTGACGCCGGACCGGTCCAGGACCATGGTGACCGGTTGTCGGAGTAGCGCGACGTCCATGAGCAGCTGGTCGAACGCCCGGTTGAGGAAGGTCGAATAGACCGCGACGACGGGGTGCAGCCCACCGAGCGCGAGCCCTGCCGCCGAGGCCACGGCGTGCTGCTCGGCGATACCCACGTCGTACATCCGTTCCGGGAACCGCTCCCCGAACGCGGCCAGACCGGTCGGCCCGGCCATCGCGGCCGTGATGGCCACGACGTCATCGCGTTCGGCACCGATCGCACACAGTTCCTCGGAGAAGACCGACGTCCAGTCCACGGCGGAGGAGGTCGACAGCGGCTTTCCGGTCTCGGGATCGATGACCCCGGTGGCGTGCATCTGGTCCGCCTCGTTGTTCTCGGCGTGGACGTAGCCCATCCCCTTACGGGTGACGACGTGGACCACCACCGGGCCGCCGAAATCCTTCGCGAGGCGCAGGGCCGCCTCCGTGGCGGCGAGATTGTGCCCGTCGACCGGCCCCATGTACTTGAGCCCCAGGTCCGCGAACAACTCCTGCGGCGACACGACGTCCTTGACTCCCGTCTTGATGCCGTGGAGCACCGAGTAGACGGCCTTCCCCACGACGTCCTTGCGGCCCGTGAGCGCGTTCTTCGTGCGATCCATCGCCTTCTCGTACGCCGGCTGGAGCCGCAGCGCGCCGAGGCGGTCGGCGAGCCCTCCGATGGTCGGCGAGTACGAGCGGCCGTTGTCGTTGACGACGATGACCATGGGGCGGTCCTTGGCGGCGGCGATGTTGTTGAGGGCCTCCCATGCCATGCCACCGGTCATCGCGCCGTCGCCGATCACGGTGACGACGGTCCGATCGGACTCCCCGCGCAACGAGAACGCCTTGGCCAACCCGTCCGCGTATGACAGGGAGGCCGTGGCGTGCGAGGACTCGACCACGTCGTGCTCGCTCTCCGCGCGACACGGGTAACCGGACAACCCCCCGCGGGTGCGGAGCCCGTCGAACTGATCGCGACGACCGGTGAGGATCTTGTGGACGTAGGACTGGTGTCCGGTGTCGAAGACGACGGGGTCGCGGGGTGAGTCGAAGACCCGGTGCAACGCCACGGTCAGTTCGACGACGCCGAGATTCGGGCCGAGGTGCCCGCCCGTCGCGGCGACCTTACGGATGAGGAATTCACGTATCTCCCCGCACAGCGCGGCCAACTCCCCGGGACCGAGCCGCCGCAGATCGGATGGGCCGTCAACCTGTTCGAGCACGCTCATTGCTGTCGACTGCCCCTTCCGTGACCGACACCCTGCTGGGTCGAATGGTCAGTCTACTGGCTGGCGCCGCGCGACCTCGCCCACGGGCGGACGTGTGGGCCCCTACCTGCGGTGCCGGATCAGGAGCGTCCCGGCGAGTCCAGTACGGCGATCCCCTCGACGTGATGGGTGCCCGGGAAGGCCGCCACCCCGTGGAGGTCCGTGAGCGTCCACCCGGCGGCCACGAGGACGCCGATGTCCCGCGCCAGACTCGCCGGATCGCAGCCCACGTGCACGATCCGGGACGCACCTGTCGCCGCGAGCCGCCGCATGACCGGGATCCCCGCTCCGCCGCGCGGGGGATCGAGGATGATGACCTCCGGATCGGGGTGGTCCGCCGGCCGGTCGTCGCGGTCCTCGAGCACCGTCTCGACCCGGGAACGCAGGGTCCTCACTCCCCCGCCGGCGGGGTCCCCGGGCGGGCCGCCGAGGGTGTCCGTGGCCGCGTGCAGCGACGCCGTGGCGGATTCGACGACTGTCACGCGGGCGCCCGGGATCGCGTCCCGAACCCCGGCGGCGAACAGCCCGGCGCCTCCGTAGAGGTCCCAGATCTCGGGGATGTCGGTCAGGTCGGGGGTGCGCGTCACCGCGGTGCGTACCTCGTGGCTGTAGTGGCTCGCGGCGGAGCGGTGCGCCTGCCAGAACGCGTCGGGAGGCAGCCGCCACTCGTGGCCGCCCACCCGTCTCACGACGGTCGGTCCCCCGGCAACGATCTCCCAACCGGCCGCCCGCGAATGACGTGCCCTGGCGCGGGTCGCCGAGGACCGGCGGGATCGGCCGCTCCGGCCCCGCGGCGTGTCACCGACGGCCGGGCGGTGGGCGATGTGCACCATTCCGTCGTCACCGAGCACTCCGAGCACCTCGCGGCCCGGGCCGAGCGTGGTGGCGGAGACCGCATCACGCAGCCGCGGGTCGGGCTGGATGCAGGGCTCGGTCACCAGTTCACGGGAGCGCGCCCTCCGGACCCCCGGCACACCATCGGGGCCGGTGACCCAGCGGGCGACGGTACGCCAGCCGGACGTCGCGGGATCCGCGGCGGGGACCTCGACCGGGACCGCGTCGTCCCGGTATGCGATCCGGCCGATCCGGTACACCTGCTCGGCCAGGATCCTGCCGGCGAAACCGCGGGCGGCATCGGACGCGATGTGGCTCCAGTCGCAACAGCCGGCGCCGGCGGCCGCCGCCGGGCACGTCGGGACCACCCGGTCCGGGGATTCCTCGACCACCGCCTGGACCGTCCCTCGACAGAACGCGCGCCCGGGGTCGTCGTCGATGAGGACGTCGACCAGTTCGCCGGTGATCCCGCCGCGGCAGAACACCACCCGGCCCTCGTGGCGCGCGACGAACTCGCCGCCGTGCGCCGGTCCCTCCATGCGCAGGCGCACCACACGGCCCGTCCAGCCGGTCGCTCGGTCCTGGGTCATCTTTCCTCCGGTCCACGCCAGCGTCCGACGATGGGTTCGTCGCGCGCCTGCTCCGCGCGGCCGTCCGAGGACGACAACTGCCACGGGACGCTGGTCACCATGACACCTCGCTCGTAGAGCAGGCGGGTCTTGAGGCGCAGCGCGCTCTGGTTGTGCAGTATCTGCTCCCACCAGTGGCCCACCACGTACTCGGGGATGTACACGGTCACCACGTCCCGCGGCGCCTGATCGCGAAGGCGCTTCACGTAGTCCACCACGGGACGGTTGATCTCACGGTACGGGGACTCGACCACCTTGAGCGGAACCGAGATGCCGCGTCGATCCCATTCCCTCACGAGGGCACGGGTCTCGGCGGTATCGATGTTCACCGTCAACGCCTCGATCGAGTCCGGGCGTGCCGCCCGCGCGTAGGCCAGGGCCCGCAGGGTGGGCAGGTGCAGTTTGGACACCAAGACCACACAGTGTGTCCGGCTCGGCAGGACGACCTCCCACGAGGAGTCGTCGAGTTCGCGGGCGACCGCGACGTAGTGCCGGTGGATGAGTCGCATGATCCCGAACGCTCCGAGCATCGCCAGGACCGCGATGTAGGCCCCGGAGAGGAACTTGGTCGCCATGACGATCACCAGGACGCCGGCGGTGACGAGGAACCCGACGGCGTTGATCGCCCGGGACCTGTGGATCCGCCGACGCACGGACGGGACCCGCTCGTGGTCCAGGCGCCGGGTCCAGTGTCGGACCATGCCGAGCTGGCCGAGGGTGAAGGCGACGAACACGCCCACGATGTAGAGCTGGATGAGGAGCGACACCTGGGCGTCGAACGCCACGACCAACACGACTGCCGCGATCGCGAGGACGACGATCCCGTTGGAGAACGCCAACCTGTCCCCGCGGGTGGCGAGCTGTCGGGGCAGATACTTGTCGCGAGCGAGGACCGAGGCCAGCACCGGGAACCCGTTGAACGCCGTGTTGGCGGCGAGTGCCAGGATCAGCGCGGTGATGATGATGACGGCGTAGAAGGCGAGCGGCAACCCCTCGAAGACCGGTCGCGCCAACTGGGCGATCATCGTCTTCTGCCGGTACCCCTCCGGAGCGCCGATCAACTGTGCCGCCGGTTGCTCGGCGATCCGGACCCCGAGCCGACCGGCCAGGGCGATGAGCCCCAGGAGGAACGAGACCGCGAGAACCCCGAGGACGGCCAGCGTCACGGCGGCGTTGCGGGCCCGCGGCTTCCGGAAGGCCGGGACACCGTTGTGGATGGCTTCGATACCGGTCAGGGCGGCACATCCGGATGCGAAGGACTTGGCGACGACGAAGGCGAGCGCGAGTCCGGCCAACTCCGCCCCGTCCACCGGCACCATTTCGAATCCCGCGGATTCGGCCCGGAGGTCGCGGCCCAGGATCTCCACCTGGAACAGCCCCCAGACGATGAGTGCGGTCATGGAGGCGAGGAACGCGTAGACGGGCACGGCGAACATCGCGCCGGTCTCACGGAGCCCACGCAGGTTGAGCGCCGCCAGGAGGATGATCGCCAGGACGGCGAACGGAATCTCCCTGGATTGGACGAAGGGGATCGCCGATCCGATGGTCGCGGCGGCGGCCGAAATCGACACGGCCACCGTGAGGACATAGTCGAACAGCAGGGCCGCACCGACCGCCAGGCCCGCACGGGGGCCCAGATTGACGGTGGCGACCTCGTAGTCGCCTCCTCCCGACGGGTAGGCACGGACGTTCTGCCGGTAACAGGCGATGACGACCACAAGGACCGCCGCCACCGCCAGTCCCACCCACGGGGTGAACGTGAGTGCCGAGACCCCGGCGATGGAGAGCACGAGGAAGATCTCCTGCGGGGCGTAGGCCACCGAGGACAGCGCGTCGGACGCGAACACCGGCAACGCGATCCGTTTGCGGAGGCTGGTGGCACCGATGGTGTCGCTGCGCGAGGGACGCCCCACGAGGAGACGCTTGGTTCCCACGGAGACCTTCGAGATCCTGGACACCGACATATCGTAGGGCCCGCGAGCCCCGCCGGGCAGCATCCGTGGGTGTGAGTAGCGTGTCCGTCACTGGCTCACGTGCGTGGGCCGTGAGGAGTGGACTCGTCATGAGGGTCGTCGTCATGGGCTGTGGTCGTGTCGGGGCCGCGCTGTCCGTCGAACTCGACGCAGCCGGCCACCAGGTCGTGGTGATCGACCGCGACTCGGCTGCGTTCGCCAGATTGTCGGCCGAGTTCTCGGGGCGCACGGTGACCGGCCAGGGCTTCGACAAGACGGTGCTCACCGAGGCCGGGCTCGAGGGGGCCGACGCATTCGCTGCAGTGTCCTCCGGGGACAACTCGAACATCATCGCCGCGCGTGTCGCCCGGGAGACCTTCGGTGTCGAGCGGGTGATAGCGCGCATCTACGACGCGGGGCGCGCAGAGGTCTACGAACGACTGGGGATCTCGACCATCGCCACGGTTCCGTGGGCCACCGGTCGTCTGGTCCGTTACATCACCGCCGGGTCGAGTCCCGTCGAGTGGCGGGACCAGACGGACTCCGTGTCGCTCGTCGCCCTCGACGCACCGGCGGCGTGGGTCGGGGTCCCGGTCGACCGGCTCGCGGCCGCGGTCGGAGGACGTGCTGCGGCCGTCACCCGCTTCGGCGAGAGCCGCCTCCCGGACGCTCACACGCTCGTCCAGGCCGACGATGTCCTCCATATCGTCGTGCCCTCGCAGACGGTGTCGGAACTGGACGACCTGGTGCAGGAAGGACCCTCGGATGTCTGAGAATTCCGTCCCCGACTACGCCGACGGCTCGGGATTGCTCGCCGGAGCCCCGGCCAGGACCGTGTACTCCGCGACCATGCGGGTGGTGGTGGCCGGAGCCGGTGTCGTCGGACGGTCGATCGCACGCGAACTCGTGACCGGCGGCCATGACGTCACGCTGATAGACAAGCGCTCCACCGTGTTCTCGGCCGACCCGGTCGACGGGGCGGATCAACAGGTCGGCGACGCCTGCGAGCTCAGTGTCCTCGAACGGTTGGACGTGCAGGCGGCGGACGTGGTGGTGGCCGCCACGGGTGATGACAAGGCCAACCTGGTGGTGAGCCTGTTGGCCAAGACCGAATTCGCGGTGTCCCGGGTCGTCGCCCGCGTCAACGATCCCCGCAACGAGTGGCTCTACGACGAGCGCTGGGGCGTCGACGTGGCGGTGTCGACGCCCCGGCTGATCGTCTCGGTCGTCGAGGAGGCGGTCTCCGTCGGGGACGTGGTCCGTCTGATGACCCTGCGCCGCGGAGGGGCGAACCTCGTGAGCGTGACGCTGCCGGACCAGACCCCGTTGGCGGGGCGATCGGTGTCCCGCGTTCGGTTTCCCCGGGACGCCGCCCTCGTCGCGATCCTGCGCGGCGGGCGGGTGATCGTCCCCGAACCCGACGTTCCGTTCGAGCCCGGCGACGAACTGCTCGTGGTGGCGCCGGAGGAGGTCGAGGCCGGTATCAGCGAGGTCGTCCTGGGCGGGTGACCGTCACCGCGATCTCCCGGCCGTAGTCCCATCCCGGGGCCAGGGGCAGGTCGTCACCGCTCCAGAAACGGCCCGGGTCGTACCAACTCGCCTCACCCGCAGGCAGGAGTACACCCATCGCCTCCAGGGTGACCCCCACGACCTCCGCGCAGTACGCCGCCTCCATACGCATCGCCGCACCGGCATCGGATCCCGAGCGGACGCTGCGACCCCTGGCGTCCCGCCGTGTCCCACGTGCCGCCCACCGTCCTCGCGCCCACCTCGCGGTGAGACGTCCCGCGGAGGGGAAGGACACGCCGTTCAACCGGGCGATCGACTCCAGTAGCTCGTCCTCGTGGTCCCCACCCACCTCCGGGGAGATCTGGCGGAACCACGCTCGTTGGCCGTACGGTCCGGCCCACTGCCGGACGGCGGACTCGAGGTCATGCAGCTGGACGCCGCGCTGGTGGCGACCCGTCCACACGTCCGGCAGCGCCCGTCCCATCTCGGCGTGCCACAGCAGCGGCGGCATGTCGTCGAGGACCACCGCGACGCCCACGTGGTTGACGGGCGCGTTCGTGAGGGTCTGGATCAACCGGTCCGCCGTGCTCCGGCCGCGGAAGAGCCAGAGGTCCCCGGTGCGGGTGCGGTGCGCCGCGGCGGCCAGGGGGACGGTGTCGACGCTCATACCGCGATCCTGCCAGGCCGCCCGTGCGTACCCGCCTAGTCTCGGCCCTATGGCTCCCAGGGGACGGCAGTGGCTCAAAGTGATCGGCGCGGCGGGTGCGGCGGGGGTGGCCGCCACGGGGATCCTGGCGGCCCGTTCCGAGCGGCGTCGGCGGTCCTACGAGCCCGATGAGGTGCGGGAGCGGCTGCACGAGCGCTACGCGAGGATCCAGAGTCGGCGGGACGGCGTCGTCGACTAGGGACCGCGCCGGTCGGAGCCCGGCGACGCGAGTCGATATCCTTGCGGCACCATGCCGTCGTCCTCCTCACCCACTCCCGACCTCCGCCGCGCCCGAAACGACCTCCTCGCCCGTCTCGACGGTGTCGGCACCCTCGACGCCCATCGTCTCCGGTCCAGGGTCCGTCGTGCCCGCGTCGACCAGCTGGATGACCTCGGACGGCGGATCGACGAGGCCGCCGAGCGCGTGCGGCGCCGAACCGAGTCGATCCCCACCCCCCGATACCCGGAACAGCTCCCGGTCAGCGCCCGCAAGGACGAGATCGCCGAGGCGATCCGGGACAACCAGGTGGTGGTGATCGCCGGCGAGACGGGGTCGGGCAAGACCACCCAGATCCCCAAGATCTGCCTGGAACTCGGGCGCGGGGTCAAGGGCATGATCGGCCACACCCAGCCGAGGAGGTTGGCCGCCCGCTCCGTCGCCGAGCGGATCGCTCACGAGCTCGGGGTGGAGATCGGTGGCCCGGTCGGGTCCGCCGTCCGCTTCGACGACCGCACCAGCCCCGAGACCGCGGTCAAGCTCATGACCGACGGTGTGCTGCTCGCCGAGATCCGGCGTGACCGGCTGCTGCGGGCCTACGACACGATCATCATCGACGAGGCCCACGAACGCAGTCTCAACATCGACTTCCTGCTGGGTTATCTCAAGCAGATCCTGCCCCGTCGCCCGGACCTCAAACTCGTCATCACCTCCGCCACGATCGACCCGGACCGTTTCGCCCGTCACTTCGCCGGCGCGGAGGGGCGCCCGGCCCCGGTCATCGAGGTCTCGGGGCGCACTTATCCCGTGGAGGTCCGGTACCGGCCCCTTCAGGTCGTACACGCCGATCGCGTGGTCGACCTGGATCCCCTCGACGCGCTCGCCGACGCCGTTGCGGAGCTCCTACGCGAGGACGACGGTGACGTACTCGTGTTCCTCTCCGGTGAGCGTGAGATCCGCGACGCCGAGGAGGTGCTGCGGGGCCGGAAGTTCCCGGGCACCGAGATCTTCCCGCTGTTCGCCCGCCTCACGGCAGCAGAACAGCAGCGCGCGTTCCGGGCCCATTCCACCCGGCGGGTGGTCCTGTCGACCAATATCGCTGAGACCTCGGTGACCGTGCCCGGCATCCGCTACGTCGTGGACACCGGCCTGGCGAGGATCTCCCGCTACTCCACCCGGACGAAGGTGCAGCGACTGCCCATCGAACCGGTGTCCCAGGCCTCCGCCGCGCAGCGCGCGGGACGCTGCGGCCGCGTCGCCGACGGGATCTGTATCCGCCTCTACTCCGAGGAGGACTTCGACTCGCGACCGGAGTTCACCGACCCGGAGATCCTGCGCACGAACCTCGCCTCGGTGATCCTGTCGATGGCGGATCTGGACCTGGGCCCCGTCGACGACTTCCCGTTCGTGGAACCCCCGGACCGCAAGGCCGTCCGGGACGGGCTCACTCTGCTCTCCGAACTCGGGGCGGTCAGGGTCGACGACGACGAGCGCCCTCACCTGACCGAGGTGGGCCGTGACATGGCGGCACTCCCCCTCGATCCCCGACTCGCCCGGATGGTGGTCGAGGGCCACCGCAACGGTTCGCTGTCGGACGTGCTGGTGGTGGTCGCCGCCCTGACGGTGCAGGACGTCCGCGAGCGTCCCGCGGAGGAGCGGGACAAGGCAGACCTGCTGCACCGCCGCTTCGCGGACAAGACCTCCGACTTCCTCGGATATCTCAATCTGTGGAGGTACATCACCGAGCAGCGCCGTGAGTTGTCCGGCAGCGCCTTCCGCAAGATGTGCAAGGCGGAGTATCTCCACTGGCTACGCATCCGAGAGTGGCAGGACCTCAACTCCCAGCTGCGGAGCATGTGCCGTGAACGAGGGTGGCATCCCGCGTCCGGACACGCCGCGGAGGACGACCTCCACAAGGCGATCCTGGCCGGTCTGCTCACCAATGTCGGAATGCGAGACGAGGAGACCCGCGAGTTCCGGGGCACTCGCGGTATCCGGTTCCAGGTGTTCCCCGGGTCGGATCTGTCCAGGAAGCCTCCCCGCTGGGTGATGGCATCCGAGCTCGTCGAGACGTCCCGGTTGTGGGCGCGTGATGTCGCCCGGATCGATCCGGGGTGGATCGAACAACTCGGGGGTCACCTCACCCGCACCCAGTACTCCGAACCGCACTGGTCGGACGCCCAGGGTGCGGCGATGGCGTATGAGAAGGTGCTGCTGCTGGGATTGACCGTGGTGGAGGCGCGGCGGATCCTGCTCTCCAGGGTCGACGCCCCGCTCGCCCGCGAGATGCTCGTCCGCCACGGGATCGTGGAAGGGCGCCTGGATACCCGGGTCCCGGTCATCCGCGAGAACGCCGAGGCCGTGGAGCAGGCCCGTGAACTGGAGACGCGGAGCCGCCGTCGGGATCTGGTGATCGACGACGAGGCACTGGTGGCCTTCTATCTCGACCGCCTGCCCGAGGACATCACCTCCGGCCGGCATCTGGAGTCCTGGTGGAAGAAGCGTGGTCATCGCGACCAAGAGTCCCTCCGTCTCACCCCCGAGGACATACGCACCTCCGAGGCGGTGCCCGATGCCGCCGATTTCCCGCCCTTCTGGCGTCAGGGAGAGCGGAGTTTCGAACTGCGGTACGCGTTCGATCCGGGCGTCACCACCGACGGGATCACGGTGCGCATCCCGCTGCCGCAACTGTCCTCGGTCACCACCGCCGGGTTCGAATGGCTGGTGCCGGGGCTGCGGGAGGAGCTCTATACGGAGATGCTCCGCACGCTGCCCAAGTATCTGCGTCGACTGTGTTCTCCGCCCGCCGAGTTCGCGTCGCTGTTGGCGGGAGACGTCTCGCCCCGGTCCGCCCCGCTGTCCGTCGCGCTCGCGCGGGCGCTGTCTGCTCGGATCGGTACCACGGTCGACCCGCGTGACTTCGATCAGAACCAGCTACCGGGCCATCTCCGGATGCGTTTCGAGGTGGTCGACGGGGACGAGGTCGTGGCCTCCGGAACGGATCTCGCGCAGTTGAGGACCCGGTTGGTGGACAGGGTACGGGCGACCCTCAACGCCCGTCTGGTACCCGACAAGGGGCCCTGCCGGGAGTGGACATCCGACACCATCGGCGACCTCCCGCAGTCGGTCACCGGCTCGGTGGACGGTGTCGAGGTGACCGTCTACCCCGCCCTGCGTGTCGGTGGGGACGGAATTCACCTCGTGGCGTGCGCCACGGAGGACGAGCGTCGATCCACTCAGGCGTCGGCTGTGCTCACGCTGGTCTCGGGCGGCCTGGTCTCCGCGGCATCGATTCTGCGCGGCCGTCCGGTCCAGCAGCGACTCGCGCTCACCCAGTACCCGCACGGCGGGATGGAATCCCTGGTGTCGGACGCATCGCTCGCTGCGAGTGGGCGGATCATCGCCCGGCGAAAGGGCGCACCGGTTCTCACGGTCGCGGAGTTCCACGAACTCCAGGCCACTGCGCGGGCGGAGGTCCCCGGTGCGGTGGCGTCCGCGATCTCGTCGGCGGTTCCCGCGCTGATGGCCGCCCAGTCCGTGTCGGGCCGTCTGGCGGCGGCGCCGGCAGATGTCGCCGACGAGGTCCGTGCTTCACTGGACTTCCTCGTCGGGCGCGGATTCCTCGCCCGCCATCCCTCGGATGTGCTTCCACATCTGGAGCGACATGTGCGGGCGGTCGGCCTCCGGTTGGACCTCGCGGAGAAGTCACCCGCGCGGCACGGCAAACTCACGGCGAAGCTGAACCGCTCCGAGTCGATCGTCGAGGAGGCGTGCGCCGCGCTGCGACGGCGGCCGGGTGGCGCACGGGTGTGCCGGGACCTGCGGTGGATGCTCGCCGAGTACCGGGTGGGGTTGTTCGCGCAGTCACTGGGTACCGCACGGCCGGTATCGGCAGAGCGGATCGACAAGGCGGTGGCGTCTGCGCTCGCCCCGCGGTCGTCCCGATGACGCCGAGTGGTCAGCGGCTCGTGCGGCGCTCCCGGAGGGCGATGATCTCGCGTTCGAAGTCGTCGGCCGAGCTGAACTGCTTGTACACGGACGCGAACCGCAGGTAGGCGACCTCGTCCAGATCCTGCAGAGGGCCCAGGATGGCGAGCCCGATCTCGTGGGCGGGAACCTCGGACGCACCGCCGGATCGCACAGCGTCCTCGACCTGTTGGGCGAGGCGACGCAGAGCGTCCTCGTCAACCGATCGTCCCTGGCACGCGCGGCGGACACCCCGGACGACCTTGTCCCGACTGAACGCCTCGGTCACCCCGTTACGCTTGAGAACCGTCAGCAGAGGTGTCTCGAGCGTCGTGAACCGGTGTCCGCACCGGGGGCACTCCCGTCGACGCCGGATCGCCTGACCCTCGTCGACGGATCGTGAGTCGATTACCCGGGAGTCCTCGTGGTGGCATGTCGGGCAGTACATTCCCGTGGGGCCCTTCGTCGACCGGAGTTCACGCGTCCGGGATCGTGCCTGACGGAACGCGGGGGCGGTAGACCACCGCCCACGGTCCATTCTAGGAGGCCCGCTGCCCGGTCACGCGTAGGCGGGTCCACCGAGGAAGGCCACTGCGAGAAGCATGATCACGCCGAATGCGATCCCGCACGCCAGTAGTGCCCAGGCCGGCACGTCGTCGACGACCCCGGTGGACAGCGGTGCCTCGACGTGGCACGCCCGCACGCGGTCCGTGGAGACCGGGCGCACGAGCACACGGCGACCCGGGGCGACCGACGTGACGGCGGCCGGACGGGCGGCCACCCGCGGCCGGACGAGATTCTCCGCACGCGAGGACGTGACGGCGGGCCGACTGCCCTCCGGTCGGGCCAGGGTGCGTCGCGGCGCACGGGTGGACCGCACTGACGCGTCACCGGGCCGGTCGAGGTGCGCGACCCGTCCACGATGGTCGTCGGGGCAGACCTCGGTCCACCGCGCGGCCGGACGTGTGTGGGACTGAAGCTCGACAACGGTCATGGTGGCTCCCTACTCGATACGGTGTGCGATGTGGATTCGCACACCTGTATGTGTTCCTCAGTACATCTGTTCGAATCCGAACTCCCCTAGAGTTGTATCACGCGACTCCGACACAGTCACGATCCACCGAGGAACTTCTTCGAACACCTGTGTGGCGCGCCGCAGTCCTTGGCACTAGGGTGTAGACAGATCACAACGTCGAACATCCATTCGCCGAAGGGACCACACGAGATGCCGAAGCCCGATTTCGAGTCACTTACGGACCGACAGAAGAGCGTTCTGCTCCACATCCACGACACCGTCAAGGAGCGTGGTTATCCGCCGAGCATCCGCGAGATCGGGGACGCGGTCGGCTTGCAGTCCACGTCGTCGGTGGCGCATCAACTCCGCACGCTGGAGAAGAAGGGCTTCCTGACGCGGGATCCGCACAAGCCGCGGGCGGTCGACGTCCACGGTGTCCCGGGGCAGAAGTCACGGGGTCGTCGGTCACCTGCTCCGGAGCCCCAGCGTCCGGGCGGCGCGGTCGAACCCGTTTACGTCCCCGTGCTCGGCCGGATCGCGGCGGGCGGGCCCATCCTCGCGGAGCAAGCCGTCGAGGATATCTTCCCCCTGCCGTCGGACCTCGTCGGATCAGGTGATCTGTTCATGCTCAAGGTCGTGGGCGAGTCGATGATCGACGCCGCCATCTGCGATGGCGACTACGTGGTGGTCAGGCGGCAGAACGTCGCGGACAACGGGGAGATCGTCGCCGCCATGATCGACGGGGAGGCGACGGTCAAGACTTTCCGGAACGACTCGAGCGGAGTCTGGTTGCTGCCCCACAATCCGTCGTTCAGCCCGATTCCGGGCGAGCACGCGACGATCCTCGGCAAGGTCGTGACAGTGTTCCGGAAACTCTGAGTCCCGGTTCGAACGACGCGCCGCCCGTCCCCGAAGGGGTCAGGCGGCGCCGTCATGTGGACCGCGGGCGGCGAACTCGTCGAGTTCGCCGGCCACGGACGCGGGCAGGCGGACCACCAGCCGGGTTCCGTCCTGGGTGTGTTCCTCCTCGACCACCGCGCCCTCGGCGTGGACCCGCGACACCACGTCCCCGCGGGAGTACGGGACGGACAGGGTCACCTCGGTGTCCCCGGAGGCGACGATCTGCGTGATTCGCTCGAGGAGTTCGTCGACACCCTGCCCGGTGACCGCCGAGACGAACACGGCGTCGGGCAGCGCGTGGTGCAACTCGGTGAGGACCACGGGATCCGCGGCGTCGATCTTGTTGATCACCAGGAGTTCCCGAGGCCGCTCCGCGTTCTGCTCCTCGACCACCTCGTTGATCACCTTGCGCACCGCCTCGATCTGGCGGAGCGGGAAGGCATCCGAACCATCCACGACGTGGAGGAGCAACTCGGAGTCGACGACCTCTTCCAGTGTGGACCTGAACGCCTCGACCAACTGGGTCGGCAGGTGTCGGACGAATCCCACGGTGTCCGTGAAGACGACTGCTCTGCCGTCAGGCAACTCGGCCTTGCGCGTCGTCGGGTCGAGTGTGGCGAACAGGGCGTTCTGAACCAGGACGCCGGCTCCGGTGATCCTGTTGAGCAGGCTCGACTTCCCGGCGTTCGTGTAGCCGGCGATGGCGATGGACGGCACCGGAGTGGAACGCCGTCGGTGCCGTTTGGTGTCCCGGGCCTGCTTCATCCCCTTGATGTCCCGGCGCAGACGGGCCATCCGCTCGCGGATCCGACGCCGGTCGGTCTCGATCTTGGTCTCACCGGGGCCACGAAGACCGACGCCGCCGTTGCTCCCGGCACGACCGCCCGCCTGGCGGGACAGCGACTCGCCCCACCCACGCAGACGGGGGAGCATGTACTCCATCTGGGCGAGGGTCACCTGGGCCTTGCCCTCACGGCTGGTGGCGTGCTGCGCGAAGATGTCGAGGATCAGCGCGGTACGGTCGATGACCTTCACGTTGACCGCCTTCTCCAGCGCGAGCAACTGTCCAGGGGTGAGTTCGCCGTCGCAGATGACGGTGTCCGCGCCGGTCGCGGCGATCACGTCCTTGAGGACGCTGACCTTGCCCGACCCGATGTAGGTGGCGGCATCGGGCTTGTCACGCCGCTGGATGAGCGCGTCGCACACCTCCGATCCCGCGGTCTCGGCGAGCTGGGCGAGCTCGGCCATCGCGGCGTCCGCCTGCGCGGCGGACCCTTCGGTCCAGACACCGACGAGCACGACCCGTTCGAGTCGGAGCTGGCGGTACTCGGCGTCGTTGACGTCCTGGAGTTCGGTGGAGAGCCCCGCCACCCGGCGCATCGAGGATCTCTCCTCGAGCTGGAAATCACCGATGGACGGATCGAGGTCGCGTGTCGGCCGGTCAGCGGCCGTGTGATCAGTAGTCATTCGGGTTCATCTTCTCACACCGGGCCCCCGGTGTCCCGTGCGAGACGGTGTGCTACCGACCACGGTGGTAATGACCGCGGGCGACGAGTGTGGACGGCCCAGTGAGCGAGGACCCGGCCTCGGTGAGTGAGACCTCCACCTCGCCGCCGGGGACCACCACGACGACGTCGCCCGTCGCCTCCCCCGAGTCGGCCAGCGCGGCGACCGCGGTCGCGACGATTCCGGTTCCGCAGGACATGGTCTCCCCTGATCCCCGCTCGTGGACCCGCATGGAGACCCGACCGTCAACCATCGGGGTGGCGATCTCGACGTTGACGCCGCCGGGGAAGAAGTCCCGGTCATACACCGGGGCCTCCTGCACCGGCAGCCCGGCGAGGCCCGCGGCGTCCAGATCGGGGACCACACAGGCGAGGTGCGGATTGCCCATGTCGACGGCGAGTCCCGCGAAGGTCCGGCCACCGACCTCCGCCGAGGACAGACCCAGCAGACGCGGCTCCCCCATGTCCACCCGCACCACCGCGTCAACACCCGAGTGTGAGAGGACCTCGGCGGGGCGGGCCCCTGACCGCGTGCCCACCGGGATCGAGCCGGCCTCCGCTCTCCCGGTCCCGACGAGGGCGTGGGCGAAGACCCGGACCCCGTTGCCGCACATCTCCGCGATGGAACCATCGGCGTTGCGGTAGTCCATGAACCAGTCCGCACCGTCCACGCCGGGCGGCAGGGTCGCGAGCACGCCGCGGTCAACGAGGGCTCCGGCGGTCGCGATCCGCAGGACTCCGTCGGCGCCGATTCCGCCACGCCGATCGCACAGTGCTCGTACGAGGTCCACGTCGAGGTCCAGGTCGGCCTGATCGTCCGGGAGGATCACGAAGTCGTTGAGGGTGCCGTGGCCCTTGAGGAAGGCGATACCGTCGGGCTGCGAGGCCTGGCGCGTCGAAGTCATGACGAAATCGTACTCGCCGGCGGGGACCGTTCCGCACTGTGGAAATGTCGGATGATGCCGGACGGTACGCCCACTAGAGTCGACTTGGAGAACGGTCCCCTACCTCCAGGAGAGCATCGATGTCCGAACGCATCACTGTCGGCGGAATCCAGGTCGACGAGGTCCTGTACGACTTCGTCAACTCCCAGGCGATCCCGGGCACCGGGGTCGATCCCGACGCGTTCTGGGCGGGCGCCTCCGAGATCTTCACCGAGCTGTCCCCCCGCAATCGCGAACTGCTCGACACCCGCGACCGGTTGCAGTCCCAGATCGACGCCTGGCACCACGAGAACCCGGCGCCGATCGACCCGGGCGTCTACAAGGCGTTCCTGCAGGAGATCGGGTACCTGGTTCCCGAGCCCGAGTCCGTCTCCGTCACGACCGAGAACGTCGACGCGGAGATCGCCACGGTCGCCGGCCCGCAGCTCGTCGTGCCGGTCATGAACGCCCGGTTCGCGATCAACGCGGGTAACGCCCGCTGGGGTTCGCTCTACGACGCCCTCTACGGCACCGATGCGATCCCGGAGTCCGACGGCGCCGAGCAGGGCTCGGGGTACAACAAGGTCCGCGGCGACAAGGTCATCGACTGGGCCCGTGAGTTCCTCGACGACGCCGCACCGCTGGCGTCGGGCAGCCACGTGGGCTCCACGGCCTACGCCGTGGTCGACGGAGGCCTGCAGGTGACCGTGTCCGACGGGTCGAGCACCCGGTTGGCGGCCCCGGAGAAGTTCGTGGGCTACCTCGGCGAGCCCTCGAGCCCGTCCTCGGTCCTGCTGTGCAACAACGGTCTGCACATCGAGATCCAGATCGACCCGGACTCCCCCATCGGCTCGACCGACGGCGCCGGCGTCAAGGACGTCGTCCTGGAGTCCGCCGTCTCCACCATCATGGATTTCGAGGACTCGGTCGCCGCCGTCGACGCCGAGGACAAGACCCAGGGCTACAGCAACTGGCTGGGTCTCATGAAGGGAGACCTGTCCGAGGAGATCACCAAGGGCGACAAGACCTTCACCCGTGTCCTCAACGACGACCGGGTCTTCACCGCGCCCGATGGTTCGGGTGAAGTCCGTCTCCACGGCCGCTCGATGCTGTTCGTGCGCAACGTCGGCCACCTGATGACCAACCCGGCCGTGCTCGACGCCGACGGCAACGAGATGCCCGAGGGCATCCTCGACGCACTGGTCACCTCGCTCGCCGGCATGCACGGGATCGCCGAGGGCAACGAGCGCCGGAACAGCCGCCACGGGTCGATCTACATCGTGAAGCCCAAGCAGCACGGGCCGGAGGAGGTCGCGTTCACCACCGAGCTGTTCGGTCGTGTCGAGAAGCTCCTCGGGCTGCCCGAGAACACCCTCAAGGTGGGCATCATGGACGAGGAGCGTCGTACCTCGGTCAACCTCGCCGCCTGCATCGCAGAGGCCACCGAACGGGTCGTGTTCATCAACACCGGCTTCCTCGACCGGACCGGCGACGAGATCCACACCTCCATGGAGGCCGGGCCGATGATCCGCAAGGGCGAGATGAAGGGCGCCCGGTGGATGAACGCCTACGAGGACTTCAACGTCGACACGGGTCTGGCGTGCGGACTGCGTGGCCGCGCCCAGATCGGCAAGGGCATGTGGGCCAAGACCGACCTCATGGCCGAGATGCTCTCCGAGAAGATCGGCCAGCCCCGGGCCGGCGCCAACACCGCGTGGGTGCCCTCCCCGACCGGCGCCACGCTGCACGCCACCCACTACCACCGGGTCAACGTCATGACCCGTCAGGAGGAGCTCCTCGCCGGGGGTGCCCGCGCGAGCGTCGACGACATCCTCACCGTCCCCCTGGCCCCCTCCACGGATTGGACGGACGAGGAGAAGAAGGAGGAGGTCGACAACTCCTGCCAGACCATCCTCGGTTACGTCGTGCGGTGGGTCGAGCAGGGAATCGGTGTCTCGAAGGTGCCGGATATCCACGACGTCAACCTCATGGAGGACCGCGCCACCCTGCGGATCTCCTCGCAGATGCTGGCCAACTGGATCCGTCACGACATCATCACCGCCGACGACGTCGAGGACTCGCTGCGCCGGATGGCCGAGATCGTCGACAAGCAGAACGCCGGCGACGACGCCTACCGGAACATGGCACCGGACTTCGACTCGTCCATCGCCTGGCAGGCGGCCCGGGAACTGATCCTCGAGGGCACCAAGCAGCCGTCGGGCTACACCGAGCCGATCCTGCATCGCCGTCGTCGCGAATTCAAGGCCGCCAACGCGGGCTAGACCGGCGCCGGCCGACCCGCCGACCCGCCGCGGAATCCGCCACCTCCGCCCGACCTCCGATCCCGCGCCAGTGGGGCCGGATCCGGGCGGTGGGTGGCGGATTCGCCGCTGTCACGGCCAGAAGCGTCCGGCTCCGGGCCCGATGGCGTCCGGCCCAGGGTCCCGTGGGCTCCGGCGGGGGGGGCACGCTCGAGGGCGGGAGGTCAGGGCACGAGCCCGGCCACGGCCGCACGAAGGATCGCGACGGCGGCGTCGCGGCGATCGCGCGTGAACCTGGCCTCGGGCCCGGATGCCGACACCGCGAAGGCGGCGTCCCCGGTACCCACCGCGATGGCGACGCAGCGGACGCCCTCCTCCTGCTCGGACTCATCGGTGGCGAACCCCGCCTGTCGCACCACACGCAGCTCCTCGATCAATCTGTCGGGGTCGACGATGGTCGAGTCGGTGAAGCGGCGCATGCCCGCCCTGTCGAGCATGCTGCGGACCTCGTCGTCGTCGTCGCCCGCGACCAGGGCCTTGCCCACCGCGGTGCAGTGCACGTCCACCCGTCGTCCCACCTCGGTGAACATCCGCATCGAGTGTGGGGACGGCACCTGGGCGAGGTAGACGACCCCGTCGCCCTCCCGGACGGCGAGGTTGGCGGTCTCCCCGGTGCCCTCGACCACGGCGGTGAGCACCGGCACGGCCCAGGACGCGGTGGCGCGTCCGGCGACGTCGCCGATCCGCTGGAGACGCGGTCCCAGCAGATAGTCGCGGCCCGCGTCGCGCCGGAGGTGACCGCTCTCCGCGAGCGTGCCACACAACCTGTGGACGGTGGCGGCCGCCAGGCCCGTGTCGGAGACCAGGTCCCCGAGGCTCGCCCGGCCCCCGCGGATGCTCAGCGCGTCGAGTAGGTCGAAGGCCCGGTCGACGGACTGGACCCGCGGGCGCCCGGGTCCGGGGCTGCTCACGGTCGGCCCTCCCCGAGGATCCCCAGCGCGGCCTCGAGCGGGCGGGGTGTGTGGGCGTCGCGTCCGTGGGTGTCGGTGTCGATCCACCGGATCCGGTGATCCCGGCCGAACCATGACCGCTGGCGCCGGACGTAGCGGCGGGTCCCGATCACCGTCCGTTCCTCGGCGCGGGCCGCCCCGGCGTCATCGATCCGCTGCTGTGCGTCCATCTCGTCGAGCACCTGGGCGTAACCGATCGCGCGTCGTGCGGTGACGCCCCGGAGCAGTCCGACTCCCACGAGCCGGCGGACCTCCGGGACGAGCCCGTCGGCGAACATCGACGCCGTACGCGCCGTCAGTCGCTCGTCCAGTTCGGGCAGACCGCAGCGCAGGCCCAGCATGCGGGTGCCCCAGCGCGGTTCCCCGATCGTCGGTCGTGAGGCGGAGAAGGGCTTGCCGGTGAGTTCCACGACCTCCAACGCGCGCACGGTGCGCCTGGGGTCGCTGGGGAGGATGGTCTGCGCGGCCTCGGGGTCCACCACGGCGAGTTCGGCGTGCAGGGCCCGCACCCCGATCTGTTCGAGGCGACGTTCGTAGTGGGCGCGCACGTCCGGGTCGGTGTCCGGGATCGACCACCCGTCGACGAGCGCCTGGATGTACATCATCGACCCTCCGCACAGGATCGGCACGTGGCCGCGATCGCGGATCTCGGAGATCTCACGTTCCGCCTCGGTGCGGAAGTCCGCGACGCTGGCGGTCTCGGTGACGTCCAGCACGTCGAGCCGGTGGTGCGGGATCCCCCGCCGCTGAGTCGGTGTCAGTTTGGCGGTGCCGATGTCCATCCCGCGGTACTGCTGCATGGCGTCGCAGTTGACGATCTCACCGCCGAGTCGCTCGGCGAGGCCGAGCGCCAGCTCGGACTTCCCCGTCCCGGTCGGCCCCATCACGGCGACGGGAACACGCCCGGTCATGACGGTGCCCCGGGTTCGCCGGGAGTGGCGGCCGGCGCGTCGACGACCACCGTGGCATTCGCGGCGGCCTCCGGTGGCCACCACGCGCTGTGATACCCCACCCCGAATGGCGCCCAGGACAGGGCCTCGACAGCCGTGCGGTCCGCGACGAGGTCCGCCAGGACGCGCCACGCGGGCCGGCTCCACCAGCCGATCTCGTCGGCCACCGGCTCGCCGGGGTCCGGGAGCTCGCCGGAGCTGCGCAGCCATCGGGTCAGCTCCTCGTCGAGGGCGATACCGCGGGGATCCTCGGGGACGGGAGCTCGCGGAGTGAGGGAGGCGGGGCCGTCGGCGACGACGACGACGAGGTCGTCCGACACCGGCGTGGGGGTGGGCTGCGCTCCCCCGGTCACGCCGATGAACCTCCTCGGGAGGTCGATACCCGCCAGGTCGAGCAGCCACCAGGCGATCAACGCCGGGTCGGGAACCGCCCCCTGCGGCGCCGGCGGGGAACCGGGCGGACCCACGGGCACGTCGACCCCCCACCTGGAGAGCGAGGAGCGCATGTCCCCGAGACCTCTGCCCGCGCGGTCGGTCCCCAGGACGACGACCCGTGCCGCGCCGCGCCCGGCTCGGCGGAGCATCTCGCATATCGCGGCCACCCCGCTCTCGGTCTCGGCGACCGCAGAGCCGGACAGCTCCGGCACGAGGACCGGCGCTCCGGGGACCAGGACGACAGAGGGGCTCACACCCGGAAACCCTACTGACCGCCCCCGACACCGCGGAACGGACCCGTCCGGGGATACCGCGGGGATACGCCGGACACCCGGGCGGAGGTTGGTACACACTAGGAGGATGCCGTCTCCTCGAAACGGGGCGGCGAGGCGATGACCGGTGCGATCCCGGTGATGGTGCCGTGACACGCGGCAGAAGGAAACGAGGACGACATGACCGAGCAGTCACCCACCGCCCAGGGCGGATCGAGTTCGGGCGGAGCGAGTTCGGGCGGAGCGACCCCGATCCCCGGTCCGAGGCCGGGTGCGCCATCCCCCGCCGCGCTGGCACGCAAGGTGGCACCGCGGCCGACCCCCGCGGGTACCCCAGGGGTCACGCGCGCCTCGGACCCGTCGCAGTGGGGTCGCGTCGACGAGTCGGGCGCGGTGTTCGTCCGGACCTCCGACGGTGAGCGTCAGGTCGGGTCGTGGCAGGCCGGTGCTCCCGAGGAGGGCCTCGCGCACTTCGGTCTGCGCTTCGATGACCTCGCCGCCGAGGTCGCTCTGCTCGAGACCCGTCTCGAGTCCCATCCGCAGGACGCCAGGAAGACCCGCGCCTCGGCGGAGACCCTGGCGGAACAGATCCCCACCGCCGCCGCCGTGGGCGATCTCGATTCTCTCGCCGCGCGTGTGGCTGCGGTGATCGAGCGTTCCGGCGAGGTCGAGGCCGTGTCGAAGCAGCGCAAGGACGAGCAGCGGGCGGCCGCGATCGCCCGGAAGGAGGCGTTGGCGGACGAGGCCGAGGAGATCGGGGCGTCGTCGACTCAGTGGAAGTCCGCCGGGGACCGTCTGCGCGAGATCCTCGAGGAGTGGAAGACGATCCGGGGTATCGACCGCAAGACGGACGACGCCCTGTGGAAGAGGTTCTCCAAGGCCCGGGAGGCGTTCAACCGTCGCCGGGGCTCGCACTTCGCCGAACTGGACCGCAACCGCGCCTCGGTCAAGAAGGTCAAGGAGGACCTGGTGGAGAGGGCGGAGGCCCTGTCCGGGTCCACCGACTGGAACGACACGGCCACGGCGTTCCGTCGTCTCATGGACGAGTGGAAGGCCGCCGGCCGGGCCCCGCGGGATGCCGATGAGGCCCTGTGGAAGCGGTTCAAGGCGGCCCAGGACACGTTCTTCGACGCCCGCCACGCCGCCGCTGCGGAACGGGACGCCGAGTTCGAGACCAACGCCCAGGCCAAGGAGGCCCTGCTCGCCGAGTACGAGGGCCGGATCGATCCTGCGGCCGACCTGGGCGCCGCCCGGTCCGCTCTTCGGCAGCTGCAGTCGCGGTGGGAGGAGATCGGCAAGGTCCCGCGCGAGCGGATGGGTCAGCTGGAGGGGCGTATTCGGGCCCTGGAGAAGCGTGTCGCCGATGCGGCGGACACGGAATGGCGTCGTACCGACCCGGAGGCCAAGGCCCGCGCCGGCCAGTTCTGGGACCGGGTCCATGACTTCGAGGAGCAGGCCGCGAAGGCGGACGCTGCGGGCAAGAACAAGGACGCCGAGAGCGCACGGGCCCAGGCCGCCCAGTGGAAGGAGTGGGCGGAGGCAGCCGAGAAGGCGGTCGACACCCGCTGACGCGCCCCACCGGCGGCCACCCGCTGACGCACCCCACCTGCGGCCACCCGCCGACGGGCGACGAGAACCCGCAGACGAGAAGAGCCCGGCCCGTCACGACGGGGCCGGGCTCTTCTCGCGCCGGTCATCAGACGGCGCGACGTCCGGGAGGTCGGTTCAGCGCCCGTCTCCGTGACGGGCGTTCTCCTCGAGCGTGATCTGCTCCGGGGTCCGCGCCCACAGCACACTCGCCAGCGTGATCACCAGAGCGAACACGATGATCTCACTGACGTAGAGGCCGATGCCGGGCCCGCCGAAGTCCTGCACATCGGGATTGGGGCCGCGACCGGACTGGCGGAGCCAGATCGCCAGCACGCCGTACACGGCGGACACGCACGTCGCGCTCCAGGCGATCCCGGCGGCCCACCACTTCTGCGTCATGATCATCGCTGCCCCGAACGCGATGGTGCCCACGGAGTACAGCAGGACGAACAGATGGGACGGCAGGGTCGTGTACTGCTCACGCGCCACGTCGGTGAAGAACAGGACGTCGAGTCCCCGCACCCCCTCGCTGTGCGGCAGGGCCAGGGCCACGGCCAACAGCACGATGAGGACGGCGGACGCCAGGTAGGCCCGCCCGATCACGAGGGTGCGCCCGAGGACGCGGTCACGGTCCCGCATCTCCGATTCCGCGTTCCGGGTGACTTCCATGATCCCCGCGATCGGGTCGGGGCGCTCGTCGGTGCTCACGTGGGGCATCCCTTCTCGGTGGTGACTGGGGCGCTGACGGTGTCGCGCCGGAGCGTAGGAAGCCCGAGCCCGACCCCGATGGGCGGGGTCTCGGGCTTGTGGCCCGCCTCGTGACGATCGCCGGCCCGGGTTGCTCGGTGGCTGAGCACCCCGTCATCGGCGAGCAGGTGGTGCGGGGCCGCGGCGGTGACGCGGGTGGTCACCACATCTCCCGGACGCACCCGGTCGGCGTGGTCGCCGATGGGGGCGAAGTGTACGAGCCGACCGTCGCGGGCCCGGCCCGTCATCCGGGCGGTGGCCGCGTCCTTGCGGCCCTCGTCGGCGGTCACGAGGAGCTCGACGACGCGCCCGACCTGCTTCTGGTTCTCCTCGAGCGTGATGCGCTCCTGGAGCTCGATCAGCCGCTCGTAGCGTTCCTGGACCACGGTCTTGGGGATCTGGTCCTCCATGGTGGCCGCGGGGGTCCCCGGGCGGGGCGAGTACTGGAAGGTGAACGCGCTGGAGAACCGCGCCTTCTCGACCACGTCGAGGGTGGCCTGGAAGTCCTCCTCGGTCTCACCGGGGAACCCGACGATGATGTCGGTGGTGATGGCCGCGTGCGGCATGGCCGCGCGGACGCGCTCGATGATCCCGAGGAAGCGCTCGGACCGGTAGGAGCGTCGCATGGCGCGCAGGACGCGGTCGGACCCGGACTGCAGCGGCATGTGCAGTTGCGGGCAGACGGTGGGTGTGGAGGCCATGGCCTCGATCACGTCGTCGGTGAACTCCGCCGGGTGCGGCGAGGTGAAGCGGATCCGTTCGATCCCCTCGACCCGGCCGGCCGCCCGCAATAGTGAGGCGAAGGCTCCCTTATCGGAGGGCTCGTCGGGGTCGTGGAAGGACCGCCCGTACGCGTTGACGTTCTGGCCGAGCAGCGTGACCTCGAGTACGCCCTCGTCGGCGAGCGCCTGCACCTCGGCCAGTACCTCGCCGGGCCGACGATCGACCTCCTTGCCGCGCAGGGACGGAACGATGCAGAACGTGCAGGTGTTGTTGCATCCCACGGACACCGAGACCCACCCGGCGTACGAGGACTCGCGGGTGGCGGGCAGGGTCGAGGGGAAGTGCTGCAGGGAGTCGGCGATCTCCACCTCGGCCCGCTCGTTGTGGCGGGAGCGGTCGAGGAGCGTCGGCAGGTGTCCGAGGTTGTGGGTGCCGAACACGACGTCGACCCACGGTGCGCGGGAGACGACGACGTCCTTGTCCTTCTGCGCGAGGCACCCCCCGACGGCGATCTGCAGGCGGGGGTTCGAGTCCTTCCACGGCCGCAGATGACCGAGGGTGCCGTAGAGCCGGTTATCGGCGTTCTCCCGGACCGCGCAGGTGTTGAACACGACCAGATCGGGAAGGTGACCTCCGGCCGGATCGGCGTCGCCCACGAAGGGGACGTACCCCGCGGCGTCGAGGACCCCGGACAGACGCTCGGAGTCATGGACGTTCATCTGACATCCGAAGGTGCGAACCTGGTAGGTCCGGCGGGCGTCGCCCTCGGCATGCGCGTCCTGCGCCGCCGCCTGCAGGTCGGTCACGAGAGTATCCACGCAGGCCAGGGTACTCAGGGCGATGCGTGGGCCGCCAATTCGGCGTCCACGACTTTCACGGCCAACCCCGTCGGATAACCCCGCCGGGCCAGGAACGCGATGAGCCTGCGCCGCTCGCCCTGCACGTCCGGCCCGGACAGAGCGGCGCGCGGCCGGCGATCCAGCCGACCGCGAACCAGTTCGGCGGCCTGCCGGCGGTCATCCGACTCGTCGATCTCGCCGACCGCCCGGGCGATGTGCGCCTCGGCCACGCCCTTGTCCCGCAGCTCACGCTCGAGGGCGCCGCGCGAACGGCCGCGGCGTCTCCTGCGGCCACGCACCCACTCCTCGGCGAAGTCGGCATCGTCGACCAGACCCCACGCCCTGACCCTGCCGAGCGCCTCGTCGACGGCCTCCGCGGCGTACTCCTTGTCGAGCAGCCGCTCGCGCAACTCGTGCTCACTGCGCGGCCGGTAGCGCAGGAGCCGGAGCGCGGCGTTCGCGGCCTCGTGCGCTTCAGGGGCCAGGGGCGGCAGGTCCGAGGACCCGGAGGGCCTGGCCTCCACTGCGGCGATCGCCGTACGGAGTTCCTCCGCCCCGTGCGCCCCGGCGCCATGGGGCCCGCGGGTGTCCCTGCCCGACATCAGAACTCGACGGGCACCACGTCGATCGGCGCGTCCTCGTCGGACTCCGCCTCGATCTCGGCGATCTCCGCCCCCGCGCCGATATTCAGCTTGTCGAGGATCTTGCGCTCGATCTCGTCCCGCACCGACGGGTTCTCCTTGAGATACCGCCGGGCGTTCTCCTTGCCCTGGCCCAACTGGTCCGGTCCGTAGGTGAACCACGACCCCGACTTCTTGATGAAGCCGTTGTCCACGCCCATGTCGATGAGCGACCCCTCGCGGCTGATCCCCTCGCCGTAGAGGATGTCGAACTCCGCGATCTTGAACGGCGGCGCGACCTTGTTCTTAACGACCTTGCACTTGGTGCGGTTACCGACCGCGTCGGCACCGTCCTTGAGCGTCTCGATACGGCGCACGTCCAACCGCACCGACGCGTAGAACTTCAGCGCCTTACCACCGGTGGTGGTCTCCGGCGAGCCGAACATGACGCCGATCTTCTCGCGCAGCTGGTTGATGAAGATGGCGGTGGTGCCGGTGTTGTGCAGCGCGCCCGTCATCTTCCGCAGGGCCTGGCTCATGAGTCGCGCCTGCAGGCCGACGTGGCTGTCGCCCATCTCCCCCTCGATCTCGGCACGCGGCACGAGGGCCGCCACGGAGTCGATGACCAGAATGTCGATCGACCCCGACCGGACGAGCATGTCCGCGATCTCCAGGGCCTGCTCACCCGTGTCCGGCTGGGAGACGATGAGGTTGTCCGTGTCCACGCCGAGCTTGCGGGCGTACTCCGGATCCAGGGCGTGCTCCGCGTCGATGAACGCCGCGATCCCGCCGGCCGCCTGCGCGTTGGCCACGGCGTGCAACGCGACCGTGGTCTTACCCGAGGACTCCGGGCCGTAGATCTCCACGACGCGTCCCCGGGGGAAGCCCCCCACGCCCAGTGCCACGTCGAGCGACAGCGCCCCGGTCGGGATGACCTGGACCGGCGGCCGGTTGTCGTCACCCAACCGCATGACCGAGCCCTTGCCGTAGGCCTTGTCGATCTGCGCGAGGGCCAGTTCCAGCGCCTGTTCGCGATTCTGGGCCACGCCCGTCTTGGTCCCCGACTTCGCGGTGGTCTTGGGTGCCATGGTGCTCTCCGTTCCTGCGCGACCCCCGGCGTCCGGCCGATCGGTCTGGGTGGTGATTCAGTTGCGGACGTTACGGGCCGGGTACGACACGAGCGTCTCGCGCGAACCCGGCGACCGCTTTCCTGTGGAGGAAGGGCGCCCTGTGGACGGGGCGAACCGTCATCACGTGACACCCAGTGTAGGCGAACGGGTGTTCGAGGTCGACCGACACGCCGCACCCGGAGCACTAGTGCAGCTGTTCGGGCACCTCGAACTCGGCACACAACGCCAACCACACGCGCTTGACGGGGAGGCCGGCGTCGATCGCCTCGAGGGCGGTCCTCCCGCCACACTCCGCGAGATGGTGCGATCTGGTCAGACTGTCGGCGCGGAGTTCACCGAAGGCCTCCACGGTGCGTGCGCGGAACTCGGTCAGGGTCACGTCTCGCCCTCCCCTACGGACGACGACGGGCCGCCGGCGTGGTCGCCGACGGCCCGTTGCCGTGAGATCACTGCTGTTCGGTCTGCGCCTGCTGCTGCTGCTGCTGCGGCGCCGGCTCGGACTGGCCCTGGCCGAGCTGGCCGGTGGCACCGGTACCGGACCCGAGTTGGCCGCCCTCCGCCATCGACGCGCGGATCTGCTCGAGGCGGCTGTGGCCGGCCATCTGGGTCGAGGCCTGCTCGACCTCGAGCATGCGACCCTGCACCGAGTTCTGTGCGAGTTCCGCCGAGCCCAGGGCGTTGGCGTACCGACGCTCGATCTTGTCGCGGACCTGGTCGAGGTTCGGGGTGTTGCCGCCCGAGGACAGCTCCGACATCGACTGCAGGGAGGCGCTGACCTGCTCCTGCATCTTGGCCTGCTCCAGCTGACTGAGCAGCTTGGTGCGCTCGGCCACGCGCTGCTGGAGGACCATCGCGTTCTGCTCGACGGCCTTCTTGGCCTGGGCGGCGGCCTGGAGCGACTGGTCGTGCAGGCCCTTGAGGTCTTCCACACTCTGCTCGGCCGTGACCAGTTGGGCCGCGAACGCCTCCGCGGCGTTCTCGTATTCGGTGGCCTTGGCCGCGTCACCTTTCTGGCGCGCCTGCTCCGACATCTGCAATGCCTGCCGGGTGGAGCCCTGGAGCTTCTCGATCTCCGCGAGCTGCCGGTTGAGCTTCATCTCCAGCTGGCGCTGGTTGCCGATGACCGCCGCAGCCTGCTGCGAGAGCTGCTGGTGCTGACGCTGCGCGTCAGCGATCGCCTGCTGGATCTGGACCTTGGGGTCGGCCTTCTCGTCGATCTTCGAATCGAACAACGCCATGAGGTAGCGCCATGCCTTGGTAAACGGATTGGCCATCGCTGCGTAGTGTCCTTCTGCCGATTCGGACGACGGGTCTGTTCAACGGTACCGAACAACGCACGGTTGCGACCACCGGGCGTGACGGGCGCGCGGTCAGGCCGCGAGCACCGGCTCGGTGAACGTGCCCGGAGGGGAGACCTCGAGGGCGGCGCGGATGAGGATCTCGCCCAGGGAGACGTCGAGCGCCCCGGAGATGGAGGCCAGCAGTTCGCTGGAGGCCTCCTTGCGGCCGCGCTCGATCTCCGAGAGGTACCCGGGGCTCACACGGGCGGCGTCGGCCACGTCCCGCAGGGTCCGACCGGATTCCCCGCGCAGGCCGCGCAGGACCGTCCCGAGCGTCTCGCGTAGCAGAGGGGCACCGCCGGGCTGGTCCGGTCTGGGCAGGGTGGTCATCTGGATGTTCGGCATCACGGGGTACAACGCATCACATCCCGGATTCGTTCCCGTCGTCGTCGTCGTCACCGGTCCCCTCCCCCGTCACCGCGGCGATGACCAGTTTCAACGCCGCAGCGCACGCCGCCGTACGGATACGGCTCCGGTCACCGGTCAACGCCAGCGGCACGGACCAGGGCTCCCTGCCGGGAACCGTCAGCCCGACGTGGACGGTCCCCACCGGCCTGTCCTCCTGGGGCTCGGGCCCCGCCACCCCCGTCAGGCCCACGCCGACGTCGGAGCCGCAGCGCCGCGCAGCCCCGCGCGCGAGTGCGCGGGCGGTCTCCGCGGACACGGCCCCGTGCCGCTCCAGGACCTCGGTCGGCACCCCGGCGAGTTCGTGCTTGAGATCCGTGGCGTAGACGATCAACCCGCCGCGGAGTACCGTACTGGCGCCCGGCACCTCGGCCACGGTGGCCGCGAGCAGCCCGGCCGTGAGGGACTCGGCCGTGGCCAGGGTCCATCCGCGGTCCCGCAGGGCGGTGACGGCCGCGGTCGCCGGCGGGGGCACGGCGCCGGAGGGATCCACGGGGGTCAGTCCGCGGTGCGTGCGGCCCGGCGGGCCTTGACCAGGTAATCGATGCCGGTGAAGACGGTGAGCACCACGGCCGCACCGACGACGATCCACTCCACCGGCCACACCCAGTGCGGCAGCGGCAGGATGAGCATCCCCATGCCCACCGTCTGTGTGACGGTCTTGAGCTTGCCTCCCCTGCTCGCGGCCACGACGTAGTCCACCCCGAACAGGCGCCACAGCGTGATGCCCACCTCGCGGACCAGGATCACCACGGTCACCCACCAGAACAGCTCGTCCACCAGTGAGAGCGAGATGAGCGCGGCGGCGATGAGCGCCTTGTCGGCGATCGGGTCGGCGATCTTGCCGAAGTCGGTGACCAACCCGAGCTTGCGGGCCAGGTGACCGTCGACGTAGTCGGTGAACATCGCCACGGCGAAGACGACGAACGCCCCCACCCGCCACCAGGGATCCTGGGCGTCGGCGACGAAGAACAGGACCACGAAGACGGGGACCAGGAGGATCCTCACCACCGTGAGCACGTTGGCGATGTTGAGGACGGGGACCTCGTCGGTTCGGCGCCTGTTCTCGCGCGTGGAAGCAGTCACCCCCTCACCTTAGCGAGGACGGCGGGAATACCCTTGGTCGCGACGCACCCCCGACCCCGATCCCAGGAGATCCACGATGCCGCTGTTCGCCGTCACCTACCGCTACTCCGACGCCCAGACCGAGGAGCGGGAGGCCAACAAGCCCGCCCACCGCGAGTGGCTGTCCGCCCGCGTCGACGACGGGTCCGTCCGGTCCGTGGGACCGTTCGTCGACGGATCCGGGGCGTTGCTGGTGGTGGAGGCCGACGACGACGAGGCCGCACGATCGCTCGTGGGCGACGACCCCCACTGCCTGCGCGGAATGGTCTCGGAGATCACGGTCCGGGAGTGGAAGCCGGTCTTCGGCGCCCTCGCCTGACGCATACCCCGCCCGGCCGCTACCCCACCGGGGTCTCGGCCGGGTCGCGGAGGTCGGCCGGCTCGTCGTCCGGATCCTCCTCCGGCGGGGCCCCGCCCTTGATCATCCAGAGCACCGAGGCGAGTTCCTCGGGCTTGACCAGCACGTCGCGTGCCTTGGACCCCTCGGAGGGTCCGACGATGTCGCGCGACTCCATCAGGTCCATGAGGCGGCCGGCCTTGGCGAAGCCGACCCGGAGCTTGCGCTGCAGCATCGAGGTGGAGCCGAACTGGCTGGACACCACGAGCTCCACGGCGGCGAGCAGGTCGTCGAGGTCGTCGCCGATGTCGGCGTCGATGTCCTTCTTGCCGTCCTCCTTGGCGGCGGTGATGGACTCGTCGTACTCGGGCTCGGCCTGGTTCTTGGCGTAGTCGACGACCTCGTGGATCTCCTCGTCGGTGATGAACGCACCCTGCATACGGATGGGACGCGAGGCACCCATCGGGATGAAGAGCCCGTCGCCCATACCGATGAGCTTCTCCGCCCCGGCCTGGTCGAGGATGACCCGGGAGTCGGTGAGCGAGGACGTGGCGAACGCCAGGCGGGACGGGACGTTGGTCTTGATGAGGCCGGTGACCACGTCGACGGACGGCCGCTGCGTGGCCAGGACGAGGTGGATGCCGGCCGCACGGGCCTTCTGGGTGATGCGGACGATCGCGTCCTCGATGTCGCGGGGCGCGGTCATCATGAGGTCGGCCAGCTCGTCGACCACCGCCACGATGTACGGGTAGGGCCGGTAGACGCGCTCGCTGCCGGGCGGCGTCGTGATGGCTCCCGACTTCACGCGCTCGTTGAAGTCGGTGATGTGGCGAACGCGGGTGGACTTCATGTCCTGGTAGCGCTGCTCCATCTCCTCGACGAGCCACGCGAGCGCCGCGGCCGCCTTCTTGGGCTGGGTGATGATCGGCGTGATGAGGTGCGGGATGCCCTCGTACGGCGTGAGCTCCACCATCTTGGGGTCGACGAGGATGAGGCGGACCTCGTCCGGGGTGGCCCGCGTGAGCAGGGACACGAGCATCGAGTTGACGAAGCTCGACTTACCCGAGCCGGTGGAGCCCGCCACCAGGAGGTGCGGCATCTTGGCCAGGTCGGCGGTGACGAAGTCGCCCTCGATGTCCTTGCCCAGTCCGATGAGCATCGGATTGTGCTTGCTGGCGGTCTTGGGGTCGGTCAGCACGTCCGCCAGCCGCACCAGTTCGCGGTCGAGGTTGGGCACCTCGATGCCGACCGCGGACTTGCCGGGGATCGGCGCCAGCAGCCGCACGTTGTCCGTGGCGACCGCGTAGGCGATGTTGCGGTGCAGGGCGGTGATCTTCTCGACCTTCACGCCGGGGCCCAGTTCGACCTCGTAGCGCGTGACAGTCGGGCCGCGGGTGAATCCGGTGACGGCCGCGTCGATCTTGAACTGCTCCAGAACGCCCTGGATGGCCTCGATCATCTGGTCGTTGGACTCGCTGCGCGCCTTGGGCGGGTCGCCGGCCGTGAGCAGGCCGACGGGCGGCAGTGCGTAGTCCACGCCGTTCAGCAGCTGGGTCTGGGAGTCGAGCCGCTCCGCGTCGCTCTCGGAGGCGGTGTGGGTGGACGGGACGTTGGTCTGCGGGACCGAGGAGGTGTCCACCGACGGTGTCGAGACGGCACGTCGGGGCGCGGTGGCCGGCGAGGACGGGGCGGCCGAGGCCGGCGGGCGGGCTGGGGCCTCGTCGACGTCGCCGCCCGCGGGCAGGACCTCGGTCCCGCGGGGGGTGCGCTTCGGGTGTGCCGGGGCCCGGGCCGGTTCCTCCGGGGGGAGGTCGGCGACCTCCGGTGCCGCCTCGGGCTCGGCGGATGACCGCCCGGCGCGGGGCATCTCGACCGTCTCGCCCGCCGTGGGGGTATCGGACCACGCGGCGATCCGGCGGCGCGAGCTGCGCCGCGTCGCCGAGCGCTCGGGCTCGGACGACCTCGTCGTCTCCGCGATCGGGTACGCCGTGGTCATCTCGTCGTCCCAGTCCTCGTCGGAATCGACGTAGTCGTGGTCGACGATGTCGCCGCTGCCGTCCCAGCCGAAGAACCCGCGGACGATGCCGGGGATCTCGCGCGCGGGCCGCCCCACCATCACCAGGATCCCGAACGCGACGAGCAGGACGAGGAGCGGCACCGCGACGAAGACGGACAGGCCGGCCTCGAGCGTTCCACCGACGATCCGGCCGAGCACCCCGGCGCCGGACCGCACCCCGTCCGGATCCGTCGGGGAGCCGGACCCCAGGTGCCACAGTCCGAGCACACCGAGAGCGGCGACGGTCGTTCCGACCAGCCAGCGCGAGTGCACGTCGGGGCGGGGTTCGCGGGCCATGACGAGCACGCCCCATCCGCCCAGCAGGAGCGGCAGGAGGGCACCGGGGGTACCGACCACCGTCCGGATCCCGGTGTCGATCCAGTGGCCGATCGGGCCGGCCGCGCCGAACCACACGGCGCCGACGAACACGATCGCCACGCCGATGAGGATCAGGCCGAGACCGTCACGGCGGTGCGGCGGGACCACCTTGTCGTCGTCGTCCCCACCCCCGAGGCCACGGACGCCGTGGCCGACACCCTTCGCCATCGCGGACCACCCTCCGCGCAGCCCACGCCCCACGGCACCGAACGCACCCGAGGTGCGTTCCGGCGCCGGGGCGGCGGTCCGAGGACCGCTGCGGGTCCCCTTCTTGGGGGTCGAGACGACCGCACCGCGACGGGAACCGCCACCCCGCGACGACGACGGGGTGGACTTGGTCGATCGCTGTGCTCCCGAGGTCGAAGCCGGACGTCGGCCGCCGGGGGCACGGGTGGAGCGCGTGCTCGAGCTGGATGCCATGGCCGTCACTCTATCGTCTGGAGCACCACTGGTAACAGCAGCCACACGGGGGTGGGGTGGTTCAGATGCCGCGTGGGACGGCTTCGAGCGCGTCGATCCCCCGCTGGGCGCCGGAGATGTCGATCTCGACCTCGTCGCGACCGAACGTCCACAGGAGGAACTCGACGGGATCCGCCGTGATGCTCACCAGCGGGGCGAGCGCCGCGCCCGTCGAGACCGACGCGATCTTGGTCGATCCCACGTGGACCGGGGTGCGCAGGTCGACGCGGGCCGCAACCTTGCGCAGGAAGGTCTTCGCCACGGTCGTGGCGAGGGACCAGACCCGTTCGAGGTCGTCCACCTCGAACTCGCGGGGTGCCCACCCGGGGCGCCCCCTGCGCACGTCCTCGTGGTGGACGAGGTACTCGGCCAGGTTCGCGACCCGGTCCGCGTAGCGCAGCGGTGAGTACCAGGGAGCTCCCCCGGCGATCGTGTCGAGCAGGTCCTCCCACGGGCGCTCGGCCTCCCTCAGTCGCAGGTGCTCCATCCGGTCCGCGAGGGCGGGGACGACTATCCCCGCCGCCGCGTCGGGTCGGTACTCCCGCACGACGAGGTGTGCGGCCAGGTCCCTGGTCGTCCAGCCCTCGCACAGCGTCGGGGCGTCGGGCCCGGTGGCACGCATGCTCTCCACGAGAGCGCTGCGCTCCCGCTGCGCGAGGGTCGGACGGCTGGGACTCACCGGACTCAGCCCTGCGCGACGGCGGAGGTGATGACGGTGGGCACGATCATGGGCTTGCGGCGCCACTTGTCCGACACCCACCGACCGACCACGCGCCGCACGGCCTGGGCGAGACGGTACGGATCGGTCTCGCCCTCGCCGGCCAGGTCCCACAGGGCGTTCTCCACGAGTTCGACGACCGGGTCGAGTGCGCCGGGCTCGTCGGTGAAGCCCTTGCCGATGATCTGGGGCTTGCTCACCGGCCGGCCGGTACGCGGGTCCACCACGACGGTCGCGACGATGAAGCCGTCCTCGCCGAGCGCGGTGCGGTCCGCGAGGACCGTGTCGCCGACGTCGCCGGTGGACAGGCCGTCGACGTACAGGTTGCCGACCGGGATCTGACCGACCACGGACGCCTTGCCGTCCACGAGGTCGACCACGACGCCGTTCTGCGCGAGGACGACGTTCTCCTCCGGCACCCCTGTGGCGATCGCCAGGGCCTTGTTGGCGCGCAGGTGCCGCCATTCACCGTGCACCGGCATGGCGTTCTTCGGTCGTACGGCGTTGTAGACGAAGAGCAGCTCGCCCGCGTCCCCGTGGCCGGAGACGTGGATGTTGGCCTCGCGGCTGGTCACCACGTTCACACCCATCTGGAACAGACTGTTCTGCACGCTGAAGACGGGCTCCTCGTTGCCCGGGACGATCGACGAGGAGAACAGCACGGTGTCGCCCTCGGAGAAGTTGATCTGCCGGTGCTCGCGGCGGGCCATCCGGGAGAGCCCCGCCATGGACTCGCCCTGGGTCCCGGTCGTCATGACGACGACCTTCTCCGACGGGAGCTTGGCGGCCGTGTCCATGTCCACGATCACCTTGTTCGGATCGGTGAGCAGGCCCATCTCGAGGGCGATCTCCATGTTCCGGATCATCGACCGACCGGTGAGAGCGACCTTGCGACCGCTCGCGGCGGCGGCCGCGATGACGGACTGGACGCGGTAGACGTTGGACGCGAAGCAGGCCACCACGACGAGCTGACGCGCGTCGGAGATGAGCCGCTGGAGCGCGGGACCGATCTCCGACTCCGAGCGACTGACCCCCGGAGTGGTGGCGTTGGTCGAATCCATCAGCAGCAGGTCGATGCCCTCGTTGCCGAATCGCCCCATCTTGGGCAGGTCGGTGGGGCGCTTGTCCGTGGGCAGCTGGTCGAGCTTGATGTCACCCGTCATCATCACCGACTGGCCACCGGCGCGGATGACCAGGCCGAGGCACTCGGGGATGGAGTGGTTGACGTCGAAGTAGCGCACCTCGAACTTTCCCAGGGTGCTCACGCTGGACTCGTCGACCTCGCGGAAGACCGGCTTGATGCGGTGCTCGCGGCACTTCGCGGCGACCAGCGCGAGCGTGAACCGCGATCCGATGACCGGGATGTCCGGGCGCAGCTTGAGCAGGAACGGGATCGCCCCGATATGGTCCTCGTGGGCGTGGGTCAGCACCAGCGCCTCGACCTGGTCCAGACGATCCTCGATGTGACCGAAGTCCGGGAGGATGAGGTCGACACCGGGCTCGGTCGAGCTCGGGAAGAGGACGCCGCAGTCGACGATGAGCAGCTTCGAGTCGTACTCGAAGGTCATCATGTTGCGGCCGATCTCCGTGACGCCGCCGAGCGCCACCATGCGCAGCGCACCCTTGCGGGGCTTGGGCGGGCTGGGCAGGCGGACGGTCATGTCGCCGCCCTGCATGGTCTTCACGCCACCGAACTCGGCGGTGTAGGTGTCGCCGCGACCCCGGCCGCGTCCGCTGCGACCACGGCCGCCCTTCTGACCGCCCGAGTTCTGGCCGCCGTTCTGGTCGCCGCCCGACGATCCGCCCTTGGCGCCCGAGGACGACCCCCTGCCCCGGCCACGCGATCCGCCCTTGGGCGAGTCCTTCTGGCCGCTGTCTTTCTGGCCGCTGTCTTTCTGGCCGCTGTCTTTCTGGCCGCTGTCCTTCGGGCCGTCGCCCTGCTGGTTCCTACCCTGCTGGGGCTGGTCCTGCTTACCCTTGGTCCGATCGGAGCGGCCCTGGCCCGCGTCGGCGGCGGGGGCGTCGGCTACCGGGGTGGGCTCGGTGAACTGCACGGCGGCCGTGGCCGCCGGCTCTCCCGAGGGCCGTCCTGCGGCACGTCGGGTGCGGCCGCGTCCGCGGCCGGTGGAGGTACTTTCCGTCATCTGGTGACTCCTGCTCTGTGCAGCAGCGCCGCGAGGGCGTCTCGCTGCTCGTCGGTTGGTGGTAACTGCGGGAGTCGCGGCACACCGGCCGGGACCCCGAGAAGTTCTAGTGCTGCTTTGGACATCGACACACCTCCGAGCGCCCGCTGGGCGTCGAAGAGAGGGAGGAGTCCGAGGTTGATACGTCGTGCCGTCTCGATGTCGCCACTCAGGTACGCACGGCGCAGGTCGACCAGCCGTGACGCGGCCACATGGCCGATCACGCTGACGAACCCGGTCGCTCCGACGGCCAGCCACGGGAGGTTGAGTTGGTCGTCCCCCGAGTAGTAGACCAGGTCGCAGTGGGACATGACGGTGACGGCGTCGTGGAAGTCGCCCTTCGCGTCCTTGACCGCCACGATGTTCGGGTGGTCGGACAGACCGATCAGGGTGTCCGCCTGGATGGGGACCACCGATCTCGGCGGGATATCGTAGAGCATCACGGGCCGGTCGGTCGCGTCGGCGATCGTCCGGAAGTGGACGTCCAGTCCTGCCTGGGTGGGCTTCGAGTAGTACGGCGTCACCACGAGCAGTCCGTGCGCCCCGGAGGCAGCGGCCTGCTTGGCCGCGTGCACCGAGTGCGCGGTGTCGTACGTACCGACACCCGCGACGATCGTCGCCCGGTCCCCCACTTCGGCGAGGACGGTCTCGAGGACCGCGATCTTCTCCGCGTCGGTGGTGGTGGGCGATTCCCCCGTGGTGCCGGAGACGACGAGACCGTCGCACCCCGAGTCCACGAGATGCCGCGCGACACGTGCGACGGCCTTCAGATCGACGTAACCGTCGGACCCGAACGGGGTCACCATCGCCGTGACGACCGTGCCGAACGGCGCGGGGCGCCCTGTATCGGCGGGGGCCCGGCCACGGTCGGTCGGCGCTTGCCGGCCGACAGGGCCCCCGGTGGTCACGTGTGTCATGGTCTCCCAGACTACCCGCAGTACCCGGCAGACCCCGATTCCCACCCTGGGGGCGCCGTCATCCCTCGAGAACGTAGGGGCTGACCGCGATCTCCGAGCCGTCCTCCAGCGTGGCGATCTCGAAGTCCGAGAACACCGCCGGCGCCGCCTCGCGGAGACGACGGAGTACGTCGATCGCCAGGCCCCGGATCTCGGTGTCGGCGTGCTCGGTGGCGCGCATCCCGATGAAGTGGCGCCACGAGCGGTAGTTCCCCGTCACGACGATCCGGGTCTCGGTGGCGTTCGGTAGCACGGAGCGGGCGGCCTGCCGGGCCTGCTTGTGCCGCAGCATGGGGTTGGGCACGTCCGCGAACCTGTCCTCGAGCTTCGCCAGCATCTCCGCGTAGGCGTCACGGGAGGCGTCGGTCGCGCGCCGGAAGATCTCGACGAGCTCGGGATCGTCCGCTATCGCCGGTGGGGGCACCACCTTCGAGTCGTGCTCGGGGACGAAACGCTGGGACAACTGACTGTAGGAGAAGTGGCGGTGCCGGATCAGTTCGTGGGTGCACGAGCGGGAGATCCCGGTGATGTAGAACGACACACTCGCGTGCTCGAACACCGACAGGTGCCCGACCTCGAGGATGTGCCGCAGATACCCGGCGTTGGTCGCGGTGCGCGGATTCGGCTTCTCCCAGCTCTGGTAGCAGGCCCGCCCCGCGAACTCGGCCAGCGCCGATCCGCCTTCGGCGTCCGTCTCCCACTCGACCTCGTCGGGCGGGATGAACTCGGTGTGCGCGACCAGGCGGACCTGCCGGCGGACGAGCTCGGACATCGCTTGACTCCTTCGGTGATGTGCCCGGCGGTTCAGCCGAGCAGATGTGCGGCGACGGTGGCCGCGACCTCGGCGGCGGTGTCGAGATCCTGGCGTCCGGGTTCGCCGGTCAACTGGACTGCGGGTGCGACGGCCTGCAGTCCCCAGCCGGTGGCGATCCGTTCGACCGAGGTGACCGCTCCCGCGGTGTCGTTGTCCCCGTGCACGCACAGGGCGTACGGGCGGCCTGCCACCGCTCCCTCGCAGGTGTAGTAGGTGCGGTCGAAGAAGTGCTTGAGCGCGCCGGACATGTACCCGAAATTGGCGGGGGTGAGCAGGACATAGCCGTCGGCACGCAGGACGTGGTCGTCGGTGGTGGCCAACGCGGGGACGGACTCGACCGCGATCCCTTCGAGTTCGGGATGGTCGAGACCGGTGACGAGTGCTTCGAGAATGCGTCGCAGGCGTGGTGACGGGGCGTGGTGCACGACCAGTACCGTGCTCATCCCAGCCCCTTCCCCGAGGTGAGTTCCGTCTCGCGCAGCCCGATGGCGGCCTTCATGACCTCCCGGGCGCGGACGCGGTCGCCGGCGTGGTCGTAGGCCCGCGCCAGCCGGTAGGTCGTCCGCCAGTCGTCGGGGGCGGCCTGGTACTCGGCGCTGACCCGGTCGAACAGCGCGTCCGCCGCGTCATGCTCGAGTCGGCCGGAGGGGCGTCGCTCCATGTCCGCGAGATCGAGTTCGATCCCCTCCGCCGCGGCGGCGGCCGAGATCCTCTGGAGTTCGAGGCCGTTGCGGATGATGGCCCAGGTCGCCCAGGCGCCGACGCCGGTGAGCAGGATGATCCCCGCCCCGAGCCCGCGCACGGCCAGATAGTCGGAGGCGCTGACCATCGACCAGCCGAGGTACAGCAGGTACCCGAAGGCCACGACCAGGCCCAGCGCCGTGAGGGCCATGACCAGGGGCTTGACGATGCGCTCCACGGCGGTGGTCCTAGAGGTCCATGAAGGAGTCGAGCCCGACGGTCAGGCCCGGGGCCCCGGCGATCGAGCGGACCCCCAGAAGCACTCCGGGCGCGAACGAGGTGCGGTCCAGCGAGTCGTGCCGGAGGGTGAGGGTCTCCCCCTGCGTCCCGAGCAGCACCTCCTGGTGGGCGACGAGGCCCGACAGTCGCACCGAGTGCACGCGGATCCCGTCGACGTCGGCGCCGCGGGCCCCGTCGAGTTCCGTGGACGTGGCATCGGGCGACGGCCCGAGCCCCGCCTCCCGGCGAGCCGCCGCCATCATGGCGGCGGTGCGGTGGGCCGTCCCCGACGGCGCGTCGGCCTTGTTGGGATGATGCAACTCGACGATCTCGGCGGACGGGAAGTACTTCGCGGCCTGGACCGCGAACCGCATCATCAGGATGGCACCGATGGCGAAATTGGGCGCGACCAGTACACCGGTCCCGGGACTGTCCTCCAGCCACCCCCTGAGGGTGGCGAGACGGTCCTCGGTGAACCCGGTGGTGCCGACCACCGCGTGTATGCCGTTGGCCACGCAGTACTCGAGGTTGTCCATCACCACGTCCGGGTGGGTGAAGTCCACCACCACCTCGGCACCGGAGTCGACGAGCGCGTCCAGCGGATCGCCCTGGTCGACCTCCGCGACGAGTTCGAGGTCCTCCGCGTCACGGACGGCCTCACAGATCGCCGTCCCCACCTTGCCGCGTGCGCCGAGCACTCCGACCTTCGTCACCGTCATCGTCTCCTCACGTGGTCCTCGTTGAGCCCGTCCAGCCTATCCGCCGACGCGCCCGAGCAGTCCAGCCGCGCCGTCGCCGGGCATCCCGGGGCCGACCGCCGCCAGACACCACGGGGCGGACTCGTCGGTCCAGTAGGCGGCGACCTCGTCGCGGGTGACCCGACGGAGCCTGGCCACCGATTCCTCGACGGGGACCACCGTGTCGCGGTCCAGGAGGTGTCGACCGATCCGCGTCATGCGGGAGAGCGGATCGTCCAACCCGAGCCTGATCGACCCCGTGAGGTGGCCGATCGCCCGACCCACCTCGTCGGCGGCGGGCGGCGCGGCCAGCATCCCGGACACGACCTCGCCCACCTCGTCGCACAGTGCGTCCACCCGGTCGACCGGGGCGCCGGCCACCACCGTGAGCAGACCGGTCGGCTGGAACTGGTCCATGCCCGCATAGACCGTGTACGCCAGACCGAGTTCCTCGCGGATGCGTTGGAACAACCGGGAGCTCAGTCCCCCGCCGAGAACCGCGGTGCCGACCTGCGCCGCGGCCCGGTCCCGGTGATCCCGGGCCGGGGTTCTGCGGGCGAGGGCGATCAACGCCTGTTCGGAGTCGTCGTCCTCACCGGTGAGTACGGACGTCGCCGCCCACCCGGGGGCCCCCGCGCCCGGTCCGGTGTCGCCACCGCCGGTCCGGGCCCCGAGATCGGCGCCGTCCCGCGACGTCCCGTGGCGGGAGACCGCCGCCGCCAGTGGCCCGGCGGCGATCCGGCGCACGAGGGCGTCGTGGTCGAGACGCCCGGCCGCCGCGACCACGACGTCGCCGGCACCGAGCATGCGTCGGTGGAATGCCCGTAGGGTCTCGGCGTCCAGTGCCTCCACCGACTCCTCGGTCCCGATGATCGGGCGGGCGAGCGGGTCGCTACCGAGGGCAGCGGTGGCGACCAGTTCGCAGGCGAGGTCCTCCGGGTCGTCCGCACGGCCGGCGAGTTCGTCGAGCACGACGTCACGCTCGATCTCGACGTCGGCGGGGTCACAGGACCCGTTGGCGACGACGTCCACCAGGACGTCCACAGCGGTATCCAGCCCCTCGGCGGGGACGTGGACGTGATAGCAGGTGTGCTCGCGTCCCGTGAAGGCGTTGAGGTCACCACCCAGCAGGTCGATACGCTGGGACAACTCCAGACCGGACGCCGAGCTGGTGCGCTTGAACAGGACGTGCTCCAGGAAGTGCGCGGCGCCGTGTTCCCCGGGGCCCTCGTCCGCGGATCCGGACCCTATCCAGACACCGACCGCCGCGGTGTGGCACCACGGTAGGTCCTCGGTCACCACACGCACGCCCGGGATCGACCGGTCCACGCGGATCGTCGGGTTCACGGTCCTTCCCTTCTGTCGACGAACGAGGCACGCACCCCGCGCGCGGGGTGCGTGCCTCGTGGGGTGCCGGGCGCCGTGGGGGAGGGCGGACCGGCGGGGTCTCAGTCGTCGGTGCCGGAGTCCGCGTCGGCTCCGCCGTCCGAGTCGTCACCGACCGGGACGAGACTGATCTTGCCGCGGTTGTCGATGTCGGCGATCTCGACCTGCATCTTGTCGCCGACGTTGACCACGTCCTCGACCTTGCCGACGCGCTTGCCCTGGCCCAGCTTGGAGATGTGGACCAGACCGTCGCGGCCCGGCAGCAGCGAGAGGAAGGCGCCGAACGGGGCGGTCTTCACGACCGTACCGAGGAAGCGCTCCCCGACCTTGGGCAGCTGCGGGTTGGCGATGGCGTTGATCTTGTCGATCGCGGCCTGGGCCGACTCGCCGTCCGTGGCCCCGATGTACACGGTGCCGTCGTCCTCGATCGAGACGGACGCCCCGGTCTCCTCGGTGATCGAGTTGATCATCTTGCCCTTGGGCCCGATGACCTCGCCGATCTTGTCGACCGGGACCTTGATCGCGATGATGCGGGGCGCGAACGGGCTGAGCTCGTCGGGCTCGTCGATCGCCTCGGCCATCACGTCGAGGATGGTGAGCCGGGCCTCGCGGGCCTGGGTCAGCGCGCCGGCCAGCACCTCGGACGGGATGCCGTCGAGCTTGGTGTCGAGCTGGAGCGCGGTGACGAACATGCCCGTGCCGGCGACCTTGAAGTCCATGTCGCCGAAGGCGTCCTCGGCCCCGAGGATGTCCGTCAGCGCGACAAAACGTCGTTCCGACTCACCGGCCTCGTTCGTGATCTCGTCGGAGACCAGGCCCATCGCGATACCCGCCACGGGGGCCTTGAGGGGCACACCGGCGTTGAGCAGCGACAGGGTGGAGGCACAGACGGAGCCCATGGAGGTGGAGCCGTTGGAGCTGAGCGCCTCGGAGACCTGGCGGATCGCGTAGGGGAACTCCTCGACGCTCGGCAGAACCGGCATGAGCGCACGCTCGGCGAGCGCGCCGTGGCCGATCTCGCGACGCTTGGGCGAACCCACGCGACCGGTCTCACCGGTGGAGTACGGCGGGAAGTTGTAGTGGTGCATGTAGCGCTTGCTGGTCTCGGGCCCGAGCGAGTCGATCTGCTGGGCCATCTTGACCATGTCGAGCGTGGTCACGCCGAGGATCTGGGTCTCACCGCGCTCGAACAGTGCCGAGCCGTGGGCGCGCGGGATGACCTCGACCTCGGCGGACAGCGCGCGGATGTCCCGCGTGCCACGACCGTCGATCCGGAAGTGGTCGGTGAGGATGCGCTGGCGCACGACCTTCTTGGTCAGCGACTTGAACGCGGCTCCCACCTGGCCGAGGCGGTCGGAGAACCGTTCGGTGAGCTGCTCGAGGACGGTCGCCTTGAGCTCGTCGGTCGCGACGTCGCGATCCTGCTTGTCGGCGATCTGCATGATCTCGGCGAGCTTGGTCTCGGCGATCTCGGCGACGGCGGCGTAGACGTCATCGGCGTACGGCGGGAACAGCGGGAACTCCCGCGGCGTGCCGGGCGCGGCGTCGGCCAGCGCCTGCTGTGCGGCGCACAGCTCGGCGATGAACGGCTTGGCGGCCTCGAGGCCCCGGGCCACGACGTCCTCGGTGGGGGCCTGCGCGCCCCCGGCGACCTTCTCGATCACGTCGTCGGTGGCCTCGGCCTCGACCATCATGATCGCGACGTCGGCGGTGTCACCGGAGCCGACGACGCGGCCGGCGACGACCATGTCGAAGACGGCGTCGGCGAGCTGCTCGGCGGTGGGGAACGCCACCCACTGGCCGGCCGGGTCGGCGGCCGTCGGGATGAGCGCGACGCGCACGCCGCCGACCGGGCCCGAGAACGGCAGGCCGGACAGCTGGGTGGAGGCGGAGGCGGCGTTGATGGCCACCACGTCGTACAGGTCCTTGGGGTCGAGGCTCATGACGGTCACGACGACCTGGACCTCGTTGCGGACCCCGTCCGCGAAGGTGGGGCGGAGCGGCCGGTCGATGAGCCGGCAGGTGAGGATGGCGTCCGTGCTGGGACGCCCCTCGCGGCGGAAGAACGAACCGGGGATCCGTCCCGCGGCGTACATCCGCTCCTCGACGTCCACCGTCAGGGGGAAGAAGTCGAAGTGCTCCTTGGGGTGCTTGCCCGCCGTGGTGGCGGACAGCAGCATGGTGTCGTCGTCGAGGTAGGCGACGACCGCACCGGCGGCCTGCTTGGCCAGCCGGCCGGTCTCGAAGCGGAGCTCGCGGCGACCGAAATCGCCGTTGTCGATGGTCGCGACGGTCTCGAAGACCCCGTCTTCGACCTCGACGGCCGTGATCTGTGGCATGTGTTTCCTGTCGTGTCGGGTGCATGGGCCGCACGGCGGAATCGTCCCGCCGGGGCCACCGGGCGACACGTCAGGGGGTCCCGGTTCGACCTCGGTCTTCGATCGAAGCGGCCGGAACGTGTGCCACGGATGCTGATGCTCCCGGGCGTCGGGCTCCGGCGGCCACTACCGAGGACCGTCAATCGGACCTGTCGACCACCCCGGCACGTGTGCACCGGCTCCACCGAGGCTATCAGGGAAAACCGTCCGGGTCACCGGGCGCGCGCGGGTGACGCCCCCGACACCCGGCGGCCCGGTTCGCGGAAATGCGCCGACCCCGCCCGGATGGACCGGGCGGGGTCGGTGACGCGGTCGTCGTCGTGCGTCAGCGACGCAGGCCGAGACGCTCGATCAGCGAGCGGTAGCGCGCGATGTCGGTCTTGGCGATGTACTTGAGCAGACGACGCCGACGGCCGACCATGAGGAGCAGGCCGCGCCGCGAGTGGTGGTCGTGCTGGTGGGTCTTGAGGTGCTCGGTGAGCTGGGAGATCCGCTTGGTGAGCATGGCGATCTGGGCCTCGGGCGAGCCGGTGTCGGTCTCGTGGAGGCCGTACTCGGCCAGGACGGCCTTCTTGTCTTCGGTGCTCAGCGCCATGGTGACTCCTGGTTGTTCCAGTCCGCGTGAATGTTGGGCCCCGCCGCCGCGGACCACAGGAGGGCCGACGGGAGACGTTACCAGTCCACGGACGTGTCGGCCCAATCCGAGGTCACGGCCGGTCGACGTCCGCCCCGAGCACGGTCCGGGTCGTGGTGACGTCGCGGTCCATGGCCACGAGCAGCTCGTCGACGGAGGCGAACTTCACCATGTCGCGGACGTGGTCGACGAAGTCGACCGCCGCCAGTCGTCCGTACAGGTCGGCCGACTCGTCCAGGACGAACGCCTCGACGCTGCGGGCGGAGTCCCCGAACGTCGGGTTGGTGCCGACGGAGATCGCGGACGGGTAGCGCCGTCCCGGGACGATCGTGCCGTCGACGGGGCTGTCGTCGAGCACGGTGAACCACCCGGCGTACACGCCGTCGACGGGCACGGCGGTGTACTCGGGAAGGTCGAGGTTGGCGGTCGGGTAACCCAGGTCCCGCCCCCCGCGCCCGGCACCGTGGACCACGACGCCCGAGACCCGGTGCGGTCGGCCGAGGACCTCGGCGGCGCCGGCCACGTCGGCCTCGGACAGCAACCGGCGGATACGGCTGGAGGAGACGGTCTCTCCCCCGGCCTCGAGCAGGTCGACGATCTCGCAGACGATGCCGCGTTCGGCGCACAGCTCGCGCAGGGTCTCCGGGGTACCGGCCGCGCGTCGACCGAACGTGAAGTTCCGCCCCACGGTGACCGCGCGGGCCCGCAGGCCGCGGACGAGGACCCGGTCCACGAACTCGTCGGGCTCCCACGACGCCATCTCGCGGTCGAACGGCAACGCGAACACGGCGTCGATCCCGAACCCGCCCGCGAGCTCGGCACGCCGCTCGAGGGGGGTGAGGACCGACGGGTGGGTCCCCGGCCTGACGACCTCGACGGGGTGGGGGTCGAACGTCACGAGGACGGGACTCGCGCCCAGGTCCCGGCCGTGGCCGACGGCGCGGTCCACCAGGCTCCGATGACCCCGGTGGAGCCCGTCGAACACGCCGAGGGCGACGGAGGTCCCGCCGTCGGGGATCACGATCTCGTCGAACGTCCGCCACAATTGCACGGCGACCACCTTACGCGCGGCGTTCACAGGCCCGCCGGGCGCATGACCACGACCGGAGCTGCACGCCGCCCCGATTCCGAGACCAGCGCCGCGACCCGGCCGTCCGGGCCGACGGCGGCGACGACCCCGGCGTCACCGCGGGCCTCGAGCCATCGGCCGTGGCGCAGTCCCTCCGCCTCGTCGGCGTCGATGTCGCGTCGGGGGAACGCGGTCAGCGCGGCGGAGTCGAGGTCCAGTGACAGTGTCGGATCGGTCTCCAGCTGGTCGAGGGTCCGTGCCACGTCGAGACCGAACGGCCCGACGTGGGTGCGGCGCAGCGCCGTGAGGTGACCGCCGACCCCGAGGGCGGAGCCGAGGTCCCGGGCGAGCGCGCGGATGTAGGTTCCGGTGGAGCAGTCGACGACGACGACGAGGTCGACCACCGCGCCGGAGCGGGTCCGCTCGAGCACGTCGAACCGGGAGACGGTGACCCGCCGTGACCGGAGCTCGACCTCCTCCCCCGCCCGCACGCGGTCGTAGGCCCGCCTCCCGTCCACCTTGATCGCGCTCACCGCGGACGGGACCTGGTCGATCTCCCCGGTCAGCGCCGCGACGGCCGCGTCGATCGCCTCGTCGGTCACGGCGGAGGCGTCGGTGGTCGAGGTGGTCTCCCCCTCGGCGTCGTCGGTGGTCGTGGTCTGGCCGAGACGGATGGTGGCCTCGTAGGACTTGGTCTCCAGTGCCAGCAGTCCGAGCATCTTGGTGGCGCGTTCGATGCCCACGACGAGCACCCCGGTGGCCATCGGGTCGAGCGTTCCGGCGTGCCCGACCTTGCGGGTACCGAAGTAGCGCCGGAGCCGTCCGACGACGTCGTGGCTGCTCATCCCCCCCGGCTTGTCGACGACCACCAGGCCGGGGTCGGGAGCGGGGCGGGGGTCGGGTCTGCGCGGCGTCACGGGCCCACGCTAGCGACCCCGGCGGGTCGCAGCACGATCGCCGAGGCCACGTACCCGTCCCGGACGGCCCAGCGGCCCCGGAACTCGACCAGATCGGGCCCCCCGTCCACGGCATGGCCGTCGATGAGGATCCGCGATCGCAGCGTACCGGTGACCACCTCGTCGTCGTCGCCGTCCGGGACCAGGGTGATGTGTGCGTCACCGAACCCCAACCACCGGTGGGTGAGCGGGAACCACGCCTTGTAGGTGGCCTCCTTCGCCGTGAACAGCAGCGCATCCCAGGCGACGTCCGCGACCTCGGCGCGTGCCGCACGCACCCACGCCGCCTCCCCCGGCAGGGAGACGGCCTCGAGCACGCCCGCGGCCAGCGGTGCGTGGCGTTCCACGTCCAGCCCGAGCGACCGGACGCGGGCGGTCGGCGCCAGCGCGGCGGCCCGCAGCCCCTCGGTGTGCGTGAGCGTGCCCACCAGGCCCTGTGGCCACACCGGCATGCCCCGACCCCCGCGCAGAACGGGGCCGGCGGGGACGCCGAGCCTCGACATGGCCTCCCGGGCACACGCACGCGCGCCCGCGAAGTCGATCCGGCGCCGCTCGACGGCGGCCCCGATCTGCTCGACCTCCACCGGGTACAGCGACGCCAACAGCGCCGCGTCGTCCAGGCCCAGCTCGGCGTCGGTCACCCCCACCACGTCGGGCGGGAACAGGTCGTCGATCACCGTTCGTCCTCCAGGTAGGGACCGGTGTCGGCGGGCCGGGCGATCCTCGGCATCCCACCGTCGCCGCGGACCCACCGCACCTGCGGACCGTCCGGCGCCGGGAGGATCTGACGGGTGAGCGGGTCGGGCCGCCCACGCCCGTTCCACTCCCTCGGGTATCCCAGTGAGACCTCCTCGAAGCGCACGCCGTCGTGGACCGTGGTCCGCGGGATGTGCAGGTGACCGTAGACGCACGCGATGGCGCGGTACCGGCGGTGCCAGTCGGCGGTCTGATCGGTCCCGCACCACAGCGCGAAGTCCGGGTGCCGCAGGACCCGGGTGGGGTCCCGCAGCAGCGGCCAGTGGTTGACGAGCACCGTCGGGTGCGCGGGATCGAGGCGGGCCAGCCGCGTCGTGGTGCCCACGAGACGGTCCCGGCACCAGGCGACCGCGTCACCGTAGGGGGCGGGGTCGATGAGGAACTCGTCCGAGGCCACGACGCGACGCTCCCGTGCACCGGCCAGGGCGTCCGCCCGCGGCTGCCCCGCCACCAGCGTCCAGCTGTAGTCGTAGAACAGGAACATCGGTACCACCCACGCGGGCCCGCCCGGTCCGGTCCACAGGGGATACTGGTCCTCCGGGGTGTCGACCCCGATGGCCCGGCACGCCTCCACCAGCCGGTCGTACTTGGTGGTGGACGTGATCCCCTCGTCGTCGCGGCCGATCCACAACTCGTGGTTGCCGGGCGCCCAGATCACCCGTTCGAAACGCGCCGCCAGTCGCTCGAGCGCGTCCACGACGTGGTCGACCTTCTCCGCCACGTCACCGGCCACGATGAGCCAGTCCCCCGGGTGCGCGGGGTGGATCTCGTCCACGACGTCCGCGTTGCCCCGGTGTCCCACGTGCAGGTCGGACACCGCGCGCAGGGTCGGTTGCACGCCCGTCGCCCCGGCGGTCATCCGTCCACCTCCTGCAGGGCCCGTGCGCCCGGCGTCTGCGCTCCCAGCACCATCCACCGGTCGCCGCGCACCCGGGCCACCACGGCGATCAGTCGGAGACCGACGAACACCCCCATCCCGACCCAGATCCCCGGCAGCCCCCACCCGAGGTACCGGGTGACGAGCAGCACGGGCAGGAAACCCAGCAGCGCCGCGACCACGGTGCTGGTGCGCAGGTACGCCGCGTCACCGGCGCCCAGCAGCACGCCGTCGAGTCCGAACACCACCGCGGCCGGGATCACCACCACCGCCATCCCGATCAGGGCGACGACCAGGCGATCGGCCACCCCGGGATCCCCGGACAGCAGCGATGCCAGGGGTGCTCTGAAGACGATCGTCAGCAGGGCGAGGGCAGCACCCAGACCCAGTGACCACACGACCACGGCACGTGCCAGCGCCCGGCAGTGGGCGGCGAGTCCGGCGCCGAGCGCGGCGCCGACCAGCGACTGGGCCGCGATCGCGACCGAGTCCAACACGAGCGAGTACAGCGCCCACAATTGCTGTGCGAGGTGGTGCGCCGCGAGCGAGTCGACCCCGGCGGCTGCTGCCGCGGTGGTGGCGACGGCGAAGGTGATCTGGAACGACGCGGTGCGGATGATCAGGTCCACGCCCATGCGGAGCTGGCTGACGATCACGGCACGCCGTGGCCGCAGCGACCCCGGGCGCTCGAGGACGAGCGCGACGAGGAAACCGGCGGCCATGAGCAGTTGTCCCGCGAGATTCGCCCACGCACTCCCGACCAACCCCAGCGCCGGGGCCGGCCCGAGACCAGGGACCAACACCACGCACCCGGCGGTCGACACGCCGATGCCCACGCCGACGAGCACGAGCGGGGTGCGCAGGCGCTGGACGCCCCTCATCCACCCGTGGCCGGCTGACGCCACGAGGATGCACGGGATGCCCCACACGGCCACCCCGAGCCATTCGGCCGCGCCGGCGGCCACGTCCGGGTCCGCGGCGAGTACCCGGGTGATCGGCCCCCGCAACGCCAGTACGACGGCCACCACCAGCGCGCCGACGGCGACGGCGATCCACGTCGCCTGCACCCCCTCGGCCACGGCGTCGCCGCGGCGGCCCGCCCCGTGCAACCGCGCCGATCGGGCGGTGGTCCCGTAGGACAGGAAGTTCATCTGGGTACCCAGCACCAGGAGGACGAGGGCTCCCACGCCGAGCGCGGCCAGGTCCTCCGGTCCCTGGCGACCGACGATGATCCCGTCGACCAGGAGATAGACGGGCTCGGCGGACAGCACCGGCAGGACCGGCAGGGCGATCGACCAGAGTCGGCGTCCGATCGCTCCCAGCCCGACGGCCGGATCGGGCCCGGTGTGCGTCACGTCAGCCGAGGAGTTCACGGAGCCTCGTGCTGATGGTCTCCACATCACCGCGCATCGTGCAGCCGGCGGCCGACGGATGACCGCCGCCCCCGAGCGCGGCCGCGATGGCCGAGACGTCCACGACGTCCGCGGCGTCCACGACGCCTGCACCCGGGCCACCGGGTCGCGAGCGGAGGGAGACGGCCCACTCGCCGGGCAGGTACTCCTTGAGGAGAACCGCCACGCGGGCCTCCCGGACGCCGCGGAGGTGCGAGACGAGGGATTCCACGTCGTCCTCGTCCGCTACCGAGATCACCTCGTGCGGGACGGCCAGCCACACCGATCCGCGCCCGCCCACCGCGTCGGCTTCCAGACGCACCGTCCTCAACAGCCCGCCCAGCACCCGAAGCCAGGCGAACGAGTGCGCGTCGAGCAGGGCGTGGGTGAGTTCGGTGGTCTCCGCGCCCGCGGCCAGCAGTCGTCGGGCGGTCTCGTGCGAGTCCGCGCCGCCCCAACGGAAGGATCCGGTGTCGGTGACGAGCCCTGCGTAGAGGCTCGTGGCCGTCACGGCGTCCACGGGGAACCCGCCCGCGTCGAGGACGTCCAGGACGAGCGACGCCGTCGACGCGGCGTCCGGGTCGAGCAGCATGTGGGAACCGAATCCGGGATTGGACCGGTGATGGTCGACGACGAGGACCTCCGATGCCGCGTCGGCGAGCCTGCCCCACCGGCCCACCCGGTCCGGGCTCGCGCAGTCCAACGTCACGACGAGACCCCGATGGGCGGGGACCTGCGCGAGGGGGACCACCCGGTCGGTGCCCGGGATGGCCCCCATCGCCCCCGGGACGACGCCGGGATCGAACGAGTGGTGGACGGTCACGCCCCGCGCACGCAACGCCCGCGCGAGACCGGAGGAGCTACCGAGCGCATCCGCGTCCGGGCGGACGTGGCACAGCACGGTCACCTCGTGGTGACGGGCCAACACGTCCGCCGCGCCGGCGGCGTCCACCGGTTCGGTCACCGATCGTCGTCCTCCGGCCGGTCCGCCTCCTCCGGCTTGCGGTACGGGTCCTCGTCGCCCGCCGGACGGGCCCCCTCGGCCACGCGCCGGACCTGTTCGTCCTGCGCCCGGGCCTTGGCGAGCAGTTCTTCCATCTGGCGCGCCGCGTCCGGCACGGAGTCCAGCACGAAGGTCAACTCCGGGGTGAACTTCACCCCGGTCTGTTTGCCGACCATCGTGCGCAGGCGGCCCCGCGCGGCGGTCAACGCAGCCTCCGCGGCCTCGTGGTCCGGCTCCTCGTCGAGGGTCACGCCACGAACCGTGTAGTACAGCGTCGCCACCCGCAGATCCGCGGTGATCCGCGAATCGGTGATCGTGATGAACTCCAGCCGGGGGTCCTTGATCTCGTGCTCGATGGCCGTCGCGACGATCTCGCCGATCCGCTTTCCGAGCCGTCCCGCGCGTCCCTTACCGGTCATGGGGATCCTCCTTGGCGTGATGCGGTCGCACGGCGACCACGGGTTGACGAGCATGCCGCGGGGGCAGGTCCGTTTCCAACGGATCCCGCCCCCACGACAGTGCCCTGCGACGTCAGTCGCGCGGCTTCTCGACGAGCTCGTAGGTCTCGATGATGTCACCGATCTTGATGTCGGAGTACGTCACCGTCAGACCACACTCGAAGCCCTCGCGGACCTCGGTCGCGTCGTCCTTCTCGCGACGCAGCGAGGAGATGGTCATCTCCTCCGCCACGACCTTGCCGTCCCGGATGAGCCGGGCCTTGGCGTTGCGCCGCATGATGCCGTCGAGCACCATGCAACCCGCGATGTTGCCCACCTTGGAGGAGCGGAACATATTGCGGATCTCCGCCTGGCCGAGCTTCTTCTCCTCGTAGATCGGCTTGAGCATGCCCTTGAGCGCGCTCTCGATCTCGTCGATCGCCTGGTAGATGATCGAGTAGTACCGGATGTCCACGCCCTCGCGGTTGGCCAGCTCGGTGGCCTTGCCCTCCGCCCGGACGTTGAACCCGATGATCACCGCGTCGGAGGCGGCCGCCAGGTTGACGTTGGTCTCGGTGACGGCACCGACACCGCGGTCGATGACGCGCAGCTGCACCTCGTCGTCGATCTCGATCCCCAGGAGGGCCTCCTCGAGGGCTTCGACCGTACCGGAGTTGTCGCCCTTGATGATGAGGTTGAGCTGGCTCGTCTCCTTGAGATGCGAATCCAGGTCCTCGAGGCTGATCCGACGACGGCTACGGGCGGCCATCGCGTTGCGCTTGCGCGCGTTACGACGGTCGGCGATCTGCCGTGCGGTCCGATCCTCCTCGACCACCATCAGGGTGTCACCGGCGCCACACACGCTGGTCAGGCCGATGACCTGGACCGGACGCGACGGGGTCGCCTCGGTGACGTCCTCGCCGTGCTCGTCGACCATGCGTCGGACGCGGCCGTAGGCGTCGCCGGCGACGATCGAGTCGCCGACCCGCAGCGTGCCGCGCTGGATGAGCACCGTGGCGACGGGACCGCGACCGCGGTCCAGGTGCGCCTCGATGGCGACACCCTGCGCGTCCATGTCCGGGTTCGCCCGCAGGTCGAGAGACGCGTCGGCGGTCAGGACGACCGCCTCGAGCAGCGACTCGATGTTGAGACCCTGCTTGGCGGAGATGTCGACGAACATCGTGTCGCCGCCGTACTCCTCCGGCACCAGGCCGTACTCGGTCATCTGGCCGCGGATCTTGTCGGGCTGAGCGCCCTCCTTGTCGATCTTGTTGACCGCGACCACGACCGGCACCTCTGCCGCCTGCGCGTGGTTGATCGCCTCGACCGTCTGCGGCATCACGCCGTCGTCCGCCGCGACCACGATGATCGCGATGTCCGTCGACTTCGCGCCGCGGGCACGCATGGCGGTGAACGCCTCGTGACCCGGCGTATCGATGAAGGTGATCGTGCGATCCACGTCGTCGACCGGCACGGTCACCTGGTAGGCGCCGATGTGCTGGGTGATGCCACCGGCCTCACCCTCGCCGACCTTCGCCGACCGGATGCTGTCGAGCAGTCGGGTCTTGCCGTGGTCGACGTGACCCATGACAGTGACGACCGCGGGACGGATCTCGAGATCGCTCTCGTCACCCTCGTCCTCACCGAAGGAGAGGTCGAACGAATCGAGCAGCTCGCGATCCTCGTCCTCGGGGCTGACGATCTGGACCTTGAAGCCCATCTCCTCACCGAGCAGCTGCAGCGTCTCCGGGGTGACCGACTGCGTGGCCGTGACCATCTCACCCAGGTTGAACAGGGCCTGGACCAGCTGCGCGGGGTTGACGTCGATCTTGTCCGCGAAATCGCTCAGCGAAGCACCCTGTGCCAGTCGCAGGACCTGCCCGCGACCGTCGGGAAGCCGGACGCCGCCGACCTCCGGGGCCCGCATCGAGTCGTATTCCTGACGCTTCTGTCGCTTCGACTTGCGACCACGACGCGGGGCGCCACCGGGACGACCGAACGCACCCGCGGCACCACCGCGGCCACGGTTGCCGCCACCGGGACGACCCCGGAAACCGCCGCCACCGGCTGCGGGGGCACCGCCGCCGCCACCGGGACGGAAACCGCCGCCACCCGGACGGCCACCGGGGCCACCCGGACGGCCGCGACCCGCGGCGGGACGTGCGACCTGTCCCGGCATCTGACCGGGGCTGGGACGCGCCGGCATGTTGCCGGGGTTGGGACGGGGACCGCCCTGGCCCGGTGCGCCCGACCGCTGCGGGGGACGGGGCCCACCCTGACCGGGTGCGCCCGGACGGGCGCCTCCGGGACGGGGACCACCCTGGCCGGGTGCCGGGCGGGGGCCGCCCTGCGGACGCGGCGCGGGCGTGGTGCCGCTGGAGTACGGGTTGTTCCCGACGCGA
>NZ_JAUMSR010000001.1:1520205-1541535 GCF_032905965.1 Dietzia sp. IN118 | reverse complement strand
CCGGGAGCCGGACGGGAGGCTGCGGCGGCCGCGCCGGGGGTCGCCCCCGGGGCCGGACGCTGGGAACCGGGCTTGGCGCCCGGAGTCGGACCGGCTTCCGGCTTGGGAGCCGGCGTGGGGGCCGCGGGCTTGGCGCCCGGAGTCGGACCGGCTTCCGGCTTGGGAGCCGGCGCGGGGGCCGCGGGCTTGGCGCCCGGGGTGGGGCCGGCCGCGGGCTTGGGAGCCGCCGAGCGCGGATCCGCGCCCGGACGGGGGCCCGGTGCCGGCTTCGAGGGTGCACCCGGCTTGGGCGCAGCGCCTCCTGCGGATTTAGACGGGGCGGGGGCGGAGTCGCCGCCTGCCGGTGCATGTGCCTCACGCAGGCGCCGGACGACCGGGGCCTCCAACGTCGAGGACGCGGACTTGACGAACTCTCCCTGATCGCGGAGTTTCGTCAGAAGTTCTTTACTGGTGATACCGAACTCTTTTGCCAGCTCGTGTACCCGGGGCTTGCCTGCCACTGCTCTCCTCACTGCGAGGTCTCCACGGCAGGGCTGGCCGCGCGACCTCGGTCTACATTCGATGGACGTTCATCGCTGGAGCTTCACGGTGTGCTCATCGTGTCTGGTCCGTTCCTTCTCTTGTGCTCCCCCTGCCGAACCGAGCGGTCGGCGGGTGATGTCGTGCCCGAGGCGTAGTGCCTCGAGTACCTCCGTGAGCGCGTCCTGGGACACGTTCCCGGCGATCCGCAGGGCCCTGGTGAAGGCCTTGCGGTCGAGCGCTGTCGTGATGCACTGCGGTTCGCGATGCACCCAGGCTCCTCGTCCGACCGCCCGTCGGCGCGGATCGGGCGAGAGAGCGGCCGTCTCCGGATCGTGAACGATCCGGAGGAGTCGGGAATCGGTGTCCCGACCCCGGCAACCGACGCAGGTCCTGACCGGACCCGCGGCCTCGGCGGTACCGAACCGCTGGTCCTTGCGTCCCTGCATCCGGCCACCTCGGTCTCTCGCCGCCCGGCCCGAGTGGACGGGTGGACGTGAAGTCACTGTGACAACTGATCAGTCTACAGACAATGCCGTGTCGACACTAACGGCGCGCCCGACCGCGTGGCGCCGGGCGGCGCAGCGGGTCACTCCGCGTCGCTGTGGATGTCGATCCGCCACTGGGTCAGGCGGTGTGCCAGACGTGCGTTCTGGCCTTCCTTGCCGATCGCCAGGGACAGCTGGTAGTCGGGGACGACGACGCGGGCCGCCCTGGTGGTGGCATCGGCGACGGTGACGGAGATCACCTTCGCCGGGGACAGGGCGTTGCCGACGAACACCGTCGGGTCGTCGTCGTAGTCGACGATGTCGATCTTCTCGTCGTTGAGCTCCGCCATGACCGCGCGCACACGGGCCCCGTTCGGTCCGATGCAGGCGCCCTTCGCGTTGAGTCCCGAGATGGTGGATTCCACCGCGATCTTCGTCCGGTGGCCCGCCTCACGCGCGATCGCCGCGATCCGCACCGAGCCGTCGTCGATCTCCGGGACCTCGAGCGCGAACAGTCCCCGGACCAGGTCCGGGTGGGTGCGGGAGAGCGAGACGGAGGCGCCGTGGGGCCCCTTGTGCACCCCGACGACGTGGCACTTGATGCGCTCCCCGTGCGTGTAGGTCTCACCCGGTACCTGCTCGGCCGGGGCGATGGTCCCCTCGGTGCCCCCGTTCTCGGGTCCGATGTGGACGACCACGATCCCACGGGCGTTGGCGCGGGAGTCGGACTGGATGACCCCACTGACCACCTCGCCCTCGCGCGCGACGAGATCACCGTAGATGCGGTCGGTCTCGGCTTCGCGCAGACGCTGCAGGATGATCTGCCGTGCCGTGGCCGCGGCCACCCGCCCGAAGTCGGAGGGGGTGGCGTCGAACTCCCCGATGCGGTTGCCGTCCTCGTCCACCTCGGCGGCCATGACGGCGACCGTGCCGGCCTTGCGGTCCAGCGCGATCCGGGCCACCCTATGCGAGCCCTCGGTCCGCTTGTAGGCGGTGAGCAACGCGTTTTCGAGAGTGTGCACGAGGTCGTCCAGCGGGATCTCGCGCTCTCGGGACAGCATGTTCAGCGCTGCCATGTCGATGTTCAACTGTTTTCTCCTTCTCGCACGCCGTGCCCGGGGTTCTCCGGCTCGGACAACAGGTCCAGCTCCTCCTGTGGCGCTGGCCGGAACTCGACCCGGATCACGGCGCGGGCCACCCGATCCAACGCTACCGAGTCCACTCTGGTCCCCCGGCCCGCCCTGGACACGATGCGGACGGTCCCCGAGTCCTCGTCGAGGTCTCCGACCCGCCCCCGGGTCGGCCCGTCGGCGCCGTCGACGTAGAGCAGGTCGACCTGGCGTCCGCGGGCACGGGCCCAGTGACGGGGGTGCTCCAGCGGCGCGTCGACGCCCCTGCTGGTGACCTCCAGCGTGACCGGCTGGCCCGATCCCCCCCACTGCTCGGCGAGGGGGTCGAGATCGACGGAGAGTTCGGCGAGATCGTCGAGGGAGACGCCGGAGTCCCCGTCCACGACGACCGTCACGTGCCACGTGGACGAACGGGTGTCCTCCCGGAGGTCCTCGAGGTCGAGGCTGCGGTCCGAGACCGCCTTGCGTATATGGGCCCGGTCGGGCTCGGGGACGATCACTGTGCTCCTGGAGTGCGGGCTGGCGGATTCCGTTCCGGGACGCGGACGGGCCGCATCACTGTACCGCCTCGCCGCCCCCTTCTCCGACCCCTGGCAGGATGTCGGAGTGCCCCATTCCGCCCCCGTCGCCCTCTCGCGCCGTCAGTTCGCCGTCGCGGCCGCCGGAGTCGCCGGGCTCGCAGTCGCCGGCGGCTGTGCCCTGCCCACGGTCACCGACCGTCCCGATCCCCTGCTCGGCCTGCTCGAGGCCGCCGAGCGCGACGCACGGGAACTCGCGGCCGCGGACGCCTCCCACGGCGATCGGGTGGGTGCCCTGCGTCGGCTCGCCGACACCCGGAGAGTTCACGCGGAACGGCTCGCCGGGCTCGTGGACCGCCCGCAGGACGACGAGCAGCAGCCGACCCCAGTGCCGACACCGGCGCCGGTCTGCCCGCCCGCCGAGGAGGTGCGCTCGCGACTCCGCGCCGACGCGGCCGACGCCGCCGGTGCGGCCGCGGCGACCGAGGGGGCCCGCGCGGAGATCGCCGGCGCGGTCTCGGCGGCGTGCACGGCGGCGGTCGAGGTGGAACTCGCGTGAGCGCTCAGGTCGGATTGGCCGCCGAGGACGCGGCGGTCTACGGGTACGGTCTCGTCCTGTCCCGGGCGGACGGCTCCATCCGAGCCGCGGTCAGGCGTGAGCTCGCTGCTCATCGAGCCCGTCGGGACGCGGCTGAGGTGTTGTGGCCGGCATCGCCCCCCGCGCCGGTCGGATACGTCCCCGATCCGGACGCCCCCGGCGCTCCCGTCCTTCTGGCGATCCGGATCGAATCGGACTGTTGCGAGGCCTGGCGCGTCGAACTCGGCCTCGCCCGGACGCCGGAGACCCGCCGTTTCTGCGTCGACGCCCTCACCGCGGCGGCGGTGCAACTCGCACGCTGGAGAACCCTGGTCCCGGGAGCGCCGTTCGAGGCGCTACCCGGGTTCCCGCCGCCGGCCTGAGGCTCAGGGGCGTCCGGCGCCGATCAACCGGACGATCTCCTCCGCGGCACCGTCCACCGGGACCTGGGTGACCTCGCCGGTGGCGCGCTCGCGCAGCTCGACGGTGCCCTCGGACCAGCCGCGACCCACCACGACCACCCACGGCACACCGATCAGCTCGGCGTCCTTGAACTTCACTCCGGGCGAGGCCTTCCGGTCGTCGAAGAGGACCTCGAGTCGGGCGCGGTCGAACGCCTCCACCAGCGTCGCGGCTCCCGAGATCGCGGCATCGTCCTTGTTGGCGATCACCACGTGGACGTCCGCGGGCGCGGCCTCAGCGGGCCAGACCAGGCCCTGGTCGTCGGCGAACTGCTCCGCGAGTACCGCCACGAGACGCGAGACCCCGATGCCGTAGGACCCCATGGTCACCCTCGCGGGCTTGCCGTTCTCGCCCAGGACGTCGAACCCGAAGGCGTCGGTGTACTTCCGGCCCAGCTGGAAGATGTGGCCGATCTCGATCCCGCGCGCCAGGGTCAGGGTGCCGTGCCCGTCCGGTGCCGGGTCGCCCTCCCTCACCTCGGCGACCTCGATGGTGCCGTCCGGGGTGAAGTCACGGCCGCACACCAGGTCCACCACGTGCTTGCCGGGCTCGTCGGCTCCGGTGATCCACGCCGTGCCGTCGACGACCCGGGGGTCGACGAGGTAGCGGACCTCGTTCTCCTGCAGCGCGCGCGGGCCGATGTACCCCTTCACGAGGAATGGGTTGGTCTTGAAATCCGCCTCGTCGAGGATCTCGACCTCCGCCGGCTCGAGCGCGGCCTCGACCCGCTTCATGTCGACCTCGCGGTCGCCCGGTAGGCCCACCGCCAACAGCTCCCAGTCCTGACCGGGCCGACGCACCTTGAACATGACGTTCTTGAGAGTGTCCGCGGCGGTGACCTCCCGGCCGAGGTTTGCGGAGTTCGCCCAGGCGACGAGCGTGTCGATGGTCGGCGCGTCCGGGGTCTCGTGCACGACCGCCCGCGGCGAACCCTCGATCGGGAGGGCGGGCGGCGCGGGGGTGACAACGGCCTCGACGTTGGCCGCGTACTGCCCGTCGGTGGATCGGACGAACGTGTCCTCGCCGGCGGCGGAGACGGCGAGGAACTCCTCGGATGCGGAACCACCCATCGCGCCGGAGGTGGCGGCACAGATGACGTACTCGATCCCGAGACGGTCGAAGATGCGTCGGTACGCCTCTCGGTGCGCCTGGTAGGAGCGTTCGAGTCCGGCGTCGTCGACGTCGAACGAGTACGAGTCCTTCATGACGAACTCGCGACCGCGCAGGATCCCGGCACGGGGTCGTTCCTCGTCGCGGTACTTGGTCTGGATCTGGTACAGCGTGACGGGCAGGTCCTTGTACGAGGAGTATTCGCCCTGCACGGTGAGCGTGAAGAGTTCCTCGTGGGTGGGGCCGAGCATCATGTCGTTGCCCTTGCGGTCCTTCAGCCGGAACAACGCCGGGCCGTACTCGGTCCACCGTCCGGTGGTCTCGTACGGTTCCCGCGGGAGGAGTGCGGGCAGGGTGATCTCCTGCGCGCCGAAGGCGTTCATCTCCTCGCGCACCACCTGCTCGACCCTGCGGAGGGTGCGCAGACCCAGCGGCAGCCAGGAGTACACGCCGGGAGCGACGCGGCGGACGTACCCGGCGCGGACCAGCAGTTTGTGGCTGAGGACCTCGGCATCGGCCGGGTCATCGCGGAGCGTGCGCAGGAAAAGGTGGGACAGACGCGTGATCACGATGCACCAGCCTAGCCGCCCCTGCTCGCGGACCCGCCGCCCGCCGTCGGGGCTGCCGGTGGCCTCGGTACCCTAAGCCGGGTGCGAATCCTCCTGTCCCCTTCCGAGACCAAATCCGTCGGCGGGTCCGGGGAGCCGCTCGACCTGGCCGCGCTCTCGCTCCCCGAGCTCGAAGGAACCCGCCGCGCCGTCGCCGACTCCCTCGTCTCGCTGTGCTCGGGGGAGGCGGCGGCAGCTCGCGACGCGCTCGGGCTGAGTGAGAAGCTCGGCGACGAGGTGACACTGAACGCCGACCTGTGGACCTCCCCCACCGCGTCGGCGCTGAGCCGCTATACCGGCGTCCTCTTCGACGCCCTGGACCCCGCCTCGTTCACCGCGGCCACCCGGTCACGAGCGGAGTCGCGGCTGTGGATCGGCTCGGCCCTGTTCGGCCTGCTCGGTGCTACCGACCCCATTCCGCACTACCGCCTCTCCGCCGGGACGCAGTTGCCCGGACTGGGCACCCTGCGTTCGACCTGGAAGCCGGCCCTCACCGCCGCCACCGCCGGGTGGGGCGACGACCTCGTGGTGGACCTGCGCTCCGGCGGCTACCACCAGCTGGGGCCGGTCCCGGGGGCGATCACCGTCGACGTCGTCACCGACTACCCCGACGGCACGCGCAAGGTGGTCTCGCACTTCTCCAAGCATCACAAGGGTCTCCTCGCCCGTACGCTCGCCACGTCCCGGGCCGAGATGGGTGAAGTCGCCTCCCTCCTCCGGGTGGCCCGTCGGGCCGGGCACACCCTCGAGCGCACCTCGGAAACCGTTCTCACCATGGTCACGGAGCCGTGAGTTCGAGTCCCGATCCCGACGCCGACGCCGACGCCGACGCCGACTCCGTCCCCGCCACGCCGCGGGTCCTTCCCTCGCACGGTTCCCGCGCGGCGTGGCGGCTGCAGGAGGAACCTGGGCTCGCCTCGTTGCCCCGTCTGTGCCTGTCGCCGGTCCAGTACTACGAGGCGCACCTCTTCGGATCGCCCTCCGCTTTCCCGCCCGGACATCGGCGCCACGACCAGGGCGTGGCCGCCGACCTCGACCTCCCCGGCGACCTGCGGGACGACATCGAGGCGTGGATCGACGAATGGAAAGAGAACTTCGTCCATCTCGGCGACCGCCCCGTCGACCAACCAGTGTGGCGCGAGGGCTTCGACGAGTTGGCCTGGCTCGACCGCGGCCACGAGCTCGCCGACCGGCTTGAGGTGAGCCTGACCGGAACGGCGGTGTTCTGCACCGCGGAGCGGTATGTCGTGTGTGAGCTGGCCGCCGATCAACTGGACTACGTCCACCCTCTGCGGGGCGACTACGTGCGCACCGAGGGCTGGCGGGCGCCGGGCAACGGACCCGACCCCGACCGCACGCCGACGATCCGGCTCATGCCCGAGTACGGCGTGACGTGGGGACTGTGGGCGGGACGGCTCCCCTACTACCAGCCTCCCCGCCTCCGGGACGGGTTCATGGATTTCGCCACGCCTCGCAGCCTCGGACTGACCCCTGACCTGGAGAGCCGGATCCTGCGATGGAATGACGACTGGCGGCGCGGATTCGTGGACTACGGGGGCAGCGCCGACGACAGCAGCGCCGACGACAGCGGCGCCGCCCTCGGCCTTCTCGGCTACGGCTACGGCGTGCCCGTCTGGACCGACGGCGTCGATCCGGTCGACTGGTACCGCGAGGGACTGGCGATCGCGCGCCGCCTGGCGGAGGAACTCCCCGGCGTGGAAGTCGAGTTGGTGGCGATCCGCAACGTCTGTTCGGCGCGGCTGGTCATGCAGGACCACACCTCGCACCTACGCGGTCAGGATCCGGCCACCTACTCGGACGTCTTCCTGTCCGAGCGGCGCCGCGTCGGTTCCTGACGGGCACGCACCACGCCCGGCGTCGGGATGCGTCAGCGGTGCCGCAGGTCCGTGGACAGCGCCTGCGGAAGCCCGGCCACGTCTCCGACCACAACGATGGCCGGGGGCCTGACCTCGTGGGTCGCCAGGGTGTCGGTGAGGGTGCCGAGGGTGCAGCGATGGGTCGACTGACCGTCGAGACTGCCGTCGACGATCACCGCGGCCGGGGTGTCCGACGAGCGGCCCCCCGCCATGAGCGACTCGGCGATCGCCGGGGAGTTCTTGACCCCCATCAGCACCACCAGCGTCCCGCGCATACGAGCGAGGGCGTCCCAGTCGATGAGGGAGCCCGGGTGTCCGGGCGGGAGGTGCCCGGACACGACCGTCAGTTCGTGTGTCATCCCGCGGTTGGTCACGGGAATCCCCGCGAGGGCCGGGACCGCGAGGGCGCTGGAGACGCCCGGCACGACCGTGCAGGGCACTCCCGCCTCCGCGCACGCCTGCGCCTCCTCGTAGCCACGCCCGTAGAGGAACGGGTCCCCGCCCTTGAGGCGGACCACGAACTTGCCGGCTCGTGCCCGGTCCACCAGCACCTCGTTGATCGCGTCCTGCGCCATGGCCCGCCCGTAGGGGATCTTGGCCGCATCGACGATCTCGACGTCCGCCCGCAGCTCGGCCAGTGGGCGCTGGGGGGCGAGACGGTCGGCCACGACCACGTCGGCGCGGGCGAGCAGTCGACGTCCACGCACCGTCATGAGGTCGTCGGCCCCCGGCCCGCCTCCGACCAACGCGACCGTGCCGCGGAGCGCCTCGTCGACCTCGGGTGCCTCCGCCCCCGCGTCGCTGAGGGCCCGCGCGACCACGTCCCGGGCCCCGGCGGTACGCGCGCGGTCGCCGGTGAGAACTGCGACGAGCATCTCGCCCCTGCGGACCACCGCCGGGGTCACCGCGGAACCCGACGTCACGGCGTCAGCCCGGACGCAGAAGGTGCGGTTCTGCTCGGCCTCGGCCGCGACCCGGGCGTTGACCAGAGAGTTCCTCGTCGCGGCGACCACGTACCACGCACCCTCGAGATCGCCTGATTCGTACTCTCGTGGCTCCCACCAGATGCGCCCGGCGTCTACGAGGCCCTGGAGCGTGGGCGTGACGTCGGGGCTCACGAGGTGCACGACCGCACCCGCCTCGAGCAGCACGGGGATGCGTCGTTGCGCCACGGACCCTCCGCCGATCACCACGACACGACGGCCTTCGAGGTCCAGACCGACGGGGTACGGGTTCACAGGCCGGATCATGCTGCTGATCCTATCCGCCCCCGGCTCCACCCCAGGCCCCGGCCTGCGGCCCGTGACACGACTCACCCCCGGCCACCACGTCGGGCGACCGGGGGATGAGGAATGGTGCGTGGGGGCGGATCAGCGCCGTTCCGTCAGGCCTTCTGGTCGAGCTTCAGGGTGCGGGTCGAGCGCTCGAACTGCTCGGTGAACAGGGTCGGCTCCTCGGCGAGGTCCCGGCCGAGCGAGGGGATCATCTCCTCGAGGGCCGGGGTCCAGTCCGCGAACCGGCTCGGGAAGCAGCGCTTGAGCACGTCGACCATGGCGTCCACCGCGGTGGAGGCGCCCGGGGAGGCTCCGAGCAGACCCGCGATGGACCCGTCCGCCGCGTTGACCACGGCGGTGCCGAACTCGAGGGTTCCGCCCCGGCCGCTGGGCTTGATCACCTGGACACGCTGGCCGGCGATGACCTTCTCCCACTCCCCGTCCTGCGCCGAGGGCACGAAGTCGCGCAGTGCGTCGACCCGGGCACCGTGGTTCTTCGCGAGTTCGGTGATGAGGTACTTGACCAGGCTCATCTCGGTGAGGCCGATATTGGCCATGGGCAGCAGGTTCCCGGCCCGGATGCTCGACGGCAGGTCGAGGAAACTGCCCATCTTGAGGAACTTGGGGGTCCACCCGGCGAACGGCCCGAACAGCAGACCCTTCTTGCCGTCGATGACGCGGGTGTCCAGGTGCGGCACCGACATGGGCGGCGCGCCCACGGAGGCCTGGCTGTAGACCTTCGCCTGGTGCTGCTCGATGAGCTCGGGGTTGGTGCATCGCAGCCACTGGCCGCCCACGGGGAAGCCGCCGATGCCCTTGATCTCGGGGATGCCGGACTTCTGGAGCAGGTGCAGCGCACCGCCACCCGCGCCGACGAACACGAACTTGGCGTCGACGGTGCGTTCGTCACCGGTGTGCCGGTTGGCCACGGTCAGCCGCCAGCTGCCGTCACTGTTGCGCTCGAGGTCCTTGACCTGGTTCTGGTAGTGCACCTCGGTGCCCGTGCGGGTGAGGTACTTGATGAGCTGCCGGGTGAGCGCACCGAAGTTGACGTCGGTGCCGTTCGAGAAGTGGCTCAGGGCGAAGGGCTGCTCGGGCGAGCGACCGCGGGCCATGAGCGGAACGAGCCGCTCCAGCTCGGAGAAGTCGGTGGTGTGACCCATTCCCGGGAAGAGTGGGTGCCCGGCGAGCTTGTCGTAACGCTTCCGGAGGTAGTCCTGACCGTCCTTGCCCGCCACGAAGCTCATGTGCGGGACGGGGCGGATCCACTCGGTGGGGTCGCCGAGGATGGTGTTCTCGACCGCATAGGACCAGAACTGCCGGGAGACCTGGAACTTCTCGTTGACGCTGACGGCCTTGGTGATGTCGACGTCGCCGTCGGCGGTCTTGGGCGAGTAGTTGAGCTCGCAGAGGGCGGAATGCCCGGTGCCGGCGTTGTTCCAGGCGTCGGAGGATTCCAGTGCGGGCCCCTCGAGCCGTTCGAACACCTGGATGTCCCAGTCCGGTTGGAGCCGCCGCAGCAGGGCACCCAGAGTCGCGCTCATGGTGCCCGCGCCGATGAGCGCCACATCCGTCGTTCCGTGCTTTGCCACCTGGTCTGAAGTCACCGGCTACCCTCGCTCATTGGTCGTGGACCCGAATCTCTCGTCGACGCGGGTCGTCCCGACAGGCCCGCGCCCACAGGGTTGTCAGACTACTCACCGCGCCGGGCGTGGGACACACCGGACTAGGGTGGTCGTCGTGTCGACGCCCTCTCCAGATCCCGGCGCCCCCGACGGATCCGACCCGCAGTGGGCCCCGGATCTGCTGGGGCCGTCGTACACACGGCGCGACCTGCCTCTCGGTGCCGATCCCGACGGTGAGGGTGAGATCTCCGCGACCCTCGTCCGCCACGAGGACGCACCGACCGAGCCCACCGGCGTCGTCCTGGTCGTCCACGGCCTGTCGGACTACTTCTTCCACACCCATCTCGCCGAGTTCCTCGCGTCGAGCGGGTTCGCGACCTACGGGATCGACCTGCGCAAATGTGGCCGGTCCCGGAGGGAAGGTCTGACACCGCACTTCACCACTGACCTGGAGAGGTACGACGACGAGCTGGATCAGGCTCTCGACGTGATCGTCTCCGAGCACCCGGGAACGCCGGTCCTCGTGGCCGCCCACTCGACCGGGGGGCTGGTGGTGCCGTTGTGGCTGGGCAGGCGTCGCGACAGGGGCGCTCTCGCCCCCGTCGTGGGGGTGGTGCTGAACTCCCCGTGGTTCCAGCTCGACGTCCCGGAGCGCGCCCGCCCCGTGCTGGACCCCGTCATCCGCACGCTCGGATCCCTCCGGCCCTTCTACCGACTGCCGCTACCCACCTCGGACCGGTATGTGATCAGCACGCACGTCGACCACGACGGTGACTTCCACTTCGACACCACGCTCAAGCCCCCCGGCGGGGTGGGTGTGCGGGCGGGGTGGCTGGCCGCGGTCCGGCGCGCCCAGAAGCGGCTACAGTCCGGGGTCGACCTACCGCTCCCGGTTCTGTTGCTCCGCTCGACGGCGTCGTCGGTCGGGGCCCGCCCACGGGGCGCCGTGCTCGACGTGGACACCGATCTGATCCTGGACGTCCGGTCGATGGAGCGCTTCGCCGACCGTGTCTCCCGTGACGTCACCGACGTCCCCGTACCGGGTGCCCGGCACGACGTCTTCCTCTCCCGCGCCGACGTCCTCGAGGTGGTCTTCGACCATCTCGGGCGCTGGCTGGACCAGACCCTGTCCTCACACACCAAGGAGTCCTGAACCCCATGACCCAGACCCCCTCCCGCCACTTCGACCTGGTCGTCATCGGCACGGGCAGCGGCAACTCGCTGATCGACGAATCGTTCGCCGACAAGTCCGTGGTGATCTGCGAGAAGGGGACGTTCGGCGGCACCTGCCTCAACGTCGGCTGCATCCCCACCAAGATGTTCGTCTACGCCGCCGACACGGCCACCTCGATCCGGCACTCGTCCGCCTACGGTGTCGATTCGACGCTGGACGGGGTCCGTTGGCCGGACATCGTCTCGCGGGTCTTCGACCGGCGGATCGACCCGATCGCGTCGAGCGGGGAGGACTACCGGCGCAACCGTTGCGACAACGTCACGGTGTTCGACGGACACGCGACCTTCGTCGGCCCCCGCACCATCGACACGGGGACCGGCGAGATCATCACCGCGGACTCCGTCGTGATCGCTGCGGGGGCACGGCCGTCGATCCCCGAGATCGTCACCGGGGCCGGCATCGCGTACCACACCAGCGACGACGTCATGCGGATCCCCGAGTTGCCGAAATCCATGGTCATCCAGGGCTCAGGATTCATCGCCTGCGAGTTCGCGCACGTGTTCTCCGCGCTGGGCGTCGAGGTCACCGTGATCGGCCGGTCGGACGTACTGCTCAAGCACCTCGACCGCGAACTCGCCGAGCGGTTCACGGACGCCGCCCGGGGACGGTGGGACGTCCGCCTCGGCCAGCACGTCACCTCGATGACCGCGACCGGTGACGACTGCCGGGGCGTGGAGATCACGTTCGAGGACGGGTCGACCTGTGCAGGCGACGCGCTGCTGGTCGCCACGGGTCGGACCCCGAACGGGGACCTGCTCGGTTTGGACGCGGCGGGGGTGGAGATGGACGGCGAGCGGGTCCGCGTGGACGAGTTCGGCCGCACCACGGCGGAGGGCGTCTGGGCGCTGGGCGACGTGAGCTCGCCGTTCCAGCTCAAGCACGTGGCCAACCACGAGCAGCGGGTGTTGGGCCACAACCTCAACCACCCGGAGAACCTGCAGCCGTTCCACCACAGTCACGTGCCGTACGCGGTGTTCAGCTGGCCACAGATCGCGTCGGTCGGGCTGACGGAAGCAGAGGCCCGCGCGGCCGGGTACGACGTGACCGTGAAGACCCAGGACTACGGCGACGTGGCGTACGGATGGGCGATGGAGGACTCGGTCGGGTGCTGCAAGCTCATCGCCGACCGCGCCACCGGGTTGCTCCTGGGCGCCCACCTCATGGGCGCCCACGCCCCGTCTCTCGTGCAGATCCTCATCCAGGCCATGGAGTTCGAGATCACGGTGCCGGACCTCGCGCGCAAGCAGTACTGGATCCACCCGGCGATGGCCGAGGTCGTCGAGAACGCATTGCTGGGTCTGGACTTCCCGGACCGCGGCTTCTAGCTACCGGACGATGCCGGAAGGCAGACGACCGGGGGCGACGTCGGTGGGCCGACGATCGGGGGCGGGGCCGCGAGGCGCGTGACACCCGCTCCCCGCCGGCCTCAGGCGAGGACGAAGTCGTCCGGATCGACGGTGCGGACCTGCTCGCGGTACCGGAAGGTGAACGTCGGCCACTGCAGGGAATTACGTCCCCGCGAGTCGATGTACCAGCTCGAGCAGCCCCCCTGGTTCCACACCGTGTGCGCCAGTTCGCGGTCCATCCGGGCGGCGTAGGACTCCTCCACCTCCGGACGGACCTCGATGGTGCGTCGGGCCTCCCGCCCGGCGAGGTCGAGCAACCGCAGAACGTGATCAGCCTGGGACTCGAGCATGTACACGATCGACGAGTGCCCCAGGTTGGTGTTGGGGCCGTACAGCAGGAACAGGTTGGGGAACCCCGCCACGGTGATGCCGTTGTGCGCTCGCGGACTGCCATCCCAGTGCTCGGCGAGGGTGCGCCCGTCCGCGCCGGTGATCACGCGGGAGATGGGCGGCTCGGTCGGCTGGAAGCCCGTACCGAAGATGATGACGTCCGCCGGATGCTCCGTGCCGTCGTCGGCCACGAGCCCGCGCGGGGTGACAGCCGACGCCGCGCCGGACACCAGGGTCACATCGGACCGGCTGAGGGCGGGGAGCCACTGACTGGTGAGCAACACCCGTTTGCACCCGATCGAGAAGTCGGGGGTGAGCGCACGGCGCATCCCGCGGTCCCGCACCTTGAGGAAGAGGTAGAACCGTGCGAACCACTCGAAGAACCGCAAGAGGAACTGGGCTCGCGTGAACACCACGACGTAGAGCTCACGCCCCAGGTAGATACGACCCCGGACCAGCCGCTGTACCAACGGGAAGCGTCGGTAGAGCCGCTGACGGCGTCCGGAGATCGATCGGTCCAGCCTGGGCAGGATCCAGCCCGGGGTCCGCTGGAAGACCGTGACGTGCTCGGCGGGCCCGGCGATCTCGGGGACGAACTGGACCGCGGAGGCCCCCGTCCCGACGACGGCGACCCTCCGGCCCTCGAGCGCGATGTCGTGGCGCCACCTCGCGGAGTGGAACACCTGGCCCTCGAACGACTCCAGACCGGGTAGCCGGGGGATCGAGGGGGCGGACAGCGCCCCCGAGGCCACCACGAGATCGCGCGCCCGGATCCGCCCGCGGCTCGTGTCGACGACCCAGTGCGCCGACTCGGTGTCCCACACCGCCGCGGTCACCTCGCAGGAGGTGACGAGTCGGTCACGGAGACCGATGCGGTCCGTCACGGACTCGAGATAGGCCCGGATCTCTGGTTGCCTCCCGAACGAGTGGGACCACCCGGGGTGGGCGTGTCGGGACAGCGAGTAGAGAGCGGTGGGGACGTCGCAGGCGCACCCCGGGTAGGTGTTGTCGCGCCAGGTGCCCCCCACCGAGTCCGCGGCCTCCACGACGAGGAAGTCCCGGCCACGCCCCTCCCCCAACAGACGGTCGGCCATGGCGATGCCGCCGAAGCCGGCGCCCACCACCACCAGGTCGATCTGCTCCACGGGTCCGCGAGGGGTATCGATCATGGTGGACAGTATGCTCCGGATTGTCCACGACCGAGGGGCGCATCAGGACCATCGTCCACACACTCTTCCCGGCCGGCCGGGGGGGGCGCACGGGACGCCGGACGCGCTCAGGAGCCGGACGGCAGGGTGAGGATCTCGTACCCGTCCTCGGTGACGACGACGGTGTGCTCGAACTGGGCGGTCCACGCCTTGTCGGCCGTGGTCACGGTCCAGTCGTCTTCCCAGACGTCGAACCCCGGCCCGCCGAGGGAGATCATCGGTTCGACGGTCAACGTCATACCCGGCTCGAGGACCTCGGTCCGGGACGGCTCGTCGTAGTGGAGCACGACCAGACCGTTGTGGAAGGTCGGGCCGACACCGTGGCCGGTGAACTCCCGCACGACCGTGTAGTCGAAGCGTCGGGCATAGGATTCGATGACCCGCCCGATGACGTTGACCTCGCGCCCGGGTCGGATGGCCCTGATCCCCCGGTTCATCGCCTCTTCGGTGCGCTCGACCAGGAGCCTGACCTCCTCGCTGACATCCCCGGCCAGGAACGTCGCGTTGGTGTCACCGTGGACGCCGTGGATGAACGCCGTGACGTCGACGTTGACGATGTCCCCGTCACGGATCACCGTGGTGTCGGGGATACCGTGGCAGATCACCTCGTTGAGCGAGACGCAGCTCGACTTGGGGAACGACTTGTACCCCAGGGTCGACGGGTACGCCCCGTTGTCGCACAGGAACTCGTGTACGACCCGGTCGATCTCGTCGGTCGTCACGCCGGGCGCGACCGCCTCGCCGGCGAGCACGAGAGCGTCCGCGGCCAGCCTCGAGGCCACGCGCATCGCGTCGATGACCTCAGCCGGCTGAATCCACGCCTCCCCGTTGGCCTCGTCGACGCTGTCGCGCCAGACGTACTCCGGCCGCGGGATCGATTCGGGAACGGTCCGGATCGGGGTGGGTTCACCGGGGACGAGAGGCTGACGGGTAGAGGTGGTCATGCCCCCAGGATAGGCCCGCCCGGCGCGACCGGTCGCCCCGGTCCGGTCACCAGATGACGAAGCACACCGAGGCGATGAGCACCATCGCCCCGAACAGGCACATCGTGATCACGTCCGCGGACGACTCGCCGAGCTCTCCCTTCGCGGGCGGGCCGGCATCGTCGGGCGTCACCGGGGCCGTCTCGTCAGCCGCGGTGTCCACACCGGGGTCGGAGTCCTGGCGCGGATCCATCAGATCACCCCCAGACGGTGGAACTCGGAGACCATCGCCACGGCGAGGATCGCGAACACGACCGCCATGAAGCCGGTGTACATCCAGCGCTTGGCGTGGTCGGACGCCCAGAACCGGCGGACGCTGACCACGCCGTTCACCACGGCGACCACACACAACGCGATACCGACGGGCGCCGCGACCCAGCCGGACAGGCTGAGCAGCGGCACGAGAATCGGGATCGCGAGGTAGGTGATGAGGCACCGCACGGCCGAGACCATCACCGAGATCCGGAATGCCCGGTGGGCGCCGGAGCCGGCCTTGCGGTCGACGGCCCGGACGCCGAGCAGACGCCGCATGGCCCGGTCGGCCGGCCGCAGCGAACGGAAGCCCGGGTCGACAGCCGCGTCCCGTACCGGGCCCGTCGTGGTCACCGGCGCCACCGCCGTCGGCCCCGTCGCGGCCGCGGGCGCCCGGGTGACCGGTGCTGTCATCGGGGTACTCACACGGCCCTCCCCCGGAGGGCGCCACCCACGGCGCGCACTGCCGCACTGTCTGTCATCGGATTACACCTTCCGGGGTCCGTGGTCTGACTACGCTCCACTTTCCCACAGGCGTGGCCGATCCCGTAGCCGCCGGCCGGGGGGTACCCCGCTCTGGGTCGGTGCGGGCGAGATGACTCACAGCAGGACCGTCGCGTACTCGACGGAGTCGACCATGCCCACCCGCCGATAAGCGGCGCGGGCTGCGCCGTTCGACCCGTTCACCACCAGGGAAGGTCGGAGCCCCCGTGAGCAAAGGGCGGCGCACACCGCGGCGGTACCGCCGGACCCCAGCCCGGCGTCCCGCCGGTCTCGGTGTACCCATACGCCCTGGATCTGGGCGACCTCCGGGGAGATCGCGGCGACATCGGCCTTGAAGACCACCTCGCCGTCGTCGATCCCCACCCAGGTCCTCCCCCGCGCGAGGGACCGCGCCACGCGGCGACGAAACGGGATCCCGGAGCCCACGGCGAACGGGTCGGCGCGCAGTTCCTCGCGGTACATCGCCGCGGCGGCGGCGAGCACCGGTTCGAACTCCTCCACGGTCGCGGGCCGGATGCCGGCCAGGACGAGCGCTGGATCGAGCGGGCCCTCGAGCGCCATGAGGAACTGGTGAGCCCGGTACTCCCGGGCCTCGCCCCAGCGTTCTCGCAGGGCCGGCCACATGCCGGCGACCAGGTCGCGCCGACCGTGCACCGACATAGGCCCGAGTCCCAGTCGGGCCACCGCGTCACCGAGAGCGCGCTGATCCGCGGCGTCGCCCCGGAGCGGCAACACCGAACTGCCGACGAACGCGAGAGACCGCTCAGGCCCGCCCAAAGTGAGGAACCGTCCGTCGGTGCCGGCGGCGACACCCGACGTGGCGAACTTCTCCGCCGCCGGCGCGGAGACCAACGGGTCGGCGGCGAGCACGTCGCCAAGCGCCCGCGACTCTCCCCGACCGACCGCCCGGCACCCGCCGAGCCCGGCCTCCGGGGCAGCCGTGTCGGTCACGGTCTATCGCGTGACCTTGACCTGGGGCCCCTGGCCCTCGGCGGCGTCTCCCACGGGCTCGCCCATCTCCTCGGCGATCCGCATGGCCTCCTCGATGAGGGTCTCCACGATCATCGCCTCCGGCACGGTCTTGATGACCTCGCCCTTGACGAAGATCTGGCCCTTGCCGTTTCCGGACGCGACACCCAGATCGGCCTCGCGGGCCTCGCCGGGCCCGTTGACGACACAGCCCATGACGGCCACCCGCAAGGGGACGCTCATCCCCTCCAGTCCGGCCGTGACCTCGTCGGCGAGCTTGTACACGTCCACCTGGGCGCGCCCACACGACGGGCACGAGACGATCTCGAGCTTGCGCGGACGCAGGTTGAGCGACTGCAGGATCTGCGTGCCGACCTTGATCTCCTCCACCGGCGGGGCGGAGAGGGAGACCCGGATGGTGTCGCCGATCCCCTCGGAGAGCAGAGCACCGAACGCCACGGCCGACTTGATCGTGCCCTGGAACGCGGGCCCGGCCTCGGTCACGCCGAGGTGTAACGGGTAATCGGTCTGCGCGGCGAGCCGGCGGTAGGCCTCGACCATGATCACCGGGTCGTTGTGCTTGACCGAGATCTTGATGTCGCCGAAGCCGTGTTCCTCGAACAACGAGGCCTCCCACATCGCCGACTCGACGAGCGCTTCCGGGGTCGCCTTGCCGTACTTGGCCAACAGGCGCGGGTCCAGCGACCCGGCGTTGACACCGATGCGGATGGGGATGCCCGCGTCACCGGCGGCCTTGGCGACCTCCTTGACGCGTCCGTCGAACTCCTTGATGTTGCCCGGGTTGACGCGCACCGCGGCACACCCGGCATCGATCGCCGCGAAGATGTACTTGGGTTGGAAGTGAATGTCCGCGATCACGGGGATCGGGGACTTCCGCGCGATGGTCTCCAGCGCGTCGGCGTCCTCCTGCCGGGGACACGCCACGCGGACGATGTCACACCCGGACGCCGTGAGCTCGGCGATCTGCTGGAGGGTGGAGTTGACGTCGTGGGTCTTGGTGGTGGTCATGGACTGGACCGAGACCGGATGATCACTGCCCACGCCCACCTGGCCCACGAACAGCTGCCGGGTCGTGCGCCGGGGCGCGAGGACCGGCGGCGGGCCGTCGGGCATGCCCAGTCCCACTGGGATCGAGGAGGAGTCGTTCACTTCAGGCCTTCCGTAGGGGCTGCCAGCCGGGTGCGGGCAGGTCCCGCGTCCCATTATCCGGGTAACCGGGCGCGGGTGCGAGGTGGGTGTGCGCCCGGCTCAGCCGGGCAGCAGGATCGGGTTGACGAAGTCGGCGGTGATCACGATCGCGGAGACGCCGATGAGGAGTACGAACACCCCCGTCGTCAGTGGCGCCAGCTTCTCGTAGTCCGCCGGGCCGCCCGGCGCGAGGCCGCGCAACCGGCGGACGGCGTCCCGGATCTTCTCGTAGAACACCACAGCGATGTGGCCGCCGTCGAACGGGGTCAGGGGCACGAGGTTGAACGCCCCCAGGAACAGGTTGAGGCCGGCCAGGAACAGCAGGAACAGGCTCCACAGGCCCTGCTCGACCGCCTGCCCGCCGATGTAGCTGGCCCCCACCACGGACACCGGGGAGTCGTCCGCCCGCTCGCCCCCGAAGATCGACGCGGCCACCGCCGGGATCTTGGCCGGGAACGAGATCAGCCCATCGACGGTCGCCTCGACCATCTCCCCGGTGAAGACGAAGGTCGCGGGCACCGCGCTGAGGGCGTCGTAGGTGTTGACGGTCTGATAGGCCGGATCATCGAGGATCTCCCGGGGGATCCCGTCCTCCGAGAGTCGGACCCCGAGCGCACCCCGCTGCTCGCCGTCCACGCCCGTTGACGTCAACGTCGTCGTCGTCGTGATCGTCTCACCGCCGCGTTCCACCGCCACCGGCACGGTCTCACCGGGCCGCGCCGAGACCACGGTGGACAGGTCGTCCCAACTGACCACCGGCACCCCGTCGACCGACGTGATCCGGTCGCCCGGCAGGATCCCCGCCTCGCCGGCCGGGCCCACTCCGACCCCGCACCGGTCCGCCCCCGCGCAGGTGTCCCCCACGACGGCCGCGACGCGGTCGGTGGGGATCGGCTGGACGTCCCGGTTCACCAGGCCCCAGCCGAGGGCGACCGTGTAGAACAACGCGATCGCCAGGACGACGTTCATGAAGGGCCCGGCCAACAACACCGCGACGCGCTTCCACCACGCCTGGCGCCACATCGCCCTCGGCTCATCCTCCGGGGACAGCTGGTCGTACGCGGTCATCCCCGCGATGTCACAGAACCCGCCGAGCGGGATCGCCTTGAGCCCGTACTCGATCCCACCACGCCGGACGGACCACAGAGTGGGGCCGAACCCGACGAAGAACCGACGGACCCGCATCCCCGACCACAGCGCGACCCGCATGTGGCCGTACTCGTGCAGCACGATGGACACCATGATCCCCAGGGCGAACAGCACGATCCCGAACACCAACACGGCTCAGCCCTCCAGGCTCGTGACGAGGGCTGCGGCGTGCCGCCGCGCCCAGGACTCCGCCGCCGCGACGTCATCCGGATCCCGGGGATCGGATGACCACTGATCGGCTGCGCCCACGGTCTCCGCCACGACGTCGACGATGCTGGTGAACCCGATCCGGCCGTCCAGGAACGCCGGGGCGGCCTCCTCGTTGGCCGCGTTGAACACCGCGGTCCGCAGGCCCCCCGCCTCGCCCGCCGCCCGCGCCACCGAGATCGCCGGGAACGTCTCGGAGTCCACCGGCTCGAACGTCCAGGTGTGTGCCTGCGAGAAGTCCAACGGGGTCGACGCCCCGGGGATCCGCGACGGCCACCCCAGAGCCAACGCGATCGGCAGCTTCATCGACGGCGGCGAGGCCTTGGCCACGGTCGCGCCGTCGACGAACGTCACCGCCGAGTGCACCACCGACTGGGGGTGGACGGTCACATCGATCCGATCGTATGGAACCCCGAACAGCAGGTGTGCCTCGATGAGCTCCAGGGACTTGTTCACCAGGGTCGCGGAGTTCAGGGTGATCATCCTGCCCATCGCCCACGTGGGGTGCTGCAGCGCCTGCTCCGCGGTGACACCTTCCAGTTCGGCGCGGGTACGGCCCCGGAAGGGCCCGCCGGAGGCGGTCAACACCAGTGACGCCACCTCGTCCGCCGTCCCCGCCCGCAGACACTGCGCCATCGCTGAGTGCTCGGAGTCGACGGGGATGAGCTGGCCCGGGGCCGCGGCGCCGGTGACGAGGGCGCCCCCGGCCACGAGTGACTCCTTGTTCGCCAGCGCCAGCCGCGCACCCGTGCGCAATGCGGCCAGGGTGGGCCCTAGGCCGATGGACCCGTCGATTCCGTTGAGCACCACGTCGGCCTCCACCGCCCCCACGAGCTCGGTGGCGGCCCCGGGACCGTCGAGAACCGTCGCCTCCGGGAACGCCGACCGGATCCGCTCGGCCGCGGCCGGGGCGGACACCGCGACGAACCGGACGCCGGTCCGGCGGATCTGCTCCGCCAGCAGATCGATCCGGCCACCGCCGGCCGCCAGACCGACGACCTCGAAACGGCCGGGTCCGGCCTCCGAGGTCACCTCGAGGGCCTGGGTACCGATCGAGCCGGTACTGCCGAGGACGAGAACGCGCGTGGTCACCCCGCCATTGTCCACGCCGGAGCCACCTGATGCCGCATCAGCGGCCCCAGGTGTGGCGGGGACCGGCGGGTTACCCGTCGACCGCCGGACGGCGTGTGACAAACTGGGCACGATGTCGGCGGCCCGCAGGGCTGCCAGCGAGCCGTGAGGAGAACCGGGGAGCATGAGCGCGGACGGGCACCACACCAGCAAGGAGATCGTCGTCGACGGGATCAGCACCCTCGACGAGCCCTCGGTCGAGTGGGGCTGGCACCAGCACAGCAGGAAGGTCGGCCTCGTCACGGGCGGCTTCTTCGTCCTGTTCCTGTTGGCCATGCTGTTCGGCAACCACATCGGACGGGTGGAGGACATCTGGCTGGTGGCGGTCGCCGTGTTCCTCGCGATCTGGATGTTCCTGTCGCTGCGACCCAAGAAGGACGACACTCTCAAGCGGAACCGTGTCTTCGAGGTCTCCTCGGACCACTACGCGGTGGTCGGCGCCGCCGCCTCGGGTCACGTAGGGGCCGAGGCCGCCCGGAACCCGCAGGGCCGGGCGCCGGCCAGGCACTGACCCCAGTCGACCCGAGAAGGGCCGCCACCACTCGATGGAGTGGTGGCGG
>NZ_JAUMSR010000001.1:1491173-1520195 GCF_032905965.1 Dietzia sp. IN118 | reverse complement strand
CACCACTCGATGGAGTGGTGGCGGCCCTTCTCGTCGTCCGTAGCTCTCAGTGGGTGGCCCAGTGGTCACTCCCCAGTGGTCACTCCCCAGCGATCACTCCCCCGCGCTCACTCCCCCGCGCTCACCCCTCGGCCGCGAGCTGACCACACGCCGCGTCGATCTCCTGGCCGCGGGTGTCGCGCACCGTGCACGAGACCCCGGCCGCGCGCACGGCGGCGACGAAGGCGTCCTGCTGATGGCGGGGGCTGGCGTCCCACTCGCTGCCCGGCGTCGGGTTGAGCGGGATGAGGTTCACGTGCGCCATGGGCCCGAGACGCTGGGCGAGCAGTCGACCGAGCATCTCGCCCCGCCAGGTCTGATCATTGACGTCACGGATCAACGCGTACTCGATGGACACCCGCCGCCCCGTGGCATCGGCGTAGTGCCGGGCCGCGTCCATGACCTCGGAGACCGGCCACCGGTTGTTGACGGGCACCAGGGTGTCCCGGAGTTCGTCGTCCGGGGTGTGCAAGGACACCGCCAGGGTGACCTGGAGCCCCTCCTCTGCCAGCTTGTGGATGGCGGGGACCAGGCCCACCGTCGACACGGTGACCGCGCGTTGCGACAGACCGAATCCCGACGGCGGCGGGGCGATGATGCCTCGCACGGCGGTCATGACGCGCTTGTAGTTGGCGAGCGGCTCCCCCATGCCCATGAACACGACGTTGGACAGTCGCCCCGGCCCGCCCGGGATCTCACCGTCGCGCATGGCGCGGGCGGCGACCCTGACCTGCTCCAGGATCTCGGCTGCCGAGAGGTTGCGTTGCAGACCGCCCTGCCCCGTCGCGCAGAACGGGCACGCCATCCCGCAGCCGGCCTGACTCGAGATGCACACGGTCGCCCGGTCGGGGTAGCGCATGAGAACGCTCTCGACCAACGAACCGTCGTGCAGTTTCCACAGGGTCTTACGCGTGGTGCCCTCGTCGGTGGTGACGTGTCGTAGCGACGAGGTCAGCGAGGGGAACAGTTCTTCTCCGACCTTCTCCCGCAGGCCGGCCGGCAGGTCGGTCATCTCGCGGGTGTCCGCCTCGAGGCGCCCGAAGTACTGGTTGGCCAGCTGCTTGCCGCGGAATGCGGGAACTCCGAGCTCACCCATCGCCGCCTCGCGACCGTCGGCGTCGAGGTCGGCGAAGTGACGAGGGGGCAGCCCTCGGCGGGGGGCGTCAAAAACGAGCGGGAGAGGTTCAGCCATGATGCGGCCATTGTGTCAGAAACGGGCGACCGCAACACATCGCGAGCGGTGCCGTCCGTCGCCGCCAGCGCATACAGTCCAGGTATGGCACAGCGATCACACGACCCGACAGACCGTCGTCACGCCGCCCCCGTCGAGGGGCGCGACGAGATCCCCCTCGAGGACACCCACGCGGACTCCACCCTCGTTCCCGCCGACGAGTCGACCCCTGCGACACGCACCCACGAGCAGGATGCTGTCCCCGATTCGTCGGGGGGACTTCTGGGCTCCGCGTGGGTGGGTCTGGTCCTGGGCGCGCTCGTCACCATCCTGCTGTTGATCTTCATCGCGCAGAACACGACCTCGACCGACGTCCGTTTTCTCGGGTTGGAGTTCACCCTCCCGCTTGGGGTGCTGATCCTCTTCGCCGCGATCGCCGGCGCGTTGATCATGGCCCTGTTCGCCGGCTTCCGGATCCTCCAGCTGCGGATGCGCGCACGCAAGGCGCGCAAACTGACCGCCCGACACTGACGCGCGACCCCCGGCGCGGGTCGGAGGGTCCGCTCACTCCGCGGCTTCGCCCCGTGCCGACGTCACCCGTGCCAACGGAGGTGGTCGACGACTCAGGTCGGCACGACGTAGGTGAAGATGACCCAGACGACCACCGCGGTGGGCAGCACGGAGTCGAGGCGGTCCATGAATCCGCCGTGCCCCGGCAGGAGCGTGCCCATGTCCTTGATTCCGAGGTCCCGCTTCACCTGGGATTCCACCAGGTCGCCCAGCGTCGCGGTGAAGACCGTGAGGACGCCGAGCAACAGGCCCTTCCAGATGCTGTCGTCGAAGAGCAGGGCGACCACGAGTGCGCCACCGACCGTGGCGAACAGGATCGACCCGGCGAATCCCTCCCAGGACTTCTTGGGGCTGATCGCCGGGGCCATGGGGTGCTTACCGAAGAGCACCCCCGCCACGTACCCCCCGACGTCGGAGCACACGACCAGCAGGATGAGGGCCACGACCCGTTGCGCGCCGTAGTCACCGTCCGACAGCATCGCGCCGAGGGCTCCCGGAACCGCGATCCACACCAACACGAACACCGCGACCGACACGTCGCGCATGTAGTTCTTCGGTGCGGTGGTCAGACCGGCCATGAGCAGACGCCAGACCAGGACGACCACGCCGGTGACGGCGAACGCGGCGAACGCGCCTTCCGCCCCGTTGAGGTAACCCGCCCAGACCATGGCCTGCCCGCCTGCGAGCAGCGGGAACAGGGGAAGCGTGAACCGGGCCTGCCGGAGGCGTTTGAAGACCTCCCAGGTGCCGATGGCGACGGCGGCGGCGGCGACCAGGTACCACGCGCGGGGGGTGAAGGCGATACTCGCGATCACGAGCGCGCCCAGGCCGACCCCGACCGGGATCGCCCGGGTCAGGTCACGGCCGGCGCGCGACGGAGGTGCGGCGGCCGCGGCGGTGGGCCCGGGCGGGCCCTGGGGTGCGGGGTCCACGGCATACTCCTCGGTTCTCGGGTGATGGGTGTCGCGGAGGTCAGACCTCCATCAGGTCGCCTTCCTTGGCCTTGACGAGTTCGTCCACCTCGCCGACGAATCGCTGGGTGAGCTTGTCCAGCTCCTTCTCCGCCGCGTTGACCTCGTCCTCGCCGGCCTCGCCGTCCTTGTCGATGCGCTTGAGCTCGTCCATCGCCTTGCGCCGGACGCCCCGGACGGCGATGCGCCCGTCCTCGGCCTTGCCCTTGGCCTGCTTGACCAGATCCCGGCGCCGTTCCTCGGTGAGCTGCGGCACGGTCACGCGGAGGACCTGGCCGTCGTTGGTCGGGTTGACGCCCAGATCCGAGTTGCGGATGGCGTTCTCGATCGGACCGATCTGCGACATCTCGTACGGCTTGATGATGAGCATGCGCGGCTCGGGTGCCGAGATGGTCGCCATCTGGGTGATGGGGGTCATGCTGCCGTAGTACTCACAGAAGACACGGTTGAACATGCCCGGGTTGGCGCGGCCGGTGCGGATGGCCGAGAGCTCGTCGCGAACGTGCTCGATCGCCTTCTCCATCTTGTCCTCGGCCTCGAGCAGAGTGTCGTCGATCATGTCTGTCCCTTTTCGTTGGGGTCGGTGTCGGTGGTCGGGTCGAGGACGTGTCAGGCCGTGCTGGCCACCAGCGTCCCGATCTGCTCACCGGCGACGGCGCGCGCGATGTTGCCCTCGGTGAGAAGGTTGAAGACGAGGATGGGCATGTCGTTGTCCATGCACAGGCTGAACGCGGTGGCATCGGCCACCTTCAGGCCCCGCTCGAGGCATTCCCGGTGTTCGATCCGGCTGAAGAGCTCGGCGTCGGGATTGGTACGGGGATCGTCCGAGTAGACGCCGTCCACCGCCTTGGCCATGAGCAGCACGTCGGCCTTGATCTCCAGTGCGCGCTGGGCTGCGGTGGTATCGGTCGAGAAGTAGGGCATGCCCATCCCTGCCCCGAAGATCACGACGCGGCCCTTCTCCAGATGCCGTTCGGCGCGTAGGGGGATGTACGGCTCCGCGACCTGACCCATGTGGATGGCGGTCTGGACGCGGGTCGACACACCCTCCTGCTCGAGGAAGTCCTGCAGCGCCAGGCAGTTCATGACGGTGCCGAGCATCCCCATGTAGTCGCTGCGCGCCCGGTCGAGCCCTCGCTGCTGCAACTGGGCGCCCCGGAAGAAGTTGCCGCCGCCAATCACGATCGCGATCTGCGCCCCCGTCCGGGAGACATCGGCGATCTGCCGGGCGACGGACTGCACGACGTCCGGGTCGATCCCCACGCCGCCGCCGCCGAACATCTCGCCGCCGAGCTTGAGCATCACACGTTTGTAGCCGTCCCGCGGGTCGGTCATCCCTCTCCTCGTCCCGGGCGGATCCAGCCCGTGTCGCGCGCGTTCACACCCCCGACGTCGATTGGCCGGAGCGGCGTGTGGTCCGTGGTGGGACCGGGTTCATTCTGCCCTATCGCCACGGCCGCCACACTCCAGCCCGCCGGGTACGGGCACACCCGGCCGTACGAACGCCGACGGCGGTACCCGGAGTACCGGGTACCGCCGTCGTTCGGGAACCCGCAACGGCGGGTTCGGGCCGTGGTCAGGCCTGGCCGACCTCGAACCGCAGGAAGGCCGAGACCGAGGCGCCGGCTTCGTCCAGCAGGGCACCGACGGTCTTCTTGTTGTCGGTCACCGACGGCTGGTCGAGCAGGCAAACATCCTTGTAGAAGCCGTTGAGGCGACCCTCGACGATCTTCTGCAGCGCCTGCTCGGGCTTGCCCTCCTCGCGGGCGGTGGCCTCGGCGATCTCGCGTTCCTTGGCGACGATGTCGGCGGGCACCTCCTCGCGGGACACGTACTGGGCCTTCAGAGCGGCGACCTGCATCGCGGCGGAGCGCGCGGCGGCCTCGGCGGCCTCGCCCTCACCGGAGTAGGCGACCATGACGCCGACGGCGGGCGGCAGGTCGGAGGAACGCTTGTGGAGGTAGACGGCCACGGGACCGTCGAGCTTGCCCACACGGCGCAGGACGAGCTTCTCGCCGGACTTGGCGGAGAAGGAGACGACCGAGTCGGCCACGGTGGTGCCGTCGAGCTCGGCGGCGTTCAGCGCGTCGAGGTCGGAGATCCCCTGGGCCGCGGCGACCTCGACGATCTTGTCGGCCAGTGCGATGAACTCGGCGCTCTTGGCGACGAAGTCGGTCTCGGAGTTGAGCTCGATCATGACGCCGTCCTTGATGGCGACCAGGCCCTCGGCCGTGGTGCGCTCGGCGCGCTTGCCCACGTCCTTGGCGCCCTTGATGCGCAGCACCTCGACGGCCTTGTCGAAGTCGCCGTCGGTCTCCTCCAGAGCCTTCTTGCAGTCCATCATCCCGGAGCCGGTGAGCTCACGCAGACGCTTGACGTCGGCAGCGGTGTAGTTCGCCATGGTGGGGCGACCCTCCTTAAAGGGGTTCGTGATCTGTCGGAAAAGTGTTGAAGAGTCGGTCGGCGGGCGATCGCCTCCACCCTAGACGCCGGGGCGTCGGTGGATGGTCCGCCCACCGCCTCCGACACCTCGGGCCCGGCCCCCGGATGATCCCCCTGGGGATCGTGGGCGGCCGGGCCCGACGGTGCTCGAGCTGTGGTGAGGATCAGGCCTCGGTGGCCGGCGCCTCGGAGGTGGCGGCCGCGATCTCCTGGGCGTCGGCCTCGGGGGCCTCGGCCACGGGGGACTCGGTGCCGGTGACCTCGGCGGGTGCCTCGGCACCCTCTGCCGTGGCGGCGCCGGTGACCTGGTCCAGCTGCTCGGTCTCCCACTCGGCGAGCGGCTCGGCCTCTTCGCCGGTGGCCTTGCCGGCCTGCGAGCGGGCCTTGAGGCCCTCCGCGACGGCGGAGGCGATGACGCGGGTCAACACGGTGACCGAGCGGATGGCGTCGTCGTTCGCCGGGATCGGGTAGTCGACGACGTCCGGATCACAGTTGGTGTCGAGCAGCGCGACGACGGGGATGTTCAGCTTGCGGGCCTCGCCGACGGCGATGTGCTCCTTGTTGGTGTCGACGACCCACACCACGGAGGGGACCTTGCTCATGTCACGCATACCGCCGAGCGTGCGCTCGAGCTTGTTCTTCTCACGCGTGAGCATGAGGATTTCCTTCTTGGTGCGACCCTCGAATCCGCCCGACTGCTCCATGGACTCGAGCTCCTTGAGGCGGACGAGCCGCTGGTGCACGGTCTGGAAGTTGGTGAGCATGCCACCCAGCCAACGCTGGTTGACGTACGGCATGCCGACCTTGGCGGCCTCCTCGGCGATGGCCTCCTGGGCCTGCTTCTTGGTGCCGACGAACAGGACGGTGCCGCCGTGGGCGACGGACTCCTTGACGAACTCGTACGCCTGGTCGATGTACGTCAGGGTCTGCTGCAGGTCGATGATGTAGATGCCGTTGCGGTCGGTGAAGATGAACCGACGCATCTTCGGGTTCCAGCGGCGGGTCTGGTGGCCGAAGTGGGCACCTGCGTCGAGCAGTTGCTTCATGGAGATGACTGCCATGATGGGTTGAGGGCTCGTCCGGCTTGGAAGCAGCCGGACCGCGAGGCCCTCGTCCTCGCTTTCTGTGTATCGGGTTCCGCCCACGAGCCGGGTGGCCGCGGGCCCTGGTGTCCGCGCCGGGCCGGACCCCCGTCGGGCGGGGGCACCTGCTGGTCCGGCGTCCGGGGGGCCGGGGCTCGTAGCCCCGGGGCCCGGATGCGACTCCCGGGAACCGGGCTGCCGCAGGACACGCGAAGTCGATCGACGCAGAGTCGACCGCACCGGAAGCATAACCCCTCCGGCGCGCCCCTCCAAGGCGGCCCACCCGACCGGTATCCGGGCACCGCACACCGCGGTCGTGGCTCCGCCCGTGCGCGGGGGCTCCCGGGAGTGCCGGTGCACGTCTGGTCTGGGGATGGTCGTCCATCATGTCCACAGGTGCCGATCTCCCGTGGCGAACGCGGGGTGCGTGCGGTGGACTCGCGGTATGCAGTCACTCCGGATCGGTCGCCGTCGGCTCCGCAACCTGGCTTGTGCCGGCGCGGCCGCGGGGGTCCTCGCCGTCGGCCCCGTGGCCGACGCCGCGCCGGCCGGGTCACGGGCGGGCATGAGCAGCCCCCTGCCGGGTCCGGTCTCCGTGTCGACCCCGTTCGATCCGCCCGCGCAGCGATGGCTCCCGGGGCACCGCGGGGTGGATCTGGCCGGCACGGTGCTCGCGTCGGTCCGCGCGCCCGCGGACGGCACGGTCCTGTTCGCGGGGGCCGTGGGAGGGCGACCGGTCCTGTCGATCGACCACGGTGGCGGCGTGCGCACCACGTACGAACCGGTGCGCGCCACTGTCCGGGCCGGAGATCACGTCGTCGAGGGTGTGGAGGTGGGCCGGCTCCTCGCCGGCCACCACGGGTGTCCGGTCGAAGCGTGCCTGCACTGGGGCGCGCGTGTGACGTCGGGTGACCCGTCCGGTGACGACGACGACTACGTCGATCCGCTGTCACTGCTCGCGGACTCCGAACGGCCGATCCGCCTCAAGCCCACACGTCCCGGAGACGGAGCCGGCTGACGCCCGGGCCGCACTCCCCGCTCAGGCGCGGGGGTGGGCTCCGCGGTAGGCGGCCCGGAGGCGGTCCGCCGAGACGTGCGTGTAGATCTGGGTGGTCGCCGGGGTGGAGTGCCCGAGGAGCTCCTGTACGTGCCGCAGGTCCGCGCCGCCCTCCAGCAGATGTGTCGCCGAACTGTGCCTCAGCGCGTGGGGCGAGACCCGGGGGGCGCCCGGCGTGGCCGCGGTGACCTCGTTGACGATCCGCCGCGCGGCCCGGGGGTCGAGTCGCCCCCCGCGCGCCCCGAGCAACAGGGACGGGCCGGACCGGGCGGTGGCCAACGCCGGGCGGCCGCCGTCGAGCCAGGCACGCAGTGCCCGGTCCGCGGGCGGGCCGTACGGGACGGCGCGCTCCCGGTCGCCCTTGCCCACCACCCGCAGCAGGCGACGCTCGGTGTCGACGTCGTCCACGTCGAGCCCGCACAGTTCGGCGACCCGGATACCGCAGGAGTACAGCAGTTCCACGACCAGCCGGTCGCGCAGGGCGATCGGGTCCCCCTCGGCCGCGCCGAGCTCGGTGGTACGGATCGTCTCGGCCGCCTGGTCGAGGTCGAGCACCTCGGGCAGATGGCGACGGGCGCGGGGCGCCTCGAGCCGGGCCGCGACATCGGTCGGTACGAGGCCGGTCCGTGCGGCCCACCCGCTGAAGGATCGGGCTGCCGCGACACGGCGGGCGACGGTCGACCTGGCGGCCCCCGCACCGACTTGGGCGGCGAGCCACCCGCGCAGGGCGGGGAGGGTGAGTGCCCCGCGCAGGTCCGCCGCGGTGGAGGGTCCGTCGGTGTCCCGGGCGAGGTGGGCGAGCAGGCCGCGGACGTCGGAGCGGTAGGAGCGGACCGTCGCCTCGGACCGGGAGCGACCGGTGCGCAGGTAGTCCGCGAAGTCGTCGACCACGCCCCCGAACGGCTCGGACCGAGCGCCCCCATCACTCTCAGACGTGCTCACCGGCCCCATGGGTACCAATTGTCTCCCTCGCGTGGGGCCGGCGCAAGCACGCCGGGCCGGGCCAGCCGGGCCGTGCCAGCCGGGCCAGCCGGACCACGCGACGGGGTCACGACACGGGGAAGGTCATCTGCACCCCGCCATCCCGGCACCGGCGCCACCCCTCCGGGCCCCGTACAGCCGCCCCGGAGGCCAGGAGCCGGCCGAGGACGGCCCTAGCCGTGACGGGTGCGATTCCCGCCGAGGCCGCGATCTCGGCGGGCTCGGCGCCACCCGAGGTGGGCAGCGCCTCGAGGATCCGCCTGGTCGCGTCGTCCAGCCCGTCCCACGCGCCGGGCTCACCCCTGGGGGGCGGCGCCGTCTCCCCCATCCGACCTGCGAGCTCGACAACGTCCGACGTCCGAGAGACCAGCACGGCACCCCGCTCCCGGAGCAGCAGGTGACACCCGACCGACGCGACCGACGTGACCGGCCCCGGTACCGCGCCGACAGGGCGGTCCAGCGCGGTGGCCCACGCCGCCGTGCTCAGCGCACCGCTCCGGGCAGCCGCCTCCACCACCACGGAGGCGCCGGTCAACGCCGCGATGATCCGGTTCCGGTCGAGGAAGCGATACCGCGTCACCCCGGTCCCGGGGGGCTGCGCGGAGATCACCGCGCCGGTCTCCGCGATCTCGCGCAGCATCGCGTCGTTCCCGCGCGGGTAGAGCCGATCCACGCCACCGGCGAGGACCGCGATCGTGGTGCCGCGAACCCCGAGGACGGCGCGGTGCGCTGCTGCATCGATCCCGAAGGCCCCACCCGAGACGACCGTGAACCCCTCGGCGGACACCCCGGCACCCAGGTCGGCGGTCACCGCCCTCCCGTACGGAGTGGGCGCCCTGGTCCCGACGAGAGCGACCGACCTGCCCAACACCCTGACCGGGTCTGCGGGGCCACGCCACCACAGCCCAAGCGGGCGCAACGCGGTGGGCACCCCGCCCGTCCCGGCGCGACGTCGTCCGCGTGGACGGTCCAGGGGCTCGAGGGCGAACCCCGGCCAACCCGGGTCACCGGGCACGAGGAGCCGGGCGTCCACCTCGTGGGCTGCCTCGAGCAGCCGATCCCCGTCGACGAGGTCCCGCCGTGCCTCGGCCTGGGCCGCCACCGCGTCACCGGCCCGACCGGCGCGGATCAATTCCCGTGCCCGCACCGGCCCCACCGAGTCCACCAGGTCCCACAGCTGCGCGGTCGGGCGCTCGGTCACCGCGCCAAGGTAGGCGTAGGCCGCGCGCACCTCCGACGACACCACCGATCCCTGCTCCCGTTCCACCGGCATCACTCCTCCCCTCTCAGCACGAGCGCCTCCGCCACGTGCGGCTCCCCCGGCACGGTGGCCCCGTCCAGGTCGGCGACCGTCCACGCGAGGCGCAGACACCGGTCGACCCCGCGGGGTGACAACACCCCGTGTGCCAGTGCCCGGTCCAGGGGGTGCAGCGCCCGACGATCGAGCCCCCATACGGATCGCAGGACGCGGCCGGGGACCTCGGCGTTCGCCCGCGCACCGGCGGCCTCCGGGCACCCCGCCCACCTCTCGGCGGCGGCCGCCCTCGCCGTCGACACCCTCGTCCGTACCGCGGCGGTGTCCTCACCTTCGTCCACAGCGAACAGCCCGGACCCGAGCGGCAGCGTCCGTGCGGCGATGTCGATCCGGTCGCGCAACGGCCCGGTCAGCGACCGTCCGTAGCGCCGCCGGGCATCGGGGGTGCACGTACAGGCATCGGGCCGTGCACTGCCACACGGGCAGTCGTTCGCCGCCAGCACCAGCTGGAATCGGGCCGGGAAGACGGAGATGCCGTCGCGCCTGGCGATCCGTACCTCGCCGTCCTCGAGCGGAGTGCGGAGGCTGTCCAGGACCCGGCCGGGGAACTCGGCGCACTCATCGAGGAACAGCACCCCGCGATGCGCCAGCGTCACCGCCCCCGGGCGTGCGACGTTGTTACCGCCGCCGACGAGGGCGGCCACCGACGCCGAGTGGTGGGGAGCCACGAACGGCGGGCGGCGTAGCAGCGGATCCCGCGCCGCGAGCCGTCCCATCACCGAGTGGATGGCCGTTGCCTCGAGGGCGTCCCGCTCCCCCAGATCAGGCAACAACCCCGGTAGTCGCCGGGCCAGCATGGTCTTGCCGGTCCCGGGAGCCCCGCGCAGGAGCACGGCGTGCCCCCCGGCGGCAGCCACCTCGACAGCCCGCCGGCAGTCGTCCTGACCGTGCACCTCCGCCAGGTCGGTGTGGGACCGCGCGCCCACAGCGCGGACCTCCGGGGCGTCCGTGACCAGGGCTCCCCGGCCCCGGCACCATGACGCGAGCATCGCGAGTGAGTCGACCCCCGCGGTGTCGATACCGCTGACCAGCCGGGCCTCCGCGAGGTTCGCGGCGGGGACGATCGCCCGGGACAGTCCGGCGTCCCGCGCCGCGAGCACGGAGGGCAGCACCCCGCGCACCGACCGGACCCGACCGTCCAACGCCAGCTCACCCACCAGCAGGGTGCCGTCGAAGCCCGCCCCGGGCAGCTCCCCTGACGCGGTCAACGTGCCCACCGCGAGCGACAGGTCGAACCCCGAGCCCCGCTTCGGCAACGCCGCCGGGGACAGGGACAGCACGACCTTGCCCGACGGCCAGGTCAGACCACTGTTGATCACGGCCGCCCGCATCCGCTCCCGCGCCTGCAACACCGCCGAGTCCGGCAACCCCACGATGCTGACCCCGGGCAACCCGCGGCCCACGTCGGCCTCGACCTCCACCAGCTGTCCACCGACTCCCTGCAGTGTGACAGCCCACGTCCGACCGAGCGCCACGGCTACAGCACGTCCTCGAACAGCTCGAGACGGGGCCGAGTCGGGTCCGCCAGGTCCACGCCCACCACGTCGAAGCAGACCTGGCGCCACCGGCCCGGGTTCTCCGAGAGCCAGTGGGCGGCCAACCGCCGCAGACGCCGCTGCTTGTCCGGGGTCACCGACTCGGCGGGGGTGCCGAAGCCCGTCCCCGTGCGCGCCCGGACCTCGACGAATCGCAGCCGCCCCGCGGCATCCAACACCACCAGGTCGAGCTCGCCGGCCCGGCACCGCCAGTTCCGGCTGATGACCACCCCACCCCGGGCCTGCATCAGTCCCGCCGCGTGTTCCTCACCGAGTCGCCCCGTCCGTCGGCGTGGATCCACACCGTCCCCGGCCGCCTCGCCGCCCACCGCCTCGTCCCCCGTCATCGCCAGCCCTCCCGGCCGCCCGGTCCGTCCGGGCCCGCCGGGGCTCACCCTGCCGGACGGACACGGCCCGGCCCGCTGGTCGCGGATCGGGCCGGGGGCGCCCTGTGGAAGCGGCGCGGGCTGTGGAGAACGGGGGCCGGGTGCTACTCCGGGAGCCGCAGTTCAGGCTTGTCGAGTTCCTCGATGTTGACGTCCTTGAAGGTCAGCACCCGAACGTACTTGACGAAACGTGCAGGTCGGTACATGTCCCATACCCACGCGTCGGACATCCTCACGTCGAAGTAGACCTCGCCGTCCGCCGACCGGGGGATCAGCTCGACGGCGTTGGCGAGGTAGAAGCGCCGCTCCGTCTCGACGACGTAGGTGAACTGGCCGACGATGTCGCGGTACTCGCGGTAGAGCGAGAGCTCCATCTCGGTCTCGTAGTTCTCCAGATCCTCGGCGCTCATCTCGTGCTGCTCCTCGAATGCGCCTGCGCGGCGCGACGGACGTTGGCGTACGACATCCGATGGATGCCGCTGGGACCGAGCTGCTCGATCGCCCTGGCGTGACTCACGGTGCTGTACCCCTTGTGGGCGGCGAAACCGTACCCCGGGTACCGCGAGTCGAGGTCCACCATAATCCGATCCCGCGTGACCTTCGCGAGGACACTCGCGGCGGCGATGGATGCGACCACTGCATCACCCCCGATCACGGACGTGGACTGACATCCGAGCCCGTCGACCGCGAAGCCGTCGGTCAGCACGAAACCGGGTGCCGGGTCGAGGGCGGCGACCGCCCGGCGCATCCCCTCCAGATTGCACCGGTGGATCCCGCGCATGTCAATCCGGTCCGGCTCGATCACCACCACACTCACCGCCGACGCCCTACGCAGGATGACGTCGTGCAGTCGCTCACGGGTGGCGGCCGTGAGCTTCTTCGAGTCATCCAGGTCTGCCAGGTCGGGGTGGAGCCGGTCCCCCAACACGCAGGCCGCCACCACCAGTGGGCCCGCACAGGAACCGCGTCCTGCCTCGTCCACACCGGCGACCGGGCCGAGACCTCGACGGGCGAGGGCTGCCTCCAACGCCAGGCGGCCGTCGCGACGGGTCACCCGGACCCGGCCGGGAAGGGCGACTCCCCGCGGCCGCTGCGGTCGTGCCCGGCTCACCCCGCGTTGATGTCCGGGGAGGGCACCGTCCCGATCCGGCTGAACGGGAGGATGATCGCCCGGACCTTGCCGATGATGTTCTCCTCGGGCACGGTTCCCTGGAACTCGTCACCCATGTGGAAGCGGGAATCCGCGGAGTTGCCGCGGTTGTCCCCCATCACCCAGTAGTTGCCCTCGGGGACCGTGACCGGACCGAAGGCACAGTTGAGCGGGTTCCCCGCCGGCGACGGGGTCTCGTTGAGGTACGGCTCGTCCAGCGGCTGGCCGTCGACGAGCAGTGCGCCATCCGGGGAGCAGCCGCCGACTGTCTGGCCCCCCACCGCGACGACGCGCTTGACCATGTCGTTCTGGTCGGGTGGGACGATGCCGATCACACCGCCGATGTTCTGCAGGGTCCTGATGACCTCGTTGTCCGACCGGATGGACTGGTACCCCTCGTTCCACGAGTCGGGACCCTCGAAGACCACCACGTCCCCGGGCTCGGGGTCGCCGAAGCGGTAGGTGATCTTGTCGACGAAAATCCGGTCACCTGTGCAGCCCGCGCAACCGTGCAGCGTGGGTTCCATGGACTCCGACGGGATCTGGTACACCCGTCCGACGAACGTCTGGAAGACGAACACCAGGACCAGTGCGATCACCACCAATAGCGGGATCTCGATGTACCAGGGCTGGCCCTTCTTCTCGACGCCGCGAGCCGGGGCCCCGTCGTTACGGGACCCCGGCTCGGCGGCGTCATGTCCAGGCGTATCGGTGCTGCTCACCCGGATGAGCGTAGTCGATCCCGCACCGCCGACGGCGGCCGAGCCCGACCCGCTCTACACGGTCAGCGCTTCTCCTTGATCTTTGCGGCCTTGCCACGGAGTGCACGCAGGTAGTACAGCTTCGCGCGACGCACGTCGCCGCGGACGAGGACGTCGATGCGGTCGATCGTGGGCGAGTGCACGGGGAACGTGCGCTCGACGCCGACGCCGAACGAGACCTTGCGGACGGTGAAGGTCTCGCGGACACCGCCGCCCTGGCGACGGATCACGACGCCCTTGAAGACCTGGACGCGCTCCTTCGAGCCCTCGATGACCTTGACGTGCACGTCGAGCGTGTCGCCGGGCCGGAAATCCGGGATGTCGTCGCGGAGCGACTTGTTGTCGATGAAGTCGAGAGTGTTCATTGTGTTCCTTGCATGTCAGGAATGAGGACAGAGGACCCTGGCGCCCGCCCACAGGCGGGACGACCGGTTCGTGCCCCGGATCAGCGCGACCGTCCTCGGGCACGCGGGGTGCCCGGAAGGTCAACCTCGCTAGTGTGCCATCCCCGTCGCGGCCGACCCAAATCAGTCGGACGGGGGAACCCAACCTATGTCCGAGAGCGTCGCTCGGTCCGCCGAGTCGAGCTCGGCCCGGCCCAGGAGGTCCGGCCGCCGCTCAGCGGTGCGCCTCAGCGACTCGTCGCGGCGCCACCGCGCGATCCTGGCGTGATCGCCACTCTTGAGGACTTCGGGCACCGGCCGGTCGCGCCACACCTCGGGCCGGGTGAAACTGGGGCCCTCGAGCAGGCCGTCGGAGAAGGAGTCCTCCTCATGGCTGCGCCGGTTCCCCAGCACCCCGGGTAGGAGGCGGATGACGGCCTCCGCGATGACGAGCACCGCCACCTCGCCCCCGATGAGGACGTAGTCGCCGATGCTGACCTCCTCGACGTCCATCCGCGTGGACGCCTCGTCGACGACGCGCTGGTCTATGCCCTCGTAGCGACCACACGCGAACAGCAGGTGGCGTCGACGGGCGTAGCGGTGCGCGTCGGCCTGGGAGAACGGTCGTCCGGCGGGCGTCGGGACGATCAGGAGTGGGCGGGTCTGACCGTCCCCCTGCTCGCTCATCGCAGTCCCCTGCGGCGGCACGAGGTCGTCCAGCGCTTCGCCCCACACCGTCGGGCGCATGACCATGCCCGGTCCACCGCCGAACGGGGTGTCGTCGACCGACTTGTGGACATCGTGGGTCCAGCCCCGGAGGTCGTGAACGGCGACGTCGACTATGCCCCGGTCGGCGGCCCGACCGATCAACGCCAACTGCAGCGGGGCGAGGTACTCGGGGAAGACCGTGATGACGTCGAGGTGCATGAGCGGACCGTCCCCACCATCGGGGAGAGCGGTCACGACGTCCCCAGGTCGAGCAGCCCCTCCGGCGGGTCGATGACGCACGTCCGCGCGACGAGGTCCACCTCGGGGACCATCTCGGAGACGAACGGGACCAAGGCGTCTCCTCCGTCGGCCAGCCGGATGGCCAGGAGTTCGCCGGCCGCGGTGTGCACGATCTCGGTCACCTCGCCGAGGGTGGCACCCGAGGTGTCGAGCACCCGCAGTCCCACCAGTTGATGGTCGTGGTATTCGTCCGGGTCCTCCGGATCCTCCAGCGCATCCGAGTCGACGAGCAGCAGCATGCCGCGGAGTGCGTCCGCGGTGTCCCGATCGCCGACGCCTTCCAGACGCACCAGAAGCCGCCCGGAATGCTGCCGGGCGGCTTCGATGGTGACGTCGCGGTCGGTGGCCCGATCACCCCGACCGACCCGCCCGACGAGTCGGGTCCCGACGGCGAATCGCTCCTCGGGTGAATCGGTGCGAACCTCCACCACCAGTTCGCCGCGGACGCCGTGCGATTTGACGACGCGTCCCACGACGAGCTCCATGATGGTCCAGGTCCTCCGATTGCCGACGTGTACGGGCGGGGTCAGCGGTCGGTGTCGACCACGTCGACCCGGACACCGTCGCCGCCGACGGCGGAGACGATGGTCCGGATCGCGGAGGCGGTACGGCCACCCCGACCGATGACACGGCCGAGATCCTCGGGCGCGACGGCCACGCGGATCACGGTGCCGCGCCGACCACCACTCGACCGGACGGACACCGCGTCGGGGTCCGACACGATTCCGCGGACGAGGTGGTCGACGGCGTCGACGACCATGTCATTCATCTGTCTCAGGCCTCGGCGGTCTCGGCGTCAGCCGACGCGGCCTCGCCCTCGCCGGACTCGGCGGCCTTCGCGGCCTCCTGCTCGGCCTTCTTGGCCTCGTCCTTCTTCGCCTTCTCGGCCTTGCGCTTGGCGGTGATGGCCTCAGCGGACGGCTCGCCCTGGGCGTCCTCGAGGGCCTTGTTGAACAGGTCCAGCTTCGAGGGCTTGGGCTCGGCGGTCTTCAGGGTGCCCTCGGCGCCCTCGATCCCCTTGAACTTCTGCCAGTCGCCGGTGATCTTGAGCAGCTGCTCGACGGCCTCGGTGGGCAGGGCGCCGACACCGAGCCAGTACTGCGCGCGCTCGGAGTCGATCTGGATGAAGCTCGGCTCCTCCTTGGGGCGGTAGAGACCGATGGTCTCGATGGCGCGCCCGTCGCGGCGGGTGCGGGCGTCGGCGACGACGACCCGGTACTGCGGGTTACGGATCTTGCCGAGGCGGGTGAGCTTGATCTTGACGGCCATGAGGCGTCTCGCTTTCTGTTGCGGGTCACGTGGCGATTCAGCGGCGCCCGCCCTGCTGGCGGGGCCCGGTTTCGCCTTCCGGGTGACCGCCGTTCGGCACGGACCCACGAGGGTCCACCGGTGACGGCGTCCAGCGGACCAGTCTAGACAGGCCGGGACGGTGGGCACCAATCGACGCGTCGGGCGGACCGGTCAGCGCTTGGGGAACTTCAGGTCGTTGAGGTCGATCCCCTCCAGCCCCGGCGGGAGCTGGTCGAGTCCGGGCGGCAACTGGGACAGGTCGGGCATCCCGCCGGGCGGCATACCGGGCATCCCGGGCGGCATCCCCGGCATCCCCCCGGGCATCATCCCCCGCTGCTTGGGCGGGGTGGGACCGCGGCCCTTCCCCTTGCCCTTGCCCTTCTTGCCCTTGCGCTGGTTCTTGCGTCCCGCCCCGGGCATCCCCATCTGACCCGCCATGCGGCTCATCATCTTGCGGGCCTCGAAGAACCGGTCGACCAACTGGTTGACGTCGGTGACCGTGACCCCCGAACCGTTCGCGATGCGCTGGCGGCGCGAGCCGTTGATGATCTTCGGGTCCGCGCGCTCCTCGGGGGTCATGCCGCGGATGATCGCCTGGATGCGGTCCAGGTACTTCTCGTCGATGTCGCCGACGGCGGCCTTCATCTCCTTGCCGCCGGGCAGCATGCCGAGCAGGTTCCCGATGGGCCCCATCTTGCGGATCATCAACATCTGGTCGAGGAAGTCCTCGAGCGTGAGCTCGCCGGAGCCGATCTTCGCGGCGGTCTTCTCCGCTTCCTGCGCGTCGAAGACCGTCTCCGCCTGCTCGATGAGCGAGAGCACGTCGCCCATCCCGAGGATGCGGCTGGCCATGCGGTCGGGGTGGAAGACGTCGAAGTCTTCGAGCTTCTCGCCGTCGGACGCGAACATGATCGGCGTCCCGGTGAGCTCGCGGACGCTCAGCGCGGCGCCACCGCGGGCGTCACCATCGAGCTTGGTGAGCACGACACCGGTGAAGCCGACGCCCTCACGGAAGGCCTCGGCCGTGACCACCGCGTCCTGACCGATCATCGCGTCCAGGACGAAGAAGGTCTCGTGGGGCTGGACGGCATCCCGGATCCCCCGGGCCTGGGCCATCATCTCCTCGTCGATGCCGAGTCGACCGGCGGTGTCGACGATCACGACGTCGTGCATCTTGGCGCGGGCGTGAGCCAATCCGCGCTGCGCGACGGACACCGGCTCCTGGACACCGATCACCTCGCCGTCGCCCCCGACGGAGGTCCCGGGGTGCGGGGCGAAGGTGGGTACTCCGGCACGCTCACCGACGATCTGCAGCTGGTCGACCGCTCCCGGCCGCTGCAGGTCACAGGCCACCAGGAGCGGTGTGTGCCCCTGCCCCTTGAGCCAGTGCGCCAGTTTGCCCGCCAGGGTGGTCTTACCCGCGCCCTGCAGACCCGCCAGCATGATGACCGTCGGGGGCTGCTTGGCGAACTCGATCCGTCGCTCCTGCCCGCCGAGGATGGCGGTGAGTTCGGCGTCGACGATCTTGACGACCTGCTGGGCGGGGTTGAGCGCCTCGGAGACCTCCGCGCCCTTGGCACGCTCCTTGACCCGCGAGATGAACTCGCGCACCACCGGCAGGGCGACGTCGGCCTCGAGCAGTGCCAGGCGGATCTCGCGGGCCGTCGCGTCGATGTCGGCGTCGCTGAGCCGACCTTTTCCGCGCAGGTCCTTGAGCGCACCTGTGAGGCGGTCGGACAAGGATTCGAACACGGCAACAGCTCCCTGGTTCGCGGCCCGGGAGCGCGCACGGTTCCCGGTGTCGTCGGCGACGACTGATCACAGGGTATCGGCATGCGCCACGGCGGGCGTCGTGGGATCACGTCGTGGCAGCAACGCCTCCACCTGACCGGCCGTACTCAACACCGCTCCGGGGCCGGAGAGCGCGAACACGTCCTCCACGGCCGCTCCCCTGGTGCGCACCACCACCCAGTCGATGCGGGCGCCGGCCTCGATGATCGCGGCCACGACCCGTGCGAACAGGCCGGGCCGGTCCTCCGACCGCACCTCCATCAGCACGCCGTCGGCGTCGGTCCGGTGCGAGATCAAGACGGAGGATCTGGCCTGCGGGGGTCCGATCGCCAGCGCCGCCCCCCGGGACAGCGCGGCGCGAAGCGGCCCGGGGAGCCCGGAGTCGATCGAGCGGCGCAGATCCTGCCGGAGTACGCGTCCGTCCACCGGGTCTCCGAAGCGGGTGGAGACCGTCATCCTCGCGCGCATCCCGCCCGGGGGACGCAGGTCGATCTCCGCGTCCACGATCTCCAGCCTGTGGGCGGCCAGGACCTCCGCGGTCACCGCCAGCGAGCGGCCCCCACCGGGGACGACGAGAGTGACCTCGTGTGTGGTGCCGGTGTCCGCCGCCCGGAGGTCCACCACGACGTCCGGCGGACCGTGCCGCCGAGAGGCGTTCACCGTCGGCGCCTGCACCGCGGCGGGACGGGGGCCGAGCGCCTTGCCGCAGGCCGCCACGAGCGCGGCGTGGGCCCCGGCACGGCCTGTGGTCCAGACCGTCGGCCCGGTCGCGAGCGAGTCCGCCTCGGTGAGCGCGGCCAACACGTCGAGGGCGACGGCGTCCCGGTCCAGCGCGGTGAGCACGGCCTCGGCGGTGGCGGGGTCGGCGGGGTCGCGTCTCGCGGCGGTCGCGGGGAGCAGCAGATGATGCCTCACGATGCGCGTGAGGGTCTCGGTGTCGCGGCCCCCGAGGCCCATCCGCGCGCAGATCGGGCGGATCATGTCCGCCCCGTTCTCGCTGTGGTCGCCGTCCCGGCTCTTCCCGAGGTCGTGCAGGAGCGCCGCGAGCAGCAGGAGGTCCGCGCGTGCGACGGAGGTGGTGAGTCGGGACGCCTCCACGGCCGTCTGCACCAGGTGCCTGTCGACCGTGTAGATGTGCGCCCGGTCGCGGGCGGGCAGATCCCGCACCCCCGCCCATTCCGGTAGCAGCCGTTCCCACAACCCGCACCGGTCGAGCGCCTCGTGCACGGGGATCTGCGCCTCACCCGAGCCCAGGAGCACGAGCAGGTCCGACAGGGCCTCCGCCGGCCACTGACCGTTCGGGACGGGGCAGCGTTCGGCGAGGACACCGAGGGTGGAGGTCGCGATCGGCAGCCCGAACCGGGCCGCGGCCGCGGCCACCCGCAGCGCCAGCCAGGGGTCGTCGGCCACGCGGGCCGCGCGGGCGAGCGTCACCTCCCCCGCATGTTCCACCACCCCGTCGTCGAGGGGCCGACGGACAGGCGACCTCCGCAGCAGGCCGGTCAGTCCCCGGGAGGACAGCGCCGCGCACGAGCCACGGATCGCCTGGTCCGCGGTGAACGCGATCGTCCGGGAGGCGTCACTCAGCGCCCGGGCGAGATCGAACCGGTCCCCCAGGCCCAGCGCCTCGCCGACCTCGTCCCCGTACTCGGCGTGCAGCACCTCGCGGGGGCGTCCGCTCACCCGGTGTAGTTCGGTCCGGGCGTCCAGCACCAGCCGGTGCGCGCGCGCCATCCCACCGGGGACCACGGGCCGACCGTCGCTGAGGTGGGCCAGGCCCAGGGCCGCGACCAGCTGCGCGTCGCGGAGCCCACCGGCCCCGTTCTTCAGGTCGGGTTCGCTGCGGTGCGCGATCACCCCGGCCCGGTGGCGCCGGGCGGCCGCCGCGTCGACGAGGTCGTCGAAGCGGGAGGCGATCTGGTCCCGCCACTGCCGGCGGGCGCCGTCCACGACGAGCGCTCCCAGATCCGCGTCGCCAGCGATCACGCGCGCGTCCAGCAGACTCAGCCCGACGGAGACGTCGGCAGCGGCCACGGCCAGGCACTGGTCGACCGTGCGGACACTGTGGTCGAGTCCGACGCCGGAATCCCACAGCGGGTACCACAGTGCGTCGGCCAGCTCGCCCACGTCACGGTCCGGCCGCCGCTCGTGAACCAGGACGAGGTCCAGATCCGAGTGTGGCAGAACCTCCCGGCGTCCCAACCCGCCAAACGCGATGAGGGCGAACCCCGACCCCGGGCCGATCCCGGCCTCGTCGGCGAGCCGTCCCAGCTCCATCTCGTAGAGCTCGCACAGGGCGTCCCTCAACGGCGCGGCGGGCAGGCTCTCACGCGGGGCGGAGAGGATCCGCTCGCGTCCCGCCCGCAGCGCCGTGGCGCGCTCGCCGTCGGCCGTGACCGCCATGGCACTCCCCTTCCCTCATCCGTCGGGTCCAGAATGTCGCCTCCGTGTCACCGCCTCGGGGCGTACAGGTTTCACCTTTGTGAACGGCTGCGCACGGTCTGCGCGGGACCGGGCTAGGGTGGCGTCCGAAGTACACGACGGCGCGCGGCCGCCCCTGTGACGGGGCGACCGCGCGCCGGGTTCTGCCCGAGGGTCAGATCGCGGACGTGCCCTCCTCACCGGTGCGGACGCGCACGATGCTCTCGACGGGGGTCACCCAGACCTTGCCGTCGCCGATCTTTCCGGTCCGGGCCGCGTCGACGATCAGTTGGACCGCGGTGCCGGCGGTCTCGTCGTCGACCACCACCTCCACCCTGATCTTGGGGACGAAGTCCACGGCGTACTCGGCGCCGCGGTAGACCTCGGTGTGGCCCTTCTGGCGTCCGTATCCCTGGACCTCGCTGATGGTGAGGCCGTGGATACCGGCCTGCTCCAGTGCTGCCTTGACGTCGTCGATCGTGAACGGTTTGACGATCGCGGTGACGAGCTTCATGTCGTGGGTTCCTTTCGAAGGGGTCGGCTCAGCGGATGAGCGCGTTGGTGGAGGCCTCGTACGCGCTCTCGGCGTGCTGGGCACCGTCGATGCCCGCCTGCTCGTCGGCCTTGTCGATCCTCCAGCCGAGCGGCCGGCAGATCGCCCAGGCGATCGCGGTCATGATCGCGGTGAACACGAGGGCGGCCACGGCGATCACGATCTGGACCACCAGGAGTCGCCAGCCATCCGCGGAGTAGAACATTCCCGCGTCCGTTCCGAAGGTGCCGGTGGCGAACAGGCCGATGGCGATGGTGCCCCAGAGTCCTGCGACCAGGTGCACGCCCACCACGTCCAGGGCGTCGTCGTAGCCGAAGCGGTGCTTGAGGCCCACGGCCAGCGCGGACAGCACGCCCGCGATCGCACCGAGGGCGATCGCGCCGAGCGGGTGGACGGAACCGGCGGCGGGGGTGATGGCCACGAGGCCGGCGACCACGCCGGAGGCGGCACCGAGGCTGGTGGCGTGGCCGTCACGGATACGCTCCGCCAGGAGCCAGCCGAGCATCGCGGCGGCGGTGGCGGCGGTGGTGTTGACCCACGCCAGGCCCGCCGCACCGTTGGCACCGAACGCGGAGCCCGCGTTGAACCCGAACCAGCCGAACCACAGCAGGGCGGCGCCGAGCATGACCAGCGGCAGGTTGTGCGGGCGGTAGGCCGTACGGCCGAACTCGAGCCGCTTGCCGATGAGCAGGACCAGGACGAGCGCGGCCATACCGGCGTTGATGTGCACGACGGTTCCGCCGGCGAAGTCGACGGGCGCGACGGCGGCGGTCAGCCCGCCCTCGCCGTCGTCGACGGTCCCGAAGATCATCGCCGCCAGCCCACTGTCCGAGTGGGAGAGCAGTCCGCCGCCCCACACCATGTGGGCGAGCGGGAAGTACGCCAGGGTCACCCAGACGCCGACGAACGCCAGCCAGGTGCCGAACCGGGCGCGCTCGGCGATCGCGCCCGAGATGAGCGCGACGGTGATGATCGCGAAGGTCACCTGGAAGGCGACGTCGACGACCTGCGGGTAGGCGCCGGAGCCGGAGACCGCCCATTCGGTCGCGTCACCGATCACCCCGGAGAGCCCGAACATTTCGAAGGGGTTGGCGAACAGCCCCAGGACCGACTCGCTGCCGTAGGACATCGACCATCCCCACAGCAGGTAGATCACGCCGACCACGCCCATCGCGCCGAACGACATCATCATCATGTTCAGCACGGACTTCTGCCGGGACATGCCGCCGTAGAAGAGCGCCAGGGCGGGCGTCATGAGCAGTACCAGGGATGCTGCGATGAGCATCCAGGCCGTGTCTCCCGTATCGATCTCCGGCGTCGCCTCCTGGGCGAGCAACGCGACACTGTCACCTATCACGGTGCGGTCCTCCTCGTCTCGTACGTGGTGAGCGACTCTTCGCTCCCCGTCGACATGAAGATTTCCTTGGTCGTGTTGCACCGGATGTGCCCTGATGTTTCGGGGTTGTAACGCGCTCGGGTCCCTTGTTCCGGTCGTGTGTCCCGGCCGCCCGGGCGCGTATCCCGGCCGCGTCGCCCGGGACCTACGTGCCGAGCAACGCGTCGACGAAGGCCTCGGGGGTGAACGGCGCGAGGTCGTCGGCCCCCTCGCCCAGTCCGACGAGCTTCACGGGCACGCCCAACTCGTGCTGGACCTGGAACACGATGCCGCCCTTGGCGGTGCCGTCGAGCTTGGTGAGCACGACACCGGTGATGTCGACGACCTCCTTGAACACGCGCGCCTGCATGAGCCCGTTCTGCCCGGTGGTGGCGTCGATCACCAACAGGACCTCGTCGACGGGGGTCTTCTTCTCCACCACCCTCTTGACCTTGCCGAGCTCGTCCATGAGCCCGGTCTTGGTGTGGAGGCGACCGGCGGTGTCCACGAGCACGGCGTCCACGCCGGTCTCGACCCCGCGGGTGACCGCGTCGAAGGCGACGGAGGCGGGATCCGCGCCCTCCTTGCCGCGGACCACCTCGGCGCCCACCCGCTCGGCCCAGGTCTGGAGCTGATCCGCGGCGGCGGCGCGGAACGTGTCCGCGGCGCCGAGGAGGATCTCGCGACCGTCGGCGACGAGGACGCGGGCGAGTTTGCCGGTGGTGGTGGTCTTGCCGGTGCCGTTGACGCCGACGACGAGGAGGACGGCCGGCGTCCCGTCGTTCGGCAGCGCACGCAGCGAGCGGTCGAGTTCGGGGTGGAGGTTGTCGATGAGGGTCTGCCGCAGCAGATCGCGCACCTCGGCCTCGGTGCGGACCTGTCGGGTGGCGATCTCCGCCCGCAGGCGGTCCACGACGAGCTCGGTGGTGGCCGAACCGAGGTCGGCCATGATCAGCGTGTCCTCGATCTCCTCCCAGGCGTCCTCGTCGAGATCGCCGGCGCCGAGGAGACCCAGCAGCCCCTGGCCCACGGTGTTCTGCGACCGCGCGAGGCGGCCCCGCAGGCGGTCGAGGCGGCCGGCGGCCGGGTCGATGCGCTCGACCGGGGCGACCGGCTCCGGGGTCCCGGTGACCGTCTCCGGGGGCGCCGGGATCTCCTCGTCGGGCACCTCGGGCGGGACCACGACGGGTTCGACCGGGGCGGGCTCGACGACCTCGGTGGCCTCGGTCGGGCCGGGATCGACGTCCGGCTCGGGCGCGGGGACGGCAGTCTCGGGCGCGGTATCCGGCGCGGTCGCGGGTTCGGCGGCGGGTTCGGCGGCGGGGGCCGCCCCCGTCGCAGCGGACGGCGGCGCGGGGGGCCGTGGGGCCGGTGTCGCCGGCGGCAGGTCCTCCCGCGGCGTCGGGTCACGGCGCACCGGCTCCCTGGGCGGGGCCGCCGTGGCGCCGCCCCCTCCCTGGGCGAACGAGAACCCCGTCCCGGCCTGATAGTTGCCGGAGCGTTCCTCGCGGGTGAGCTCCTTGCGCTCGGCGGCCCTGGTGAGGGAGATCTGCCGCTTCTTGCGCAGCTGCAGACCCACGACGAGGGCGATGATGGCCAGCAGCAGCACCGCGGCGACGGCGATGATGATCCAGGTGGTGGTAGTCACGGTGCCCAGTATGGCCGACCGCACCCGTCGCCATCTCGGTCCCGGGGGGCTGTGGCGGACCTAGACTGGCGCCTGTCGTCGTCCGGGGAGGAGCCCACGTGGTCGAGCTCGCCGCCCAGCCAGGGGGTACGTCCGTACGCCGGCGCCCCCTCCGCCGGGCCCCGGCCCCGCCCACCTGGCTCGCCAAGACCATCATGGCGGTGACGGGGTTGCTCTTCACCGCCTTCGTGGTGGTGCACATGGTCGGCAATCTCAAAGTGTTCGGCGGGGCCACGGGTTTCGACGCCTACGCCGCGTGGCTGCGGACGTTGCTGTACCCCCTCGTCCCCCACGAGGGCGTCCTGTGGGCGTTGCGCGTCGTGCTGGTCCTGGGCCTGGTGGGGCACGTCTGGTGCGCGGTCGTGCTGGTGCGGCGCTCCCACGCGTCCGCGGGCCCGCACCGTCGGCGGACAGGCCTGACGGCCGGCTCGTTCGGCGCCCGCTCGATGCTGCTCACCGGCGTGGTGCTGCTGCTCTTCGTCGTCTTCCACGTCCTCGACATGACCACGGGCACCGCCCCCGCGGCGTCGGAGGCGTTCGAGCCCGGCACGGCGTACGCCAATCTGGTCGCCAGCTTCTCGCGGCCCTGGGTCGCGGCCTTCTACGGCATCACCATGGTGCTGCTGGCCCTGCACGTCGCCCACGGGGTCCGCACCGCCGCCGGCGACCTCGGGGTGACCGGCGCCCGGAGCCGGGCGGTGATCACGACCGTGGGCGGGATCGCCGCGGTGGCCGTGCTGCTGGGCAACGCCGCTATCCCGATCGCGGTCCAGGCCGGGTGGTTGACGTGACCTTCACCCCGCCCCCCGTCCTCGTGCCCGACGCACGACAGGGACACGTGCTGAGCTCCGGCACACCCGGGGGCGACCCGGCCTCCGCTTGGGCGAGGCGTCGCGACGCCTACCGCCTGGTCGCGCCGGCCAACCGCCGCCACCTCCACGTGGTGGTGATCGGCACGGGCCTGGCCGGGGCCGGCGCGGCGGCCGCCCTCGGCGAACTCGGCTACCGGGTCACCGCGTTCACATACCACGACGCCGCCCGGCGCGCGCATTCCGTGGCCGCCCAGGGCGGGATCAACGCCGCCCGCGGCCGCCGGGTGGACGGAGACTCCGTGGCCAGGTTCGTCGCCGACACCGTCTCGGGAGGGGACTTCCGTGGGCGGGAGGCCGAGGCGTTCCGGCTGGGCGAGGAATCCGCGCGGGTGATCGATCACTTCTCCGCCATCGGGACCCCCTTCGCACGCGAGTACGGCGGCGTCCTGTCGACCCGGTCCTTCGGCGGCGTGCAGGTCTCGCGCACGTACTACTCCCGCGGTCAGACCGGCCAACAACTCCAGCTCGCGGGCGTCTCGGCCCTGCAGCGGCAGATCCGTGCCGGCGCCGTCACGCTGCACACCCGCCACGAGATGCTCGACCTCGTCGTCGACGATTCGGGGTGCCACGGTGTGGTGGTCCGTGACCTGGTGTCCGGCCACATCCGGGCCGAGACCGCGCACGCGGTCGTCCTCGCGACCGGTGGCTACGGGACCGTCTTCCACGACTCCACGCTCGCGATCCACTCCAACGCCTCGGCGGTGTGGCGCGCGCACCAGCGGGGGGCCCTGTTCGCCTCACCGTCGTTCGTGCAGTTCCACCCCACCGCGCTGCCCAAGGACAACGACTGGCAGGCCAAGACGATCCTCATGAGCGAATCGTTGCGCAACGACGGCCGCGTCTGGGTCCCGCTCCACGACGGCGACGACCGGCCGCCCGGGGAGATCCCGGACGCCGACCGCGACTTCTTTCTCGAGCGCCGATATCCCGCCTTCGGCAACCTCGTGCCCCGCGACGTGGCCTCCCGGGCGATCACCTCCGAGATCCGTGCCGGGCGAGGGGTGGGGCCACGCCGCAACTCCGTCTACCTGGACTTCCGTGACGCCCTGTCCCGCGACGGGCGCCGGACGATCACCGAGCGCTACGGCAACCTGTTCGAGATGTACGCCCACGCCACCGGCGAGGACCCGTACGCCGTACCCATGCGCATCGCGCCGACGTGCCACTTCACGATGGGCGGGCTGTGGAGCGACTTCGACCTGCAGACGTCGATCCCCGGCCTGTTCGTCGGCGGCGAATGCGGCTGGGCGTATCACGGCGCGAACCGACTCGGTGCGAATTCCCTGCTCAGCGCGAGCGTCGACGGGTGGTTCACCCTTCCGTACTCGGTGCCGGCGCACCTGGCCACCCGCCTCGGGGACGACCTGCCGGGCGACGACGACGAGGTGGTCGTGGCCGCCGTGGCCCGCGCCCGGACGCGGGTGCGGAACCTGCTCGCGGTGGGCGGCTCGACCGGGCCCGAACACTTCCACCGTGAGCTCGGCGAGATCCTCTACTCGGGCTGCGGCGTCACACGAACGGCCGACGGCCTGACCCGGGCGCTCGAGCGCATCCGTGACCTGCGGACCCGGTTCTGGACTGGCCTGCGGGTCACGGGCGCAGGCGGTCACCTCAACCAGGTGCTCGAACAGGCCGGGCGGGTCGCCGACTTCCTCGAACTGGCGGAACTGATGTGCGTGGATGCGCTGGACCGGGACGAGTCGTGCGGCGCCCACTTCCGCGACGAGCACCAGACGCCCGACGGCGAGGCCCGGCGGGACGACCGTCGGTGGGCCTTCGCCTCCGCCTGGGCCTCCGAGGGCGATGACCGTGGCGGGCCCCGGTCCTTCACCCGCCACGCCGAACCGCTGGAGTTCTCCGCAGTCGCCCCCACCGCGAGGGATTACCGATGAGGCTCACCCTGCGAATCTGGCGACAGTCCGGGCCCGACATGGCCGGGCGGTACGAGGAGTTCGAGGTCCACGACGCCCGGCCGGAGATGAGTGTCCTGGAGTTGCTCGACGTCCTCAACGCCGACCTGGTGGACGCGGGCGTCGAACCGGTGGCGTTCGACTCCGACTGCCGTGAGGGGATCTGCGGGGCCTGCGGCGTCACCGTCGACGGACGCCCCCACGGTCCCGCGGAGAACACCCCGTCGTGTCACCAGCGGCTGACCCCCTACGCCGACGGGGACACCCTGCGCATCGAACCGCTTCGCGCCGCCGTGTTCCCTGTCATCCGCGATCTGGTGGTGGACCGCTCCGCTCTGGACGGGGTCGTCGAGTCCGCGGCCCATGTGGGAATCCCGGCCGGCGCCGCCCCGGACGCGGACTCGACCCTCCAGGGTCACGACACGGCGGAGACCGCGCTGGACTTCGCGGCGTGCATCGGGTGCGGGGCGTGTGTGGCGGCCTGCCCCAACGGCTCGGCCAACCTGTTCGTGGGGGCCAAACTCGGGCACCTCGCCCTCATGCCCGTCGCGGGCGCCGACCGCGCGACCCGCGCCCGCGAGATGGTCAGCGCCGCCGACGAGGAATTCGGACCCTGCTCGCTCTACGGGGAGTGCTCGCGGGTGTGCCCGGCGGGGATCCCGCTGCGGGCGATCGGCGTGGTCAACCGTGAACGGCTCCGGGCGGTCTTCCGGCGCTCGTGAGCGAGCGGCGCCGCCTTGGCCACGTGCACGAAGGCCGGCACGTCGCACCCGGGTGACGACCGGGCCGTCCGTGACCTAGACGTCGTCCTCCCCGACCGGTCCGCCCTCGCCCTCCCACGTCTCGATCATCCTGACCTTGGTCCGGGTGAACTTGCGGCGCACGCCCACTCCCCCGCGGTCGCTCTCCGGGATGAAGCGCGCACCGAAATGGGTCAGGGCGTCGGTGAGGGCCTGCACCTCGGCCTCGTCGAGGTCGCCCGCCCCGCGCTCGTAGTCCCGGATCCTCTCCTCGTTCACCCCGGAGCGAAGGGCGACGACCTTGGTGGAGACCAGGCACAACGCTCGCGCGGCACGCGCGAGACTTGGGTCCATGAACAGTTCTGAATGAGTCATGACCCCATCCTGCCAGCGCGACGCCGGGGGGGCGCCGTCGACGGGTCAGCGCATGCGTTGGGAGATGACCTTGGAGATGCCGTCGCCCTGCATCGACACCCCGTAAAGCACGTCGGCGACGTCCATGGTGGGTTTCTGGTGGGTGATGACGATGAGCTGGCTGGTCTCCCGCAGCTGCTCGAACAGCCCGATGAGCCGCCGCAGGTTGGTGTCGTCGAGCGCCGCCTCGACCTCGTCCATGACGTAGAACGGGCTGGGGCGGGCCTTGAAGATCGCCACCAGCATGGCGACCGCGGTGAGCGACTTCTCGCCGCCGGACAGCAGCGACAACCGCTTCACCTTCTTCCCCGGTGGTCGCGCCTCCACCTCGATGCCGGTGGTGAGCATGTCCTCCGGCTCGGTGAGGATCAGTCGCCCCTCCCCTCCGGGGAAGAGCGTTGCGAAGACACCACGGAACTCGCGTTCGACGTCGACCCACGCCTCGGTGAAAATTTGTTCGATGCGCTCGTCGACGTCGTCGATCACGCCCTCGAGGTCGGACCGCGCCTTCTTGACGTCGTCGAGCTGGGTGGACAGGAACGCGTAGCGCTCCTCCAGCGCCGCGAACTCCTCCAACGCCAGCGGGTTGACCTTGCCCAGGGTGGCCAGGTCCTTCTGCGCCGACCTGAGACGACGCTCCTGTTCGGCGCGCACGAACGGCATCGGCGGCGGCGGGGTCACGTCCTCACCACGTTCGCGAGCCGCCTCGTACTCCTGCATCTCCAATGCCGACGGCGGCAGGTCCACGTCGGGGCCGTACTCCTCGACGAGGGCCTGCGGTTCGATACCGTGACGCTCGAGCACCGCCGCCTCGAGCTCCGAGACCTTGACCTCGAGCTGCGCCCGGACGATCTCGTCGCGGTGGGCGGCGTCGCCGAGCCTCGACACCTCGGACTCGGCGGCCGCGAGATCACCACGCAGCGCGGCGACACCAGCGGTGGCCTCGGCGCGCGCGGCCGAGAGCCGGTCCCGCTCGGTTCCGGCGGCGGTGATGAGTTCGTCGAGCCGCGCGAGCAGCCGCCCGCTGAGTTCGTCGACCACGCCGGCGACCTCGGCGCCGCGGCGCCGCTGCGCCGCCGCCCTGGCGGCCCGGGCCCGGGACTCGCGCTCCGCCTGCG
>NZ_JAUMSR010000001.1:1461673-1491163 GCF_032905965.1 Dietzia sp. IN118 | reverse complement strand
ACTCGCGCTCCGCCTGCGCAGCCCGCCGCAGGGACGCCGACTTGCCGCGGACGCCGGCGGCCCGCTCCTCGGCCGACCGGTGGGCGAGCCTGGCCTCGAGTTCCGCGGCCCGGGCCGAGGCCACCGCGGCCTGCGCGGCACCGCGCCCGTCGTCCTCGGGTGGCCGGACCTCGTCGTCGTCCCCGGCCCTGGCGAGTCGGTCGGTCAGCTCGGCGTGTTCGGCGCGCGCGGCGTCGAGCTTGTCCACCGAGATCCGGCGGGTCTGCTCCAGGCGCCGCACCTCGGCCTCGGCGCGACGCCGTCGCGTGCCGATACGGGCGAGCTCCGCGTAGATCTCCTCGATCGCGGCGTCGGACTCGCTGATGGCGGCGAGCGTCTCGGAGAACCGGTCCGCCCGCTCGGTGTCCTCGGCCGCGGCGCCGGCCAACTCGGCGCGGGTGGTCTCGATCTCGGCCCGAACGGCGTCGCGCTCGACGACCGCGGCGTCGATCGCCGACTGGATCTCCAACCCCGTCCGCCCCGACGCGGACCCGCCCACGGTCCACCCAGCGCCAGCCAGCTCCCCGTCGCGGGTCACCGCGCGCACGCGGCGGTCCGCTTCGACCTGGGCGTGGGCGGCGGCGAGGTCGTCGACCACGACCACATCGACCAACAGGGCGGTCACCGCCGCCACGAGGTCCTCCGGGACGTCCACCACGTCCAGCGCCCAGCGTGCCCCGCCGACCAGGTCGACCTCCAGGCGGTAGTCGCCACCCGGCGCCCCGGCGCCCACGAGACCGGCCCGGCCCGCGTCGGCCTCGCGCAACGCCGCAAGTACCTGGCGCCGGTCCACGGAGGTGTCCACGACCACCGCGTCGACGGCCGGCCCGAGTGCGACCCCCACGGCGCGTTCCCACCCGTCGCGGACGCCGAGCATCTCCCCCACCGTCCCGGCGACGGCGTCGGCCCCGAGGTGCCGCAGGACCCACTCGGCGCCGTCCCCGGCGCCCTTGTTCTGCTCGAGAGTCTCGATCCGGGCGGCCAGCCGCGCGATCCGCTGGTCGGCCTCCCGCTCGATCCCCTGCAACTCCGCCAGCCGGGCCCGTGCCGCCAGGTGGGCGCGCTCGGCCCGCCCCAGGTGTTCGTCGAGGGTCCGCTCGCTCTGCTCGTGCGCCCCCACCCTGGCGTGGACGGCGTCGAACTCGGCCTCGGCGTCGACCACGGCGGTGCGCGCGACCTCCGCCTCGGCGTCCACGCGCGCGATCTCCGCCTGGGTGGACTCCACTCTCGCGGCGAGGGTCTCGACCTTGCCCGCGAGCCTGGCCACGCCCTCCCGGCGGTCCGCGATCGCCCGGACGGCCTTGAGATGCTCGGCCTCGAGCGCGGCGAGCGTCGACTCGGCCCGTCCGAGAGCCTCCGTCGCGAGACGGGCCTTCTCGGCGGCGGCGTCGACCTGGGCGGCGAGTTCCTCCTCGTGCACGGCGGCCCGCTCGGCCTGGCGCTCGAGCTCGTCCGGGTCGGTGCCGTGGTGCACGGCGACCTCGGCGGCCAGCGACCGCGCGCGGTCGGCGGCGATCCGGGCGGTGGCGCGGGCCCGCTCCGCCAACGTCGACAGACCGAACCACCGCTGCTGCGCGGCGTCGGCGTCCGGGGTCAGCCGATCGAGCTCGGCCTGGGTGTCTGCGACGGCCCGCACCAGCTCGTCCCTGCGGTCGACCGCCTGCGCGACCTGGTCCGCCAACCGGGTGCGGACACTCTCGGCATCCGCGAGCTCGCGTCGACGGGTGACCAGGTCGTCGGCGGCGAGGCGGAACGTGGCGTCGCGCAGGTCCGCCTGGATGGTCTGCGCCCGGCGCGCGACCTCCGCCTGCCGTCCCAGCGGCTTGAGCTGGCGCCGCAGTTCGGTGGTGAGGTCGTTCAGCCGGTCCAGGTTGCCCTGCATCCCGGCGAGCTTGCGCTGTGCCTTCTCCTTGCGGCGCCGGTGTTTGAGGATCCCGGCGGCCTCCTCGATGAACGCCCGGCGCTCCTCCGGCTTGGACTCGAGGATCTCGGCGAGTTTTCCCTGGCCGACGATCACGTGCATCTCGCGGCCTATCCCTGAGTCCGACAACAGTTCCTGCACGTCCATGAGTCGGGCGCGGTCGCCGTTGATCTCGTACTCCGCGGCGCCGTCGCGGAACATCCGGCGGGTGATCGACACCTCGGCGTAGTCGATCGGCAGCACGCCGTCGGAGTTGTCCAGGGTGAGGGTGACCTCGGCGCGGCCGAGCGGCTGCTTTCCCGTGGTCCCCGCGAAGATGACGTCCTGCATCTTGCCGCCGCGCAGCGATTTGGCACTGTGCTCGCCCATGACCCAGGTCAGGGCGTCGACGACGTTGGACTTGCCCGACCCGTTGGGCCCCACCACGCAGCAGATTCCGGGCTCGAATCTCAGGGTCGTCGGCGCCGCGAAGGACTTGAAGCCCTTGAGCGTCAGCGACTTGAGATACACGGTTGTCGATCCTAGGTCAGCGTTCGACGAATCCCGGGAGTCCGCCCCGGGCCGGCTCCCAGGTGTCGACGACGAGGTCCACGTGGCCGGGGGTCCCGCCGCCGCGGAGGAGTTCCACCAGGTCACGGCACGCGGGCTCCGGTCCCTCCGCCACCACGTGGACGCGCCCGTCCGGCTTGTTGGCCGCGTACCCGCTCAGCCCCAGTTCGAGTGCCCGGCTGCGGGTCCACCAACGGAAGCCCACGCCCTGGACGCGGCCGTGGACCCAGGCGACCAGCCGGACCCGGTCGGCTCCCGGGGCGCTCATGCCTCGCCGCCCCCGGTCTCGAAGCCCAGCTCGATCTCGGTGCCCGCGGTGAGCGTCCGGCCAACCGTGCACGCGGAGTCCACCGAGCGCCGGATCATCGCCACCAGTCGCTCGGCCATCGCCGGGTCTAGCCCGGACAGGTCGAGCTCGTAGCTCTCCTCCAGCAGCGGGTATCGCTCGTTCTCGCGGTCGGCGTCTCCGGAGACGCGAACGGTCGCGGCGTAGTCGTCACCCAACCGGCGGGAGATCGTGAAGTCGGAGGCCATGGCCGTGCAGGCCCCGAGCGCGATCTTGAGCAACTCCCCCGGGGTGAACACCCCCTCGACGTCGGCCGAGCCGATCTCGACCCGGGCTCCCCGGGAAGATGTCCCCACGTAGCGTCGGGTCCCGGTGCGTTCGACACGGAGATCGGGAGCGGGGTGCGCCGCCTGCGGGGCGGCCGGCGCGGGCGTCTGCGTGAGGGTGGGCGGGGTCTGCTCGGTCATGCGGTCATCGTACGACCGGTCCGCGGGCCACCTCAGCCCCGCCGCGGCGCGCGGGACCGACGTGGCGGGCGGGACCGGCGTGGCGCGGGCTGGCAGACCGGGCAGAAGTGCGAACCGCGGTTCATGAAGTCCTCCCGCACCACGGCCGTCCCACACCGCGCGCACGGCAGGCCCGCCCGTCCGTAGACGTCGAGGGAGCGATCGAAGTACCCCGAGGCGCCATTGACGTTGACGTACAGCGCGTCGAATGAGGTGCCGCCGGCCGCCAGCGCGTCCGCCATCACCTCGCGGGCGTGCTCGAGGACCCCGGTCACGGCGCGGAGTGTCACGGCGCCGGACCGCCGGCGGCCGTGGAGACCGGAGCGCCACAAGGCCTCGTCGGCGTAGATGTTGCCGATCCCCGAGACCACGGTCTGATCCAGCAGGAGGCGCTTGATCTCGGTGTCCCGGCGTCGGATCGTCCGGGCGGCGACGAGGGGGTCGAACCCGGGCTCGAACGGGTCCGCCGCGATGTGGGCGGCCGGCGCGGGCAGGAGCTCCCCCGTGCCGTCGAGAGCCTCCGCCAGTGGGACGACGGTCCACCCGCCGAACGTCCGCTGATCGACGAAACGCAGCTCCCTGCCGTCGTCGAGCTCGGCTCGCGCGTGCAGATGGCGTACCGGCGGCGCACCGCCCTCGGCGACCAACATCTGCCCGCTCATCCCCAGGTGTACGAGCAGGCAGTCCGCTCCCGCCGCGTGGTCGGAGTCCAGGGTGAGCCACAGGTACTTGCCGCGACGCCGGGCGCCGCTGACGGTGCGGCCGGTCAGACGCGCGACGATCTCAGGGGCGCCGCCCGGCTGCCGGCGCGCGGTGCGGGCGCCGGTGACCTCCACGGACGTGATCACACGACCGACGACGTGATCGGCCAGGCCCCTGCGGACGACCTCGACCTCGGGTAGCTCGGGCACGTCAGCGTGTGGTCCCGTCCAGGGCGGCCCACGCCTGCTCGGCGGCCTTCTGCTCGGCCTCTTTCTTGGTGCGACCGGTCCCCTCGCCCAGGGACTCGTCGCCCACGAACACCACCGCGGAGAAGGTCTTGTCGTGGTCCGGCCCGGTGGAGGTGATCTCGTACCGCACCCTGGGCCTGCCCGTCGACGCGCACTTCTCCTGCAGGCTGGTCTTCCAGTCGAGGGCCGCCCCCAGATGCGGGACCACCTGCAGTCGGTCGCCGATGATCCGTTCGATCAGACCCCGGGCCGTCTCGAGCCCGTGGGTCAGATAGACCGACCCGAACACCGCCTCGAGGGTGTCGGCGAGGATCGAGTGCTTGTCGCGACCGCCCGTCAGTTCCTCACCGCGGCCGAGCCGCAGGTGATCTCCCAGGCCGCCGGGGCCGATCTCGCGCGCGATGTCGGCCAGGACGTAGGTGTTGACCAGGCTCGCGCGGATCTTGGCGAGGTCCCCCTCGGGACGGTCCGGGTACGCCGTGTAGAGGTACTCCGTCACGACCAACTCGAGCACCGCGTCGCCGAGGAACTCCAACCTCTCGTTGTGGGGCAGACCGCCGTGCTCATAGGCGTACGACCTGTGGGTCAGAGCCTGGGTGGCGAGGTCGGCGGGGAGGGCGACCCCCAGGACAGAGTCCAGGGGCGACGGCTGCTCCGTCACGCGCGGTCCTCACCGGCGTCGCCGGCTCCGGTGGACCCGAACTTCTCCGCCAACCCGGCCCAGCGCGGGTCGATCCGGCCCTCGGCGTCGCCGGAGACGCCGTCGGGAGCGGGGGTGTCCAGGTTGATGCACTCGTCGTGTCCGTAGTCGGTGCACGTCGGCGACATGGGGAACTCCAGACCGAACGCGTCGACGAGCGCGGGCTCGAGGTCGAGCAGGTCGCCGTCCAGCAGGCGGACCTCGTCCTGCTCGGCGGCCTCGGCCGCGGCGGTGCCCTCGGCCGCGTACATGTCGGTCAGGTCCACGCCCACCGGGGCGGAGAACTCGCCAAGGCAGCGCGCGCACTCGACCTCGGCCCGACCGGTGACCGAGCCGGTGACGAGCACACCCTCGTCGACGTAGGTCAGCATGAGGTCGAGGTCCACCTCGGAGCCCTCGGGGATCCGGATGAACTCCACGCCGATGGCCGAGGGGAGGACGGCGGCACGCTGCACCGGCACCATCGAGCCGGGGGCGCGTCCGAGGACGCGGGTGTCGAGGACGAGCGAATCGGCGGCGGGCCGGCCGTGGCGGGGGGTACGGGAGGTGGTGGACACGCCCAGCAGACTACCCGCCGGGGTCAGTAGTCCCCGTACCCGTCGCCCGGGCGCTCGTCCTCGCGGACCCCCCGCCGGCCGGTGGGCTCCCGTCGCCCGACCGGGGCGACACCGTGCAGCTCCTCGCGACCCCGGCTGACGGTGCGGAGGGTGGTGCCGAGGAACTCCTCGAACCGGGCCATCTTCTCGTCGATGTAGGCGTCGCATTCCTCGCGCCGACGCTCGCTCTCGGCGTGCGCGGCGTCTCGCACCCGCGCGGCTTCCTCGTCGGCGATGCGGACGACCTCGGACTCGGACAGCATCCGCTGCTGCTCCTGCCGGGCTTCGGTGATCGTGCGGTCGTAGAGGATGTTGGCCTGTTCGACGAGCCGGTCTGCCTCCGCGCGGGCGCGGCTCGTGGTGGACTCGGCGTCCCGACGCGAGCGGTCGAGGAGCTCCGCCGACTCGGCGCGGGCGTCGCCCACCAGCCCGTCGGCGTGGGTGGTCGCCTCGGCGACCATGCGGTCGGCGCGGGCCTTGGCGTCGGCGAGCATGGCGTCCGCGTCCTCGCGCGCCTCGCGCAGGGTGCGGTCCGCCTCGGCGTCGGCGGCGGCGACCGTCTCGCGGGCGGTGGCATCGGCCTCCGCGAGCACCCTGTCGCGCTGGTCCAGCACGTCCTGGGCGTCGTCGAGTTCGCCGGGGAACGAGTCACGGATGTCGTCGAGCAACAGCAGGGACTCGTGCCGGGGCACCACGCAGTTCGCGGTCATGGGCAGACTGCGGGCGTCCTCGATCATCGCGTTCAGCTCGTCGAGGGCCTGGAACACTCGGTACACGCTCGTCCCTTCACCGGATCGTCACTCTTGCCCCACCAGTGTGCCCGCAACACAGGTCGCCGGGTCGGTGCGTGGGCGGTGTGTCCGGTAGGTCCGGCGGGCCGACGCCGCTTGCCCCGCCCCTCCCCGTCAGCCCAGGCGCTCCGTCAGGGCGCGGGCGACCGGCTCCGGCAGCAGGTGGGACACGTCGCCGCCGAGTCGGGTGACCTCGCGGCACAGCGAGGAGGAGACGAACGCCAGGTCGGCCCGGGTGGGCAGGAAGACGGTGTCGATCTCGGCGATCGAACGGTTCATGTGGGCCATCGGCAACTCGTAGTCGTAGTCGGTGGAGTCGCGCAGGCCCTTGATCACCGCGGTGGCACCCTGATCGCGGCAGTAGTCCACGAGCAGTCCGTAGAAGCTGTCCACCCGCACCCCGGGAATGTCGACGCAGACCTCGTCGATCATCGCCTTGCGCTCGTCGATCGAGAAGGTGCCCTGTTTGTTGGGGTTGGCGACCACGCACACGATCACGTCGTCGAACAGCGCGGCGGCTCGCCGGATGATGTCGAGGTGCCCGAGGGTCACCGGATCGAAGGAGCCTGGGCACACGACGGTGGTCATGGGGCGACCGTATCAACACGCCGGGCCATCTCCACGGCGGTCTCGCCGTAGGTGCGCTCGAACACGACCTCGTACCCGCCCGGCCACCGCACGGCCGGGTCCCGCTTCGACCGCTCCCACACGACGAGCGCGTCCTCCGCGAGCCACCCCCCGGCGAGCAGGGCCTCCAGCACCGGTTCGTCCAGCTCCGCTGACCGCTCGTACGGGGGGTCGGCCAGGACGAGGTGGAATCCGCCCTCGAGGGGGCACCGGCCACGGACCGCGGCGGGTAACGCCGCGCGCTTCACGGTGAGGCGGAGCGGGGACGACGACGATGAGGACGACGACGACGACAACGACGACGACGCGCCCGCCGTGTTCTTCTTCAGGCACGCCACCGCGCGCTGGTTCTCCTCGACGAACCACGCCACGTCGGCTCCCCTGGAGACAGCCTCGAGCCCGAGTGCGCCGGAGCCCGCGAACAGGTCGAGAGCGGCGGCGCCGTCCAGGTCGACCCGACTTCCGATGGCACTGTAGAGCGCCTCGCGGACACGGTCCGTGGTGGGCCTGGTGCCGGCCGGCGGCACGGTGATCGTCAGCCCGCGTAGGCGGCCGGAGATGATGCGGGTCATGTCTTCCCTGTGGTCGTGGGTCAGTATCTGAACAGGTAGTCGGATTCCTCGGAACCGGCCAGGCGGCGGACCCGCTCCGCGAGCGCCGGGTGGGCGTGCAGCCCCGGGTCGGACTCCAGGATCTGTTCGGCGTGGCGCCGGGCGATCTCGATCACCTCACCGTCGTCCACCACCGACAGCAACCGCAACGCCGAGAGGGCACCCGACTGGGCGTCCCCGAGGACATCGCCCTCGCGGCGCTGCACCAGGTCCAACTGCGCCAGCACGAAGCCGTCCGTCGTGGCCGCCACGGCATCGAGCCGCTCCATCGAGCGACCCCCGGTGCGGGAGTTGGTCACCAGCAGGCACAGGCCGGGCAGTCCGCCCCGACCGACGCGGCCACGCAACTGGTGCAGCTGACTCACGCCGAAGCGCTCGGCGTCCATGACCACCATGACGGTGGCCTGGGGAACGTCCACACCGACCTCGATCACAGTCGTGGAGACGAGGACGTCGAGAGCGCCGGCCGCGAACGCCGCCATGGCGGCGTCCTTCTCCTCCGGCGGGAGTCGGCCGTGCATGAGTCCGATCCTCAGTCCCGCCAGGGGCCCGGTGGAGAGGTGCTCGTGCAGGTCCACGGCAGCGGCCAACGGCGGTCGGTCGCTGCCGTTGTCGTCGTCGCCCCCCTTGTCGGCGCCCCCCTTGTCGGCGCCGCCGCCCTTCTCGGGGTCGTCGGCGTCGATCCGCGCGCACACCACGTACGCACGGTGGCCGGCCTCCACCTCCTCGCGCACCCGCTCCCAGGTCCGCTGGAGCCACCGCGGCTTCTCCCTCGCCGGGACGACGGAGGTGGAGATGGGGCGACGCCCCCCGGGGAGCTCCTGGAGCTCGGACACCTCCAGGTCCCCGAACACGGTCATGGCGATGGTCCGCGGGATCGGGGTCGCGGTCATCACCAACAGGTGGGGAACCAGTCCCTCGCGCCCCTTGGCGCGCAGTCGGTCGCGTTGCCGAACGCCGAAGCGGTGCTGCTCGTCGACCACCACCAGGCCGAGGTCGAAGAAGTCCACCGTGTCCTGGATCAACGCGTGGGTCCCCACGATGATCCCGGCCTCCCCGGTGACGATGTCGAGCAGGGCCGCGCGCCGCTGGGCCGTGGACATCGACCCGGTGAGCAACACCACGCGGGTGGCCTGCTCGGCCGCTCCCAACCTGCCGCGCTCACCGAGATCGCCGAGCATCGCAGTCAGTGAACGGTGGTGCTGGACCGCCAGGACCTCGGTGGGGGCCAGCATCACGCACTGCCGCCCGGCGTCGACCACCTGGAGCATCGCCAACAACGCCACCACGGTCTTGCCCGAGCCGACCTCGCCCTGCAGGAGCCGGTTCATGGGCTCGTCACGGGTCAGGTCCGCCGAGATCTCCTCCAGTACCGACGCCTGTCCGCCGGTGAGCTCGAACGGCATCCGGGCCTCCATGGCCGCGCAGAGCCCGTCCCCGCGCACCGGGCTGGCCGGCGCCGGGTCCCGCGCGACGAACCGGCGCCTGGCGCCGAGCAGCAACTGCAGCGCGAGTGCCTCGTCGAAGCGCAGCCGGTACCCGGCCCGATCCTTGTCCCGGGAGTTCTCGGGTAGGTGGGCCTTACGCAGTGCCTCGTCGAGGTCCATGAGGCCCGCCACCGACCGGACCGTGTCGTCGAGCGGGTCGACCACCGGCACCAACGCCCGCAGGGTGGTGACCACCGCGCCGAGCAGGTCCCAGGAGGTGACCCCCTCCTTGGCCGCGTACACGGGCAGCAGTGGCCGGTCGAACAGGCTCGGTCCGCCCTCGGCGTCGATCTCCGCGGCCAGGCGGGCCAGCGCCGCGAGGTCGCCGGACCCCTTGAGCTGGCCGCCGGGGCCGGTCACCGGACGCAGGACGAGGAACTCGGGATGCTTGAGGTCCAGTGACCGGCGGAAGCGGGAAACGGTGCCGTCGAACATCGCCAGCGTCCCCACCGGGAGCATGAACTTGATCTTGCGCCCGGCGAAGAACACGACCCGGAACGTGGTGTCGCCGTCCTCCACCGTCAGCGTGAGCATCTCCCGCGTCTGCCGCTGCTTGGTCTGGTAGGTGCGGTTCTGCGCGGTGGTGACCTTGCCGATCACCGTGACCCGCTCGCCGTCGACCAGTTCCCGCTTGTCGTAGCGCTGCCCGTGCTGCCGGTAGCGGCGCGGCAGAGTGTGCAACAGGTCGCCGACGCTGCGGTGCCCGAACGCGGCGGTGATGCGCTCCGCCAGCCCGGGGTCGAGGACCTCGGCGAGCGGGGTGTCCGTGGTGGCCAGAGAGGTCATTCGACGCCGACTTGGGCCACGGCCCGCCCGGGGCCGGCGGCGTACCCGACCACCTCGATGTCGGGGTGGGAAGACCGCACGCGGGACAGCGCCGACTCGGTCGCCGCCTCGTCGTAGGCGTCACCGAACAGTACGGTGACGAGTTCGCCTCCGGAGGACAGCACCCGGTCGACGAGCGCACACACCGCGTCGACCGCGTCGGACTCGATCAGTGCGACGTCGTGCCCCACCACGCCGAGCAGGTCGCCGGCGGTGCACCGACCCACCAGGGTCAGCGCGTCCTGCTCCGCCCGGATCAGGTGGGCGTGCCGGGTCCCGGCCGCGGCGTCGGCCATGGAGAACCCGTCCAGCGACAGGGTGGTCGTGGGGTCGTGCACCGCCAGGGCGGCCAGGCCCTGGACCACGGATCCGGTCGGCAGGATCAGTGCGTGACCCTCGCCGTCGCGCAGCGCGGCGTCGATCGCGCCGATCTGGTCGCGGGACAGTTCGCCGTTGGGGAGGACGAGGAGCTCGTCGGCGTCGACGGCGAGCACCGCGTCGATCACGCCCTCCCCGTCGTCCCCGGGGTCGACGGTCTCCGCCCCGGCCTCGGAGAACAGGTCGGCCAGAGGCCCCTCCGGCACGATGGCGATGACCTTGCGCAGCCCGGGGTCGCCGGTTCGCTGGTCCGAACCGTGCGGGTCCCCGGCGTCGTGGGCCCGGTGCTGCCCGGGTCGATCGCCCGCGGGGTCGAGCATGTCGGTCACCCGGATCTCGGTGACCCGCCCGAGCGACAGGGCCGCCTCGATCGCGGCGCCGATGTCGTCGGTGTGGACGTGCACCGCCCACCTGGCGTTGGCTCCGGAGCCACCGTCGCCGACGACACCCACGCTGTCTCCCACCATCCGGAGTGCGGTCCGCAGCTCGTCGGCGCGCGCGTCGTCGGAGTGGGTGAGGGAATACATCACCTCGTAGCGGGTCCCGGCGTCCTCGTGCGGTTCGTCCGTATCGTGCCCGGGCGTTGACGACGCCTCTGCGCCGTCCTTCGGGATGAAGTAGTCCGGCCGTTCGGGGGTCTGACCCGCCAGGATCTCGACCATGGCGTCCAGCAGGACGAGCAGCCCACGCCCGCCGGCGTCGACGACGCCGGCCCTGCTCAGCGCGGGCAGTTGTGACGTGGTCCTGTCGAGCGCCTCGGCGCCGGCGTCGGCGGCCACGCGGGCCACCTCGACCAACGAGGAGGCGGAGGACCGTCCGGCCGCGGTCGCGGCCTCCCGCAGAACCGTGACGATGGTCCCCTCGACCGGCTCGCTCAACGCGTGGTCCACGAGGGTCACCGCGGTCCGCAGTGCGCGCCGGTAGGTGGAGGCGTCGACCACGGTGAAGGTCGCCGCCTCGCCGACCGCCCGCAACACCTGCGATAAAATCACGCCGGAGTTCCCCCGCGCACCGTGCACGGCCCCGTGGCCCAGCGCGACGGCGATCTCGCGGGCGCCGGCGGTGCCCCCGCCCTCGGAGATCCACGCGTCCTCGCCCTCGGCCCGGTCCACGGCCGCCCGCATGGTGTAGAGCAGGTTCGTTCCGGTGTCGGCGTCGGGGACCGGGAAGACGTTGAGGGCGTTGATCTCCTCGCGGCGGGCGGCGAGCTGCTCGACGCACCGCCGGGCCCACGTGAGCAGCCCGTGCGCGTCGAGGGTCGACGGACGTTCCTCGACACGTGTCGACTCCTGCGTCATCACCCCTCCTCACCGCGCGCCCACCCCTGCGGCCATCTTCCCTGTCGGCCCGGCCAAGCCTAGTACCCTCTGCACTCGACAGCCGTCCGACTAGCCGAGACGGCCGACACGACCCGGGAGCACCACGATGACCGCAGACCTCACCGCCACCCCCCTCGTCACTCTCACCGACGGGGTACTCACGCTCCCGGTCTCGCTGGAGGGCAAGGGCAACTCACTCGATTCCGACGCGGTCGACCAGGCGGCCATCGCCCTCCGTGCGCTCCTCGACGGCGAGATCGACGCCGGGTCGGTCCTGCTGGTGGGCCTGGGCAAGAATTTCTGCAACGGCGGCAACGTCCCGGGCTTCGCCGCGGCCGAGGACCGTTCGGAGCACGTGCGGGAGCTCGCGGACCGGCTGCACGGGGTCGTCCGGATGCTCGACGAGGTGACCGTGCCCGTGGTCGCCGCGGTCGCGGGGTGGGCGGCCGGCGCCGGCGCCTCGCTGGCCATGGCCGCGGACTTCTCGGTCGGCGGGCCCGACACCCGACTGCTCGCGGCCTACCCGGGCATCGGGCTGTCGCCGGACGGAGGGATGTCGTGGCGCCTGCCGCGCGCGGTCGGTCAGCCCGCGGCGCGGGCGTTCATCCTCGGCAACGAGCCGATGGACGGTGAGCGCGCCTTCCAGTTGGGCGTGCTCACGACCTTCGTCGACGGCGACGTCCGGGAGGCCGCCCGGTCTCTGGCTGTGCGTCTCGCGGCCGGACCGCGCGAATCCCACGCCGCCGCGAAGGCGCTCCTGCGTGCCTCCGAGAACGCCACGCTGTCGGATCAACTCGACGCCGAGCGCGAGTCGATCGCCCGCCTCGCCGTCTCGCCGGACGGCATCGAGGGCGTGGATGCGTTCGTCGCCAAACGCCGTCCGGAGTTCGGACGGGGCTGAGCCGGGAACGCCACGTCGTGGACCGGCCGGGTCCGCTACATCTGTAGCGGATCCTTTGGCAGTCGCCAGTCCATCGGCTCGGCACCGAGTCGCCTCAGTTCCTCGTCGGCGCGGCTGAACGGCCGTGAGCCGAAGAACCCGCGCGACGCCGAGAGCGGCGAGGGGTGCGCGGACGCGATCACGGGGGTGTCCCCCAGCATCGGCGCCAGCGACTGCGCATGGCGCCCCCACAGGATCGCCACCATCGGGCGATCCCGCTCGACCAGGGCCTCGATCGCCCGCCCGGTGACCTCCTCCCACCCCTTGCGGCGGTGGGAGGCGGGCTCCCCGGGCGCGACGGTGAGCACCCTGTTGAGCAACAGGACCCCTGCCCGGCTCCAGGCCCCGAGGTCGCCGTGGCCGGGGGCCGCCAGTCCCAGGTCGTCGGTGTACTCGCGATAGATGTTGACCAGGCTTCGCGGGAGCGGACGCACGTCGCCATTCACCGCGAAGCTCAGTCCGACCGCGTGGCCGGGCGTCGGGTACGGGTCCTGCCCCACGATCAGCACGCGCACGTCGTCGAACGGCTGGGTGAACGCGCGCAGCACCCGGTCGGCGGCGGGGAGGTATCCCCGGCCCGCCGCGTTCTCTGCGCGGAGGAAATCACCCATCCGGTGGATCCGTTCCTCGACCGGCGCGAGCGCGCGTGCCCAGCCGGGGTCGAGGAGGTCGGACAACGGTGCGGGCGGGGTGTGTCGGTCGTCCACCGGTCAGTCGAGCCGACGCAGGTCGGCGCGGTAGCGCATGGCGTTGTCGTGGTACATCTGTGTGTTGCCCTCGAGCATCGCGGGGTCCACCTCGACGCCCTCGCGGATCTTCGCCGGCGTCCCCATCGCCATGCGTCGGGCGGGGAGGTCGAACCGGGGCGGGACCAGGCAGCCGGCGGCCACGACCGCCCCGTCCCCGATCACGGAACCGTTGAGCACGATCGAGCCCGACGAGATGAGGACGCCGTTCCCGATGGTGGCCCCCTCGATGTGCGCGTTGTGGCCCACCACGCAATGTTCACCGATGATCGTCGGTTCGGTGGCCGTGCAGTGGACGATCGTGCCGTCCTGGATATTGCTCATCGCGCCGATCTCGATGCGCCCGTAGTCGCCGCGCAGGACGGCGGTGGGCCACACCGAGGCGCCGGCGCCGAGTGTCACCCGGCCGATGACCACCGCATCGGGGTGCACCCAGGCGTCGGGTGCGATGTCGGGTTCGAGGTCTCCCAGTGCGTAGACAGCCATGCGGATCACCCTAGTTCGCGCCGCGGGCGGAGTCCCAGCCTCCCGGCGTGCGGGGCTCACCGTCGAGGGTGACCAGGCCGGGTTCTCCCGACCGGACGGTGCCGATCGCCGTGAACCCGGGCGGGATCACCGCCCCGGGTGGGAACGTCCCGAGCAGTCCGTGGTCCTCGCCACCGTCGAGGACCCAGTCCAGCACCTGACGCCCGGGGTCCGCGACGCCCAGTGTTCCCGCGGCCTCGGCCAGGACCGGGTCGACGGGCAGCGCGTCGGTGACGAGGTCGGCCGCGACGCCCGATGCCCGCGCGAGCCCCGACAGGTCGCGCAGCAGCCCGTCGCTGACGTCGGTGAGAGCCCGCGCGCCTGCGAGCCGGGCGGCGGTGCCGGAGCCGATCGGCGGTACGGGTACCCGGTGCGACCGCTGGAGCGGGCCGTCGGCGTGCCCGGCCAGGAGCAGCGCCAGCCCGGCGGCCGAGCGTCCGGGCGCGCCGGTGAGCGCGACCGTGTCGCCGGGCTCCGCCCCGTCGATCCGCAGGGGGCGGGCGCCGTCCGGGAGGGTGCCGATCGCCGTCACGCCGACGACGACGAGGTCCGCTCTGGTGAGATCCCCGCCGACCACGACGGCGCCGGATCGCGCGGCCTCCCCGTGAACACCCTCCGCAAGGTCCGCGATCTGCCCCATCGTCGTCGCGGCCGGTACGGCGAGGGCGACCAGGACACGTGTGCACTCGGCCCCCATCGCCAGGACGTCGGAGACGTTCTGCGCCACCGCGCGCCTGCCCACGTCGCCCCAGCCGGTGAGGTCGAGACGGAAGTGGGTGCCCTCGACGAGCATGTCGGTGGTGACCACGGTGGCGGCGGCGGGTCCCAGGACCGCGGCGTCGTCGCCGTTGCCGACCGGGTCGTCCACGGCGTGCCCGGCCGCGCCGCTCAGGACGGCGAGCACCGCGGCCTCGCCCGCCTCGGCGACGGTGAGGGCGCGGTCGGACACGGCGGCCACCTCTGCTTCCCGTGGTGTCTCGTCGCCGGGCACACCGGCGGGGGTCTGTAGCGTTGCCGTCAGGTTAGCGGCCGCCTGAGTCGGCGGCCGATCGTGGGAGGAAGGACGACACGACGTGGCTTCGACGGATTCGGACCCGGCCGGGCGGTATGACGCCGGCCCGCGGGACACCGGTACCCCGGGTGCGCGGGCGGTCCCCGTGTCGACCATCGTGGTGGTCCTCGCGGTGGTCGTCCCGCTGGTCATGCTCGCCGTCGTGTTGGTGCTGTTCCGCTCGGTGGGTGAGGAGGCCACGGAGGCGGCCGCGAGCGAGCCGGTGGCCGCGGTGCCCATCCCCTCGCCCGGAGCCGGGTCTGACGAGTGCGCCGCATTGATCGAGTCGCTCCCGGAGTCCCTCGGGGAGGCCGGCCGCGTCGCTCTGGCCGAACCGGCGCCGGAGGGGACGGCGGCATACCGGATGCCCGATGCCGAACCGGTGATCGTCCGCTGCGGACTGCCGGCTCCGCCGACCTTCACGGTGGGGGTGGGCCTGCAGGAGGTCAACGGCGTCCAGTGGTTCAACGAGCCCGATCCGGACCCGGCGGTCACCGCGTCGACCTGGGTCGCCGTCGACCGTCCGCAGTTCGTCGCGGTGACACTGCCCGACGGCAGTGGAACCGGCCCGATCCAGGATCTCTCCGACGCGCTCACCGCGAGCCTCGAGGCCGTCGAGCCGGACCCCGCACCGATCGGTTGACCCGGCCGACGGGGCCGGGGTGCGGCCGTCTCAGCCGCGGGCGAGTGCGGTCCGCACCAGGGTGTCGAGCAGGGTCGGGTAGTCGACGCCCGTCGCCGCCCACATCTGCGGGTACATGGAGATCGGGGTGAACCCGGGAATGGTGTTGACCTCGTTGATCACCGGCCCGTCGGCGGTGACGAAGAAGTCCACCCGACTCAGCCCCCGGGCTTCCAACGCGTGGAACGCCTCCACCGCCAGTGCGCGCAGTCGCCCGGTCTCCTCGTCCGACAGATCGGCGGGCAGGTCGAAGGTGGTCACGTCGTCGAGGTACTTGGTGTCGAAATCGTAAAAGGCGTCACCCTCGGTCCCACCCTCCCCGCCGGTGGGCTCGCCGGGGATGTGCAGTTCGGCGGGCAGACTCGCCTCCACCCGGCCATCGGGGTACTCGAGGACCCCGCACTCGACCTCGCGTCCGACTATCGCGGCCTCGACGATCACCTTCGGGTCGAAGCGTCGCGCCTCGGTGATCGCCGCATCGAGTTCCTCCGCCCGCGACACCTTGGTGATGCCGATGGACGAGCCGCCGCGGGCCGGCTTGACGAACAAGGGAAGCCCCAAGCGGTCGAGGTCCGGCGCCGGGAGCGTCGCGGTGCCCGGCCGGAGCACGACCTGCTGACCGATCGGCAGGCCCGCTGCGCCGAGGACGACCTTGGTGAACTCCTTGTCCATGCCGGCGGCACTGGCGAACACGCCCGGGCCGACATAGGGGATGCCCGAGAGTTCGAGCAACCCCTGGACGGTCCCGTCCTCCGCGTGGGTGCCGTGCATGACGGGGAAGACGACGTCCACCCGAGCGAGTTCCTCCCCGGCCCGGTCACCGCCCGAGAACCGCAGCACCCCGCGGTCGTCGGTGGACAGCCCCAGTGCGACCCCGGGGCGGTGCGGGTCGACGACCGGCATGCTGCGATCGACGATCCGCAGGTCGGACACGTCCTCCGGGCCGAGCGTCCACGTCCCGGATTCGGTGATCCCGACGGGGATGACCTCATAGATCGCGGGGTCGAGGTGCGACATGACGGCGCCGGCGGAGACGCAGCTCACTGAGTGCTCCGAGCTGCGACCGCCGTAGAGGACGGCAACGGTGATGCGATTCACCGGGCCGAGGCTACTCGGGCTTGGTGCTCCGCCTCATGAGGCGCACCGCCACCTCGACGGCGTCGCCCCCCTCGTGACAGATCTCGTGGATCGCCTCCGTCAGCGGCATCTCCACCCCGACCCTACGGGACAGCTCGCGGATCGACGTGCACGACTTGACCCCCTCGGCGACCTGACCGTTGGTGGCCTGCTGGGCCTGTTCCAGGGTCTCTCCCCTGCCCAGACGCTCGCCGAAGGTCCGGTTGCGGGACAGGGGCGAGGTGCAGGTCGCCACGAGGTCCCCGAGGCCCGCCAGCCCCGCGAAGGTCATCTGGTTGGCGCCCAGCGCCACGCCGAGCCTGGTGGTCTCGGCCAGCCCTCGGGTGACGAGGGTGGCCATGGTGTTGTCGCCCAGCCCCATCCCGGTGGCGATGCCGCACACGAGGGCGATGACGTTCTTGGTGGCGCCACCGATCTCGCAGCCCACGACGTCGGTGTTGGTGTACGGGCGGAAGTAGGGCGTGGAGAAGGCGTCCTGGAGCCGGGCCGCGCGCTCGTCGTCCGTGCAGGCGATCACGGTCGCCGCGGGCTGCCCCTCCGCGATCTCCCTCGCGAGGTTGGGGCCGGACAGCGCGGCGATCCGGCGATCGTCGAGCCCGGTGACCTCCGCGACGACCTCGCTGATGCGCATCAGGGTCCCTGTCTCGATGCCCTTGGCCAGCGAGATCACCCCGGCCTCCGGCTCGAGGTGGTCGACCCAGTGCTCGAGGTTGCCCCGCAGACTCTGGGACGGGACCGCCAGCACGACCTCCTCGGCGCCGGCCAGGACCCGCGCCGGGTCGGTCGACGCGGTGACCGTCGCCGGCAGCACGATGCCGGGGAGGTATTTGGAGTTGCAGTGCGCGTCGTTGATCCCGGCTGCCACCTCGTCCCGACGGGCCCACATCACGACCTCGGATCCGGCGTCGGCGAGAACCTTGCCGACCGCAGTCCCCCAGGACCCCGCACCCATCACCGCGATCCGCGCCATCATCGCCTCCCGACCGTCGACCTGCTCCCGACCGCCACCCTCAGGCGGATCGTGGTCAAACGCTACCCGGCGGAGGACGCTCGTGAGGCCCGGCTGGCAGGATGGCGGGCGATGAGCACAGCGGGGCACGGCGGGTCGACGGCTGACGGGTGGACGATCGTCGTCCCCGTCAAGGCGCTCGAGCGCGCCAAGAGCCGGTTGGTGCCCGCACTCACCGCGGACGGCAGGAGGGCTCTCGTGGTGGCGATGGCCGTGGACGTCCTGGCCGCCTGCCGGGAGACCCCGGGAGTCGCCCGCGTTCGCGTCGTCTCCGCCGACCCCCGTGTGGAGGAACTGGCCTCGGGGGCGGGGGCGGAGTTCGTCGACGAACCCGCCCGTACGGACCCCCGCCACGGTGACCCCCTCAATTTCGCCCTGGACAACGCACTCGCCGACGTCCCGGGTCCGGTCGGAGTGGTCGCGGCGGATCTCCCGGAACTGCGACCCGAGCACCTCGCGCGGATCCTGGACATCGCCGGCCGGCACCCGCACGCCACGGTCACGGACCACCGCGGAGCCGGGACCACGATGGCGTTCTGGACGGGCGCGCCCGCTCCCCGTGTCTGCCGGTTCGGTGTCGATTCGGCCGCCCGGTACCGCGACGAGGGCGGCGCGGTACAGATCGCGGCGGTGGGCGATCTGGCCGCCGCCGCCCGGGATGTCGACGTCCCGGAGGATCTCGCGAGGTTGCCGGGGCGGTCCGTCGGTCCCGCCACCGCCGGGGCCCTCCGTGACCCCTCCGTCCGCCTCCTCGCCCACGCGACCGGGGTATCGGCCACAATGGTCCCGTGACCGCCGAACCGACCGCCCTCCAGGGATTGCCCCGGCCCCGCGACCGCTACCTCAACCGCGAACTGAGCTGGCTCGACTTCAACGCCCGGGTCCTCGCACTCGCCGGGGAGAAGGACCTCCCGCTGCTGGAGAGAGCCAAGTTCCTCGCGATCTTCGCCTCGAACCTCGACGAGTTCTACATGGTCCGCGTGGCCGGTCTCCAGCGCCGCGACAAGACGGGACTGTCCGTACGCTCCGCGGACGGCCAGACCCCCGCCGAACAGCTGGGCCGCATCAGCCGACGGACGCGGGAACTGTGCGACGAACAGACCCGCTTGTTCGAGGACGAGATCCGCCCGGCGCTGGAGGAGCACGGGATCCGGATCCTGCCCTGGGCCGACCTCACGGCCGAGGAACGTTTCACCCTCGCGGAGCTGTTCCGTAACTCGATCTTCCCCGTCCTCACGCCCCTCGCTGTGGATCCCGCCCACCCGTTCCCGTACATCTCCGGGCTGAGCCTGAACCTCGCGGTGATCATCCGCGACCTGGACTCGGGCCAGGAGCACTTCGCCCGGGTGAAGATCCCGCACAACGTCCCGCGCTTCGTCCGGGTCGACCGCGGCGGCCCGGACGAGTACGCGTTCGTCCCCGCCGAGGACATCATCGCCGCGCACCTCCAGGATCTGTTCCAGGGCATGGAGGTCGTCGAGCACCACGTGTTCCGGGTGACCCGCAACGCGGACATGGAGGTCGAGGAGGACCGCGACGAGGACCTGCTGCAGGCACTCGAGCGCGAACTCGCCCGCCGGCGCTTCGGATCGGCCGTGCGGCTGGAGATCGCGGAGGACACCACCCCGCGGATGCTCCGCATCCTGCAGCGTGAGCTCGACGTGGACTCGGCCGACGTCATCCGGTTCTCGGGCCTGCTGGACCTCACGGGGCTCTGGCAGATCCACGGGCTGGACCTGCCGGATCTCAAGGACCCGCCCATGGTGCCGGCCACTCCCCCGGCGTTCGGTGAGAGGGAGACGGCCCGCAACATCTTCGCCTCCCTCCAGGAGGGCGACGTCCTCGTCGAGCACCCCTACGAGTCGTTCGCCACCACGGTCCAGCGGTTCATCGAGCAGGCCGCTGCCGACGACGACGTCCTGGCGATCAAACAGACCCTGTACCGGACCTCCGGCGACTCCCCCATCGTCAACGCGCTGGTCGATGCCGCCGCGGCCGGCAAACAGGTCGTCGCGCTGGTGGAGATCAAGGCCCGTTTCGACGAGCAGAACAACATCCGGTGGGCCCGCGAACTCGAGCAGGCCGGAGTCCACGTCGTGTACGGCCTCCTGGGCCTGAAGACCCACTGCAAGACCTGCCTCGTGGTGCGCAAGGAGGGCGACCGGCTCCAGCGCTACGCACACATCGGTACCGGCAACTACAACCCCAAGACGGCGCGCCTGTACGAGGACGTCGGCCTGTTCACCGCCGACGAGGACGTCGTGTCGGACCTGACGGATCTGTTCAACCACCTGACCGGGTTCTCCAACGTGAGCAAGTACCGCCGCCTCCTCGTGGCGCCGGAGGGCATCCGGTCGGGGATCGTCGAGCGGATCGACCGCGAGATCGAGCTGGCCGCCGAGGGACGCGAGGCCGGTATCCGGCTCAAGGCGAACGCCCTGGTCGACGAGCAGGTCATCGATGCCCTGTACCGCGCATCCCAGGCCGGGGTTCCGGTCGACATCGTGGTCCGTGGCATCTGTTCCCTCCGGGCGGGCGTCCCCGGCCTGAGCGAGAACATCCACGTCCGCTCGATTCTCGGGCGCTTCCTCGAGCACTCCCGGATCCTGCACTTCCGGGGCGCCGACGAGGCCCTCATCGGCAGTGCGGACATGATGCACCGCAATCTGGACCGCCGCGTAGAGGTGATGGTCACCGTCACCGATCCCCGGCTCAAGGCCCAGATCCACCGCATCTTCGACTCGGCCCTCGATCCGGCCACGCGCAGCTTCCATCTCCGGCACGACGCCAGCTGGGCCCGTATGCCCGCCCCGGAGGACTGGGCCGAGTCGGTCGACCATCAGGAGCGGTCGGCCTCACTGCACGCGGGATTCCGGGACCGATGAGCAAGAAGGCCACGGTCCGGGTGGTGCCGGCGGCGGGTGCGGTCCTGTACCTCACGGACGGCGACTCGCGCCTGTGTGCGGTGGTCCACCGCCCGCGCTACGACGACTGGTCCCTGCCCAAGGGCAAGGTCGACGCGGGCGAATCGTTGCCGGTCACCGCTGTCCGGGAGATCGCCGAGGAGACGGGATTCACCGCCGTCCTGCAGTCCCGCATCGGCACCACCGGCTACCCCCTCAAGGAGAACACCCGCAAGGAGGTCACGTACTGGTCGGCGATGGCCCGCGAGGGGACCTTCGAGCCGAACTCGGAGGTCGACGAGATCCGGTGGCTCCCGGTGGAGCAGGCCAAGGATCTGGTCTCCTACCCGTTGGACCGTAAGATCCTCACCCGCTTCTGCGCGGCCCCGCCCGAGGGAAAGACCCTGCTCGTCGTCCGGCACGCCAAGGCCGGCAGCAGGAGCCAGTGGAGCGGGAACGACGACCTGCGTCCCCTCGACAAGTCCGGACGGGCGCAGGCCGAGATGCTCGTGCCGATGCTCCGGGCGTTCGGCGTGACCCGGTTGTACAGCGCGCCCAGGGTCCGGTGCGAACAGACACTCGCGCCACTGGCGGACGAGCTCGGGGTGGGGATCGCGATCGAACCGGCGCTGAGCGACGAGGCGTACCTCGACGACCCGGCAGCCGCCGTGGCCCGGCTGGCCGCGATCGCCCCGGGCGACGGCGTCGCCGTGGTGTCCTCGCAGGGAACCGCCATCCCCGGGATGATCCGGGACCTGGCGGGCTCGACCGACATCGACGTCGGCGAGGCCGCCACCAAGAAGGCCGGCGTGTGGGCCCTGGGGTTCGACGGCACGCGGCCGACCTACGCCGACTACTACCCCAGCCCGCTACCGCTGTTCTGAGCTGCGGTAGCGGGCCGGTCGGTCAGCTGACCTTCTCGCGGTGGTTCACACCATTCTTGCGCAGGCCCCCGAACGACTGGTGGGAGCTGGAGCGCTTCGCGGCGAGCCGGTCCTCGGGGAGCGACTCGGTGCCCTGGATGACGGACTTGAAGTACTGGCCCGGCCGGAACACCGGTGAGTGGGTCGGCGGTACCGGGATCGACTCGCCGGTATGGGGGTTACGGGCGACCCGGGCCGCACGGGACTTCTTCTCGAAGATGCCGAAACCCATGATGGTGATGGATTCCCCGGACGCGACGGTCCGGACGATGATGTCGAGAGTGTTCTCCAGGGCCTCGGTGGCGAGTTGGTGATCTCCGCCCATCCGGTCCGCCAGTTCGGCGATCAGGTCGGCTTTGTTCACGTGGGGATCCCCCTTCGGGTGAGGTATGCGGGCGCGGTACCTGTCCGCGCCGAACTAGACATAAGCATACTCACATGGTTTCGCCACACGGGGGTGTTTCGGAGGTTGCTCCGAAACGACTTCTTATCCCACGATCAGCGCGGGGTCGTGACCGGCTTGAACGCGGGCCGCCGACTCTCGAACTCCTCGATCCGGTGGGCTTCGCGCAGCGTGAGGCCGATGTCGTCGAGCCCCTCCATGAGACGCCACCGGGTGTTGTCGTCGATGTCGAACGGTACCGTGACGTCACCGGCCGTGACGGTGCGCGACCCCAGGTCGACGGTCAGCTCGATACCCGGTCGCTCGTCCATGACCTTCCACAGGAGTTCGACGTTCTCCTGCTCGACCTGGGCGGCCACGAGACCGGACTTCCCCGAGTTACCGCGGAAGATGTCGGCGAACCGCGAGGAGATGACCACACGGAACCCGAAATCCATCAGGGCCCACACTGCGTGCTCGCGCGAGGACCCGGTTCCGAAGTCCGGTCCGGCGACCAGGACGGAGGCGCGGTCGTAGGGCGCCCGGTTGAGGACGAAGTCGGGCTCGCCTCCCCGCCAGGAGGAGAAGAGTCCGTCCTCGAAGCCGGTGCGCGTGACGCGCTTGAGGTACTCGGCCGGGATGATCTGGTCGGTGTCCACGTTGGAGCGGCGCAGCGGGGCGCCGATGCCGGTGTGGGTGGTGATCGGCTCCATGAGGTGTCAGGCCCCCTTCGCGGGCTCGAGGTCGACGGGTGAGGCGAAGTGTCCGAGCACCGCGGTGGCCGCGGCGACCGACGGACTGACCAGATGGGTGCGGGCCCCCTTGCCCTGGCGGCCCTCGAAATTGCGGTTCGATGTGGACGCGCACCGCTGGCCCGGCAGCAACGAGTCCGGGTTCATGCCCAGGCACATCGAACAGCCGGGTTGGCGCCATTCGGCGCCGAAGGCGGTGAAGACCTTGTCCAGCCCCTCCGCCTCGGCCTGTTCGCGCACGCGCATGGAGCCGGGCACGATGAGCATCCGGACCCCGTCGGCCACCGTGTGACCGTCGACGACCTCGGCGACGGCGCGCAGGTCCTCGATGCGACCGTTGGTGCACGAGCCGACGAACACGACGTCCACCGGCACGTCCCGCATGGGGGTGCCGGCCTCGAGGTCCATGTACTCCAGTGCGCTCTCGGCGGCGATGCGCGCGCTCTCGTCCGTGAACGACTCGGGGTCGGGGACGGCCGCACCCAGGGGCACGCCCTGGCCGGGGTTGGTGCCCCACGTGACGAAGGGGGTGAGGGCGGCACCGTCGATGACGACCTCGGTGTCGAACACCGCGTCCTCGTCGGTCCGGAGCCCGTCCCAGTACCGCACGGCCTCGTCCCACTCGTCACCCGCGGGCGCGTGCGGGCGACCGCGCAGGTAGTCGTAGGTGATCTGGTCCGGGGCGACCATGCCGGCCCTGGCACCGGCCTCGATGCTCATGTTGCAGATGGTCATCCGCGCCTCCATCGACAGCTTCTCGATGGCCTCGCCGCGGTACTCGATGATGTAGCCCTGCCCGCCGCCGGTGCCGATCTGGGCGATGACGGCCAGGATGAGGTCCTTGGCGGTGACGCCGGGCTGCAGCTCGCCGGTGACGGTGACGGCCATGGTCTTGAACGGGCGCAGGGCCAGCGTCTGGGTGGCCATGACGTGCTCGACCTCGGAGGTGCCGATGCCCATCGCGATGGAACCGAACGCCCCGTGCGTCGAGGTGTGCGAGTCACCGCATACCACGGTCATGCCCGGCTGGGTCAGGCCGAGTTGCGGACCCACGACGTGGACGATCCCCTGCTCGAGGTCGCCCATCGGGTACAGCCGGACACCGAACTCCTCGCAGTTGGAACGCAGCGTCTCGATCTGGATCCGCGAGGTCTGGTCGGCGATGAGGTTGACCGCGCCGCCGACGATGTCGGTCGGGACGTTGTGGTCCTCGGTCGCCAGGGTCAGGTCCGGGCGGCGGAGCCGGCGTCCGGCCAGGCGGAGACCGTCGAAGGCCTGAGGGCTGGTGACCTCGTGGACGAGGTGGAGATCGATGAACAGCAGGTCGGGCCCCCGGGACCCGCCCTCGCCCTCGCCCTCGACCACCACGTGGTCGTCCCAGACCTTCTCGGCCAGGGTCCGCGGTCGCGCGCCGCCGGACACGGTCTCGTTCATCACGCCTCCACTCCACGTCCTGATGGGATCCGATGGATTCTCACCATGTAGGACGATATAGTCGAACTGTGAGACAGTATAGCGGGATCGGGGTCCTCGACAAAGCGATGACGGTGCTCCACGCCGTGGCCGAGCAACCGTGCGTCCTGGCCGACCTCTGCGAGCGGACGGGCCTGCCTCGCGCGACCGCCCACCGGCTCGCGGTGGGGCTCGAGATCCACCAACTCCTCTCCCGTGACGACGCCGGGGTGTGGAGCCTGGGGCCCGGTCTGGCCAAGCTCGCCGCGCACGTGTCGGACTCCCTGGCCGAGGCCGCGTCCTCCGTGCTGCCCCGCCTGCGCGAGGTGACCGAGGAGAGCGTGCAGGTGTACCGGCGCGACGGTGACCGCCGGATCTGTGTGGCCTCCGCGGAACCACCGACGGGACTGCGGGACACGGTGCCCGTCGGGGCGATCCTGCCCATGACACGGGGCTCGGGCGCGAAGGTGTTGGCGGCGTGGGCCGACCCCGCCACCCAGCGCACCCTGCTCGCCGACGCCACGTACACCGAGCGCCAGCTCGCCGACGTCCGGCGGCGCGGCTGGGCGCAGTCGGTCGCCGAGCGGGAGGCGGGCGTGGCCTCGATCTCCGCGCCAATCCGGGATGCCGCCGGCACGGTGGTCGCCGCGATCTCCGTGTCGGGCCCGGTCGACCGCATCGGTCGCCGCCCCGGCGTGAAGTGGGCGGCCGATCTGCTCGCCGCCGCCGATGCGATCCACAAACGGCTCTAGTCGACAGGGACGCCGCCGCGCCGGCCCTACGCGGGCCGCCGGCCGCGGGTGAGCCGCTCGAGCGCCCATGGCAGGCTGGCCACGCTTGGTTGGCGCGCCGCGGCCACGAGATCGTCGTCGCGCGGGTCCACCCGCACCACCTGCAGGCCCGGCCGCCGGAGGTCCCGGTACGGAACGGGGTCGGGGCGCGAGTCCACGTCGAAGCCCAGCGCACGGATCTCGGCGCCGAGTGGCGACGTCGCCGCGAGGGTGGCGACGGGGGTGTCGGGCCGCGCGCCGGTGCCGATGACGACGACGAGGGCGTCCACCCCGAGGCGACGCTGCCCCTCCGACCACTCCTCGAGCGCCTTCTTGGCCGTCTCGGCTGCCGGGGTGGGATCGCGGTCGACGGCCCCGGCCACGAGATCGAGGTGGTCCCGCCACCCGGGTCTCCCCTGCGGGTCGACGATCACCGTGGCGAGCTGCTCGTACCCACGGAGCTCGGGCCCGGTGACGTCGGCCGCGACCAGGACGAACGCGTCCACCCCGAACGGCAGCAGCGACCGCAGGCTCGGCAGTCCGGGGCCGTCCCACTCCGGCGACGGCGGTGCCGGGTGGTCGCGCCACGGTCGCGGGCCCGTCCCGTCGACGGCCCACGCGGCGGTGGGCTCACGGTCGAGGGCGTGCAGGACGTCGAGGTCGGCCGAGGAGAGCGCGATGAGGCGGCGTGGCGGAGCGTCCGGTGTGGGGGTACGGATCGGACTGGGGGGAGCCAGCGGGTCGCTCGCCGTCGGAGCCGGTGTCGTCGTCGTCGTCGTCGTCGACCCCCCTCCCGGGCCGCACGCGGTGAGCCCCGCGAGGGTCAACCCGCCACCGACGGCCAGGCGGAGGAGGTCACGGCGAGAGGTCACCCCGGTGATCCTGCCACGGCCACAAATGCGAGATGTCCCGGCTCGTCGTTGCCGACGAACCGGGACATCTCCCCTGTACCCCCGATGGGATTCGAACCCACGCTACCGCCGTGAGAGGGCGGCGTCCTAGGCCGCTAGACGACGGGGGCTTGGCGCTCGACCACTATATCCGGATGGTGGACGACGAACCAAATCGCGACATCACCCCGTGCACCGGGTGTAAAGATGCACTCGGTGAAGTAAGCGGCTATCGTGACCGGCATGTCCTCTCCCCCCGACCCCGACTCGCTGCGCGACCGAAAGCGTCGCGCGACCATGGTGTCCATCGAGAACGCGGCGACCTCCCTGGTGCTCGAGTACGGCTTCGACGCGGTGACGGTCGACCAGATCTGCGCCGCCGCCGAGATCTCCAAGCGGACGTTCTTCAACTACGTGCCCTCCAAGGAGGCCGCCGTCATCGGCGCCACGCCCGAGGACGTCTCCGAGGCCGACCGCGCCGCCTTCCTCGACCGCGGCGAGGAGGGCGTTCTCGACGCGCTACTCCGTCTCTACCTCGCCGCCTTCGCGGCGACCCGTACCGCCGACAGGGACCAGACCGCCACGCTGGCCCAGCGCCGCCGGGCCGTCTTCCGCGCCGAGCCCGAGCTGGCGGCCGCGCGGATGACCGCCTCGTCGCGCTTCCAACTCCGACTGACCGACCTGGTCATCGTGCACCTCGACCGGCACCCGTCGCTGCGTCGGCTGGCCGGGGTGGCGGTCGAGGCCGAGGCCCGGGCCTGCGTGGCCCTGGTCGCGGCATCGGCGAACCTCGGGCTGTCCGCGTGGCTCGCCCGCGACTCCGCCACCTTCGAGGACCTCGACGGTGACTGCGCCACCGCGTTGCGGCAACTCGCCCTGCTCGCCGGTGCACCCGACACCACCGCACCCGACACCACCGCACCCCCCGCCACGGCGCCCACCGCACCCTCCGCCTCACATCCCGCCGGGAGTCCCGCATGAGCGAAACCGATATCCGCACTACCGCGCCCTCCCCCGGCGCCGATCCGGGAACAACGACCTCCGCGGCTCCGGCGCCGGTGACCCACAACGTGCCGCTGGTGTTCACCTCCCTGCTGCTCGGGATGCTCATCGTCTCCCTGGGCCAGATGATCTTCGCCACGGCACTGCCGACCATCGTGGCCGACCTCGGTGGGGTCGAGCGGATGAGCTGGGTCATCACCGTCTACCTGCTCACCATGACGATCGGCCTGCCGGTCTACGGCAAACTCGGCGACCAGATCGGCCGCAAGCCGCTCTTCGTGACCGCGATCCTCCTGTTCTCCGCGGGCTCTCTTCTGGGGGCGGTCGCGTGGGACATCGACCTGCTCATCGTGGCCCGCGCGATCCAGGGCCTCGGTGGCGGTGGTCTCATGGTGCTCTCCCAGGCGATCGTCGCCGACGTCGTCCCCGCCCGGCAGCGCGGCCGGTACATGGGCGTGCTGGGCGCCGTCTTCGGACTGTCCTCCGTTCTGGGCCCCCTGCTCGGCGGGTTCTTCACCGAGGGCCCCGGCTGGCGCTGGGCCCTGTGGTTCAACCTCCCCGTGTGCCTGGTCGCCCTCGTCGTGGCCGTGGTCTGGCTCCGCCTGCCGAATCGTGGCGCCGGTCGACGAACCGACTGGCCCGGCACGGTCCTCATGGCCACCGGCACCACCGCTCTGATCCTCATCTCCTCCTGGGGCGGAAACCGGTACGACTGGACGGACCCGATGATCCTCGGCATGGGCACCCTGTTCGTCGTGTGCGCGGTCGCGTTCGTCCTGGTCGAGTTGCGCTCGGAACACCCGCTGATCCCCATGACGCTGTTCGCCGAGCGGAACTTCTCGCTCTCGACCGGCGCCGGGCTCCTGGTCGGTGTCGCGATGTTCGGCTGCATGGCGTACCTGCCCACCTACATCCAGATGGTCCACGGGCTCGGCCCCACCGCCGCCGGACTGATGATGACGCCGATGATGGCCGGCATGATGGGCACGTCCATCATCGTGGGCAACATCGTCAGCCGGACCGGCCGTTACAAGTGGTACCCGGTGGTCGGCACCGTGATCATGGCCGCGGGCCTGTGGCTCATCGGTTCGCTGGAGGCCGGAGACACCCTGGTGCACCTGGGCGTGGTGCTGTTCGTGTTCGGCTTCGGTCTCGGATTGTGCATGCAACTGCTCGTGCTGATCGTGCAGAACACCTTCCCGATCACGATGGTCGGCACCGCCACGGCGTCCAACAACTTCTTCCGCCAGATCGGCGGCACCATGGGTTCGGCGATCGTGGGTTCGCTGTTCGTCAGCCGGCTCGCCGATCTCATGGGCGAGCGGGTCCCCGCCGCGGCCGCGGAACTCGGTCCCGAGGGCGCCGCGGTGGCCGAGACCTTCTCGAACGGTTCGGGTGCGGCCAACTCCATGAGCCCGGAGATCCTGGCCGCGTTGCCCGGGCCCCTGCACGACGCGATCGTCAGTTCCTACAACGACGCGTTGGTGCCGATCTACCACGTCGTGGTGCCGCTCATCCTGGTCGCCACGGTGCTGCTGCTGTTCGTGCGCGAGGACACCCTCAAAGAGACGGTGGACTGATTCTCCTCCCACGCCCCCGCGTCCCGGCTCACCGTCCGTCGGCGCGGGGGTGAGGAGTCCGTCACGGAATCCGTACGCGCGGCAACCGTCCCGTCACGCGCCGTCACTAGCGTGCGGAGCGTGACCACACCTCGTCAGACCGTCCTGCGGTTCCTCGCTGCGCCCACCGATGTCGGCACGGGCACGCAGGTGCACACCGGCCGCATCCTCGAGTGGATCGACAAGGCCGCCTACGCCCTGGCGGCGGGGTGGTCCGGCGGATACGCCGTCACCGCCTATGTCGGGAACATCCGCTTCTCCCGCCCGGTCGTCTCCGGCGAACTCATCGAGGTCTCGGCCCGACTCGTCCACACGGGTTCGACGTCGATGCACATCCAGTGCGACGTCCGGGCCTGCGATCCCGTGACGCTGGACTACCGGCACTGCGCCGAGTGCCTCGTGGTCTTCATCGCCGTCCGCGACGGCGCGCCCACCCCCGTACCTCCCTGGACGCCCGCGTCCCGCCTGGAGGTCCACGAGTCCGACGAGGCGGTCATGCGCATCGGGCTGCGCAAGGACATCGAACGGGCGATGGCGGAGCAGACCTATTCCGCCGCGGGCACAGCGCCTCGTTCGACCCTGCGGTTCCTCGCGGCACCCGGGGACGTCAACTGGGGCGGCAACGCGCACGGCGGGCGCATCATGTCCTGGATCGACGACGCGGCGAACCTCTGCGCCACCCGGTGGTCGGGTACCCCCTGCACCTCGGTGTACGCCGGCGGTGTCCGGTTCTACCACCCGGTGAAGATCGGCCACGTCGTGGAGGTGGAGGCCCGTCTGCTGCACACGGGTCACGAGACCATGCACGTCTCGGTCCATGTGAGCTCCGGAGAGGCCACCTCTCCGGAGAGGACGCTCACCACCCACTGCCTGACCGTCTGTGCGGCACTCGGGCCGGACGGAAGACCCACCCCGGTGCCCCGGTGGGCCCCGGTGTCCGCCGAGGACCACGCACTGGACGAGCACGCCCGCCATCTCATCCGCCTCCGCGGGCGGGGCAGGGTGACCGGGCCGGTCCGGGCCCCGGCCTGAACGGCGACCGGCATGCGGGGGGCCGACGGCCGGCCGCGACCCTGGACTCCGCCCCCGTCCCCCGCAACGAGGAAGGCGCCCGGAGCGTTG
>NZ_JAUMSR010000001.1:865534-1461663 GCF_032905965.1 Dietzia sp. IN118 | reverse complement strand
CGTTGTGCTCCGGGCGCCTTCTGCTGTACCCCCGATGGGATTCGAACCCACGCTACCGCCGTGAGAGGGCGGCGTCCTAGGCCGCTAGACGACGGGGGCTAGGACACGGATCCGCGTGGGATCCGCTGTAGCGAGCGCTGCGACGCGCTCAGCTGGCCTACCAGGACTCGAACCTAGAACGACGGTACCAGAAACCGCTGTGTTGCCAATTACACCATAGGCCACTGCATTCACTTTTCCGCCCCTCGCGGGGCGCCTCGAAGAGACTATCAAACCACCGAGGGTGAATAGCAAATCGCCCGGTCAATCCGTCTGTTTCCGGACCCCGAGCTAGTCGGCGACGGGCGCGGACCGCAGCCGCGACAGTGTGGCCTCCCGACCGAGCAGCTCTAACGACTCGAACAGCGGCGGCGAGATGTGCGATCCCGTGACCGCCACCCGCACGGGCCCGTAGGCCTTGCGCGGCTTGATGCCCAGGTCCTCCACCAGCGCGCCGGACAGTGCGGCCTCGATGGCCGGGGTCGTCCACTCCTCGACTGCTTCCAGCGCCGCGATCGCCGCGTCCACGACCTCTCGGGACTCCGCTTTGAGGTTCTTGGCCGCAGACTGGGCGTCGACGGTGAACCCGGCCTCGTCCACGAGGAGGAACCGGATGAGCTTCCACGCATCCGACAGGACGACGATGCGGGTCTGGAGGAGATCTGCCACGATCGCCCACCGCTGGGCGTCGAAACTCTCCGGCAGGGTCACTCCGTCCTCGTCGGGGTGCGCGACGAGGTACTCGCGCAGGCGGCGGGCGAACTCCTCGGGCGGCAGCTGCCGGATGTGCTCGGCGTTGATCGCGTCGGCCTTCTTCTGGTCGAAGCGGGCCGGGTTGGCGTTCACCTGGCGCACGTCGAACGCCTCGACCATCTCCTGCAGGGAGAACACGTCGCGGTCATCCGACAGCCCCCACCCGAGCAGGGCCAGGTAGTTGAGCAACCCCTCCGGCAACATCCCGCGGTCGCGGTGGAGGAACAGATCCGACTCGGGGTCACGCTTGGACAGCTTCTTGTTGCCGTCGCCCATGACGAACGGCAGGTGCCCGAACGCGGGGACGTCATCCGCCACCCCGATCCGCATCAGGGCACGGTAGAGGGCAATCTGTCGGGGGGTGGAGCTGAGCAGATCCTCGCCCCGGAGGACGTGGGTGATCTTCATCAGTGCGTCGTCGACCGGATTGACCAACGTGTAGAGCGGGATCCCGTTGGCCCGCGTGAGCGCGAAGTCCGGCACGGTGCCCGCCCTGAACACGGTCTCCCCGCGGACCAGGTCGTCCCAGGCGAGATCCTCGTCCGGCATCCGCAACCGGATCACCGCGCCGCGCCCCTCGTCACGGAACGCCTGCTTCTGGTCCTCCGTGATGTCGCGATCGAACCCGTCGTACCCGAGTTTGGGGTCCCGCCCGGCGGCCCGGTGGCGGGCCTCGACCTCCTCGGGGGTGGAGAACGACTCGTACGCCTCCCCCGCCTCGACCAGCCTGCGCACCACGTCCAGGTGCAGATCGCGCCGCTCGGACTGGCGGTACGGCGCGTACGGGCCACCCACCTCGGGGCCCTCGTCCCAGTCGAGGCCCAGCCACCGGAGGGCGTCGAGGAGCGACTGGTACGACTCCTCCGAATCCCGGGCGGCGTCGGTGTCCTCGATGCGGAAGACGAACGTGCCACCCGTGTGCCGGGCGTGGGCCCAGTTGAACAGGGCCGTACGGACGAGACCCACATGGGGTGTGCCGGTGGGGGACGGACAGAAGCGGACGCGGACGTTCGAGGCGGTCATGGAGCCCATCCTAGTGACGGTCCCGGCTCGCACCCCCGGCGAGGACCGGCCTAGGATCGGCGGGTACCCGTGGCCGCCGTCCGAGGAGGCGCGATCCACGCAGGAGTCCGAATCGAGGGAGGCGTGCCGTGGCGTCTGGGCACCAACCCGACGTCGCACGCCCGGTGACCGCCCCGGACTTCCTGCTGTCCCGTCCGACCGGCTCGCTGCGCACCCAGGGTGCCCTGAACTCGTTCACGGATCCGGCGGACGCGGCCCTGGCCCTGCGGTCCGGCGCCAGTGGTCTGATCGTGGGCGCGATCGGTTTCGAGCCCGACGCGCCCGCGGCCCTCGTCGAACCCGACGTGGTGGTGCGCGTCGACGGCCCACTGGAGCCCCCCGCCTACTTCCGCCGGATGCGCACCCGCGCCCACGTCACCCGGGAGATCCCCTCGTCCTCGGAGCACCGCGCCAGGGTGTCGACCGCGATCGCGGGGGTGCGCTCCGGCGAGATCGACAAGGTGGTGCTGGCCAGGGCGGTCCGGCTGTCGGCCGATCAGCCCATCGACCCCCACGCGGTGTGCGCGGCACTCATCGACTCCAGCCCGGCGGCGGACGGGTACCTCGTCGACCTCTCCCCCGCCGGCGGGGTCCACGCCGGGTGCGTCCTGGTGGGGTCGAGCCCCGAACTCCTCGTGCGCCGCCGCGGCGATCTGGTGGAATGCCACCCGCTGGCCGGCTCCGCGCCCCGCTCCACCGACCCTGTCGCGGACCAGGCCGCGGGCCGCGCCCTGCGGGCGTCGGGCAAGGACGCCTCGGAGCATGCCTTCGTGGTGGAGTCGCTGGCACGGGCCCTGCAACCACTGTGCACGGATCTGGAGATCCCCGACCGTCCCACCCTCACGTCCACCCGCGAGATGTGGCACCTCGGGACCCGTATCCGGGGCCGTGTCGCCGACCCCCGCACCACCTCTCTGGACCTCGCCCTCGCCGTGCACCCCACGCCGGCGGTGTGCGGGACACCGACGGACGAGGCCCGGAGGCTCATCGCCGCGATAGAAGGGGAACGGGGGTTCTACGCCGGGGCCGTCGGGTGGTCGGACGCCGGCGGAGACGGCGACTGGATGGTCACCATCCGGTGCGCCGAGATCGACGCGGACCGGTCGGGAGCGATCGCCTGGGCCGGCGGCGGCCTGGTCGCGGACTCGCAACCCGACGACGAGGTCGCCGAGACCGGCGCCAAACTCCGCACCATCCTGAGGGCGTTCGGAGCGTCCTAGGGCGGTGCCCGGCGCCGGTCGCCCGGACCTACCGGTCGACGACGGGGTTCGTCAGCGAGCCGATGCCTTCGATCTCGACCGTCACACGGTCGCCGGGCAGCATCGGGCCGACCCCTGCCGGGGTACCCGTGAGGATCACATCGCCGGGAAGGAGGGTCATGACCCGGCTGACGTACTCGACGATCTCGCCGACGGTGTGCATGAACTGGGAGGTGTTGCCGTCCTGCCGTACCTCGGACGTGCCGTCGGGGTGGGTGAGGGTGACCCGGACGTCGAGCCCGTTGGGGTCCAGGTCCGTGACGATCCACGGACCCAGCGGGCAGAAGGTGTCGTACCCCTTGCCCCGCGTCCACTGACCGTCCGAGAGCTGCTGGTCGCGGGCGGTGACGTCGTTGGCGCAGGTGTAGCCGAGGATGACCTCGTGGGCCCGCGCGGCGGCGACGTCCCGGCACGGCTGACCGATCACCACGGCCAGCTCGCCCTCGTGGTCGACCCGCTCCGAACTCGGCGGGTAGGCGATCGATGCCTCGGGGCCGACGACCGACGTGTTGGGCTTGAGGAAGATCAGGGGCTCGGCCGGGGCCTCCGACCCCATCTCCTCGGCGTGGTCGGCGTAGTTCTTACCGACGCACACGATCTTGGAGGCCAGGATCGGGGCGAGCAGACGCACGTCGGCCAGCGGCCATTCGCGGCCGGTGAACTCGGGGGTACCGAAGGGGTGCTCAGAGATCTCGGCACAGGTCAGCGAGGACGGGTCGGACATGTCTCCGCGGACCTCGACGAAGGCGAATCCCTGCGGGTGGGCGATACGGGCGAGACGCATACCCGCGATCCTAGGCGGTCCGCAGGTCCCGCAGCGTTCGCGCCCCACGGTCGCGGAGCTCGGTGACCTGTGCGAGGTACAGCTCGGCGCAGGCGAGGGCGTCGACCAGCGGGTCGTGTGCGCGGTACTGCGGTAACCCGTACCTCTCGCGAGCACCCCAGAGCCGCAGCCTCTCGGGCGACGGGTTGGCGGTGAAGCCCATGTCGACGCCCCCGCCCAGGACCCGCCGGTGCAGTTCCAGGGTGTCGACGGACTCCAGTGGTGGCCGGATGCCGAACGTGCGCCGACACAACGCTCGCAGGAAGTCGACCTCTATCGGGCAGTAGTGCGCGACCAACACCCGCCCGGTCAGAGCCGTGAACACCCGGTCCAGGACGTCCTCGACATCCTCCCCGGTGGCCATCGTGTCGTCCGTGAGTCCGTGCACGGTGGCACTCTGCCCCACCCCGTCGTTGTCGTCCGGACCGTGATCGGGACGCAGCAGCACCGATCCCGCTCCGCCCAGGACGATCCGGTCCCCGTCGACGGGGACGAACCCCACCGCCAGGACCCGGTCGTGCCGGGGATCGAGCCCGGTGGTCTCGACGTCCACCGCGAGGAGGGACAGGTCCTCGAGCGGAGTGGTCGGATCCGGCGGCGGTGTCTCCAGAAATCGCCGCAGTGGCCCGTCGGGGGCCCGGCGGGCGGCACTCCTCCGGCGGCCGGCCGCGGTCAGCCGTGGCAGGACCATCACATCTGTCCGACCCGGTATCGGATCTGCAGCGCGCTCTGCGCTCCCGCGATGATCCGGAACGCCGCCCGGAGCCGATGGCGGTCCTTGGTGCCGAGGGTCGACGGGTCCACGTTGTTGTCGAGGTCCGAGTGCTCCTGGATCTGACGTGCGTGGTGGCGCAAGGCCAGCCCGCGCAGGAACCGGAACGCCTCGATGAGGTTCTCGGCATCCGAGCGGGCGATCACCCCGGCGGTGGCCGCCGCGTCGAGCCGGCCGAGGGTCGACACCTCGTCCAGTCCCGCGGACAGGGCGTACAGACGCGCGATCTGGACGACGGGCGCGATCCCCCCGGCCTTGAGGTCCAGGGTGTTGCGGTACTCGCCCCGGCTCGCGACGACGAGTCCGCGCAGGAAACCGAGTGGCGGCTGCCACTCACACGCGATCCGGGCCAGATGCGCCTGGAAGCGCGGGCTGCCCTTCGAGCGGACGAGCATCTCGCGCTGGACGCGGGCGGCGAGTCCGCTTTCACCGTGGACGGGACGGAGGTCGAAGAACACCTGACTGTGCAGCACCGCGTCGGCTTCGGGGGCCCCGACCCAGTCCCGTACCGTCCCCTCCCACTCCGCGCAGGTCCGCCGCCACCGCGGGTTGGTCGCCATCACCCCACCGGGACAGAACGGGAAGCCCGCCCGGTCGAGACCCGTGCAGACGCGGTCGGCGAGCTCCGCGAAGTAGTCGTCGGAGCCGGCGACCTCGTGTGCCCCGTCGTCGAGGATCAGCGCGTTGTCCTGGTCGCTGGACACCCCGAGCTCACCCCGGGCCTGGGAACCGAGTCCCACCCAGCAGTACGGCACGGGAGGCGGTCCGAGGTCGGCCTCCGCCAGCGCGATCAGGCGGCGCGTCGCCGCATCGGCGGTGGCGGTGACGACCCGGCCGATATCCCGCGGCGTGGTGCCCCGCCGGACGAACTCGCCGACCAGCGGTAGCAACCGGGCGGACAGTTCCGCCACGGTCTCGGTGTCGGGGGCCCGCGAGATCCGCGCGGCCAGATAGACCGGGTCGGACTGCGCCAGGCGCAGCAGGTCCCCGCTCGTGACCATCCCCGCGGGGGCACCGGCCTCGCACACCGGCAGGTGATGGACGCCGCGTTCGATCTGGAGCAGGGTCGCGTCGAACGCGCGGGTCCGGGCGTCCACCGACACCGGGTCGTGGGTCATGATCGTCGACACCGGCGCCGCGGTGTCGCCACCAACCGCGACCACCTTCGAGCGCAGGTCGCGATCGGTGAAGATGCCGACCACGCGTCCGCTCTCCACCACCAGCAGCGCGGAGACGCGCTCCCGCGACATGATCTGCGCCGCCTCCAGGATGGTGGTCCCGGGCTCGGTGGTGACCGCGTCGCGGGTGAGGAGATCCCCCACCGGTGTGCTCAGGGGGTCTCCCCCGGCCGCGGCGACCCGGGCGGAGGCGAGGTCCTGGCGGATCCGATCACTCCGCGCACCGAAGAAGTCCCGGATCCCGGGGTGGGCGGCCGCGAGTTCGTCGAACACCTCGCGCGGCATCTCGAGTAGCAGGGTGTCCGCGACGGCCTCCATGCGGTACCGCGACGGGCCGGAACGGGTCAGCGTCGAGTAGCCGAAGCAGTCACCCTCGTCGCGCGCGTCGAGCAGGACACCGTCCGGGTCGCACACCTCGACGGCGCCCGTGCGGATGATGTGGAGGGTGTCGTTGGCGTCCCCTGCCTCCAGGATGACGGTCCCCCGCCGGTGGTAGCGCTGACTGAGCCTCGCGGGCAGGCGGTCGAGCACCTCTCCGGGCAGCTCGTCGAAGGGGGCACAGCGCGCGAGAAAATCCCTGACCTCGGCGAGTTCGACGTCCATTCCACCACTGTGGACGCCCACGGCCCGCGGTGTGATCACTTCTCGCGATTCACACCCGCGGGCCGGGGTCCGGACGTGGGGTCAGCGGGGCGGTGGTCTAACCGCTGACGGCCGCGACGATCCGGTCGCCCACCTCGGAGGTGACGATCGGGGCGTCGCCGCGCGAGCCGAGGTCCGCCTCGACGGCCGCCTCCACTCGATCGGCCTCGGCCGTGTGACCGAGGTGGCGCAGCAGCAGTGCCACGGACAGGATGGCGGCGGTGGGGTCGGCCTTGCCCTGTCCGGCGATGTCCGGGGCCGAACCGTGGACGGGCTCGAACATGGACGGGTTGGTCCCGGAGGCGTCGATGTTGCCCGACGCCGCGGTGCCGATGCCTCCGGTGACCGCGGCCGCGAGGTCGGTGATGATGTCGCCGAAGAGGTTGTCGGTGACGATCACGTCGAACCGGGACGGATCGGTGACCATGTAGATGGTGGCGGCGTCGATGTGGCAGTAGTCCACCTCGACCCCGGGGAACTCCGGCGCCACCTCGTCGACGGTGCGCTGCCACAGCCCACCGGCGTTGACGAGCACGTTGGTCTTGTGGACCAGGGTGAGCTTGTTGCGACGCGACTGCGCACGGGAGAACGCGTCGCGGACCACGCGCTCCACGCCGTACCGGGTGTTGACCGAGGTCTCGGTACCGATCTCGTGCGGTGTCCCCACACGGATCGCACCGCCGTTACCGGTGTAGAGCCCCTCGGTGCCCTCGCGGACGACGACGAAGTCGATCTCGCCCGGGTCCTTCAGCGGGGTGGCCGACCCTGGGAAGAGCCGGGAGGGCCGCAGGTTGACGTGGTGGTCGAGTGCGAACCGCAGCGGGAGCAGCATGCCCCGCTCGAGCACGCCGGCCGGCACGGAGCGGGGATCACCGATGGCACCCAGCAGGATCGCGTCGTGGCCTCGGAGGCTCTCCACGTCCGCGTCCGTCAGGGTCTCGCCGTTGCGGAGGTACCGGCGCGCGCCGAGGTCGTAGTCGGTCTTCTCGACACCGGGGACCAGCGCGTCGAGCACCTTCAGTGCCTCGGCCGTGACCTCGACGCCGATACCGTCGCCGGGGATGACTGCGAGCTTCATGATGTCGTCGTCCCCGCTCAGACCAGGTTGATCTGGGTCGCGGTGGCGTCGAGCTCGGAGACGATCCGGTCGACGGTCGGCTCCGCGACCGTGCGGTCGACCCGCAGGATCAGCGACGCGCCCTCGCCGGAGGCGTCCTGGCTCAGTGCGGCGGCCTGGATGTCGATGCCCTCCCCGCCGAGGATGGAGCCCACCTTGCCGAGCACGCCCGGGCGGTCGGAGTAGTGGACGAACAGGTTCTGGCCCTCGGCGCGCAGGTCGAACCCGCGCTCGTTGATCCGGACGATCTTCTGCACCTGGTCCAGGCCGGCCAGCGTGCCGGTGACATCGGCCGACGCGCCGTCCGCGGCCACGGCCGTGACGGTGACGGTGCTGCGGTAGGACTTGGACTCGCTGTGGGTCTCCACCGAGTGGGTGACCCCCCGCTGCTCGGCCATCTGGCCGACGTTGACGAAGGTCGCGGGCTCGTCGGTGATCGCGGAGAACATGCCGCGCAGGGCGGCCAGCCCGAGGACGTCGACCTGCTCGGATGCGAGCTCGCCGGCGACGTCGATCCGGACGGTCGTCGGGATACCCGGGCACAGGTGGCCGGCGACCAGTCCGAGCTTGCGGACGAGGTCGAGCCAGGGTGCGACCTCGTCGCCGACGGGACCACCGGTGACGTTGACGGCGTCGGGGACGAACTCCCCGCGCAGGGCGAGCAGCACACTGCGGGCGACGTCGGTGCCGGCGCGGTCCTGCGCCTCGCTGGTGGAGGCGCCGAGGTGCGGCGTGACGACGGTGTTCTCGAGCTCGAAGAGCGGCGAGTCGGTGCACGGCTCGGTGTCGAACACGTCGAGCGCCGCGGAGCGGACCTTGCCGGACTTCAGTGCGTCGACGAGCGCGTCCTCGACGATCAGACCGCCGCGGGCGGCGTTGACGATCACGACGCCGTCCTTGGCACGGGCCAGCCGCTCGGCGTCGAAGAGACCGGCGGTCTCCTTGGTCTTGGGCAGGTGCATCGTGATGATGTCGGCGCGGGAGACCAGCTCGTCGATGTCGACCAGCTCGATTCCCAGCTGCGCCGCGCGGGCGGCGGGCAGGTAGGGGTCGTAGGCGATGAGGTTGGTCTCGAACGCGGCGAGTCGCTGCGCCACGAGCTGGCCGATGCGGCCCAGGCCCACGACGCCGACGGTCTTGCCGAGCAGCTCGACGCCGTTGAAGGAACTGCGCTTCCAGGTGTGCTCGCGCAGGGTGCGGTCCGCGGCCGGGATCTGGCGGCAGGCGGACATGAGCAGCGCGACCGCGTGCTCGGCGGCCGAGTGGATGTTGGAGGTGGGCGCGTTGACCACCATGACGCCGCGCTCGGTGGCGGCGGGGATCTCGACGTTGTCCAGGCCGACGCCCGCGCGCCCGATGATCTTGAGGTTCGGCGCGGCGGCGAGCACCTCGGCGTCGACGGTGGTGGCCGAGCGCACGAGCAGTGCGTCGGCGTCGGCGACCGCCTCGAGCAGCTTGGGGCGATCCGGGCCGTCCACCCAGCGGACCTCCACGGCGTCGCCGAGCGCGTCGACGGTCGACTGGGCGAGCTTGTCGGCGATGAGGACGACGGGCCGTCCGGATGCTGTCACAGTGGGTTCTCCTCGGTGTCATTTCGGGCACGGCCAGTCTAGGGCACCTGTCACCGGCGCCGAGCAGTGGCCGGTACGCGCCCGGACGCCTACCGTGACGAGGGTCGGCGACCCGACGTGACCACCGCCGCGCGACGAACGGAGCACCGATGCCCCGCACTCCCCGGTCGGCCCAGCCGCCGGTCCGCTTCCCCGACCCCTGGTTGCCCGTGCTGGCCCCGGCACGCGGCCCGACGGCGGTGGCGATGTATCTGCGGGCCCACCTGTACGGCGCCGCGGTGGGCCGGAGCGTCCTGGACCGCTGCATCAGTGCGGTCGATCCGGAGGACCGGGTCCGGTTGGTTCCGCTGCGCGCGGAGTTCGAGGAGGAGATCGACACCGCCTCCCGCCTGTTGGCGGTGTTGTCACCGTTGGGGACCCCGGGTCGTCGTCTGGTGCGGTTGTCGGCCGCGGTCACCCTGACCGCGCTGCCGGTGGGCCCGGTGGTGCGCGATCCGTTGGCCCGGCTCGCCGTCCTGGAGGCGCTGCGCACGCTGGTGGTCGCCAAGCGGTCGATGTGGGAGTTGCTCGCCGCGTCGTGGGTCGCGGACGGCCCGGCGTCCGCTGCCGGGAGATCCGGTGGGGAGCCCGACGACAGCAGCGACGACGACAGCGGCGACGACGACGAGCCCGGCGGTCCCGGCACCGGCCGGCTGCTGCTGGGACTGGCCGACCAGGCCCGGTCACAGGAGGAACTGCTGGAGCGGTTGCGGCGCACCTACGGTCTGGCGGTCTTCGAATGAGCGCGGCGGGGACCGTACGTGCGGACGTCGTCGTGGTGGGCTCCGGCCCCAACGGCCTGGCCGCCGCACTGCTGTGTGCGAGGGCCGGGCGCCGCGTGATCGTGCTGGAGGCCCAGGAGACGATCGGCGGCGGGTGCCGGACCCTGCCGATGAGCGATATCGCGACCGGCATCCCGGAGGACCTGGCGGACGGGCTCCTGGTGGACCCGTGTTCGGCCGTGCACCCCATGGCGGGGGCATCCCCGTTCTTCCGTGGGTTCGACCTGCCGGCCCACGGGGTCGAGATGCTCACTCCCCCCGTTCAACTGGCTCACGCACTGCCGGCCCGCGACGCGATCGTCGTTCCCGCGTCCCCATCCCCCGCCGCCCTCGCAGAGGGCCTGGGGTCGCGCGCGGAGGCCGACCGGTGGTGGAGCCTCATGGGCCCCCTGGGTCGCAGGGCGGAGGACGTCGTCGCCACGGCCCTGTCCGATCAGCGCTCGGTCCCGCACCTGGGGGCGACCGCGGCGCTCGGCGCGGCGTTCGTCCGCGCCCACCCCCGCGGTGTGGTCGGCGATCCCCTCGGTCCGGACGGACGGACGCTGCTGTCCGGGATCTCGGCCCACGCGATCACCCCGCTGTCCTCCCCCGCCGCGACGGGGGTCGGCCTCGTCCTGGGCTCGTTGCTCCACTCGCCGCTCGGCTGGACGCTGCCGGTCGGCGGCAGCGGGGCCATCACCGCCGCACTGGCCGAGGCGATCCGGGATGCCGGGGGGGAGATCCGCACCGGGGTCGGCGTGGATTCGCTGGCACGGCTCGACGCCCGGGACGTCGTCTTCAACACGTCCTCCCGGATCCTCGGCGAGATCCTCATGGCATCCTCGCCCTCTCCGGCCGTGGCCCGCCGCGCACGCAGACTCCTGGAGGCGCCGGTCGGCGGGGCCGCGGCGAAGGTCGACCTGGTCCTGTCTGGCCCGGTTCCGTGGCGCGACGGCCGGCTCGCCGACGCCGGCACTGTCCACCTGGGTGGGGATTCCCATGCCATCGCGGCCGCCGAGCGCGAGGTCGCCGCCGGTCGGCACGCCGATCGGCCCATGATCCTCGTCTCCCAGCCGTGGGTGACCGACCCGGGACGAATCGCCCCCGACGGTCGACGTCCACTGTGGACCTACGCGCACGTGCCCGCGTTCTCCGACCGTGACCAGACCGAGCAGGTGCTCGCCGCGCTCGAGGCGGTCGCGCCGGGGGTGCGGGACGTGGTCGTGGCCGCCCACTGCACGCCCGCGGACCGGATGGCCGAGCACAATGCCAATAACGCCGGTGGGGACATCGCGGCGGGACGCGTGGACCTGCGGGGGCTCATCGCCCGCCCGGTGCCGCGGGCCGACCCGTTCGCGACCGGCATTCCTGGGGTGTGGCACGCCTCCGGCTCGACCCCTCCCGGCCCGGGCGTGCACGGCATGGCCGGGCAGCACGTGGCGGAGCGCATCCTCGGCGGGTTACCGACTCGCTGGTAGGAAGCGAATCACTGGTAGGACACGAACCACGGCCGGGGCTCGACCGCCATGGTCTGCTCGGGCGTGAACGTGGGGGTGTCCTCGTCATAGAAGTTCTTCCACGCCATCCGGATGCCGGACGGCAGCCCGCTGCGCAGGACGTCCCACGTCTCCATCTTCAGGTCCGGGGTGCCGTGACCGTCGGCGTGCAGGACGATTGACACCTCCGGCCTGGAGGTGTCGATCTGGTCGCGGTCGTCGATCATGGCCATGCTGAACTGGTGGAGGATGAGGAGCTTCTGTGGCCCTCCGCTGTCCCGGGTCAGGTCCGCCAGCCAGTCGGTGACCCGGTTGATCTCCTCGGCGTCCACCGACCCGATCTGCGCGCCCGGCTGTTGTCCCGGCTCGAGCTTCCACTCGGGGTCGAGCGCGAGTCCGACGTTCGGGCGGGTGAGCAACTCCTCGAAGATCCTCGCCTGATCGAGGAGGTCGGCCATGCCGGGCTGGAGGTCGATCACCGCGTACCCGCCGGCGTCGGTGATGGCGTCGATCAGCGGGACGAACTCCTGCGGGTCCCACTCGTTGGTGTAGTTGCCGTCGGGTCCGGCGGACGTCGAGGCGACCGTCGCGATGATCTCGAACGCCGGGATGACCGGTTCCGGGGAGTGCGGCTGGTACTCCCCGACCAACTGCTGAACCCGCGCCACGCTCTCCTCTGGTCCCTGCTCGCCGAGGATCCCCAGGGCAGGGGTGATCGGCGACCCGTAGGCGGCCACGAACCGCCGGCCCGGGAACAGCAGCTGTCCGCCGCCCGGCAGTTCGGGAACCGTCCGCGCCGTCTCCACCCGGTCCTCGAGTTCGTCCTCGGTGCCCCACCCGGGCCCGAGCGCGTAGACCGCCTCGGCGTCCCGCACCGCCTCCACGGACCCGCCGTCGACCCGCGGGTCCGGGGTACGGAGGTGGGACACCGCCGCCCCGACGGCCACTGCCGTCGCGACCGCCGCGACCGGCGTCTCGTCGTACACGAGCACGCTGGGTGCGCCCTCGCCGTCCCATGCGGGTTCGCCGCTGTCGAACGGATCGGGGGCCGCGCCCGCGCCGTCGGCAGCGGTGATCTCCCCGGCCGTCATCAGCGCAGGCGTACCCGGCACCTGGTGGACGGTGACGTCGTCGATCCGCCCCGGCGGGACCTCGACCTCGGAGTCGAACGTGATCCCGGTCAGCTCCTCGAGCTCCGGCCGACCTCCCGGGGCGTCGACCACCTCGCCGTCGTCGGGTGTGAAGGCCACCTGCCCGACCCGCAACACCCGCTCGGCGCCGAGTCGCGACACCTCGTCGGCCAATGCCGCGTCCCCGCCCTCGACGGCGGTGAGCATCGGTGCGTGCAACCCGACCGCGACGGAGGCGGCGCGCGCCTGCGCGGCGGCGTCCGGGGCTGCCACCACGACCACCGGGGCGGACTCGATGAGCAGTCTCGTGGTCTCCACGCCGGACCCGTCGGCGTCGGCGGCGACCCGCGTGCCCTCCACCGGGGCGGCTTCGGTTCTCGGTCCGCCGTCACCGGGGTCGGACGTACACGCCACGGTCGTCCCCACCAGGGAAACGGCGAGGACCGCCGCACCCACTCCTCGGTTGAAGTGGCGCACGGCGGTCCTCCTGCTGAAGTCGGGAATCGATCCCGGTGGACCCTACAGGGGCTTCACCGGGTCGGACCCGCGGACCCTCAGGCAGTCTCCGTGATCGGCCGGTCGACCCAGCTCATGAGGTCGCGCAGCTTCTGGCCGGTGACCTCGATCGGGTGCTCGGCGTTCTCCTTGCGGAGCTGCTCAAGCTCCTTATTGCCGCCCTCGACGTTGGCCACGAGGCGCTTGGTGAAGGTGCCGTCCTGGATGTCGGACAGGATCTCCTTCATGCGCTCCTTGGTGCCGGCGTCGATGACCCGCGGGCCGGAGAGGTAGCCGCCGAACTCCGCGGTGTCGGACACCGAGTAGTTCATGCGCGCGATCCCGCCCTCGTACATGAGATCGACGATGAGCTTGAGCTCGTGGAGCACCTCGAAGTAGGCGAGCTCCGGCTCGTAGCCGGCCTCGACCATGACCTCGAAGCCCGTCTTGACGAGCTCCTCGGTGCCGCCGCACAGCACGGCCTGCTCACCGAACAGGTCGGTCTCGGTCTCGTCCTTGAAGGTGGTCTTGATGACGCCCGCGCGGGTGCCACCGATCGCCTTCGCGTAGGACAGCGCGAGCGCCTCGCCCTCGCCCTTCGGGTCCTGCTCCACGGCGATGAGCGCCGGGACGCCCTTGCCGTCGACGAACTGACGACGCACGAGGTGACCGGGGCCCTTGGGGGCGACCATCGCGATGGTGATGTTCTCCGCCGGCTTGATGAGGCCGAAGTGGATGTTGAGGCCGTGACCGAAGAACAGCGCGTCGCCGTCGTTCAGGTTGGGCTCGATGTCCTCGGTGAAGATCTGCGCCTGCGAGGTGTCGGGGGCGAGCAGCATGATGACGTCGGCCCACTTGGTGGCCTCGGCGGCGGTCATGACCTTGAGGCCGGCCTCTTCGGCCTTCGCGCGGGACTTGGAGCCCTCACGCAGGCCGATCGCGACCTCGACTCCGGAGTCGCGCAGGCTGAGCGAGTGCGCGTGCCCCTGCGAGCCGTACCCGATGACGGCGACCTTGCGGCCCTGGATCAGCGACAGATCCGCCGAGTCGTCGTAGAACATCTCCACTGCCATGGTGGATTCCCTTCGTTTGTTTTTGGTAAGTCGAAACCCGGTTACAGGTCGAGACTATCGAGTGGTGTTGATGGACTTGGGGCCGCGTCCGAGCGCGACCATGCCGGACTGCACGATCTCGCGGATCCCGTAGCCGTCGAGCATCCGCAGCAGCGCGTCGAGCTTGTCGGGGGTACCCGTGGCCTCGAGAGTGAGCGACTCGGGTGAGACGTCCACGATGTGTGCGCGGAATAGACTCGCGATCTCCACGATCTGACCGCGGTTGGTGGCGTCGGCGCGGACCTTGACGAGAGTGAGCTCGCGGGCCACCGAGCCGGCCGGATCCTGCTCGACGATCTTGATGACGTTGACGAGCTTGTTGAGCTGTTTGGTCACCTGCTCGAGCGGGAAGTCCTCGACGTTCACGACGATGGTCATGCGCGACAGGCCTTCGGTCTCGGTCGGGCCCACGGCCAGCGACTCGATGTTGAACCCGCGCCGGGAGAACAGCGACGAGACGCGCGCGAGCACGCCAGGCTTGTCCTCCACCAGCACGCTCAGGGTGTGGGAGCGAGCGCTCACTGGTCCTCCTCCTCGGCGGCGATCACCGCGGCGTCGATCCGCTCGGTCGCCTCGTGGATGTCCGCGGCGTCGTCCGCCACGGAGTCGGTGTCGTCGAACAGCGGCCGGATGTCCCGGGCCGCCATGATCTCGTCGTTGGACGTGCCCGCCGCGACCATCGGCCACACCTGGGCGTCCTTGCCCACGATGAAGTCGATGAGGACCGGGCGGTCGTTGATCGCGCGGGCCTGTGCGATCACGTCGTCGACGTCCTCGGCGCGCTCACACCGCAGCGCCACGCAGCCCAGGGCCTCGCCGAGCTTGACGAAGTCCGGGATGTGCATGGAGTGGGTCGACAGGTCGGTCTGCGAGTACCGCTCCTCGTAGAACAGTGTCTGCCACTGACGGACCATGCCGAGGTTGCCGTTGTTGATCAGCGCCACCTTGATGGGTGCGCCCTCGATGGCGCAGGTGGCCAGCTCCTGGTTCGTCATCTGGAAGCAGCCGTCGCCGTCGATGGCCCAGACCTCGGCGTCCTGACGGCCGAACTTGGCACCCATCGCCGCGGGGACCGCGTACCCCATGGTCCCCAGGCCGCCCGAGTTCAGCCACGTGCGCGGCTTCTCGTACTGGACGAACTGGGCCGCCCACATCTGGTGCTGGCCGACGCCCGCGCAGTACACGGCGTCCGGGCCGGCGGCGGCGCTCAGCCGCTCGATGACGTACTCGGGAGACAGGGAGCCGTCCGACTGCGGGCCGTAGCCAAGCGGGAACTCACTGCGGATCTCGTCCAGCTCACCGACCCACACGGCGGGCTCGCCCAGCGTGCCGGATTCGCGCGCGCCGCGCAGCGTCTCGACGAGCTCGACGAGGACCTCCTTGATGTCGCCGACGATCGGCACGTCGACGGCTCGGTTCTTGCCGATCTCGGCCGGGTCGATGTCGGCGTGGATGACCTTGGCGTCCGGGGCGAAGGTGTCGAGACGACCGGTGACCCGGTCGTCGAACCGGGCGCCCAGGGTGACCAGCAGGTCGGACCGCTGCAGCGCCGCGACGGCGGCGACGGTTCCGTGCATCCCCGGCATGCCGTAGTGCAGCCGGTGGGAATCCGGGAACGCCCCGCGCGCCATGAGCGTGGTCACGACCGGGATGCCGGTCAGCTCGGCGAGCGCCATGAGCTCCGCGGAGGCGTCGGCCTTGATGACGCCGCCGCCGACATACAGCACCGGGCGCCTGGCCTTGCCGATCATCCGGGCGGCCTCACGGATCTGCTTGCCGTGCGGCTTGGTGACGGGCCGGTAGCCGGGCAGCTTCATCTCCGGCGGCCACGAGAACGTCATCTCGGCCTGCAGGACGTCCTTGGGGATGTCCACGAGCACAGCGCCGGGGCGACCGGTCTGCGCGATGTGGAACGCCTCGGCGATCATCCGCGGGATGTCCTCGCCGTGGGACACGAGGAAGTTGTGCTTGGTGATCGGCATGGTGATGCCCGAGATGTCGGCTTCCTGGAAACCGTCCGTGCCGATGAGTGCGGTCCCGACCTGACCCGTGATCGCCACGATCGGGACCGAGTCCATCTGCGCGTCCGCGAGCGGGGTCACCAGGTTGGTGGCGCCGGGGCCCGAGGTCGCCATGCAGACGCCGACCCTTCCGGTCGCCTGGGCGTAGCCGGTCGCTGCGTGACCGGCGCCCTGCTCGTGCCGGACCAGGACGTGCCGGACCTTGGCCGAGTCGTAGAGCGGGTCGTAGACCGGCAGGATGGCCCCGCCGGGGATGCCGAAGACGACCTCGGTGCCGATCTCCTCGAGGGACCGGACGACGGCCTGGGCCCCCGTCATCCGCTCTGGGGCCGCGGACCGGGCCTTCTGCTCTGCACCCGGACGGGGTCCGGGCTGTGCCGTTGGTGCGCTCACTTCAACTGTCCTTCATGCTGGTCGTGGAGCCGTGGTTCGTGGTCGGGCGTGATCGTGGATTTCTCTGACCGCGGTCTGACCCGGCAACAAAAAACCCCCGTCGGCCACGAAAGGCCGGCGAGGGTGCGCGTCGACGGAAAGCCAGGTAGGGCTCAGGCGCCGACGCGCCGGCCGAGTACGAGACCGTTCCAGGTGTTCACGAGGCCCAGACTAGGCCGCGGCCGACGGCAGCGTCAACTCGTGGAACATCGATCCCACTATGTGGGCCATGCCAGACTGGAGGCATCATGAGTGCCCCTTTCAGAGCTCCCGTCCCGGAGTCGAGCCCCCGCGATCACGCCCTCTTCCGGGTCAACCCGATGTCGTACGTCGTCATCGCCATTTTCGTGCTGGCGATTCTCTGGCCCGTCACGTCCTACCCCGTCGCCCTGGGCTGGCTGGTGCTGCTCCCCGTCGCCTTCGGTTGGTGGGTGGCCCGGACCTGGACCCGACTGGACGAGGACGGTGTCCACCTGTCGTCCTGGCGCTCCCGACGGTCCGTGCCGTGGGACGAGGTCAGGGGTGTGATGTTCCCCAAGCGTGGGTTCGCCCGGCTCGTGACCACCTCTGACACGTCACTCCCGATGGGCGGGGTCTCGTTCCACGACCTCCCGCGGCTGTCCGGCGCCAGCCGTGGCCGTATCCGCGACCCGTACGCCGCGAGCGGACCCGAGTCCGCCTGACCCTTGCGCTCCGCCTGACCCTCCCGCTCCGCCGGTCACCCCGCGGCCGGCGGGGACCCGGTCGGCCACGGCCTGGCGTCGCATACCCATCCGCTCGTAGACGACGGTGACCGCCACACCCACGACGAGTCCTGCGACCGCCCAGCCGCCGAGGACCCGGACCGCGTGTCCGAGACCCGCCTCCCACCCGGAGTCGAAGAACATGATCGACCGCAGCCCGAGGTAGGCCTGGTGCATCGGCTGCAGTGTCCCGATGGCGACGAACACCCGCGGGAGCATCTCGGTCGGGGTGGCGCCGCCCGAGGTGGGGATGCCCAGCACCACGAACACCACGAGGTTCACGAGCAGACCGGCGTTGCCGACAGCAGCGATGATCGTGTGCGCACACACCCCGACCGCGACGATGACCAGGTTCGAGAACCAGAACATGTCCCACGGGTCGTACCCGGTGACACCGATGATGTCCGCCACCCACAGGACGAGCCCCGAGACGAGCGGCGCCGTGATCAGCGTGACCACCCACTTGCGGGCCAGTGTCTGGAGCCGCCCGAACGGCGCCACGTGGACATGGAGCGCCACCGGCCCGATCTCCAGCGGGATGAAGCCGAGACGGGCGTCGAGGAGGGCGGAGATGATCATCGCCCCGGTGAATCCCGCCAGGATCACGACCAGCGCGTAGAACATCGGGAGCGACGCGTTCGACACCCCGTCCGGCAGCGGGTTCCACGCGACGACGTCGATCGCCACCGGATCGGAGAGCGCGACCGCGGCCGCGGCGCCGACGGTCCTGCCCTCGGCCTCGGCCAGCAGCCGGGACTGCGACAGCAGTTCGGTCCCCATCCGGTCGTGGAACGATTCCTGCATCGCGTCCGCCATGGTGTTCATGACCTGACCGGAGACGATGGACACGCGTGGCGAGTACTCGAGTGAGATGCGGGCGCGTTCGGGTGGCCCCGCCGCGTCGCCCGCCTCCGTCGCCGCGGCCTCGACGAGCCCGGCCACCCGCCCGCTCAGTTCGGGTGGGATACGGACCGCACCGAAGTACGTGCCGTCCCGGAGGCCCTCCTCGGCGGCCTCCGGATCCACCACGTGCAGCCGGACCCTCCCCCAGTCGTTGTTCTGGAGCAGCCCCGCGGTGATACGCGACCCCATGTCGAGACCACGCGGACCGATCGGGGTCTCCAGGGTCGCGGCGACGTCCTCGTCCACCACCGCCACGGGGATGTACCTCGCGTGGGACTGCGGATCCGCGGTGCCCCCCAGGTACATGAACGACAGGAGGAAGAACAGTCCACAGACCAGGGCCACCGCCCCCGCCGAGTGCGAGAGGAACTCACGTAGCCCACCCGTGTGACCGGAGTCGGTCATGTCCATCCCCATTCGCGTCACGTCGAGGCCGGCCGGATGGCCGACCGTGAGAAGAGTAGACCCACATCGGGGCGTATTGTGTGGTGGTCACGGCGCGATCGGGTGTCGCCGCGGGGCGCGCGCACACCGCGGCCCCGTACGGCACGACTCCCGGAATGCGCCCTCCCCATCGAGTCGGAGCGAGGTCCCATGCCGCCCCTGAGGTCACGAACCAGTACCGCCGGACGCAACGCCGCGGGGGCGCGTGCCCTCTGGCGCGCGACCGGCATGACGGACTCGGACTTCGGTAAGCCGATCATCGCGATCGCGAACTCGTACACCCAGTTCGTGCCGGGCCACGTCCACCTGAAGAACGTCGGTGAGATCGTCGCCGAGCAGATCGCGACGTCGGGCGGCGTGGCCCGGGAGTTCCACACCATCGCGGTGGACGACGGGATCGCGATGGGCCACGCGGGCATGCTCTACTCGCTGCCCAGCCGGGAGATCATCGCGGACTCGGTGGAGTACATGGTCAACGCCCACACGGCGGACGCCCTGGTGTGCATCTCGAACTGCGACAAGATCACCCCGGGCATGCTCAACGCCGCGATGCGGTTGAACATCCCCACCGTGTTCGTCTCCGGCGGGCCGATGGAGTCGGGGTTCTCCGTCGTCGTCGACGGCGTGGTCAAGGCGGGCTCGGACCTCATCACGGCGATCTCCGCGTCCGCCAACTCGGCCGTGGACGACGAGGGCCTCGACGCCATCGAGCGCTCGGCCTGCCCGACGTGCGGGTCCTGCTCCGGGATGTTCACCGCCAACTCCATGAACTGCCTCACCGAGGCCCTGGGGCTGTCGCTGCCCGGCAACGGCTCGACCCTGGCCACCCACAGTGCGCGGCGTGAACTGTTCGCCGAGGCCGGCCGGGTCATCGTCGACCTGTGCACCCGCTACTACCGGGACGAGGACTCCTCGGTGCTCCCCCGTTCGGTCGCCACCAGGTCGGCGTTCACCAACGCCATGGCGCTGGACGTCGCGATGGGCGGCTCCACCAACACCGTGCTCCACATCCTCGCCGCCGCGCAGGAGGGCGAGGTCGACTTCGACCTGGGCGACATCGAGCAGATCTCCCGCCGGATCCCCTGCCTGGCCAAGGTCGCGCCCAACTCGGACTACTACATGGAGCACGTCCACCGGGCCGGCGGCATCCCCGCGATCCTGGGCGAGCTGTACCGCGGGGGCCTGCTAAGGACGGACGTCCACTCGGTCCACTCCCCGTCGCTCGAGCAGTACGTCGCGGACTGGGATATCCGCAGCGGCACCGCGACCGAGAAGGCGATCGAGTTGTTCCACGCGGCCCCGGGCGGGGTGCGGACGATCGAGCCGTTCTCGACCGACAACCGCTGGGAGTCGCTCGACACGGACGCCGAGAACGGCTGCATCCACTCGGTCGAGCACCCGGCGACCGCGGAGGGCGGGCTCGCGGTCCTGCGCGGGAACATCGCGCCGGACGGGTCCGTCTTCAAGACCGCCGGCGTGTCCGAGGACAATTTCCACTTCTCCGGTCCGGCCAGGGTGGTCGAGTCCCAGGAGGAGGCCGTCTCGGTCATCCTGGACAAGACGCTGCAGGCCGGCGAGGTGCTGGTGGTGCTCTTCGAGGGCCCGGCCGGCGGTCCGGGGATGCAGGAGATGCTGCACCCCACGGCGTTCATCAAGGGCGCCGGCCTCGGGACGAAATGCGCGCTCATCACCGACGGCCGCTTCTCGGGCGGGTCGTCCGGGCTGTCCATCGGTCACATCGCCCCGGAGGCCGCCTCGGGCGGCCCGATCGGCCTGGTGCGTGACGGTGACATCGTGACCATCGATGTCGCCACGCGGTCCATCTCGGTGGATGTCGACGACGACGAGCTGTCCCGCCGCCGCGCCGAGAGGGGCCCTCTCCCGTGGCGGCCGGTCAAGCGTGATCGGAAAGTGTCCACCGCTCTCCGCGCGTACGCCTCGATGGCGTCCTCGGCGGACAAGGGTGCCGTGCGCATCCTGCCCGACTGACGCGCCTGGTCAGGGCCGCGCGCCCCGGCTCCCGAGCTCTCAGCCCGCGGTGACCGGGGCGCTGTCGGCTGAGGAGGTCAGCGGGTTGGTGCCGTTGAGGAAGTACCACACCAGACCGGCGATGACCGCCACGACGATCACCCACACGACGCCGCTGAAGCGGGGACGGTGGGACCATGCCCACTTGCGGTCGGCGGACCATCGCCCCGGTCCGGAGAAGAGGAGGGTCACCAGCGCCGCGGCGTAGAGGATCGACACCTCGAGTCCGCGGGTGGTGTCACTCAGCACGGGGATGGGGTCGGTCCCGGTCAGTCGGATCGCTATCCCCAGTCCGATGAGCCCCAGCAGACCCGCCGCCGCCACCGGGGTCGCGAGTCCCACCACGAGCATGACGCCCGCCACCAGTTCGACGGCGCCGCCGGCGATCGCCAGGATGCGGGCCTGGTCGAATCCGGAGTCGGTGAGGGTCTGCGTGAACCCGTCGATCCCGGGCCCGCCGAACAGTCCGAAGAGCTTCTGCAGTCCCCGCATCGCGAGGAGGACGCCCACGGCCAGTCTCAGGACGAACAGCCCGAAATCGGCCGTTCCCCGGCGGCCGATCGTGTCCCGCGACGCGGGCGCGATGGTGGTGGGCTGGTCACCGAAGGGCAGGGGCGAGGACACGTCGTACCCCCCGGACTCGGCGAACTGCGAGTAGTCGGTGCGCCCGGCCGCGGGGAACGCGGTGGTCGCGCCGTCCCCCGAGCCGCCCCGCGAACCGGCGCCCGCGCCCTGGGCGTTGGGGACGTCGAGCGGGTAATCGACGTCGTGGATGATCTCGGTACGGGCGTCGTCGTCTCCGCGCTTTGAGGAAGTCACGGATCGACTGTAGGCCGATTCCGGTGCCCGGACGCTGAAGGACACGGCGCGCCGTAGTCTGGTCGGCATGAGATCGCTCCCGCTGCTGCTGGCACTGGCCGTCGCCGTGTCCGGTTGCGCGAGGTTCGACGACCGCCTCGAGGACCCGTTCACGCCCGCGGCCGGGCCGGGAATGGGTGCCGCTCCGCCGAGCCCTCCCGGCGCACCGACCCCGCCCCCGACGTCGCGCCGCGGGGAGCCGGAGCCCCCGGCCGAGACGGGCCCCTGCGTCGATCCCGACCCCGCCGTCATCGCGACCTGCCTCGAGCCGGCCGTCGCGGTGGCCGGGCTCGGTGAGCGAGCGCTGGTCGCCGAGTCCACGGGCGGGGTGAAGATCGTCTCCGCCGATGCCGACCCCGAGCAGTTCGGCAGGGTGGATCCCCGGTCCGGCCGGGTGGCCGCGGTCGCGCCGTCCCCGGATTTCGCCCAGGACCGGTTGGTGTATCTCCTCGTCGTCGGCGACGGACCCACCCGGGTCGAACGACTGGCGCGCGGCGACGCCCCCCGCACGATCGCGGAGCTCGCACCCGCGGACAGCGGTGGCCTCGCGTTCGTCGACGACATCCTGACCGTCGGCGCCGGCTCCGAGGTCGTCCGGTTCCCGACGTTCACCGGGATCGGTCGCGCGGAGGACCCCCAGGTGATCGGACGCGACCTCGGGCGCATCCAGGCGTTGTGTCCTCTCGGCGAGGATCTCTTCCTCTCCACGGTCACCGACCGCGGTGCGGCGATCCGGACACCCGATCGCACGGTGTGGACGTGGCCGGACCAGCGTTCCGCCGGTGGGTGCGCCGCATCCGAGGGCACGCTCGCCATCGCCCTCCCGGACGCCGAGCGGGTCGACACCCTCCAGACCGCCGGCGGCGCGGCTCGCGGTCAACCCGAGGCGCTGGCCGAGGGCCGGTACGGGCGACTGACCGGGTTGTCCGTCGTCGGCGAGGGCGTCCTGCTGGCGGGCACCACCAACAAGGATGGTGCATCACCGGTGCCCACCGATGACCGGGCCGTGATCCTCCCCCAGTCCGGTGGTGGCGGCGACGCCCGTACGTAGCCGCGGTTCGACGCCACGCGCGAGCGCGCGCGTGTGGCGTACGGTCGGTCCCCGTGGTCGAGCCACGCACAGCTCACCGCGCGGACAGCGCATCGCCTAGTTGCAGGCGGCGATCACCAGTTCCTTCACCCGGGCCGGGTCGGCCTGACCGCGCGTCGCCTTCATGACGGCACCGACGATCGCGCCGGCGGCCTGGACCTTGCCCGAACGGATCTTCTCCGCGATGTCGGGCTGCGCGGCCAGGGCGTCGTCGACGGCCTTCTGCAGCGCCGAGTCGTCGCGCACCACCTCGAGGCCCTTGTCGGCGACGATCTGGTCCGGCTCGCCCTCGCCGTCGAGGACGGCGTCGACGACCTGGCGGCCGAGCTTGTTGGTGAGCTTGCCGTCGGCGACCAACTCGATCACGCGCGCCAGCTGCACCGGCGAGATCTCGAGTTCGGTGAGCGCGACGCCGCGCTTGTTGGACTGCTGCGTCAGGTACGACACCCACCACGAGCGGGCCTCGGCGGCCGGAGCGCCCGCGTCGACCGTGGCGAGGATCAGGTCGAGGGCCCCGGCGTTGACGAGGTCCCGCATCTCCTCGTCCGAGACCCCCCAGTCCGCCTGGACCCGGGCGCGGCGAACCCACGGCAGCTCCGGCAGCGTCGCGCGGATCTCCTCGATGAGCTCCTCGGTCGGCTCGACGGGCGCGAGATCCGGCTCGGGAAAGTAGCGGTAGTCCTCCGCCGACTCCTTCGGCCGGCCGGAGGTGGTGGTGCCGTCCGACTCGTGGAAGTGCCGGGTCTCGAGCACGACCTCGTCACCCGCGGTGAGCACGTCCGCCTGGCGGCACATCTCGTGGCGGACCGCGATCTCGACGCTGCGGAGGGAGTTGACATTCTTGGTCTCGGTGCGGGTGCCGAACTCGGTGGCGCCCTTCGGCATCAACGAGACGTTCGCATCGCAGCGCATCGAGCCCTGGTCCATCCGGACGTCGGACACGTCGAGGCTCCGGAGCAGATCACGCAGCGTCGTGACGTAGGCGCGCGCGATCTCGGGTGCCCGCTCCCCCGCACCGACGATCGGCTTGGAGACGATCTCGATGAGCGGCACGCCCGCGCGGTTGAAGTCGAGCAGCGAGTGGGTGGCGCCGTGGATGCGACCGGTGGCGGACCCGACGTGGGTGGACTTGCCGGTGTCCTCCTCCATGTGCGCGCGCTCGACCTCCACGCGCCACGTGCTGCCGTCCTCGAGCTGCACGTCGAGGAAGCCGTCATGGGCGATCGGCTCGTCGTACTGCGAGATCTGGTAGTTCTTCGGCTGGTCCGGGTAGAAATAGTTCTTCCGGGCGAACCGACTGTACGGCGCGATAGAGCAATTCAGCGCCAGACCGATCTTGATGGCCCACTCCACCGCCTGGCGGTTGGCCACCGGCAACGCGCCCGGCAGGCCGATGCACACCGGACACACCTGGGTGTTGGGATCCGCCCCGAACGCGGTGGGACACCCGCAGAACATCTTGGTGTTGGTGTGCAGCTCTACGTGCACCTCCATGCCCATGACGGGATCGAAACGTGACACGACCTCGGTGAACTCCATGCGGAACAATCTAGCCGAAGAGGCAGGCGGCCTCGCGGTAGCGGTCCTCCGGGACGGTCTTGAGCACCGCGACCGCGTCCTCTACCGGCACCATCTCGATCGACTCCCCACGGAGCGCGACGATCTGTCCGAAATCCCCCCGGTGCGCGGCGTGCGCCGCGTGTACCCCGAAACGGGTCGCGAGCACGCGGTCGTACGCGGTCGGCGTACCGCCGCGCTGGATGTGGCCCAACACGGTCGTCCGGACGTCGCGGTTCATGCGCTCGGCGATCGCGGACGCCATCTGGTCGGCCACCCCGGTGAACACCTCGTGGCCGAACTGGTCGGTGCCGCCCCGGCGCAGCGTCATGCCGGAACCCTCGACCGGCGTCGCGCCCTCGGCCACCACGCAGATCCCGTACGCCTCCCCCATCTGGAACCGGCGCTTCATCACCTTGCATACGTAGTCGATATCGAACGGGACCTCGGGGATCACGATCATGTGCGCACCGGACGCCAGGCCCGCGTGCAGTGCGATCCACCCGGCGTGCCTGCCCATCACCTCGACGAGCATGACCCGCTCGTGCGACTCCGCCGTCGTGTGCAGCCGGTCGATGGCATCGGAGGCGATCGAGACGGCGGTGTCGAATCCGAAGGTGTAGTCGGTGCCTCCGACGTCGTTGTCGATGGTCTTGGGCACACCCACCACGGGGATGCAGTTCTCGGTCAACCAGCGGGCCGCCTTGAGCGTGCCGTCGCCACCGATCGCGACGAGCGCGTCGATCGCGTGGCGCTCGAGGGTCTGGCGGATCACCGGCAGACTCGCCGTCAGGACGTCGGGGTTCAGGCGGCCGGTTCCGAGGATCGTGCCACCGCGGAGCAGGATGCGATCGATGCCCTCGTCGTCGAACAGCGGTACGGCACGGTCGTTCACCAGCCCGGCCCACCCGTCCTGGAACCCCAGGACCGGGGAGTCGTACTCCGAGTTGGCGGTGCGGACCAGGGCGCGGATGACCGCGTTGAGTCCCGGACAGTCGCCGCCGGCGGTCAGTACACCTATACGCACGTCGAGCTCCTCTCGGTTACCCCGCAGTCTAGGTCCGCCCGCCCCGCATCGCGGCGGTCACCGCCCCGGGCTCACCGACTGTTCACCGGTACGGAACGCCATGGTGGCCAGCCCTCCCAGCAGGACGACCACGGCGGGGAGGAACATCGCGTCGGCCACCGCCTGACCGATGTCACCGTGGGCGACGAACCGGGCCTGGACCACCGCGCCGATCGCGGCGGACCCCAGCACCGCCCCGACCTGGCGGGTGGTGTTGTAGACACCGGAGCCCGCGCCCGCCGACGCCAATTCGAGGCGCCGCATCGCGGTCGATGACGTCGGCGCCCACACACACCCGTTGGCCACCCCCATGAGGGCGATCGGACCGAGCAGGACGGGGATCGAGGTCTGGGCATCCATCACCAGCGCGAGCCAGAACAGGGAGACCGCATACGAGAAGTACCCGATGCCCGTGAAGATCCGCGGATCGAGACGATCCGCCCAGCGTCCGACCAACGGCGCCAGCACACCCGCGATCAGGGCCATGGGCAGCAACATCATCCCCGCGCGGGTCGGGCTGAGTTCCTTGACCCCCTGGAGGTAGAACATGAGCGGCACCATCGTTCCGGCGGTGACGAAGCCGATCGTCGAGACGCCGAACGTCCCGATCGAGAAGTTGCGATCCCGGAACAGTCGTAGAGGAACGAGCGGCTCGGTGCGGACGCGGGACTGCCACCACACGAACACGGCGAGACCCACCACGCCCGCCGCGATGAACCCGGCGGTGGTCCCGCCCCATCCGTGTTCCTCGCCCTGCTGGATCCCGAACACCAGCAGGAACATGCCCACGGCCGACAGGACGATCCCGGCTACGTCATACGAGCGCGACCTCGTCTCCAGTACAGGGACCCAGAGCCATACCAACACCACCGCGAGGACACCGAACGGGATGTTGACGAAGAAGATCCACCGCCAGTCGAACGCGTCGATGAGCACCCCGCCGAAGACCGGACCCACCACGGAGGCGATACCCGCGACCGCACCCCACGCACCCATGGCCGCGCCGCGGCGCGCGGGTGCGAACACGCGCGTGATGACGCTGAGCGACTGAGGGGTGAGCAGTGCCGCGCCGAATCCCTGGAACACCCGCGCCACGATGAGGGTCTCGATGTCGGGCGCCAACCCGCACCACAGGGAGGCGCCGGTGAACAGCACCAGGCCCGAGATCGACACCCGTCGCGGCCCGATCTGGTCCCCCAGCCGACCGGTGAACAGCAACGGCACCACGTAGGCGAGCAGATACGCGCTGGTCACCCAGATGACCTGGTTGGTCGTGGCGCCGAGCTGGGTGACGAACGCGTCGGTGGCCACCGCCACGATCGTCTGGTCCACCAGGATCATGAAGAACCCGATGACGAGTGCCGCGAGCGCCTTCCATGCGTCCCTCTCGGGGACGGTCGTCACGCTATCGCGCCTCTCGCGGCCTCGTAGGCGGCCCCGACCCGGTAGAGACGGTCGTCGGCGAGTGCCGGTGCCATGATCTGCAGACCGGCGGGCAGGCCCTCCACCAGACCGGACGGCACGGACATCCCGCAGTGACCGGCCAGGTTCAGCGGCAGGGTGCACAGGTCGAACTGGTACATCGCGACCGGGTCCTCCACCTTGTCCCCGAGCGGGAACGCGGTCGTCGGCGTGGTCGGCGAGATCAGGACGTCGACCTTTTCGTAGGCGGCATCGAAGTCGCGCGCGATCAGCGTGCGTACCTTCTGGGCCTGACCGTAGAACGCGTCGTAGTAGCCGGCCGACAGCGCGTAGGTGCCGAGCATGATGCGGCGCTTGACCTCGGGGCCGAAGCCCGCCTCGCGGCTGGCGGCCATGACCTGGTCGGCCGACCCGTCACCGGTCCGCAGGCCGTAGCGCATGGCGTCGAAGCGTGCCAGGTTGCTGGAGACCTCGGACGGGAGGATGAGGTAGTAGGCGGGCAGCGCGTAGCGGAAGTTGGGGCACGAGACCTCGACGATCTCGGCACCCAGGTCGCGCAGGGTGTCCACCGCGCCGCGGAACGACTCCTCGACGCCGGGCTGGTAGCCCTCGCCGGAGAACTCCGTGACCACGCCCACCCGCAGGCCCGTCAGGTCACCCTTCGCGCCCTCACGCGCGGCGGCGACGACGTCCGGGACCGCCACGTCGAGGCTCGTCGAGTCGCGCGGGTCGTGCCCCGCGATGACCTGGTGCAGCAGCGCGGTGTCCTCGACCGTGCGGCCGCAGGGCCCGCCCTGGTCGAGCGACGACGCGCAGGCGACGAGCCCGTAGCGCGAGACCGTCCCGTAGGTGGGCTTGACACCGACCGTCGCGGTGAGCGCGGCGGGCTGGCGGATCGACCCGCCGGTGTCGGTACCGATGGCGATCGGGGCCTGGTGCGAGGCCAGCGCCGCGGCCGAACCACCGCCGGAACCACCGGGGGTGCGGCTCGGATCCCACGGGTTGCGGGTGGGGCCGTAGGCCGAGTTCTCGGTCGACGACCCCATGGCGAACTCGTCCATGTTGGTCTTGCCGAGGATCGGGATCCCCGCCTCGCGCAGTCGCGCGGTGACCGTGGCGTCGTACGGCGAACGGTAACCCTCGAGGATCCGTGAGCCACAGGTGGTGGGGGCGTCGGTGGTGGTGAACACGTCCTTGAGGGCGATGGGCACGCCCGCCAGGGGTCCGAGCTCCTCGCCGGCCGCCAGTCGGGTGTCGACGTCTTGGGCCGCCCGGAGAGCCTCGTCCGCGCCCACGTGGAGGAACGCGTTGATCTCGCCGTCGACCTCGTCGATACGGTCCAGGTGCGCCCGGGTGACCTCCTCCGAGGACACCTCCCGCGCGGCGATCCGCCCGGCCAGCTCGGCGGCGGTGGCGGTGGTGAGCTCGGTCATGCGTCCTCCCCCAGGATCTGCGGAACCTCGAAGCGCTGTTCGTCGGCTGCCGGGGCCTGGTCGAGTGCCTGCTCCGGGGTGAGGCCGGGCGTGACCACGTCGTCGCGGTAGACGTTGGTGATCGCGGTGGGGTGGCTCATCGCGGGCACGTCCTCCGCGGCGACCTCGGACACCGCCTGCACGTGGTCGAGGATGTCGGTGAGCTGCTGTGCGAACGAGTCCAGCTCGGAGTCGCTCAGTTCCAGGCGGGAGAGCCTGGCCAGATGCGCGACGTCCCCGCGTGAGATCGAGGTCACGTGCCTGCCCCTTTCCGTGACGTGGTCGGTACCGGCCCAGCCTAGTCAGCCCGAATGCGTGCGGCACAATGGGCGTCATGTCTTATCTGCTCCGTGTCATGCTGCCCGACCGACCGGGCAGTCTCGGCTCCCTCGCGGTGGCGCTGGGGACCGTGGACGCGGACATCATCAGCCTCGACGTGGTGGACCGGTTCGACGGGGTCGCCGTCGACGACATCGTCGTGGAGGTCCCGCACGGCACCTTCCCGGACGCCCTCATCACCGCCGCCGAGCGCCTGGACGGCGTGATGGTGGACTCCCTCCGGCCGTTCGGCGGGATCCTCGACGCGCATCGGGAACTCGAACTCATCGACGCCGTCGCCGGGGCGGGTGCCGGGGCTTCCCAACTGCTCGCCGACGAGCTCCCGGCCGCGCTGCGCGTCGGCTGGGCGCTGGTCGTGGAGGTGACCGCGGACGCGCGGTGCCGTCTGATCGCGCGGGGCGAGTCCGCACCGATGTGGGAGGGCGGCGAGGTCTCCGTGCTGTGCGGCCTGGAGCGGGTGACCGCACTGGACGACGACGACGACGGCGTGCCGGCGGAGTGGACGGCCATGGACACCTCGCTCGCGGCCGCGCCGTTGAACTCGGGACACATCCTCGTGGTGGGCCGACCGGGCGGTCCCTCGTTCAGGCCGTCCGAGGTCGCTCGGCTGGGGTACCTCACGGGGATCCTGCGGTCCCTCGACGCCGGCTGACCGGGCGGGCCCGCCGCTCCCTCGACGCCGGTCCGGCACGGATGTCGGTCAGCGGCGGGGTCCGCGTCGCCACGGCCACACCGCGACCGCCGCGAAGAGGAACGCCGTGACCGGCAGGACCCATGCCAGGTCCGTCATGAGGACGATCTGACGGAACTGTTCGTTCGACAGGAACTGCGCGACTTCGTTACAGGAGTAGAGGCAGGAGACCGGGTTCGACATCGGGCCGACCCAGAGCCACACCAGTCCGGCGAACGCTCCGGTCGATGCCCCCGCCACGGCGGAGGCCGACACCGCGAGGATGCGCCGGCGACGCTCGCTCCGCAGACCACGGAGGGAGACACCGACCGCGAGCGCGAGACCGACGCCCGCTCCGAGGAACAACGGCCAGGGGAACTGGACGAGGGGCGTCATCGGGGTCACGGGTCGGTCTGCTCCGGTTCCGCGTCCACCTCCGGGTCCAGGTCCCCTTCCCCCGCCCCGGCCGGACCGTTGTCCATCAGGTCGACGAAGCCGGCCTCGTCCAGGATCGTCAGGCCCAACTCCTCGGCCTTGGCCGCTTTGGACCCCGGGTTGTCGCCCACCACGACGTAGTCGGTCTTCTTGGAGACCGACCCGGAGGCCTTGCCGCCGCGAGCGATGATCGCCTCCTTGATGCCGTCGCGCGTGAAGCCCTCGAGTGAGCCGGTCGCCACGATCGTCAGTCCCTCCAGCGTCCGCGGGATCGATTCGTCACGCTCGTCGGCCATCGAGACACCTGCGGCGGTCCAGCGGTCGACGATCTCGCGGTGCCAGTCGACGTCGAACCACTCGACCACCGAGGCCGCGATGGTCGACCCGACCCCGTCCGTCTCCGCCAGTTCCTCCTCGGACGCGGCGCGGATGGCCTCCATGGTCCCGAACCGGGTCGCCAGGGCGCGCGCGGCCGTGGGGCCCACGTGTCGGATCGACAGCGCGACCAGTACCCGCCAGAGCGGTCGGTCCCGGGCGGTGGCGAGGTTGGCCAGCAGCTTGCGACCGTTCTCGGTGAGCACGGTGCGTTCGGGTTCGGCCCCCGCCTCGATCTGCTTGCGGGTGGCCTTGTCGACGCGGGTGTAGAGGTCTGTCCTGAGCAGGTCGGCTTCGGTGAGATCGAACAGTCCGGCCTCGTTGACCAGCACCCCGCTGGTCAGCAGATCCGAGGCGCCCTCGTACCCGAGCGCCTCGATGTCCAGGGCGTTGCGCGAGGCCAGATAGAACAGCCGCTCCCGCAGCTGGGCGGGACACGAACGCTGGTTGGGGCAGCGCCAGTCGGCGTCGCCCTCCTTCGCCGGGGCCAGGACCGTATCGCACTCCGGACAACGTTCGGGGAAGACGAACTCGCGCTCGGTGCCGTCGCGCCGCTCGACCACCGGGCCGAGGACCTCGGGGATCACGTCACCGGCCTTGCGGATCACCACGGTGTCGCCGATCAACACGCCCTTGCGGATCACCTCGGTCTGGTTGTGGAGGGTGGCCAACGAGACCGTCGAACCGGCGACCGTGACCGGCTGCATGTGGGCGAAGGGGGTGACCCGCCCGGTGCGCCCGACGGAGACCCGGATGTCCAGGAGTTCCGTCATGACCTCCTCCGGTGGGTACTTGTAGGCGATCGCCCACCGCGGCGCGCGGGAGGTCTGACCGAGTCGCCGTTGGACCGCGCGGTCGTCGATCTTCACGACGAGACCGTCGATCTCGTGTTCGGGGTCGCTGCGGTGCTCACCCCAGAACCTCATCCGCTCGACCACCTCCTCCACCCCGGTGGCGGGCGCGGTGTGCGGTGAGACGGGCAGGCCCCACTCGGCGAGGGCGAGGTAGACGTCGTGGAGGCTCTCGAAGGTCGCGCCCTCGACCGCGCCGAGACCGTGGCAGTACATGCCGAGTCGACGTTGGGCGGTGATGGCGGGGTTCTTCTGGCGCAGTGACCCGGCCGCACTGTTGCGCGGGTTGGCGAACGGTGCCTTGCCCTCGGCCACGAGACGAGCGTTGAGCTCGGCGAAGTCCTCGAGCCGGAAGAACACCTCGCCCCGCACCTCGATGAGCGAAGGCAGCGGGCGGTCGTCCGACGGGGTGAGCGTGACCGGGATGTCGTCGATGGTCCGCGCGTTGAGGGTCACGTCCTCCCCCGTACGCCCGTCACCGCGGGTGGCGGCGCTGACCAACCTCCCGTCGCGGTAGACCAGGTCCAGGGCCACCCCGTCGATCTTGACCTCGCACAGGAACGGCAGCCGGTCCTCCGATACTCCCGCCTGCTCGACGGCGGAGGCGACCCAGTCGCGCAGCTCCTCCTCGGAGAACACGTTGTCCAGGCTGGTCATCCGCTCGAGGTGCTCGACCGGGGCGAAATCCGTCGAGAAGCCACCGCCGACCAGTTGGGTCGGCGAATCGGCGGTCCGCAGCCCCGGGTGCGTCACCTCGAGCGCCTGCAACTCCTCGAAGAGCCGGTCGAACTCGGCGTCGGAGACGATGGGCGCGTCCTTGACGTAGTAGCGGAACTGGTGATCGCGGACCGTCTCCGCGAGCTCGGTCCACTCCTGCCGCACCTCGGGCGGGATGTCCCCCGTGCCGACGGGCTGACTGTTGTCATCGGGAAGGCTCACGAGGACAGGGTAATGCCGGGCAGGGCCTCGATGTCGGAGCGCTGCCCTACGGTGAGCCCATGACAACCCACACACAGCCACCCCTCGCCATCGACCGGAACCGACTGCTCGCGTTCGACCTCGAGACCACGGGCCCGGACCCCCGGACCGCCCACGTCGTCTCCTCCGCCCTCATCGCGATAGACGGGCAGCACAAGAAGGAACGGAACTGGCTCGCCGACCCGGGCATAGAGATTCCCGAGGGGGCGACGGCGGTCCACGGCATCACCACGGCCCATGCCCGCGAGAACGGCCGCCCCCACGCCGAGGTCATCGCCGAGACGGTGGCGGCCATCCGCCGCGGATGGGGCGAGGGACGCACGCTGGTGGTGTTCAACGCTTGCTACGACCTGACGATCCTGCGCCGGTGGGACCCGTCGTTCGAGATTCTGGGACCCGTGATCGACCCGTACGTCGTGGACCGCGCGGTGGATCCCTACCGGAAAGGCAAGCGGACGCTCGAGGCCCTGTGCGGTCTACACGGGGTACGACTCGACAGCGCCCACGAGGCCGCGGCGGATGCGCTCGCCGCCGCCCGGCTGGCGTGGAAGATGCTCGGCGGACAGCCGGAGTTGTCGGGTCCGGACTGGCGGGAGGTCAATGCGCGCCAGGCGAGCTGGCACGAGACGCGCCAGCGGGACTTCGTCGCGTACCTCGAGCGGTCCGGCAAGGACTCGTCCGACGTCAACACCCTCTGGCCGATGGCAGTGCTGTAGCGCCGCGTTGTCTGTTACTCCGCGTCGTCTGTTACTCCGCCACCCGCGGGGTGGTCTCGGCCACCAGACGGGCGCCCCGGAGGGCGGCCGCGGCTCGGCCCTCACCGGTCGAGGTCTCCTCGGCGGTGGGCGTGAGGATGACGCGGTCCAGGGTGGAGTACCTGGGCGCGCTCAGTCGGTCGAGCAGAGCCAGCAGTCCCACTGCGGTGTCCTCGGCCTCCGCCACGGTGCGTGGCGGCGGGCCGCCGCCGGGTAGACCCTCCAGGTGGAGGATCCCGCCGTTACCGAGGACCGTCCCGGCTGCATCCAGCGCGGCATGCGACCGGGCTGTGTGCAGCGGCGCGGTCGCCAGGCACACCCCGTCGAGAGGCGTCTCACCCCGCGGGGGGTCGCTGACGACCTCCCAGACCGGAGGTGCCCCAGGGTCGGAGGTGACCGGGAGCCGGATCAGGACCTCTGCGGCCCCGGCGTCGCGGAGCGCAGCGGCGAACCGGCAGAGCGACAGGGCGAGTCGATCGGGCGGGACGGCCGCGATCGGGTCGAGACGGCTGGGCGAGCGGACCGTCCCGGCGGCGACATGCCAGAGCAGGGGCTCGTCCACCAGGATCCGTGCGCCTGCCCCTATCCGGCCCGCCAGCCGCACGGCTCGCGCACTCGCGCCCTCCGCCAGGGAGGCGGCCAGGTCTCGCCGGGCGCCGCGATCGCTGAGCACGGGGAATCCGCCGGGCAGTTCCACCCCGGCCGCGAGAGACCACGGGCCCACCACACGGACCTGCAGGCGGCGGGAGTCGATGGCGGGGTCCCCCTCGGGATCACGGGCCCGCTCGTCGGCCTCCTCGAGGGCGTCGGCGTCCCGGTCGAGGAAGTCGGCGGCACGACGGGCGAGGCGGCCCGGGGCGTCGGCGAGTCGCCATCCGCGTGGCGAGACGTCGACCGGCAGGTCGGCGAGCATCGCCAGCGTGCGGCCGACCTGGTCGGCCCCGGGGCCGCGATCCGGAAGCTCGGGCAGGAACGGCAGCGCGTGGCATTCCCCCATGATCACCCGCGCCGATTCCCGCGGGTCGGTGCCGGGCATGGGGCCGGCCCCGGTGCTGGACGGTCCCACCGGCGTCACTCGGTTCCCGCGGCCGGACGGGACGCGGAGATGGTGCCGCTGCCCAGAACGCGGTCGCCGTCCGGTTCGGGCCGGTACAGCACGGCGGCCTGCCCGGGGGCGACGCCGCGGATCGGCTTCTCGAGCGTGATCTCGAGCCGGGCATCCGGTCCGTCGCCGAGGCGGCGGACGTGGCCCGGGGTCGCTTCGCCGTGGGCGCGGATCTGCACCAGGCAGTCGGTCTCGTGGATGTCGTCGTCGACGAGCCAGTAGGGCGAGGACGCGGTCATGCCGGACGAGAGCAGATGGTCCGCGCCACCGACGGTGACGGTGCCACTGTCGGCGTCGATCGCGGTGACGTAGCGGGGGCGGCCGTCCGCCGCGGGTCCGCTGACCCCGAGGCCCTTGCGCTGGCCGATGGTGAACCCGTGGATGCCCTCGTGGCGGCCGAGCTCGTCGCCGGTGTCGGCGTCGACGACCGCTCCGGGACGCATGCCGATGCGCGCCCCGAGAAAGGCGCGGGTGTCGCCCGAGGGGATGAAGCAGATGTCATGGCTGTCGGGCTTGGAGGCGACGGGCAGCCCGGCGGCCTCGGCCTCGGCGCGGACCTGCGACTTGAGTGAACCCCCAAGGGGGAACATCGAGTGCGCGAGCTGCTCCGGGGTGAGCACGCCGAGGACGTACGACTGGTCCTTGGCGTCGTCCACGGCGCGTCGTAGGACCGGCCGTCGGGTGCCGTCGGGCAGTTCCTCGGACGACAACCGCGCGTAGTGGCCGGTGGCGACGGCGTCGAAGCCGAGCGCCATGCCCCGGTCGAGGAGGGCCTCGAACTTGATCCGCTCGTTGCACCGGAGGCACGGGTTGGGGGTCTCGCCTCGGGCGTAGGACTCGACGAAGTCGTCGATCACGTCGGCACGGAAGCGCTCGGCGAAATCCCACACGTAGAACGGGATGCCCAGCAGATCGGCGACCCGGCGGGCGTCCCCCGCGTCCTCCCGCGAACAGCACCCGCGCGAACCCGTTCGCAGGGTCGCCGGATCCGCGCTGAGTGCGAGGTGGACGCCCACGACGTCGTGTCCGGCGGCGACGGCTCGGGCAGCGGCAACGGCGGAGTCCACTCCCCCGCTCATGGCGGCGAGGACCCTCATGACGCGGCCACCCCGGTGCGGGCCATCCCGGTACGGGCGAGCCCGAGGCCGGCGACGCGGGCGCGTTCGGCCGCGGGCCCGATGGCCGCGACGGCGGCGTCGACGTCGTCCTCTGTGGTGGTGTGCCCCAGGCTCAGGCGCAGACTGCTGCGGGCAGCGGCCTCGTCGGCACCGAGGGCCAGCAGGACGTGACTCGGCTCTGCCACACCGGCCGTACAGGCCGAGCCCGTGGAGCATTCGATCCCCGCGGCGTCGAGCAGCAGGATGAGTGACTCGCCGGAACAACCCGGGAAGGTGAGGTTGGCGATGCCCGGCAGGCGCTCCCCGCCCCCGTTGGCGATCGCGCCGGGGACCTCGGCGAGCACACCTGCGACGAGCCGATCGCGCAACCGGCTCAGACGCCGGGACTCGGACTCCATCTCGCGGACCGCTTCCTCGAGCGCGGCGGCCATCGCGACGACCCCCGGCACGTCCACGGATCCGGACCGCAGGTCCCGCTCCTGGCCACCCCCGTACCCGATCGGCACGCAGTCGGCACCGCGGTCGAGGAGCAACGCACCGACGCCGAGCGGTCCACCGAACTTGTGCGCGGAGAGACTGAGAGAGGTCACGCCCAGGGCGGAGAAGTCGACCGGGACGTGCCCGACGGCCTGGACGGCATCGGTGTGGACGGCCGCGCCCACCGCGCGGGCCGGGCCGGCCGCCGCCGCGACATCCGTGAGGGTGCCGATCTCGTTGTTGCCGAGCATCACCGCGACGAGGGCCAGTCGCGGGCCGAGCTCGTCGGCGAGGTCGCGGACCGTTGCCGGGGTGACGGCGCCGCGGGGGTCCACGGGCAACACCCGGACGGCCTTCCGACCGCCACGGTCGGTCGCCAGGTGGGCGGCGGCGTCGAGGACGGAGTGGTGCTCGGTCGCCCCCACGGCCACCACGTCGCCCGCCGAGGCACCCACCTGCCCGAGAACGGCGAGATTGTCGGACTCCGTCCCGCCTGAGGTGAACACCACCTCGGACGGTCGACAGCCGAGGTGGTGCGCGAGGGACTCGCGGGCCTCCTCGACGCGGCGGCGGGCGCGGCGTCCGGAGCCGTGGAGCGAGGACGCGTTGCCGACCGAGGAGGACGCCTCGGCGTAGGCGTCGACGGCCGCCGCGCGCATCGGGGTGGTCGCGGCGTGGTCGAGATAGTGCACAGAGCGGGTGGTGGGCATATCGCTGGCAAGGATACGCACGAACGCGCCGGACCCCGGCACCGCAGGGGTGCCGGGGTCCGGGCGACGCTGGTGGACGCGGTGCGTCCTGCTCACTTACGAGCGTTGATGGCCTCGGTGAGCTGCGGGGCGACGTTGAACAGGTCGCCGACGATGCCGTAGTCCGCGATCTCGAAGATCGGGGCCTCCTCGTCCTTGTTGACGGCGACGATGGTCTTCGACGTCTGCATGCCGGCGCGGTGCTGGATGGCGCCCGAGATACCGAGGGCGATGTACAGCTGCGGCGACACGGTCTTGCCGGTCTGGCCGACCTGGAACTGGCCCGGGTAGTAGCCCGAGTCCACAGCGGCGCGCGACGCGCCGACGGCGGCCTTGAGCGAGTCGGCGAGCGGCTCGACGACCTTCTCGAAGTTGTCCGCGGAGCCGACGCCACGACCACCTGAGACGACGACGGTCGCCTCGGTGAGCTCGGGGCGGTCGCCGCCCACGATCGGGTTGCGCGAGATGACCTTGGCGGCGTTCTCGGGCTCGGGGACCTGCACCTCGACGACCTCGCCGGCGCCGGCGGCCGGGGCGGCCTCGACGGAGCCCGGACGCAGCGTGTAGATCGGGGTCTCGCCGGAGACGGTCGCCTCGACGGTGAAGGCGCCACCGAAGATCGAGTGGACGGCCGAACCGTCGGACTTGATCTCCACGACGTCACACAGGGTGCCGGAGCCGGTGCGGGCCGCGAGACGACCCGCGACCTCCTTGCCCTCGAACGTGGCGGCCAGGACGATCGCGGCCGCACCCTGCTCGGCGAGGCCGGCCAGGACGTCGACCTTGGGGGTGACGAGGTAGTTTTGGACCGCGTCACCCTCGGCGACGTAGATCTTCTCCGCGCCGGCCTCCTTGAGGGCATCGGTGAGCGCGGCGGCGGTGCCGGTCTCACCGAAGACGACCGCGGAGGGCTCTCCGAGGGCACGAGCGGCGGTCAGCAGCTCGAGGGACACCTTCTTGAGTTCGCCGTCGACGTGCTCGACCGCGACGAGGACTTCAGCCATGGTGGATTCTCCTTGAAAAAGACTGGGATGAGTCGGTCGGGGTGAGTTCGCGTCAGATGAGCTTCTGCGACACGAGGTACTTGGCGACGTCGTTGCCGCCTTCGCCCTCGTCGGTGACCTTCTCGCCGGCGGCGCGCGGCGGCTTGGGGCTCGCGGAGGTGACGCTGGACGCGGCGTTGTCCTTGCCCACCTGGGCGGCCTCGACGCCGGCGTCGGCCAGCGTGAGGGACTCGACCGGCTTCTTCTTGGCGGCCATGATGCCCTTGAAGGACGGGAACCGCGGCTCGTTGATCTTCTCGCCGACGGAGACGACGCACGGCAGGGTGGCCTCGACCTCGAAGATGCCCTCGTCGGTCTCACGCTCGCCCTTGGCGACGCCGTCGGCGATCTCCAGGGTGCGCATGTGCGTCAGCTGCGGGAGGCCGAGGTACTCGGCGAGGATGGCCGGGACGGCACCCATGCGGCCGTCGGTGGCCTCGTTGCCGGCGATGACCAGCTCGGTGCCCTCGATGGTGCCCAGCACGTTGGCCAGCGCCCACGAGGTCTGGACGACGTCGGAACCGTGCAGGGCCTCGTCGTTGAGGTGGACGGCCTTGTCGGCGCCCATGGACAGGGCCTTGCGGATGGCCTCGGTGGCGCGGTCCGGACCGGCGCACAGGACGGTCACCTCGCCGCCGTGGGCCTCCTTGATCTGGAGCGCCTGCTCGACGGCCTTCTCGTTGATCTCGTCCAGGACCGCGTCCGCGGCCTCGCGGTCCAGGGTGTAGTCCCCGTCCGTGAGCTTGCGCTCGGAATAGGTGTCGGGAACCTGCTTGATCAGTACGACGATGTTCGTCATGGGCCTGCGTCGACCTCCTGCGAGTCGGGGCGGGGTGCGCCCCCGTCTAGACCGGGCGCACCGGATTGTGGTCCTGCCAGACACAATAACGCGGCCGTGGCCGCGGTGACGGTGCCGGGGCGGTCGGTGGCGGGGCACGGCGCCCGGTCGGCGGCCACCGGGTGGGGCGGGTGGTTCAGTTGATGCGCTTGTCCCAGCCGGACCAGGCGGCGTCGCGCAGTTCGTTCTTGCGGACCTTTCCGGTCGACGTCCGGGGCAGGGCCTCGGTCAACTCCACCGCACCGGGCACCTTGTAGCGCGCGATCCTGGTCCGGCAGTGCTCGATCACGGCGGCCTCGTCGAGCGTGGAGCCCGGCCGGACCACGACGTAGGCCTTGGGACGCTCGCCCCACTTCTCGTCGGGCATGGACACGACCGCGCAGTCGACCACGTCGGGGTGGGACACGACCGCCTGCTCGACCTCGATGGTGGAGATGTTCTCGCCGCCGGAGACCACGACGTCCTTGGCGCGGTCCAGCAGTTGCACGTATCCGTCCGGGTGCATGACGCCCAGGTCGCCGGAGTGGAACCACCCGCCGGCGAACGCGGTGGCCGTGGCCTCGGGGTCGCCGAAGTACCCCTTCATGACCCCGTTGCCGGTCATGACGACCTCGCCCATGGTCACGCCGTCGGCGGGGACGTCGACCAGCCGGCTCTCCCCCGGTGAGGTGCGCTCGACCACACGCACGGTGTCGGCGTGGATCATGGCGACGCCCTGGCGCGACTTGAGCCCGGCCCGCTCGTCCGGATCCAGGTCGGCCCATCCGGGCTGCGGGGTGCACACCGTGAACGGGCCGTAGGTCTCGGTCAGTCCGTACACCTGGGTGACGTCGATGCCGAGGTCCTCGAAGCGGCGCAGGATGGTCGGCGAGGGCGGCGCCCCGGCGGTGACCATGCGGATCCCGTCGATCGGCCGGGCGGCCGGGTCGTCGGCGATGGTGGACAACACGGCTGGTGCACCGGCCAGGCGGTTGACCCCCTCGTCGTCGAACAGTCTCCAGATCTCGTCCCCGCGGACGGCGCGCAGACACACGTGGGTCCCCCTCGCACCGGTCAGCGCCCAGGTCGTGCACCACCCGTTGCAGTGGAACATGGGCAGCGTCCAGAGGTACTTCGAGTCGGCGTCCAGGCCCTGGGTGACGATCTCGCCGAGGGAGTTGAGGTAGGCGCCCCGGTGCGTGTACATGACGCCCTTGGGTCGGCCGGTGGTGCCGGAGGTGTAGTTGACCGCGATGACGGAGTCCTCGTCGGCGACCGTCCACGAGACCGGCTGCGGGGAGGCGGACGCGAGGGCGTCCTCCATGGCCTCGGCGCGCGGGCCGAAGCGGGCCGGGTCGGGTTGCGTGCCGTCGGCGTCCGGGGCGACCAGGACGAGACGCAGCGCGTCGGGGACCTCGTCGCCCAGCCCCGCGAGGAGTTCCGCGTCGGCGATGAGGACGGCGATCCCGGCGTGCTCCACGATGTAGGCGATCTCGGCCGGGGCGAGGCGGGTGTTGAGGGCGACCACGGCGCCGCCCGCGAGGGGGACGCCGAACTGCGCGAGCAGCGCCTCGGCCGAGTTCGGCGCCAGGACGCCCACCCGGTCACCGCGCGCCACGCCGCGCATCTTCAGCAGGGAGGCCAGCCGGGTGGCCCGGTCGGCGAACTCGGCGTAGGTCTGACGGCGCGGGCCGTCGACGACCGCGGTGGCGTCGGGTGAGACGCGCGCGGCCTTCTCGAGGAAGCTCAGCGGGGTGATCGCGGTGTCGAGTCCGGAGTTCGCTGTCATCGGGGTGTGGCCGCCTTCCGTGGGCACGGGTGATGCCCGTCACGGTAGCCGCGGAGTGCACTCCGAGATCCGTGATTCCCCCGCCCCGCACCCCTGCCCGTCGGTCCCCGCGTCCGCCACGTCGGAGCGCCGGTCGGGTGGGCGGCGGGCGGCGGACTACTCTCTCGTGTGACTGTCTCGACTCGACGGGGGGACCTGTGGCACCGGCACCGGCACCGACACCGGCACTGACACCGCGCACCGCGCGGGCCTTGGTCGCCGTCGCGCTGGCGGCGGGGGTGGCCGCCGGCTGCGCCTCGGATACGGAGAGCGGCGGCGCCCGCCTGGGCCAGGCCGCGAGCTGGTCCTCGCTCGCGGGTGGCCCGCCGAACTCCGGTCGCGCACACTCCGGGGTCTCGGACGCCCCCGGACTGCTGTGGTCACGCGCCCTCGGTGCGCCCGCGGTCGGCGTGGCCTCCTCGGACGGCATCGGCACGTCGTTCCAGGCCACGATCTCCGAGCGCGGGTGCAACCTCTTCGCACTGACCGCCGACGACGGCCGCAAGCGGTGGTGTCTGCGCCTGCCGACCGACGGGCCGCGGATCACCGCGACAGTCGACGGGCGCGGTTCGCTGTTCGTGCCCCTCTACGGCGGGGTCGGCGCCCTGACGGCCGAGGGCGAGAACCGATGGACCGCCGCGACCCGGGGCGTGCCCACGACCGTGACGTTGCTGGACGGACGCCACCTGCTGCTCGTGTCGCACCTGGGGGCGGCACGGGTGATCAACGCCCACACCGGTCTGGACGTCACGCCCGAACTGCGGATCGCCGGCGACATCTCCACGGACGACCCGGCGTACGGGCTCCCGTGGTGCGCGACCGGCGCGCGGGGTTGCCCGGTCCCCGCCCCCGCGGCCGTGGACACGGACACGGCCACCGCCTACCTCACCGCGTGGACGCCGGGCGCCGACGATCCGGAGTTGGTGGCGGTGCGACTGGTCGCCGGTGAGTTCACTGCCCTCGACGTGCTGTGGCGTGCACCCCTGCCCGACGGGCGCCTGGGGACGCCGGTGGTGCTGTCGAACGACCGGGACGAGGTCTACGTCCACGCGGCCGACGGCGATCTCGCCGCGTACTCGACGTCCGACGGCGCGGCACTGTGGACCGCCCCCGTCGGGTACCGACCGGACACGCCTCCCGCCCTGTTGCCCGACGGCACCGTGGTCAGCGGCGGTCGCACGACGACCGTGTGGAGGGGACCCGACGACGACCACGACGACGACGCGGGCCCGGCGCCGGTGGTGGCCGTTCGCGGGCAGGACGGAACCGGCCGGGTGGTCTGGCGCCGGGACGACCTGCGCCAGCTCACCAACCCCGCCGCGACGCCGGACGGGCGGGTGCTGGTGGCCGTGCGCTCGGGCGGATCCGACGACGAGCCCGGCATCGCGGTCCACCTGCTCGACGGCACCGACGGCGCCACCCTCCACCGGATCGAGGTGCCCGCCGCGACGGGCCCGGTCTCGGGACTCAGCGTCGACGCGGACGGCCGGATCGCGCTGACGACCGCGGTGGGCGCCCTCTACGTGTTCGAGTGAGCGGTGCGCGGCCCGCACACGAACACCACGGCGGAGCTGCCGATCCGGGTCACCACCAGCGCGAGTGGCCGTGACCCGCTGAGCGAGAGCGAGCGCCGCAGCACGTCCGGGTCCGTGTCCACGCCGCGGACGAGGATCTCCAGCGACCCGCAGTCGCGCTGACGCAGCACGCGGCGCAGCTGCTTGCGGTCGAGCCTGCACTTCTCGAGCACCTCGAACCCGGTGTAGCCGTCCGGGATCCGCGGGCCGGTCAGGTGGGCGATCCTCGGGTCGAGCTGACGGAGCCCGTGGCGGCGGGCCCAGTGCCGCACGAGTCCGGCGCGGACGACCGCCCCGTCGGGGTCCACGATGAACCGCTCGGCCTCCTCGTGGGCGTCGACCTCGTCGTCGTCGCCGTCGGTCACCTCCTCCACGTGGACCGCGACCCCGTCCGCGACGAGACGCGGTGGTCCCCACGGCCCGGCCGCGTCGGCGGCGGCCGTGCGCACCACGGTCGCACGGCGGCGCACACCCGCGGACAGTCCCGGCGACCACAGGCACGCCTCCCGCACCGAACCGTCGAGGGACACCAGTTCGACCTCCCCGCAGTGGTCGAGCACCGAGGTGTCGAGGCCCGGGGCGCACTTGATGACGTGATCGCGGTCGGCGGCGACGGCGAGCAGGTCGGGCAGCGGCGGGCTGAGCCGCGCCGGGTCGTGGACCCGACGGCCCCCGGACCGGCGGGCGGGGTCCGCCACCAGGACGGCGTCGCGGCTGGGCGGGGCGAGCGCGTCGGCCACGCACACGAGTGCGTCGGGGACGTTGTGGGCCGCCATCCGCGCGCGGACCGGATCCAGATCCGAGCCGATCACCCGGTCGGCCCTCCGGACGAGTTCGGCGAGCTCGGCGCCGACGGAACAGGTGACGTCGTGGACGTCCCGTCCTGCCAGGCGCCCGGCCCGCAGGGCCGCGACGGGCCACGCGGTGGCCTGCTGGACGGCCTCGTCGGTGAGCAGCATCGCCCCGGCGCCCCGGATCCCACCCCTCGCGCGCGCCCGGGCGGTGACGACGTCGATCGCCGCCGCCGCATGCACGGGATCCGCGCGCCGGACGGCCGCTGTCGAGGCCACGAGGTCCGCGCGGGACCACGCCAGGCCGGCGGCCAGGTCGAGCAGGTCACGTCCGGCGGCGGTGCGCAGGAACTCCAGGTCCTCGGGGGTCACCGACGCAACGTTAGTTCCCGCCCGGAGCGATGGCCCGCGGGGTGGCCAGGACCTCGTCGACATCGGCGGCGGCGGCCAGATCGGACAGCACGTCGAGGGTCGGGCGCAGCATGCCGAGCCGGCCGAGGGTCCCCGCCTGCGCGGCGTCGTCGGCGCGGATCCACTCGGTCGCGCGCGCCTCGGTCGTGCCGCCGTCCGGTTCGACACCGTCGGGCAGGGCCGCCACGAAGAACAGGGTGTCGTACCGGCGCGGGGGTCCGACCGGGGTGGTCCACCGGTCCCATGGGCGCAGCAGGTGCGCGGACAGCACCAGGCCGTGCGCGGCGAGCAGCGAATCCAGGTCGCCCTCCCCCGCGTCGAGTGCGCGCCGCTCGTCGGGGCCCGGCGGGTCGGCCGGTGCGGCGGCTCCCGGCCCGGTCGCCGGCTCGGCGAGCAGCACCCCGGTCTCCTCGAACAGTTCCCGCGCCACCCCGCGGACGGCCGCAGCGGCGCGGTCCGCGTCGATCCCGAACCGCCCGGCCCACCACTCCGGCTCGGGCCCGCGCCAGGGGCGGGTGCCGTGGTAGTCCCGCGGTTCGACGCCTCCGCCGGGGAACACCGACATCCCGGCGGCGAACTGCATGGTCGCCACCCGGTGCTGCAGGAAGACCTCCACTCCCCCGCCGACCCGCGCGTCGCGGACCAGGGCGACCGTGGCGGCCTCGCGGACCGGCACGGACTCCGGCGCGAACGCCGCGGGAGCCTCACGTGCCGTCATGCCCGTGGTGCCCGCCGGTGCCGGCCCGAGCGGCGCGCCCGGCGCGCGAAGTAGCGTCCGTCGATCGCGTCCACGACGATCGACTGGGAGAAGGCCCTGCTGAGATTGTCGGAGGTGATCACCTCGTCGATCAGCCCCATCGCGGTGACCTCGCCCTCCGCCAGGAGCATGGCGTGGGTGAACCCCGGGGGGATCTCCTCCACGTGGTGGGTGACCAGGACCGTGGCGGGGGCGTCCGGATCCATCGCCATGTCCCCGAGGCGGGCGACCAGGTCCTCCCGGCCGCCCAGGTCCAGCCCCGCCCCCGGCTCGTCGAGGAGCAGCAGTTCGGGATCGGTCATCATGGCGCGGGCGATGAGCACGCGCTTGCGCTCCCCCTCGGAGAGGGTGCCCCAGGTTCGCTCGGCCAGGTGCTCCGCCCCGATCGACTCGAGGGTGTCCGCGGCGCGCTCGAAATCCTCCGGGTCGTACTTCTCCCGCCAGCGGCCCAGCACGGCGTATCCGGCGGAGATGACCAGATCCTGCACCACCTCGTCGCCGGGGATGCGACCGGCCACCGCGACCGACGACAGGCCGACACGGCTGCGCAGCTCGGTCACCTCCGTCCGGCCCAGCTGCTCCCCGAGGATGACGGCCGTCCCCGTGCTCGGGTACTCCAGGGCCGAGGCGATCCGCAGCAACGAGGTCTTGCCCGCGCCGTTGGGGCCGAGAACCACCCACCTCTCGTCCAGTTCCACCTGCCAGGACAGGGGCCCCACGAGGGACGTGCCGTCCCGCCGGAGCGAGACGTCGCGGAGGTCGAGGACGAGGTCGGGGTCGATGTCGATCAGGGTGCTCACGACGCCCATCTAACCGGTAATCGGGAGGACGGGTGGCGAAGAACACGGCCGTGCAGGTGAACGCCGACTCGGGCACCCCTGAAGGATCGGCCCGACTTCGCTAGCGTCGTGGAGGTGACGCCGCCCACCGCGGCGCCCACCCGCCGAGAGGAGCACCGACGTGAACGACCGTCTGGCCATCGATGAGGTCCGCCCCCTCGTCTCCTGCGGGAGGTTCCCGTCCAAGTCCGTGGTCGGGGAGATCCTGCCCGTCTCCGCGATCGTCTGGCGCGAGGGCCACGACGCCCTGTCCGCCAGCCTGGTCGTCCGCCGACCCGGCGGCGCGTCCTCCCGCACCACGATGGTGCCCGGCACCGAGCCGGACACCGTCCACGCGCTGCTGCCCACGGATGTGGCGGGGATGTGGTCGTTCCGGGTGGAGGCGTGGTCCGACCCGTTCGCCACGTGGCGCAGCGGCATCGTCAAGAAGATGGCCGCGGGCCTGGACTCGGGCGAGCTGGGCAACGAGTTCGAGGTGGGCGCCCGCGTGCTCGACACCGCGATCGCCCGGGCGACGGTCGCCGGCGCCGCCGCCCGGGTCGACCTGCTGACCGGGGCTGCCGCCGCGCTGCGCGGCCCGGGCGACGCGGCCACCCGGACCGCCCCGGCGCTGTCGGACGAGGTCGCGGCCGCGCTGGCCGCCGATCCCGTCCGCGAACTCGTGACCGTGGGTCAGACCCACCGCGTGTGGGTGGACCGTCGCGAGGCGCAGTTCAGCTCCTGGTACGAGTTCTTCCCCCGCTCCACCGGCGGGTGGGACGACGAGGGCCGTCCCATCCACGGGACGTTCACCACCTCGCGCTCCTACGTCGATCACGCGGCCGACCTCGGGTTCGACGTCGTGTACCTGCCGCCGATCCACCCCATCGGCGAGATCAACCGCAAGGGCCGCAACAACACCCTGACCCCCGGGCCCGACGACGTCGGGTCACCGTGGGCCATCGGCTCCGCCGAGGGCGGACACGACGCGGTCCACCCCGACCTCGGCACCGTCGACGACTTCCGGGACCTGGTGACCTACGCCGGGGAGCGCGGCGTCGAGGTCGCACTGGACCTTGCCCTGCAGTGCGCGCCCGACCACCCGTGGGCCGCCGAACACCCCGAGTGGTTCACCGTGCTGCCCGACGGGCACATCGCCTATGCCGAGAACCCGCCCAAGAAGTACCAGGACATCTACCCGGTCAACTTCGACACCGACCCCGAGGGCATCTACGCCGAGGTGCTGCGTGTCGTCCGGCTGTGGACGTCCCTCGGGGTACGGATCTTCCGGGTGGACAACCCGCACACCAAGCCGGCCGACTTCTGGAACCGCCTCATCAGCGAGGTGAAGCGGACCGAGCCGGACGTGCTGTTCCTGGCGGAGGCCTTCACCCGGCCGGCCCGGCTGTTCGGACTGGCCAAGCGCGGGTTCTCGCAGTCCTACACCTACTTCACGTGGAAGACCACGAAGGCCGAGTTGATGGAGTTCTGCGAGCAGTTGCTAGCCCACGTCGACGAGGCCCGCCCCAACATGTTCACCAACACCCCGGACATCCTCCACGAGTCGCTCCAACGTGGCGGCCCGGCGATGTTCGCGATCCGGGCGGTGCTCGCCGCGACGCTCTCGCCCGCGTGGGGCGTGTACTCCGGCTACGAGCTCTACGAATGGCAGCCCGTCGCCGACGGCAGCGAGGAGTACCTCGACTCGGAGAAGTACGAGCTGCGGCCCCGTGACTTCGCCGCCGCGGAGGCCGCCGGGCAGTCGCTCGCCCCGTGGCTGCGCACCCTCAACCGGGTCCGCCGCGAGCACCCCGCCCTGCAGCAGCTGCGCACCCTGACGTTCCACGACGTGGACAACGACCAGATCATCGCCTACTCCAAGGTCGACCCGGCCACCGGAGACTGCGTTCTCACGGTGGTCTCCCTGGACTCCCTCGGCGTCCAGGAGGGCACCCTCCACCTCGACATGGCGGCCCTGGGGTACGACGCCGACGCCCGGTTCAGCGTCCGCGACGAGGTGACGGGCTCCGAGTTCCACTGGGGGTCGAGCAACTACGTCCGGCTCGAGCCGTGGACCGCCGTCGCACACATCATCGCGATCCCGCCCTGCGACGAAGCACGTAGGGTCGAACAGTCCTACCGCACGCACACCGTGGATTGAGGCGAACGGCCATGGCACAGCACAAGAAGAAGGACCGCTCCACCGACCGGCTCCAGCCGGAGCAGACCTCGTCGTCGTCGCCCTCGTCGTCGTCGCCGCCGTCTTCATCACCGCCGTCACCGCCGTCACCGACACCGCCCGCGCCGGCCACGGCGCCCGTCGCGTCCCCCGGGCCCGTCACTCCCACGGAACCGACGCCGATCCCGCACGACGTCCTCGGCCGGCTCCGGTCCGGTACCCACCACGACCCGCACTCCGTCTACGGCGCGCACCGCGACGGCGACGGCTCGGTCGTCCGCACCGTCCAGCCGGGCGCGGTGGAGGTGGAGATCGTGTTCGACGACCGCACCGTCCCCATGACCCCGGTCGGCGACGGACTGTTCCACGCGGCGGTGCCCGAGACGGAGGTGCCCGACTACCGTTTCCGGGTCCGCTACCCCGACGGCCACACGCGCACCGTCGCGGACGGCTACCGCTTCCTCCCGACGCTGGGCGAGGTCGACCTGCACCTCATCGGCGAAGGGCGCCACGAACGACTGTGGGATGTCCTCGGCGCCCACGTGCGCACCTACGAGACCGCGGGCGGACCGGTCACCGGCACGTCATTCGCCGTGTGGGCGCCCAACGCCCGCGGGATGAGCGTCGTCGGCGACTTCTGCGGATGGAATCCCACCGCGCTGCCCATGCGCTCGATCGGGTCCTCCGGGGTGTGGGAGTTGTTCGTCCCCGACGTCGCCGACGGCGCCGTCTACAAGTACTGCGTCCGCGGGGCCGACGGCCGGACCATCGACCACGCCGACCCCATGGCGGTGGCCACCGAGGTGCCGCCCTCGACCGGGTCGAAGGTGTTCACCTCCGGCTACGAGTGGAACGACGACGAGTGGATCGCCGCCCGCGCGACCCGCGACCACTCGCACTCCCCGATGACCGTCCTCGAGGTCCACGTCGGCTCCTGGCGGCCCGGCCTCGACTACCGCGAGTTCGCGCACGAACTCGCCGACCACATCATCGAGACCGGGTTCACCCACGTGGAGTTGATGCCGGTCGCCGAGCACCCCTTCGGCGGCTCGTGGGGCTACCAGGTCTCGTCGTACTTCGCCCCGACCAGCCGGTTCGGCACCCCGGACGACCTGCGCTACGTCATCGATCACCTCCACTCCCGCGGTATCGGAGTCCTGGTGGACTGGGTACCCGCCCACTTCCCCAAGGACGAGTGGTCGCTCGGCCGGTTCGACGGCACCCCGCTCTACGAGCACGCCGACCCCCGACGCGGCGAACAGCCCGACTGGGGCACCTACGTCTTCGACTTCGGCCGCCACGAGGTGCGCAACTTCCTCGTCGCCAACGCCCTGTACTGGGCCGAGGAGTTCCACATCGACGGACTGCGGGTGGACGCCGTGGCCTCGATGCTCTACCTCGACTACTCCCGCGAGGCCGGCGAGTGGACCCCTAACATCCACGGTGGACGGGAGAACCTCGAGGCCATCTCGTTCCTCCAGGAGGTCAACGCCACCTTGGCCCGGGAGCACCCCGGTTTCCTCACCGTGGCCGAGGAGTCCACGTCCTGGGGCGGCGTCACGTCGCCCACCTACACGGGCGGCCTCGGGTTCTCCATGAAGTGGAACATGGGCTGGATGAACGACACCCTGCGCTACGTGGGGCTCGACCCGATCTACCGCGGTTTCCACCACGGCGAGATCACCTTCTCGATGATGTACGCCTGGAGCGAGCGCTTCGTCCTCCCCCTGAGCCACGACGAGGTGGTCCACGGCAAGGGATCGATGTGGGAGCGTATGCCCGGCACCTCGTGGGACCGTGCGGCCGGCATCCGCAGCCTGTACGCCTACATGTGGGCGCACCCCGGCAAGAAGCTGCTCTTCCAGGGCCTCGAGTTCGGGCAGACCACCGAGTGGGACGCCGACAAGGGTGTCGCCTGGGAGAATCTCGAGGGCTGGGAGGGCGAGTATCACCGTGGCATCCTCGCCTGCGTGCGGGACCTCAACGCCCGCTACGCCGACAATCCCGGCCTGTGGTCGCTCGACGACGACCCCTCCGGCTTCTCGTGGATCGACGCCAACGACGCCGCCCACAACACGCTGTCCTTCCTGCGGACCGACCACGCCGGCAACACCGTCGCGTGCGTGGTCAACTTCTCCGGCGCCGCACTCGGCGATTACCGCATCGGGCTCCCCGAGGACGGGTACTGGGAGGAGATCCTCAACACCGACGCCTCGGCCTACGAGGGCTCGGGCGCGGGCAACCTCGGCGGTGTCCACGCCGAGCCGGCACCCCACCACGGACGGCCCTATTCCGCGGCGATCACGGTCGGCCCCCGCGCCACCGTGTGGTTCCGACACGCGGCACCGACGACGACGGAGATCGCGGGCGCCTGAGCGGCCGGGAGCCGAGCGTCAGTAGAGCGCGCTCGCGAGGTCCCGGCGCGCGGCCAGCACGCGTGCATCGTCCACCGGCAGCGCCTCGAGGAGCTCGAGCAGGCGCGCACGCAACGTGGCCCGCTCGTCACCACCGTGGACACGGATCGCGTTCACCAGCGTCGCGAACGCGGCCTCGTACTCGCCGCCCACCAGGGCGGCGTCGGCGGCCCGCAGGGCGTCGGGGACGGACCCCTCGCCCGTGTCGGCCGCCTCCACCGAGCGGCGAGAGGCCTGGACGTAGCGCAGCGCCTCCACCAGGGAGTGCTCTCCCGGGCGGGAGTCCACGAGCGCCGTGAAGCGCTCCTCCGCGGCCGCCAGGTCGCCCTCGGCGAGCGCGTCCTCGGCGGCATCCCGCTCGGGGTCGGTGGGCTCCTCCGGCTCCACGTCGTCGGTGTCCGGTGCGGGCCCACCCAACTTGCCCTCGGTCGCCCGGAGCACGGCCGCGAGCCACTGACGTAGGGCCTCCTCCGGCTGCTCACCCTCGAAGTCGGCGAGCGGGCGGCCCGCCGCCACCGCGTACACGGTCGGCACCGCCCGGGCCTGCAGCGCCTGCGCGATGCCCGGGGAGACGTCGACGTCGACGGTCGCATGGACCCACTGACCGCCGGCCTCCATCGCCAGTGCGTCCAGCAGGCTGGTCAGCGCGGTCGGCGCCCGCTGGGACACCAGCTCGAGGATCACGGGAACCTGGGCGGACCGGGCCAGGACCTCCTGCTCGAAGGAGGCCTCGTCCACCTCCACCAGGACCGCCGGACCGGAGCCCGGCGGCGGGCCGCCCTGCCCCGGGGCGCGACCGGTCTCGGTCGCGCCCCGGCGGGTCTCGGCCCGCTTCTTCAGACCGGACAGGTCGACGGCGCCTGCGAGCGACGCCGCGAGCTTCTGTTCGGCGGCGGACGGGGGTCGGTTACCTGGTCTCGTCACGGCTCCGATCCTGCCACGACGGGCGCGCGGGGGTGTCAGCCGGCCGCGGGCACCCGGATGATCAGGGCGTCACCCTGGCCGCCGCCGCCGCACAGGGCAGCCGCTCCGAGCCCGCCGCCGCGGCGTGCGAGCTCGAGGGCCAGGGTCAGCACCACGCGGTTGCCGGACACCCCGATCGGGTGACCGATCGAGATGGCGCCGCCGTTCACGTTCACCTTGTCGGGGGTCAGGTCGAGCATGCGGGTCGAGTGCAGTCCGACGGAGGCGAAGGCCTCGTTGAACTCGAACAGGTCGATGTCGGAGACGTCGACTCCCGCCCGCTCGCACGCGTTCAGCACCGCGTCGGCGGGCTGGTGCTGGAGGGTCGAGTCGGGGCCCGCGACGGTGCCGTAGCCGACGATCTCGGCGAGCACGGGCCAGCCCTCGGCCTCGGCACGGGCCGCGGACGTGATGATGGTCGCCGAGGCGCCGTCCGAGATCTGCGACGACGAACCGGCGGTGATGGTCCCGTCCTTCGAGAAGGCCGGACGGAGCTTGCTCATCGACTCGGGGGTCGAGTCGGCGCGCACGCCCTCGTCGGTGTCCACGACGGTGTCGCCCTTGCGGCCCTTGACCGTCACCGGCACGATCTCGTCGGCGAACCGCCCCTCCTTCGCTGCCGCGGCCGCGCGCTGGTGGGAGATCGCCGCGAACTCGTCCTGGTGCTCACGGGTGATCTCCAGCTCGACGTTGCGCGCCTCCGTGAGCGCACCCATCGGCTGGTCGGTCGGAACGTCGTGCAGGCCGTCGTACGCCATGTGATCGAGCACCTCGATCGAGCCGTACTTGTACCCGCTGCGACTCTTGGGAAGCAGGTGCGGGGCCTGGGACATCGACTCCTGACCGCCGGCCACGACGACCTCGGAGTAGCCGGATCGGATCGCCTGGTCCGCCAGGGCGATCGCCGTCAGGCCGGACAGACACATCTTGTTGATGCTCAGGGCGTCGACACGCTTGGGCAGACCTGCGGCGAGCGAGGCCTGCCGCGCGGGCATCTGGCCGTTTCCGGCCGAGAGCACCTGCCCCATGATGACCTGGTCGACGGCCTCCGGGGACACACCGCCCCGCTCGAGGGCCGCACTGATCGCGATGCCGCCCAGCTCCGGGGCGGACAGCGAGGACAGTCCGCCCTGGAGCCGGCCGAAGGGGGTGCGGGCGCCGGAGACGATGACGGTACGGGTGGGGTCGGCGGTCATGGGACACCTTCCGATGGAGGGGATGAGACTGTGGGGCCAAACTACCGCGAGTGGGGACCGACTAGCGTGGGAGGTATGACGACTACCCCAGCAGGCCAGCCCCTCCTCCTCTCCGAGCTCGTCGTGGCGATCGACCACGTCGGCGTCGCGGTCCCCGACTTCGACGCCGCCGTGGCCTGGTATCGCGACAACCTGGGAATGGAGAATCTCCACGAGGAGGTGAACGAGGAGCAGGGCGTGCGCGAGGCGATGCTCGGCTCCCCCCGTCGTCCCGATGGCAGCGCCCTGTTGCAGATCCTCGCGCCCCTGGACGAGTCCTCCACGATCGCCAAGTTCATCGACCGCAACGGCCCCGGCATCCAGCAGATGGCCGTCCGCGTGACCGACATCGACGCGATCACCGCCCATCTCACGGGCCGGGGCGTCAGGGTCCTCTACCCGGCACCCAAGAGGGGCACCGCGGACTCGCGGATCAACTTCGTCCACCCCAAGGACGCGGGCGGCGTGCTCCTTGAGCTCGTCGAGCCGGCCGACGGGCAGCACTAGTCGCTCGCCCGGCTCCCGCCGCTAGGGTGGGGACATGTCGAGCATGCACACGTCACCCACCACCGCGGAGTCCTTCGCGGTGGTGCGCAAGGGATTTGACCGTGAGCAGGTGATGGGAGCACTCACCCGTCTCGAGACGGAGACGGGGGTACTGCGCGCTGACCGGGATGCCGCCGTCGCCCGGGCTGAGCGGGCCGCGGCGGACGCAGACCGGGAACGAGCACGGGTGGCACACCTCGAGGCCAGGGTCGCCGAACTCGGTCGGGCTCCCGTGACCAGCGGTCAGATGTCGGACAGGTTGTCGACGATGCTCTCGCTGGCCACCGCCGAAGCGGAGTCCATCCGTGACTCCGCGCACGCCACCGCCGACCGGATTCGCGCGGAGGCCGAGGAGGACGCGTGGCGGCTACGGGAGACCGCGGGCGCCGAATTGGCCGCGGTCCGCAGGAGTGCCGAGGCGGTCCGCACCGAGCACTCGTCCGTCCTCGATGCGGCACGCGCCCGCGCCCGGGAGATCATCCTCGCCGCGGAACGAGAGGCCCGGCGACTGGACGACGAGGCGGCGCGCCGGCGGCACGAGATCGATGAGGACCACCGACTGGCCTCGGATCTACGCCGGAGCGAGGACCTGCGCGCGGCAGCGCAACGCCAGGACGCCTCGCTGGCGGCCGCGGAGTCCACGCGTCGCGAGGCCGAGGAGGAGGCCCGTCGGCTCGTCGACGACGCCCGCCGCCGGGCGGAGCGTCTGGTCTCCCGGGCACGACGGCATGTGGACGACCTGCGCGTGCTCCGCGAGCGTGTGCTGGACGAGCTCGGCGCCATCCGGGCGACACTCGAACCCATCCCCGGGGCGCGCGACGACGGGGAGTACGACCTGCCGGAGGAACCGGACCTCAACTCCAGCGACGGGTGAGCCCCCTCCGGCCACGACCGGACCAGCACCCCGTGTGCCAGTGGCGACGTTCCTCGTCTCCACCGGGACGGTCCGGCCACGCCACGACGTGCGCGGTCCCGGACATCACCAGGTGATCGCAACCGGGGCACCGGTAGTCCTTGCCCGCTCTGGCCCCGGGGATCCGCCGCACGTGGTACGAATCGGGGTCACCGGCCGGCCCGGGTTCGAGCGCCGACCCCCCGAGTCCGTGCCGCGGCGGTAGCGGCCGGTCGGCTTCGCCGCGTCGGTGTCGCCTGGGCATCCCGATGGCCTGCGGTCAGAAGAGTCGGAGATCGGTGGACTCGATCCCGCGCAGCGAGTCGTAGTCCAGGGTCACGCATCGGATCCCGCGGTCCTCGGCAAGCGTGCGCGCCTGGGGCTTGATGATCTGGGCGGCGAAGATCCCACTGACCGGCGCGAGCAACGGGTCGCGGTTGAGCAGTTCCAGATAGCGGGTCAGCTGCTCCACGCCGTCGATCTCACCGCGGCGTTTGATCTCGACGGCGACCGTCGTCCCCGTACCGTCGCGGCCGAGGATGTCGACGGGGCCGATCGCCGTCATGTACTCCCGGCGGACCAGGCTGTACCCCTGCCCGAGCGTCTCGATGTGCTCGGCGAGCAGTTCCTGCAGGTGTGCCTCGACGCCGTCCTTCACCAGTCCCGGGTCCACGCCCAGTTCGTGTCGGGAGTCGTGGTGCACCTCGGCGACGGTGATCCGTAGCTGCTCCCCCGCCTTGTTCTCCACCACCCACAGCTGCTGCTCCGGGTTCTCCGGGTGATCTCCCTCCACGAGGGAACAGGGTGGGGTCATCCAGTTGAGCGGCTTGTAGGCACGGTCGTCCGCGTGGACGCTCACCGACCCGTCGGCCTTGACCAGCAACAACCGCGGGGCCATCGGAAGATGAGCCGTGAGGCGACCGACGTAGTCGACCTGGCACGTGGCTACGACGAGACGCAACGGTTCCTCCTGGGTACGGGCACCGCCCCCGGCACGCGGCGCGGATGGTGTCAGCGGTGGGGACGCCGGGGGCGGACCTGCTCGGTGGAGCAGGCCTCGACCCACGCGAGCATCCCGGTCAGTTTTGCGAGGGCCACGCAGAGTTCACCTTCGACCGGACGGGCGCGGCGGTCGTGTCCGGAGAACGGAACGATCACCTCGCCCTCCTCTGCCACGTCGAGCTCCGGACCGGTGGGCTGTCGACGCGGGCCCAGCACGAGGGTCCGCCGGTCCAACCGCACGTCGGCACCGAACTTCACGCTCAGCAGACGGTATAACGCGACCTCGGTATCCGAGTACCGGACGGCGCCGTATCCCCACGCATCCTCCCCGGCCCTGCGAACGAGGACCGACGTGGAATTACGACGCACGACGACCAGTCGATACACGACGGCCGCGACCACCGGGACGAGCACGAGCAGGATGACGAGCCCGAGAATGATCTCGATGGGAGCCGTCACTCTGCTCATCCCCTTCCGGCGGTCGCGGCCGTGTGTGACGGGCGGACCGTGCGTACTAGGCGCCGGCCTTCTCGATGGCGAGGAGTCGGCCCCGGGCGGTGGCCGCGGCGGAGGCGTCATCGCCGGCCTCGGACAGCTGCCGCTCCGCGGCGGCGCGATCGATCGCGTCCGACCACTCTGCGGACTCCCCGAGGATGCTGACCTTGTTCGCGGTCACCGACAGGAAGCCGCCCTGGACGGCAGCGACCTTGCGCCCCTCGTCCGTGTACACCGTGACGGTACCGGCGGCATCCAGCTCACCGAGCAGAGGCTCGTGACCGGCCTGGATACCGATCTCACCCTCGCTGGTCTTGGCGACCACCATGGATGCGGTCCCGGACCAGAACCTGCGCTCGACGGTGACGAACTCGACTTCGATCTCAGCCATGGACGACCGTCACTTCCCGGAGAGCTTCTTGGCGTTGGCCTCGACATCGTCGAGACCGCCGATGCCGTTGAACGCCTGCTCCGGAAGGTGGTCCAGCTCGCCCTTGCAGAGCTTGTCGAACGCCTCGATGGTGTCCGACAGCGGGACGACCGAACCGACCTGACCGGTGAACTTCTCGGCGACCAGGAAGTTCTGGCCGAGGAAGCGCTCGAGGCGACGGGCACGCTGAACCGTGACCTTGTCCTCCTCGGACAGCTCGTCCATACCGAGGATGGCGATGATGTCTTGGAGTTCCTTGTACTTCTGGAGGATCTGGATGACCTCCTGGGCGACGCGGTAGTGCTCCTCGCCCACGATGCCCGGCTCGAGGATCCGAGAGGTCGAGGTGAGCGGGTCGACGGCCGGGTAGATGCCCTTCGACGCGATGGAGCGGGAGAGCTCCGTGGTGGCGTCGAGGTGGGCGAACGTCGTGGCCGGCGCCGGGTCGGTGTAGTCGTCGGCGGGGACGTAGATCGCCTGCAGCGACGTGATCGAGCGACCACGCGTCGAGGTGATTCGCTCCTGCAGCTGACCCATCTCGTCCGCGAGGGTCGGCTGGTAACCGACGGCGGACGGCATGCGGCCGAGCAGCGTCGAGACCTCGGAACCGGCCTGCGTGAAGCGGAAGATGTTGTCGATGAACAGGAGGACGTCCTGGCCCTGCACGTCGCGGAAGTACTCGGCCATGGTGAGGGCCGAGAGGGCGACGCGCATACGCGTCCCCGGCGGCTCGTCCATCTGACCGAACACCAGGGCGGTGTCCTGGAGGACGCCCATCTCCTCCATCTCGAGGAAGAGGTCGGTGCCCTCACGGGTGCGCTCACCGACGCCGGCGAACACCGACGTACCGGAGAACTCACGCGCGATACGGGTGATCATCTCCTGGATGAGCACCGTCTTGCCGACACCGGCACCACCGAACAGACCGATCTTGCCGCCCTTGACGTACGGGGTCAGCAGGTCGATCACCTTGACGCCGGTCTCGAGGATCTCGGTCTTGCCCTCGAGCTGGTCGAAGGCCGGCGGCTCGCGGTGAATACCCCACTGCTCGCCGTCCCGGCCGGTGCCGGGCGCGTCGAGGCAGTCGCCCAGGGCGTTGAAGACGTGGCCCTTGACGACGTCGCCGACCGGAACCGAGATCGGCTGACCGGAGTCGACCACCTCGGCACCGCGGACGAGTCCGTCGGTGGACTGCATCGAGATGCAGCGCACCATGTTGTCGCCCAGGTGCTGGGCGACCTCGAACGTCACGGTCTTGGCGACCGCCGCGAGGGTGATCTCGGCGGTGAGGGCGTTGAAGAGGGCCGGGAGGGCGCCGCGCGGGAACTCCACGTCGACGACCGCACCCAGGACGCGGGCGACCCGACCGGTGAGACCGGCCGTGCCCGTCGTGCTCTGATCGGTAACAGCTGTGGTCATTGCTTAGTCACTTCCTGCGCTAGCGGCGAGCGCACCAGCGCCACCGACAATCTCGCTGATTTCCTGGGTGATCTGTGCCTGGCGTGCCTGGTTCGCCTCGCGGCTCAGGCCCTCCACCAGCTCGGTGGCGTTGTCGGTCGCCGACTTCATGGCGGTCCGTCGTGCCGCCGACTCCGACGCCGCCGCCTCGAGGAGCGAGGCGAAGGCACGGGTCGACATGTACCTCGGGAGGATGTTGTCCAGGAGGGTGTCCGCATCCGGCTCGAAGGAGACCTCCGGCTTGAATTCGGACTCCGACCTGGGGCTGTCGTCCATCATGCCGTCGCCCAGGTCCAGCTCCTCGATCTCGACCTCGGTCTCGATCGGGGCCAGTCGACGCGCCCGCGGGGTCTGCGTGAGCATCGACTTGAACTGGGTGTAGACGATGTGGACCTCGTCGACGCCCTTGCGGGTGGTGTCCGTGCCGTCCCCCTCGAGGAACTCGGAGGCGTCGAACGTCGACTCGCCGCCGGCCTTGAAAGCCGCCGACAGGAGCTGAAACGCCGGACGCGCTTCCTGGTAGTCCGGCTTCTGCGAATGCCCGTGCCAGGCACCGGCGAGCTCGACCTCGCGGAACGTGTAGTACACGATCCCCTTGTTGCCCATCACGTAGATGTCGACCTCACGCCCTTCGCTCTCGAGGTAGGCGATGAGCTCGGCGGCCTCCTTGAGCACGTTGTGGTTGTAACCACCACACATGCCCCGGTCGGAGGTCACCACCAGCACGGCGGACCGCTTCGGGTTCTCCGGCTCGTTGAGCATCGGGTGCTTGAGCGACGAGGCACTCGCGAGATCGGTGAGGATCGCGGTGATCTGGTCCGCGAAGGGCTTGGCCTCCGCGACCCGGGCCTGGGCCTTGGAGATCTGCGAGGTCGCGATCAGCTCCTGGGCCTTGGTGATCTTCTTGGTCGAGTTGACCGACTTGATCCGGTCGCGTAGTTCACGCATGTTGGCCATGGGCGTGGATCACTCTCCTCTCGACCTTGAATCGGATGGCTGTCATCGCAGGCCTCAGGCCTTCTTCTTGGTGACCGTGAGCTTCTCACGATCGATCTCGTCCTCGGACAGCGCCTCGGCCTCGGGCTCGTTGACCACACGGGAACCGTCGGTGGCGACGAAGCCCTCCTTGAACTCGTTGGTCTTGGCCTCGAGGGTCGACTTGGACTCGTCGGAGAGCGCGGCTCCCCCCTCGATCTGGCTGTAGACGTCGGAGGCGGAGTGCCGCAGGGTCTCGAGCAGCTCGCCCTCGAAGCGACGGACGTCCTCGACCGGGACGGAGTCGTAGAAACCCTCACCGGCGAGGTAGATCGAGACGATCTGGTCCTCCACGGCGACCGGCGAGTTCTGGTCCTGCTTGAGGATCTCGACCAGACGCTGGCCACGCTCGAGCTGCGCCTTCGAGGCGGCGTCGAGGTCGGACGCGAACGTCGCGAACGACTCGAGGTCGCGGTACGCGGCCAGGTCCAGACGCAGCGAGCCGGAGACCTTCTTCATGCCCTTGGTCTGCGCGGCACCGCCGACTCGGGAGACGGAGATACCGACGTTGACGGCCGGACGCACACCGCGGTTGAACAGGTCGGACTCGAGGAAGACCTGACCGTCGGTGATCGAGATGACGTTGGTCGGGATGAACGCCGAGACGTCATTGGCCTTGGTCTCGATGATCGGGAGACCCGTCAGCGACCCACCGCCCATCTCGTCCGAGAGCTTGGCGCACCGCTCGAGCAGGCGGGAGTGCAGGTAGAAGACGTCGCCGGGGTACGCCTCGCGACCCGGGGGGCGACGGAGCAGCAGCGAGATCGCGCGGTACGCGTCGGCCTGCTTGGACAGGTCGTCGAACACGACCAGGACGTGCGCACCGTCGTACATCCAGTGCTGCCCGATGGCCGAACCGGTGAACGGCGCGAGCCACTTGAAGCCGGCCGAGTCAGAGGCGGGGGCGGCGACGATGGTGGTGTACTCCATCGCGCCGTTCTCCTCGAGCGTCGCCTTGACACCCGCGATGGTGGAGCCCTTCTGGCCGATCGCGACGTAGATGCACCGGAGCTGCTTGGTCTTGTCGCCCGACTCCCAGTTGGCCTTCTGGTTGAGGATCGCGTCGATGCAGACCGCGGTCTTGCCCGTCTTGCGGTCACCGATGATGAGCTGACGCTGACCGCGACCGATCGGCGTCATGGCGTCGATGGCCTTGATGCCGGTCTGCATGGGCTCCTCGACCGGCTGGCGCTCCAGAACGGACGGCGCCTGCAGCTCGAGGGCGCGGGTGCCTTCCGACTCGATGTCGCCGAGGCCGTCGATGGGCTGCCCGAGCGGGTTGACGACGCGACCGAGGAAGCCGTCGCCGACCGGAACGGAGAGGACCTCCCCGGTGCGACGCACCTCCTGGCCCTGGGCGATCTCATCGAAGTTGCCGAGCACGACCGCACCGATCTCGCGGTCCTCGAGGTTCAGTGCGACGCCGAGGATGCCGCCCGGGAACTCCAGCAGCTCGTTGGCCATCGCGGACGGGAGTCCGCTGATGTGGGCGATACCGTCGCCCGTGTCGGTGACGATTCCGACCTCCTCGCGCGACGCCTCGTTGGAGACCGTCGAGGTGTAATTCGCAATCGCACTGCGGATCTCGTCGGAGGAGATAGTCAGCTCCGCCATGTCATTCCTGCTCTCACTAAGTGTGGTCTGGATGTGTCTTGTCAGGTGAGCATCGACCGAGTGCGACCGTTGCTCGTCGGGTGTCGAGGCCTAGGGAAGCGCCCGTCGTACGGCCGAGAGCCGCCCGGCGACGGAACCGTCGATGATCTCGTCACCGACGCGGATCACCATGCCGCCGAGGACCGCTTGGTCGACCTGGACGTGGACCGCCATCTCCCGTCCGTAGATCTCGGCGAGCTTGCCCTCGAGTGCGGCCCGCTGCTCGGTGGTGAGTTCCGTGGCACTGGTGACCACGGCCACCGACTGTCCCTGGAGTTCGGCCGCCTGCCTGGACAGCGCGTCCAGATCGTCGGCGGGCATGGCGTCCGGCCGGGCGATCGCCTGCCCGGCGAGCGCCTCGGTGACCGCGGTCACCTTGCCGTAGAGGACATGACCGAGGAGTGCGCGCTTGGACTCCGTGGTGGTCGTGCGGTCGGACAGAGCCTGCTCGAACTCCGCGTCGCCCGCGACGATGCGGCCCAATCTGAACAGTTCGTCCTCGACCGTCCCGAGCTGACCCTGCTCCCGGGCCGAGAGCAGGAGCGCTTCCCGGCCGAGGGTGACGAGGCCCTCACGGAGATCCCGCGGGGTGGACCAGGACAGTGCGACCGCAGCAAGCACGACCGCGAGGGTCGACTCGTCGATCTTCCAGCCGAACACCGAACGGGCGAGGTCCTCGCGGGCCTCGACCGGTGCGGACGAGTCCGCGACGGCGACACGCAGGGAGCGGTCACCCTCCAGGACGTCGACGACCCGGAAGAGCTCGGCACCGACCTTGGCGCCCGTGGCGCCCCCGGCCGGGTTCGCGGAGAGCGTGGACTGCAGGACCGACCGGGACTGCTCGAGGGCGTCGCGGCTTGCTGCGTGCATAGTCTGCTTCTTCCTTACTTCTGGCCCGCCCCGGCGACCTTGTCCAGGTCGGCGAGGAAACGGTCGATGGTGCCCGAACGGCGGACCGGATCGGACAGCTGCTCACCCATGAGCCGCTCGGCGAGCTCGACCGACTGGCGTCCGAGGTCGCCACGGAGCTCCGTGACGATCTGCTGACGCTGCGCGGCGAGCTGCTGCTGCCCGGCGGCGACGATGCGGTCGCTCTCGGCCTGGGCCTCCGCCTTCATGTCGGCGAGGATCTGCTGCCCCTGCGCACGCGCGTCGTCGCGGATCTTCGCGGCTTCGCCACGCGCCTCGGCGAGCTGGGCGTTGTACTTGTTCAGGGCCGCCTTCGCCTCGGCCTGTGCGGCCTCCGCCTTCTCGATGCCGCCCTCGATGCGCTGGGTGCGCTCGTCCAGGACCCGCTTGAACATCGGGAGGACGAACTTCCAGAACACGAACAGGACGACAGCGAACGGGATCAGCGACCAGACGATGTCGTACAGCGCCGGCGAGAGGACGTTGGGCGTCTCCTCCAGCGGGAGCCCCTCGGTCTCGCTCGCGGCGAGAATGTGGATCGGATTCATGTCGTTGACCTTCGCCAGCCGGCGATCAGAAAATGAAGCCGGTGACGATACCGATGAGCGCCAGGGCCTCGGTGAAGGCGATGCCCAGGAACATCGTGGTGCGCAGCTGGCCGGCCATCTCGGGCTGGCGGGCCATGCCCTCGATCGCCTTGCCGACGACGATGCCGATGCCGATGCCGGGGCCGATCGCGGCGAGGCCGTAGCCGATGGCGCCGTAACCGCGGGCGGTCGTCTCGGTTGCCTGGGCGAGAGTGACGATATCCATGTGGGTTTCCGTTCCCTTTCAGATGGCCGGTGCGGGATGTCCGCACTCGGTCGTCGGTGTGGTCTGGGTGTCCCGGCGCTCGCGGCGCCGGAAGTCTTTTAGTGACTGTCGGCGTGCAACGACAGGTCGATGTACACCGCGGTGAGCAGCGCGAAGATGTACGCCTGCAGGAAGATCACCAGCAGCTCGAAGAACGTGAACGCCACCGACACGATGATGGTCACGAGGCTGACCGCGGTCCACCCGTTGAACTGCCAGAAGAAGAAGTTCGTGGCGGAGAACAGCAGCACGATCATGATGTGCCCGGCCAGCATGTTGGCCATCAGACGGATGGTCAGCGTGGCCGGCCGCAGGATGAAGGTCGACACGAACTCGATCGGCACGACCAGCAGGTGCAGCGCCGGGGGAAGGTTCGGCACGACGACCGACTTGCCCACGAAGGAGAAGAAGCCGTACTTCTTGGCTCCCGCATAGATGAAGACCACATACGCGACCGCGGCCATGACCAGCGGCATGCCGATCCGCGCGTTGGGCGAGATGTTGAAGCCCGGGATCACGGCGGGCAGGTTCATGAACAGCGTGAGGAAGAAGATCGTCGCGATGACCGGGAGGAACCGGTCACCGTCCTTCTTCCCGATGATCTCGTCCGAGATGTTGTTCTTGACGAAGTCCAGCGCGATCTCGCCGACGTTCTGCAGTCCGCGCGGCACGACGGCCGACCGGCGCATCGCCAGGTAGAACAGCACCGCGACGACGGCCGCCGCGATCAGCCGGATGATCATCAGCCGGTCCAGAGCGAACGGAGTCCCCTCGAAGAGCACGGCCGGCGGGAAGAAGTCATTTAGTGACGGCGGATGGAACTCGCCCTTGAATGCCAGCAGTGACGTGCTCAGCGCTCTCTCCCCTGTTCGGGCCGCCTGCAGAGACGGTGGTCATGTCCAGTGTTTCGTTCCGACCTGCGGAACCCGGGAGGGCCCGGGGATTCTCGCGGCGTGTACCGCCGCGCCCTTTTCCGGTTTCCCTCCGCAGAGCATCGTAGCAAAGGCCATCCCCTGCGGACCCCTGGGGGCACCTCACGCCGTTATCAGCTCCACATCTTTCCGAAACCAGTCCGTGACCGATCGGGAGTGCCGGAAAATCCCAGCTCAGGGCTCCACGTACGGGGCGCGCGTGCGCAGAATGGCCACCGTCTCCGACGCGAGGACCACGACCATGGCCACGACGATGGTCGTGGCGAACGCGGGCTTGGAGTAGAAGTCGAGCGGCTTGAGAGCCGCGACGACCCCGATCGCCACAATGAGCTTGAGGAGCCACGTTCCCAACAGGACGGCTCCGGTCACCTGGGGTGAGGTTCGGGCCGTGGCGATCACCACCACCGCGGTGAGGAGGACGAACACGCCACCGATCGCGGCCCCGAGCAGGGCGCCCCACAGGCCGGAGCGACCATCCACCGCCCACCACAGCCCTGCGCTGATCACCATGAGCACGGCGAGCGCGGCGGCGCCGAGGGTCACCGCCCTGCGTAGTCCGATGGTGTGGGCGCTCTCGACCTGGTGTCCGGGGGCGTCGTGTCCGGGGGTGTCGTCCATACCCCGCAGCCTAGTCGCCCGGGGATCGGGGCCCGTCGGCCGTCCGGTGCTTCCCGCGCGAACTGCGGAGGCGAGGGACGAGGGTCGCCGCCAGGACGGAGAGGAGACCGGCCGCGATCGCGGGGACGATCACCTCGGTGGGCAGCATCGTCGCCCCGACGGCCCCGAACGCGATGAGGGAGACCCACGCGTAGATGACCAGCGCGACCCTCCGGTGGGAGTGCCCCAGCGCGAGCAGCCGGTGGTGCAGGTGCATCTTGTCGGGTGCGAAGGGGCTACGGCCGGCCCCGACCCGCCGCACCACCGCCATGACCAGGTCGAGCATCGGCACGAACATCGCGGCCGCGACCACGATCACCGGCGAGAGCAGGACGATCATGTCCTGGGGCCCGTACAGGCTCTGCGAGATCTTCCCGGAGGCGCTCGTCGAGGCCGCGGCGAGGACCAGTCCGATCAGCATGGACCCGGAGTCGCCCATGAAGATCCGGGCGGGTTGGAAATTGTGGGGCAGGAACCCGATGAGCGCCCCGGCCAGGACCGCGGTGACCAGTGCCGGCGGGTAGGCCCCGACGGTCCCGCCCTGGTCCAGCATGATGCCCACGGAGAACACGCAGATCGCCGTGGCCGCGATGGCCCCGAGTCCGGCGGCGAGCCCGTCGAGTCCGTCCACGAAGTTCATCGCGTTGACGATCGTCAGTGTGAACACGACCGTGAGCAGTCCGGCCTGGAGCTGGTCGAGGACGAGGATGTTGCCGTCCCCGAAGGGGATGTACAGCAGCGTCCACGACACGCCCATCGCGACCAGGACCCCGGCCGCGGCGGCCTGGCCCGCGAGTTTGGTGACGGCCCCGAGCCCGAGGATGTCGTCCACGATCCCCACCAGCACGATCACCCCGCCGGCGACGATGGTGGCCTCCACGTCGGGGGCGAAGGGCGGGAAGGCCCGGTTCAGGGCCGGCAGCTGCGCGGCGAGGTAGACGGCGATGAGCATCCCGGTGAAGATGCCCACCCCGCCGAGCCGGGGGGTGGGGACCTGGTGCACGTCCCGCTCCCGCGGGTAGGCGAGCCCGCCGATCGCGGGTGCCACTCCCCTGACCAGACCGGTGACGACGAAGGTGACCAGTCCGGCGGTGACCGCGATGAGCAGCAGCTCCCGGAACGGGACCCCGGCACCCATGGTTCAGCCGTGCAGGACCGCGGGGTCGACGCCGAGGACCTCTCCCACGCGCTCGGCGGTCACCGCGCCCTCGCGGACGATGCGCGGACCGGGCCCGGTGAGGTCGACGATCGTCGAGGGCTGGCCGATCGCACACGGGCCGCCGTCGAGGTACACGGCCACCGAGTCGCCGAGCTGCTCCCGGGCCTGGGCCACGGTGGTGGCCGGCGGTTGACCGGAGACGTTGGCACTGGACACCGCGAGCGGGCCGACCTCGCGCAGGAGTTCGATGGCGACGGGGTGCAGCGGCATCCGGAGCATGACCGTGCCGCGGGTCTGGCCGAGGTCCCAGCCCAGGGACGGTGCCTGGTGCACGATGAGACTCAAGCCCCCCGGCCAGAAGGCGCGGATGAGGTCGCGGGCGGCGGCCGGGGTGCTCACGACGAGGCCGTCGATGGTCTCCCACGAGCCGACCAGGACCGGCACCGGCATGTCCGGGCCACGGCGCTTGGCGGACAGCAGCGAGACCACCGCGTCCGGGTCGAAGGCATCGGCGGCGATGCCGTAGAGCGTGTCGGTGGGGGTCACGACCAGCCGGCCCGAGCGCAGGGCGCCGGCAGCGGAACTGAGACCGACCTCGCGGCCGGTGTCCTCGGTGCAGTCGTAGGTGATGGTCACCGGGTGGTCCCCTTCCGGACTGTCGTGTCGACCTTGTCGTCGTCGTCGTGTGTGTCGTCGTGGCCCGCGTCGAGTCGCGTCGCGGTGACGAATCGCGGTCGGCCGGCGAGGTCGGTGTGCTGCTCCACGGTACCGAAGCCCCCCTGCGCGGCCACGACCGCGGCGACCGCGGCGCCGGTGGTGTCGTCGTGCTCGACGGCGAGGTGCCCTCCCGGGACGAGGAGGGCGGCGGCCACGCCGACGAGGGGGGTGACGACGACGAGGCCGTCCCGTCCCCCGAACAGCGCCGTCGCCGGCTCGTGCGCGAGGACGTCGGCGGGGAGATCATCGGTGACCGGGATGTACGGGGGGTTGGACACCACAGCGGCGGCGCTGCCCCGCAGGTGCGAGAAGACGTCGGCGTCGGTGGCGTCGGCGTGGTGGACCTCGATCGGGGTGTCCCCGGCGGCGGCGCGCTCGGCGGCGTTGCGGCGCAGCCACTCCAGCGCGGCCTCGTACAGTTCGACGGCGTGGACGCGGGCGTCGGGCCGGGCGTGGGCGATCTCCAACGCGAGGGTGCCGCTGCCGGCGCAGAGGTCCACCACGACCGGGCCGGGGCCGGGGCCCGGTGCGGGCAGGGCCGCGAGCGTCGACTCGACCAGCAACTCGGTCTCCGGTCGCGGGATGAACACCCCCGGCCCGACGGCCAACTCGAGCCGTCCGGAGACCGCGCGGCCGAGCAGGTACTGCAGGGGGGTCCGGTCGCGGGCGCGGGCGGCGACGATCCGCTCGACCTCGCTCACCGCGGCGGCGTCGAGGTCGTCGGCGAGCATGAGCCGGGTGCGGTCGATGCCGAGCACGTGCGCACAGATGAGCTGGGCCTCGACGTGCGCGGAGTCGACGCCCGCCGCACCGAGCGCCTGCGCGGCCGAGCGCACGACCCCGGTCACCCCGGCCGGGCGCGGGTTCATGGACTAGGCCTCTTCCATTCGTCGCCGCCGTTCCTCGGTGGCGAGGGCGTCGAGCACCGCGTCGAGGTCCCCGTCGAGCACCGCGTCGAGGTTGTGCGCCTTGAACCCCACCCGGTGGTCGGCGATGCGGTTCTCCGGGAAGTTGTAGGTGCGGATGCGCTCCGACCGGTCGACGGTGCGGACCTGGGTGGCCCGGCCTTCAGACGCCTCGGCGTTGGCGGCCTCCTCGGCGGCGGCCTGGAGTCGCGCCGCGAGCACCTGTAGCGCGCGTTGCTTGTTCTGCAGCTGACTGCGTTCGTTCTGACACGTGACGACCGTGCCGGTGGGCAGGTGGGTGATCCGCACCGCGGAGTCGGTGGTGTTGACGCCCTGCCCGCCCTTGCCGGATGAGCGGTAGACGTCGATGCGCAGGTCGGACTCGTCGATCTCGACCGGACCCACGTCCTCGGGCTCCGGGTAGACGAACACGCCCGCGGCCGAGGTGTGGACCCGGCCCTGGGACTCGGTGACCGGCACCCGCTGGACCCGGTGCACCCCGCCCTCGAACTTGAGGCGGGACCACACCCCGTCGCGAGACGGCTGGCGAGCCCGGATGGAGAAGGTCGCGTCCTTGTACCCGCCGAGGTCGGACTCGGTGAGGCCCAGGACCTCGATCACCCATCCGTGTTTCTCGGCGTACCGCGTGTACATGCGGGCGAGGTCGGCGGCGAACAGTGCGGACTCCTCGCCGCCCTCCCCCGACTTGATCTCCATGACCACGTCGTCCGCATCGTGTGGGTCGCGGGGCGCCAGCAGGTCGGCCAAGCGGGTCTCGAGCTCGGCCGCCTCAGCCTCCAGCTCCTCGGCCTCCCCGGCGAACGAGGAATCGTCGCCGGCGAGCTCCCGCGCCGCGGCGGCGTCCTCGCGCGTGGACACCAGCGCACGGTGACACTGCACGATCGGGGTGAGCTCGGCGAAGCGTTTGCCCACCCGGCGGGCGGCGGTGGCGTCCTCGTGCAGAGCGGGGTCGGACAACTGCGTCTCGAGGCCCCCGTACTCGGCCAGGACGTCGTCGATCGAGGACGGCGACCGTCCCTCGCTCCCGGTCACTCCTCGTCCTGCGGCAGGGTGGGCGTCGTCTTGGCCACCTGCAGCAGGAATTCGTAGTTGTTGTTGGTCTTGCGCAACTGCGACATGAGCAGGTCGATGGCCTGGTGGGAGTCCAGCCCCGAGAGCACGCGGCGCAACTTGTGCATGATCCCGGCTTCCTCGGGGGTCATGAGCAGCTCTTCCTTGCGCGTCCCCGAGGGTCCCACGTCGACCGCGGGGAACACCCGCCGCTCGGCGATGCGACGGTCCAGTTTGAGCTCGGCGTTGCCGGTGCCCTTGAACTCCTCGAAGATCACCGTGTCGCCGGCCGAGCCGGTCTCCACCATCGCGGTGGAGATGATCGTCAGCGATCCACCGTTCTCGATGTTGCGCGCCGCGCCGAGGAACCGCTTGGGCGGGTACAGGGCCGTGGAGTCGACGCCGCCGGACAGGATGCGACCCGAGGCGGGCGAGGAGTTGTTGTAGGCGCGGCCGAGTCGCGTGATGGAGTCGAGGAGGACGACGACGTCCTGCCCCATCTCCACCAGACGCTTGGCCCGCTCGATCGCGAGCTCCGCGACCTGGGTGTGGTCCGACGGCGGACGGTCGAAGGTCGAGGCGATGACCTCGCCCTTCACCGAACGCTGCATGTCGGTGACCTCCTCCGGCCGCTCGTCGACGAGGACGACCATGAGGTGGCACTCCGGGTTGTTGACCGCGATCGAGTTGGCGATGTTCTGCAGGATCGTGGTCTTACCGGCCTTGGGCGGGGAGACGATCAGCGCGCGCTGCCCCTTGCCGATCGGCATGATCAGGTCGATCACGCGGGTCGAGATGATGTTCTTCTCGGTCTCGAGGCGCAGTCGCTGGTTGGGGTACAGCGGGGTGAGCTTCGCGAAGTCCGGGCGATTGCGGACCTGGTCCACCGGGCCACCGTTGACGGTGTCGATGCGAACCAGCGGGTTGAACTTCTGACGGTTCTTGCCGCCACCCTGGCCCCCGCCGCCGCCTTGGCCGCCGCCCTGGCCGTCGTTCTGGCCGTCGCGGGGCATCTTCACCGCGCCGGTGATCGCGTCACCGCGACGCAGGCCGTGACGACGGATCATGTTCATGGAGACGTAGACGTCGTTGGGTCCCGCCAGGTAGCCGGACGTGCGGACGAACGCGTAGTTGTCCAGCACGTCGAGGATGCCCGCGACCGGCTGCAGGACGTCGTCGTCCCGCACCTCCGTCTCACCCTCGGCCGGGCGCCCCCCGCCGCGATTGCGCTCGCGGCGCCGGCGGCTGCGACGGCCGCGGCCCCCTCCGTCGTCATCACGGTTCTGACCGTCACCGCGCGGGCCGTTGTCGCCGCCGCCCTGGTCGGACTGGTCGTTGCGTCCGCCCTGCTGATCGCGGTTGCCGCCCTGGTTGCCCTGGTCGTTGCGGCCGCCCTGCTGATCGCGGTTGCGGCCGCCCTGCTGATCCCGGTTCTGCTGGTTGCGCCCCTGACGCTGCCCGCCACCGCGGTTGCCGTCCTCGCGACTGGAGCGGTCCCCCTGGCGACCGGAGTCGGAGTCATCCGACCCGCCCCGGGGGTTCTCCGCACCGCCCCCGGCCCTGTCGCCACGATCCCGTCGGCCGGACTCGGTCGGCGGGGCGGGCGCCCCGCTCCGTGCAGACGCCTCGTCTCGTGCAGACGCCTCATCGCGGTCCGGCGTCTTCTCCGGAGCCGACTCGGCCTTCGCCGCAGGCTCGTCGGCCACCGCGGGTTCGGTTTTCGGGGCGGGCGCGGTCTTCGGGGCGGGCTCACGGGCCGGCGCGGGCCTGCCACCCCGGGCGCCCTCGATCATCGCGACGAGGTCGCCCTTGCGCTTACCCGACAGGCCTTTGAGGCCCATCTGCTGGGCCAGCGACTTGAGGTCGTTGAGGCGCATCGCCGACAGCGAGGCACCCTGTGCTGGCGTGGAAGTGGTGTCCGTCGAGGTCACGGGGATCCTTTCTGGGCCCGGGGCCGGGGCGGTGTACGCCGCCTCGCATCGAGCAGGTGTCCGGGAAGCGGACTCGGCGTCCCGGGGTGGCCGCTGGGGCCTTCCGTGGCGGCAACGTGGCCGGACACGGATCTTTCGTCTGAGGGGGATCCTCGTGAGGGGAGAACCGCTCGATAGTGGGGATCCCTGTACGCCACTCGCCGATCGGCCTGTCCCACCGAGTCCGATCCACACCACACCGACCTGGTGCGGAGGGTGCTGCGAGGATTGACTCGGAATGCTGGGACGACCGGGCGCCCGTGGCTGGGTGCAAGCATACTACTCTGTGGCCGATCGCGCGCAGGTCCCCCTTCCGCGAGTCGCGACTGGCGGTCACCGCGTCGGATGCGGGCGGTAACGTACAGCACACGACAAGGGCCACACGACCTCGGAGGTGACCGTGCTCGGAACGATGCTGGACACGCCACTGCTCGTGTCCCGGATCCTCGAGCACGCGGCGGAACGACACGGTGGGTCCACTGTCACCGGATTCGTCGGCGACCTGGAACCCCGTCCGGTGCGATACGACGTGCTGGCCTCCCGCGCGGCCGCCACCGCGCACGCCCTCGCCGGGCTCGGGGTACGACCCGGCGATGTGGTGGGCATCCTGTCCGGCAGCCGCACCGAGGTCGTCGAGGCGATGTTCGCCCTCCCCGCGATGGGCGCGGTCGCCCTCCCGGTGAACGTCCTCCGATCAGTGGAGTTCATGGTCTCCGTCCTGAGCGACAACCGGGTCGGAGTCGTCCTCGTGGACCCCGAACTGCTCCCCGCGGTCCTCCCGGTGGCCGCACAGGTCGAGTCGCTGCGCCACCTCGTCGTCGTCGACAGTCGGATACCCACCGACTGCGGTGACATCGGCGCGGAGGTCCACGCCCTCGAGGCCCTCCTCGACGGCCAGCCCACCACCTACCCGTGGCCCGACCTCGACGAACGCTCCGCCGCCGCGATCGCCTACACCTCCGGCACCACGGGCGCCTCCAAGGGCGTGGCCTACACCCACAGGTCCATCTGGCTCCACTCGATGCAGATGTCCATGGCCGAGAGCGCCGCCCTGCGCAGTGGCGACACCGTCCTGACGACCGTCCCGATGTATCACGTCATGTCCTGGGGACTGCCGTACGCCGCCTTCATGACCGGCGCCGGCCTCATCACCGCCCGGCCCCGCCCGGGTCGGGTGATCAACACTGGGCACGACATGGCCGACCTCCTCCGCGAGTTCCGGCCGAACAAGATGGCCACCACGCCGGCGACCCTCCAACGACTCCTCCGGCGGCTGGAGACCCACCCGCAGCCGATCGGCCATCTCAGCGAGGTCCTCGTCGGCGGATCACCCGTCCCCGAGGCCCTGTTCGACGCGTTCGTCGAGCGTCACGGGGTCACGATCATGCAGGCCTACGGACTCACCGAGTCCAGCCCCATCGCGACGTTCGCGCGACCGGACCCCCACTCCTCCGCGACCCGGCGACGCGCACAGATGCTCGGTCAGGGACGGTTCCCCGCCGGAGTGAAGGCACGCATCGTGGACGGCGGCCGGGTCCAGCACAACAACGGGTGGTCCGTCGGCGAACTCCAGATCCGCGGCCCGTGGGTGACGGCCCGCTACCTCGGCGACGAGGCCTCCGATCGCTTCGTCGACGGATGGCTACGCACCGGGGACGTGGCCAGCATCTCCCCCAAGGGCTACCTCGACGTGGTGGACCGGGTCGACGACATCATCGCCTCCGGCGGTGAACTGATCTCGACGGTCGAACTCGAACACGCGGTCCTGCTCGACGACCGGGTCGCAGAGGTGGCCGTGGTCGGTGTCCCGGACGAACGCTGGGGCAACCGGCCGCTCGTCCTGGTCCAGCTCAAGACCGGGGCGACCGCGTCCGCCCGCGCCCTCTGGGAGGGTCTCGAGGGCGTCGTGGAGAACTGGAAGCGCCCGGATCACTGGGCTTTCGTCGACCACATCCCGCAGACCACGGTCGGAAAGTTCGACAAGATCAGGATCCGGGCGCGCCACGCCGCGGGCGACTACGAGATCACGACGATCGCCCCGGAGGCGTCCGACTGAATCCCTCCGACGGGGTCTCGAAGGGACGCTCTACCGATCGGACGGGGCGTCGCCCGACCGGGTGTCAGTCTCCGGCCACGACCCGGGCACCGTCCGCGATCTGCAGGTCCAGCACCGTCCATCCCTGCGCCTCGGCATCGGCGCGCAGGTCGGTCGGCAACCCGTCGGTGCCCAACACCAGCACGGTCGGGCCGGCGCCGGAGACCGTCGCCGCGAGACCCCGCTCACGCAGTCTGGTGACCCACTCGGTGGTGCCGACCAGGGCCGGGGCCCGGTAGGACTGGTGGAGCCGATCCTCGGTCGCGGCCAGCAGGAACTCCGGATGGGCCGCGAGCGCGACCGACATCAGCGCGGCGCGGCTCGCGTTGAAGGCCGCGTCCTCGTGCGGGACGGTGGCCGGGAGCAGGCCGCGGGTCTGCGCGGTCGACGACGTCTCGGACGGCACCAGAACGGTGGCGACGATCGAGGGATCCACCTCCATGCGGACCGCACGGTAGTGCACGCCGGTCGCCGAGCGCTCCGTCCACGACACCACGACCCCGCCGAGGACACTGGCCGCCGCGTTGTCCGGGTGGCCCTCGAACTCGCTCGAGAGCTGGACCAGGTGGTCGTTCGTCAGCACCCCGCCCATCAGACCGTTCGCCGCGACCAGTCCGCCGACCGCGGCGGACGCCGACGACCCGAGACCGCGGGAGTGCGGGATCGCGTTCCGGCAGGAGATCCGTACGCCCGGCACACCCACGCCACCGGCACGCAGCCCGGCCTCGACGGCCTTGGCCACCAGGTGCGAGGCGTCCTCGGGAACCTGACCGGCGCCCTCCCCCGACACCTCCAACTCGAGGCCGGAGTCGATCGTGGTCACCGTGATCGTGTCGTACAGCCCCAGGGCCACCCCGAGAGCGTCGAAACCCGGCCCGAGGTTCGCGCTGGACGCCGGTACCTCGATCGTGACCGTGCGCCCGACCGGCAGGATGTGCCCACCCGAGCTGCCGAAGACCTCCGGGCCGGGACCGCTCACCTCGCTCACTGCAGGCCGAGGGCGCCGGCGACGGCCGACGGATCCACCGGGATGGCCTCGACCTCGGGCATCCCCAGTAGGGCGGTGTCGGGGTCCTTGAGTCCGTTGCCGGTCACGGTGCACACGATGGTCTGTCCCGCCTCCAGCTCACCGCCCGCGTGCGCGTCGAGCAACCCCGCCACCGAGGCCGCGGAGGCGGGCTCGACATAGACGGCATCCTTGCCGGCGACCATGCGGTACGCCTCGAGGATCTGCTCGTCGGTGCGCTTGCGGAACGTCCCCCCGGACTCGTCGCGGGCGGTCACCGCGCCGTCCCACGACGCCGGGGAGCCGATCCGGATGGCGGTGGCGATGGTCTCGGGGTTCTTGACCGGGGCGCCGTCGACCAGCGGTGCGGCGCCGGCGGCCTGCACACCCATCATCCGCGGGCGGGACGAGATGATCCCATCGGCGTGGTACTCGGTGTAACCCTTCCAGTACGCGGTGATGTTGCCCGCGTTGCCGACGGGCAGGAAGTGCAGGTCGGGGGCGCGCCCGAGAACATCGACGATCTCGAACGCCGCCGTCTTCTGTCCCTCGATCCGGACCGGGTTGACCGAGTTGACCAACCCGATCTCGGCGTAGGTGGCGGTGGTCTTGCGGGCCAACTCCAGGCAGTCGTCGAAGTTGCCGTCGACCTGGATGATGGTGGCCCCGTGCATCACGGCCTGGGCGAGCTTGCCGGCGGCGATCTTGCCCTGCGGGATGAGCACGGCGCACTCCATCCCGGCACGGGTGGCATAGGCGGCCGCCGATGCGGACGTGTTGCCAGTCGACGCGCAGAGGACGGCCTTCTGGCCGCGAGCCTTGGCATCCGTCACCGCCATCGTCATGCCCCGGTCCTTGAAGGATCCGGTCGGGTTGAGGCCCTCGACCTTGAGGTACACCTCGCAACCCGTCACGGCGGACAGGTGGGTCGCGCGAATGAGCGGGGTCCCGCCCTCGTAGAGCGTCACCGGCTCCCAGTCGTCCCCGATCGGGAGTCGGTCGCGGTAGGCCTCGATGAGGCCGGGCCACCGGCTGTGCACGGGCTGGTGGGTGTTGCTCATTCGGTGTCCACTCCCTCGAGACGGATGACGCTGGTGATGGCCGTGACGGCGTCCTGATCCGACAGTGCTGCCACGGTGTCGGAGAGCGCGCGCTCCGACGCCCGGTGGGTCAGGACGGTGAGCTCCGCGGAGGGCTCGACATCGTCGAGCTCGGTCTCCGGCAGTTCGACCTCGGTCTGTCGCACCTGTGCGATGGAGACGCCGTGCCGCGAGAACTCGGCGGCGACGAGGGCGAGCACGCCCGGCTTGTCGGCGACCCGCATGCGCACGTGATAGCGCGTCGAGATCTCGTCCATGGAGGCGACCGGAAGATCGGCGTACGTCGACTCCCCCGGGGCGCGACCCGCACCGACCTTGTTGCGGGCGGCGGCGACCATGTCGCCCAGGACCGCGGAGGCGGTCGGGGAACCTCCCGCACCCTGACCGTAGAACATGAGTCGACCGGCGGCCTCCGCCTCGACGACGACGGCGTTGAACGCCCCGTTCACCGTGGCGAGCGGGTGGGTGTTGGGCAGCAGCGCCGGGTACACGCGCGCCGACACGGCCTCGGACCCGTCCGACTGGGTGAGCTTCTCGCAGATGGCGAGCAGCTTGATGGTGCAGTCCATGTCGCGGGCCGACTCGAAGTCGTCCGGCGAGATCCGCGAGATGCCCTCGCGGTAGACATCCCCGGCGGTGACGCGGCTGTGGAACGCGATCGACGCGAGGATGGCGGCCTTGGCGGCCGCGTCATACCCCTCGACATCGGCCGTGGGGTCGGCCTCGGCGTACCCGAGACGGGAGGCCTCCGCGAGGGTCTCCGAGTAGTCGGCCCCGGTCGAACCCATCTCCGACAGGATGTAGTTGGTGGTGCCGTTGACGATCCCCAGCACGCGCTCCACCTGGTCGCCGGCCATCGATCGGCGCAGCGGGCCGATCACCGGGATAGCACCGGCCACGGCCGCCTCGAAGTACAGATCGGTGTGCGTGGAGTCGGCCACCGCCGCCAGTTCGTCCGTGTACTCCGCGAGCAGCGCCTTGTTGGCCGTCACCACGGCCTTGCCGTGGCGCAGCGCCTCGAGGAGGAGCGGACGCGGCACGTCGATGCCGCCCATGAGCTCGACGACGACGTCGACGTCGTCGCGCGCGACCAACGACGACGGGTCCGCGGTGAGCAGGTCCGGATCGAGCCCGCGATCCTTTGTGAGATCGCGCACCGCCACGCCGCGGAGGGCCAGGGGCGCGCCGATGCGGGCCGCTAGTGCGTCGGCGTTCTCGGTCATGTAGCGGATGACCTCGGATCCGACGGTGCCCATCCCGAGCACCGCCACCCCCACGGGTCGCACGCCTGACGCGCTTGCGTCGCTCACTGTCCCACCTCCAGGCTCGTCAGATCGTCCAGGGTCTCACGGCGCAGCACCAATCGTGCCCGCCCGTCGCGCACCGCCACCACGGCGGGTCGCCCGATCATGTTGTATCGGCTCGACATGGAGTAGCAGTATGCGCCCGTGGCCGCGACGGCCACCAGGTCACCGCCACCCACGTCCTCCGGCATCCACAGGTCGCGCACCACCACGTCGCCGCTTTCGCAGTGTTTGCCGACCAGCCTGGACACCACTGGCTCGGCGTCTGACGAGCGTCCCACCAGCCGGGCGTCGTAGACGGCGTCGTACAGGGCCGTGCGGATGTTGTCACTCATCCCGCCGTCGACACTGATGTAGCGCCGGTTCTCCCCGCCCGCGAGCTCGACGTCCTTGACCACGCCCACCTCGTACAGCGTGACCGTGCCCGGGCCGGCGATGGCACGACCGGGCTCGACGACCAGCGTCGGAGGGACGAGGCCGGCATCCCGGGCGAAACCCTCGACGATCTCCCGCAGGGACGCCGCCAACTGGGCCACCGGCGGCGGATCGTCCGATGAGACGTAGCTGATGCCGAGACCGCCGCCGAGATCGAGGTGGTCGAGCTGAGCTGTCCGCTCGGCGCCGAACTCGTCGACGATCTCGCGCAGCAGTCCGATCACCCGTCGCGCCGCGAGTTCGAACCCGTCGATGTCGAAGATCTGGGACCCGATGTGACTGTGCAGCCCGGTCAGCCGGATGTTCGGCGCGTCGAACACCGCGCGGACGGCCTGCATCGCCGCACCGCCCGCGAGCGAGAAGCCGAACTTCTGGTCCTCGTGGGCGGTCGCGATGAACTCGTGGGTGTGGGCCTCGACGCCGACCGTGACCCGGATGAACACGTCCTGGACGACGCCCTCCTCACCGGCGATCCGGTCGAGGATCTCGATCTCCGACATCGCGTCGATCACGACGTGGGCGACGCCACTGCGGACGGCCAGGCGCAGCTCGTCCGCTGACTTGTTGTTTCCGTGGACGGTGATCCGTTCGGGCGGGAACCCGGCCCTCAGCGCGATCGCGAGCTCGCCGCCCGAGGCGACGTCCAGCCCCAGCCCCTCCTCGGCGACCCAGCGAGCAGTCTCCGTGGTCAGGAACGCCTTGGATGCGTAGTGCACGCGGTCCGCCCCGCCGAACGCTTCCGCCATCTCGCGGCACCGGGAGCGGAAATCGTCCTCGTCGATCACGAACAGTGGCGTACCGAACTCCGCGGCGAGCTCGCTCGCGGTGACACCCGCGAACTCCACCACTCCGTCGTCGCGCCGGTCGGCACCGCGTGGCCACACGGAGGGCGCCAGTGCCATGACGTCGTTCGCGTCGGCGGGCCGCTCACCGATCCCCGGCGCGTGCGGGACCTCGTGCCGGGCCCCGGCGGGGTGGGCGCTCACATCTTCTCCGGTGCGCTGACGCCGATCAGGCGGAGGCCGTTCGCGAGGGTCTGCCGGGTGGCCGTACTCAACGCGAACCGGGCGGCGTGCAGCGGGCCCGGCTCCTCGTCACCCATCGGCAGCACACGACAGGTGTCGTAGAAGCGGTGATACGCGGCGGCCAACTCCTCGAGGTAGCGCGCGATGCGGTGGGGCTCGCGCAGGTCCGCGGCGCTGGCGACGACCCGGGGGAATTCACCGATGGTGCGGATGAGCGCACCCTCCCGGTCCTCGGTGAGCAGCGCCAGGTCCGCGCCCTCGGGGGTGACCCCCAGATCGGCGGCGTTGCGCGCCAGGGAGCAGAGACGGGCGTGCGCGTACTGCACGTAGAAGACGGGGTTGTCGTTCGTCGCCGACGTCCACAGCGCCAGGTCGATGTCCATGGTCTGGTCGACCGAGGACCGGATCAGCGCGTACCGCGCGGCATCGACGCCGATGGCGTCGACGAGGTCGTCGAGCGTGATGACGGTTCCCGCCCGCTTGCTCATCTTGACCGGGGCGCCGTCCCTGACGAGGTTGACCATCTGACCGATGAGCACCTCGATCGTCGCCGGGTCATCGCCCAGGGCCGCTGCGGCGGCCTTGAGCCGGGCGATGTACCCGTGGTGGTCGGCTCCCAGCATGTAGATGCACAGGTCGAAGCCGCGTTCGCGCTTGTCCAGGAAGTAGGCGATGTCGCCGGCGATGTAGGCGGCGTCGCCGTCGGACTTGAGCACGACCCGGTCCTTGTCGTCACCGAACGCGGTGGACCGGAGCCACCAGGCGCCCTCGGACTCGTAGAGGTTCCCGTTGCCCTTGAGCGTCTCGATCGCGCGGTCCACCGCACCGGAGGTGAACATCGAGTTCTCGTGGGTGTAGACGTCGAAGACGGTTCCGAACTCGGCCAGCGAGTTCTTGATGTGGCTGAACATCAGGTCCACGCCGAACGCTCGGAACGTCTCGAGGGCCTCGGACTCCGGCTGCTCCAGCACGTCCGGGTGCTCGGCGACCACGTTCGACGCGATGTCCTGGATGTACGCCCCCGCGTAGCCGTCCTCGGGGGTCGCCTCGCCGCGAGCAGCCGCGGCCAGCGAACGGCTGAAGCGGTCGATCTGCGCACCGTGGTCGTTGAAGTAGTACTCACGCGTGACCGCTGCGCCGGAGGCCTCGAGCACACGACCGAGGGCGTCACCGACCGCCGCCCAGCGTGTTCCGCCCAGGTGAATGGGCCCGGTAGGGTTCGCGGAGACGAACTCCAGGTTCACCCGGCGGCCGGCCATCGCGCCCCCGTTGCCGTACTCCTCGCCCGCGGAGAGCACGGTGGCAACGAGCGAGCCCTGGGCCCCGGAATCGAGACGGATGTTGAGGAACCCCGGTCCCGCGATCTCGGCCGAGGCCACGCCCGGGTCGGCCACCAGCGCGGTCGCGAGATCCTGCGCCAACTCGCGAGGGGCCGACCCCACCTTCTTGGCCAGTTGGAGAGCGATGTTCGTCGCGTAGTCCCCGTGCTCGGGGTTGCGCGGCCGCTCCACCGTCACCGACTCCGGAACGACCGACGTGTCGGCCCCGCGGTCGGCGAGAACGGAGATGAGGGCGGCGCGGATGACGGCGGCGAGATCGGCGGGAGTCACGTCTTCCTATCCTAGGTGTCGGCACGTCGCGGGGGGAATCGGACGTCTGTCCGGGCGACCCGTCCGAGCCCCGACGGGCCCGATGCGGCCCTGCCTGACCGCCGGTGCTACGATCAGTCTCGCTGTTCGAGCGATCCCCGCCAGTGCGGGGTGTCCGCTGGAGCGGCCTCCGGCCCGTGAGGGTCGGTATCCCGCCCTCGTAGCTCAGGGGATAGAGCGTTGGTTTCCGGTACCAAAGGTCAGGGGTTCGATTCCCTTCGGGGGCACAAGCAAGACGAGAAGGGCCCGGGCGGTTGCCCGGGCCCTTCTCGTCTCTCCCGCTCCGCGTCAGGTGGGCCGGGTGATTCCGTCCACCTCACCGATGCGGTCGACGACTCGCTCGTAGATGTCGGTGAGTGCGAGTACCTCGTGCTCGGAGAGCACGTCGATGAACAACTCCCGGACCTTCTCGACGTGCTTGGGGGCCACTGACGCGATCGCCTGGGCGCCCGCCTCGGTGAGGGTGACGACGGTCCCGCGACCGTCCTCCGCGCATTCTCCCTTGGCCACCAGGCCGCGCCCCTCCATACGCCGGACCTGGTGAGAGACCCGGCTGCGGTCCCAGCCGAGTGCGGCGCCGAGTTCCCTCGCCCGGAGTCCCCGGTTGTCGGCCTCACTGAGGCTCACCAGAACCGAGTAATCGGATTGAGACATCGAGGCGTCCCGCTGGAGTTGGCGCTCCATGGCGAGTTCGAGCAGTTGGTTCACATCGCGGTACCGGCGCCACATGCGCTGCTCTTCATCGCTCAACCAGCGTGTCTCCGTCATGGGGCTATTACAGCACGACGACCCACTCGGCATTCCTCCACCACCGCTCCGGGGCGCCCGCCGCCGTCAACGGCGTTCACTCGCGATCGGCGCCAGACCTCTGCATGACGTGGGTGTGTGCGCCCCCGATGCCCGCGAACCGGGCGCGGTCGCACGTGAGCACGATGACCTGTGACGTCGCCGCAGCCGCGGCGATGACCGCTCCCATGGTGAGTCGGCGAGAGGGATCCGTATAACCCATGGTGTCGTCGAGGAAAACGGGGACGCCGTCGTCACCGACGAGTCGCGCACAGGCGATCCGGACGATCACCGCCAACTGCTCCCTGGCGCCCCCGGACAGCGATTCGTAGTCGACGGTCACATCCCCGACCCGCCTGGACAGGATGGTCAGATCCTCGCCGAGCCTGACGTCGAAGTCACGCCCGTACACGAGGGAACCGAGTTCGACGACCGCCCTGTGGAACGGGGCCTGGTACGCGAGCAGAGCCTCCGATCGACGCGCCGCGAGTGTGCGGTGGAGCAGGTCCGCCGCACGGGCTCGGCGCCACAGCGCGGCGTTCTCCCTCTCCGCCGCCTCGAGTTCGCGCTCGGCGGAAGCGACCCCCTCGAGCCGGCCCTGGTCGCCGATCGCGTTGACCCGGCCCATCGACGTGGCGACGGCAGCAGCCGATTCGCGTTCCTCGGCGGCCAGTGAGGACAGTGAGGCCCGGGCGTTGTCCAGCAGACCGGGCGGCGCGTCGGCGAGCGCCTCGTCCAATTCCGCCTTCGCCTCCCGTGCCTTCCCACGGGCGGTCTCTGCCCGGAGGCGCGCCTCCCCCGCCCTCTCCTCGAGGCTGAGGTCCGGGGCGGCGTCACGCGCGGCCGACAGCGCCTCCCCGCACTCACCGTGCCGGCCGGCTGCCTCGTCTGCCAGTGCGATACGGGTCGCGTACTCGGTGCGGAGTGTTTCGGCCTCGGCGGATGCGGCGCGATCCTCCGCCCTGCAGCGGACGACCGATTCCTCCGCGGCGGCGTACTCGGTCTCCGGATCGCCCTCCCCCTCCGCGACGGCCCCGCCTTCCCGCCCCTCCGCGACCTGGCCGGACGGCACGGTCCCGGCCGGGACCCGTGAGCGCAGGTCGTCCCGCCTCGCGGTGAGATCATCCGCCGTCTCGCCGCCGAGGAGGTCCGATCGCCGTCGACGCAGTGCCTCGATCTCGGCACGCAGGGCGCCCGCCCGCCGGGAGCGTTCCTCCGCCTCCGTGGGGTTCTCCACACCGAGCTCCGCGAGAAGGTGGTCCAGCCGGAGGCGAGCGGACTGCTCGTCCCGTCGGACGGAGTCCGTGTCACCCGCGGGGACGACAGTCAGCGAGACCGTCCCGACCTCGAAGACGGTGTCCTCCACGATCTCGTGCGTCCACCCCGCAGAGGCGTCGAGTCCCTCCCCTCCGACCCGGAACTCGCCCTCACCGGTGATCTCCACCCGGGGAGCACTGGCTGCGGACCGGATGACGGCCTCCCGCAGCGTCTCGTCCGCGCGGCGGATGGCGTCGACCGAGTCATCGGCGACGTCGACCGCGGCGAGCTCCGCCTCCTTGCGGCGCAGCTCGTCCCCCACCTCTGTCAGGATCCCGAGGAGTCGTTCCAGGTGCTCGAGGTCCGCACGCCTGCGGTCGCCCTCCTCGACCGCGCGTGCGGCATCGAGGCGGGTGCGGGCCCGGATCACTCGCTTCTCCGCCGCCTCCAGTTCGGCCCTCGCCCGACGGGCCCGCTGCTGGGCGGGTTCCAGCCTCTCGGCCGCGGTGGCGGCGGCCGCCCGCAGATCGGTCTCCCTCCGCTGTTCGGTCATCGCCCTGTCGATGAGTTCCCGACGCTCTCGTTGCTCGCGCAGCGCGGCGTCATGCGCGGCCACCGCCCGGTCGACCTCGGCATCGGCGGATGCGCTGACCCCTCTGAGGTCCGCGACTGCCCGGCCCGCGGCCTCGAGACGCCCGACTTCCTTCTCGAGCGTGGCGAGCGAGTCGAGTCGCGCGCGATGGACGGCGGACCGGGCTTCGTGGTCCGCGACCGCCGCGTCGAGTTCCGAGTGCCGGGCCCGTGCCTCGGACAGCGCGGCCCGCGCCTCGATGAGCCGGGACTCCGACCGCGCCAGGTCGCCGGTCGGCTCGCCCCGCCGCGCAGTGAGATAGCGATTGCGTTCCTCGGCGACGCGCTCGACCAGCGAGTCGTCGCCGGTCGGGTCCTCACCGCCCGCCGCGGCGTCCAACGCGCGGCGGAGAGAGTCCATACCCTTGGCCGCGTCGACCTGGCCCAGAGGTTCGTCCTGGGCTATGCGCAGGGCGCGCCACAGTGACCTGTCGACCTGACGGTCCAACAGGTCGCGGACGAAGTCGTGGGCGTCGTCTCCCGCCATCGCCGTGCGTGCCGAACCCGGGAACTCGAGGGAGGTGCGTTTGCCGCGGACGAACTCCTTGCGGTAGCGCATCCGTTCGCCGTCGACGGAGAACTCGGCCTCCACCACCACGGGAACGTCCCTGCCGACAGGGCTGGCGGCCTTGATCTCGGCACGCCCGGACGAGGCCTTGTGCTCGAGAAGCATCTCCAGGGCGTCCATGAGGCTGGTCTTCCCCGACTCGTTGGGGCCCTCGATCACCAGCACCCCACGCGGGGGCAGGTCGACCTCCTCGCGCACCACCCCGCGGAAGTCCTCGATCGTCAACCGGTGCAGGATCATCGCGTTCCCCCGTCCACGAGCCGGTACAGCAAGCTCAGGGCGTGCCCGGCGTCCTCGGCGTCCACCCCGCCGGTGGCCGCCATGTCGACGAGGTCCGCGACCGCGCGGCCCGCGTACCCGTCCACGAGATCCGTGAAGTCCGAGTCCTCCGCGCGGACCACGAGGTGGGTGCGTGACTGGCGCAGAAACGCGGAGGCGAACACCGCGTCCCAGGTCTCCAGGAGCGCATCGATCCGCGCGCGCAGGGCCACCCCGACGGTGCCGGTCAGCCCGAGTTTCAACACGGTGCGCGGCTTGTCCTGCACCGCCTCGATCCGCTCGGCGAGGGAGTCGAGGTCCCCGTCCGTATCAATCTCCGCGTCCACCGCCAGGAAGGACCACCGGCCCGTCGCCAGCGGGGTGACCTCGCACGCTCGCCTCTCGCCCGACGGATCTCTCCCACCGAGCTCGACCAGCAGGACGTTGCCGGAGTCCTTCTCCACGTCGTTGAAGTCCGTGGTCTCCGGACTCCCCGAGAACCAGATGCGCCCGCCGGAGCCCACGCGGGTGACCGAGTGCCTGTCCCCGAGCGCCACGTAGTCCAGGCGGCGGGACTCGGTCGCCTCCTCGAGCGAAGCCACGGCGATCGCCTCGACCGACGGGGAGTGCCCGCCGTAGATCTCGTCGGTACCCCCGTGCGCCACGAGGACCCGCACGGAGTCAGTGGGTTCGAGAGACGCCAGAAGCGCCGGTAACCGCGATGGGTCCGGGCGCTTGGACGTCCACGGGACGCCGACCACCTCGACGCCGGGGACGACCTCGACCGGGCCCGAACCGTCGAGGACCACGACGGCCCCGCCCTCGAGCGCCGGGGAGAAGTCCCTGCACCGGAACACCGAGGACACGTCCAGTGGGTCGTGGTTGCCCGGCAGCACCAGCACCGGCACCGGGAACGCGGACAGGGCCTCGACCGCGCGGAGTACCACCGACCGGGGCACCGCGTTGTCCTCGAACACGTCGCCCGCGACCACCACGAACTGTGCCCCGTGTCGCTCCGCCAACCCACCGAGTGCCTCCACGGCCGCGAGCCTGTCCGCCGTGAATACGGCCTGGGACTCGTCTCCGAGGAACCGCCGGGTCATACCGAGCTGCCAATCGGCTGAGTGGAGGAATCGGATGGCGTCGCCGTCCCGTGGGTTGGTCATGGCCGCATCGTAGGACGCGGGTCCGACAGGCTACGCATCGGCGGCCCGCCTCACCGCGGTCGGTACCGGCCGAACGCGTCGAGGAAGTCCTCGAGGTCCGCCACCACCCGGAGTTGCTCGAGCGCGTCGTTGGTCGCCGCCGCGGCGAGCCTGCGGGTGACGGGCGCGTCCAGCAGGTCCTCGAGACCGGCCGGTCCGGGTGACGGCGACGCCGGCAGGTTCGGCTCACCACCCCACAGCGCCTCCTCCACGTCGAAGGACACCTCGTCGTCGTCCCCTCCGCCCCGGAGGACGGCGCCGAGTTGCTCGGGTCGCAGACCCCTGAGCTCGAACAACACCTCCGGCCGGGAGTCCCACCACTCGACCATGATGTAGGCGGCCGCCAGCACGTGTCGGCAGGGGCCGGGTTGCACCGGACAGTGGCAGGTGAACGCGGTTGCCCCGTGCACCGCGGGCAGGAGGAGGAACCCGACGGTGTCGGAGAAGTCCCCGGCCAGGGCGCCGAGCACGCCCCGTTCCTCCCGCCTGAGGGCGGTGCGCAGGGCGTCGGAGTCGGTGTCGTCAAGCGGGGCGAACGTGAACTCCACTGTGAAGGGTTCCGGTCTGCTCCCGTCGACGTCGATCCGGACCGACCGGCCCGAGTGGTGCAGGGAGAGGACCTTGTCCTTGCGGGCGTCCTGTCGGGCCATGTGGGCGTCACCCCGGGAGACCCCGGATTCGATGTCACTCGCCCAGCGTCTGCTCCACATGTGTGCGCCGAACTGCCCGGCCCGGGACCTCGCCCGGATGCCCGCTTCGCCGCTCACGGTTCGTCCCGCCCCACGTCGGTGAACTCGACGAGTGCCGCCAGGTCCGCGTCCGCGAGCTCGGTCAGCGCGCCTGCCAACGGTCCCAGCGTCAACTCCGCGAGGTCCCGCTTGGCTTCGAGGAGTTCGTCGATACGGTCCTCGACCGTGCCCGGTGCGACGAGCGTGCGCACCTGGACCACCCGGGTCTGGCCGATGCGGTGGACCCGGTCGGTGGCCTGGTTCTCCACCGCCGGGTTCCACCAGCGATCCAGGTGTACGACGTGGTTGGCCTCGGTGAGGGTCAGTCCGGTCCCTCCCGCGCGTAGCGACGCGAGCATCACCGGTGGGCCGTGCGATGCCTGGAACTCCTCGACCATCTGAGCCCGTCCGGCCGCGGTGACCCCGCCGTGCAGGAATGGCACGGCGGTGGCGGCCCGACGCTCGAGTAGGGGCAGGATCAGATCGCCGAACGCCCGGTACTGGGTGAACAGCAGCACCTTCTCCCCCGCGTCGAGGATCTCGGTGAGGACCTCGTCGAGTGCGGCGAGTTTGCCCGAACGGTGGCGGCCGCCGCGCAGGAGTGCGGACCCGTCCCCGAGGTAGTGGGCGGGGTGGTTGCACACCTGCTTCAGGGCTGTGAGCCCCGAGAGGATGGCGCCCTTGCGGGCGGCCCCCTCGGACTCCTTGACCTGTTCCATCATGTCCTCGACGACCGCCCGGTACAGGGTCGCCTGCTCACGGGTCAGCGGCGAATCGACCCTGATGTGTTGCTTGTCCGGGAGATCGGCGACCACGCGGGGGTCGGATTTGAGGCGGCGCAGCACGAACGGTGCGGCGAGTGCCCGGAGCCTCGATGCCGCGGCCTCGTCGCGGTGGGACTCGATGGGGATCGCGAACCGGGCACGGAAGGTGCTGGCCGAACCCAACATCCCCGGATTGGCGAAGTCCAGGACGGCGCGGAGCTCGTCCAACCGGTTCTCCACCGGTGTCCCGGTCAGCGCGATCCGGTGCTCCGCCGGGATCGAGACGACGGCGCGCGCGACCGAGGTGGAGGGGTTCTTGATGGTCTGGGCCTCGTCGGCGACCAGCCGCCGCCAGGCCACCCGGGCGAGGAGTTCCGCGTCCCGGGACGCCGTCCCGTAGGAGGTCAGCACGAGGTCGGCGGCTCCGAGTAGTGTGGCCGCGTCGTCACCCCGTTCGCGGGCCGGTCCGTGATGGACGTGGATCCGCAGCTCCGGGGCGAACGTCGCCGACTCCCGGGCCCAGGTGGCCACCAGGGTGAGCGGCGCCACGACGAGAGTGGGGCCGGTCCGGCCCGCCGCGTGCTCGGACGCGGTGAGCGCGAGCACCTGCATGGTCTTTCCGAGCCCCATGTCATCGGCCAGCACGGCGCCGACATCGGCGCTCGACAGCGCGGTCAACCACCGCACCCCCTCCAGTTGGTACGGACGGAGCGTGGCGCGGAACCACGGTGGGAGGTCGACCGGGATCGACGACGACGAGGGGATCCAGTCGATGGTCGTGGGCGCCTCCACCTCGACGCCCTCGCCTTCCTCGGACATCAGGGCGGCGACCAGTGCGGGTGCCGTGACCCGCCCCCCGCGCCGCGCGGCGAGGAAGCGGGCCGCCCGACGCAGTGCACCGGGGTCCGCCCGGACCCATTGTCCGCGGAGCTTGACCAGATCGGACGCGGCGTCGAGGAGCATCTGGGCCTCGGCGGGGTCGAGGGGGACGTCGTCGACGACCATCTCCCAGTTCACGTCCGCCAGCTGATCGAGCCCGAGCCGGCGACCCGAGTCGACGTTCTCGGTGCCCGGCTCCGTGACCGCGACCCGGACGGCGGTCCGCACCCTGGTCCAGGCTCGCGGCAGGAGGATCTCGACACCTCTCCCCCGTAGTGCCTCCACCCCCTCGTCGACCAACTGCACCACCAGGTCGGTGGGCATCATCAGGTCCGGACTGCCGGCGGTGTGGGTGGCACGCCCCAGCGGTGGCCACGACCGGACCGCCCGGTCGACGACGTCGCGCACCGCGTCACCCACGGCCGACGTATCGGGCAGCTCGGTGAAGGGCCGAAGGGAATCGATGCCCGTGCGCACCAGCGTCTCCAGCCGCCACAGGATCTCCCCGGGCGCGGCGTGCCCGGCCCCGCCGTCGGAATCGCCCGGGCCCTCGTCGTCACCGCCGGTCGGCTCGACGATCCGGAACACCACCTCGACGTCCCGTGCCGCCGCCGCCCGTCCGAATTCGCCGATCGCTTCCGCCAACGCCTGGCCCCCGGACGTCACGCCCCCGCCCGTGATCAAGGCCGTGCCCAGGTCGCTCCGGCGATCGCCCGCCAGGGGCCCCAGGGCCATCCGCGCGTGCTGGTCCGCCAGGGCGGCGAGTAGTCGGTCGAGGTCCTCGCGGTTCGCCACCAGCCCGTGGCACCGGGACAGGCTCTCCGCTGCCCACGCCGACACCACGGGTGAGGCGGCGAGAGTCCATGACGCGTCCCATGCGCCCTCCGCACGGCCGAGGACGGGGACGACGTGCCCCGCACGCACGAAGGCGGCCACGCCCGACGAGAGCGCCGCGAGGGCCCGCAGCCCGGATCCGACCCAGTGGTCGGTGGCGTCGACCATCCCGCACAGATCCACCGCCGCGCCGACCGAGACCCGGATCCCCGGCACCGTCGCGGTCCGGACCCGGCCCTCGACCGGGGCACGAACCCCGATCCGGTGCGTCAGCGAGTAGCGCTCCAGGAACCGGATCACCTCCGGCGGGGCTCCGGCCCGGCCCACAGCCGTGACCTCGGCGGCGGGGGCGATCGATACCGGCCTACGCAATCCCGTCTCGCACCACAAGCCGACGACCCCGGACTGCCACACGGCGTGTAGTCGGGGTGCGGCGGTCGGGGTCACGTGCACATGTAAGCACGTGGGTCCGACAGCGGGCCGGCGTGCTCCCCTGAGAGGTACGGGCGAGGCCGCTGTCCACAGGCGCCCACCTGTCCACAGTCCCGCCCTGCCGACCCCCTCGGCGGGCGGGAGCCGGCGACCCCCGCGTCAGACTCGAGGCGTGAGCCATGATCCCCGTACCCGGAGGCACCTTGCTGGCCGAGTCGTGCCGCCGCCCGCACCCCGGGCGCTCGCCCTGGCCCTCGTCGTGCTCGGCGTGCTCGCCGCCGTGTGGTGGTCCGGCCAACCGCCCCGCTCCGTCCCGGGCAGCCCACCGCGGGACGCGGTGGGGGCACTGCTCGACGCGGTCGAGGTGGTGGAGTCGCGGAACCCCGCTCCCGGGTACGAGCGGGACTGCTCGGGCGCGTCAGGGTGCGTGTTCGGCCCGGCCTGGAGTGACACGACCGGGGCGCCGGGGGCCGGAAACGGGTGCTCCACCCGTCACGATGTCCTGGCCCGCGACCTCGTCGGCGGCACCAGGACACCCGGGGCACGGTGCGAGGTGTCTGGCGGAGTCCTGACCGATCCGTACACCGGCAGGCTCGTCGACGCGGGCACCACGGGGGTGCGCGGCATCCACGTCGACCACGTCTACCCGCTCTCGGCAGCGTGGGACCTGGGGGCGTGGTCGTGGCCGGCCGGGCGCCGTGCCGCGTTCGCCAACGACATCGACCGGAACCTGCTCGCCGTCACAGCGTCGGTCAACACCGGCAAGAGCGACTCGACCCCGGCGGACTGGCTACCCCCGGATCCCGGTCGACACTGCTTCTACGCCTCCCGGTACCTCACCGCGGCCGTCGCCTACGGCCTGCCGGTGACGAGGGCCGACCATGACGCTCTCGCCGGTGCGGTCCGGCGGTGCCCGACCGGCCCGTAGGGCCCGGCGTCAGTGGCGGTCCGGGCCCCCGCCGGAACGCCCGCGGAACCCGCCACCGCGGCGGTCGTCGTCACCGCGGCGGAAGCCCCCACGGTCGTCGCGCTTCTCGTCACGGCCGCCACGCCGGTCACCACGGTCACCTCGGTCGCCACGGTCATCGCGACGGGGTCCGCCGCCACGCGGCTTGCCGCCCCTGTCGTCCCGGAACGACGACGGACGACCCGACGGAGCGCCGGAGTCGGGGCGGATGTCGATCTCGGAACCCCCGACCCGGATTCCCTTCATCGAGTTGAGCTGGTCCGCGGGGAGATCCGCCGGCAGCTCGACGATCGAGTGGTCGAACCGGATCGAGATGCGTCCGATGTCACCGCCCCGGAGCCCGGCCTCGTTGGCCAGGGCGCCCATGATCGAGCCGGGCTTGACGTTGTTCCGCTTACCCACGGCGATCCGGTACTGCCCCATGTTCTTCCCCGACCGCGACGGACGCGGCCCGTCCGAGAAGTCGCGTGCCGGCCGCTCGCGACGGTCGTCCCGGCGCGGCGGGCGCTCGGGCTCCCGCATGAGGAAGTCGTCCGAGTTCCGCGACTGGGTCGCCAGAGCGGCGGCGATGTCGGACATCGAGACCGAGTGCTCGGAGGCGTACTCCTCCACCAGTCGGCGGAAGAGCGCGATGCTCGGGTCCTCGAGGCTCTCGGTGATCGACTGTGCGAACTTGGCCATCCGCATCTCGTTGACGTCGTCCACGCTCGGGAGCTGGATCTCGGTCAACGGTTGGCGGGTGGCCCGCTCGATCTGGGAGAGGAGCCGGCGCTCGCGCGGGGTGACGAAGAGCAGCGCCTCACCGCTCCTACCGGCGCGACCGGTCCGGCCGATCCGGTGGATGTAGGACTCGGTGTCGTGCGGGATGTCGTAGTTGACGACATGGCTGATCCGGGGGACGTCGAGACCTCGGGCGGCCACGTCGGTGGCGACGAGGATGTCCGTGCGACCGTCCTTCAGCGCCTCGATCGTGCGCTCACGCAGGTTCTGCGGGATGTCGCCGTTGATGGGCGCGGCGGAGAACCCCCGTGCACGGAGTCGCTCGGCCAGCTCCTCGGTGGCGGACTTCGTCCGGACGAACAGGATCATCGCGTCGAAGTCCTCGACCTCGAAGATCCTCGTCAGAGCGTCGAGCTTGTCGCGGTGATTGACCAGGACGTAGCGCTGCGTGATGTTCGGCGCGGTCGAGGTCTTGGACGCGACCTTCACCTCGGTCGGATTGGTGAGGTACTTCTGCGAGATCCGCCGGATCGCGGCGGGCATGGTCGCCGAGAACAGGGCCACCTGGGTCGTCTCCGGGGTGTCCGACAGGATCCGCTCGACGTCCTCCTGGAACCCCATCGCGAGCATCTCGTCGGCCTCGTCCAGGACGAGGTGCCGCAGACCCGACAGGTCCAACGTGCCCTTCTTCAGGTGGTCGATCACACGCCCCGGGGTGCCGACGATGATCTGCGCACCGCGTCGCAGCCCCGAGAGCTGGATGCCGTAGGCCTGCCCGCCGTAGATGGGCAAGACGTTCACCTGCGGCATGTTCGCCGAGTACGTGACACAGGCCTCGGCGACCTGGAGGGCGAGCTCTCGGGTCGGCGCCAGGATGAGGGCCTGGGGGCTCTTCACCGCCGGGTCGATCAGCGACAGGATGGGCAGCGCGAACGCGGCGGTCTTACCGGTGCCGGTCTGTGCCAGGCCGACCACGTCACGCCCCTCGAGGACCAGCGGGATCGTCGCGGCCTGGATGGCGGAGGGGACTTCGTAACCCACGTCCCTGACCGCCTGCGCGACCGCGGGGGCCAGCCCCATGTCGGCGAACGTCACCTCGGGCTCGTCCTCACCGCCGGCTGCAGGGGCGGCGGCGCCGGTGCGCGCGGGCGCGGCCGTGTCCGCAGCGCCGTTGTCCGCGGCGCCATTGTTCGCGGCGCCATTGTTCGCGGCGCCGTTGTCCGCGGCGGAGGCTGGTTCGGGATTGCTGGCGTCGGTGTCGACCTCGTCGCCGGCGGTGGCGGTACGGTCCTCGTCGTTGTTCTCCATGAGGTTTTACATTCTACGGCGTCCGGGGGCTGTTGAGCGACACGGCTGCCGCAGGTCACTCCCCCGTGGTCACCGGGTTCGTGGCCTCACGGGTCTCCTCGGCGATGATCCACGGGATCGCGGCCCCCAATAGGAGCACACCGGACACCGCGAACCCCGCCTTGTAGCCCAGCAGGTCCACCACCAGCCCCACCACGACCGGTCCCAGGATCGCTCCGGAGTCGCTGGCCATCTGGAAGGTGGCGAGGACCTTGCCGCCTGCCCGGTCCGCGCCGATCACGTCCGCGACAGCGGCCTGTTGCGACGGGTTGAGGATCCCGGCGCCCATCCCGGCGATGACCGAGGCCGCCACGAGCAACGGCACGGTGTCACACCAGCCCAGGACGAGGGTGGTGACACCGGAGATCACCAGACCCAGGATCACCATCGGACGTCGCCCGTACCTGTCGGACAACCACCCGGCCGCGGAGACCACCGAGGCGGTCCCCACCGCGAACGACGCCAGCGCGGTGCCGGCGATACCGGCGCCGGCATCGAAGTTGGCCGCGGCGAACAGCGGGACGATGGCGACCCGCACACCGAACGAGGTCCACCCGTTGACGAAGCTGGAGATCAGCGCGGCACGGTACCCGCTGTGCCGTAGCGCCTCGGCGACCGGGAGGGGTTCCTGCTCGGGGGACCCGTCGTCGGGTGAGGGCCGTCGGCCCCCGCGGAGGAAGACCGCCACCACGCCGGTCGCCACCAGCAGCGTGCCGGCGTAGACGAAGAACGGGATGCGCATGCCGAAGCCCGCCAACAATCCGCCCAGAACCGGACCGCCGATATTGCCGATGAGGAACGCGGTCGCGTACAGGCCGGCGATCCGTCCCCGGGCGCCGGGCGGGGACAATCTGGTGAGCAGGGCCATCGCGGAGATCGTGAACATCGTCGACCCGAGACCGCCGAGACCGCGGAAGACCAGGAGCTGCCAGTAGTTCTGCGCCAGCCCGGTCGCCAACGTGGAGACCACCACGATGAGGAGACCGGACATGTAGACCCACCGCTCGCCGAGTTTGTCGACGAGGAACCCACCGGCCGGCGCGAACACCAACCTGAAGAACGCGAATGCGCTGACGATGACCGACGCCGCCGTGACCGACACGTCGAAGCTGCGGGCGAACTGCGGCAGCACCGGCGCGACCAGGCCGTAGCCGATCGCCACGGCGAACGCGGCCGCGACGAGGACCCAGACGTCCGCGGGCAGGCGGGTCCGCGCAGACGGCGTCGGATGTCCGGTGAGCGCGCCCCTCACGCGGATCGGAGCACTCGGGCGAGCACGTCGGCACCGAAATGCAGTGCGTCCACCGGTACCCGCTCGTCCACGGCGTGGAAATGGCCGAAGACGTCGAACTCGTCGGGCACGCGCAGTGGGACGAACCCGTAGCCGTCGATCCCGAGCGGGGCCAGATGCTTGTTGTCCGTGCTCGCGGGCAACAGGTACGGCACGACCATGGCATCGGGGTCGGATTGCCTGACGGCCTCGCGGATCACCTCCACGAACGGGGCGTCGGCCGGTGCGGCGATCGGTGGTTCCCAGATCCACTCGACCGTCACGTCGGGGCCGAGCTCCTGCTCGATCTCGGCACGGAACGTGTCCTCACCTCCGGGGAGTACTCTGCAGTCGATCTCCGCGCGTGCCTCGGTGGGGATGACGTTGGTCTTGTACCCGGCGGACAGGACCGTCGGTGAGGCGGTGTGGGACAGCGAGGCGGAGACGAGGGGCCCGAAGTGCCCGAGGACCTCGAGCCGATCCGGCAGTTCGGCGACCTCGCCGCTTCCTCCGGCCAGCCGACCGACCGCCGCGGCCAGCGCGGTGTTTGCCTCGGTCGGCTGCACCGGAAAGTCGAGATCGGCCACGCGATGAACCGCCCCGGCGATCGCGGCGACGGCGTTGTCCCCGGTCGGGCGGGACGCGTGTGCGGCGGTCCCGTGTGCGGTCACCGTGGCCCAGGCGACGCCCTTCTCGGCGACGGCGATCGGGTAGAGGCGGCGGCCGTCGACCGGTACCGACCAGCCCCCGACCTCGCTGAGCGCCTGGGTCATGCCGTCGAAGATCTCGGGCCGCTCCCGGACCACCCACTTGGCACCCATGATCCCCGCGGCCTCCTCATCCGCGAAGAACGCGAGCAGCAGCGGCCGCCGGGGCACGATCCCCTCCCGGCGGTAGTGGCGGACCACCGCGAGCATCATGCCGATCATGTTCTTCATGTCGACGGTGCCTCGACCATAGAGCCAGCCGTCGCGGATCTCACCGTCGAACGGCGGGACGGTCCAGTCCTCGGCGACCGCGGGGACGACGTCGACGTGTCCGTGCACGACCAGTCCGCCCGCGTCCGGGTCGGCTCCCTCGATCCGGGCGAACAGGCTCCCTCGTCCGGGAACAGACTCCACGAGTTCGCTGGAGATGCCGACCTCGTCGAGGTACTCGGCGATCCGGCGGCACACCCTCGTCTCGCCGTCGCCGATCGTCGCGGGGTCACCGGTGTTGGTCGAGTCGATCGACACTAGGTCCGCCGTGATCGCGACGGCCTCGGCATGCATCCGCTCCCGCGCCTGCCCGGACATCTGCTGGGCGTCGGTCATCCGAAACACTTCCCTTCACCACGGTAGGTGGGCCAGCGATCCACCACGACGGGCCCGTCAGCAGTCTCGTCCACCACGTGGAGAGTGTCGAACCGCTCGCACAGTTCCCCCGCCTTCGCGTGACGCCACCATGCGCTCTCGCCGATGGCCACCTGCCCCCGCACGGGCGTCTGGACCTCTCCGGCCCCCTCCCGACCGAGGTATCGCAACCCCGCCGGGGCGGCGGGCACCGGGAGCCGGTCGCGCCCCGGGACGCCGGACGCGACGTATCCCCCGTACAGGAACGTGGTGAGACCACGGGCCGGCGTCCGCACGGCGGGCAGTGCGAACAGCAGCGCCGGCCGCGGGGTGAAGGTCCGATAGGCGTCGAACAGCCCCGGCACGTACAGTCCCGATCCCGCGGTGACCTCGGTGACGGCGGGCGCCCCGGCGCTCTCGGCGACGGACCCGGATCCCCCGGAGTTGATGATCTCCGGCGGTGTCCCGGTGACCGACTCGATCGTGGACGCCACCGCCGGTCGCACATCCCGCAGCCGCCGCATCGAGAGCCGTTTGACGACGCCGATCCCCGGTACGTCATCGGGCACTCCGGCCACCTGCGCCTCGTAGAACATCGCGCCCACCACGCGGAAGCCGGTGGCGACGGCCCGCCGTACCAGCGGCTCGACGTCGTCCGGTCCGCGCAGCGGGGAGCGGCGCACGCCCAGGTGGGCGGGCCCGAGCCGGAGGGAGCAGTCGACGTCGATGCACACCCGCGCCCCGGACGCCCCCGCCTCCCGCGCGATCTCCAGCTGACGCGGATGGTCGACCATGAGTGTCACGCACTCCAGCGCCTGCGGATCTGCTCCGAGGCGTCCCAGGGCCGAGCGGTCGACGGTGGGGTACCCCATCAGGACGTCGTCGCACCCCGATTCCACCAACCACAACGCCTCGTCCAGCGAGTAGGCCATGATTCCGCGGACGGAGTCGTCGCCGCGCAGCCGGTCGCCGAGCACCTCCCGCAGCACGCCTCGGGATCTCACTGACTTGCTCGCCACCCGGATCCTGGTGCCCCCTGCCCGACGGCATAGGTCGTCCACGTTCGCCCGCAGACTCGGCAGGTGCAGAGCGGCGAGGGGCGCGTCGAGGCCCGCGGTCGCGACCCGGAGCGCGTCGACGACCACGGGGAGGCCGTCCGCCTCCCTGCTAGGCACCGTCGACCGGTCGCGCGTCCCGTACGACGAGGTCGACCGCCCGGTGGAGGAGGTCGTTGGCCTCGTCGTCGTTCCGGTAGATCTGCCACCGCAGGCTGATGCCGGTGATGATCGACAGGACGACGCGCACCATGTCGTCGAGGCCCATCGCCCACTGCACGTCGGCGGACTGCGCCGTGCGCTCGAGCACCGAACGCACGATGGCCTCGTTGGATTCCTGCTGGTCGCGGGCCAAGCCGACTTCGGGCAGCCCGTGGGTCCTCAGCGAGTACGACACGATCTCGTAGGTGAGGAGCTGCCGGTCGGGCGATGCGGAGATCACCGCCCAGATCAGGTCGATCGCCTCGTACAGCCGTCGCCGCAGGCCCTCGGTGCCCCGGATCCCGGAATCGAAGTCGACGCTCACGAAGGCCCGGGCGGCCTGGTGGACCTCCGAGTTGACGGCGCCGATGACCTCGCGGAGAAGCTCTTCCTTATCCGTGTAGCAGTAGTGGACGACCCCCAGCGACACGCCCGCCCGTTCGGCCACGCCGCGGACGGTCACCGCACCCAGTCCGTCGTGTTCGGCGATCTCGAGGGCGGCCTGGAGGAGCTGCGCCCGGCGCTGATCGGCAGGAAGTCGTCTGGTCACCCGTCCATGGTACGACGACGAGGTGGACGTGCACACCGTTCACGGCACCCGCTCCCCCGGCGTGCCGGGCGTCCGCCCCCACTCCGGGTCGATGGTCCAGGACCGCCTCCCGCCCCGCCTCGCGCGGGTACCCTCTCCTGCCATGACGACCTCGGTGGCCCCCTGGCAGAACTGGGCCGGCAATGTCCTGGCCTCTCCCTCGGGCCGGTCGCTCCCGACGACCGTTGCCGAGGTGAGCGACGTGGTCACGCGGGCGGCCGAGCGCGGAACCAGGGTCAAGTGTGTCGGCGCGGGCCATTCCTTCACGCCGGCGGCCGCGACGGACGGCGTGCTCGTGTCCCTGGACGACCTGGCCGGCGTGGAATCGATCGTGCCGACCCGTGGTGCTGACGGTCGCGTCGACGGCGCGGACGTGACCGTCTGGGCGGGTACCCGGCTGCACCGACTGGGACCGCTGCTGTGGGAGCTCGGTCTGGCACAGCCGAACCTCGGGGACTTCGCCGAACAGTCCCTCGCCGGGGCGGTGTCGACCGGGACCCACGGCACGGGATGTGCGGCACCGGGCCTGCCCGCCACGGTCGTCGGCCTCCAGCTCGTCACCGCCGACGGTTCCGTTCTCACCTGTTCCCGCGAATCCGACCCCGAGGTGTTCGAGGCGGCCCGCCTCGGGATCGGCGCACTGGGGATCATCACCAAGATGACGGTCCGATGCGTCCCGGCCTTCGCACTGCAGGCCGAGGAGCGTCCGTGGACCCTGACCGCCGCACTGGCGGACCTGGAGGGTTTCGCACGTTCCGCGGACCACGCCGAGTTCTTCTGGTTCCCCCACACCGACGCGATCAACGTCAAACGCAACACCCGGTTGCCCGGGGACGCCGAGCTGCACCCGGTGGGACGCATCCGGGGTCTGATCGGCGACGAACTCCTCTCCAACGAGGTCTTCGACGTGGTGTGCCGAGCCGCGACCCGACGTCCGGCGCTGACCCCCCGGCTCAACCGGGTCGCCTCACGGGCTCTGTCCGCACGGGACTTCACCGACCGGAGCTACCGGGTCTTCGCCTCCCCGCGGCGGGTCCGCTTCCGGGAGATGGAGTACGCCGTGCCCGTCGCGGCGGCGGCCGGGGTGTTGCGCGACCTCCGCGACACCATCGACCGCTCCGGCATCGTAACCCCGTTCCCCGTGGAGGTGCGGTTCGCCGCCGCCGACGACGTGTGGATGTCCACGGCGTACGGACGCGAGGTCTGCTACATCGCCGTGCACCAGTACCACCTGATGGATCACACCGAACTGTTCCGTCTCGCGGAAGGGATCTTCCTCGCCGCCGGCGGGCGACCGCACTGGGGAAAGATGCACACCCGCACCGCGGAGGACCTGTCCGCCATGGTGGACCGCTTCGACGACTTCGTGTCCGTCCGTGACCGTCTCGACCCGGAGCGTGTCTTCGGCAACGACTACACCGAGCGTGTGCTGCCCTGAGCCACCACCCCGCGCGCCTTACGTACGGTGGAGGTTCGAGCCCGGCCCGCCCCCCGCGCCGCCTTGACCTCCAGGAGTGCCCAGTGCCCGATCGAGTGCCCGCTGAATCCGACGTCTCCGGCCCGGCCGCGGGGGTGATCACTGCCGCCCTGCGCCGGGCGATCCGGAGCCAGACCGGTGCCGCCCGTGCCTACGTACGCACACTCCGGGCCCATCACCCCGACGAGAGCCCGGCCCGGATCCGCCAGCGTCTCGACGCGCGGTTCCTGAACACCGTCACCGCGTCCGGTGCGGCCGTGGGTGCCACGGCCGCGGTGCCGGGTCTCGGAACCATCGTCGCCTTCGGCGCGATCGGCGCGGAATCGCTGGTGTTCCTCGAGGCCGCCGCGTTCTACACGCTCGCCGTGGCCGAGGTCCACGGCGTGGACGTCCGCCACGACGAGCACGAGGAACTGCTGGTCATGACAGTCATGTTGGGTGCGTCCGGCACCGCCATCCTGGCCAACGCGGTCAGCTCGTCGGGAGGGGCGGCCACGGGCGGCTCGTTGGCCGGCCGTGCACTCCGGGTACCCGGGCTGAAGGAGATCAACCGTCGGATGATGACCCGCTTCGTCAGGAAGTTCGCCGTGAAGCGGGCAGGGCTCGCCGTGGGCAAACTGGCACCCGCGGGGCTCGGCGCCGCCGTGGGTGGATGGGGCAACCGGAAGCTGGGGCGGACGGTCGTGGAGACCGCTGATGCCGCGTTCGGCACGCCACCGGACTCGTGGCCCGCCACGTGACCCTGCCGTGACGGGCCGGGGGCATCCCCCTGTCAGGTGAGATCGGAGAGCCCGGCTCGGGCAGAAGGTCTAGCCTGGATCCATTGACGTGTGAAACCCACCACAGAACCAGAGAGGCACCAAGAGATCGTGAGCAACAACGTCTCACAGTTCGGACAGAACCAGTGGCTCGTAGACGAGATGTACGAGCGGTTCGCCAAGGACCCGTCCTCCGTGGACAAGTCCTGGCACGAGTTCTTCGACGCCAACCCGGAGGCCGCCTCCTCCTCCGGTGGTGACTCGACCAACGGCACCTCCCCCGGCAGCTCGGGCGGGAAATCCGGCAAGAGCAGTCGGCCCCGATCGGGAGGTGGGAGCAGTGGGGAATCGGTCACATCAGACAAGAAGCCGTCCGAGATCACCGTCGACGATTCCACCCCCGAGGCGTCCGTTAAGGACATCGCGGCGAAGCCCGCTGCCGACGCCTCGCCCAAGCGCAAGGCCCGCGGGGAGGGGGTGCCCGCCCTGGAGCACAAGTCGGAGGCGCGGAAGAAGTCCGACACCGCGGCGACGAAGAAGCCGTCACGCCCCGAGTACGAGCCCCCCGCGGAGCAGGAGAGCAAGGTCATCCGGGGCGCGGCCAACGCGATCGTCAAGAACATGAACGCGTCGCTGTCCCTCCCCACCGCGACCTCGGTCCGCGCGGTCCCGGCGAAACTGATGGTCGACAACCGGGTGGTCATCAACAACCACCTCAAGCGCACCCACGGCGGGAAGATCTCCTTCACCCACCTCATCGGGTACGCCATGGTCCAGGCCGTCAAGGCCTACCCGAACCTGAACAACCACTACGAGGAGGTCGACGGCAAGCCGAACGTCGTCACCCCGAACGGGATCAACCTCGGTCTGGCGATCGACATGAAGACCAAGGCCGGCCGGTCCTTGGTCGTGGCCGCGATCCGCAACTGCGAGAAGCTCGACTTCCGCGGATTCCTCGACGCCTATGAGGACATCGTCGCCCGCGCCCGCGAGGGCAAGCTGACGATGGACGACTTCTCCGGCGTCACGATCTCGCTGACGAACCCCGGCGGAATCGGCACGGTGCACTCGGTCCCGCGCCTCACCGTGGGCCAGGGCGCCATTCTCGGCGTGGGCGCGATGGAGTACCCCGCCGAGTTCCAGGGCGCGAGTGACGAGCAGTTGGCCAACAACGCCATCGGCAAGATCACCACCCTCACCTCCACGTATGATCACCGGATCATCCAGGGCGCCGAATCCGGCGAGTTCCTGCGTGAGATCCACCGCCTGCTGATCGCGGACGAGTTCTATGACGAGATCTTCGACGTACTCGGCATCCCCTACGAGCCGGTCCGGTGGCGTCAGGACATCACCGACCCGCGGGTGGACAAGGACGCACGCGTCCTCGAGCTGATCGCCGCCTACCGCGACCGCGGCCACCTCATGGCCGACATCGACCCGCTCGACGGGAAGCACGCCAAGCGGCGTCGCACGTTCCACCCGGACCTCGACGTCAACTCCCACGAGCTCACCCTGTGGGACCTCGACCGCAAGTTCTCCGTCGGCGGGTTCGTCGGCAAGGACAAGATGCGGTTGCGGGACGTACTGTCCGCGTTGCGTGCGGCCTACTGCCGCAAGATCGGTATCGAGTACACCCACATCCTCGAGAACGAGCAGCGCCAGTGGATCCAGGAGCGCCTCGAGGGGGTCGACGACAAGCCGACCGTCGCCGAGCAGAAGTACATCCTGTCCAAGGTGAACGCCGCGGAGGCCTTCGAGACGTTCCTGCAGACCAAGTATGTCGGCCAGAAGCGCTTCTCCCTCGAGGGCGCCGAGTCCGTCATCCCGATGATGGACGCGGTGATCGACGAGGCCGCCGAGTTCGGCCTCGACGAGGTCGTGATCGGCATGCCCCACCGCGGGCGGCTCAACGTGCTCGCCAACATCGTGGGCAAGCCCTACCGGCAGATCTTCACCGAGTTCGAGGGCAACATGGACCCCTCCGCCGCGCACGGGTCGGGTGACGTCAAGTACCACCTCGGGGCCGAGGGCATCCAGTACCAGATGTTCGGCGAGAACGAGATCAAGGTGTCGCTCACCGCCAACCCGTCGCACCTCGAGGCCGTCGATCCGGTCCTGGAGGGAATCGTCCGCGCCAAGCAGGACCTCATCGAGGATCCGGAATGGCGCTCCGAGTACCCGGTCGTGCCGCTCATGCTGCACGGTGACGCGGCATTCGCCGGACAGGGAGTGGTCGCGGAGACCCTGAACCTCTCTCAGATCGACGGTTACCGCACCGGCGGCACGATCCACATCGTCGTCAACAACCAGATCGGGTTCACCACGGCGCCCGAGGCCGGGCGCTCCAGCCAGTACTCCACGGACGTCGCCAAGATGATCGGCTCGCCGATCTTCCACGTGAACGGTGACGATCCCGAGGCATGCGTGCGGGTCGCCCGGCTGGCGATGGACTTCCGCCAGCAGTTCAAGAAGGACGTCGTGATCGACCTCGTCTGCTACCGCCGCCGCGGTCACAACGAGGCCGACGACCCGTCGATGACGCAGCCGCGGATGTACGAGGTCATCGACGACAAGAAGAGCGTCCGTCAGTCCTACACCGAGGATCTGGTCGGTCGCGGCGACATCACCGAGAAGGAGGCCGAGAACGCTCTCCGCGACTTCCAGGGTCAGCTTGAGCGGGTCTTCAACGAGGTCCGCGAGCTCGAGAAGCACCCGGTGAAGGCATCCGAGTCGATCCTGCCCAACCAGCCGCTGCCCAAGCGCCTGGTGACGGCGGTGGACGAGTCGGTCGTCCACGCCATCGGCGACGCCTTCGGCAACCTGCCCGCGGACTTCCACATCCACTCGCGGGTGAAGCCGGTCTACGAGGCGCGCCAGAAGATGGCCTACAACGGCAACATCGACTGGGCGTTCGCCGAGCTGCTGGCGATCGGTTCCCTCGTCCTGGAGGGCCGGACCGTGCGTCTCGCAGGTCAGGACTCGCAACGCGGAACCTTCACGCAACGCCACGCCGTGGTGGTCGACAAGACCACGTCGGAGCCCTACTCGCCCCTGCAGAACCTCGAGGACGCCGAGGGCCGCTTCGAGGTGTGGAACTCCGCACTCACCGAGTACGCGGGCGTCGGATTCGAGTACGGCTACTCGGTCGGGGACCCGGAGGCACTGGTGCTGTGGGAGGCGCAGTTCGGTGACTTCGTCAACGGCGCGCAGACCATCATCGACGAGTACATCTCCTCCGGTGAGGCCAAGTGGGGTCAGAAGTCCTCCGTCACCCTTCTCCTGCCGCACGGGCACGAGGGGATGGGCCCGGACCACACGTCCGGCCGCATCGAGCGGTTCCTCCAGCTGTGTGCCGAGGGCTCGATGACCGTCGCGCAGCCGTCGACCCCGGCGAACTACTTCCACCTCATGCGTCGTCATGCCACCGACGGCATCAAGCGGCCGCAGGTGGTCTTCACGCCGAAGTCGATGCTGCGGAACAAGAAGGCCGTCAGCGCGATCTCGGACTTCACCAACGGCAAGTTCCGTTCGGTTCTCGACGACCCGACGTTCGCCGACGGTTCGAAGGACCCGGGCAAGGTCAAGACCATGCTGCTGGTGTCCGGGAAGCTCTACTACGAGCTCGCCGCCCGCCAGGAGAAGGAGGGCCGCGACGACATCGCGATCGTCCGGGTCGAACAGATCCACCCGGTGCCGCACCGCCGGCTGCGCGAGGCGCTGGACCACTACCCGAACCTCACCGAGGTCCGGTGGGTTCAGGAGGAGCCGGCGAACCAGGGAGCGTGGAGCTTCCTCGCCCTGGAGCTGCCCGAGCGCATCGAGGACTTCCCGCCGCTCAAGCGGGTCTCGCGTCGCCCGATGGCCGCGACCTCGACGGGTCTGAGCAAGGTCCACGCCGTCGAGCAGAAGGCGCTGGTGGACCAGGCGTTCGAGTAACCGCCGAATCGGAGGACCGCGGACCTCGAGTGACCGCGTAGGAGGAAGGGCCCGACCACCAGGTCGGGCCCTTCCTCGTGTTCCACACCTCGCGGAGGTCAGTAACCGTGCTCGTCCAACCAGTAGTTCGCCAACGCGACGGGGGTCGCGGAACCGAATTCGACCCCCAGCAGGAGCTCGCGGACGTCCTCGGTGGTCAGCTCCCCGCTGATCCGGTTCACCAGGGCGAGCTGATCCTCCGAGAGCGAGCCCTTGCGGAACACGGGCACGAGGTGCTGGGCGAGGACGGCGTCCTCGTCGTCGTCCAACGCGACGATGTCCTCCGGATGGAGGACGGGGTCGGCCGACTGGACCAGACCCACCCCGATCTCCCCTTCCCGCAGGGCGTCGAACACCGCGCGGGGGTTGGGACCCAACGCCACGCGACGGCCGAAACCGCAGTCGTAGGTGGTACCGACGGATGTGGCGAGCTCCCGGTCCGCGAGGGCCTCCTCGCGTGCGCCGAGGGTGAACTCACCGCACCTCCCGGCCAGGTCGGACATCGTCCGCAGGTCTCGCGATTCCGAGGTGTGCCGGGTGACCGCGTACACGGGGGCGTCCTCGGCGGGCGCAGGATCCGCCGCGGTCACGCCCTCCGGGAGGGCGGCCATCATGGCGGTGTACACCTCATCGGCCTCGACCTCGGTGGAGTTCTCGTCGAAGGTCCGGAGCAACTCACCGGTGAACCCGATCGTGAACGTCGCCTCCCCGGTCACCACGGACTCCACGACCTCGTCCTGGGTCCCGGCCTGCGGGCGGGCGGTCACCCGCGACCCCGACCGCACCAGGGCGTTGCCGTAGATATGACCGACGATCTCGACCTCGCCGAAGGATGCGGTCTCGACGACCACCACCGGATCGTCCCGGTGCGCGGGAACGATCGAGGACTGCGCCTGGCAGCCGGACAGTGCCATCGCGCCGACCCCCGCGAGCACCATCGCGCACCGCCCCGCCCGATCCCCCGTCCGCAGCATCCGACCACGCCCTTCCTCACCCCGGCCGCGCCGGTCGGCGCGGATCACCTCGAGGGACAGTCTCCCAGCCACGCCCGCCGGTCGTCACTCCGAGGGCCCGCACGGCGGATATTGTCAGGCGAGACGAGGAAAGGGGACCGGGTGCCCGCGATCCCACCACGACGGCCGTCGACAACCCGAGCAGATGCCACGCCACGAGGCCCGGCCGGGTCGGCTCACCACGCGACCGTGGACTGCGTCATCTACACCGACGGTGTCGGTGAACGCGGCCGGGTCCCGCACCGCGAGGCGATCCGCCGTGTACGCGACGCCGGTCGAGGCTTCGTCTGGATCGGCCTCGATGCCCCGGGGCGCGACCAGATGGAGGCGCTGTCCCGGGACCTGGGGCTGCACGAGCTCATCACCGAGGATGCGACCAGTGGCCGGCAGCGTCCCAAGTTGGAGGCCTACGACGACGCTCTCGTGCTCAACATGTCGACCGTGCGGTACCTGGCCCACGAGACGGTCACCCAGGTCACCGACATCGTGTCCACCGGCGAGGTCATGGTGGTCCTGGGCCGGGACTTCGTGGTGACCGTCCGCCACGGGGACCAGATCACCCCGACGGACTTCGTCGGCGAGCCCGGGTACTCCCAGGAACGGTTCGCGACCGGGCCGGCGGCGGTGATGCACGCCGTGGCGGACCGTGTGGTCGACAACTACATCGAGGCCGCCGAGGGGATGGCCGCGGACATCGACGAACTCGAGTCGGCGCTCTTCACGCCACGCACCCGGGTGGACATCGAACAGATCTACGTCCTTAAACGAGAACTACTCGACCTCAAGCACGTCATCGGGCCATTGACCACGCCCCTGCAACGCCTGTCGTTCGATCATCTCGACCTCGTCCCGGCGGAGGCCCGCCACTACTTCCGCGACGTCCAGGACCACCACGCGCGGGCAGCAGCGGTGGTCGCGACCCTGGACGAGCAGGCCACCTCGCTCGTCAGCGCGGCGGCGACGATCGTGGGAATCCAACAGAACACCGACATGCGCAAGATCTCCGCCTGGGTCGCGATCGCGGCCGTACCCACGATGATCGCGGGCATCTACGGCATGAACTTCCGACACATGCCCGAACTCGAGACACGGTACGGGTACTTCGTGGTGCTGGGGATAATGGTCGCGATGTGCGCCGGGCTCTTCCTGCTGTTTCGCCGGAACCGCTGGTTGTGATCAGCGGTTCAGCCCGGGGTTGACCGCCGAGCGCCCGGGATCGGTGACATCGATGCCGGCCTCCGCCCACGCCTCCTCCAGTTCCGCCGCGCCCTTCATCCGTACCCACGCCGCCTCCGTGTGGGTGACCGGAACGGCCCGGAACACGGTGACCGGCGCGGCGTCACCGGGCAACGGCACGTCCGGGATCTCCGGAGCCCGCAGGACGACCCCCGTGAACGACGCGCCCGGCCAGAGCGGCTCGCCCAGGTCGATCAGTGCTCCCTCCGACAGGACGAGGCCCTCCACCGCGGGTGCGGCCGCGAGCACCGCCAGCGCGCGGACCAGACCGTCCACCCCGCCACGCAGGATCAGACTCAGCTCCGCCCGCGGCGCGGTGGGGTCGGGAACAAGGGCCGAGGGGTCCCCCATCGGTTCGGCTGAACACCCCAGTGAGACATACCGCACCACGCCGGACTCGATGTCCACGAACCGCAGGATCCTGATCGGAGACGCGCCGAGGAATGTCACCGACGCCTCCTGGGGCTCCGGGCCGTGGTGCTCGATCAGATGCGCCCGCACCACGGAGAGCACGTCCGAGGAGCTCGTCGGACCGCCGGGCAGCACTACTTCAGCCCGAGGCGGGCGAGCTCGTCGCGCACCCGTTCCGCGTTGGCGGGCTCACACAGGACGTCGTACCGTCCCGCGACGAGCTGCGAGGTGGACGCGAAATCACGCTTACCCCGGGTGGCCGCGTAGGACAGCGAGGCCGAGACGACCCCGAACACCGACCCGCCCACCAGGCCCGTCAGGACGACTCCCCACATGGGCTGCGTGAAGATGCCGAGCAACAGGCCGATGAACAGCCCGAGCCAGGCGCCGGTGGCCAGGCCACCGAGCAGGACCTTGGGCCATGTGAGCCGGCCGGTCACCCGCTCGACCTGCATCAGGTCCACTCCCACGATCGTGACCTCATGGACGGGGAACTCCTCGTCCGCGAGATGATCGACCGCGGCCTGGGCCTGCGCGTAGGTGGGGTACGACCCGACCACCCAACCGGTCGGCGGCGTGGGCAGGCCCGGGGTCTGACCAGCCCGGGTCCTACCGCCTGCCGGATTCACGCGAGAGCTCATGATGTCCGTCCTTCCGGGTCCGTTCCTGCACCGGCCTGATCCGTCACGGTCATCCCGCCCGCACGACCCCGCGCGGACACGACCATCGCCATCTTACGACTGGCCTCGTCGAGCATCTCGTCGCCGAACATCACCGCACCGCGAGCACCTCCCTCGACGGACGTCGACCGCGCGTAGGCGGCGAGGATGGCCTCGGCCTGGTCGAACTCCTCCTGGCGGGGGCTGAACACCTCGTTGCCCGCGTCGACCTGGGCCGGGTGCAACACCCACTTGCCGTCGAAGCCGAGTGCTGCGGTGCGGGCGGCCGCACGGCGGAACCCCTCCACGTCCCGCACCTTCAGGAAGGGCCCGTCGATCGCCTGGAGGCCGTGGGCGCGGGCGGCGACGAGGATGGTCATGAGTACGTGGTGGTAGGCGTCACCCGGGGCGTAACCCTCCGGTTGCTCCCCGACCGTGAGGGTGCGCATCCCGACGGAGGCCATGAAATCGGCCGGACCGAACACCAGCGTCAGGACACGCGGACTGGCCGTCGCGATCTGATCGATGTTGGTCAGCCCCAGGGCGTCCTCGATCTGGGGTTCGATGCCGATGTGCCCGACCGGTAGGCCCGCCGCCTTCTCGACCTGGGTCAGCACCAGGTCGAGGGCCACGACCTCCGCCGCGGAGCGCGCCTTCGGCAGCAACAGTGCGTCGACGCGGGCACCCGCGCGACCGACTATCTCGGTGACGTCCCGCACCGTGTACTCGGTGTCCCACGCGTTGACGCGCACCACCACCGTGGGTGCGGCGAAGTCCCCGCCGTTCAGGGCGGCCACCACGTTCTGGCGGGCCTCCTCCTTGGCGGGACCCGCCACCGCGTCCTCGAGATCCAGGAAGACCTCGTCCACCGGCAGTCCCCTGGCCTTGTCGATCATCTTGACACTGCTGCCGGGCACGGCCAGTACCGTGCGCCGGGGACGGGCACGGAGTTCGGCGAGCGCCGTGGCGGCGTCCTCCGATGGCGCGGGTGTCGCGTGGGGGGCTGCGGTCATCGTGAGTGGCACTCCCTTACGTCCGGTATGGCGGGCGGGCGCCGCCCGTGGGTGACTAGCCTGGTCGACATGGCGAACCTCAACAAGGCCTTCGTCGCCAGGCTAGCCGGACTACCGGTGATCGGCCCTGACGGGGACGACATCGGACGGATCCGGGACGTCGTGGTGACGATGCGGTCTCGGCACAAGCCCCCCCGGGTGATCGGACTCGTGGTCGAACTACCCACGCGTCGCAGGATCTTCGTGCCGATGCTCAGGGTCGCCTCGATCGACCCCCGGTCCGTCTCCCTGGTCTCGGGCACCATCAATCTGCACCGGTTCCAGTCCCGACCCGGGGAGAACCTGGTGCTCGGGGCGTTGGTGGACTCCGTGATCGGAGTCGAGCGGGACCAGCTCGGTTCGGAGAAGTCGGGCGGTGACCAGAAGGACATCCGTTACCAGGTGGTCGACGTGGAGATCGAGCGTCAGCGCTCGAGGGACTGGCTCGTCTCCCGACTCGCCGTACGCGCACGACGCGGGCGCGCCTCGCTCGGCCGCCGCGGCGAGGTGTCGATCCATCCGTGGAGCCGGATCCGGGGACTCGACGACGACGCGATCGGCACCCCGGAACACAGTGCCGAGAGCCTGGTCGAGCACTACGCCGACATGCGCCCGGCCGACGTCGCGAACGCCCTGCGGGAACTGCCGGAGGTCCGTCGGCTGGAGGTCGCCCGGACACTGGACGACGAGCGATTGGCCGACATCCTGCAGGAACTGCCCCACGACGAGCAGACCGAGATCGTCACCCGGCTAGAGCTAGAGCGCGCGGCGGACGTGCTCGAGGCGATGGACCCCGACGACGTGGCCGATCTGCTCGGCGAGTTGCCGGAGCAGGACGCCGAGTCATTCTTGGAACGCATGAACCCCGAGGACTCGGCTCCCGTCCGGCGTCTGCTCACGTTCGACGCGGACACCGCGGGCGGGCTCATGACCCCCGAGCCGATCATCCTGTCTCCGCAGACGACGGTGGCCGAGGCCCTCGCCCACTGCCGCAACCCCGACCTCAGCCCGGCCCTGGCCAGCCTCGTCTTCGTCGTGAGGCCCCCCACCGCGACACCGACGGGCAAGTACCTCGGATGCGTCCACATCCAGGCGCTGTTGCGGGAGCTGCCGTCGATGATGGTGGCCGAGACCGTCGACACCAGCCTGTCCACGCTGCGCCCGTCCGACTCGACGGACGCCGTGACCAGGTTCTTCGCCACCTACAATCTCGTGTGCGGGCCGGTGGTCGACGACGAGGGACACCTGCTCGGCGCGGTGGCGGTCGACGATCTGCTAGACCATGTCCTCCCGGACGACTGGCGGGACATGGACCTGCACGACGACAGGGAGGCGACCCGATGAGCGAGCCCACCGTGCGGTCCTCGCTCTCGATGCCGGTGACCTCGCGCAGACCGAGGATCAGCTTCGACGCAGACGCGGTCGGCCGCTACAGCGAGTCCGTCGCGCGGTTCTTCGGGACCGGCACATATCTGCTGATCCAGACGATCATCGTGATCGTCTGGATCATCATCAACGTCGCGGTGGTCGCCCTGCGCTTCGACCCGTATCCCTTCATCCTGCTCAACCTCGCGTTCTCGACGCAGGCCGCCTACGCCGCTCCGCTGATCCTGCTCGCACAGAACCGGCAGGAGGACCGCGACAAGGAGTCCGTCAGGGAGGATCGCCTCCGCGCCACGCAGACCAAGGCGGACACCGAGTTCCTCGCCCGGGAACTCGCCTCGGTCCGGCTCTCCGTCGGTGAGACGGTCACCCGCGACTACCTCCGGCGGGAGCTCGACGACCTCCGTGATTCCGTCGAGCGGATCGAGACCCTCCTCTCCGGCCTCGAACCCGGGACGTGTAACGCCGATCACAACAAAACCGATTCAGACGTCAAGGGCCGGGGGTAGCCTCGGCCGGGACGGAACGTCGTGGGGCGCAGCACGTTCGCTGGGCCGACCGGGAAGTCGTAGGGGGAAGTCTTGCGCCGTTTTGCGCACAACGCCGATCGCCGGGTTCTGACCAGTGCCGCCGTTACCGCCAGCGCGATCGCTGTGCTGTCGGCCGTGGGACTGAACATGGACACCAGTCGCCCCGCGCCGCCGGACATCACTCCGCTGGCCGAGTACGCGCCCAGCACGCCGACGGTCACCGAGGCTCCCGCCACCTCCCGCACCTTAGAGCCGTCCCCGGAGGAGGAACCGGCCGCCCCGGAGGACCCCGGCGCCGCCCACATCGAGCCGGCGACCATCCCGGACGGGCCGCTGGGCATCCCCGGCATCGCCCTCGACGCCTATCACCGCGCCGCGGACCGCCTCGATGCGGAGAAGCCCGCCTGCGAGATGGACTGGACTCTCCTGGCCGGTATCGGCCAGGTCGAGTCCAACCAGGGACGTGGTCGGTTCGACGTCCACGGCAACACCATCGGCCGCATCCTGGGCCCCCGCCTCGACGGGAGCCTTCCGGGAACCGCCGTCATCACCGACACGGACGGGGGCCGGTTCGACGGCGATGCGGAGTTCGACCGCGCGGTGGGCCCCGTGCAGTTCATCCCCTCGACCTGGGCCGGTCTCGGTCGCGACGCCAACGACGATGGGGTGGCCGATCCGAACAACATCTACGACGGCGCGCTGTCGGCGGCGTCCCTGCTGTGTGGGCAGGGGGGATCGATGGCCGATCCCGCCGCCCGCACCCGGGCGGTCCTGGCCTACAACAACTCGCTGGCCTATGTCGCCAACGTGAACGCCTGGGCCCACGGCTATGCGGTCAACGCCGTCCCGCTGCCGTCGGACCTGCCGGAGATCCACCAGCCCGAACCCACCATCGAACCCCCGGAGCCGCCCGAGCGATGCCCCGAGGGGTGGGAGGGCGAGCCCACCGAGGCACCCGAGCCCGTTGCTCCGGGTGAGCCCGAGGCCCCGGTGCCCGGTTGCACGGAGGTCGAGCCCCCGGCGTCTCCCGTCCCGCCCGCGCCCAGCGCCTCCCCTTCGCCGTCGGCGACGCCGACTCCGGCGCCGTCGCCCGAACGCCCGGCGCCTCCGGCGGTGGCGCCCCCGGCTCCCGCGTTACCGGGTTTGCCCGTGATCGAGTTGCCCTGCATACCTCCGTTCTGCGTGCCGTCGCCGCCTGCCTGAATCGTCACCCGGTGCCGTGACGCCTAGACTAGGGGCATCATGAGTGCACCCAGCGAAGAACTGATCCGGGCCGCCCTGGCGAAGGTCGACGACCCGGAGATCCGGAAGCCGCTCACGGAGCTCGGCATGGTCAAGGGTGTCGAGGTGGACCCCGCCACGGGCCGGGTCGACATCGGCATCTACCTGACCGTCGCCACCTGTCCGATGCGGGACACCATCACCGACCGTGTCCGCACGGCGGTGGCCGATGTCCCGGGCGTCGGCGAGATCGCTGTCGAGCTCGACGTGATGAGCGACGAGCAGCGCACCGAACTGCGCAAGCATCTGCGCGGGGATGCCGCGGAGCCCGTCATCCCGTTCGCCCAGCCCGGCAACCTGACCCGCGTCTACGCGGTCGCCTCGGGCAAGGGAGGGGTCGGCAAGTCCACCGCGACGGTCAACCTCGCCACGGCCCTCGCCTCGCGGGGGCTGTCCGTGGGTGTACTGGACGCCGACATCTACGGCCACTCGATCCCGCGGATGCTGGGGACCGACGCGCGACCGACCCAGGTGGAGCAGATGATCCTGCCGCCCGTCGCGCACGACGTGAAGGTCATCTCGATCGCACAGTTCACGAAGGGCAACACCCCGGTGGTGTGGCGCGGGCCCATGCTCCACCGGGCGTTGCAGCAGTTCCTCGCGGACGTCTACTGGGGTGATCTCGACGTCCTGCTGATGGACCTGCCCCCCGGCACGGGCGATGTGGCGATCTCGATCGCGCAGCTCATCCCCTCCGCGGAGATCCTCGTGGTCACCACGCCCCAGCAGGCTGCCGCAGAGGTGGCCGAGCGGGCCGGATCGATCGCGCTGCAGACCCGTCAGCGCATCGCGGGTGTCATCGAGAACATGTCATGGCTCGAGCTGCCCGACGGCACCAGGATGGATGTCTTCGGAACCGGTGGCGGTGCCGAGGTGGCGGCCAATCTGTCCCGCTCGGTCGGTGCACCCGTCACGTTGCTCGGTCAGGTCCCCCTGGAGCAGGCCGTGCGCGAGCACGGGGACGAGGGCACGCCCATCGTCCTCGCCGAGCCGGATTCGCCGTCCGGGCGCGCATACCGCGAGATCGCGGACGGTCTGGCCGTGCGCCCCCGGGGCCTGGCGGGGATGAACCTCGGGATCGATACCACCCGGCACCTCTGACGGACGGCGACGGCCGGGGGCTCAGCCCCCGGCCGTTCGTGCCGTCTGTCCGCCGCGGGTCGGGCCGGACGCGCGCCGGACCGGTCGTGAGGGCGGATCAGGTGGCGTCGCTGTCCCACACGGGTCCCGATGACGGGGGCGGCGGCGCCGGGGTGTCCCGGACGGGTGCGGTGCCGGCGGTCCGCGGCGCCGTCGACCGGCGGGGGTCGGCGGAGGCCGTTCCCGCGGTTCCCGCCCCGGCGGCGACCGCGGGAGCGCCCGCCGGCGCAGCGGCTCCGAAGTCCCCGGAGAACAGGGAGTCGTCACCGTCCAGGAGATGCTTGGTGACCATCGCGCGCGGACTCAGCCCACGCAGGTCGTTGAGCTGCTTGAGGGGCTCGCGGAACTCCTCGAACTCCGTCCCGTAGTCGTCCCTGAGCTGCTGCTGGGCGTTGCTGGCGAACTCACGGACCTTGCGGATCGCCGAGGCCAGCCAACGGGCGGCCTCGGGTAGGCGCTCGGGCCCCAGGACCACCAACGCCACCACGCCGAGCACCAGGAGCTCGGACCACCCCACGTTTGTGAACATCGCAGCCAGGATACGTCGCCGGGCTCACCGGTGGGAACCCGAGTCGTCCGGTGCCCCCGGTCAGCCCAGCGCGGGGCGCACGGTCAGTTCGACCCGCGTTCCACCGCGGATGACCTCGACCGGGACGTCGACGTCCGCCCCGGCGCGACGGACGGCCACCACCAGTTCATCGGAGGAACGCACCTGCCGGTCACCGACCCTGGTCACGACGTCCCCTTCCCGGAGTCCGCCCTCCTCGGCGGGCGAGCCCTCACGCACGTTGACGATCTCGGCGCCCTCCACCGACCCGTTGTCCGCCTTGCGGGCGTTGACGCCGATCGTGGCGTGGCGGACCGCCCCGTCGGTCATGAGCGACGTCGCGATCTCGCGGACGTCGTTGACCGGGATGGCGAAGCCGAGACCGATGGAACCCCCGGACTGGGTGAAGATGGAGGTGTTGATACCGATGACCGCTCCGGTCCCGTCGATGAGCGGTCCCCCGGAGTTGCCGGGGTTGATGGCGGCGTCCGTCTGGATCGCGTCGATCACCACGTCGCCGTCCGAGGTGGACTCCCCGAGGGCGATCGGGCGCCGGGTCGCCGAGACGATGCCCTCGGTGACGGTGCGGGCGAGTCCGAGGGGCGAGCCGATGGCGATGACCTGCTCCCCCACCTGGACGTCGTCCGAGTCCCCCAGGGTGGCGACGGTGAGGTTCTGGACGTCGTCGACCTTGAGGACCGCGAGGTCGGTGGCGGGGTCACGCCCCACCATCTCGGCCGAGGCCCTGGAGCCGTCGGGGAAGATGACATCGATGTCCGCGCGGTCGGCGGCGCCGTCCATGGTGACGACGTGGTTGTTCGTCACGATGTAGCCCTGTGGGTCGATGACGATGCCGGAGCCCTCCCCCTGGGCTGACGCCGTGGACACCGAGATGTTGACGACGGCGGGTTGGACGCGCTGGGCGACCTCACCGATCGGGTTGTCGGATCGAATGACGTTCTCCGGGGCGTCGGCGATCCGGACGGTGGAGGTGGTGAGGACGCGCGCGGAGTCCGCCACGACGGCGCCGATGGCGCCCGCGACGAGGGCGACGACGGCGACGGCCGCGGTCGCGCCGGCCACGGCCTGACTGCTCAGCCGACGTTCGAACAGTGCCTCGGACAGCGAGAGCCTGGCAGCGGGGGCCCCGGCCGCGCCCGACAGGTCGACCGGCTCGTGGTCGGGAGTGGCGGGCACCGCGGGTGCGCCGTACCCGACCGGGGCGTCGGGGTCGCGCCACGGGTCCGGAGCGGGCGGCGGTGAAACCTCGGACTCGTCCTGCCACGCCGGATGCCGCTCGATGCCCCGCGCGGTCCCGGGGGCCGGGGCGAAGGCCTGCTCGAGGACCGGGTCGGCGTCGCTGCTGAGGAGCGGGCCGGGGTGCGCGGCGGCACCGACTCGGGACGGGTCGAATCCACCGGTGACACCGTCGGGTCGGGCGAACCGGGCGACTTCGTCCTCGCCCACGGCCGGCCGATGGATCGGGGCGGGTTCACGAAGCGGGCGGTCCGGTTCCCCGTCCCGCGCCGTGTGCCCGGGCGCGCCTGTGTCGTCCTCCACCCGGCCCACCCTAGTTGCCGCGTCGCCACAGCCGGCGAAGCAGTCTCGACCAACCGTGGGTCTCCTCGGACCCGGCCACCGGATCGGGGCCCGTCCGCGTGGCCGGATCGGGTGCGTCCTCGAGTGACCGCAGCCGTTCGAGGAGTTCGCGGGGCATCTGGATGGGGCCGGATCCGCGCAGTGCGCGGCGTGCCTCACGCTGGTCCTCGACCTCCCGACGACAGTGCGGACACCGGGCCAGGTGGGCGTCGGCCCGGGACTGCCCCGAGGGCGGTAGCCGACCGTCGACATAGGCTGCGGCGGCTTCCGTGGAGAGGTGGTCGGTGGACAGGAAGCTCTCTCTGGCGCGGGGCGGGCCGGTCCTGTCGACCACTTTCCGCGCCGAGTCGAACGACAGCGTGAACTCGGGGCCGGGTCCGCGTCCGTGGAGGTGTCTGTCCACGCGCCTCCCCTTCTCCGGTCATCTCGTGGGCTCGTCTGAGTCCCCGTCGAGGTGTCAACGTCCGGCGTACTCGCAGGGTTCCCGCACCGCCACCCGCTGTTCCCGGTACGGACGCGGGTTGTGCCGATCGCCCGAGGGATCAGTCGATGCGCTGGTGGGCGCCGGTGACCCCGGCCGCCTCGAGTTCCGCACGCAACGCGGCCCGTCCGCGGTGGATCCGGCTCCTGACCGTGCCCATCTTCACGCCCAGGATGCGTCCGACCTCCTCGTAGCTGAGGTCCTCGATGTCACTGAGGACCACGGCGGCGCGGAACTCCGGGGACAGGTTGGCCAGCGCGGTCTGCAGGACGGGGTCGAACGTCTCCTCCGAGATCACCTGCTCCGGGCTGCGTTCACGACCGGGCACCCTTTCGGCGTCCTCGGGCAGCGCCTCGAAGCGGATGCGCCCGCGCCGGCGTGCGGAATCGAGGAACAGGTTGGTGACGATGCGGTGCATCCAGCCCTCGAAGGTCCCCGGCTTGTAGCGGTCCAGCGAGCGGAACACCCTGATGAACGCCTCCTGGGTGATGTCCTCGGCGTCGTGGGCGTTCCCGCAGAGGCGGTACGCCAGGCGGTAGACACGGTCACCGTGCTGCGCGACGAGCTCGGACCAGGACGGCATGTCCGTAGCCTCGCCGGTGGCGTCGAAACGAGCGGTCCCGGCCGCCTCGCCGAGGGCGACCGGTGCGATCGCCGTCCCGTGCACGGTTCGTGAGTACATGCGCTGCCGCCGCCTTCCGGCCCGGGCCTGTGGGAGCCCGCGCGGTGGTGGCCGCGCCCTCGTGGCGCGACGTGTGCCCACCCTCCCCTACGGGGCTGTCCTCACGGTATACGCGTACTGAGACAGCCCTGAGAGTCTGATACCGATCCGATCACCGCGCGTTGATCACCGCTGCCTCCCCGGTCGGGGATACGCTGCTCAGGTGTCCGATTCCTCTGATGTCCCCGCCACCGATCGCTCCGGTCTCGACGGGATGGCGCAACGCAGCGCCGCCCTCGTCGACGACTCGCTCTACGCCTACGCACGGGCCGAGGCCGAGGAACTCGGGGCCGCCTCGCCAGACGCCCTGACCGCGGACGCGATCCGCCTGGTGGCCCGCTTGAACGGCACCCGCGCCGCCGTGTGCATCACCCCCGCGCCGGGAGTCCCCGCTCTGGCGATCCTCGCGGCGGCCGCGCCCGGCTCCGGAACCGTGGTCACCTGCATCACCGACGACCCGCATCACCTCGAGGCGGCGCGATCGGCCGTCCGCGGCGCGGGCCATCCCGCCTCCTCCGCCCGCTACATCGCCGCCCGGCCGCTCGAGGTGGCGGACAAGCTCGCGGACGGCGCCTACGACCTCGTGGTCGCGGACGTCCCGGCACATTCGGTGCCGCGCGTAATCTCCCGATCCCACCAGCTGTTGCGCGCCGGCGGCGCGCTGGTCCTGATGGGTGAGCACGCCCCGCTGCCCGAGGACGCGGGGCTGCCCGAGCGCGCGCACGTCACGGTGCTCCCCGTGGGGACCGGCCTGACCGTGGTCACCCTCTGAGCGGTCGTCCCCTCCCGAGGGTTCACCCCCCGGGCGCGAGGTCAACCCGGCAGTGAGGTGGTGGTGTTCTTGGCGACGCTCACCACGCCGCCCGCGCTGACCGGGAACCGGCTGCGGTCGCGTTCGTGATCCACACCGATCAGGTCCCCGTCGCCGATGTGGCAGTTCTTGTCGACGATCGCCTTGCGGACCACGGCCCCGCGACCGATGCGGACGCCCGGCATGAGGACACTGCCCTCGACGACCGCCCCGTCCTCGACGATGACGTTGTTCGACAACACCGAGTTGCGCACGGTGGCGGCGGAGACGATCGTCCCCGAGCCGACCATGGACTCCTGGGACATGCCGCCGTTGACGAACTTCGCCGGCGGCAGGTTGTCCTGCTGGGTCCGGATGGGCCACAGGGAGTTGTAGAGGTTGAACACGGGGTGCACCGACACCAGGTCCATGTGCGCGTCGTAGAACGCGTCGATGGTGCCCACGTCGCGCCAGTACCCGGCATCACGCTCGGTCTCGCCGGGGACGTTGTTCAGGGCGAAGTCGTAGACGTAGGCCCGCTCCTGCTCGACGAGGGCCGGGATGATGTCGCCGCCCATGTCGTGGGTGGAGTCGGGCTTCTCCGCGTCCGCCTTGAGCGCCTCGATGAGGGCGTTGGTGGTGAAGATGTAGTTGCCCATGGAGGCGAAGGTCGCGTCCGGATCATCCGGCGTGCCCGGGGGGTCGGAGGGCTTCTCGACCCAGCCGCGGATCAGGTCGTCGTCGCCGGCGTCGATGCAGCCGAACGCGAACGCCTCGCTGCGCGGGACGCGGATCCCCGCGACGGTCACGGCGGCGCCGGTGGAGATGTGGTGGTCCAGCATCTGCCTGGGGTCCATCCGGTACACGTGGTCCGCGCCGAACACGACGATGTGGTCCGGCTTCTCGTCGTAGACCAGGTTGAGCGACTGCAGGATCGCGTCGGCCGACCCGGTGTACCAGCGGGGGCCCAGACGTTGCTGGGCGGGGACCGGTGCGACGTACTCGCCGCCCATCCCGCGCATGTGCCACACCTGGGCGATGTGGCGGTCCAGCGAGTGGGACTTGTACTGGGTGAGGACGCAGATCTGCATGAACCCCGCGTTGACGAGGTTGCTGAGCACGAAGTCGATGAGACGGTAGGACCCCCCGAACGGCACCGCGGGTTTGGCCCGGTCCGCCGTGAGCGGGAAGAGTCGCTTGCCCTCGCCACCGGCGAGGACGATTGCTAGGACGTGCGGCTGATTCCTCACGCCCCCACCGTATCGACTCCGCCCTCACCCGGACCGGTCATCGTGGGGTTTGCCCCCGACCAGTACCGAACCGTAACCCCGCGGTCGGGCGGTGTTCGCCGGGCACGCCTCGGGCGGGGGCCCGAGCGACTACCTTGGCCGGTGTGCGAGTAGCGATGATGACGAGGGAGTACCCGCCGGAGGTTTACGGCGGTGCCGGAGTGCACGTGACCGAACTGGTGGCCAACCTACGGCCGCTGTGCGAGGTGGACGTGCTGTGCATGGGGGCCGACCGCGACACCGCCCGCGCTTTCCGACCGGATCCCGAGTTGGGCGCGGACGCCAACCCCGCGATCCAGACTCTCTCCGCCGGGTTGCGCATGAGCGTCGCGGCCGAGGGCGCGGACCTCGTCCACTCCCACACCTGGTACACGGGGCTCGCCGGGCACCTCGCGGGGCAGCTCTACGGCATCCCGCACGTTGTGTCCGCGCATTCACTGGAACCCAGCCGGCCGTGGAAGGCCGAGCAGCTCGGCGGTGGATACCGGGTCTCGTCGTGGTCGGAGCGCACCGCCTTCGCGGGAGCCGACGCGGTGGTCGCGGTGAGCGCCCGGATGAAGGACGAGATCCTGCGCGTCTACCCCGAGATCGACCCGGACCGCATCCACGTGATCCTCAACGGCATCGACACCTCCGTGTGGTCACCCGTCGAGACCTTCGCCGGCGAGGGTTCGGTCCTGCGCCGGAACGGGGTGGACCCGGACCGGCCGATCGTGGCGTTCGTCGGACGGATCACCCGGCAGAAGGGCGTGCCCCACCTGGTGCGCGCCGCCCGGGACTTCCACCCTGACGCCCAGCTGGTGCTGTGCGCCGGCGCCCCGGACACCCCCGAGATCGCCGCCGAGATGGAGTCGCTGGTGGCGGAGCTGCAGTCCACCCGCGACGGTGTGTTCTGGCTGCGCGACATGCTGCCGCGCGAGGAGGTCATCGAGATCCTCTCCGCCGCGACGGTCTTCGCCTGCCCGTCGGTCTACGAGCCACTGGGCATCGTCAACCTGGAGGCGATGGCGTGCGACACGGCGGTCGTGGCGTCCGATGTCGGCGGGATCCCCGAGGTGGTCGTCGACGGCGAGACGGGCACCCTCGTCCACTACGACGCATCCGCGACCGACGCATTCGAGGCCGGGCTCGCGGCTGCCGTCAACGACCTGGTGGCGGACCCGGGCAAGGCCGCCCGGATGGGGCTGGCGGGCAAGGAGCGGGCCCGTACCCGGTTCTCGTGGGAGGCGATCGCCGAGCAGACCCATCGGATGTACGCCTCACTGCTGTAGAGGCTCCCCCGGCCGTGGAGGCGGCCTCCCGGCCGGCAGCGCCCGGTAGGTGTGCACCTCGACGTGTATCCGGACCGGGCGGTCCTGCGGGCCCAACCGGGCCTCGAGCCCGGACCTGTCGAGGTGGACGCCGCTCGGCCCCATGAGCGCCAGGTCCACGGCCACCGGGGCGGGGACCTCGGTGAGCACGTCGACGGTACGCACCTCGCCGGGGCGGAAGTGGTCGGCGAGGTCCGCGTCCAGGCGGTCCGACTTGTCCGGGGCCGGCTCCAGCATGCCGCCGGCCGAACGCAGTGGCTCGAGATGGCCCGGCCCGGGAACGGCGACGACCAACGTGCCACCCGGCCGGAGCACCCGGGCGAACTCCGCCGGGTTCCTCGGGGCGAAGACCACCTGCACCAGGTCGACGCAGTCGTCCGCGAGCGGGAGTCCGTCCCAGGTGTCCGCGACCAGGGCCGCGACGTCATCGTGGACCCTGGCGAGTCGGCGCGCCGCCGCGGTGGAGATCTCCGTGCCGACCCCGAGCGCGCCGGCCGGTCGCCCGGCCGCGGCCAGCGCGTCGACGACACCGGCGAGGTAGAAGCCGGTCCCGGCGCCGGGCTCGAGCACCACCGGCCGGGCCGGTCCCGCGTGGACGCCGCCGGTCCCGGGCGCGAACACCTCGCGGGCGACTCCGGCGAGGATCGCCACGAGGGGGTCGAACAGTCCCGAGCCGAGGACCCGGTCGCGCGCCGCGACCTGATCCGCACCGTCGCCGGGGAAGCGCCGGCCGCGGGGACCGAAGAGGCTGAGGTGCCCCTGCCGGGCCCGGTCGAACGAATGCCCGGCAGCGCACACCACCGCCCGGTCCACGGCCTCCATACCCTGTCCGCAGACCGGACAGCGCAACAGCGGCACGACGCGGTCGAGGGCGGCCGGCCCCGAGCCCGCAGGTGCTGACGGGGAGGAACTCACGGGCGGGGCCGGTCCGCGAGGTCGCGGAGCAACGCCATGAGCGTGCGCGTCGCGAACCCCGTGGCTACCGGCCCGACCTCATCGATCTCCTCGGACGAGCGGGCCGGCCCCGCGATGTCGAGGTGCGCCCACGGCCGACCGTCCACGAAGCCCTCGAGGAACAACGCCGCGGTGATGGCACCCGGCCCCGTGGGTGCCTGCCGACGGTCGGCGATGTCGGAGCGGACCGCCGGGCGCAGATCGTCGGGGAGCGGCAGCCGCCACCATCGCTCCCCCGCCGCGGCCCCCGCCGCGGCGACCCGGTCGGCGAGGTCGTCGTCGTTCCCCATGACCGCTCCCGTGCGCATCCCCAGCGCGACCTTCATCGCACCCGTGAGGGTGGCCACGTCCACGACGACCTCCGGGTCGCACTCGGCGATGCCGTGGGCGAGCGCGTCGGCGAGGACCATCCGGCCCTCCGCGTCCGTGTTCGTGACCTCGGACGTCGTTCCGCCCACGTGCGTGACGACGTCACCCGGGCGGTAGGCGGAACCGGACAGCATGTTCTCGGCGGAGGGCACCACCACGGTCAGGTCGACATCGGCGTACCCGGGCGACCCGTCCGAACAGAACGCCGCGGCCGCCGCCACGACCGCGGCCGAGCCCGCCATGTCCGTGCGCATGAGGTGCATCCCGTCGGCGGGCTTGACCGAGATCCCCCCGGTGTCGAAGGTGATGCCCTTGCCCACCAGCAGCACCCGCGGGCCCGGGCCGGGGCGGCGGGCCACCAGGACGCGCGGGCCGGCCGCCGAGCCCCCGCCCACCGCGAGCACGCCGCCGAACCCGCCGGAGACGAGCCCCTTTCCCTCGATGACCTCGGTCCGCATGCCCGCCTCGCCCAGTGCCTCGGCCATCCGGGACACCAGCCACTCGGGTGTCTTCAGATCGGAGGGGGCCCCGGCGAGATCGCGCGCCATCGCCGTGGCCCGTGCGGCATCCTCGGCCGCCGCCACCGCGCGGGCGACGATCACCTCGTCGTCGTCGCCACTTCCCGGACCGCCTGCCACCTCCACGACCAGATCGGGAACGACCGGTGCGGGGTCCGCGGCGAAGACGTCCTGGCCCCGCGCACCCAGGAGGTACCCGATGACCAGATCGCCTACCCGGTCCGCCGGTAGGGCCCCGGGCACGGCCACGGTCACCGGCCCCTCCGCCCGCGAGTCCCGTAGGTGGCGGGCCAACGCGGCGCCCACCCGCCGGTGCCCCAGACCGTGATCCGCCGCCCCCGACCAGCCCGGACGGGGCGCGGAGTCGGCCAACTCGACCTCGACCACCGGTCGCCCGTCGTGGACGGAGACCCGCGCCTCGTCGGCGCGCCCCAGCGGCACGCGACCGGGCTCGGGAGCGCGGGTGACGACCGCCAGCGCGGCATCGGGGGCGGGACCGGAGACGACACGGACCGAGGGCAGGGGACGGCCGGGGACGGCGGACATCGACGAGGACCTTCCGGGATATGAGTCGGCGCACCCGCCACGAGGGTCGGATGCGCCGGCATCGGTGGGGCGACGAGATCAGGAGATGGCCTGCGACAGCTCCTCGCTGAGCGACTTGGCCTCATCGGGGGTCAGCTCGACGACGAGACGCCCGCCACCCTCCAGAGGGACGCGCATGACGATCCCACGGCCTTCCTTGGCCGCCTCCATCGGTCCGTCACCGGTCCTGGGCTTCATAGCCGCCATCGAGTCGTTTCCCTTCGTCCTTGTCCGCGGGGCGGCGCACTGTACGAGCGCCCGTGCCCACGATCGGTACTGCTGAGTGGATGATGTCGATTCTAGCGCGTCCGGCCGCGTCCGGACGCCGTAGCGGGACGACCGTCCACCCCGTTCTGCGCCCCGTTCGCCGCGGCGTCCCCGGCCACGGTGACGTCCTCGCCCAACCGGGCCCGGAGCCGGTCGATCTCCACCGCCGCCTGCTCGAGTGCCCAGTCGACCTCTGCCATTGTGTATCCACGGGCCGACATGCCGAATCGCACCGACCGGAGATCATCACCGGCCAGGGCCCCGTCCGGCAGGTGGGTGACCGTGTGGTCCCGGGCCACGGGCGGCAACACCTCGGAACGGCCGAACACCACGAGCGACAGCCCGAACAGCCCCGCCGCGACGACCAGGGTGACGACCACGTAGACGACGATGGTGAGCATTCCCGTGCTCCCCTCCTGTAGTGACTAGCGCCGCGACCAGTCTGGCACACGGCCCGCCCCTGGCGGTGTGGCAAGTCACGCCAGGCCGCGTACGGTTCGCGCAGGTCGGCGCGTCCCCACGATCGACGACACCATCTCGAGGGCGCGCAGTGTGCCCGGGACGTCGTGGGTGCGGAAGACCCGCGCCCCGAGGTAGGCCGCGACCGAGGTCGCCGCGAGGGTGCCCTCCGCGCGGTCGTCCACGCCCGCGTCCAGGGTCTCGCCGATGAAGTCCTTGTTGCTCAGCGCCATGAGGACCGGGTGCCCGACCGCCACGATCTCGTCCATCCGTCGCAACAACTCGAGGCCGTGGAAGGTGTTCTTGCCGAAGTCGTGGGTGGGGTCGATGAGGATGCCGTCCGGCGGGACACCGGCCGCCAGCGCGCGGTCGGCAGCTGCCGAGAGTTCGTCGACCACGTCGCGGACGACGTCGGCATACCCCACGCGGAACGGCCGCGTCCGGGGCACCGCGCCGCCCGTGTGCGAACAGACGAACCCGGCGCGCGCCTCCCCCGCCGCGGTCAGGACGCCGGGATCGTGCCCCGCCCACGTGTCGTTGACCAGGTCCGCCCCGGCCGCCAACGCGCGCCGGGCGACCTCGCCCCGCCAGGTGTCGATCGAGATCACCACGTCCGGGTGACGGTCACGCACGGCCTGTACGAACGGCACGACCCTGCGGGTCTCCTCCGCGGCGTCGACGAGGTCACCGGGCCCGGCCTTGACGCCGCCGATGTCGAGGATGTCTGCGCCGGCCGCCACCACCTCGTCGACCCGCGCCATCGCCGCCGTGTCGGTGAACGTGGCCCCACGGTCGTAGAAGGAGTCCGGCGTACGGTTGACGATCGCCATCACCAGCGGGCGATCGACCGGGACCGGGCGGCCACACAGGGTGGGCGCCGGCGCCGGCGCCGGAGCGGCACCGGCACCGGTCATCCCCGACCTCCACAGGCGTCGAGCGCGGCCTCGAGATCGTCACGCACGACCAGGCTCGCCATCGCCTCGTCCTTGACCAATCCGGCCTCCACCAACCCTCCGACCCAGTCCAGCAAGGGGCGGTAGAACCCGATCGGGTCGTAGAGCACCACCGGCTTGTGGTGGAAGCCCAGGGACGCCGAGGTCCACATCTCGAACATCTCCTCCATCGTCCCGATCCCGCCGGGCAGGGTGAGGAACGCGTCGGATCGTTCCTCCATCTCCCGCTTGCGTTCCCGCATGGTCGTGACGACGACGAGTTCGTCGGCCGCGGTGTCGGCGACCTCGCGGACCCGCAGCCCCTCGGGGATCACACCGACGGTGCGTGCGCCACCCGCGCGGGCCGACTCGGCGAGCGCACCCATCATCGAGACGTTGCCGCCGCCCGAGACGAGCGACCACCCGCGTCTGGCGATGCCCTCCCCCACCTGCGTCGCGATGGCCAGCATCTCCGGGTCGTACGTGGAGGAGGCGCAGTAGACGCAGACACGGCGACCGGCGACCGGCGCCGTCACCGCTCGACCCCGCGGTGCTCCTCGCCGTACAGGTCCTCCCGCTCCTCGGACGTCAGCGCCGCCCTGTGGTGGGCCTCGCGGATGTACTCCACGGTCTCCGCCACGGAGTCCGTCACCAGGAACAGGTCGGGGTCGGACGCGGAGATCATCCCCTCCTCCGCCAGCGTGCCGCGGATCCAGTCGGTCAGCGGGGCCCAGAAGTCCACGCCGAGCAGCACGATCGGGAACCTGGTGATCTTGTCGGTCTGGACGAGGGTGATGGCCTCGAAGAACTCGTCGAGGGTGCCGAACCCGCCCGGCGTGCACACGAAGGCCTGCGTGTACTTGACGAACATCGTCTTGCGGATGAAGAAGTAGCGGAAGTGCAGTCCCAGGTCCACCCACCGGTTCAGGCCCTGCTCGTGGGGCAACTCGATCCCGAGCCCGACAGACTCGCCATCCGCCTCCCACGCCCCCTTGTTCGCCGCCTCCATCTGCCCGGGGCCACCACCGGTGACCACCGCGTAGCCGGCCTCCACCAGCGCACGGCCCAACTCCACGGCCTGCTCGTACGCCGGGTCCCCGGGCCGGGTGCGGGCCGAACCGAACACACTGACGGCGTCCGACAGTTCGGCCAGCGCGCCGAAGCCGTTGACGAACTCGCTCTGGATGCGCAGCACCCGCCACGGGTCGGTGTGCAGCCAGTCGGTGTCCTGGTTCTTGTCCAGCAGCCGCTGGTCGGTGGTGGTGTGTTCGCCACCCTTCTCACGACGGACGAGGACGGGGCCTCGCATGTGCACGGGGTCGTTGGGGGCCATGGGCCGGGGGTCTCCTTCGATGATCTGGGGGTGGGGCCGAGAGTGGCGGTACCCGGGACATGGGCGATCCCGGGGCTCCCGCGCCCTAGCCGGTGAGGTAGGTGCGCAGCACCCTGCCGACCTCGGTGATCTGTGCCGCCGGACAGTACTCATCACGCTTGTGGGCCATGCCGGGGTCGCCGGGGCCGAGGTTGACCGCCGGGATCCCCAGGGCCGCGAAACGGGACACGTCGGTCCACCCGTACTTCGCACGGACCCGCCCGCCGGCCGCACGGACGAGTTCCGCCGCGGCCGGGGCCCCCAGACCGGGCAGCGCCCCCGGCGAGAGGTCGGTGAGTTCCCAGGACAGACCGGGCTCGGCGAGCGGGGTCTCCCCTTCCGCCACCCGTGGGAGACCGGTCAGCCCCAGTGCGTCGAGGGCGTGCGCGAGAGCGGCATCGGTGTCCCTGTCCGGGGCGGATCGGAAGTTCACGTCGAGCCAGGCCTCGTCCGGGACCGTGTTGCCGGCGACCCCCGCCGACATGCGGACGGCCTGCAGACCCTCGCGGTAGACGCACCCGTCGATGTCCACCGACCGGGCCTCGTAGGCCGCGAGTGCCCCCAGCACCGGCGCGAGCCGATGCACGGCGTTGTCGCCCAGCCAGCTCCGCGCCGAATGGGCCCGCACGCCGCGGGCGTGGACCCGGATCCGCAGGGTCCCCTGGCAGCCGGCCTCGATGAGCCCGCCGGTCGGCTCACCGAGGATGGCCACATCGCCCGTCAACCAGTCGCGGTGCGTGCGCTCGAGGACCCCCAGACCGTTGGCCGTGGCTTCGATCTCCTCGCAGTCGTAGAGCACCAGGGTGAGATCGTGCGCCAGCTCGTCGGAGTCCGCCAGCGCGGCGAAGAGGTGCAGGAACACCGCGTCCCCGGACTTCATGTCCACTGTCCCGCACCCGTGCAGGACCGTGTCCGTCCCTTCGCCGGTGACCCGGCACGGGACGTTGCCCGCCAGGGGGACCGTGTCGAGGTGTCCGGCGAGCACGACCCGGGTCGGGAGGCCCCGGGAGGTACGGGCGAGGACCCGGTTGCCGTCGCGGACCACCTCCGTCCGGTCGGCGGCGGGCCCGGTGAACCCGGCGACGGTCGCGACGAGAGCGTCGTGGACCGCGGCGGCGATCGCATCCTCCTCCCGTGAGGGACTGGGGATGTCGACGAGGGCGCGGGTGAGGTCGACCGGGTCGGCGGTCAGATCGAGGGCGGCGGTCACGGCCCCCACCCTAGTTGCCCGTGACCCGTGCCCGTCGGGGCAGACCGCTAGCATCGGGGCCATGAGTGCACATGGAGCCGTGGCCACCGGAATCGCCACCCTGACGTCCGACCACACCGTTCTCGACGTGTGGTACCCCGAGCCGGAGCTGGGCGCCGCGTCCGCCGGCGGTCACCGGGTGCTGTCCGGAGACGAGGTACCCGCCGAACTGTCGCCGCTGACCGGCGCCGACGCCGACCGGGGGGTCGAGACGGTGGCCGTGCGGGTGGAGATCGAGGACCTGACCCAGCCGCCGGCCGACGCCTACGACGCCTACCTCCGGCTCCACCTCATCAGCCACCGCCTCATCAAGCCGCATTTCGCGAACATGGACGGCTTGTTCGGCAAGCTCAGCAACGTCGTGTGGACCAACTTCGGACCGTGCGCGGTCCCGGGTTTCGAGCTGGTGCGCGCCAAGCTGCGGGCCCGCGGCCCGGTCACGGTGTACGGCGTGGACAAGTTCCCGCGCATGGTGGACTACGTGGTCCCGTCGGGCGTTCGCATCGCCGACGCCGACCGCGTCCGCCTGGGCGCCCACCTGGCCGAGGGCACCACGGTCATGCACGAGGGGTTCGTCAACTTCAACGCCGGCACGCTGGGCGCGTCGATGGTCGAGGGTCGCATCTCCGCGGGCGTCGTGGTCGGCGCCGATTCCGATGTCGGCGGCGGGGCCTCTATCATGGGCACGCTCTCCGGCGGCGGCAAGGAGACCATCTCGATCGGTGAACGGTGCCTGCTCGGGGCCAACTCGGGTGTCGGTATCTCGCTGGGCGACGACTGCGTGGTCGAGGCCGGGCTGTACGTCACCGCCGGCACGAAGGTGGATGTCCGGGCGGGCGCCTGGGCCGAGCGGGAGCCCGTGAAGGCCGGCCAGCTCTCGGGCATGGACAACCTGCTCTTCCGGCGCAACTCACTGACCGGTTCCGTCGAGGCGGTGCCGTGGAAGCGCGAGGGCGTCGAGCTCAACGCGGATCTGCACGCCAACGACTGACGCCGACGCTCATCGGCGGCGTCACCCTCCGTCGACAAGGACGTTCCGCACACATCGCCCGAGAGGCGGTGCGCGGAACGTCCTTCTCGATGGGGTGGCCGGGTGACGCGGGCGGCCTGCTCAGCCCAGTCGGCGCACGGCCTCGTCCACCGTGGCGTCGGTGGCGGTCAGCGCGATGCGGACGTGCCGCGCCCCGGCGGGTCCGTAGAACTCGCCCGGCGCGACGAGCACGCCGCGCTCGGCGAACCAGTCCACGGTGTCGCGGCAGGCCTCGTCGCGGCTGGCCCACAGGTACAGGCCGGCCTCTGAGTGATCGATCCGGAATCCGGCCGCCTCGACCGCGGGCAGCAGGCGTGCACGGCGGGCCCGGTACCGCTCACGCTGCTCGGCCTCGTGGGCGTCATCGCCCAGGGCGGCCGTCATGGCCGACTGGACGGGCAGCGGCATCATCATCCCGGCGTGTTTGCGCACCTCGAGCAGCTCGGCTACCAGGCCGGGGTCACCAGCGACGAACCCGGCGCGGTAGGACGCGAGGTTCGAGGTCTTGGACAGCGAGTGCAGTGCTAGGAGACCGGTGTGGTCGCCGTCGCAGACACGCGGATCGAGGATCGAGGGCGCCTCACCCTCCCACACCAGTCCGAGGTAACACTCGTCGGAGGCCACGATCACGCCGCGGTCGCGGGCCCAGCCGACCACCTTGCGCAGGTGGTCCACGCCGAGCACCTTGCCACTGGGGTTCGACGGCGAGTTGAGGTATAGCAACGTCGGCGAGGACGGGCCGAGCTGCATGAGCGAGTCGGCGCGAACCACCGTGGCCCCCGCCAGCAGTGCGCCGACCTCATAGGTCGGGTAGGCGACCTCGGGCACTACGACCGAGTGGCCCGGCCCCAGTCCGAGCTGGGCGGGCAGGCCCGCGATGAGTTCTTTTGTGCCGATCGCCGGTAGCACGGCGTCGGGAGTGAGCCCCGTGACGCCGTACCGGCGCTCCAGCGCGTCGACCGCGGCCCGCCGCAGAGCGGGGGTGCCGACGGTCGTGGGGTACCCGGGCCGGTCCGAGCCTGCGGCGAGCGCCTCGCGGATCACCGGGGCGACCGGATCCACGGGCGTACCGACGGTGAGGTCGACGAGACCGTCCGGGTGGGCGGAGGCGCGCGAGCGGGCGTCCGAGAGGGTGTCCCAGGGGAACACCGGGAGCGCGCGCCCGGGCGGTCGACGCTCCGGGCGCGACACCACCGGGGTCACTCCTGGTTCATGGGCGGGAGCGCCTTGACCATCGGGTGGTCGTAGTCGACCTTGCCGACCTTGGCCGCGCCGCCCGGCGATCCGAGCTCGACGAAGAAGTCCGCGTTCGCGGCGTTGTACTCGGTCCACTCGTCCGGGACGTCGTCCTCGTAGAAGATGGCCTCCACGGGGCAGACCGGCTCACACGCCCCGCAGTCGACGCACTCGTCGGGGTGGATGTACAACATCCGTCCACCCTCGTAGATGCAGTCGACAGGACACTCCTCGACGCAGGACTTGTCCATCACGTCGACGCACGGCTCTGCGATCGTGTAGGTCACGTCAGCCACCTTCCTCGTAGCGGTATGACCTGAATCGTATGTCACAGGCCACGCGGATGCGGAAGCCGCCCCGTGAGCCGATCGACCTATGTGGCGACGGTCACCCCGACGGGTCGGTGGGCGGGTCCGTAGACGGTGTCACGACGGCGGACCGGGCGTCCGATCCCGGTGGCGATCTCCTCGATCTCCTCCGGGGTCTTGGCCGAGCCGTTCTCTGCGCCGGCCATCCGCGAGATGGTCTCCTCCATCAGGGTCCCGCCCAGGTCGTCGGCGCCGGATCGCAACATGGTCCGCGTCCCCGCGACCCCGAGCTTGACCCAGCTCGTCTGCACGTGGTCGATCGCCCCGTGCAGCATGATGCGGGCCAGGGCGTGGACCGCGACGTTCTCCTCCCGGGTCGGTCCGGGCCGTGAGGCGCCGGCCAGGTACAGCGGCGCGCTGCGGTGCACGAAGGGCAGCGGGACGAACTCGGTGAAGCCGCCCGTGCGTTCCTGGATCCCGCGGAGGGTCCGCAGGTGGGCCACCCAGTGGCGCGGGGTGTCCACGTGGCCGTACATCATCGTCGAACTCGACCGCAGCCCCACCTCGTGGGCGGTGGTGACGATGTCGATCCACTCGGAGGCGGGGAGTTTGCCCTTGGTGAGGACCCAGCGCACCTCGTCGTCGAGGATCTCCGCCGCGGTACCGGGGATGGTGTCCAGCCCCGCCGCACGGAGCTCGGTGAGCCACTCCCGGACCCCCACGCCGGATCGCGAGGCGCCGTTGGAGATCTCCATGGGGCTGAACGCGTGCACGTGCATGGACGGCACCCGCTCCTTGACCGCGCGGACCAGGTCGGCGTACCCGGACACCGGCAGGTCCGGGTCGATGCCGCCCTGCATGCACACCTCGGATGCGCCGGAGACGTACGCCTCGTACGCCCGGTCGGCGACCTCGGCGGCGGACAACGAGAACGCGTCGGCGTCGCCCTTGCGCTGGGCGAAGGCGCAGAAACGGCAGCCGGTGTAACAGATGTTGGAGAAGTTGATGTTCCGGTTGACCACGTAGGTGACGGTGTCCCCCACCACGTCCGCGCGGATCCGGTCGGCGAGCCCCGCGAGGGCGGCCAGGCCGTCCCCGGTGGCTGTCGCCAGCGCGAGGTACTGCTCATCGGTGAGGCCGGCGGGGTCCGCCTCGGCGGCGCGCAGCGCGGCCACGACCTCGGCGTCGGCCCGCTCGGGGACCAGCGCCGCGGCCCCGAGCTCCGCCGCGCGGGCCCGGATGACGTCCCAGTTGCCGAAGGCCTCGCCGATGTCCGACCGGGTGTCCGTATTGCGGCCCTCGGAGTCGATCGCCGTGTGCAGATCGGTCCGTCCGCTCGAGTCCCAGTCGTCGTCGGGCTCCTGCCAGGGCCGTCCCTGCGGCTGCACCACCTCGTCGTCGTCCCCCACCACGGCGAGCCCGCTCGACGGGTCCGCCAGCGCACGGACGTGGCCCGCCACCCGCGGGTCGATCCACGCGTCTCCCGCACCGACGTAGCGGGGATGCGCGGTGAGTCGTTCGGTCAGCGTCCACCCGCGCGCGGCGAGGTCGGCGGTGAGCTCGTCGAGATGCGGCCACGGCCGCTCCGGGTTGACGTGGTCCGGGGTGAGCGGTGAGATGCCGCCCAGGTCGTCCACACCGGCGTCGATCAGGGCCAGCACGTCGTCGCGGTCGACGAGGTTGGGCGGGGCCTGCACGGCCACGCGCGGGTCGAGAACCAGTCGGGCGACGGCGATCGCGGCGAGGAACTCGTCGGTGTCCGCGTCGTCCGCGGCGCGCATCGCGGTGTCCGGCTTGGCGCGGAAGTTCTGGACGATCACCTCCTGCAGGTGACCGAACTCGCGGGCGAGCCCTGCCAGCGCGAGCAGGCTCTCCGCCCGCTCGGTGCGGTTCTCCCCGATCCCCACGAGGATCCCGGTGGTGAACGGCACGGCGAGGCGGCCCGCGTCGGTGAGGGTGCGCAGCCGTACGGCCGGATCCTTGTCGGGGCTGCCGTAGTGGCACTCGCCCGGGGTCGTGAACAGCCGGGTGGCGGTGGTCTCGAGCATCATGCCCATCGACGGGGCGACCGGCTTGAGCGTGGACAGTTCGGACCAGCTCATGACGCCCGGGTTGAGGTGCGGCAGCAGCCCGGTCTCCTCGAGCACCCGGATGGCCATGGCGCGCACGTAGTCCAGCGTCGAGGAGAAGCCGCGGGACTCGAGCCACTCCCGGGCCTCGGGCCAACGGTCCTCCGGCCGGTCCCCGAGGGTGAACAGCGCCTCCTTGCACCCGGCCTCCGCGCCGCGGCGGCACAGGTCCACGACCTCGTCGGGGTCGAGGAACATGCCCTCGCCCGCCGCGCGGAGCCTGCCCGGCACGGTGACGAACGTGCAGTAGTGGCAGCGGTCCCGGCACAGGCGGGTCAGCGGGACGAACACCTTGCGGGAGTACGTCACCACCCCGGGGCGCCCCTCGTCCACCAGGCGTGCGTCCCGGCGGCCGGCGGCGAGGGAGGTCAGCCGCGCCAGGTCCTCGCCCCGCGCGGCGAGCAGCACGGCAGCCTCGGTGACGTCCAGGGTGAGCCCGTCGGAGGCCCGGCGCAGGGCGCGCCGCATGGCCGACGCCGTGGGCCGGGGATCGGCGGGGTTCGGTGCGTGATCCATGCCCGTGATGATGCCCCACCTCGCGTGCGTGGCGAGCGGTCGGCGCTCCACGGGTGGTCAGGGGCCTGACGCGTCCTCCCGCCCACTAGTCTTACCGTCATGCCCGATCACGCAGTCCCCCTCCGCACGAACGGGGACCCCCTGGTGTCCAGCCCGGCCGCAGCCGACGGGGGTGCACACGCGCTCCGCGCGCCGCGCCCGACGCTCGACGAGCGGGACGCAGGCGGCGAACTGCCGGACACCGGCGATGCACTGCTGACGAACAACCGGGTGCTGGTCACCGCGCCGCGGCACCGGATCGAGAAGCGCACGCCGCTGCTCTTCGTGATCGAGGGGATCTGGTCCTGGGCGGTCCTCGCGGGCCTGCAGGTCGGCTGGTATTTCTGGGGCGACAACGTCATGGCGTTCTGGAACTGGGTGGCGCTGGCGGTGACGGTGCCGTTCGCGTTCATGGGCATCGTCGTGGCGCCGTGGTGGCGATACATCGTGGCCCGGTGGGACGTCTCGGACACGGCGGTGTGCTCACGCAAGGGGTGGTGGACCACCCAGTTCCGCATCGCGCCGCTGGCCCGTCTGCAGACCGTGTACACGACGCGCACGCTGTTCGAGCGGTGGTTCGGCCTGGCGACCGTCAACGCCTCCACCGCGTCCGCCCAGGGCACGGTGGAGATCCGCGGGCTCAACCTGGCCGACGCCGAGGCGCTGGCCCAGCACCTCATCGCGATCGCCAACCTGGACTCGGAGGACGGGACGTGACCGGGCCCGAGACGGCGGCCGGGGTGACGGCGGGGTCGGACGACGACGAGGGCGTCACCTCCGCTGGCATCGCCCCGGCTCCGGAAGCCGAACCGGCGGAAGAGGTCCTCTCGGCCGACGAACCCGCGATCGGGGAGAAGATCGACCCGGAGGCCCCGTGGCAGCGCCTGTCCTGGCGCATGCTGCTCGTGTACCCGCTGGGCATGCTGACCCGTCTGCTCCCGCTGTTCCTCATCTCCCTGTGGTTGGGCTCCAACCGGAGCAACTACTGGTTCGAGATTATCGTGGTCTCGCTGGTGATCCTCAGCGGTGTCCTGCGGTGGCTGTCGACCAGCTATCAGGTCGGCCGCACCCACATCATCCTGAAGAAGGGCTTCTTCAGTCGACAGGTGGTCACTGTCGCCCGTCAGCGCATCCGGAGCGTCGACACCGAGTCCGACCTGTTCCACCGGGTCCTCAAGGTCTCGATCGTGGAGGTGGGGACCGGGCGGGCCGACTCCGGGAAGTCGGACGCCGAGCGGTTCCGCCTCGACGCCATCGACACCACACTCGTCGACCCGCTGCGGGACGAGCTCCTCAAACACCGACGCGCCATGGACCCCTCGCTCGACGTGGAGGACGAGGAACAGTGGGGGTCGAAATACGGGGAGGACATCGCCCGGTGGAAGGTCACCTGGTCGCGGTTCGCGCCGTTCTCCTTCATCGGGTTCGGCGTGCTGTTCTCCCTGTGGCTCATCACCTGGCAGATGGGCGACATGCACGACCGCATCATGGACCTGGCGGTGGTCGAGGGGACCATCGACTGGCTGGATTCACTGGGGCAACCCTGGGCGTTCGTCGGCAAGGGGGTCGCGATCTGGCTGGTCGCCGGGGTGCTGGCGATCATCACCTACGCCATCCGGTACGGCAAGTACGCGCTGACCGACCGGGGCCAGCTGCTCTACGTTCAGAACGGCATCCTGCGGCGCAAGCACATCGCCCTCGACAAGGCCCGGTTGCGCGGCGTGGAGATGCGGCTGCCGGTCTACCTGCGGATGCTCGGCGGCGGCCGGCTGGAACCCATCATGACCGGCACCAAGAAGGGCGCCACCGCGTCGACCCTGCTGCCGCAGGCGCCGATCGCGGACGTGCGTCGGGTGGCGATCCGCATCCTCGGAAACGAGACGCCGGTGACCGTCCCGCTGCGGCGGCACCCGTGGAAGGCCTCCCGTCGGCGGGTCACCCGGGGCCTGCTCCCGTTCTGGATCGTCGCCGGGATCATCGTGCTGGTGCGGATCGACTCGGGCCCGTCGGCGGACATCTGGGTGCACTGGGGCATCCCCGCCGCACTGGTGTTCTTCGTGGTGCTGTCGGTGGACCGTATCCGCATGCTCGGACACGCGCTACTGCCGGAGGTGTTGGTGACCTCGAACGGGTCGTGGACCGCCAAGCGATCCGTTCTCGAGGCGGACGGGATCATCGGCTGGACCGTCACCCAGTCGGTGTTCCAGCGCACGGCGCGCGTCGCGACCGTCTCCGCGGCCACACCGGCCGGGAACGGCGTCTACTCGGTGGTCGACATCGACGCCGACGAGGCGTGGGCGCTCGCCGAGGCGCTGACGCCGGGGATCACCGACGTGTGGCACCACACCGGAGAGCCCGGGGGCCGTGTCTCACCGTCGATGGGCGTCCGACGCGGGTGACGGCCACAGCGTGGCCATCCACAGCGGGACCAGACCCCCGAACACCAGGAGCGCGAGCCCGCGCAGTCCGATCGGCACGGGCATGTCTCCCCCGGGGCCCAGATTGATCGCGACCAACGTGAGGATCCAGACGAGGGCGGGGAACGCCGCCACGATCTTCCGCTGCGACCACATCGACCCGACCCGCACCAGGAACAGCGACCACGCCCCGGCGGCGAGGACACTGATCGGGACCGGCACGAGACCGACATACATGGTCAGCCACGCCGAGGCGAGCACGCAGCTTGCCACCGCACCGATCGCGAGCAACACCAGCGCAGTCCCCAACTCGGCGACGGAAGCCGCCCGCGCACGCGGTACCACGGAGGCCCCCTGCGCGCCCTGCGCCGCGGCTGTCATGGTCGCTCCCCGCCCAGCCCGTCGAGCAGGTGCGCCGACCCGGCCGGGCACGTGACGTACGGCCCGTCGTCCTCGGCGCGGTCACGGGCGATGTACCACTCCACCTGGGGGACGGACTGCAGGACCCCGTTGGTCAGGGCGAGGAACCAGGGCTCCCCCTCCGGGCCGGGCACCAGCTCGAGCTGGGTGGCGTGTCCGGTCAGGGCGGCCAGTTTGGCGGCGTAGTCGGCGTCGTCCAGCGGGACGCGATGGGTCAGTCTCGAGTCCGGGACGGACGGCAGTTCGCCGGACTCCGGGTGCCGCAGGTGCGCGGGCGGCGCAGGGTGGGTCCGGGTGGTCTCCGACCGCGCGGTGACCGTCCAGGCCACGCGCTCCGGCCGGTGGGCGGCGTCCTCGATGGCGGCGTGCACCACCTCGTGGGCCCGGATGTGGTCGGGGTGGCCGTAGCCGCCCCGCGGGTCGTAGGTCACCACGAGATGGGGCCTGAAGTCGTCGAGGACGGCCACCACCTCGTCCACCGCCTCCCTGCCCGACTGCACGAACGCACGCGGGTGGTCGGCCGAGGGGGTCCCCGCCATCCCGGAGTCGCGCCACCGGCCGGCGCCGCCGAGGAAGCGGGTGCGGTCGACCCCGAGGGCACGCAGGGCACCCGCCAGCTCGCCGATCCGGTATCCGCCGAGTTGGTCGGCGCGGTCCGCGACGAGGCCGACGAACTCCTCGCCGAGCACCTCGCCCTCCTCCCCGAGCGTGCAGGTGACGACCCGGACGTCGGCACCGGCGGCGACCAGCGCGGCGATCGTGCCGCCGGTCGTGATCGCCTCGTCGTCGGGATGGGCGTGGACGAACAGGGCGCGCACGCCGTCGGCGGGCGGGGTCGCGGTGGTCGGTGTCATCCGGTCCTCCTCCAGGCGGGTGCGGTGTCGAACACGTCGGTGGCCGGCCTCTGGTCCGGGTCGTCGCGGGCAGGCTCCGTCCCGCTCACGTCGACCCCGTCGGCCGCCAGCAGCAGGGCCGGCCGCACGAGCGGCACCCGCAGGGCCAGTTCGGCGACCCTGTCGCCCGCGGCGGCGAGATCGACCACGGCACCCGGGGCGGGCGGGGCGCCCTGACCGGACGACCCCCCCGGCTCCGCCACGCCGAGCGCCCGGTTGAGCTCGGGGTCGCAGACTCCGGTGACGTCACCGGCCCGCGCGGCCGCGCCGCGGCCGAGTGTGCGCGAGGGGGTGGTGGGCGTCGTGGTGACGGTGGAGGTGGCACTCGTCCGTCGATCGGGGGTCTCCCCCGTGTCCGGGTCGGGCGGGATGAGGCTCGACACGGTCGTCGGCGTGCGGGACGGGGCCGCGGTCGTCGTCCCGGTGGCGGCCGGGGGGGTCGCGCAGGCGAAGCGCGACACCGCGGCGACCTCGGGCCGTCCGTCGGTCCGCTGCCAGCCCACAACGCCGTCGACGAGCCCGTGCGGGAGGGCGTCCGCGTACAGGGCGGTCGCGTCCAGCTCCCACACCCGGGCGCCGATCCCGGCAGAGCGCAGTTGGTCGGCGACGGTGTAGGCAGCGGTCACGGCCCGCTCGTCCGCACCCTCGACCCCCAGGGTCACGGCGAGCGGGGCCCCGTCACGTCGCCACCGCGTGCCCGTGCGGGTGAAGCCGGCGTCGCCCAGCGCGCGCTCGACGGCGTCCGCGTCAGCGGTGACGGTGTCGGCCGATCCCGCCGGGAACGGGAAGGATGACACGGACGGATCGGCCTCCCGCGTGACGATGCGCCCGACCACCTCGGGGTCGATCGCCGCGGCCACCGCGCGACGGACCGCCGGATCGGCCACCGCCGGCGCGACCGTGTTCAGCCCGAGTTCGAGCTGGGCCGCGCTCTCCAGGGGCGCGGTGGTCACTCCCGGGACCGTGGCGGCCACGTCTGCCGCCACCGGGTTCGCCGAGACGATCGCCATCACCCCGGGACCGCCCCTCAGCGCCTCGCCGAGCTGGCCGGCTCCGGTGGCGCGTCGCACGACGATCTGGTCGACCTCGGGCGCGCGGGCCCAGTACCGGTCGTTGCGCACGAATTCGATCTGCCCCCGGCCGATGTCGGCCGTGCGGATCATGAACGGACCCGCGCTCGTCACGGGCAGGAACTGCATCGAGCCCTGGAACCCGTCGGGCGCACCCTTGAGGATGTGCGCGGGGAGGAGGTGGGTGAACAGGCCCCGCCAGTGCTCCGGCACGACGTCGAACTCCACGTCGACGACCTTGCCGCCCGCACCGGAACGGACCTCCACGATCCTCTCGTACCCGGCCGGATCGACCACGCCGGGCTGGGTGGTCATCTGCCGCCAGAGGTACTCGAAGTCCTCCGCCGCGACGGGGACACCGTCAGACCACTGCGCCTGCTGATCGATCGTGTACCGGATGGTCGAGGGGGCCCCGGGGACCCGCGCGGCGGAGACCAGGAGATCCCGGTTGAGCGTCTGTTCGCCACCGGGGCCCGGGTCGAACGCGCTGGGCAGCAGCAGCGAGGCCACGAGGTCGGTGTCCACCCCCTGGTCGGCCAGGAGGTGCGGGTTGAACCCCGGGTCCACCCGGTTCAGCGCGAGCAGGAGACCGTCCTCCGTGAGGGTGACCGACGCGCCGTCGGTGCGCTCCTCGCCCACCACCGCCGGTGGGGGCGGGTCGGCGACGCACCCGGTGACGACGACGAGGGCCAGCGCGGCGCACACCGCGGCGGCACCCCGCCGGCGCACCGACGCCCCCCTCGTCGTCATCTGTTTCCGGTCTAGCCGACCGTCTGCTGGTCGCGCGACTTGGACCGGCTGCGGGCCTTGGCCCGCTCGTTGGCGGTGAGCAGGACCTTGCGCACACGGACCACCTCGGGGGCCACCTCGACACACTCGTCGACGGCACAGAACTCCATGGCCTCCTCGAGGGAGAGGTTCTTGTGCTTGGACAGCGTCTCGGTGGCGTCGGAGGAGGCCGCACGCATGTTCGTGAGCTTCTTCTCCTTGGTGATGTTGACGTCCATGTCCTCCGAGCGCGGGTTCTCCCCCACGACGACACCCTCGTAGACCTCGGAGCCGGGCTCGATGAAGAAGTCACCGCGGTCGGCCAACCCGAGCAGCGCGAACGTGGTCGCCTTGCCCGCACGGTCCGCGACCAGCGAACCGGTGTGCCGGGCCCGGATCTCCCCGGCCCACGGCTCGTACCCGGCGGAGTACGAGTTGGCGATCCCCGCACCCCGGGTATCGGTCATGAAGGTGGTCCGGAAACCGATGAGGCCGCGCGCGGGGACGGTGAACTCCATGCGCACCCAGCCGGAGCCGTGATTGCTCATCTGCTCCATGCGGCCCTTGCGGGCGGCCATGAGCTGGGTGACCGCGCCGAGGTGCTCCTCGGGGACGTCGATGGTCATGTGCTCGAACGGCTCGTGGAGCTTGCCGTCGATCGTCTTGGTGACCACCTGCGGCTTGCCGACGGTGAGCTCGAACCCCTCGCGGCGCATGGTCTCGACGAGGATGGACAGCGCCATCTCGCCACGACCCTGCACCTCCCAGTCGTCGGGCCGCTCGGTGTCGAGCACCTTGAGTGAGACGTTGCCCACGAGCTCCTGGTCGAGGCGCGCCTTGACCATGCGCGCGGTGAGCTTCTTGCCGCCGTTCCGGCCGGCCAGGGGCGAGGTGTTGACGCCGATGGTCATGGAGATGGCGGGCTCGTCGACCGTGATGGCCGGGAGGGCGACCGGGTTCTCCGGATCCGCCAGCGTGTCACCGATCATGATGTCGCTGATACCGGCGACCGCGACGATGTCGCCGGCGACGGCCTCCTCGGTGGGCACCCGCTCGACACCGTCGGTCTTGAGCAGCTCCGAGATCTTGACGGACTTGGTCTCCTGCTCGCCGCCCGGCAGGTTGTGGATCCACGCGACCTGCTGCCCCTTGCGCAGCCGGCCGTTGTGGATGCGCACCAGACCGATACGGCCGAGGAAGTTGGAGGCGTCCAGGTTGGTGACGTGGGCCTGAAGCGGGGCGTCGGCGTCTCCGCGGGGGGCGGGGATCACGTCGTAGAGGAGCGCGAACAGCTCGTCGAGGTTCTCCCCCTCCGGCTCCTGGCCGTTGGCCGGCTGGGTGGTGGACGCCTTGCCGGCGCGGCCGGAGGCGAAGACCACGGGCAGCTCGAGCGCGTGCTCGGCGGCGGCCTGGGCGGCGGGGTCCTCCAGATCGGCCGCGAGATCGAGGAGCAGGTCCTGGGCCTCCTCGACGACCTCGTCGATCCGGGCGTCCGGCCGGTCGGTCTTGTTGACGACGATGATGACCGGCAGGGAGGCGGCGAGCGCCTTGCGCAACACGAAGCGGGTCTGCGGCAGCGGCCCCTCGGAGGAGTCGATGAGCAGGACGACGCCGTCCACCATGTTCAGGCCACGCTCGACCTCGCCGCCGAAGTCCGCGTGGCCCGGGGTGTCGATGATGTTGAAGACGAGGTCGGCGCCACCCGCACCCGCGCCGTGTCGTCGCACGGAGGTGTTCTTGGCGAGGATCGTGATGCCCTTCTCACGCTCGAGGTCGCCCGAGTCCATGACCCGGTCCACGAGCTCCGCGCGTTCGTCGAACGCGCCGGACTGGCGCAGCATCGCGTCGACGAGTGTCGTCTTCCCGTGGTCGACGTGGGCGACGATTGCGACGTTGCGGAACTCGGTCAAGGCCATACGCTGGGTTCTCCCTCGGAGGCTTACGGGCGCCCGGGGCGGCTCGTGGGCCGCCGGGCTGGTGGTGGGAATCGACGGCGCTAGTCAGCCGCGATCCACAGGCGCGTCCGGTCGAGCGCGCGTGCGGATCCACTTTACCCGCTGATCCGGACGATTCCCCCATCCTGAGACCACCCCGACAGTGCGGACGCCCTGTGTGTTATTTACATCACGTATAACTTCTGTAACATCAGCACCAGAACGCGCGTCTGCCCGACTCCCGGTGCCCGTGACTCGGGACACTTATGAGAATATCTAGCGGTCGACCGGTCGGCCCGTCCGCCGGTCCGCCCGCCCATCCGAAGAATGGACTCGCCAGTGATCCGCCACTCGCTCAGGACCTCGTTCCGGACCATCGGTCTCGGGGCCGTCGCCGCCGTCGCGGTCGGTCTCGCCGCACCCGCCACCGCCAGCGCGCAGTCGCTCGACGAACTGGGGCGCCCGACCGAGCCCGTGCTCCAGGCGATCGAGAACCTCGCCGAGCAGCAGTGGATCCCCGAGGAGACCCGGGGCACCATCGCCCGCGCCGTCGGGTTCTTCCGTGGCACCGGCGAACCCGGCACCCCGATTCCCGAGAACGGCCCGGTCATCGCACAGTTCGCCTACCCCACGATCATGCAGCAGTGCATCGGCGGTGAGCAGACCGCCGTCGGTGCCGCGACCGCCGTGCCCGGCCCGGCCGATCTGCCGCTGCCCGGCATCGCCCCCGGCCATCTCGGTTTCATCTTCACCGCCCTGGGCACCGAGGGTGTCGCGGCCCAGCAGGCCCAGCCCATGACCGTCGACTGGATCAACGTCAACAACGGTCGTCGCGGTACCACCGTCCTCGGGTACAACGGCCTCAACGAGGGTGGCCCCGCCACCGTCAACGGGGTCGCCGACACGGGCCCGGGCCAGGTCCTCATGCTCCTGCAGGGTGGCGTCACCACGAACCTGGAGGAGGGCGGGACCGCCAACTGCGTCGCCTTCCCCACCGTGGGGACCGCGTTCGTCCGGTGACCGCCGACGGTAGCGGGCCCCACCCCGTCGCCGACCAGGACCTGACCGAGGCCCGTCTCGCCCTCGCCGGCGACGGGCCTCTGGTCGTTCTCAGTGGCGCCGGGATGAGCGCCGAGAGTGGTGTGCCCACCTTCCGCGACGCCCAGACCGGCCTGTGGGAGCGGTACGACCCGTCCGCACTGGCCACGCCGGAGGCCTGGGCACGCGACCGGGACACCGTTTGGGCCTGGTACCGCTGGCGCGAGCGCCTGGTCTCCGGCGCGGAGCCGAATGCCGGGCACGTCGCGGTGGCCCGCGCCCAGGCCCACCGTGACGTCGTGGTGGTCACGCAGAACGTCGACGACCTCCACGAGCGCGCCGGATCGAGCCGGGTGCACCACGTTCACGGGAGTCTGTTCGCCCACCGCTGCGACACCTGCGACGCTCCGATGGAGGTCGGCCCTCCTCCCGCCGAGCCCGTCGACCGCCTCACCCCGCCGAGCTGCGACCGGTGTGGCGGGCGCGCCCGACCGGGCGTCGTGTGGTTCGGCGAGATGCTCCCGGGCCGGCCCTGGGACGCGGCAGTCGACGCGGTCACCTCGGCCGCGGCGGTGCTCGTCGTCGGCACCTCCGGCCTGGTCCACCCCGCGGCGTCACTACCCGGACTCGCCGCCGACGCCCGGATCCCGGTGGTCGAGGTGAACCCGGGCCCCTCGAGACTCGGCTCCGAGGTCTCGGTTCACGTCCGGGCCACCGCAGGGCAGGCGCTTCCTCACCTCTTGGCACCCTGATCCCCTCGGGCCGCCTTACGGCCCTGCCACACACCGGCTGGCGGAAACCTCTCTGGGGCCGATAGAGCGCGCTAGCGTAGCGCGCAGGGACCCACGCCCGGAGTTCCCGCTCCTCCGTTCGCACGGAGGCCAGGACCGGAGGTCACCTCATGTCTGATTCGTCCCCGGCAACCCCGTCTACCGCCCCGGCCACCACCGCGGTCATCGCCGCCGAGCTGATCGGCACCTTCTGGCTCGTCCTCGGCGGTTGCGGCACCGCCGTGTTCGCGGCCGTCCAGATCGCCACCGCCGATACCGGCGACGTCCCCGTCGGCGTGGGATACCTCGGGGTCGCGATCGCGTTCGGACTGACCGTCCTCACGGCGCGTACGCGTTCGGCCACATCTCGGGCGGTCACTTCAACCCCGCCGTGACCATCGGCGCCGCGGTCGCGGGCCGACTTCCCTGGGCGAAAGTGCCCGTCTACATCGTCAGTTAGGTCGTCGGGGGTCTGGTCGCGGGCGCGCTGATCCTCGTCGTGGCGAGCGGAAAAGACGGATTCGAGGCCACCGGCAGCATGGCCGCCAACGGCTACGGGGCCAACTCGCCCGACGGCTACGGCCTGCTCTCGGCGCTGCTCATCGAGATCGTGCTCACGGCCCTCTTCGTGTGGGTCATCCTCGGCGCCACCGATCACCGGGCCCCCGCCGGCTTCGCGCCCGCGGCCATCGGCCTCACACTGACGCTCATCCACCTCATTTCCATCCCGATCACCAACACATCGGTGAACCCGGCACGGTCGACGGCCGTGGCGTTCTTCAACGGGGGCGGCGCACCGGGCCAGCTGTGGCTGTTCTGGGTGGCACCGGTCGTCGGTGCCCTGATCGCCGGAATCCTGTACGGCCCGTTGTTCGGCGCTCACGGGCTCAACGGTCGATCCGTGGCCGTCTCGGCCTGACGCACTGCCGACGGGGTCAACACGAAGGGCCCGAGGGAGAACTTCCTCCCACGGGCCCCTCATCGATGCGGCCGCTGCGAGGCGCGAGGCCTCCTCCGGTCAGTGGCGGGGTTCATCCCCGCGGGTCCGGCCCAGCATCTTGTCCACGATGCCCGGCTTGTCGTCAGGATGACGGTCCGGATCGACGGTGTCGCCGGGCGTCCCGGTCCGGTGCCCCGACCTCGCCTGCGGATCAGAACCACCGGGGACATCGTCGGTCCGGGCGTGGCGCCCGCCGGCGTCACCCGCGCCGACTCCGGATGCTCCCGCGGCCGCGGCACCCGCTCCGTGGCGGCCCCGGTCACCGGAGTCGTTACCGGACCCGGAAGTGGCGGACGAGCCCATACCGGTCCCGGTGGCCATCCCTCCGTGATCGGTGCCACGGCCACGCCCCTCGTCGGAGACCCGGTCACCGCGCAACGCACCGCGGTCGTGATCGTGACCGCGGTCGCGATCATGGCTCAGGTCGCCGCCATGGTCGCGATCGTGCGTGAGACCCCGATCGCCACCGTGGTCGCGATCGTGCGTGAGACCCCGATCGCCGTGGTCGCGACCGCGGTCGAGGTCATCAGCACGGCCCTTGGGATCGAGCTTCTCGGCGGTCTGTTCCATCCGCCGGACATCGTGCTTCTGCTCGTCGACGGTGCCGCGCTGCCGCTCGGCCTCCACCCGGAGCTTGTCGGCCTCGGCGGCCTTCGCACGGGCCTCCTGCTCGGCTGCACCCGCCCGGTGCTCCTGCTCGCGGACGACCGCGTCCTGCTGCTCGAGCTGCTGCTCGCGTTCTCGTGCGCTGCGCCGCAGTTCCGCGGCCTCGGTGAGCTTCTTCCGGTTGCTGCTCTTGACGGCCATCGCGATGAGCGCGATCACGATGATCAGCGCGATCACCCCGATGATGATCCAGATGATGGGGTCCACAGCTGCCTCCCTTTCAGGGGTCGGGTTGCGTCTGGAACGTAACCCCACCCCCAGACGGGTGCCACCGGTCGCGCCCGTGGCGGTATTGGCTCGGCGCCCGCGGCACCGGCCCGGCGCGCGGTGACCGCTAGTGGTGAGCCCGCGGGAGCAGTCCCGCCTCCCGCGCCTCCCGGCTGAGCCGCTCCCGGTGATCCGGGTGCGCCACAGCGATCAGCGCCGCCGCCCGCCCGGCCACCGATTTGCCCCTCAGCTCCGCGATACCGAACTCGGTGACGACGTTCTCGATGATGTTCTTGTGGGTGGTGACCGGACTGCCGGGCGTGAGCGACAGGGAGATCCTGCTGACGCCCCCGGAGGTCTGCGACGGGGTGACGATAAACCCGTGGCCTCCCGGGGAGAAGGTGCAGCCCCGGGCGAAATCCGCCTGTCCCCCGGCACCCGACCAGTACCGGCCGCCGATGGTCTCCGAGGCCGCCTGCCCGAACAGGTCCACCTCGCTGGTCGCGTTGATCGAGTAGAGATTGTGCTCCTGGCCGATCACCCTCGGGTCGTTGACGATGTCCACGGGGAGCATCGCCACCGACGGGTTGTTGTGGAGCCAGTCCATGAGTCGCTGCGACCCGAGTGCGAAGGTGGTGACGTGCTTGAACGGCCGCCCCGTCTTGCGCGACCCGTCGATCACCCCTGCCTCGACGAGGTCCATCACCCCGTCGGACAACGCCTCGGTGTGGATCCCCAGATGACGGTGATCCGTCAGTCGGGACAGGAACGCGTTGGGTAGCCTGCCGACCCCGAGTTGGAGACAGGCCCCGTCGGGGACACGGTCGGCGATGACGTCCGCGATCGCGTTGTCCGTCTCCCCCGGTGGCGGCGCCTCCATGGTGATCATCGGGGTGTCGTTACGGGTCACGCCCACCACCTGGGAGATGTGGATGTGGTTGCGCCCGAAGGTGCGGGGCATGTGCGAGTTGACCTCGACGAAGAACGGCACCTGGCCGATGAACGAGGCCACGTAGTCGGCGTTCGTGCCCATCGAGAAGAAACCGTGCTCGTCGATCTCCGACACCGTGGCGATCGCCAAGCCGGGGGGCGAGAACTCACGCAGCGTGGCCGGCACCTGCGCGAAATCGACGGGGATGAGGTCGCAGTGGCCCCGATGGAAGTTCTCCCGCGACCCGCGACCCAGGAAGTAGTCGACGTGCCGGAGCCTGCCCGGGTAGGCCCCCTCCATGAACGGCAGCGACTCCCAGGGATCCATGTGGTGGACCGTCACGTCGTCCAGTCCGGCGGCCCCGGCGTCCAGCGCCCGCAGCAGCGCGGGCGGGGCGGCGTTCTGGATGGGCACGATGACGTGCATTCCCGGCGTGATGTGGTCGAGGACCGCCTCGGCCGGACGCTCCTCGTACTCGACGTTCCTCGTCACTGACCCCTGCTCTCGTAGTTCCGGACGTCGCGGTGCGGTGACACACCCCGGCGGTTTCAGGACAGGGCCGGGATGACCTCGCGCTCGAACAACTCGAGTCCGGAGGTGTCGGTGGCGATCTCGGGGAAGTAGAAGATGCCGTACTCCATTCCCAACGCCTCGAGCTCGGTCAGCTTCTCGACGATCTGCTCCGGCGTCCCCACCGCCGGGAGCCCGCGGTACGCGCCGAGCTGGAGCTCTGCCTCGTCCTCACCGACGTGCGTCGCCATCCGGCCCTTCAGGTACGCCAGCCGATCCGCGACGTCCTTCTCGGTCTCCCCGATCGCCACGTTGTAGTTCGCGGTCCGGGTGATCTCCGCCGGGTCACGACCGACGTCCCGACAGTGCCCGAACAGCACCTTCGACTTGTGGTCGAAGCCCTCGGCGGTGCCGTCGAAGTTGGTGTAATCCGCGTACCTCGCGGCGGTGCGGAGGGTCTTGCGCTCGCCCCCGCCCGCGATCCACAGGGGTATGCCACTCTCCTGCAGAGGCGTCGGCTGCACGATCGCCCCGTCGACCCGGTAGTGCTCGCCGTCGAGTGAGACCACACCGTCGGACCACGCCTCGGACAGGATGCGCAGGCCCTCGTCGAGCATGGCCAACCGATCACCCGCGGAGGGGAATCCGTAACCGTACGCCCGCCATTCGTGCTCGTACCAGCCCGCGCCGATCCCCATCTCCACCCGGCCGCCGGAGATGTGGTCGACCGTCGCGGCGATCTTCGCCAGCAGGGCCGGGTTGCGGTATCCGAGGCACGTGCACATCTGACCCAGTCGGACCCGGGAGGTGGTCGCACCGAGCGCCGACATCAGACTCCATGCCTCGTGAGTCGCCTCGGTCGAGGTGAGGGGCGCGGTGTGCATGTGGTCGTACACCCACACCGACTCCCACGGCCCGGCGTCCGCGCGGGCGGCCAGGTCGGAGATGACCGGCCAGTGACGGGCGGCCGGCACGTCGACCAGGTCGAGGCGCCAACCCTGGGGCAGGAACAGTCCGAATCGCATGGGGCCGAGCCTAGCCCCGGAACCCGGCCCGGGTGGCCGACCCACGACCGGTTCCGACGGGTGGGCCAGCGCTACCAGATCAGACGCTGCGGTCCTCGTCGTCGTCATCGGGTGGGTCCAGCGTCCCGGCGGCGAGCGCGAACCCGGCCAGACGGGGTCCGTCCGGGGCGCTGCCCAACAGCGCGACGCGCACCGTCGACTCGGTCGCACCGGGCTGCCGTTCGCCGATCCTCGCGTCGGCGGGGACCTCCACGTCGGCATCGACGACCGCGGTCTCCACGTGCGCACCGGACCGGACCACGGCACCCGGCAGGATGACGCTGTCCCGGACCCTGGCGCCCGCCTCGATGACCGCCCCGGGCCCCACGACGGAATGCTCGACCGTCCCGTGGACCACCGCGCCGTGGCCGAGGAGTGACCCGACGACCTGCGCCGCCTCCCCGGTGCGGGCGGGACCGCTGAACGCCGACGCGGTGCGCAGCGACCACCCCGGGACGTCCAGCTCGTGGACCGGGGAGTCGCCGAGGAGGTCCATGTGGCCGGCCCAGTAGGACTCGACGGTCCCCACATCCCGCCAGTACCCCTCGTGCCGCCACTCCCGGGCGTGCCCCGCCCCGACCATGGCGGGCAGGATGTTGTCCCCGATGTCGCCCAGGTCCCCGGCGCCGCCGGCGGTGACGACGTCCTCGTGGGCCCGCTCGAGGTAGCTAATGAGGGCGGTCGTGTTGAAGACGAAGATCTCCGCGCAGATCAGGTCGCCGTCCGGATCGTCCGGCTTGTAGCGGTACTCGGTGACGGCCCTGTCCTCGCCCACCCGGACCACTCCGTAGCGGGAGGCGTCCTCGGGGGCCACGCGAGTGGTGACCATCGTGAGCTCGGCGAACGAGTCCAGGTGATCGCGGACCAGTTCGTCGTAGTCGAGGCGGTACACCGCGTCCGCACTGACCACGACCGTGACGTCCGGGGCCGCCTCGCGCAGGGGCTCGATCTGCTTCCACAGTGCGTCCGCGGTCCCCGAGTGGAAACCGTCCCGGCCCGTGCCCTGCGACGGGTGCAGCACCAGCAGACCGCCGTCGAGTCGGTCGAGATCCCACGGGCGGCCGCTCCGCAGATGGGACCCCAGGGACACCGGATGGAACTGCTGCACCACCCAGACATCCCTCAGGCCCGAGTTGGCGGCGTTGCTCAGGGAGAAGTCCACCAGCTGGTACCCGGCCCCGTAGGGAACGGCCGGCTTGGCCCGGTCCCGGGTGAGCGCACGGAGCCGGGAACCGGCTCCACCTGCGAGGACTATGGTGACGACCGACAGCGGCGCCATGCGAGGTCTCCTCTCCGGTCAGGCGTGGGACTACCCACCCCATGCGAGTACGACACTCTAACCGGACTGCGGCGTCATCCCACCGGTCGCCAGGCACCGTGTGACCGGATCAGGCCGCGGCGGCTCACGCGGTGGGCTCAGGCCGCGGGATCAGGCGGTGGACAACGCCGCGCCACACTCCTCCAACTCGTCCTCCCCGTCGAAGTACAGGGCCACGTACCGCCCGGCGACCTCGGCGACCTGCATCTCCATGTCGTAGACATCCTTGAGGACATCGGTGCGCATGATCTCGGCCGGGGTGCCGTCGGAGACGATCCGCCCGTCCTTCATGGCGATGATCCGGTCCGAGTACGCGGCGGCGATGTTGATGTCGTGGATGACGAGCACGATGGTCTTGCCCCGCTCCGCGGCGGTGCGACGCAGCAACCGCATGATCGAGGTGGCGTGCCGGAGGTCAAGGTTGTTCAGAGGCTCGTCCAGCAGGACATAGTCCGTGTCCTGCGCCAAGACCATCGCGATGTGCGCCCGCTGGCGCTGGCCACCGGACAACTCGTCGAGATACCGGTCGGCGAGGTCCTCGAGTTCCATCGCCCCCAGGGCGTAGTCGACGTGCTCGGCGTCGTCCGGTCCGGGCCGGCCACCGTTGTGCGGGAACCTGCCGAATCCGACGAGCTCCCGCACGGTGAGCCGGATGGAGACGGCGTTCTCCTGGCGGAGCACCGCGAGACGGCGGGCCAGCTCACGCCCACCGTTGACCGACACGTCGACGCCGTCGACGAGCACCGTTCCGGAATCCGCAGCCTGGAGTCGGCTCATGACCCCCAGCAGTGTCGACTTTCCTGCGCCGTTGGGCCCGATGAGAGACGTCACGCCACCGTGCGCGAAGCACGCCGTCACGTCGTGCAGGACCCGGGTGTCGCCGTAGGACGAACACACCGACCGCGCCTCGATGCCGCAACCGGCCGACCACCGGTTCTCACCGGATCGGTCGTCGCGGCGTCGGAACGGGAGAAGGGACATGATGTGCCTCTCTTTCAGCGTGCGCGGTTGGTCAGGAGCAGGAACAGGAACAGCAGGCCACCGGCGAACTCGATGACGATGCTCAGGGCGGACTCGACACCGAGGGCGCCGAGGACCATCTCGCCCCCCGCCAGGGCGATCACGCCCAGCAGCGAGGCCACCGGCAGGGTGAACCGGTGCAGGGTGGTGCCGAGCAGGGCGTACGCCGCGTTGGCGACGATGAGGCCGAAGAACATCACCGGCCCGATCAGGGCCGTGGAGGCGGACACCAGGAAGGAGACCACCACCAGGACCACGATGGTGACCCGACGGTGGTTGACACCGAGCGCGACGGCGGGATCGCGCCCCAGCAGCATCACGTCGAGTCGACGACCGAGGATCGCCACGGCGACGAGTCCACCCACGACGATGACCCCGCACGCCACCAGGACGTCGAGTTGGACCCCTCGGAAACTCGCGAACATGGCGTCCTGGACCTGCAGGTAGGCCGCCGGGTCCAGCAGGCGCTGGAAGAACGAGGAGGCGGAGCGGAAGAACACGCCGAACACCACACCCACCAGCAGCAGCAGGTGGATATCGGTTCTCCGACCCCCGAGCAGCCACAGGTAGAGCGAGGTCGACGCGACCACCATGATCGCCGTCTGACCGAGGAACCCGGAGAGACCGCCGCTCGTCAGGCCCCCGATGACGGCGGCATCGCGCGGGATCATGAAGAACACGAGCAGGGTCTGGATGAGCAGGTACAGCGAGTCGAAACCCATCAGCGCCGGCGTGAGGATCCGGTTGCCGGTGACGGTCTGGAAGATCACCGTCGAGACCCCGACCGCGACCGAGACCAGGACGATCGCCACCGCGTGGCGCGACAGTCGGTCGAGCGAGTAGGACCACGCCCTGGAACCGACGGTGTCCGGCAGCCCGGAGAGGACGAGAGCGGCCAGTGCCGCAACGGCCGCGACAGCACACACGAGGGTCACGATCCACCGTCGCCGGTGGTCGGCCTCCGCTCTCGTCCGTCCCCGGGTGAGGCTCTCCGGCGGTGCGACGAGGATGGCGGTCTCAGGCATTGCGCACCCCTCTCAGCATCATGGCCAGGAACACGGCGCCGCCGAGGATCCCGACGATCGTCCCGACGGGGATCTCGCCGGCACCGGGGGCGCCGCCGGCGAACAGCCCGGGCAGCGACCGGCCCACCATGTCGCAGATCAGGACGGTGACCGCCCCGAGCAGTGCCACGAGAGGCAAGCCCCGGCGGGCGTCGTCTCCCACCAGGCGTGAGACGACGTTGGGAACGACGAGCCCGAGGAGCGGGAGGGCACCGACGGTGACGACGACGACGGCGGCGACCGCCGCCACGATCGCCATCCCGGCGGCGACGACGGTCTTGTGGTCGAGCCCGAGACCGGTCGAGACGTCCTCACCCAGGCCCGCCACGGTGAAGCGGTCGGCGGCGATGTAGGCGAGGACACCGAGGACCGCCACCAGCCACAGCAGCTCGTACCGCCCGGCCAGGACCGCCGAGAAGTCGGCGAGCATCCACGAGTTGAGCATCTGGAGAAGGTCACGCGACAGGGCCAGAAAGGCTGCGACCGCCCCGATCACGGAGCCGAGCATGATGCCGATGAGGGGCACCACGAACGAGTCCGACACGGGGACGCGACGGATGCAGGCGAGGAACAGGGCGGTCCCGGCGAGCGCGAACACCATGGCCACGAGCATCTTGGCCACGATCGGGGCGCCCGGCGCGATGATCGCCACCACCACGAGTCCCAGCCCCGCCGATTCGACGGTCCCCGCGGTCGACGGTTCGACGAAGCGGTTGCGGGTGAGCAACTGCATGAGCAGACCGGCGATCGCCAGGGACGCCCCCGCGAGGGCGGCGGCGGCGGTGCGGGGCAGACGGGCCTCCACGAGGTAGACACGGTGCGCCTCGGTGAGCCCTCCGGTGAGCGCGTCCCACACGGTGATGTCGGCCGCGCCCACGAACACGCTCGCGACGAGCGAGAGCACGAGCGCGACGACGCCGAGCGCCGGCCACAGCGAGTGACGCTGCGGTCGGCGCTCGACCAGGGTGGTCGTCATGAGAAGTGGACTCCCACCGTCAGGAGACGGCGGAGTCGATCTCGTCGATCATCGACTCGAGGACGCCGATGCCGCCCCCGACGAGGTACCAGTTCTGGCCGTCCAGGAAGTGGACGTTGTCGTTGGTCGCGGCGTTGGTCCGGTTGAACAGCGGGTTGTCGAGCAGGGCGGTGGCCGCCTCGCCCTCCGCACCGATCGCGGCGTCGCGGTCGATGACGAAAACGTGGTCGGGGTTCAGCTCGGCGATCTGCTCCCAGCTCAGCGGCGCGCCGTGGCTGCCCTCGGACTCGAGCTCACCGGCGGGCGTCATGCCGAGCTCGTTGAAGATGAGGTCGAAGCGTGAACCCGGTCCGTACCCCGTGACCTTGCCACCGGAGGTCATGAGCACCAGCGCCGTACCCGCGCCCTCGGCCTTGGCGCGGGTCTCGGTGACCATCTCGTCGATCTCGGCGAGCTCGTCCGCGGCCTTGTCCTCGGCCCCGAACAGCGCGGCGATCTCCTCCACCTTGGCGCGGTTGGAGGCGATCGTCTCGGCGGTGTCCGGATCACCGGCGATCACCTGGTCGGAGATCTTGGCGAACTCGGGCTCCATCGCGCGGGTGCGGTTGCCGAACAGGATGAGGTCGGGCCCCAGTTCCGCGATCACATCCATCTTCGGCTCCTTGAGGCTGCCGATGTCCGTGTACTCGTCGCCCACGTAGGCGTCCAGCGCCTCCGGGAAGACCCCGGTCTTGACCAGGCCGACGACGCGATCCTCGAGATCGAGCTCATCCAGCGTGTCGGCAGCGGCGTGGCTGGTGAGCACGACGCGGGTCGGCCCCTCACCCTCGTTTCCGGCGGACTGTGCATCCGAGCTCCCGCAGGCGGTCAGTGCGCCACCGGTCAGCGCGATGGCGGCCGTCGCTGCGACGATCTTGGGGAATCGCTTCATGTCACTCCAAGGTTGGTTCGGAAGGTTAGGCTCACCTTAAACACCCTCGCGGCTCCTGGGCAAGTCTCAAGTATGGCTTACCTCACTTCGAGAGTATTGCCAGCCTCACGGCCCGGACAATCCGGGGCCCTCCGACTCCCCCGGGGTGCGGGGCGACCGGATGCGACGGGCCGGCGGACGACGCACAATCGACGGTATGAGCACCGAACGCGAGTACGACCAGGACACCGACGGCGACTACGACGAGAACACGCTCGACGGCAGCGAGGGTCTCGACGCCGACACCATCTCGACCGACGGTGAGGACCTCACCGTCGACGCGCCGGAGTCGTGGAAGCCCGTCGAGGAGAACGACACCCTCGACGAGAAGCTGTCAGCCGAGCGCCCCGACGTCGACGCCGCGGAGCGCGAGGACAAGGGCGTCGCCGAGGAGCCCCACGACCAGATCGACGACCTCGACCCCGAGGGCGAGACGCGCGTCCTCGGCGAGGCGTAGAGCCAGGGCGGGGCGATCAGCCCCGCCGCCATGCCCCGGCGGGAGGAGGTCTCGCGGTGAGCACCCCGAGCATCCCGGAGGCGATGCGCGCGCAGGATCGCCGCCGATTCCTCCCGCCGGAGGTCGTGGCCGACCACGAACTCGACGCCCCGCTACCGATCGGGTTCGGGCAGACCAACTCCCAGCCGTCGACGGTCGCGGCGATGCTCTCGCTCCTCGAGCCGTTCCCCGGGATGCGGGTGCTCGACGTGGGCTCGGGCAGCGGGTGGACCTCGGCGATCCTCGGCGAACTCGGGGGGCCGGATTCCTCCGTGTCCGCCGTCGAACTCGTCCCCGAGCTGGTCGAACGCTCCCGGGCGGCGATACGTCAACCGTGGGTGCGAGTCCACCCCGCCGAGCCCGGGACACTGGGACTTCCCTCCCTCGCCCCGTTCGACCGCATCCTCGTCTCCGCGATGGCCGACGACCTCCCCTCGGAGCTCGTCGAGCAGCTCACCGCGAACGGGGTCATGGTGGCGCCCTGGGCCGGGGTGATGCACCGCGTACGCCGTACCGATGACGGCATCGACGTGACCGAGCACGGCGGGTACCGGTTCGTCCCCCTCCTCCACACCCGATTCTGACCCCGTGACCCCGGCCACTATCCTGGGGGAAGTTTGTCCACCTCCAGAACCAGGAGCCCCTGATGGCCGACTTCCTCTACGAGGACCTTCTTCCCGTCGGGGAGGACACCACCGAGTACCGCCTCCTCACCACCGAGGGCGTCTCCACGGTCGAGGGTCCTGACGGCCTGACGTTCCTCCGGGTGGATCCCGAGGCGATCCGTCTGCTCACCGAGACGGCGATGCACGACATCTCCCACTACCTCCGTAGTGACCACCTGGCCCAGGTCGCCAAGATCCTCGACGACCCCGAGGCCAGTGACAACGACAAGTTCGTCGCCCTGGACCTGCTCAAAAACGCCAACATCGCCGCGGGTGGGGTGCTCCCGATGTGCCAGGACACCGGTACGGCCATCGTCAAGGGTGAGCGCGGTCAGCACGTTCTCACGCCCGGTCCGGACGAGCAGGCCGTCGCCCGCGGCGTGTACGACGCCTTCACCCGGCTCAACCTGCGCTACTCGCAGAACGCCCCCCTCACCATGTGGGACGAGAAGAACACCGGGTCCAACCTGCCCGCGCAGATCGAGATCGGCGCCAACACCACCCCGGGCGACGAGAACGCCTACAAGTTCCTCTTCATGGCGAAGGGCGGCGGGTCGGCCAACAAGTCGTTCCTGTACCAGGAGACCAAGGCGATCCTGAACCCCGACCGGATGATGCAGTTCATCGAGGAGAAGATCCGCTCCATCGGCACCGCCGCGTGCCCGCCGTACCACCTGGCGATCGTCGTGGGCGGCACCTCCGCCGAGTTCGCGGTCAAGACCGCCAAGCTAGCCTCGGCGCACTACCTGGACGAACTCCCCCGCGAGGGGGCCATGACGGGCCGCGGTTTCCGCGACGTGGAGCTGGAGGAGAAGGTCTTCGAGCTCACCCAGCAGATCGGGATCGGCGCACAGTTCGGCGGCAAGTACTTCTGCCACGATGTCCGCGTCGTCCGCCTGCCCCGCCACGGCGCCTCGCTGCCCGTCGCGATCGCGGTGTCCTGCTCGGCGGACCGTCAGGCCAGGGCCAAGATCACCCCGGAGGGCGTGTTCCTCGAGCAGCTCGAGTTCGACCCGGGCCGGTTCCTGCCCACCACCACGGACGCGGAGCTCGACGCCGCGACCGACGGCATCTCCGGCACCGGCAAGGGCGCCGCGGTGCGGATCGACCTCAACAAGCCGATGCCGGAGATCCTCGCCGAGCTGAGCAGACACCCGGTCAAGACCCGCCTGTCCCTGACCGGCCCGCTGGTCGTGGCCCGCGACATCGCGCACTCCAAGATCAAGGAGCGGCTCGACGCCGGCGAGGAGATGCCGCAGTACCTCAAGGACCACCCCGTCTACTACGCCGGTCCGGCCAAGACGCCGGAGGGCATGCCGTCGGGGTCGTTCGGGCCCACCACCGCCGGCCGCATGGACTCCTACGTCGAGCAGTTCCAGGCGGCGGGCGGATCCATGGTGATGCTCGCCAAGGGCAACCGCTCCAAGCAGGTCACCGACGCGTGCGCGACCCACGGCGGGTTCTACCTGGGCTCGATCGGTGGTCCGGCCGCGCGCCTGGCGCAGGACTGCATCAAGCACGTGGAGATCCTCGAGTACGAGGAGCTCGGGATGGAGGCGGTGTGGAAGATCGACGTCGAGGACTTCCCCGCCTTCATCGTGGTGGACGACAAGGGCGAGGACTTCTTCGCCCACACCGGTGAGGTCACGCTGACGATCGGCAAGCGCCCCGGCCTCTGACCCGCCCGCGTTCCCGCGTTCCCGCAGATCCGCTACTCGTTTTCCGGATCCGCTACTCCATATCGAGTAGCGGATCCGGAATGCGAATAGCGGATTTCGTAGGGCCGACGAGTGGGAGTCCGAGTCAGGCGTCGGTGCCCGCAGCCGCCGCCTCGATGGCCGCCACGTCCAGCTTCACCATGTCCATCATCACCGCGAACGCGCGCGCCGCCGACTCCCGGTCCTCGCCGCGCCACAGATCGTAGAGGGACTGCGGCGCGACCTGCCACCGCACTCCGAAGCGGTCGATCAGCCACCCGCACTGCACCTCACGGCCCCCTCCCGCGAGCAGACCGTTCCAGTAGTGGTCGATCTCCGCCTGGTCGGCGCACCGGATCTCCAGGGAGATCGCGTCGGTGTACTCGGGGTCCGAGCCTCCGTTGAGCGCGATGAAGGGCCGCCCGTCGAGCTCGAACTCCACGGTGAGCACGTCCCCCGCCTTCGGTCCCGGGGTGTCGACGGGGCTGGTGTCCACGGCGACCACGCGCGAGTCGGGGAAGACCGAGCAGTAGAACTCGGCGGCCTCCTCCGCCTGGGTGGCGAACCACAGACACGTGGTCATCACGGCCATCGCGGCCTCCTCCCGGGGCTCGCCCGGTCGGGCGGGTCGCCCGCTCCCAGTCTCCACGGCCCGGCGCCCCCCGGAAAGGACTCGGGCATCACGGTTCGGCATCGGCGGCGGCGGTGGGCGGGGTGGGCCCGGTGGGCGGGCGGCTAGGATCTCCGGCATGGACAGGATCACGCGTGTCCTCGCCCCCCTCGCTCTCGCCGTCGCCCTCGGTACCGGCCTGGTCGCCTGTTCCGCCGACGACGGTGGCGGCGCCGGTGAGTCCGCCGCACCGGTGTCCTCGACGGAGACGGCGACGACGACGAGGTCGACCCCCGTCCCGGGGCCCGCGGACTCGGGCGTCGACATCCCGGTGGCCGTTGCGGACCGCTGGAACGAGCTCGGCGGCGAGCAGAGCGATCTCGGCCGGGTGACGGGGCCGCCGACGGCTGTGGAGGGCGGCTCGGTCACCGACTTCGAGCGGGGGGCGATCGTGCTCACACCGTCCGGGAACGCGTTCGTGGTCCAGGGCGAGATCCTCGCCGCCTATCGCGAGGCGGGCGGCCCCGCCGGTGAGCTGGGCTTCCCCGTCTCGGACGAGACGACGACCGACGGCGGGTGGATCTCGGCGTTCGAGAACGGCACGATCGCGTTCCTGGACGGTCGGCCGGTCGTCGAGGTGCGGTGACGACCACCGCGCCGGGCGAGTAGCACCGTTGGAGACCGTCGCGATCTACCTCGTCGTGGTGTTCGGGTGCGGGTTCGTCGCCCGGATGATGCGCCTGCCCACCCTCATCGGCTATCTGGCCTCGGGGTTCATCCTCCACGCGCCCGGCATCGAGGCCCTGCCCGTGGTGGACTCACTCGCCGACCTCGGCGTGACGATCCTGCTCTTCACCATCGGGCTCAAACTGGACGTGCGGATGCTCCTGCGCCGTGAGGTCCTGGCCACGACGGCCGCCAACCTCCTGGCGGTCGCGGGATTGACCGCCGGCTTCCTGGGGATGCTGTCCATCATCGGGGTGCGGTTGCTAGCCGGGGCGGACTGGCAGGTGGTGGCCCTGCTGGGCTTCGCGCTGTCGTTCTCCAGTACCGTCTTCGTCGTCCAGGTGCTCGACGTGCGGTCCGACTCCCACACCCTCTACGGTCGGGTCGCGATCGGCATCCTCGTCCTGCAGGACGTGGTGGCGGTCGCGTTCCTCACGGCGATGACGGGCGCCCCGCCGAGCCCGTGGGCGTTGGCGTTGCCACTGTTGCTCCCCGCGGTGTGGCTCGTCCGCCGGGCCTGGAGCAGGCTGGGTCACGGCGAACTGCAGGCGTTGTTCGGGATCACCATGGCGCTGGTGCCGGGGTACTGGTTGTTCGAGAGCGTCGGCATCAAGGGTGACTTCGGGGCGATGGTGGTGGGAGTCCTCCTCGCCTCGCACCCGCGTGCCGCCGAGTTGTCCCGGACCCTCTTCGGTCTGCGTGAACTCCTGCTCGTGGGTTTCTTCGTCTCGATCGGCCTCCACGTCACGCCCACCCCGGAGACCCTGTTGCTGGGCCTCCTGCTCGTGGTGTTGCTCCCCCTGGAGGCCGCCGTGTTCACCCTCGTGCTGGCAGCGTTCGGGCTGCGCAAACGGACCTCGATCCTGGCGGGCCTCGCGCTGGCCAACTTCTCGGAGTTCGGGCTCATCGTCACCGCGACCGGGGTCGATGCGGGTCTCGTCGAGCAGGACTGGCTCGTGGTGGTGTCGGTCGCGGTCGCCGCGAGCTTCGTGATCTCGACACTGGTCAACCACCGCGGGACGCGGCTCGTGGCGCGGTTGTCCTCGCTCGTTCCCACCCTGCGGGACGAGCGCACCCACCCGGAGGACGCCCCGCTCGACATCGGTCACGCCCGGGTGCTGGTCCTGGGGGTGGGCCGGGTGGGCCGCGCGGTGCGGGACCGTCTGACCGAGGAGTACGGTCTGACGGTCGTCGGGGTGGAGAACGACCCCGTGAAGGTCGCCAGGCTCCGCGAGCAGGATGTGCACGTGATCGAGGCCGACGCGACCGACGACGACTTCTGGGACCGCTGTGTGAACGACGAGAAGGTGGACATCATCGTGCTGGCCATGCCGTTCCACGGCTCGAACCTCATCGCCCTCGAGCAGGTGGACACGCGGGATTTCGAGGGCGCCGTCGCGGTGGTCGCCCAGTACGACGACGAGAGGGACGAACTCATCGCTCGGGGAGCCGACGTGGCCTTCCACATCTTCGAGGGCACCGGGGTCGGCCTGGCGGACAGTGCCGCCGAGGCCGCGGGGGTGCGTGAATGAGGTCTGCCGGCCGACGACCCTCCGCCGCGCCCCCCACACCACCCACCGCACCGCCGATCCCCACACCCACACCCACCGCGTCGGTGCCCGCCACGATGCTCCTCGCACTCGCGCTCACCGGGGCGATCGGGCCGTTCGCGACCGACACCTATTTGCCCGCGCTGCCGCTGATCGTCGAGGAGTTCCGGATCACGGCCTCCACCGCCCAGCTCACCCTCACGGCGTTCATGGTCTCGCTGGCGGCGGGGCAGCTCGTGATCGGGCCCCTCTCCGACCGGGTGGGGCGGCGGACGCTGCTCGTCCTGGGCTCGGTGGGCACCGCACTCGCGGCAGTGGTGTGCGCGCTGGCCCCGTCCATCTGGATCCTGGTGCTCGGACGCGTCGCGCAGGGCTTCGCCGGTGCGGCCGGGATCGTCCTGAGCAAGGCCGTCGTGGTGGACGTCGGGCGCGGTGCGGGCGTGGCCAAGGCGTTCGCCACCCTCATGGCGATCCAGTCCGTCGCCCCGGTCATCGCACCGCTCATCGGCGGCGCGGTCGTGCCGTTCGGCGGCTGGCGGAGCGTGTTCTGGCTACTGGCCGGCCTGTCCGCCATCACGGTCGTCGGGGTCCTCGTCGCCGTGCCGGAGTCGCTCCCGGCCGCGTCCCGCCGTACCGGGAGCGTGCTGTCCACCGTGTCGGACATGCGGGGCGTCGCCACCCATGGCCCGTTCATCGCGCGCGTGTCGGTGTTCGTGTTCACCTTCGGCGTCCTGTTCGCCTACATCTCCGCCAGCCCGTTCATCTACCAGGACATGGTGGGCCTGTCCCCCACCGCGTACTCGGTGGCGTTCACCGTCAACGCGCTGGGGATCCTGGTCTCGAACCTCGCGGGCGCCCGGCTGATCGGCCGGTTCGCCCCGGAGAAGATCATGCGCACCGGCGTGGTGGGCATGGTGACGGCGATCGTCCACCTCGTCGTCGTCGTCGCCCTCTCCCCCGCCGGCACCCTGGGGTTGGCACCGGTCACCGTGGGGTTCGTCCTGCTCACCCTGTCCGTCGGGTTGGTCCTGCCCAACGCCGCGGCACTGTCCATGCAGGCCACCCGGGGCCGCTCGGGCTCCGGATCGGCGCTCCTCGGCGCCGCCCAGTTCGGACTCGCCGCCGTGGTCTCCCCGCTCACCGGACTCGCCGGACCGCACTCGGTGATCCCGCTGCTCGTCGTGATGGGGGCGTGCGCCGTCCTGGTCGTCGCGGCGACGTGGGCGGTGATCAGCCGGCCAGTGCGCGCCACGTGAGCGCTGCGGCGAGCGCCCCGACGGCGTTGAACGCCCAGTGCAACCCGATCGGGGCCAGGAGGCTGCTGCTGCGGCGACGGATCCAGATGAACCCGGCCCCGGCCACCGAGGTCGCGGTCACCGCCAGGCCGATCCCCGCGAGCTGACCCGCCAGACCGGTACCGAAGACCTGTGCGAGGCCGGCGTTGCCGGCCGTGAGCCCGAGAGACGACGTGACGTGCCACAGTCCGAACGCCGATGACCCGATCACGAACACGCCCGTGGTGCCGAAGGTCCGCTCGAGCGCCCCCTGCAGGACCCCGCGGAACGCGAGCTCCTCGGGCAGGACCGTCATCAGGGGGATCAGCACGAGCGCCGAGAACACCGCCATGCGCAGGTCCGAGTAGCGCTCGGACAGGAAGAACGGGCTCGTCGCCGGGATCAGGCACCCGGCCGTGACCACGGCCGCCACCAGCACCGTCGCCGCGAGACCGTACGCCAGCCCGCGGGGCATGTGCCGCGCCGCCAGCCCCAGGTCCGACCACCGCATCCACCGCGCCTTGGCGACCACGACCAGCACGAGAACGGCCAGCGGCACGATCCACTCGCGGAAGGGCAGACCCGCCAGGTTGGCGGTGAGATTGATGGCGACCAGCGTGGCCAGGACCGCGGCGACGCCCGCCACCCCGCGCACACGGGAGCGGCCGGACAGGGACGTCGACGTCGTGGTCATCAGTCGCGACGATACCGCGCGGCCCGTCCGTACCAGGGGTATGGTGACACGGACGACCACGTCACGTGACGGGGTGTCCACCATGGCAACGGTGACGACGACCGCGTCCCGCGCCCTGACCGGCGCCCGCCGCAGGGTGGGCCTAGTGGTCCATTCCCGGGTGGCGGGTGACGACGCCGACGCGAGACGCCAGCAGATCTGGCACTCCGAGGGCGAACGCTGGAACTCCCCCGACGACGCCATCTGCCGCGTCAACGGAGACGCCTCCATGTTCGCCGGCGGACTCACCGCACTCCTCCTACAGTCCCTGCACCCGCTGGCCATGGCCGGGGTGGCCGACCACAGCGACTACCGCGGCGACCCGTGGGGGCGCCTCCAGCGCACCTCGCAGTTCATCGCCACCACGACCTTCGGCACGATCACCGACGCCTCCCGGCTCATCCGGGAGATCAACGGTGCGCACCGCGCGGTATTGGGCACCGACTACCGGGGGCGCCCCTACGACGCCCGCGACCCCCACCTCCTGCGCTGGGTCCACGTCGCCGAGATCTGGAGCTTCCTCGAATGCCACCGCCTCTACTGGCGCGAGCCGCTGACGCCGGCCGAACGAGACGACTACGTACGACAGGCCTCGAGAACCGGGCTCATGATGGGCGCCGGGGAGGTGCCCCTCACCGTGCGCGACCTCGACGCGGCGTTGGAGGAGTACCGGCCGGAGCTCGAGGCCTCGCCCGCCGCGCTCGACGCGCGCCACTTCCTGCTCGACGGACCACCGATGGGACTGACCGACAGGCCCGCCTACGCGCTGCTGCGGGAGGGAGCCGTCGCGGCGCTGCCGGGGTGGGCCCGGACGATGCTCGAACTCCCCGACGGGCCGCTCGGATCCAGCGGACTCGGACGGGCATTGGGACGCGCCGGTGTCTCCTCACTGCGCTGGGTCCTCGACGCGACCGAGTGACGCGGCGCTACCCTGTGACGATCCGACCCTCCGGGGTCGGCCCTGTCGTCCGCGGGTTCCCCCCGCCCGTTGAGAAGTGAGGTCTGTGATGGCCGGTGGACTCGCCGCCCTGCTCGATGACGTCGCGGTGCTCGCGCGCATGGCAGCGGCCAGTACCGACGACGTCGCCGCCGCCGCAGGCCGCGCCGGCGTGAAGGCCGCCGGCGTGGTGGTCGACGACACCGCCGTGACCCCCCAGTACGTCCGCGACGTCGACCCGTCCCGCGAACTGCCCATGATCCGCAAGATCGCCATCGGGTCACTGGGCAACAAGGCGATCATCATCGTCTTCGCACTCCTGCTCAGCCAGTTCGTGCCGTGGATCCTCACCCCGATCCTCATGCTGGGCGGGCTCTACCTCTGCTTCGAGGGGGCGGAGAAGGTTTGGGAGCGGGTCTCCGGACACCACGAGGAGGCCGCCCCCGTCGTGGACCGGGGCCCGGACGCCGAGGCGAAGATGGTCCGCGGCGCCGTGACCACCGACTTCATCCTCAGCGCCGAGATCATGGTGATCTCCCTCAACGAGGTCGCGTCGGAGTCCTTCTGGTCCCGGGCGATCATCCTGGTCGTCGTGGGGCTGGGCATCACCGCGCTCGTCTACGGCGTCGTCGCGGTGATCGTGAAGATGGACGACGTCGGCCTCCACCTGGCGGGGAGGGAGTCCCCGGGTGTGCAGCGGTTCGGCCACGGTCTGGTCAAGGCCATGCCGACGGTGCTCGAGGTGATCTCCTTCGTCGGCATGCTGGCCATGCTGTGGGTCGGTGGCCACATCCTCCTCGTGGGGCTCGACGAACTCGGCGTGACGGGGCCGTACCACCTCGTACACGTCCTGACCGAGCCCGCGGCGGGCGTCGCGGGCGTCGGCGCGGTACTCGCCTGGCTCGTCGACACGGCGTGCGCACTGGTCTTCGGCCTCGCGGTGGGCGCGGTGGTCGTGGCGATCATGCACCTGATCCCGCGACGGAGCTCCGGGTCGCACGCCGGGGCGGACGCCGACTCCGACGCCGGGTCCGGCACCGACGCCGGGGGCGCGCGCGGTGACCACGGCGGGGCGACCCGAACGAGGACGGGAGAGGACACCGGCCACTGATGCTGTTCACGGTGGGGCACGGCAGGTTGGATCGCGACGAGCTGGCACGGTTGCTCACCGGCGCCGGCGTCGAACTCCTCGTGGACATCCGGCGCTTTCCCGGGAGCCGCGCGAACTCCGCCGCTGCCAAGGGCGCGGTGCCCGAGATCGTCGGCGAGGCGGGGATCGACTACCGCTGGGAAGAGGACCTCGGCGGCCGCCGCAGCCTCACCGCCGACCGGCGCCGGGCCTCCCCCGACACCTGGTGGCGGGTCGAGGCGTTCCGCGCCTACAGCGCCTGGACCCGGGACCCTGCATTCCGCGCCGCCCTCGATCGGGTCGTGGCCGACGCCCGATCGCGACAGGTCGCGGTCATGTGCTCGGAGTCGGTGTGGTGGCGCTGCCATCGTCGGATCGTCGCCGACGTCGTCGCCACGGTCCACGGTCTGCCCGTGGGGCACCTGATGCACACCGGAAAGATCACCGAGCACAGTCCGAGCGAGGGCCTGCGGCTCGACGAGCACGGCGAACCGGTCTGGGATGGCTGACCCCGCGCGGCCGGCGCACCGATGGCCTAGTCTCGCGCCATGTATCCCGCCTCGACGCCCGCCGCCAACCTGACCCCCGTCGCCGCCCTGCTGGGCACCTGGCGAGGCGAGGGGGCCGGTTCGTACCCGACGATCGACGACTTCACCTACACCGAGGAGATCACGTTCACCGACGTGGGCAAGCCCTTCCTGCACTACGTGCAGCGCACGTGGAGCCCCACCGGATCCCCCATGCACACCGAGACCGGATACCTCCGGGTCCCGGGTGACGGTACGGCCGAGCTCGTCCTGTCCCAACCCACCGGGCAGACCGAACTCTGCGAGGGAACGCTCGTCGCCGAGGCGGACGCCCTGGTGCTGGAGTTCCACTCACGCGTGCACAACAGTGCGAGCGCCAAGCAGGTCGACACCACGCACCGCCGCTACGAGACCGTCGACGACCGGATCACCACCACGTTCGCCATGGCAGCGGTCGGCCAGCCCCTCACCCACCACCTGCGTTCCGAGCTGCGCAGGGCCTAGACCGCAGCACAGGGCCGGTCGGTCACGAGGAACGACGAACTGATCCGGGCGCTGCGCGACCACCGGCCGCCGGGGCCAGCCGCGAGCGTCAGCGCGCGGCGCGGTCGCGCAGAACCAGCCGTGACAGCCCATCCAGCGCGAATCCGAGGATGCCGATCACGAGGATCACCGCCATGACCTGGTCGTAGGCCAACTGGTCGCGGGCGTTGAGGATCTGATAACCCAGGCCGGACCGCACACCGAGCATCTCCGCGGGCACCAACACGATCCAGGCCGTCCCGAGCGCGAGGCGGATGCCGCCCAGGATCGCCGGCCGGACCGCGGGGATGACGACCCGGGTCAGGCGCTCCCAGCCGCTGGCGACCCTGGTCGGGGACCGTTCTGTCTATTCATTCCCGGGCCGGGTCCCCCTTTCCGGAGGGCGGCGCGGTGAACAGTGGGAGAACGGAAGCCGTCCGTTACCGCACCGGCACTACAGTCGTGTCATGCGCACTGTCTTCCATTCCAAGCTCGATGAATTCTCGGACCAGCTGGTTCGCTTCTGCGAGACCAACATCCGCCTGCTCGACCGAGCCACCGCGGCACTGCTCGACGGCGACGAACTCGCCGCCATCGAGGTGATCGACGGCGCCGCGGAACTGGAGGATCTCCGTGAGGCCAGTGAGCAGCACGCGTTCGAGCTTCTCCTGCTCGAGTCCCCGGTGGCCGGCGACCTACGTCAGGTGGTCTCGGGGATCTACATCGTCGAGCACTTCACCCGCATGGCCGCGCTGGCCGGCCACATCGCGCGGGTCGCCCGCCGACGCCACCCGCTCCCCGTGGTGCCCGCCCCGCTCGTCCCGCTCATCCGGGAACTGTCGCAGCACGACGGTCGGATGGCCCGCGAGCTCACCGCCCTGCTCGTCGAGAAGGATGCGGACAGGGCCCGCACCCTGGACGCCGAGGACGACGCCGTCGACCGCCTCCACGCGGACCTCATGAAGCAGATCTCCGCCGAGGACTGGCCGCACGGTTCGGTGGCGGCCGTGGACCTGGCCCTACTCGCCCGTTACTACGAGCGTTTCGGCGACCACACCGTGAGCATCGCCAACCGGGTCGTGTACCTGGCGACCGGCGAGCGCCCCGAGGGCGGGTCGCTGTCCCATCTCGATGACGGCACGGTTCTGGACTGAGTACTGCCGGACGATTCCGCGCGGCGATATCCTGGGTTTCCGCGACCCGATGAGGAGACCGCCATGTCCCGACCGGTCCATTTCGAGATCCACGCCTCCGACCCGGCCCGGGCCTGCACGTTCTACGGTGACGCGCTGGGCTGGACGTTCGAGGACTGGAGCGAGTACGCCGGGAGCCCCTACTTCGGGGTGACCACCGGACCCGAGGACGCCCCCGGCATCAACGGCGCGATCAAGCAGCGGACCGGCGATCCGCCCGCGGCCGGGGCGCCGGTCCGGGGCGCCGTGCTCACCGTGGGGTGCGAGGACTTCGATGCCACCGCCCGGATGATCCTGTCGGCCGGGGGCACCGTGGCGCTGGACACGCACGCGCTCCCGGGAATGGCCTGGCAGGGCTACTTCCTCGACACCGAGGGCAATGTGTTCGGGTTACACCAGCCTGACCCGGAGGCCGGTAGACACCCGGTCGCGAGAGAACCGCGGCCGGGTGTCGTCGTGCCATCCGGGGTCAGCGGCAGATCGCCCCGGTGGACGCCGACTGCACCAACTTCGAGTACTTGGCGAGGACGCCGCGGGTGTATCGCGGCGGCAGGGGCTCCCACCCCTCGCGCCGGGACCGCAGTTCGGACTCGTCCACCAGCAGCTCGAGGGCCCCCTGCGAGACGTCCAGTCGGATCCGGTCGCCGTCCCTCACGAACGCGATCGGTCCCCCGTCAACGGCCTCCGGGGCGATGTGGCCGACGCACAGCCCGGTCGTGCCACCAGAGAAGCGCCCGTCGGTCATGAGCAGGACGTCCTTGCCCAGGCCCGCGCCCTTGATCGCACCGGTGATGGCGAGCATCTCACGCATACCGGGCCCGCCCTTGGGACCCTCGTAGCGGATCACGACGACATCGCCCGCCGTGATGGTCCCGTCCTCGAGAGCATCCATGGCAGCGCGCTCGCGCTCGAAGACGCGCGCGGTGCCCTCGAAGACGTCGGAGTCGAAACCGGCGGACTTGACAACCGCACCCTCGGGGGCGAGCGACCCGCGCAGGATCGTGATCCCGCCGGTCGGGTGGATCGGCTCGGACATCGCTCGGAGCACCTTGCCGTCCGGGTCCGGCGGAGCGATGTCGGCGAGGTTCTCGGCGACGGTGCGGCCGGTGACGGTGAGGCAGTCGCCGTGGAGCAGACCGGCGTCGAGCAGGGCCCGCATGACCACCGGGACGCCACCGATCTTGTCCACGTCGGTCATAACGTGGGCACCGAACGGCTTGACGTCGGCCAGATGCGGCACCGTGGCGCCGATGCGAGCGAAGTCGTCGAGGGTCAGTTCGACCTCGGCCTCGCTGGCGATCGCGAGCAGGTGTAGGACCGCGTTGGTGGACCCACCGAAGGCCATGACGACGGCGATCGCGTTCTCGAACGCCTCCTTGGTCATGATGTCGCGCGCGGTGATGCCCTGCCGCAGCAGTTCGACCACGGCCTCGCCGCTCGCCTTGGCGTAGTCGTCGCGCCGGCGGTCCGGGGCCGGCGGCGACGCGCTGCCCGGCAGGGACATACCCAGCGCCTCGGCGGCGCTCGCCATCGTGTTGGCGGTGTACATACCGCCGCACGCGCCCTCGCCCGGGCAGATGGACCGCTCGATCGTGTCGACGTCCTCCCGGCTCATGAGACCGCGCGAGCAGGCCCCGACGGCCTCGAAGGCGTCGATGATCGTGACCTGCTTCTCCGTTCCGTCGGAGAGCTTGGCGAAGCCGGGAAGGGTGGACCCGGCATAGAGAAACACGCTCGCCAGATCCAGCCGCGCAGCGGCCATGAGCATGCCGGGCAGGGACTTGTCGCAGCCGGCGAGCAGCACAGAGCCGTCGAGCCGCTCGGCGCTCATGACGGTCTCGACGCTGTCGGCGATCACCTCACGCGAGACCAGCGAGAAGTGCATCCCCTCGTGGCCCATCGAGATGCCGTCGGACACCGAGATGGTGCCGAACTCCAGCGGGTAACCGCCTCCGGCGTGAGTCCCCTCCTTGACGGCCTTGGCCAGCCGGTCGAGCGAGAGGTTGCACGGGGTGATCTCGTTCCACGAGGAGGCCACACCGATCTGCGGCTTGACCCAGTCGTCGTCGCCCATTCCCACGGCGCGCAGCATCCCGCGCGCGGCCGTCTTCTCCAGGCCGTCGGTCACATCGCGGCTTCGGGGCTTGATGTCGGCCTCACGGCCGGTGGTCGTGTTATCGGAGCGGGGGGTGTCGGTGCCGGAGGTCATGGGGCCAGCCTAGGCACTCCCCGCGGTCGGCGCCCTCGGACCCTCCCGGGGGGCCGACGATCGAGCGGGGCCCGGATCGGGCGTGACGGCCGGCGGCCCCACGGCCCGGTCAGCGATCGGCGTCCCTGGCCAGGTCGTACCGACGTAGGGCCTCGCGGCGTTCCTCGGCGTGGTCGACGATCGGCGACGGGTAGCCACCGTCGTAGCCGCCCGGGGCGCGCCACGGCTCGTGGGCGGCGGCCCCGGACAGGTGAGCGAGTTCGGGCACCCATCGCCGGACGTACTCCCCGTCGGGGTCGAATCTCCGCCCCTGAGTCACCGGGTTGAACACCCGGAAGTACGGGGAGGCGTCGGTTCCCGTGCCGGCCACCCACTGCCACCCGTGGTTGTTGGAGGCGAGATCACCGTCGACGAGGTGGTCGAGGAAGTGCCGCGCCCCGACCGGCCACCAGACGTGGAGGTCCTTGACGAGGAAACTGGCCGTGACCATCCGCACCCGGTTGTGCATCCACCCTTCGGCGAGTAGTTGCCGCATCCCGGCGTCGACGAACGGGTACCCGGTCCGGCCCTGCCGCCACGCCTCGACGAGGTCCTCCACCCCGGGGCCGTGGTCGTAGGGCATGCCCGCGAGCGGGTCGCGCAGGTCGCGCCACGCGGATCGTGGCCGGTGCCACAGGACGTCGGCGTAGAACTCACGCCATGCGAGTTCGGTGACGAAGCGGCGGGCTCCCTCCCCGCCCGCGGCCGGGTGGTCGGCGAGTTCGGCCAGGATCGTGCGTGGGTGGATCTCCCCGTACTTCAGGTACGCGGACAACCGACTGGTGGTGTCGAGGTCCGGTCGGTCCCGCTGCTCGTCGTATGCCTGGAGATCGTCGTGGAGGAACTCCCGCCACCGGGTGAGAGCCGCGGCCTCCCCCGCTGCTGCGGTCCCGCCCGCTCGTGCCGGGACCTCAGGTGGGCCTTCCCCGGACGCGGTGGTCCACGGGATGTGGTCGGGCCGCTCGCCGGGCGGGGGCCACCCGTGCTCGTGCCAGGCGCGGGAGAACGGTGTGAAGACCTTGTACGGCTCCCCGCTGCCGCTCAGGACCCGGCCCGGACCGACGGCGTAGGGAGACCCGGTGGTCACCAGTTCGCGACCGTCGGCGTCGAGTGCGGCGCGTACGCGGTCGTCGCGACATCGTCCGTAGGGGGTGGATTCCCGGCTGATGTGGACGCGGCCGGCGCCGACCTCGCGGGCGAGCCCCGCGATCACCTCGGCGGGGTCTCCGGTCCGCACGACCAGTGCACCGCCCGTGTCCCCCGAGAGCGCGGCGAGGGAGGCCGCCAACCGCCCCGCCCGTACACCGGCCCGCCGCAGCAGCGCGGGGTCCCGGACGAAGACCGGCAGGACCTCGTCCCCGGAGGCGACGGCCTCGAGGAGGGCGGGGTGATCGGTCAGCCGCAGATCACGTCGGAACCACAGGATCGAGATCCCCACAGGGCCTCCCTCGTCGACGGGCACGACCGCCCCCGGGGCGGCGGGCGGCGCAGTGATCTCCCGAGTGTGGCAGACCCGGGCCGGGGATCCCGTTCAGTCGAGCGCGGGGAAACGGGGCACGACGTACTCGGCCAACTCGGCGATCACCTCGAGGACCGGTCGGCGGCAGGCCCCCAGCCCCAGCTGTACGTGGTTGACACCGATCCCCCGCAGGTCCTCCAGGTGGTCGACCAGTCGCCGACGACCGATCCGGAAACCGAAGTCGATCGGGGAGGCGGTCTCGTCGGGGTTCTCCGCCAGGTCGATGCGGAGCGACTGTGCGAAGGGTTTGAACACCTCGCCGTCGTTCCCACCGCCCTCGTTCCCACCACCGCCGTCGCTCCCGGCTCCCCCGGCCGCGGCGACCACCATCTCCCGCCACTGCTCGACCGTGCGCCGCTGGACGTCGAAGTCCCGCGGGTAGGTCATCCACCCGTCGCCGTGGGCGGCGAGGTACGCCACGCTCTGCTGACACGAGCCGATCATGATCGTCGGCACCGACGCGGCGCTGGGCTTGGGCACCACGTCCGCGCTGTGCATCCATCCGCCGGACCACCGGATCCCGCGCATCTCGGTGGTCAGGGCGTGCGTCATCACGCGGAGGTTCTCGCGGAACCGCTCACCGCGCTCGCCCTGCTCGAGGCCGAACGCGCGGAACTCCTCGGGCCTGTCGCCGGACGCCAATCCCAGCAGGAACCGTCCGCCCGACAGCCGGTCGACGCTGGACGCGGACTTGGCCACGTGCAGTGGGTGCCGCACCGGCAGGACGATGCCCGCGGTGCCCAGCGCGATCCGCGAGGTGTGGGCGGCGATGTGGGTGAGGTAGATCCACGGGTCGTAGGCCTGACCGACGTCGCCGAAGGACGGCACGCGCAGCGGGATGTCACGGACGTAGAGGGCGGCGAAACCGCCGGCTTCGGCGGCCCGTGCGAGGCGCACCTGGGCCGCCGGGTCGTGGACGTCGTCGCTGTCGGTCCGGCTCCGCATCGGGAACCCGAGGCCGACCGTGAGTCGGCCGGGCGCGTAGGTGCGCCGGAACCCCGGCAGGGCGCGGGGGTCACCGTCGGAGCGGGTGCACGGCGAGGAGGTCATGGCTTCCACCTTGGCACGGGCGGCACGGCGGGCCGAACGCCCACGGTCACCCGGTGCCGCCACGCCGGGCGACACCGCCTGCCGGCCCGGCCGCGGAGCCCTCCTCGACCGAACTCGTCTCCCTCTTCCGGATCGCGATGGTGGTGTGGGCCGCGCCTCGAGCCTGCGCGGGTACGGCGACGACGACGAGGCCGGCTCTCGTCGCGAACGGCGCAGCTCGCTCCGGGGACGGGCGGGCCGAGATCTACCTGTGCCGGTAGGCGGGCGCCGGCCGGGCGGGCGGCGTGGCCGCGGGGAGCAGCAGCTCTGGGCCACGGGCCATGAGCACGCCGGCGAGCAGCGCGCCGAGTCCGCCCGCCGCCAAGTCCCCGACGGTGTCCTCGTAGGTCACGTAGATCTCGTCTGCGAGGTAGGCGTAGCCGAACCACTCGACCATCTCCCACATCGCGCCCAGCGCGAGCCCGAACGCCGTGGTGAGCACGACCGCGCCGGTGACGGTGAACCCGCGGGCACCCGGCGCCCGCACGATCCCGCGGTGCGCACAGAACACGTACGCCACCACAGACAGGGCGCCGGCCAGGAAGAAGTGGATCGGGATGTCCCACCACCAGACGGTTCGGTAGAGGTCCACGACGTTGCTCCACGCCGCCACGAGCAGCGTGGCCGACACGGTGACGTCCGCCCACGCGCGCATGCCGAGGAACCGGGGCAGCATGAGTCCGGGTAGGGCGAAGGCCACGATGGCGGCGTCCGTCACCCCGTGGAACAGCAGGGCCGAGACCACGCTAAGGACGCCGAGCAGGCGCAGGGCGTCCGCCACCGTCTGGAATGCGCTCCCGGCGGGGCGCAGGAAGTTGTCGATCACGTCCGTCGGGCTCCTCACTGTCCTCGCGTCTCGTCTCGCCGCCCATTGTGCTCCTCATCGCCCGGGCCGGCCGGGTGCACCACAGCGTGCACCGGCAGATGGTCCGAGGGCCACCCGCCCTCGTGGCGGAGCGGATTGATCGCGGCGTCGGTGACCGAGAGATCGGGAGTGGTGAGGATCCAGTCGATCCGGGCGCCGTCCCGTCGCGGGCGCCGGTAGTCGGCGTAGGTGCCCCACTGCTCGCTGTGCCGGGCGCGGGCGACCCGCCAACTGTCCACCAGTACCCCGTCCGAGAGGAGTGCGCGCACGGCCGGGCTCGACGGGCCCGCGTTGAAGTCGCCCGTCACGACGGCCGGCAGGCCCCGTGCGGCCACCACCTCCAGGAGGGCACGGGCGGAGCGCAGCCGGGACCGGCCGGACAGCGGGTCGAGGTGTGTGTTGACCACCAGCAGGTCGTGACCGGTGACCCGGTCGCGAAGGTGCACCTCGACCATCACCCGGGGGAACAGGTTGCCCCAGGACACCGACCCGGCACGGTGAGGCGTGTCCGACAGGGCGGACTGTTCCCAGCCCAGCAGCTCGAGACGGGTCGCGTCGAAGAAGATCGGACACGCCTCTCCCCCGCCGTCCGCCGAGCGGCCACGACCGACGTGGTCGTAGCCCGGGCCGAGGGCCTCGAGCACGGTGGCGAATTGTCGGGCGGCCACCTCCTGCGCGCACAGAACGGTCGGTCGCTCGGATGTGAGAAGCGCCCGCACGCGCGGCGCCCGGTGATGCCACCGGTCCGCCGGCCGGGTGAGCGCAGCGGGCACCGGCCGCCGGATGTTCCACGTCATGACGTGCAGGCCGGGCGCGGGCACCGGGCCGACCAGCGGCGGGTCCCCCGCCGACGGCTCGGCGGCGGGGTCCGACCCGGCCTCGCGCTGCGCCATCTCCCCACCCCACACCGTTCTCGCCTCTGCATCGCTCCTGCCGGGCGACCTCCACCCTATTCGGCGCGCGGCCCGCTGCGGACCGGTCGCAACCGTGACACGATCCTCCCGTGGATCAACACACGCCGGTCGGACAGCAGTGCGTGGAGTGTCTGCCGGCCGCGCGGGTGTTCTTCTCCGCGGTCGTCCGCCGCGCCGGGGTCGGGTCCGAGCACACCATGTACGTCCCGAGCCGTCTCGACAACGACTTCCTGCCGGCGCGGGCGGTCACCGGACAGGACGTGTGACCGTGCCCGCACCGCCGCCTCTACCGGTCCGGGACGGCGTCAGCCCCACCCGCCTGAGAGTCCCCGCCGCCGGCCCGTGGGCGGGCATCGCCGACTACATCGAGACGAGGTTCGACCACCTCGACCCGGGCGAGCTGCGGCGCCGGATCCCCGCCGGGGAGATCGTCGGCGCCGACGGCCGGGCGATCGACCACCACACTCCGCTGGGCACCCACGAGTTCGTCTGGTACCACCGCGACCTGCCCGACGAGACCGTCCTGCCCTACCGGGAGGAGATCCTGTACCGGGACGACCACCTCGTCGTCGTCGACAAACCGCACTTCCTCCCCACCACCCCGTCCGGCCACTTCCTGCGCGAGACCGCACTGGTCCGGCTACGCACCCGCTTGGGCAACGACGACATCACGCCGATCCACCGCCTCGACCGCGAGACCGCCGGGGTGGTCATGTTCTCCGTCCGCGCCGACACCCGCGGCGCCACCCGTGACCCACCGCGAGCACATCCGGTCGCGGCGCGGCGAGCTGCGCGTCACCCTCCACCCCGAGCTACCGCCCAATTCCGAGACCCTCGTCGACGTGCTCGCGACCGGACTCAGCGCCTCCGGGCGGCCCGTCGTCCACACGCTTCTCACGCCCCGCACGGGGCGGCTCCACCAACTGCGCGTGCACCTCGCCGCGCTGGGGATCCCCATCCTCGGCGACCGGCGCTACCCCGACCTGCTGCCCGAGGCCCCCGACGACCCCGACCTGCCGCTGCAACTCCTCGCCCGCGAGCTCGGGTTCACCGACCCAGTCACCGGCGAGCCCCGACGGTTCGCCACGCGCCGGACCCTCACACACGCCCCCGTCAGAGACGCCGCTGGAACGTCAGGTGCGTGACGCCGCTGGGCGACGGCGTGGGCGCCGACCACGGGCCAGTCGGCGAGCCCGCCCGCGAGGCCCCGGGGCGGAAAACAGGGACCGCGCGTTCTCACCCGTCGACGTCACCCAGATGGTGTTCGACGTCGTGCACGATGTACTGGCACAGAGAGGCGATGGTGAAGACGTAGCCGTCGCCGCGTCGACCGGTCCTGTCCCGGTCCGCGGGGCCGACGCGGTCGAGAACCTTCAGCGTCCGAGCGGTGGTGGCGTCGAGTCGGCGGGCGAGATCGTCCGGGTCGCTGCGCCAGTACCCGTGCTCGACGACCGCCGCCTCGCCGTCGAAATCGTCGTAGGTCGGCTCGGCTCGGTCGAGCATCGCCGCTATGCGGTCCCCCAGGACTTCGATGAGGTCACGGCAGTGGCCCGCGTACTCCAGCGGCGACCACACCCGCGGCGACGGTCGCCGCTCGACCCCGGTCCGCCGGAGGACGGCGAGCCACCGGTCGCGGGCGGAAGCCAGTCGGTCGCTCGTGAAAGCCGGGTCGTGAGGCCGGTATCCACAGTCGTCACAGCCAGACTCGAGAACGGTCGTCCAGTCTTTCGTGTCCGGCAGCGAGGGTTCGGGAGGGGTGTCCATGCCTCCACCGTCTCACCCTGGCACCGGGCCCGCGGCCTGATCGGCCCGGTCGGCGACGTCAGCCGTTCTCCGGGAGCCAGTCGGCGAACCGGTGGGTGGAGGCCTCGGCGAGCCACATCTGCCAGAGCGGGCCGAAGGACACCCGGCGCACACCGAGTTTCTTCAGGGCCGCCAGGTCGCCGGCGCCGTGTCCCCTCACCGGATGGGCGGTCGCGTTGACGGGGATCGTCACCGCCTGCACGAGACGCGTCAGCTGATCGGCGGTCGTCACGCCCACCGGGTACACCGATCGCGCTCCGGCATCTTCCATGAGCGCGATACGGGCCTCGGCTTCCGCCACCGGGTCCGGGAAGACGTCCGTTCCCAGCTTGACGGCATCGGTGCGTCCGTTGATGACGAAGGGGACCCCGGCGTCATCAGCCGCGCGGCGAGCGGCGGCGATGTAGTCAGCGTGCTCCTGACGGTCCCGGACGCGTTTGCCCTCGCGGTGCACGACGTCCTCGATGTTCGCGCCGACGGCCCCGGCCTCGAGCAGGCGGGTGATCAACTCGGCGGGGTCGAGACCGTAGCCCGACTCGACGTCCGCGCTGACGGGAACGGACACCGCGTCCGTGATCCGCTTGACCACGTGCAGGTACTCGGAGAAGTCCATCTTCTCCCCGTCCGCGCTGCCGATCGCGTCGGCGACGGGGTGGCTGCCCACCGTCAGTCCCTTGAAGCCGGCATCGGCGGCGACCCGGGCGCTCCAGGTGTCCCACACGGTCGGCAGGACCGTCAGCTCACCCGATTCGTGGAGCTCGGCCAGCGTAGTTGCTCGTGCACGGACGTCGGGCATCTCGATCCTCCTCTGGAACGGGAACTTTCGCCTCCCGACCCTACGCCGGTGGCCGAGCGCGCGGACCACCGTAGAGTGACCCGTATCACACATCGCCGCGCGCACTCCGGAGGTCACCATGAACCACGTCTACAGCGTCACCGAGATCGTCGGCTCCTCGCCGGACGGAACGGACCAGGCCATCGCCAACGCGGTCGCGGAAGCGTCGAAGACCTTGCGGAACCTCGAGTGGTTCGAGGTCCAGTCCGTCCGCGGCAAGCTCGACGGCGGGGCGGTCGCCCACTGGCAGGTGACCATCAAGGTGGGGTTCCGGCACGAGTCCTGACCAGACGCGTCCGGCCACCTCCGGGTTCCCGCGGATCCCTTTATCCACAGGGCGTTCCGGCGGCTCCACAGAACGCGCCGCGGGGCTGTCGCCGGCGCTCGGGAGCGCCGAGACTCGGGGCATGAGATTCGAGGACCTCCCCGACAACTGGAACACGCTCCCGCTCGACGACGCCCCGCTCGCCGCCGGCGTGATCGACCTCGTCCTCGGTCACCACGACCGCGGCCGGAACACGATGCTCATCCTCCCGTGCGACGAACACGACGTCGGCCTTGCCGCCCCCATCCTCATCAGCGACGTGGACTGGCTGTGCACATCGCACGAGCGCCGCGACGCGATGGCCGTCCTGCCAGCCATCGCGTCGCCCGGATTCGTCGTCGGCCTGTCCGCCAGGCGCCGCCTCCCCGACGAAGTGGTGCGGGGCTGGCTGCGAACGATCGAGGACGAGCTGGATGCGACGGGGCAGGCGCTCCTGGCGCTGGGGGTGGCGGACGTGGACACCGTGGAGATCGTCGGCGGCCGCGCCGCGCGCAACGGCAGCCGCGCGTGAGTGGGCGGCACGCGGCCCGGTGAGCCGCCTCTGACCACCGCTCGCGGATGACAGGAACCCGGCGTCCCGCCGCTACCATCGACCCTCGTGCCCGACAACTCGCAGACCCCGGGAACGGGCAGCATCGTCGACTACTCGGCGCTTCCCGGGCCCGGGGGCCGCCGGTCGAAGCTGCCCGCCGTCGACTCACCGCGGTGGACCCTCAAAGTGGCGTTGTCCCAGCGTCCGTGGAGCTTCATCGCCTCCGGCGGCATGGCCGTGGGATTTCTCTGCAACGGGCTCACCCCCGTCGTCGTGGGCCGTGCAGTCGACGACGCGATCGCCACCGGCCGTCTGAACCGGCTCTGGTTATGGATCGGCGTGCTCGCCTGCGTGTTCCTGGTGGCGATGGTCGCCAACTGGACCGCACGCTTCATGTTGGTCCGCAGTCAGCAACTCGTCAGCCACGACCTGCGCACCGCGGTCACCGACCGCATCCAGGACCCGCGCGGGTTCGCGGGCCGGGAACGCACCGCGGGCGGCCTGCTGTCCATCGCCTCGTCGGACACCACGCGCGTCGGGGACATCGTCATGATGACCGTGATGCCCGTCGCCGAGGCGGCGGCCATCACGTACGGCGCGGCGATGATGTTCACGATCAACCCGTGGCTGAGCCTGGCCACCCTGGTCGGCGGCCCGGTGTTGGTCATCGTCGCGCTCCGGGTGGCACGGCCGCTGCAGCGCCGGTCGGTGGCGCGCCAGCAGGCCATCGCCCAGGCCGCCGCCACCGCGACCGACGTGGTGCAGGGGCTGCGGATCCTCAAGGGGCTGGGCGCCATCGTCACCGTCCGGAGGCGCTACGACGAGGTGTCGGACGACGCCTACCGCAAGACCGTTCACGCCGACGCGGCCGAGGCACGGCTCAACGGCGCCACCGAGGCGACCGGAGCCGTCTTCGTGTCCACGCTCGGGATCGCGGCGGGCGCGTTGGCGCTCGCCGGGCACGTCACCATCGGCGAGCTGATCACGGTGGTCGGCCTCACCCAGTTCCTCGTGGTCCCCATGACCATGTTCGGCCGCAACATCGCCTCCCGCTGGGCGTCGGCGGAGGCGTCCGGCCGACGGATACGCGAGGTGCTCGGCGCGGATTTCGAGCGTATCTCGGAGGCCGACGCCGCCACCACGGAGCGGTTCATCCGCGCCCTTCCGTCAGGCCTGACGGTCGTCGACGGCACCGACGCCGAGCTGATCCGCCTCCTCGAGTCACTGCCCCGCACGCGGGTGGCGGTCGTGCCCCACGCCGCCGACCTGTTCGACGGCAGCGTGGCGGACAACGTCCACCCCGATCGCGCGGCGGCGGAACACGCCCTGCGGGTCGCCTGCTGCGACGACATCCCCGACGGCCCCGACAAGCGGGTCGGTGAGAGCGGGCGGATGCTCTCGGGCGGTCAGCGGCAGCGCGTCGCCCTCGCGCGTGCCGTCGCGCTCGCCCCGGAGGTACTCGTACTGCAGGACCCCACCACCGCTGTGGACTCGGTGACCGAACAGAACCTCGCGGACAACATCGCCCGTGAGCGGATCGGGAAGACCACGATCGTCTTCAGCCCGGCCCCGGCGTGGAACGCCGTCGCGGACGCGCGGCTGACCGCACGGCGACTGCGCGAGACCGCGGAGGGTCTGCTCGTGGGGGCCGAGGGATGACGACGACGAGTTCGACACCACCCCTGAAGACCGACACCGCCCTGAGGTTTCCGGTCGCCTCCGCGGGCCAGGTCCGTCGCGAGGTGGCCAGGCAGCTCTCCCGGGTCCGCCACGCCGGGCGGTGGCTGGCGCTGGCGTTGATCCTGCTGAGCCTCGGGGCGACCGCGGGTGTGCTCATCCCCCAGCTGATGGGTCGGATCGTGGACCTGGTCACCGGTGAACGCGGGGGGTCGCTGTGGCAGATCGGCGGACTGCTGTTGGCGGCGGCGGTCGGCGGCGCGGCGCTCAGCGCATCCGGCTTCTACCTGGTGGCCCGGCTGTCCGAGCGGGTGATCGCCAACCTGCGGCAGGACATGGTCGGCACCGCACTCGGACTGCCCACCCACCGGGTGGAGGACGCGGGCTCCGGCGACCTCGTCAGCCGGTCCACCGATGACGTGGCCGAACTGTCCTCGGCGGTCACCGAGACCGTCCCGACGCTGTCCACCTCGGCCCTGACGGTCGTGGCGACAGTGATCGCGCTGTTCGCCCTGGACTGGCAGTTCCTCGTCGTCCCCCTCGTCGTCGCGCCCGTCTACTACCTCGCCGCGCGTCGTTACCTCGCCAAGGCCCCGGACCGCTACGCCGCGGAGCGCGCGGCAATGGCCGAGCGGGCGCGACGGGTCCTCGAGGCCATCCGTGGCCGGGCGACCGTACGCGCCTTCTCGCTCGAAGACCGGATGCACACCCGGATCGGCAACGCCTCCTGGGACGTGGTGCGCAAGGGCATCCGAGCGCGCACGACGATGCTCGTGCTCAACGTCTGGATGCTGGTGGGCGAGTTCCTCATGCTCGCGATCGCTCTCACGGTGGGCTACCGCCTCGTCGCCACCGGCTCCCTCACCGTGGGCGCGGTGACCGGGGCGGTGCTCATGATCATCCGCCTGCGGGGTCCGCTCATGACCTTCATGCGCATCCTGGACGTGGTCCAGTCGGGCTACGCGTCGCTGTCCCGGATCGTCGGCGTGGTCGTGGACCCGCCCGTACCGGTGCCCGACAGCGGTGTCGAGCCGCCGCAGGGCCGGGTCGACCTGCGCGATGTGAGCTTCAGCTACGGCGACTCGTGGGCGGTGCGCGACATCAGCCTCTCCATCGAACCGGGTCGGACCGTCGCGATCGTCGGTGCGTCGGGCGCCGGCAAGACTACGGTCGCCGCTCTGCTGGCGGGCCTCCTGGTGCCGGATGCCGGCGAGGTGCTCGTCGACGGTTACCCGGTGTCATCGCTGTCCGATCGGGAGCGCATCGCTCGTCTGGCCACGGTCAGCCAGGAGGTCCACGTGTTCTCGGGGACCCTGCGCCACGACCTCACCCTGGCCCGGCCCAAGGCCACCGACGACGAGCTGCTCGACGCGCTGCGCCGGGTCAACGCCTCCGCGTGGTTCGAGCGCCTGCCGGAGGGGCTCGACACGATCGTCGGGGCGCGCGGGCTCCAGCTGGATCCGGTCGCCGCGCAGCAGCTGGCCCTGGCCCGCGTCCTCCTGCTCGATCCGGCCGTCATCGTCATGGACGAGGCCACGGCCGAGGCCGGCTCGGCGGGCGCGGAGGCGTTGGAGCGCGCAGCCGACGAGGTCATCCGCGACAGGTCCTCCCTCGTGATCGCCCACCGGCTCGATCAGGCCTCTCGCGCGGACATCATCCTCGTGATGGACTCCGGACGGATCGTCGAGCGCGGCACCCACGACGACCTGGTCGCTCACGGCGGGATCTACCACCGACTGTGGGCCGCATGGTCCGCCGGCCGGCGGGCGACGGCCGTGGACAGCACTCCGGGCCCGGCCTAGAACGGGCCCGACCGGGGTGAGCGACGTCGGGAAACCCGGCGAGCGAGCGCGAGTTGGACCACACTGCAGGGGAGGCCGTCCCCGACTCCCGGTCCGTACGCGCGGAACGGGGCGCCCATCGGCCCGCCCGGGCTCCGACACCGTCGGTCCGACCTGGGGGATGATGGTGGGCGGCCAGATGGCGCAGTTCCACAAGAACACGATCAGCCCGAAACGAGAAGAGTCGACATCCATGACCCAAGGTCCCCAGAAGATCATTTACACCCTCACCGATGAGGCCCCGCGACTCGCGACCGAGGCGTTCCTCCCGGTCCTCCGCACTTTTGCCGAGCCCGCCGGTATCGCCGTCGAGACCAGTGACATCTCGGTGGCCGCGCGCATCCTCGGAGCGTTCCCCGAGCGACTCACCGACGAGCAGAAGGTGCAGGACAACCTTGCCGAGCTCGGTCGTCTGACTCAGGACCCGGACACCAACATCATCAAGCTGCCCAACATCAGCGCCTCCGTCCCGCAGCTCACCAAGGCGATCGCAGAGCTGCAGTCGCAGGGTTACGACATTCCCGACTTCCCGTGGGACCCGCAGACCGACGAGGAGAAGGAGACCGCCAAGCGGTACTCCGGCATCCTCGGAAGTGCGGTCAACCCGGTCCTACGCCAGGGCAACTCCGACCGTCGTGCCCCGAAGGCCGTCAAGGAGTACGCCAAGGCCAACCCGCACTCCATGGGCAAGTGGTCCATGGCCTCGCAGACCCACGTCGCGCACATGACCCACGGCGACTTCTACGCCGGCGAGAAGTCGATCATCCTCGACCGTGACTGCGATGCTCGCATGGAGGTCGTGACGCCCGACGGGAAGACCGAGGTCCTCAAGACCGTGCCGCTGCAGAAGGGCACCGTCGTGGACTCCATGTTCATGAGCAAGAAGGCTCTGCTGGAGTTCTACGAGGAACAACTCAATGACGCCAAGGAGACCGGCGTCATGTTCTCGCTGCACGTCAAGGCCACCATGATGAAGGTGAGCCACCCGATCGTGTTCGGGCACGCCGTCCGCGTGTTCTACAAGGACGCCTTCGAAAAGTACGGCGAGCTGTTCGATGAGCTCGGCATCAACGTCAACAACGGCATGGGCGACCTGTACGCAAAGATCGACACCCTGCCCTCGGCCAAGAAGGAAGAGATCATCGAGGAGCTGCACCGCTGCCACGAGCAGCGGCCGGAGCTCGCGATGGTCGACTCGGCCCGCGGCATCTCCAACTTCCACTCCCCCTCGGATGTGATCGTCGACGCTTCCATGCCCGCGATGATCCGCATCGGCGGCAAGATGTACGGCGCCGACGGCCGCAAGAAGGACACCAAGGCGGTCATCCCGGAATCCACCTTCGCGCGGATCTACCAGGAGATCATCAACTTCTGCAAGACCAACGGCGCGTTCGACCCCACCACCATGGGCACCGTGCCGAACGTCGGACTCATGGCGCAGAAGGCCGAGGAGTACGGCAGCCACGACAAGACCTTCGAGGTCGAGACCGGCGGCGTGGCCAACATCGTCGACGCCGCGACCGGTGAGGTCCTGGTCTCTCAGGAGGTCGAGGCCGGCGACATCTGGCGCATGTGCACTGTCAACGACGCGCCGATCCGTGACTGGGTCAAGCTCGCCGTGGACCGTGCCCGCGCCTCCGGCATGCCCGCCGTCTTCTGGCTCGACCCGTACCGGCCGCACGAGAACAACCTGATCACGCTGGTCAACAAGTACCTCCAGGATCACGACACCGAGGGCCTGGACATCCAGATCATGTCGCAGGTGCGCGCCATGCGCTACACCCTCGAGCGCGCGTGGCGCGGCCTGGACACCATCTCGGTGACCGGCAATATCCTGCGCGACTACCTCACGGATCTGTTCCCGATCCTCGAGCTGGGCACCAGTGCCAAGATGCTCTCGATCGTGCCGCTCATGGCCGGCGGTGGGCTCTACGAGACGGGTGCCGGCGGTTCCGCGCCGAAGCACGTCCAGCAGCTGGTGGAGGAGAACCACTTGCGCTGGGATTCGCTCGGGGAGTTCCTCGCGATCGGTGCCAGCCTCGACGACCTCGGTCGCAAGTACGACAACCCGAAGGCCACCATCCTCGCCCAAGCGCTGGACACCGCGACCGGCAAGCTGCTGGAGAACGGCAAGTCGCCCTCGCGCGTGACCGGCGAGCTCGACAACCGGGGCAGCCAGTTCTGGCTGGCGTTGTACTGGGCGCAGGAGCTGGCGGCGCAGACCGAGGACGCCGAGCTCGCAGCGCGGTTCGCCCCGCTCGCCGAGAAGCTGGACGCCGACAAGGACAGAATCCTCGAGGAGCTGACGGTTGTCCAGGGCCACTCGGTCGATCTCGGCGGCTACTACCAGCCCGACACCGAGAAGCTGAAGGCTGCGATGCGTCCGAGCAAGACGCTCAACGACCACCTCGACAGCGCCTTCGCCTGATCTCCCGCTGAACCCGCACCACCCCACCGCGCCCCCGCCGGAGTGATCCGACGGGGGCGCGGTGTGTCGTGGGACGAGGACTACGACGACGACTCAGCTCATGTCACTCGCCGAACGCCGAGCTCAGACACCGCATCGCAGCCAGGGTCTTGGGCACGCCGATGTACGGCATGAGGTGCACGAAACACTCGGCGACCTCTTCCTTGGTCATGCCGGCCACCTCGACCGCGGTCCGGATGTGCCCGGTCAACTGGGGCTCGGTGCCGCCCATCGCCGCGAGGGCCGCCATGGTGAGCATCTGACGGTCGCGCAACTCGATCCCCGGCCGCTGGTAGGTGCCGCCGAACACCGCGCCCACCACCCAGTCGGAGGCACCCGGCGCGAACTCGTCCAACTGCTGCTTCCAGGCGGCCGCTCCCTCCGGTGACTGCGTCTGCTCGACGAACTGGTCGCCCTTGTCCATGCTCAGTTCCACGGGTGTCCTCCTCGACGATTCGGAAAGTGCCTGGTCAGGCTAACAGTCGCTGCCCTTGTCGTCGGGAGGGTCGGGAGCCGGGCCGGAGTGTCGCAGGGCTGTGCGATAGTGCAGTTCGGTCCTGCCTCCCGAGGTGCGGAGCGGCTCCCCGGTCAGCTGTGTGAAAGGTGTGTCGGAATTCGAGAGCCTTGGTGGTGTCGGGCGCGCTCCTGCTAGTGGCGGGGTGTTCGTCCGGGCAGGTCGGACAGGACGCGTCGGAACAGGCCGAGGGGTCATCCTCCTCCGCCACGGAGACCATCACGGTCACAGCGTCCTCCCCCGCCGCCGTCCCCGACGCGCTGACCAGTATCGATCCCTCCTCTCTCGCCTCGCAGCACCATGCGGGAACGTATGTGTGGAAGTGCTCCACCGGCGGTCAGTACGTGGGCCTGTGCGTGTCCGGGGGCGGGGCGGTGACCTGCACCGGTGTGCCGGGGGCGGAGGCTCCGGATCTCACCAAGTATTTCCCGGGCCGTCCCGGCGCTATGGAACTCGGCCCGGCAGGACTGCGCTATACGTTTGTCGAGGGAGTGCCGCCGGTGTCCGCCCGGCTCGAGACCGGTCAGTCCGTGGAGTTCGGCGACCTGCGGTGCGCCAAGCCGGACGCCGCCACCCTGGAGTGCAGTTCCGGCGGCAACTCGTTCACCATCAGCGGCCCGGGCCGGGCCATCACTACGGCGGGCACGGTGCTCGCGGAGCGGGACTACTCCAATCATCCCGACTCCGGATCCGGCACCACATCGTCGTCCTCCACGACCGCCGCCAGCGGACATCCATCGGGCTACATGGGTGCCAGCGGTATGGTCAGCGGGGTCCGCACGGCCTCGGGCGCTCTGGTCACCGCCTCCGTTCCGCCGTGTGACGGCAGGGGGATCCTCATCCTCGACTCGTACGTGGAGTCATCCGGTCCCCAGGAGGGCATCGCCGCGCTCCTGGACCGTCACCCGGGTGCCGAGTTCGCCATGCCGGGCCGGTGCCCCTCGCTGCGCGGCAGCCTGGACGGCGCCCGTGTCTATCCCATCTTCACCGACCACGGACACGACACCGTGGCCGTGTGCCGCGACAAGGCGGCCCGCGGAGGCAATGCGCGGCTGCTCACCATCACGGCGGAACACATCGACCCCTGCTGATCCTCGGGACCTCCCCGAGACCCCGAACGCTAGAGACCGCGGGTGAGCAGCCGATCCCAGGTACCCGGCATCGGAGCAGACACGATCAGGTCCGTCCCGTCCGGCAGCGGGATCAGCATCGTCGCGGCGTGCAGATGGAGGCCGCGTGCGGCCGCGAGAGGCCACGACAGTGTTGAAGCGGGGATCCCCGTATCGGTCGTCACCGGCGATCGGGTGCCCGGCGTGCTGGAGATGCACGCGGATCTGGTGCTTACGGCCGGTGAACAGATATCCGGCCACCCTCGACTCACAGCGTCATGCCTCGGGCATCGGTGCCGTGATCACCACCCGTGCCCTCAACGACACGCCAGACCTCTTGCCAGTACCCGGCCAGCGAATCGACGGTCTCGTGCGCGTTCAATCCGCTCGGCTGGGGCACCACCCAGAGCGCCACACCGGCCGGCCAGCCTCGAATCGCAGACGCATCCTGTGGGCCCGTGGTCGCCCGCGGCTGCACGAAGGCCGCCCGGTAGGCGGTGATCCCCACGATCGCCACGAGACCGGGCCTCAGGTCGCGGACCCGCGAGATCAATCGTTCCCCTCCGGCGCGGAGCTCATCGCGGGAGAGTTCATCGGCCCTGGCGGTGGCACGACCGACGAGGTTGGTCACCCCGATCCCTCGCGAGGTGAGCTGACGTTCGTCCGGGGCCGAGAGTCCTGCGGAGGCGTCCACGAGCTCATCGGTCAGACCTGCACGGTGGAGTGAGGGCCAGAAGCGGTTCCCCGGGCGGGCGAACGGCGCGTTGACCGCAGCGGTCCACAATCCGGGGTTGATTCCCACGATGAGCAGTCGGAGACGCGCCGGCGCGACGGGCAGCACATCGTCCATCGCGTCCGGGTCATCGGTGGCGAACCGGGCCAGATCCTCGCGCCGCGGGCGAGCGCCGCCCATAGGGGAAGGACGTCGCGGGCTCCCGGCAGGCGCCGGAGGACCCGTCACGACTGCACCGTCTTCGCGGCCGGGCTGCACGGGGAGCACCGCCCGGTCAGGGCTTGAGGATGTACTGCAGCGTCTCCACCACCTGATCGGTGGTCGTACACCACGCCTGTGCCTCGGCGTCGACCTCCTTGAGCGGGTGGATGATGTCGGCATCGTGGAGAGTCACGTAAGGCTTGCCGAGCGCCGCGCAGTGGCCCGCGTCAAAGGCGGCGTTCCACTGCTTGTACTTGTCCCCGAAACGGACCACCACCATGTCCGCCTGCTCGATCAGGGTTCGTGTGCGGATGGAGTTCACCTTGGCCGACTGGTGGTCGCGCCAGAACTGGTTCCCGGTCTCCCCCAGATGGTCCCCGGCGGCGTCGCTGGCCGGATGGTCGGTGACGGGGGCGGTGAACACCACATCCAGACCGGCGGCTTCGGCACCGCGCCTGATCTCCTCGCGCCAGTCGGTGTGGATCTCACCGGCGAGGTAGACGGAAAAACTCATGACTCAGTCCTCCTGTGTGCGGTGGCGCCGGTTCTCGTCACCAGCTCTGAACGCCACCTTCCCTGGACGCTAGTCGTTGACCCGCACCCAGCCGAATCCCGGTAGGTCAGCTGGCCCGGGGACCCCGATCGGCAAGACCCGTGCCGAACTCCAGGAGTTCGTCGAGCGAGTGCGCACTCAGCGTCGCCTCACTCTCGTCCATGACCCCCATGTCGACTTCTTAGATGCGCCCGTCCCCCTCGTTGAGCAGGATTGCCGTACCGCCTCCGTCGTCGCCGATCATGAGGTATCCGGGCATGTACTCCGACACTTCATAGTCCGCGTTTCGCTGGACGATCTCCTCCACCTCGAGGATGCTCAGGCTGCTCGGGGTGAATCCACCGTTGTGCACTGTCACCAGTGCGACGTAGGCCGCGGGTAGTGGCCTTCCGTGCTCGTCTTCCGCCAGCGCGATCTCAGCGGGGGTCGCCGGCGGGTTCCATTCGAACGCTGAACTCCACTGATGCTGGGACGCCATCTGCTTCCGCCGATCTCTGTCACGCCGGTGTCGCCGCGAACCGACTGCTGCTCCCCCAGCACGTTACAGAGGACGATTGCGCTGCACGGTGGGCCGCGCGACTTCCCCGCACGCCACCTCGCCTGCGGCAACTACCAGCAGAACAGCCCCGCTTCCCATGGAGGAAGCGGGGCCGTCATCGTTCGTCAGCATCAGTGGAGCGGGGAACCACGCGGGCCACCGACCCATCGCGGCACTACGTCGAGGACGTCATCCCTGCGAGAGAGCCTCCGCCACGGAGGTCGACGGGCGCCCGATGAGGTCCTGCAGGTCGGTGCTGTCCGAGTAGAGGGCGCCACCGGCGATCACCGGGTCCATCCCGGCGAACATCTCCGCGACCTCGGCGGGCAGACCGAAGCCCTTGAGGGTCTCCCCGTACTCCCCGACCGCCTGGTTGACGTACTGGACATCGGCTCCGATCACGGTGCCCACCGCGGCAGCGATCTCCGGGTAGGTCACAGCCGGCGCTCCGGCGAGCTCATACACCTTGCCGACGTGCCCGTCGGTGGTCACCACCACCGCAGCGGCCTCCGCGTAGTCGCGACGGGCCGCGCCTGAGACCTTCGCATCGCCGGCAGCGCCGAAGAATTTTCCGACCGCTCGTCCCGAGTCGAGCGCGGACGCGTAGTTCTCCCAGTACCAGCCGTTGCGGAGCAGGACGTGGTCGATTCCACTGTCGGCGAGCAGCTTCTCGGTGCCACGATGCTCGGGGGCCAGGCCCAGCTCGGAGGTGTCGAGGTTGAGCAGGCTGGTGTAGGCGATCAGCGAGACCCCGGCGGCCTTGGCGGCATTGATGATGTTGGTGTGCTGCGCGAGGCGCTGGCCCACCTCACTACCCGATACCAGGACGAGTCGATCGACGCCCTCGAGCGCCTCGGTGAGTGCCGCCTCGTCCTCATAGGAGGCGACGCCGAGCTTCAGGCCCTTCGCGGCAAGGGGCTCCGCCTTTGCTTCGTCACGGACCACGGCGACGATGTCGGACGCTTCGACGCCGCGGGCGAACAGAGAGTCGATGACCAGACCGCCGAGATGGCCGGTTGCTCCGGTTACTGCGATACGCATGGGAAGAACTCCTTGGGTTAGTTGGTTGGTGATTCGTCACCCACTTTGCCACTAACTTTCTATTAGCGCAACCCATTTGTTAGCAATTACGTATGCCATGATGGCGGGTATGACCTCCCCTGACCACGCGCCCCACGAGCCCCTCCCGGCCGACGTGTTCGCCCGGGGCTGCTCATCCCGGGGAGCCCTGCAGCACCTCACCGGCCGGTGGGGCGCGCTCACGATCGTGGCGCTACGGCTGGCCGACGAGCCCCTGCGCTTCAGTGAGGTCCGGCGCCGCGTCGACGGCATCAGCGACCGGATGCTCTCCCAGACTCTGGGCGACCTCGAACGGGATGGCATGGTCGTCCGCACGGTGCACAGCACTATCCCGCCGCACGTCACCTATGCACTCGCCCCGCTCGGCCTCCGGGTCGCCGATCCGCTCCAGCAACTGACGGCGATCATCGAGTCCGAGCTCCCCAGCGTCCTCGAAGCCCGGGCCCTCTACGACGAATCCCACTGAGCCGCCGGGCCGAACCACTTCGAAGGCCCTACAATGCTTCTCCCCTTGCGGAGAGGCTGTTTCGACGGCTGTAAAGTCTTCCTGGCCGTGCGATCCGCGAGGCATATTCGACCGTCTCGGCCGCCGGCCCGATCTGGCCGATCTGTGGGTGCCATCGCTGGCCGATCTCCCTCCGTCAGGGACCGCAGCCGAGGTCCGCAGGAACTACTCCTCCCTTCCGGCGTGGTGGCTGCGGCCGGTGCTTGTGTATGTGGCGCTGTTCATGACGATCGTGCCGCCCGAGGTGTTGCGCCGCCAGCGCGCCGCGGTGACGGCGTGGATCGACGAGGTTCTGGAGGCCTCGCAGCGCGACAGGGCCATCCGCCTCGGCGACAGCTTCGCCGAGCGCGATGTGATCAGTGGCGTGGAGATCTTCGGTGAGCCGATGCGCGGCGTGTGGGTGTGGCGTAAGCCGTCGATCATGCCGCACCTGTACCTGGGGTGGGCGCTGGCGGATCCGCGGACGGCCGAGACCTTCGATGAGTCCGACGCGGTGTTCCTCCGCAGGACCCCCAAGTCCCTTCGACGCAGGTCCCGTCTCGAGCATCAGGGGTAGCTGTCGCCGGACCCGGAATCCGTGGCCGCGATGTTTTTTGACGACGACGACTTCACCGGCGGCCACGTCGACCCGAACGGCTGCAGCTGCCGGCACCCCTTTTCACGCGTCCCGGCTCGGCGCACCGGTCTCGACACCTTGCAGGGCTTCAGGTCGCTTGCCAGACTGTGCCCATGACCGCCGACGAGGCTTTCCCGATGCACGTCTTCGATGCGTTCGGGGTGGATCCCTCGATGTATCCCGAGCTGATCGGGGGCGCTGTCCGGGTCATCGAGAAGTGTCCTGCGAACGGACCGATCACCGTGATGACCGCCGGCGTGTCCAGACTCCCGACCGACTCGGGTGAGCGGGTCGAACTCGCCGTCGAGGTTCTCGACGGTCAGCAGGGGGCGGCGCAGGTCGCCCTGTAGATCGTCTGTGACGACATCGCCGCCCACCGGCGCGTGCCACCCGTCGAGGCGCCGTGGCGCAACGACGGCCCGTTTCTCAACGGCACCGGGATCTCCGCGATCATGGCGACGGGATCGCGCTGGGGCTCGACATTTGACGAGGTCCGTACCGAGGGCGGCACAGTCGTCGGACACATGCGCACCCTTCGCCTGCTCACCGATGCCGAAGCCGGGTTCGCGGCGACCAACGGCTGGGATGCGCTGGTCGACGCCGCCGGATCCGTCGATGCCCTCCTCGACGTGACCCGGGAGAGCACCGTGGCATCCGGTGGAGCGAGCGGATTGCCCGTGTTCCTGTCGAAGCTGCACGCCCAGCACCCGCCGCGGTGGGTGACGTTCGTCGGGGACAGCATCGAATCGGTGACCGGACTGGAATCCGAGGAGTACATGGACGACGCGGCCAACCACGAGATCTGGGACGTGTGCTCGTTCACCGACCGGTTCCGGTGGGGCGCCGATTTCCTTGCCGTTGCCCGCCCCGGTGACACCGCACTGTTCACTGACACCTCTGGCGTGTACGAGCTGGAGGTCGACTGACTCTGCGGCGAAAGGCGCCTGAGGACGAGCGGGGACAATGACACCATGGACGATCTGCTCATCGCGCCGGGGCCCGGGGCACCACACGGCCTCCGGATCCCGGCGGTCGAGCTCGTCGAGCAGTTCTCCCGCTCCTCCGGCCCCGGCGGCCAGGGCGTCAACACCACAGATTCGCGGGTCCAGCTCAGCCTCGATCTCGCCACCACCACTGCACTCGAAGAGACGCAGCGGGCCCGGGTGCTGCGCAATCTCGCCTCTCAGCTCGACGACACGGTACTGACGATCGCGGCCTCCGAGGAGCGTTCCCAGCGGCGGAACCGGGCCGCGGCCCGCGTCCGTCTCGCCGGGCTTCTTCGTGAGGCCGTTGCCCCGGCGGGTCCCCGTCGACCGACGCGCCCGACCCGGGGTTCGCAGCGCCGCCGACTGGAAGCCAAGAGCCGGCGCGGTGCCATCAAGGAGAACCGCCGACGTCCCGACTCCGACTAGGCCCGCCCGGGCGTTCACGGGCGTCGAGCAGGTCGATTCCGTAGTCGGCCACGACGGCCCGCATCTCGGCCAGGTAGCGCTGCGCCTGTTCGGTGAGCGGGATTCCGGAGTGGCTGATCCATCCGATCTCGATGCTCTGGTCCACTTCGAGGGGGATGGCGACGATCTCGGGATCCAGGTCGTCACTGATGATGCCGGTCGAGATCGTGTAGCCGTCCAGCCCGATCATGAGGTTGAAGATGGTCGCACGGTCGGACACCCGGATCTCCCGGGCACTGGAGAGTGTGGAGAGGATCTCCTCGGCGAAGTAGAACGAGTTGTTCGCGCCCTGGTCGAACGTCAGCCGCGGAAGGTCTGCGAGATCCTCGAGCGTGACGTGGTCCCTGGTGGCCAGGGGGTTCTGCCGGGAGATGAACACGTGCGGGGTCGCCGTGAACAGCGGGTGGAACACCAGCCCGGAGTCCCGCAACAGCTTGTCGATGACCTTGCGGTTGAAGTCATTCCGGTAGAGGACTCCCACCTCACTGCGGAGTGTCCGGACGTCCTCGATGATGTCCCACGTGCGGGTCTCCCGGAGCGAGAACTCGTACTGCTCCGCGTCGCCGGACCTGACCATCCGGATGAACGCCTCCACGACGAACGAGTAGTGCTGTGCGGATACCCCGAGCAACCGCCGTGAGGGTGGCTGGCCGAGGTAGCGCTGCTCCAGCAGCGACATCTGTTCGACGACCTGTCGGGCGTAGCCGAGGAATTCCGCGCCCTCGTCGGTCAGCGTCACTCCCCGGGCGGACCGGGCAAGCAGGGTGCGCCCCACCCTGGATTCGAGGTCCTTCATCGCGGCGGACATGGTCGGCTGGGCGACGTAGAGCAACTCCGCAGCGCCGGTGATCGAGCCCTCCGCGGCGACCTCGATGAAGTAGTGCAGCTGCTGGAGTGTGATACCTCTGGATTCCCGGCGCATAGCTACAGCCTATAGAGATCCATAGCAAACGTTAGTTACCCGATACCTGAACTGGGACTGCAGGATGGGGATACAGAATTTCCGCAGCGCCGAGCCCGGCCGACCAAGCCCTGAATTGGACGTACATGTCGAACGAACTCACGTTCAGCATCACCACCACCCGCTTCGACGAGAACTACTCTCCGTCGGAGAGCTCTCGGACCACCACGAACTTCGCGAACCTGGCTCGCGGCGAGCATCGGCAGCAGAATCTCCGCCGAACCCTGTCGATGATCAACCACCGATTCAACGACCTCGCACGCCGGGATAACCCGACCGGGGACCGCTATTCGGTCGAACTCGAGATCGTCTCCGCGGACCTGCAGTTCTATACGGACGATGCCGATCACGGGTTCCCCCTGATCGAGGTACTGGATATCCAGATCGTCGATCACCAGACCGGGCACCGCCTGCCGGGCATCGTGGGCAACAATTTCTCGTCCTACGTCCGCGACTACGACTTCAGCGTTCGGCTGCCGTCGGTCAATGAAGGAAGCTCCGAGTTCACCGTGCCCAGCGACTTCGGTGTCCTGCACGGAAAGCTGTTTCAGCACTTTCTCGACTCCGCGGCGTACGGGGAACGATTCGAGGTGGATCCCGTGATCTGCATCAGCGTGTCGACGAGCAGGACCTACCACCGGACCGGTTACCAGCACCCGGTCCTCGGCGCCGAGTACCAGCAGAACGACTACTCGTTGACCGACGAGTACTTTCACAAGATGGGGCTCCAGGTCAGGTACTTCATGCCACCCGGCGGGGTCGCCCCGCTCGCGTTCTATTTCCGCGGCGAACTGCTCAACGACTACTCGGACCTGCAGCTCATCGGCACGATCAGCGTCATGGAGACGTTCCAGAAGATCTATCGGCCGGAGATCTACAACGCGCACTCGGCCGCAACTGACGTCTACCGGCCGTCCTTGGATCAACAGGACTACTCGCGCACCCCGATTGTCTACGACCGTGACGAGCGCAGTCAGCTCGCGAAGAAGCAGGGCGCGTACACGGAAGAACACTTCATCAAGCCGCACCGAGAACTCCTCGAGCAGTGGGCCGCCCGCCACGCCGTTCTCGTCGGATGACCACCGGAGGAAAGTCGACCATGAACCGGATCCTGCCCACGTCCACCGTCGGCAGCCTGCCCAAGCCCTCGTGGCTCGCCCAGCCTGAAGTCCTCTGGTCGCCCTGGCGGTTGCAGGGCGACGAGCTGAGCGAGGGCAAACAGGACGCGCTGCGTATCGCAGCCCACGAACAGAGCAACCGCGGCATCGACATCGTCAGCGACGGCGAGCAGACCCGTCAGCACTTCGTCACGACCTTCATCGAGCATCTCGACGGCGTCGACTTCGATCGGCGCGAGACCGTCCGGATCCGCAACCGCTACGACGCGAGCGTGCCCACAGTAATCGGCGACGTGAGCCGCTCAAAGCCCGTGTTCGTCGACGACGCGAGGTTCCTCCGGCAGCAGACCGATCAGCCGATCAAGTGGGCGCTCCCCGGCCCCATGACGATGATCGACACGCTCTACGACGGCCACTACAAGAGCCGTGAGAAGTTGGCGTGGGAGTTCGCGACGATCCTCAACCAGGAGGCCCGAGATCTCGAGGCCGCGGGGGTCGACATCATCCAGTTCGACGAGCCCGCGTTCAACGTCTACTTCGACGAGATGAAGGACTGGGGCGTGGCGGCACTGGAACGAGCAGCCGAGGGACTCCGCGCGGAGACCGCGGTACACATCTGCTACGGCTACGGGATCAAGGCCAACACCGACTGGAAGGCCTCCCTCGGGTCGGAATGGCGACAGTACGAGGAGTCGTTTCCACTACTGCAGCAGTCCAGCATCGACATCATCTCGCTGGAGTGCCACAACTCTCGTGTCCCGATTGACCTCGTCGAGCTAGTCCGGGGCAAGAAGGTCATGCTCGGGGCGATCGACGTGGCAGACGAGCGCGTCGAGACCCCGCACGAGGTCGCCGCCACTCTCCGGCGGGCACTCGGGTTCGTCGACGCGGACAAACTCCTGCCGAGTACGAACTGCGGGATGGCGCCCTTCCCACGGGACATCGCGCTCGCGAAGTTGAGCGCGCTCAGCGCGGGCGCTCGCATCGTTCGCGAGGAGATTTCTGCCGCGTCCCTCACCGAGGCAGTGAGGTAGCCAGGGTTCAGTCATCCGGATCCCGGGCGACCCCGTGGCACAGCTCGCGCGTTCATCACGTCAGCTGGGCTGAACCGCGCGCAATTTCAAGGGCTTGTCAGTGGCCCCTGGACGTCGTACCGGACCACCACGAAGTCACGGTTCCGCTCGCACCCCGTGAGTTGGAGATCGAAGGCACCGCCGAACAGCGGCTTTCCTGAACCGAGGGTCACGGGCGCGATCGAGACCACCACCTCGTCGAGCATCCCGGCCCCCGCGAATTCTGCCGCGATGCCACCACCCCCCATCACCCACACATCGCGGCCGCCGGCCGCGGATTCAAGAGCTCCGCGATGATCCACAGGGTCCCCGGCGACGAAGGAGACATGTTCGTTCGCCGCCTCCAGACTGCGGTGGGTGAACACGAAGGTGGGGATCTCCGGCAGCCACTCACGGTCGTGCTCGAGCACCCACATATACGTGGACGAGCCCATGACCTGGGCTCCCACATCGACGAGGAACGCCGCGGTGCTGCCCGGCCCGTTCTCGTCGATATCGTGCTTGAAAAGCCAGGCCAGGGAGTGCTCATCGTCGGCCAGGAACCCATCGAGGGTCGAGGCTGCGAAGTAGCGGTAGCGGGTCATGGAAGCCCTCCTGAGGCGCGGCGGTTCCGCGTGATCGGATCCGGACCGAGGTGTGCGATGTCCCGGTTTCCGCATGGTAAACCCGCATCCCACCGAGCCCCGGCACACACCGTTCTCTTGTGCGGCGAATCGCGGAGGGCGATGGTGCTGTCATGAACATCGAACGCATCGTTCCCGATCTGACGGTCTGAGTCTGATCACCGCCGATGACACAAGCCCCGGAGAACCCAGACGTCTCAATCTTCGTGGACGACGTTCAGACCGCGTACGACCGCACCGTGGCGGCAGGTCTCCAGATCGTGCACCGGCTCAGATCAGAGAAGTGGGGCGTCGTCCGGTTCTTCTACCGCGACGCATCAGGCAATGTGGTCAACGTCGGCATGCATGCTCGGTGACCGGCCGACTCACACGTTGAACCGGAACTCCACCACGTCGCCGTCGGCCATCACGTAGTCCTTGCCCTCCATGCGCACCTTGCCGGCGGCCTTGGCTGCGGCCATCGACCCGGCGGCGTCGAGGTCGGCAAAGGAGACGATTTCGGCCTTGATGAAGCCCTTCTCGAAGTCCGTGTGGATCACGCCGGCGGCCTTGGGGGCGGTGTCGCCCTTGCGGATTGTCCAGGCGCGCGACTCCTTGGGGCCGGCGGTGAGGTAGGTCTGCAGGCCCAGGGTGTGGAACCCGGCGCGGGCGAGCGAGTTCAGGCCCGGCTCGTGCTGGCCGATCGACTCCAGCAGCTCCATGGCGTCGTCCTCGTCCAGTTCGAGCAGCTCGGCCTCGACCTTCGCATCGAGGAAGACCGCGTCGGCGGGGGCGACCGCGGCGCGGAGTTCGGCCTGACGCGACTCGCTGGTCAGCACTGACTCGTCGGCGTTGAACACGTAGAGGAACGGCTTGGCGGTCATCAGGTGCAGGTCACGCAGCAGCCCGCGGTCGACCTCGTCCTGCGCCTTGAACAGGGTCCGACCGTCCTCGAGCAAGGCCTGCGCCTTGCGGACCTCGTCCAGCAACGCCACGAGGGACTTGTCCTTGCGCGAGTCCTTCTCGAGCCGCGGGATCGCCTTCTCGATGGTCTCCAGGTCGGCCAGGATCAGCTCGGTGGCGATCACCTCGATGTCGGCCATCGGGTCGACCTTGCCGTCGACGTGGATGACGTCCGGGTCGTCGAAGACGCGGACGACCTGGCAGATCGCGTCGGCCTCACGGATGTTGGCGAGGAACTTGTTGCCCATCCCCTCACCGGTGCTGGCGCCCTTGACGATGCCCGCGATGTCGACGAACGACACGACGGCGGGCAGGATCCGCTCGGAGCCGAAGATCTCCGCGAGTCGGTTCAGGCGTGGGTCCGGCAGATCGACCACGCCGACGTTGGGCTCGATGGTGGCGAACGGGTAGTTCGCCGCGAGGACGTCGTTGTTCGTCAGGGCGTTGAACAGGGTCGACTTACCGACGTTGGGCAGTCCGACGATTCCGAGGGTGAGGCTCACGAGGGCACAGTCTACGGACAGCACCCCGGCTCCTCCCCCGCGGCCGTCGGGCGCCTCGTCAGGGAGCACACCACCGTGACCTCTGACATCATGTGACCCATGACCGACGAGCCGAAACCGCGTCCCCCCGTCGAGGACCAGGAGCAGCACGTCGACCGTTCCGTCCTCATCGGACTGGGCGGGCGCTGGGTCACCGACTGGGCCCTGCGACTGGCCATCCTTCTCGTCGCGGGCTGGTTGGTATCGAGGATCGGTGGCGCCCTGTGGGTCGGCATCCTCCCGATCCTGTTGGCGCTCATCGTCTCCACGGTGCTGTGGCCGCCGACGGGGTGGATGGTGCGGCACAGGGTCCCCAAGACGCTGGCCTCGCTGTTGTCCATCATCGCGTCACTCGGCCTCGTCTCGGGCGTGGTCGCCCTCATCGCCCCGTCGATCGTCGAGCAGAGCGTGCAACTCGCCGACCAGACCTCGGAGGCGATCACCCAGGTCCAGGACTGGTTGCGCGGCCCGCCGCTGAACATCCGGGACGAGCAGCTCGACGGGGTCCTCGAGCAGCTCAGCTCCACCCTGCAGGACCGCGGTGACCAGATCGCCTCGGGTGTGTTCAGCGGTGTCAGCGCGGTGGGGTCCTTCGTGATCACCCTCGTGCTGGTTCTGGTCCTGACGTTCTTCTTCATCAAGGACGGGCCGAGGTTCCTCCCGTTCGTCCGCCGCATCTCCGGGCGCACCGCCGGCCGTCACCTGACCGAGGTCCTGACCCGCGCCTGGAACACCCTCGGCGGCTACATCCGCGCCCAGGCGATCGTGTCGTTCGTCGACGCGGTGCTCATCGGTCTGGCTCTGGTGATCCTGGGCGTACCGCTGGCGTGGGCGTTGGCCGTCATCACGTTCATCGCCGGGTTCATCCCCATCGTCGGCGCCTTCACCGCGGGTGCGCTCGCAGTCCTCATCGCCCTGGTCGCCAACGGCTTCACGACCGCGATCATCGTCCTGGTCGTGATCATTCTGGTGCAGCAGCTCGAGGGCAACGTTCTCCAGCCGATCGTCCAGTCGCGCGCGATGAACCTGCACCCGGGGGTCATCCTGCTCGGCGTGGCCGCGGGTAGCACGCTGTTCGGCATCATCGGCGCGTTCCTGGCCGTCCCGCTCCTCGCGGTACTGGCGGTCGCGCTGCGCTACATCAACGAGCAGATCGATCTGCGTACCGGTGATGTGACCGCGTCGGATCTGGCGTCGGCGACAGACGAGGGACGTCTGACCGCGTGGCTCGCCGAGCTGTCGAGCTCGCGCTTCGCACCTCTGCGCAAGAGCAGCACCGCGATCATGGCCGGGATGATCGACGAGCGCCCCGACATCGCCGGGCCCCGGCGCCCGGTCCCCACCCGTGCGGGCGCAGGGGTCACCGTGGAGGCCGACGACGACGAGGTGGGCGGCGGCTCCACCACCGCCGCACCGGGGTTGTCGGATGAACCCCCGCCGGCGGCGGGCCCCGTCGATCCGAAGGCGGTCGACGGCTACCGCCCGTCCCCGCAGGAGCAGGAGGCGGAGAAGCCCAACCCGCTACGGCGGTTCGGCCGTTTCCTCGCCCGCCGACTGGGAGGTTAGAGTCTTCTCCCGTGACTAGACGCAGGAGTGGACGGGTACCCGCGGACGAGCGGTCCGTGCTGTCCTCGACGCGGGGGCTGCCGGCCTGGACCGCGGTCCTCCTGGCGGTGGCGATCTCGCTGACCGGCGTGGCCATCGACTCGGTCTCCGGGGACCTCGGCGCGGGCTTCACCGTGGCGTTCTTCCTCGGCTGCGTGGTGTCCGTGCTCGCGGTCGCGCGGCGCTCGGTGTTCGTCGCGGGGGTGCAGCCACCGATCATCATGGCCCTGCTGGTCCCACTGGTCTACGTCGTCTCCGGGGTCGGTTCGGGCGCGGACGTCTTCTCGCGGTCCCAGCTCGTGGCGATCATCCTGCCGCTGGCGACCCGCTTCCCGCTGATGATCACCACGACCGTCGTGGTGGTGGCGATCGCCCTGATCCGTGCTCTGGTGCTGGAGCCGCGGCCGCGGGTCGCCCGCCCCGCGGCGCCGCCCATCCAGCGCAGCGCCCCGGCACACGCCCGCCGTTGAGGCGGGGTGCGCCGGGGCGCTGACGGCTACCGCGTCCTCCCCCGCCACCTACCGGCGGGCGGGGGCGCGTATCAGACCTTCTTGGGGACCCGCAGTTCGCGGGGCAGCGAGAACGTGATGGTCTCCTGCGCCGTCCGGACGGTGGAGACGTCACCGAAGCCGTGGTCGGCGAGCAGGTCCACCACTCCGCGGACGAGGATCTCCGGCACGGACGCGCCCGAGGTCACGCCGACGGTGGTGACGCCCTCGAACCAGGACGTGTCGATCTCCTTGGCGTAGTCCACCAGGTGCGCGTCGCGGGCTCCCGCCTGCAGCGCGACCTCCACCAGTCGCACGGAGTTGGACGAGTTCTGTGACCCCACCACGATCACCAGGTCGCACTGCGGGGCCATGGTCTTGACCGCGACCTGACGGTTCTGCGTGGCGTAGCAGATGTCGTCGGACGGCGGGTCGATGAGCGTGGGGTACTTCTGCTTGAGGCGGCGCACCGTCTCCATGGTCTCGTCCACGCTGAGCGTGGTCTGCGAGAGCCAGATCAGCTTCTCGGTGTCCACGGGAATGTCCAGCGCGTCCACGGACTCGGGACCGTCGACCAGCGTCACCACGTCGGGCGCCTCACCGGCGGTCCCCTCGACCTCCTCGTGGCCCTCGTGGCCCACCAGCAGGATGAGGTAACCCTCGCGCGCGAAGCGCTTGACCTCGGTGTGGACCTTGGTCACCAGGGGGCAGGTGGCGTCGAACGTCTTGAGTTCGAGTTGGAGAGCGCTCTCCCGGACCGCGGGCGAGACGCCGTGCGCGGAGAACACCAGGTTCGCGCCGTGCGGGACCTCGTCGGTCTCGTCGACGAAGATCACGCCCTGGTCGGTGAAGGACTCGACCACGTGCTTGTTGTGGACGATCTCCTTACGGACGTACAGCGGCGCCCCATGCTTGGCCAGGGCTTTCTCGACCGTCTCGACGGCTCGGTCGACGCCGGCACAGTAGCCGCGCGGTTCCGCGAGAAGTACCCGCTTGGTTGCCGGTTCGGCGATCATGTCGGTCTGCTCGGTCATGTCCCCAGGGTACGGTTCATACTGGATTTCGACCATTACGCCTCCCTTCACGCCCCCCGGCAGAGAGGTCCGCATGCTCCGACCCCTGTTCCTGACCCGTGCCTCGATCGGTCTCGCTGCCACCGCGGCGGAGCATGTCGTGGCCCTGCCCGGCCGTGCGGTCGAGGCGGTCACCACGCTGCCCGCGATCCCCGTGCGGGTCGCCGGCGGCCTGGTCCAGTCCTATCTCCACGCCGGTCAGACCCTCACGGACCTGGCCGTCAAGGGCGACAAGGTGCTCGCCTCGGTGTTCCCGGCGCGGTCCGACCAGCCGGAGTGGGCGACGTTCGACGAGGACGAGGCCGACCCCGACGAGGTCCTGGACGTGTCCTACCGGATCTACGGGTCGTCCTCGAGAGCCGCCCGCGACCGGGACGACGACCCCGACGTGCCGACCGGCCGCGTCGCCCCCCGCGACGCGTGACGGCCTCGTCCCCGCGCACGCCGAGCAGCGCCGAGCAGCCGTGGCCGGTCCGGGTGGTCTCGGACCAGATCGCCGCGTGGATCCACCGGCTCGGGGCGGTGTGGGTCGAGGGTCAGATCACCCAGCTGAGCCTGCGCCCCGGCACCCGCACCGCGTTCCTCACCCTGCGTGACCCCTCCGTCGACAACTCGCTGACGCTCACGTGTCCACCCAGGCTCATCTCGGAGTCGCCGGTGCCGGTCACCGAGGGCAGCCGGGTGGTCGTGCGGGGGACGCCCCGCTTCTACACGGGCCGCGGGTCGTTCTCCCTGCAGGTCTCGGAGATCCGGCCCGTCGGCGTGGGCGAGCTCCTCGCCCGCATCGAGCGGCTCAAGCAGGCGCTGTCGGCGGAGGGCTTGTTCGACCCCCGACTCAAGCGGCCCCTGCCGTTCCTGCCCACGTGCGTCGGCCTGATCACCGGTCGGGCGAGCGCCGCCGAACGCGACGTCGTGGAGGTGGCCCGCGGCCGCTGGCCGGACGTGCGTTTCGCCGTGCGCAACACCCCGGTGCAGGGGGTGTCGGCCGTGCCCCAGATCCTGGACGCGCTGGCCGAGCTCGACGCCGACCCCGTCGTCGACGTCATCATCCTCGCCCGAGGCGGCGGGTCGGTCGAGGACCTGCTCCCCTTCTCCGACGAGGCTCTCATCCGCGCGATCTCGCGGTGCCGCACCCCGGTGGTCTCCGCGATCGGCCACGAGCCCGACTCGCCGTTGTCGGATCTCGTCGCCGACCTGCGGGCGGCCACCCCGACCGATGCGGCCAAACGGGTCGTGCCCGACGTGATCGAGGAGCGTCGTCGTATCGCCGAGGCCCGGTCCCGTACCGCCCGGGCGCTGCGCGGTTGGGTGGACCGGGAGCGCAACCAGCTGGCGGCCGTGCGGTCGCGGCCGTGCATGGCGAACCCCTACGGGATCGTCGAGTCGCGGGCGGAGATCGTCGCCGAGGCACTGCGCGCGGCCCGACGCGACATCACCCGGATCATCGACTCGGAGTCCACGTCGCTGGGCCACCTGTCGGCGCGTCTCACCACGCTCGGGCCCGCCGCCACCCTGGCCCGTGGCTATGCCGTGGTGCAGTCCGTCGCCGGGAGCCACGACGGCCGGGTGGTCTCGTCGATCGCCGACGCCCCACCCGGATCGCAGCTGCGGATCCGCGTCTCCGACGGCTCCATCTCCGCGGCCGCACTCGGGTCGACACCCGCCGCCGGCCGACCCACCCCTTCCACCGAACCGACCGAGGAGCAGTCCTGATGTCCGACGAGCAGACCCCCGTCTCCGAGCTGGGATACGAGCAGGCCCGCGACGAGTTGATCGAGGTGGTCCGCATCCTCGAGGCCGGCGGTCAGGACCTGGACGCCTCACTGGCGTTGTGGGAGCGGGGCGAGGAACTCGCCGAGCGGTGCACCGAACACCTCGACGGCGCGCGTGCGCGCATCGACGCCGTCCTGGGTGACGACGACGAGGGCGACTCCGGCCGGGGGTGATCCCGTCGCCCGGCCGGGCGCGAACGCCTACCGCCGCCCCGGTGCGATCACCGCGGGCACGGCACGCCGGGCGTCTACGGCGCGGGCAGCGGCTCGACGTCCTGAACGGCGGCGGCGAGTGCCTCGAAGTCGGACGTCGGCGCGGAGCCGGTGACGGCCACCCGGACGTCCTCGAGGTCGAGCACCCACACCGGCCGGACGTCGTCCCCGGTGAGGACGGCCCACTCGCGCCCGGAGACGGGCACCATGGTCCGGCTGGGCCGCGGCCCACCGCCGAGTGACCGGAACGCGTCCTCGGGGGCGTCGGACTGGACGAGTTCGATGTAGCTGCGCTCGCCCGTCACCCAGCCGACGTGGCTGGAGGTGGTCCCGGCGAAGCCCTGGACACGGCCGGAGTTGGGGGTCCACCCCTCCGGGACCTCGGGCGAGCGGATCGGGAAGTCCAGGCTCCGGGCGTCCTGTTCCAGCGAGGCCCGCGCGTCGAAGTCGGGGATCTGTCCCTGCTGCGGGCCGGACGGGCTGAAAGTGCACAGTCCGGCCACTCCGGCGAAGACGCCGCAGATCACCATGAGCACCACCACCGACCAGAACATGTCGCGGTTGCCCTGCAGGATTCTCGGTTTCGCCTCGGCCACGCCTGCGAGTATCCCACCCACCCGGGGAGAGTCCGGCGCGTGGCCCCCGGCGGGGTGGCCGAGGTGGAACAATGGGCGCCGACACCCCACCGCGGCCGTGCGCGACCCCGTCGCGCCCGTGCCACCCACAACCCCAGCCAGCGTTCACGAGGAGCCAGACCACCTATGTCACCCACCAAGCGTCCCGATCGAAACCTCGCAATGGAGCTGGTCCGTGTGACCGAGGCCGCCGCCCTGGCCGCCGGGCGGTGGGTCGGTCGTGGCGACAAGAACGGTGGCGACGGTGCCGCGGTGGACGCGATGCGCGAGCTCATCTCGACCGTCGACATGGATGGCGTCGTGGTGATCGGTGAGGGCGAGAAGGACGAGGCGCCCATGCTCTACAACGGTGAGAAGGTCGGCACCGGCGAGGGGCCGGCCGTCGACGTGGCCGTGGACCCGATCGACGGCACGCGGCTCATGGCGGAGGGTCGGCCCAACTCGATCGCGGTGATCGCGGTCGCCGAGCGCGGGTCGATGTTCGATCCGTCGGCCGTGTTCTACATGCGCAAGATCGCCGTGGGCCCGGACGCCGTGGGCAGGATCGACCTCGCCAAGTCCACCGAGTGGAACATCCGCTCGGTCGCGGAGGCCAAGAACATCGACGTCGGGGACATGACGGTGTGCGTGCTCGACCGGCCGCGCCACGCCGAGCTCATCGCCGAGATCCGGGCCGCGGGCGCCAAGGTCCGGCTCATCATGGACGGCGACGTCGCCGGCGGTGTGGCGGCGGCCTCCGACGACAGTTCGGTGGACATGCTCATGGGCATCGGCGGTACCCCGGAGGGGATCATCACCGCGTGCGCGCTGAAGTGCATGGGCGGCGAGATCCAGGGCCAGCTGTGGCCGCAGGACGAGGCGGAGCGCCAGAAGGCGGTCGACGCCGGACTCGACGTCGACGCGATCCTCGGCACGGACGATCTGGTCAAGGGCGACAACTGCTTCTTCGCCGCCACCGGCATCACCAACGGCGACATGGTCCGCGGTGTGAGCTACCGCGCCAACGGCGCCGTCACCCGCTCGTTGGTGATGCGGTCCAAGTCGGGCACCGTCCGCCACGTCGAGGGGCGCCACAAGATGGAGAAGCTCCGCGAGTTCTCCGCCGTCGACTACGGCCAGGCCGCCGGCGGCAACTGATCCCTCCCCGGCACCCCGCGCCCGCCGCTTCCGTCCTCCTGCACGGTGCGGCGGGCGCGCCTAGTCTGACCGGTATGGCCGATCAGACTGAATTCCGTATCGAACACGACACGATGGGCGAGGTCCGGGTCCCCGTCGACGCTCTCTGGCGGGCACAGACCCAGCGTGCCGTCGAGAACTTCCCCGTCTCGGGCAGCGGGCTCGAACGAGCGCAGATCCGCGCGCTGGGCCTGCTCAAGTCCGCGTGTGCGACGGTCAACGGTCGACTGGGACTGCTCGACCGGGACAAGGTCGACGCGATCGTCGCCGCAGCCGGCCGCATCGCCGAGGGGGAACTGGACGAGCACTTCCCCGTCGACGTGTTCCAGACCGGCTCGGGCACGAGTTCCAACATGAACACCAACGAGGTCATCGCCTCGCTCTGCGCGGCCGAGGGCGTCACCGTGCACCCCAACGACGACGTGAACATGTCACAGTCGTCCAACGACACCTTCCCGACGGCGACCCACGTCGCGGCCACGGAGGTCGTGATCGCCGATCTCGTCCCCGCACTGAACACCCTCGCCGAGTCCTTCGAGACCAAGGCCGGTCAGTGGCGCGAGGTGGTCAAGCCCGGGCGCACCCACCTGATGGACGCCGTGCCGGTGACGCTCGGACAGGAGTTCGCCGGCTACGCCCGGCAGATCCGCGCCGGGGTCGAGCGCGTCTGCGGGACGCTGCCCCGTGTCGGCGAGTTGCCGATCGGTGGAACCGCCGCCGGCACGGGCCTCAACGCCCCCGACGGCTTCGGCTCCGCTGTGGTCGAGGAGCTGCGCTCCCTCACCGGTCTGGAGGAGCTCCGTCTGGCGGCGGATCCGTTCGAGGCCCAAGCCGCCCGCGACGGCCTTGTCGAGCTGTCCGGGGCCCTGCGTTCCGTCGCCGTCTCGCTCACCAAGATCGCGAACGACATCCGGTGGATGGGGTCGGGCCCCATGACCGGGCTGTCGGAGATCCACCTTCCGGACCTGCAGCCGGGGTCGTCGATCATGCCCGGCAAGGTCAACCCGGTGCTGTGTGAGACGGTCGCGCAGGTCGCCGCCCAGGTCGTGGGGAACGACGCGGCCGTGGCGTGGGCCGGGGCCAGCGGTGCCTTCGAGCTCAACACCGCGATCCCGGTGATGGCGCGCAACGTGCTCGAGTCGGTCCGGATCCTCGCGAACTCGTCCACGCTGTTCGCCGAGCGCTGCATCGACGGGATCGAGCCGGACACCGATCGCATGCGGCGGCTCGCCGAGTCCTCCCCCTCGATCGTCACGCCGCTGAACTCGGCGATCGGCTACGAGGAGGCCGCCCGGGTCGCTAAGCACGCCCTCGCCGAGGGGATCACCATCCGCGAGGCCGTCATCGCGCTCGGCTTCGTCCCCGATCCACTGTCCGAGTCCGAGCTCGACCGGCGCCTCGACGTCCTGGGGATGACGGGCCTCGACCGCGAGCGCTGACCCGACGGTCTCGCCATGAGTGCGCACCGCGATGTGCGCCGCGGCCCGGGCTCGGCGCGCCCGGCCCGCGGCGCGTCGCGTTCCGGGGTCAGCCGGAGTGCTCGACCACCCGGATGGCCTGGTCCTCGAGGCGGATCTGTCCGCGTTGGAAGTCCGAGTAGATGACCTCGCCCTCGGCGATCTCGTCGCTCACCGGCCACCCCAACCGACCGGCGGGTCCGCCGTTGTCGCGGTAGGTGGCGAGGATCTGCCCGCGGACGATCCGCGCACCGGTCTGCGGTGACCAGAAGATGGCCCCGTCGGCGAAGTCCTGCTTCTTGCCACCCTCGAGCGCCTCTGCCGGGGCGACCGGGGCCCCGAGCGCGAGCGGGGTCTCCTTGGCGTCGTCATATCGGCGATAAATGGCCATGTTCGTGAGGAACTCCTCCTCGCCGATCTTCACCACGATCGGGTCGTCCGCATCGGCCCCCGCGGCGGGAGCGGCCGCGCCCGGGTCCGCGCCGGTCTGGCCCGCACCGGTCTGGCCCGCACCGACCTGGTCCGCAGCGCCCTGGTCCGTAGCGGTCTGGGACTGCGCCTCGGCCGGCATCCCGCCCGGGGTCTGCTCGCCACACGCGGCCAGCCCCAGGATGCAGGCGGTGATCAACCAGAGCGCGGGCGCCGGTGACGAGCGTCGGGACATGGGAGACCTCCGATACGGCATGCTTGATGCGGGCCCGGGCTCGCTCGCCCGGACCCGCATCATCCCACGGTCGCCGGAGCCTGCAGTCAGGCGGCGTGGATGCGTCGCAGCTCCCCGGAAGCTCCCTCGGGGTGGAATTCCTCCAGCATCGTGGTGACGAGTTCGGCGATGGCGGAACGCTCCGAGCGGTTGAGGGTGACGTGGGCGAACAGTGGGTGCCCCTTGAGCTTCTCCACCACGGCCTGGATGCCGTCGTGCCGACCGACACGGAGGTTGTCCCGCTGGGCCACGTCGTGGGTGAGGACGACCCGCGACCCGGTCCCCAGCCGCGAGAGCACGGTGAGCAGCACGTTCCGCTCGAGCGACTGCGCCTCGTCGACTATCACGAACGAGTCGTGCAGGCTCCTGCCGCGGATGTGGGTCAGCGGCAGCACCTCGAGGATGTCCCGGTCCATGACCTCGTCGATGACGTTCTCGCTGACCAGTCCCTCGAGGGTGTCGAACACGGCCTGGGACCACGGCGACATCTTCTCCGACTCGCTGCCGGGCAGGTACCCCAGTTCCTGCCCGCCCACGGCGTACAGCGGGCGGAACACGACGATCTTGCGGTGACGACGCCGCTCCAGGACCGACTCGAGGCCCGCGCACAGCGCCAGCGCCGATTTGCCGGTGCCCGCCCGGCCGCCGAGGGAGACGATCCCGATCGACTCGTCCAGCAGGCAGTCGATCGCAATGCGCTGCTCAGCCGAGCGGCCGCGCAGGCCGAAGACCTCGACGTCGCCGCGGACCAGCCGGAGCCCGCCGTCGTCGGCGACGCGCGCCAGTGCCGACGACGACTCGGTCTGGACGCGGACGCCGCAGTGCACCGGGGTCCCGCTCTCCAGTCCCGCGGCCCGGGCTGCGAGGCCCGAGGCGCGGCCCTCCGAGAACAGGGTGTCGACGAGGTCCTGGGTGGCCGGCAGGTCGGCGACCCCGCTGTACCCGGTCAGCACGACGTCCTGGGCGTGGTACTCGTCGGCCGGCAGGCCCACCGAACCCGCCTTGACCCGCAGGGGGACGTCCTTGGACACGAGCACGGTGTCGGCGCCCTCGGCCCGCAGATTGAGCGCACACGCCAGGATCCGGGAGTCGTTGCCGGTGTCACGGAATCCGGACGGCAGCACCGCCTGGTCGGTGTGGTTGAGCTCGACCCGCAGGGTGCCGCCGACGTCGGTGACGGTGATGTCGCCGTCGAGGCGCCCGTGCCGCAGCCGCAGGTCCTCGAGCAGCCGGAGGGCCTCCCGCGCGAAGTAGCCCAGCTCGGGATGATTGCGTTTGCCCTCCAGCTCGCTGATGACCGCGATGGGGAGCACCACGCGGTGCTCGGCGAAGCGGGTGACGGCCCACGGGTCGGACAGCAGAACCGAGGTGTCGAGGACGTAGGTACGTACGGTGTCGGTCACGGCGCGCTCCTCGCCCGCGGCACCCGCGAGCGTGTTGGGTTGGACCGGCCGGCCCAGGTCACCTGGTGGTGACGGGGCCGGGTGCCGGCCCCCTCCCGATCGAGACAGACGATCATCGGCTGGGACCTCCCGACGGTCGGCTTCCCCACCGACCGTTGCCGATGACGCTACGCCCGAATCACATCCCTGTAGTTAAGTCTGGGTGAAATATCAGGTGACCCGTCACGCCACCCGCTCGAAGGCCGCCGCCAGCCCCTGCCCACCGCCGAGGCACATCGTCTCCAGGGCGAGCCGGCCCTCCCGGCGCGCCAGTTCGCGCGCCATGGTGGTGAGGATGCGCGTACCGGTGGCCCCGACGGGATGCCCGAGCGAGATCCCGGAACCGTGGACGTTGAGCCGCTCGCGATCGGCGGCGGTGAACCCGTGGTCCGACTCCCATTCCCGCAGGCACGCGAGCACCTGCGCGGCGAACGCCTCGTTGAGTTCGATGAGGTCGAAGTCCGCCAGCCGCAGGTCGAGTTGCCGGAGTAACCGGGCCGTCGCGGGAACGGGGCCGATGCCCATCCGCGCGGGGTGGACGCCGGCCACCGCCCAACCGAGCGGTCGGACGTAGGCGCGCAGCCCCAGCTCCTCGGCGCGACCGCGGGTGGTCACCACGCACACCGCCGCGCCGTCGTTCTCCCCCGACGCGTTGCCGGCCGTCACCGTCGCGCCGGGGTCGACGCGGAGGCGGACGGGGCGCAGTGCGGCGAGGGACTCGGCCGTGACGCCTCGCCGGGGGTGTTCGTCGGTGTCGACGACGACGAGCTCTCCCTTCCGCTGAGGGACCTGCACCGGCACGATCTCCTCGTCGAACACCCCCGAGTCCTGGGCGGCGATCGCGCGCCGCTGGCTCTCGGCCGCCAGTTCGTCCTGCTCCGTCCGGGAGATGGAGTACTCCGCGCGGAGGTTCTCGGCGGTCTCGAGCATGCCGCCCGCCACCGGGTGGTCGCGGCCGCCGGAGGTCATCCGGCCACGAGCGATGCGGTCGATGAACTCGACCCGGTCGCTGCGGACCCCGCCGCGCAGACCCAGGGAGTAGAACTCACTGTTCGACATCGACTCCGCGCCACCGGCGATCACCACCTCGCTCACGCCGACGGCGACCTGCATCGCCGCGTTGAGCACGGCCTGAAGTCCCGATCCGCAGCGGCGGTCGATCTGGATCCCCGGCGTGCTGATGTCGAGCCCGGCATCGAGTGCCGCCACCCGCCCGATCGCGGGCGCCTCACCGTTGGGGTAGCACTGGCCCAGGATCACGTCGTCGATGTCCGTCGTTCCGAGGCCGGTGCGGTCGACGAGTCCGGCTATCGCGACCGCGGCGAGGTCGGCGGCCTGCAGTGGCGCCAGGACACCGCCCCGGCGGCCCACCGCGGTCCGCACGGGTTCACAGATCACCACGTCGGCCAGCGCCTCGGCCATCCTGGATCCGGGCCCCGGCGCCTGTCGCCTCACTCGACCATCATCCGCACGGTCTCGGCCACGACCGCCGGCCGGTCGGAGCCCTCGACCTCGACGGTCACCAGACTGTTGAGTTGCACCCCCGACGACTTCCGCTGGAGCGACGTCAACTCGATCCCCGCACGGATCCGTGACCCGACCGGTACCGGGGCGGGGAACCGCACCTTGTCCACCCCGTAGTTGATCATCATGGCGAAGCCCCGGATCTCCATGACCTCGGCGCCGAGCACCGGCAACAGCGACAGGGTGAGGTACCCGTGCGCGATGGTGCGGCCGTACGGTCCCTCGGCCGCCCGCGCCGGGTCGACGTGGATCCACTGGTGGTCCCCGGTGGCCTCCGCGAACGCGTCGATGCGCTCCTGGGTGATCTCCATCCAGTCGCTGTACCCGACATGCCGGCCGAGCTCGGCCTCGAGCTGCTCCAGCCCCTCGAACACCTTCATGACAGTCCTCTCCTCATTCCAACCCGCCACGTGCCACCAGTTGCGATGCGATGACGTTGCGCTGGATCTCGTTGGTCCCCTCGCCCACGATCATGAGCGGGGCGTCGCGGAAGTACCGCTCGATGTCGTACTCCGTGGAGTACCCGTAGCCGCCGTGGATCCGGACGGCGTCGAGCGCGATCTCCATCCCCACCTCGGAGGCGAAGAGCTTGGCCATCCCCGCCTCCATGTCGCAGCGCTCGCCGGCGTCGGCCTTCTCGGCGGCGAACAGGGTGAGCTGGCGGGCGGCGGTGAGCTTGGTGGCCATGTCGGCCAGGTGATGCCCGACGGCCTGGTGCTTCCAGATGGGTTGTCCGAAGGATTCGCGTTGCTGCGCGTACGCGAGGGAGTCCTCGAGCGCCGCGGCCGCGACGCCCAGCGCGCGGCTGGCCACCTGGATCCGGCCGGTCTCCAGGCCCTTCATCATCTGCGCGAAGCCCCTACCCGGTTCTGCTCCGAGGATTCGGGAGGCGGGGGTGCGGTACCCGTCGAAGGCGAGTTCGCACGTCTCGACTCCCTTGTACCCGAGTTTGGACAGGTCCTCGGAGACCGTCAGTCCGGGACCGTGCTCGACCAGGACGATAGAGATGCCCTGGTGTCTGGGCGTCGCGGACGGGTCGGTCTTGCACAGCAGAGCGATGAGGCCGGAGCGTCGCGCGTTGGAGATCCACGTCTTGGTGCCCGTGATCACGAGCTCCTCGCCCTGAGTCGTGGCGGTGGTGGTCATCGCCTGGAGATCGGATCCCCCGCCGGGCTCCGTCAGCGCCATGGTGGCCCGGATCTCACCGGTCGCCAACCGGGGAAGGTAGGTGGCTTTCTGCTCCTCGGTGCCGAACTCGGCGAGCAGTGTGGCGACCACGGTGTGCCCGCCCATGGCGCCGGCGAGTGACATCCACCCGCGGGCGAGTTCCTCGGTGATGCGGACGTAGCACGGCATCGAGACCGGCGTCCCCCCGAATTCCTCGGGCACCGCCAGGCCGTAGATGCCGATCGCCTTCATCTGCTCGATCCAGCGTTCGGGGTACTCGTTCGCGTGTTCCATCTCGCGCACGGACGGCTTGACCTCGCGATCGATGAACCGACGCACGGTCGCGACGAGGTAGGCCTCGTCATCGTTCAGGTCCGGCACGCAGAACACCTCGTCGTCGTCGTCACTTCGATCCGCCGGTCAGGCGGGCTCCGGACCTCATCGTCGCAACGCACCGCCCAATAGTCAATAATGATGCGCATGGTTTTGTGTAGAGTGTGAACGGTCAGCCGTCGGGCGCGCTGCCGCGCGACGCACGCCACCCGCGCCGGAAGGAGGCCGCGATGACCGGGAACCCCTCCCCGCAGGGGCCCGTCGTGGAGATCGGCGGCCCCTACTTCGACCAGCTCGAGGTGGGACAGGTCGTCGACACGGCCCCGGCGGTCACCCTGACCGACGGGCTGGCGGCCGCGCATCAGGCCGTCCTCGGTGACCGCCTGCGCCTGCCCCTGGACCGCCACCTGGCCCACGCGGTCACCGGCGCCGCGGTGGCGCACCCCGGGCTGGTGACCGACATCGCGATCGGTCAGTCCACCGTGGTGACCCACCGGGTCAAGGCCAACCTGTTCTATCGGGGCCTGCGCCTACTCACGGCTCCCCGGATCGGTGACACCCTCTCGACGCGGACCGAGGTGGTCGGTCTCAGGACCAACTCCCCCAGACCCGGCCGCGCGGCCACCGGATTGGCCGCGCTCCGGATCACCACCACCGACCAGGACGGCCGGACAGTCCTGGACTTCCACCGCTGCGCGATGCTGCCGCTGTCGCCGGGTGTCGATCCCGGGTCCTGCGTCCACGACGACGACCTGTCGGCCATCGGCGGCGACCACCGGCAGCCGTGGGCGTCGCCGCAGGGCTGGGACCTCGACGCCTACCGAGCCGCGCTCCCGCGCGGACTCACGCCGATCCCCGCGGCCGGCACCGTACTGCGCGTCGGCGCCGACGTGGTGTCCGACGCGCCGGCGCTGGCGCGACTGACGATGAACATCGCGCAGACGCATCACGACGGCCGCGCCTCGGGCTCCGGTCGGTTGGTCTACGGCGGCCACACCATCGGGCTCGCGCTCTCGCAGGCCACGCGCGCCCTGCCGTCCATGCTCACGGTGCTCGGGTGGCACTCGTGCGACCACGTCGGCTCAGTTCGCGAGGGCGACACCCTGAGCAGCGACATCGTGGTGGGCGCTGCGGTGGAGGCGGCAGGCGGTGGCACGGCGCTCGACCTCCGGTCGCTCGTGACCGCGCACCGGCAGGACGGCGACGCGCCCGTCCTGGACTGGACCTACACCGTGCTCATGCCCTGAGCCGGGAGACGGGGATAATGGTTGTCATGAGTTCAGGCAGCGGCGGCGGTCGCCCGGGGGTCGGCAGGCCCAAGAAGACGGCCCTGCTCGTCGCCCAGCAGATCGTCGAGGACATCTCCCGCCGCGGGAACACCGTCGGCGACCGGCTGCCCCCCGAGCACCTCATGTTGGAGGAGTACGGGGTCGGGCGCGGCACCCTCCGGGAATCGCTGCGCTACCTGGAGCTCCAGGGCGTCATCATGCTCAAGCCCGGCCCGGGCGGCGGCCCGGTCGTGCAGCAGCCCGACGGCGGCACCCTCGCCGCCAGCCTGAGCCTGCTCCTGCAGTTCGAGAACGCCCCGTTCTCGACGATCATGGAGGCCCGCGCGGCCCTCGAGCCGGGTATCGCGCGGCTGGCCACCACGCGGATCGACGACGCCGGTCTGGAACGACTCGCGGGGAACCTGCGTCAGACCCGGGACCGACTGGGCGACCCGGCGGCCTTCTCGGCCCACTCCGAGCTGTTTCACGAACTCATCGCCTGGAGCTCCGGCAACGCCCTCTTCGGGTATCTCTTCGACGCGCTGACGGGCCTCATCGCCGGCGCCTCGATGGGGATCAGCTACCCGAAGCGCCAGCGCGAACTGACCTGCGACATCCACGGGGACATCTACGCCGCGATCGCCGATCGCGACGCGGACACCGCCTCCCGGCTGATGTCCGTGCACATCGACGAGCACACCACGTACCTCGAGAAGCGGTTCCACTCCGAGCTCGCCCAGCCGATCCGCTGGGACCTCGGCTGAGCGGCCCGGTCCCGCACACTCAGATGTGCCGCCCGCCCGTGATCTCCAGGACGGTGCCGGTCATGTAACTGGACATGTCACTGGCGAGGAACAGCACCACCTGCGCGACCTCGCTCGGCTCGGCTGCGCGCCCCATGGGGATCTCGGCCAACTTCTCCTCCCAGACGTGCTCGGGCATGGCCAGCGTCATGGCGGTGCGGATGAGCCCCGGCTGGACCGCGTTGACGCGCACCCCCGCGAACGCCACCTCCTTGGCCGCCGCCTTGGTGAGCCCCACGATCCCGGCCTTGGCTGCGGAGTAGTTGGTCTGGCCGACGAGACCGACCTTGCCGGAGATCGACGAGATGTTGACGATCGCCCCTCCCCCGTGCCCGCGCATCCGGCCGGCGGCGGCGCGGGTGCCGTTCCACGTGCCCTTGAGGTGGATGGCGATGATGTCGTCGAACTGCTGCTCGGTCATCTTGCGCATGGTCGCGTCACGGGTGATGCCCGCGTTGTTGACGAACACCCCCAGCGGCCCGAACGCCTCCTCGGCCACGTCGATCATCGCCTCGACCGCCGCTCCGTCCCGGACGTCGCAGTGGACGTAGCGCGCGGTGTCCTGCCCGCCCAGGTCGGCGACGGCCGCGGCGCCCGCCTCGTCGTCGATGTCGCCGATCACCACCCGCGCGCCCTGGTCGATGAACGTCCGGGCGATCTCCAACCCGATGCCGCGCGCGGCCCCGGTGACGACTGCGGTCTTGCCCTCAAGTAGTCCCATGATGCGTGTCCTCTTCTCGTGCGTTCGCGCCCAGTTCCGCCAGGATCGCGTCGGTGTGCTGCCCCAGTGCGGGAACGGGCCCCATGGGCAGCTCTACATCGGTGAAGGTCATCGGCGGGAGCAGACCGCGGACCGGACCCGCGGGCGTCTCGACGTCCCGCCACCGATCCCGCGCCGCGAGTTGCGGGTGGTCGACCAGCCCGGCGACGTCGTTGAGCCGCCCCGCCGGGACGCCGAACTCGTCGAGCCGGTCGGCCAGCTCCACAGAGCCGTACCCCATGGTCAGGGAGCCGATCAGCGCGTCCACCTCGGCCCTCCGGGCGACGCGAGCGATGTTGGTGGCGTACCTTTCGTCGTCGACCAACTCCGGCCGCCCCAACACATCGCGCACCAGCGCGGCCCATCCCCGGTCGTTCTGGACGCCGATCAACACCTGCCCGTCGCGGGTCGGGAACGCGTCGTACGGGCAGATCGACGCGTGGGACAGTCCCATCCGCTCGACCTGTCTCCCCGCATACATCCGGGTGTACATGGGGTGGCCCATCCACTCGGCGGTGGCCTCGAACATGGACACCTCGACGGTGGCCCCGCGCCCGGTCCGTTCCCGCCGGAAGAGCGCCGACAGGATCGCCGACAGGATCGCCGACAGGGCGTACATCCCGGTGGCGATGTCGGACACCGGGACCCCGGTCTTGGCGGCGGCCTCGGGGGTGCCGGTGATCGAGCACAGCCCGGACTCGGCCTGCACGAGCATGTCGTAGGCCTTGCGGTCCGTGTACGGACCGCCGTCTCCGTAGCCGGAGATGGTGACGACGACGAGGTCCTTCCGTCGCTCACGTAGCGCCGTCGCCCCGAATCCCAACCGGTCCATCGCCCCGGGCGCCAGGTTGCTGATCACCACGTCTGCCCGGTCGACCAGGGCCAGCGCGGTCTCCCTGCCGCCCGGCGAGGCGAGGTCGAGTTCGATCGACTCCTTGCCCCGGCCCAGCCACACGAAGTGGGAGGCCAGCCCGTGCACGGCGTCGTCATAGGCACGGGCGAAGTCACCCTCCCCCGGGCGTTCGATCTTGATGACGCGCGCGCCGAGGTCGGCCAGGTGCCGGGTGGCCAGGGGCGCGGCGACGGCCTGCTCCACCGCGACCACGGTGATACCCGCCAGCGGAAGGGGCTCGGCGGTCACCGGGGACCCGCGTCCCGCATCGCCCCGCGCACGAGGCCACCGCCGATGATGAGGCGCTGGATCTCGCTCGTGCCCTCGTACAGGCGGAGCAGTCGGACGTCACGGTAGATCCGCTCCACCGCCACGCCCCGCATGTAGCCCGTGCCGCCGTGGATCTGGACCGCCTTGTCCGCGACGTCGGCGACCATCTCGGTGCAGTACAGCTTGGCCACCGAGGGGGCGATCCTGCGGTCCTCGCCGGAGACGTACTTGGCGGCGGCCTCGCGGACGAGGGCACGGCCCGCCATGACGCCGGTCTGCTGGTCGGCGAGCATCCCCTGGACCAGTTGGAACCCGCCGATGGCCTCGCCACCCTGGGTGGTGGTCGCCGCGAAGGCGAGCGACTCGTCGAGCGCCCGCTGCGCCGATCCCACGGCGACGGCGGCGATGTGGATGCGGCCGCGGGCCAGCGAGGTCATCGCCGCCCGGTACCCGGCGTCCTCGTCGCCCCCCACCAGGGCGGTGGCGGGTACGCGCACACCCCGGAAGTCCACCTCGGCGGTCCACGCGCCCTCCTGCCCCATTTTCTTGTCCCTGGGGCCGACACTCACGCCCGGGGCGTCCGCCGGGACGAGGAACACGGCGATCCCCGTCCCGCCGGCATCGGCGGGACGGGTACGTGCGAACACGATGAACAGATCCGCCAGCGGGGCGTTGGTGATGAAACGCTTGGTGCCGTCGATGATCCAGTCACCGCCTTCACTGCCCGCACCGCCGTCTCGCACGGCCTTCGTGGTCAGCCCGGCGGGGTTCGAGCCGGCGCCGTCCTCGGTCAGGGCGAACGAGGCGATGACCTCGCCGGAGGCGATCCGCTCGAGCCATTCAGCCTTCTGGGCGTCGGTGCCGAAGTTCACGAGAACCTGGCCGGCGATCCCGTTGTTGGTTCCGAACAACGACCTCATGGCCAGCGTCGTGTAGCCGAATTCCATCGCCAACTCGACATCCTGGGTCAGGTCGAGGCCCAACCCGCCCCACTGCTGTGGGATCGCGTACCCGAACAAGCCCATGTCGGCCAGGTCTGCACGGATGTCGTCGGGGACCGCGTCGGTGTCGGCGATCTCCCGCTCTCGGGGCACGACCACCGAACGGATGTATTCACGCGTGGTCGCGAGGATGGCCGCGAAGTCTTCCGCGTCGACCTCCGTGTCGCTCTCCGTGTCTGTGTCGACCACGGGGGTCGCGCTGCTCGGCTGCTCGCTCATGGTCTCGCCCCTGTCCGCCGCCGATGAGTGTCGCGGAACACAATCCACGCTGTACGCTTCAAACTATTATCAGGATTTGCACCGCGGGGCAACCGGCCCGCCGCACCACCGGGAGCCGTTGATGACAGAGCCCTCCGCATCCCGACCGCTGGACGGGATCCGCGTCGTCGAGCTCTCGAGCTTCGTCGCCTCACCCTTGTGCGGACTCACGCTGGCGCAGCTCGGCGCCGAGGTCATCCGGGTCGACCCGGTGGGTGGCGCGGCGGACGTGAACCGGTGGCCCCTGGCGCCCGACGGGACGTCGATCTACTGGACCGGGCTCAACCGGGGCAAGGCCTCGGTCACTCTCGATCTGCGCTCCGACGACGGCCGGCGGGCGTTCCGCGAGCTCGTCACCGCGCCCGGCGAGGGTGGGGGGATCCTCGTGACGAACTCGGGCGGGCGGTCGTGGATGAGTCACGACGTCCTGGCCGGATCCCGACCCGACCTCATCAGCCTGGAGCTCCTCGGTCGCCGCGATGGCCGCCCGGCGGTCGACTACACCGTCAACGCCGCCCTCGGTTTCCCCGCCATCACCGGCCCCGGCTCGGGCCGCGTCGTCAACCACGCCCTGCCGGCCTGGGACCTGGCCGCCGGACTGCACGCGGCGCTGGCCGTGGTGGCCGCCGTCCGCGAACGTGAGCGGACCGGCCGCGGGCGGCGGATCGTCCTGCCCCTCGACGACGTCGCGCTGGCCACCGCGGGGACACTCGGGTACCTCACCGAACCACAGCTCGACGGGTCGTCGCGGCCTGCCGTGGGCAATCACGTCTACGGGACCTTCGGCACGGACTTCACCACCTGCGACGGCGGTCGGTTCATGATCGTCGCCCTGACCGCCCGGCACTTCCACGACCTGGCCCGCCTCACGGGCACCCGGGAGGCCGTCGACGCGCTCGAGACCGCGACCGGCGCCGACTTCACGGAAGAGTCCGACCGCTACTCCTATCGCGAGGTCCTCGCCGCACTGTTCGCCCGCTGGTTCTCCGCCCACACCACCGACGAGGTCGCGCGGGCCCTGGACGACTCGGTGGTGCTGCACGAGCGCTACCGCACGTTCGCCGAGGTCGTCTCGGAGGGCGAACTCGAGGCCAACCCCCTCTTCTCCCGCCTCGACCAACCCGGCATCGGCCCCTATCTGGCCGCCGCGTATCCGGCGACGTTCGACGGGGACCACCTCGCCACGGGCCCGGCGCCCTCCCTCGGCGCGGACAACGACCGACTCACACCGGGAGGACGATCCGGATGACCCACAAACCCACCGCCCGCGAGGACGTTCCCGTCTACCTCACGGAGGAGCGCCTCGCGATCAGGGACCTCGCACGCGACTTCACCGCCAGAGAGGTCCTCCCGGTCGCGAACCGCCTGGACCCGGAGAAAGGCGACATCCCGGACGAGCTACGGCAGAAGATGGCCGACATGGGCTTCTTCGGGATCATGATCGACGAGGAGCACGGCGGCCTGGGACTGGGCGTCTTCGAGTACTGCCTGGTCGCCGAAGAGCTGGCCCGCGGGTGGCTGTCGGTGTCCGGTCTGCTCGCGCGGGGAAACGGCATGGGCGGAGGGTTCACCGCCGAGCAGCAGGCCCGCCTGCTCCCCCGCGTCGCCCGCGGCGAATGGCTGGGTGCGTACGCGCTCTCGGAGGCCGAGGCGGGATCCGACGTCGCCAACATCTCGTGCCGCGCCGTCCGCGACGGCGACGCCTGGGTGATCAACGGGACCAAGATGTGGTGCACCTACGCCGACCAGGCCGACTACCTCGTCCTGTTCGCCCGCACCGATCCGGACCGCGACCCGGACAAGCCGCACCGGGGCATCTCGACCTTCCTGGTGGAGAAGGAGCGCGGCTCCTTCCCCTCCGGCATCAGCGGCAACCCGGTCCGCAAGATCGGTTACTTCGGCTGGCAGACCTGGGAGTTGTCCTTCGACGACTTCCGGATCCCCGCGTCGTCGCTGCTCGGCGAGGAGGGCAAGGGCTTCTACATGGCGGTGTCCGGTCTCGAAGTGGGGCGTGCCCACACCGCGGCCCGCGCGATCGGACTCGCCCGCGCCGCACTGGAGGACTCGATCGCCTACGTCGCCACCCGGGAGCAGTTCGGTCAGCCGATCGGCCAGTTCCAGTATCTGCGCTTCGAGATCGCCAAGATGGCCGCGGACATCGAAGCCGCGCGTCAGCTCATGTACTCGGTGGCCACCGCGATCGACTCGGGACGGCGGTGTTCGCTCGAGGCCGCCATGTGCAAGCTCGTGGCCACCGAGATGGCCGAGCGGGTCACGTCGCAGGGCGTCCAGATCCACGGGGGTGCCGGCTACACCACCGACTTTCAGGTGGAACGGCACTGGCGCGACGCCCGCCTCACCAGGATCTTCGAGGGCACCAGCGAAATCCAGATGCGGATCATCTCGGACGAGCTCCTCGGCCGCTGAACGCTGCGTACAGTCGGCCCCATGAGAGCTGCGGTGTGCGTTGAGACCGGGTCCCCGCTGGTGATCGAGGACATCCCGATCCCGGAACCGCGCGCCGGCGAGGTCCTGGTCCACAACCACGCCTGCGGGGTCTGCCACACGGACCTGCACGTGATGAAGGGCGAGGTCGGGTTCCCGCTGCCGGGAGTCCTGGGCCACGAGATCTCCGGCGTCGTCGCCGAGGTCGGCGCCGGGGTCACCCACGTCCGGCCCGGCGACCGGGTGGTCGGCTCGTTCATCATGCCGTGCGGATCGTGCGAGAACTGCGCCCGCGGCATGGAGGACATCTGCTCCACGTTCTTCGAGTACAACCGCCTGCGCGGCACCCTGTACGACGGCGAGACGCGCCTGCACCGGGCCTCCGGCGAACCGTTGTCCATGTACTCGATGGGCGGGCTGGCCGAGTACAGCGTCACGCCCGCCACCGCGGTGTTCGCCCTCCCCGAGCAGCTCGACCTCACCGATTCCGCCATCCTCGGGTGTTCGATGTTCACCGCCTACGGAGCGGTCCGCAACGTGGGCGACGTCCGGACCGGGGAATCCGTTGCGGTGGTGGCGGTCGGTGGGGTCGGTCAGAACATCGTCCAGCTGTCGGCGGTCAGTGGCGCGGAGTCGGTGATCGCGATCGACGTGGACGACGACAAGCTCGCCCTCGCGCGCCGCATGGGCGCCACCCACACCGTCAACTCGCGTGAGGCCGACGCCACCGAGGCGATCATGGAGATCACCGGCGGACGCGGGGTGGACGTCGCCTTCGAGGCGCTGGGGTCGGCGGCCACCACCCGGCAGGCGACCGACATCGCCCGCGAGGGCGGGCGGGTCGTGGTCGTGGGCATCCCCCCCGCGGGCACCACGCTCGACGTGGACCTGGCCCGCATCGTGCGTCGCAAGATCCAGATCAAGGGCTCGTACGGCGCCCGCGCCCGTCAGGACGTTCCGGCGCTCGTGCGCCTGTTGGCGGCGGGGAAGCTCGACCTGGGCGGCATGATCTCCCGGCGCGTCCCGCTGGCCGAGGCTCCGGAGACCTACCAGGCGCTCGACCGCGGTGAGGTGCTCGGCCGGGCGGTCGTCCTCACCGGCGACTGAGCCGCCCGCGCACCCGGCGACTGAGCCGCCCGCGCACCCGGCGGCATCCGCGCGCGCCCCTGCCCGCAGCCGCACGAGCGCCTGTACGCCCACAACACAGCCGCCCCCGACGCTGAACGCCGGCCTGCGCATCTGCGCACGCCAGACGCCATCGTCGGGAGCGGCTGTGTCTCCAATGGCAGCCGCTCGCGCGGCTGCCCGGTGGGGGCTCGGATCAGAGCAGTTCGATGATGGTGGCGTTGGCCTGGCCGCCGCCCTCACACATCGTCTGCAGGCCGTACTTGATGCCCTCGTTCTTCATGTGATGGACGAGGTCGGCGAAGATCCGGGCGCCGGAGCCACCGAGCGGGTGCCCGAGGGCGATGGCGCCGCCGTTCGGGTTGAGCTTCGCCGGGTCCGCCCCGGTCTCGGCCAGCCACGCCATCGGCACGGACGCGAACGCCTCGTTGACCTCGTACACGCCGATGTCGTCGATGGACAGTCCGGACTTGGCCAGCGCCTTGGCGGTGGCGGGGATCGGAGCGGTGAGCATGATGACCGGGTCGTCACCGGCGAGCGTGGCGGTGTGCACCCGCGCGATCGGTGTGCACCCGTACTTGGCGGCCGCCTCCTCGCTCATCACGAGGATCGCCGCGGCGCCGTCCGAGATCTGCGAGGCGTTGCCGGCGTGGATCACACCGTCTTCCTTGAACGGGGTCTTGAGCCCGGCCAGCCCCTCGACGGTGCTGCCGCGGCGGATGCCCTGGTCGGTGTCGAAGACGCCGTCCGGGGTGGTCACCGGCACGATGTGCCCGGCGAAGAACCCGGCGTCCTGCGCGGCGGCGGCCTTCTCGTGCGACGCCACGGCGAACTCGTCGAGCTGGGTGCGCGTGAAGCCCCACCGCTCGGCGATCATCTCGGCACCGACGCCCTGGTTGGGGGCCGTGCCGTCGTAGCGGTCGAGGAACGCCTGACCGTAGGGGAACGACTCGGAGGAGACGTGCGAGCCCATCGGCACCCGCGTCATCGACTCGACGCCGCCGGCCACCACCACGTCGTGGAAGCCTGCCTCCACCACGGCCACCGCGAAACTCAGCGCCTGCTGCGACGAGCCACACTGCCGGTCGATCGTCACGCCGTTGACCGTCTCCGGCCATCCCGCCGACAGGGCGGCGGTCCGGGCGATGTCCCCGGCCTGCTCCCCGGCCTGGGTGACACAACCCCAGATGACGTCCTCGACGATCGATCCGTCGATCCCGGCGCGCTCGGCCAGCGCCGTGAGAACGGTCCCTGACAGATCGGCGGGATGCACCCCGGCCAGTCCACCCTTGCGCTTGCCCACCGCGCTGCGCACGGCCTCCACGATTACTGCACCCATGTTCTGCACTTCCTTGTCTCTGCGGTTCCGGCGCCGGGCGGCACCGACCGTTACTGGGACATCCTAGTTTTATCCGACGTACGGCGGGGTCTTCTTCAGCTCTCCGCGCGCGATGGTGCGACGGTGGACGGCGTCCGGTCCGTCGACGATCCGCAGCGCGCGCGCCCAGGCGTAGAAGTACGCCAGCGGGGTGTCGCCGGAGACGCCGGCGCCGCCGAAGATCTCGATGGCCCGGTCGATCACGGCACAGGCGACCTGCGGGGCGATCACCTTGATGGCGGAGATCTCGAACCGCGCCTCCTTGGCGCCGACGGTGTCGATCATCCAGGCGCAGTGCTGCACCTGCAGCCGCGCCTGGTCGATCTCGATGCGCGAGTTGGCGATGTGCTCCTGCACCACGCCCTGGCTCGCCAGCGACCCACCGAACGCGTGCCGGGACTTGGCGCGGTCGACCATCAGGGCCAGCGCCCGCTCGGCCATGCCGATGGCGCGCATCGCGTGGTGGATGCGGCCCGGCCCGAGACGGGCCTGGGCGATCGCGAACCCGGCGCCCTCCTCGCCGAGGAGATTCGACACGGGCACCCGCACGTCGGAGAACACGATCTCACAGTGACCGTGCTGGTCCTGGTATCCGAACAGCGGCAGGTTGCGCTCGATGGTCAGGCCCGGGGTGTCCCGGGGCACGAGGACCATCGACTGCTGCCGGTGGGTCTCGGCGGACTCGTCGGTCTTGCCCATGACGATGAGGATCTCGCAGCGGGTGTCGGCGATGCCGGTGATCCACCACTTGCGACCGTTGATCACGTACTCGTCGCCCTCGCGCCGGATGACGGTCTGGATGTTGGTGGCATCCGAGGAGGCGACGTCGGGCTCGGTCATGGCGTACGCCGAGCGGATCCTGCCCTCCTTGAGCGGCTCGAGGTACTTGGCCTTCTGCTCGTCGGTGCCGAACAGGTGGAAGGTCTCCATGTTCCCGGTGTCGGGGGCCTGCGAGTTGATCGCCTCCGGCGCGATGACGGGCGACCAGCCCGTGATCTCCGAGACGGCGGCGAACTCGAGGTTGGAGATCCCGGACCACTCGGGCAGGAAGAGGTTCCACAGCCCACGGCGCCGGGCCTCTGCCTTGAGGTCCTCCATGACCGGCGGGTAGGCGTTGTCCCCGTGCTCACGCAGGTACTCGGCCCAGACGGGCTCGGCGGGGAAGACGTGCTCCCGCATGAACTCCCACATGTTCTCCTGCAGCTCGATGCTGCGCTGACTGTGAGCGAATTCCATGTCTTTACTCCTGTAGAAGCGTGCCGCGGCGGCCCGCCGCGGGCGGGATGAGTGAAGTGGTGACTGCGTCAGTGCTGGGTTGGTTCAGTGCAGAGTCGGTTCAATGCATAGTCATCCCGCCGTCGACCACGAGCGTGGTCCCGGTGATGAACGACGATGCGTCGGAGGCGAGGAAGAGCAGCGCGGAGTCGAGCTCGGGCTGGAGCCCCAGCCGACCGAAGATGGTGCTGCCGGTGATGTCCGCGAGCATCTTCTCCGGGATCTCGTCGGTCATCTCGGAGGCGAAGTACCCGGGGGCCAGCGCGTTGACGCGGATACCGCGGCGGCTGCCCCACTGCGCGGCGAGGTCGCGGGTCAGCCCGAGCACGGCCGCCTTGGTCGCCGAGTAGGCGGCCTGCGGCGCGAAGCCGGCGGTCAGGCCCAGGACGCTCGCGACGTTGACGATGCTCGCGCCCGGCTCCATGACGGCCGCGCACTCCTTGGCCGCCCAGTAGGCGCCGTTCAGGTTGACGTCCACCACGCCGCGGAACTGCTCGGGGGTCTCCTTGAGCGCGGGCACGGCGGTCCCGATGCCGGCGTTGTTGACCAGCACGTCGATGCGTCCGTGGGTGTCCATCGTGTCGCGGACCATCGCCGCGCACGCCTCGGGGTCGGCGACGTCGCACGCCACGGTCGAGGCGGTGCCGCCGGCGGCGCGCAGTTCCTCGGCGAGGGCGTCGAGCCGCTCGCGGCGCCGGGCCGCCAGGACGACCGTGGCACCGGCCGAGGACAGGGCCCGCGCGAAGCCGGCCCCGAGCCCGGACGACGAGCCCGTGATCACCACGACGCGGCCGTCCAGCCGGAAACGGTCGAGCACGGGCAGCGCGACCTGCGGACCCGTCCTCGGATCGACCGGGGTGGGCGCTGCGGATACCGGCGTGCCGGAGGTGGACTCGGCCATCAGTTGGTCACCTTCCTGGAGTCGAGGATCGAGTGGCCGTGGTCGACCAGCTCGCGGATCTGCGGGCCGATGTCGCCGAAGTCCTGACCGGCCATGTCGCCGGCCTCGGAGCGCGTCGCCACGCCCTGGGCGATCGCCGCGAACTTGAACGTGGCGAACGCCAGGTACCACGGCATGTGGGACGGATCGGTATCGGTGGCCGCGCAGTACCGGTCGAGCAACCGCTGCGGTCCGGGCCAGCCCGGCTCAGTGGTGATGCTGGGGATGAGCGGCACGGTCGGCCCGTTCGGGTCACCCCAGTACAGAACCGTCTGCGCGAGGTCGGCGACCGGATCACCGAGGGTGGACAGCTCCCAGTCGAGGATCGCCTTGATGCGCCCCGGGTCGTCGGGGTCGACGACGTAGTTGTCGAGCCGGTAGTCACCGTGGATGATCCGCGACGACGGCGAGGTGGGCATGCTCTCGCCGAGACGCGCGGCCAGGTCGGGCAGCCGGTCGGCTCGAACGGAGTCGGACGCCTTCTCGGATTGCCCGAGCCAGCGTCGCAGCTGCCGCTCCAGATAGCCGTCCGGGCGACCGAGATCCCCCAGGCCCACCGCGTTCTGGTCCACCGCGTGGAGCGCGACCATCGCGTCGATCTGGGCGTCCGCCATGGCCGCCTTGTCGTCGTCGGATTCGGCGAAGCCCGCCGGCAGCGCGTCACGGATGACGTGGCCAACCACCTTCTCCATCACGTAGTACGGCACGCCCAGGTCCTCACCGGTGGTCTCGTTGAGCACCACCTTCGCGACCGGCACGTCCGTGTCCGCCAACCCGAGCTGGATCCGCGCCTCGCGGCCCATGTCGTGCGCGCTGGGCAGGAGCTCGCCCGTCGGCGGCCGCCGCAGGATCAACTCCCCCGCCTCGGAGCGGAGCGTGAACGTGAGGTTGGACTTGCCGCCGGCGATGAGGTCGGCGTCGAAGTCCGCCCAGACCTGGTCACCCGTGGCCTCGGCGATCTTCGGCCCCACGACGTCGGGGCGGAGCAACTGGTCGACGGACAGTCCCGTGGACTCGGACGATGAAGTGGTCATGGCGTGGATCCTCGCGGTTGATGGGCGACCGGGCGGGCGGTTCGGGTGGATCAGTTGTGGCCGACGCTCAGTTGTGGCCGACACGGTGCAGGTCGTGACCCCGGGTCTCCTTCATGAAGGCGGTCGCGACCATCGTCGCCACGCACAGGGCGATGATGTAGGCGCTGATCATCCAGTACAGATCCCACTCGATGAACTGGGCGTTGAGGTACGGCGCACTGCCGCCGAAGACCGCCACCGACAGGGAGTACGCGAACCCGATGCCCGCCGTGCGCATCTTGGTGGGGAACGCCTCCGACATGAAGGAGGACAGGATCGAGCCGGCGGCCGCGACCAGGGTCATGGCGACGAGCGAGGCGAGGAACAGCGTCCACGGGCGGTCGTCGATCATCCCCATGAGCATCGGCGTGGTGATGATCGTGCCGATGGCGAAGATGAAGATGACCGGGCGCCGGCCGATGTGGTCCGAGAGCAGACCCCACAGCGGGAGGGTGCACAGGGCGATGAGCTGGCTGCCGAAGATCGCCCAGAACGCGGCCTCCGAGTCCATGTCACGCTGCGTGATGGCGAACGTCGAGGCGTAGGAGCTCCAGGTGTAGTGCGCGACGGTGATGCCGGATACCATGGCCACGACCAGCGCGATGGCGCCGGCGAGCTTGCGCCGCGAGAACGTGGCGACCGGGGAGGTCGGATCGGCGGCAGCGGCCGCGGCGGCCTTGTCGAAGACGTCGGACTCCTCCATGCCGGACCGCAGGTACAGCACGAACAGCGCGAATACGGCGCCGAGCAGGAACGGCACACGCCAGCCCCACTCGCCGACGGCGGACTCGGAGAGCACGGCGGTGATGCCGCCGCCGATGCCGTAGGCGATCACGGTGCCGCCCATGATGGCGACGAACACGAGGCTGCCCCACATGCCGCGACGGTGCGGCGGTGCGATCTCGGCGACGTAGCTGTAGGCGGTGGCCGACTCGCCACCGTGGGCGAAGCCCTGGATCATGCGGCACAGGAGCAGCAGCGCCGAGGCGAAGATCCCGAGCGTCTCGTAGCTCGGGAGCAGGCCGATGAGCAGGCTGGCGCCGGCCATCATGAGCATGGTGGTGATGAGGACGAACTTGCGTCCGCGCACGTCCGCGATCCGGCCGAAGACGATCCCGCCCAGCGGGCGCATGAGGAACCCGACCGCGAAGACGGCGAACGTGGCCAGCAGCGCCGAGACCGGGTTCTCGTTGTTGAACATCACGGCGGCGATGTACGGGGCGAAGACCGCGTAGGCGGTCCACTCGTACCACTCGAACAGCTGCCCGGTGGTACTGGCGGCCAGCGAGCGGACGCTGCCGCGGTTCGCCTTGTCGGACTGGTGTGGGGCTGCGGTGGCGGCGGTGGTGGCGCCGGCCCGCCCGCGGTCGTCGGGGTCGATGGTGGCCTCGGCCATGTCAGTTCCCTTCGGTGGGAGTGGAGGAGTGGGAGGGGGTGTGTTCGTCGCGGAGTTCGCGACGGCGGATCTTTCCGGTCTGGGTTTTGGGGAGCTCGCCGACGACGTGGACCTCGCCCGGCCGCTTGTAGGCGGCGAGCCGATCCGAGGCGAACGCGATCAGCTCGTCCTCGGTCGCCGTCCGCCCGGCCTTGAGCGAGACGAACGCGACGACCTTCTCGCCGCGGTACTCGTCCGGCAGTCCCACGACGGCGGCCTCGAACACCGCGTCGTGCTCGTACAGGGCGTCCTCGACCTCCCGCGGCCAGACTTTGTAACCGGAGGCGTTGATCTGGTCCTTGAGGCGGTCCACGAGGTACACCCAGCCGTCGGCGTCCATGACAGCGACATCGCCGGTGTGCAGCCGGCCGCCGGGCATGGTCGAGGCCGTAGCGGCCTCGTTGCGCCAGTAGCCGGACACGATCTGCGGTCCCGACAGGACGAGCTCGCCCTGTTCGCCCGGGGCGACCGGCTGGTCGTCGACGCCGACGACCTCGGCGCCGATCCCCGGCAGCGGCACGCCGATGGACAGGGTGCCGCTGGTCTCGTCGACCGGCGCCCGCGACCCGGGCGGCACCGCGATGACCCCGGAGGTCGTCTCGGTCATGCCGTATCCGTTGTGGATGTAGTGGCCGAACCGCTCCGCGAAGCGCTCGACCGTCGACGGCGGGATGGGCGCGCCCCCGCTGTAGAGGGTCTTGACCGACGCGAAGTGCTCCGGTCCCGCCTCGTCGAGGCGCATGAGCGCGTTGTAGGCGGTGATGGATCCGATGGTGAAGGTGACCCCGTGTTCGCGGAACGCGTCGAGCATGACGCCGGGCCGGAAACGTCCGGCGAAGACGAGGGTGGAGTCGGTGATCAGCGCGACGGTGGCGTTGATGACGGCGCCGGTGATGTGGAACAGCGGGGCGATCGCCAGCACCACGTCGCCCGGGACGAGATCCACGAAGTCGGCGAAGCTCCGCGCGACCGCGATGACGTTGGCATGCGAGTTCATCGCCCCCTTGGGCGGCCCGGTGGTTCCCGAGGTGTAGGTGAGAAGCGCGAGGTCGTCGGGGGTGACCTCCGCCGGCTCCGGCGTGCGTCCCTCGAACTCGCGGATCAGGGAGACCAGATCGCCGTCCGGCGAGGGCTCGACCTGCTGGTCGTCGCCGAACGCGCGGGGGTCGTTCCGGGCCTGCAGGTCCCGCTCGCTCGTACTGAGGACCCATGCGACGTCGGTACCGCTCACGGCGTCGCGGATCGCGGAGGCGTCCCGATCCGTGGCGATGATCCCCACCGCACCGGAGTCCTCGACGGGCAACCGGAGTTCGCGGCCGAAGTACATCGGGTTGAGGACCACTGCGGCGGCGCCGATCTTCCACAGCGCCAGCATCGCCAGCGCGTACTGCGGGATGTTCTGCAGGTGGATGCCGACGCGGTCACCGGGCGCCACCCCGCGGACCTGCAGGGCGGTGGCGAGCGCATCCGCCATGGCGTCGACCTCGCGGGCCGACAGCGTGGTGTCGAAGTACGCGACGGCGGCCCTGTCCGGCGAGGAGTCGACACGCTCACGCCAGGCGTCCACGAGCGTCGACCGCCGCGTCACGAGACTCTCGTCGAGCCCCGGTCGGTACAGCGTGCGCCACGGCCGCGGGTCTTCCTGGCTCATCCTCGCTCCTCTCGTTCACGATTGTTGTGCGGTTCACCGACCGATCGATCGCTCGGTGTGCCATAGTGTTACCCACACCACAACCGGTGTCAAGCGAAGGGTGGCTAGTGTTGTGACGATGAGTGAGACCGCGACGTTGGCGCAGTGGCGCGAGTTCGGCACCGACGAACTCTCCCCTCCGCTCCGCGCGGCCCTGGTGGTCTTCGCAAGGCACGGGTATCACGGCGCCTCGATCCGGTCGATCGCCGAGGCCGCCGGACTGTCCGTCCCGGGCCTCTACCATCACTACCGATCGAAGCAGGCCATCCTCGCAGCGGTCGTCGACCAGGCCATGGCGGAGATGCTCACGCACACGCAGGCCGCGGCCGACGACGCCGGCGACCGCACCGTCACCAGGTTCGAGAACATCGTGGAGTGCCTCGCCCGCTTCCACATGGCGCGGCGCGACCACGCGTTCGTGGCGTCCACCGAGATGCGCAGCATGGACCCGGACGTGCGCGCACGCCACATCGCGCAGCGCGATGCACAGCAGAAGATGCTCGAGGACGCCATCCGCGCCGGTGTCGACTCCGGGGAGTTCTCCTGCGCCCACCCCGAGGACGCGGCCCGCGCCATCGCCTCACTGTGTGTGTCGATCGCGTCCTGGTACCGGCCCGACGGGCCGCTGTCGGCCGACGACGTCGTCGCCCGACACCTCGAGTTCGCCCGCGGGATGGTCGGCGCCGCACGCGGCTGAGTCGACGGCGCCGCACGCGGCTGAGATCGACCGCGCCGCACGCGGCTGAGACCCGCCCGGTCAGCGTCTGCGCTGCCCCCGACCCACCGGCTTCGGCGCACGTTCGGCGCGGGCCTTCGCCTTGGCGGCGGCCTTCTCCTTCGCGGTCCGCTTCTCGCGCGGGGGCTCGCCCGCTCCGCGCGAGGTGCCCGCCCTGCGACCCCGCACGATCCCCACGAACTCGTCGATCAACTCATCGGTCTCCCTCGCGGGCGACCAGGCGATGCCCATCCGGGTCGCGGGGACCCCGTCGACGGGCCGCGCCACCACGTCCCGCCGACTCAGCGCCCTCGCGTACGGTGCCGGCAGGACGAGCAGCCCCACGCCGGCGGCGACGAGATCCACCGCGGCGGACACCTCGTCGGGCGACGCCGTGACGGGGTCGACCGGCTCGAGCCACCGCTCCCCCTCGAGATCGGCGATCCCCAGCGAGTCGAAGGCGGCGAGTTCGTGGTCCTTCTCGGCGAGAACGGCCATCGTCTCGGTGTACAGCGGGACCCGGAGCAGGCCGGCCGGCGCCGAGCGCGGTGCATCGTCGGGCTCGCGGAGGAAGATCACGTCGAAGCCGTCGTCGCCGGCGGAGTCCGCGAGCTCCGCGCGCGGGTCACCGGCGCGCCGGGCCGAGATCGGCACGCGCGGATTCCGCTCGCGCCACCGCGCGAGCCACTTGTCCGGCTGGACACCGGGGACGTAACCGATCGTCAACCGACCGCTCGCGGGACCGCACTCGTCGTTCACCCCGTAACGGTAGCGTGTCACACGCTGAACTCAGTTCAGTCACGCAGCCCGACGACAGGAGAGCCCCCATGCCCGTGACCTTCCGAACCGTGGCGGAGTTCAAGGACTCCGCCGGCACCGACCTCGGCGCCGGCGACTGGTTCACCGTCACCCAGGGCCGAATCGACGACTTCGCGGACACCACCGAGGACCACCAGTGGATCCACGTCGACGCCGAGCGCGCAGCGGCCTCGGAGATCGGTTCGACCGTCGCCCACGGTTACCTCACGCTGTCCCTCATCCCCCGGCTCAGCTCCGAGCTGTTCACCTTCGACTCCTCGGGCCGCGCGATCAACTACGGGTTGGACAAGGTGCGGTTCCCCGCCTTCGTCCGACCCGGCGACCGCATCCGCGCCCGGGGGCGCGTGGAGTGGACGCGCGAGACCTCGGGCGGCGGAGTACTGGGGTGCGCCCGGTACACGATCGACATCGAGGGCAGCGACACTCCGGCGTGCGTCGCAGACGCCCTGATGGTGGCATTCCCCGCCTGACTGCCGACCCACACGCCTATACTGAACCTAGTTCGGTTTGCCACTTGCGCGGCGAACACTCCTGCTCCCCCATCCCACCGAGAGGGCAACACATGGAACGCTTCACCGATCGGATCGTCCTGATCACCGGTGCCACCGGAGGAATCGGTTCGGAGATCTGCCGCCGCCTCGCCGACGAGGGTGCCGTGATCGTCGCCGCCGACCTCGCCGGCTCCCCCGTGGACGACCTGGTCGCCTCACTCCCCTCCGGCCCGCACCTCGCACTAGCGCTCGACGTCTCGTCGGAGAAGGACTGGGAGGACGCCGTCGACCGCACGCTCGAGGCGCACGGCCGGATCGACGTCCTGGTCAACAATGCCGCGATCGGCAGCATCAAGTCCGTCAAAGAGGAGACGCCCGAGCACTGGCAGCGGGTGATCGACGTCGACCAGACCGGCGTGTGGCTCGGCATGAAGCACGCCGGAGGCGCGATCGAGCGCACCGGGGGCGGGGCGATCGTCAACGTCTGCTCGATCCTCGGCAGCGTCGGCGGCTTCGGCAACAGTTTCGCCTACCACGCGGCCAAGGGCGCGGTCCGGACCATGACGAAGAACGCCGCGATCCACTGGGCGACCAGGGGCGTCCGGGTGAACTCGCTGCATCCGGGCTTCATCGAGACCCCGCAGCTCCTCGAGCGCTACGAGGGCTCCGAGCGTCACCGTGGGATGGTGGCCAACACCCCCATGGGCCGCCTCGGGACGCCCGCCGAGATCGCCGGCAGTGTCGCGTTCCTCGCCAGCGACGACGCCGGGTTCATGACCGGCACGGAGGTCTACGCGGACGGCGGCTGGACCGCCCGCTGACCCGGGCGACCGACGGCGGCCGACGGCGAACGGGTCAGCGGCCCGCGGGATCGTCCCGCGGGCTGCTGACCCGGTCGACAGTCAGGCGACGAGGCCGGGCGTCGTCAGGCCGCGATGAAGTGCTGCACCCCGTCGCCGTCCACGTGGTCCACCACGGCCGCACCCCGGGCGACCAGGACGTCGAGGTGGGCCATCGTCTCGCAGACCGCGATCATCTGGTTGAAGTCGTCCAGCTCGGCGAACGTCCGCTCCCGGCGGGTCCAGGGCAACGAGCCCGCCACCTCGTGTCCGGTGGCCCCGGGGGACCCGAGCAGGACCCGCCGGGTCGCGTCGAGCCGCACATCGTGGTGATCGAGGAGTTCACGGACCCGTCCGTGGACACTCCCCCCGACGGCACCGTGCGCCGGCAGCATCACCGCATCGGGACGGCGCAGCATCCCCTCCAGCGAGACCAGGTAGTCGCCGAGGGGGTTGTCCCAGCCCCCCAGCTCGAACCCGATCGACGGCGAGATCCTGGGCAACACGTGGTCGCCGGTGAAGGTCACACCGAGGGCGGGATCGTCGAAGACCAGATGCCCCTTGGTGTGGCCGGAGGTCACCGTGGCCCGCATGTCCCGGCCCGCCACCGACACCGGACCCTGATCGGTCCATTCGTCCGGCAGCTCCCAATCGGACTCGAACCACTCTTCGGTGAGCGCCTGCGTCCGCGCGGCCTCGGCGACGCCGGGCGCCCCGGCGCGGCGGAGTTGCTCGAGCGAGTCAGCCGGCACCGTGTTCGCGAGGTTCCGGAGTGCGGTGAGCCCCGGTTCCTCCATCCGACCCAGGTGCACCCGCGCACCGACCCGCCGACGCAGTTCGGGGCCCATCGTGTAGTGGTCACGGTGGATGTGCGTGACGTGGACGTCGGCGATGTCCTCGAGGGCCAGGCCGATCGACGCCAGACCGTCCCGGAGGATCTCGAGGTTGCCGGGGACGTTCCAGCCGGCGTCGATGAGAGACACCCCGTCGACCCCGCGGACCACGTAGACATTGATCGCCCGCAGACCGTCCTGCGGCATCGGCAGGGGGATACGGTGCACCGAGTCGGCCACCTGATAGGTCCCGATCTCGGCCCAGTCCACCCCCTGGGTGGTCACGACTGCGAGACCATGACCTGCTCGTCGCCCATCACCATGATGGCGCGGCCCCCCATGGAGCCGACGTGCTCGGCGGCCTTGGCCCACTCCGGGCTCTCGAGCATCGCGTCGTAGGCCTCCTTCGAGTCGAAGCTGAGGACCGACACCCCGTCCCACCCGAGGGAGTGCTTGTTCCCACCGGTCTCCTTGACAGCGGTGTGGGACCAGCGACGCAGGCCGGGCAACGGGTAGGTGACGTCGGCGTGCTCGCCCCGCCACCACTCGATGAACTGCTCGTGGGTCCACTCGCTCGGCTTGGACGCCATGACGATCAGGTTGTACATGTCTTCCTCCACACTTGAATTCACTTCAACTTCTGTGGCCAAGGTAGCACCCGCACCCACCCGCCGGGACGGAACGTCGTCAGTGCACCAGCCTCACGCAGGCGTCGGTGACCGACTCCGCGACCTCGGACAGACTGCGACCACCGGCGGGCCGGTACCAGTTCCACACCGAGTTGATGAGGCCCAGCACGAACCGGCCGAGCTCCTTCTCGTCCCGCCGCGGGAACTCCCCCGAGTCCATCCCGCGCCCGAGCAGGTCGGACCAGGCCTTCTCGACCACGCGAACCATCTCGCGCGCGCGGACCCGCTCCTCCTCCTCGCGCGCCGATGACCGCGGCGTCGCGAGCATGTCGATGTGGTGCAGGAGGATGCGCGCCTGGAGCGCCTCGCTCTCGGTGATGTCGTAGGCGCTCGCGATCACTGCGCGGAGCTCGGACTCGACGTCGGAGGCGCCGTCGATCGCGGCCTCGAACCTCTCGTGATACCGGGTGAGCTCGGCGGTCATGATGGTCAACAGGCAGTGCGCCTTGGACTCGAAATAGTGGTAGAGGGCGGTCTGACCGATCCCCACCTCTTTCGCCACGGTCGCCCACTTGGTGTGTTCGTAACCGACACTTCCGAAGTTCGCCACGGCGGCGTCCAGGATGACCTTCCGCTTGGATCGCGGTCCCTCGGTCTTGGTGCTGGCCGTCATCGCGTAGTACCCCCGTGCTCGGTGATTATCGATCAAGATTAAGCGAAAGTGAGTTCAACTCACACTTTCTTTCGTGAAGACGCTCGCTGCAACCGCTAGGTCGTGGTGTCGCCGGCGAGCGTCGCAGCGAGCTCCGCGGCGCCGGACCGGTCGAGCTTGCCGACCCGGGACTGAGGCAGCGCGTCGACGGCGATGACGAACTCAGGCCACTTGAACTTGGGGAAGTCCGCGGCCTCCAGTTCGCGACGGACGTCCTCCAGGCTCGGAGCCTCCCCGTCCACGACCACCAGTGCGGCCGCCCGCTCCCCCAGTACGGGATCCGGGACGGGGACCACGCACACCTGGTGGATGCCCGGGATGCCGGCCACTGCGGCCTCGACCTCGTTGATGTCGATGTTCCGCCCGCCGCGGATGATGAGGTCCTTCTCACGGCCCCGGATGCTCACGCAGCCGTCGTCGAACAGCACGGCGCGGTCCCCGGTGGCCAGGAACCCGTCCTCGGTCACGTCCGGTGCCACGGGCTCGCCACCGCGCGCGTAACCGAGGAACACCGACGGCCCTTTGACCTGCAGCGAACCGACCTGGCCCACCCCGAGCTCCCGTCCGTTCTCGTCCACGACCCGGGACACGGTCCCGGGGAAGGGACGGCCGTCGCGGCCGAGCCGGACCTCGACCCCGTCCTCCGGAGAGGGCGTCGTGTGTCCCAGCGCCTCGGACATCCCGAACACCCGCAGGAACGTGGTGCCCAGCTTGAGCTCCGCGGAGCGCAACGAGTTCTGGTTCATGGGTCCGCCACCGACCGTCATGGCCTTCATCGCGGACAGGGCGCCGGCGGCGTCGTCGACGAGAGTGAGCTGGAGCGCCATGGTGGGAACGAGCATCGTCCACGCGACCTTGTTGTCACGCAGGACGGCGACGGCATTCTCCGGATTCCACTTCGCGTCGGCGACCATCGGACCGCCGAGCATGGTGGGCAGGTACATCCCGAAGCAGATCGCCGCTGCGGACGACAGCGGCACCAGCGCGCCGATCGCATCACCCGGCTGCAACCCCACCGCGTCGATGGTCGCCTCGCCCGCATACCGCAGGGCGTCCTCGGTCTGGATAACGCACTTCGGACGCCCGGTCGAGCCGGAGGTCATCGCCGCCACCGACCCGCCCTCCCAGCGGTCGACGCCACGCGACCGCCCGTCCGACGGGCCGTGTACCTCCCACCCGGACAGGGCCGCGCCGGCCGGGACGAAGCCGTGCCCGGGCAGGTTCCACACCTGACAGAGCGGGCCGTCGGCAATGACGACATCGGGTCGGAGGTCCTCCATCGCGACGTCGAACTCGGACCGCGTGGCGTGCCCGCTCATCACCGCGAGCAGACCACCGGTCAGTCCGACGGCGAGAGCGGCCGCCACGGTGCGCCAGGAGTTGTCCGCGCGGACGAGCACGGTGGCGGGGCCGTCGGTGGCCGACTCGAGAACGGTCGCGAGCTCCCGCGCGGCATCCAGGACCTCGGCGGTCGTGTGCGCGCCGTCTCCGTCGACGACCGCGATGGCGTCGGGGGTTCGGGCGGCACGTTCTGTGACGTCCCGGGCCAGCTGCTTCATGGTCGCGTTCTCCTCGATGGTGTGTGAAGGATGTGGGTGGGGTGTGACGGGGCCGCCGAGGGTCCGGCGTCGGTGGTGACGCGTGTCAGGGGACGACGACGAGGCGTCCGTCCGCCCGGCCGTCCCGCAGGTCCTGATAGGCCTCGAGGACCTCGTCCAGACGACGCTGCTCCACGACCGCCGCCAGGTCACCGGCCACCGCCAGATCGAGTACGTCCTGCAGGTGGTGATGCGGGCCCCAGAACGGAGCCTCCACGCGCCAGCCGCGCGGCAGCGCGCCGCCCTTGGTCACGGTCAGGCTCCCGCCGGCCGAGCCCACCACGACGAGGCAGGCGCCTCCGGCCATGAGGCCCGGTGCACCGCCCATGGTGTCCGGGGCGCCGACGAAGTCCAGCACGAGATCGGCTCCGGAACCGCCGGACAGCTCGGCGACGAGTGCGTCCACCTCCGCGACCGACGCCACGGCATGGTGGGCGCCCAGTCGCAGGGCGAGCTCGCGGGCGGACTCCCGCGGGTCCACGGCGAGGATCACCGACGGCTCGCGCAGGGCCAGCACCTGAAGTGCGAGATGTCCGAGGCCGCCGATGCCGATCACCACCACGATGGCGCCGCGGAGGTCGACGGGCTGGGACACGACCGCGTGGTAGGCGGTGAGTCCGGCATCGGTCATCGGCGCCACTTCGGGGCCGGCCGCCGGATCCAGCTCGACGAGATGCCGGGTGGACGGCACGAGGATGAAGTCCGCGAGTCCGCCGTCGAATCCCGTTCCGCAGCCGATCGGACCGCTGAGCTCGACGCAGTAGTTGTCCCGTCCGGCCGCGCACGCCCGGCACTGCCCGCACGACCAGACACCGTGCACCCCACACGAGCGCCCGATCCATTCACGGTCCCGGTCGTCGCCCACGGCCACGACGGTGCCCATCACCTCGTGGCCGAGGGTGAACGGCAGCGTGTAGGGCAGTACCCCGGCGGCCGCGTCCATGATGTGCAGGTCGGAATGGCAGAGACCGGCAGCGTCGACGCGCAGGAGAACCTGGCCCGGCCCCGGCCGGGGCACCGGGACGCGGTCCAGCGACGGCGTGACACCCCATTCGTGGAGCCTGAGTGCCCGCATCTCGCGGGGTAGCGCGGCGGTCTCCGTGGCGGTCTCCGTGGCTGTCTCCCTGGCGGTCATCGCGCGGTCCATCCCCCGTCCACGGTCAGCACGTGCCCGGTGACGTAGCTCGACGCGTCGGAGGCCAGGAACAGCACCGCGCCGTCGACCTCGCCCTCGCGTCCACCGCGACCGAGCATCGAGTTCCGGCGCACCCAGCCGGCTGACTTGTCGTTCGTGAAGAGTCCGTCGGTCATCTCGGTATCGAACCATCCGGGCACGACCGCGTTGACCCGGATCCCCTGACGCCCCCACTGTCCGGCGAGTTCGCGGGTCGTGCCGATCACCGCGGACTTGCTGGCCGCGTACCCGGCTCCACCGATCGGCGCGGTCGAGACCAGCCCGATCACCGAGGAGACGTTGATGATGGACATCTCGCGGTCCTCCGGACGTGCCTTGACCGCCGCCACCGACAGGTGGAAGCCGGAGGTGAGGTTGACCCGGAGGATGTCGTCGAACTCCTCGGCGCTCTCGGTCAGCGCGTCCGGCGGTCCGGGACGTCCGGCGTTGTTCACTAGGATGTCGACCCCACCGTTGATCTCGGCCGCGACACCGACGAGCCGCTCCCGGTCGGCCGGGACCGTGATGTCGCACTCCACCGGGACCACACCGGGGAGGTCCGCGGCGAGCGCCTCGAGGCGGTCTGCGCGGCGGGCCGCGGCCACCACGGTGGCCCCGGCGGCGGCCAGTGTGCGGGCGAACCCGTCACCCAGACCGGAGGACGCACCGGTGACGACGGCGACCCGTCCGGAGAGGTCGAACAGTTCTGCTGGGGTGGCCATCAGTACACCGCCGTCCGTCCACCGTCCACGGGGATCAGCGCGCCCGTGGTGTAGCCGGCCTGGTCGGAGGCGAGGTGCACGACCATCCCGGCGAGCTCACGCGGATCACCGAGACGCCCGGCCGGCAGGCGCCCCGTGACGAGCCCGAGGAACTCGGAGTCCCAGTCCGCCGCCATGTCGGAGGCGAACGCCCCGGGCATGATGCAGTTGACCCGGACGCTCGGGGCGTACTCCTGGGCGAAGGCGCGGGTGAGCGCGTTGAGCCCGTTCTTCGCCGCCGCGTAGGTGGCCTCCTGCGGGCTGGGCCGCTCGGCACCGATGCTGGAGATGTTGATGATCGAACCGCCGCCGGCCCTGACCATCCGGTCGCCTGCCACCGCCATGAGACGGAACGGGCCCTGGAGATTGACCTCGATCGTCTTGGCGAACAGTCCCTGGGTGACGTCGAGCGAGGTCGGCGCGAGTGGCGCGATCCCGGCGTTGTTGACCACGATGTCGAGCGAGCCGTGTTCGGCGACGATCGTGTCGACGGCGGGCTCGATGGCGTCCCAGTCCCCCACGTGCAGCGCCAGAGGGTGCGCGGGGGTCCCGGTGGCCTCGGAGATCTCCCGGGCCACGGCCTCGCACTGCTCGGCCTTGCGGCTGGAGACGATCACCGTGGCGCCGGCCTCGGACAGGGCCAGCGCCGTGGCCTTGCCCAGCCCTCGCGTGGCGCCCGTGACCAGGGCGACCTTGCCGTCGAGAAGTCCGGTAGGGGAACTCATCGCGTGACCTCCGTGGTGGCGGTGTACTTCTTCAGCTCGAGGCGAGCCATCGTGCGCAGGTGGACCTCCGACGGCCCGTCCGCGATCTGCAGCGCGCGGGTCAGCGCGAAGAAGCGCCCGAGGACGTTGTCGTCGCTCACGCCCGCCGCACCGTAGGTCTGCACCGCGCGGTCGACGACCCGGTGCGCGGTCTCCATCGCACTGATCTTGATCGCGGCCACTTCGGACCGCGCGGCGGCATTGCCCTGGGTGTCCATGAGCCACGCGGCCTTGAAGGTGACGAGCCGGATCTGGTCGATCTCGATCCGGCTGCGGGCAATCCACTCCCTGATGACGCCACGCTTGGCCAGGGGCTCGCCGAAGGCGACGCGGTCGGTGGCGCGCTGGCACATCATCTCCAGGGCCCGCTCGGCGATGCCGATCGCGCGCATGGCGTAGTGCATCCGGCCGGGTCCGAGGCGGCCCTGGGCGATCGCGAAGCCGCCGCCCTCCTCGCCGAGCATGTTGGTGGCCGGGACGCGGACGTTCTCGAACAGGACCTCGCCGTGACCGAGACGGTCGTGGTACCCGAGCATCGGCAGGTCGCGCACGACCGTGACGCCCTCGGTGTCCATCGGGACGAGGATCATCGACTGCTGCCGATAGGTCGCCGCCTCCGTGTCCGACTTGCCCATCACGATCATGAGCTTGCAGTCCGGGTCCAGTACACCGGAGGCGTACCACTTGCGGCCGTTAATGACGTACTCGTCGCCGTCGCGGATGATACTGGTGGAGATGTTGGTGGCGTCCGAGCTCGCGACGGCCGGCTCGGTCATGGCGAACGCCGACCGGATCTCGCACGCCAACAGCGGCTCGAGCCACTGCTTCTTCTGCTCGGGGGTGCCGTACAGCGCGAGGATCTCCATGTTCCCGGTGTCCGGGGCGGAGCAGTTGATCGCCTCGTTGCCGATGAGCGAGCGACCGACGATCTCCGCCAGGGGTGCGTACTCGAGGTTCGTCAGGCCCGCACCGAGGTCGCCGTGGGCCATGAAGAGGTTCCACAGGCCCTGCTCGCGGGCGGTGCGCTGGAGGTCCCGCATCACCTGCGGCTGCTCGTGCGGGTTGTCGTTCTCGGCGATCTGGCGGTCGTACACCGCCTCTGCCGGGTACACGTGCTCATCCATGAACACCTGAAGCTTCTCGGCGAGCTCCGCCGTCCGCGGGGAATACGCGAAATCCATGATCTGTCTCGTTTCTCGGGTGTGCGCGTCAGGCCAGCCGGTCGATGCCGGTGGCAATGAGTCGGCTGATCGTCTCGGGGAGCAGTTCCTGCGCGGGGTCGTGGTGCCTGCCCTCGCGGTGGCGCCGCAGGTTGTGGCCCATGATCGCGGCCATCTTGAACCGGCCGAGCGCGTCGAACCAGGTGAAGTCGGACAGCGGCCCGGCGGCCGCACTGTAGGTGTCGATCAGCTCCTCGGCGGTCGGCAGGCCGGCGACCTCGCGGCCCACGCCCGGGAAGTTGGTCCCGTCGGCGAAGACGAGGAACCAGCCCAACTCCACCCTCGGGTCACCCGGGCTCCAGATCTCCCAGTCGATGAGCGCGGCGGGTTCCGTGCCGGCGGACAGGATGTTGCCCAGCCGGTAGTCACCGTGCACCAGGACCGGGTCGACGGGACCCGGGACGCGGGCGGAGAGCAGCTTTTCGAATCGCCCCGCATCCGGCACCAGCTCGGCGGGGACCGCCGCCATCGTGCGGGCCCACCTCGCGAGCTCGTCGGCGGGCGAGAGGACGTCGCCGTCGACGGGCAGGGACGAGAGCGGGACCGCGTGCAGGACGGGCAGGATCTCCGCCGCACGGCGCATGCGCGCGGCGGCCAGCTCCGGCTCCACCGCGGGGTCGTCGAGCACGGGCTCCAGCGACTCGCCCCGGACCAGGTCCATCGCGAACCACGCCGGCGACTCATCGTCGGTCGCCCGGATGCCGGGGACGGGGACGTCGGTGTCCGCGAGCGCGGACATGATCCGGGCCTGACGGAGCATGTCGTGGCGTCCGATCGCCTTCTGCCCCGGCGGGACCGACTTGACGACGAACTCCTCGTCGGCACCCGCGATGCGGTAGGTCAGGCCGGAGTGCCCGCCGAGCATGGGCTCGAGGGTGCCGAACGGGCCGGCGACGCCGCGGGCCTCGAGCCCGGCGACGACCCGGTCCCGCAGTTCGGTCTCGTGAGTGGTCTCGGACGTGGTGGTCATGGCCTCGGCTCCCGGGGTAGGCCGAGCACGCGCTCGGCGAGGATGTTCCTCTGGATCTCGTCGGTTCCGCCGGCGATCCGGTAACCGGGGGCGCCCAGGACGTGTTCGGTCCAGGCCCAGGTCCCCCACCGGTCGCCGCGAAGGGTCAGGTCGGGGCCCAGCAGCGCGCGGACGGTCTCCGAGGTCCGGGCCATGGTGTCGGTGGCGAGGAGTTTGCCGACGGAGGCCTCCGGTCCGGGCTCCCGGCCGGCGCCGACGGCGGCGGCGACGCGCATACCCACGAGCCGCTGGACGAAGCTTCGGCAGACCAGATCGGCCACCGTGTCCCGGTCGAGTGCGTCGAGTTCGCGGCCGAGGTTCCTGGCCAGTTCGACGGCCTGGTCGGCGTTGTCCAGCCCGAGGTTGCCCGAGTCGAGCCGCTCGGCGGCCAGCACGGTGAGCGCGACCTTCCACCCGGCCCCGACCGGGCCGAGGCGGTAGCGGTCGTCCAGTTCGACGTCGTCGATGAGGACCTCGTTGAACGACGTGCCACCGGTCATCTGCTGGATCGGGCGCACGGTGATACCGGGGGCGTCCATCGGGACGATGAACACCGTCAGACCCTGGTGCTTGGGGACGTCCGCGTCGGTCCGACAGACGGCCACGCCGTAGTCGGCCACGCGGGCCCCGGAGGTCCAGACCTTGGACCCGTTGAGCACCCAGCGGCCGTCCTTCTGCACCGCGCGGGTACGCACGGCGGCCAGGTCGGACCCGGCCTCGGTCTCGGAGAACAGCTGGCAGGCGATGAGATCGGTGCGCAGCATCGCGCGGACGTATTCCGCCCGTTGCTCCTCGGTCCCCCACTGGGCGATGGTCGGGGCGATGAGTTGCTGGGTGACGGGGAACATCTCGGTGCGCTGCGGCAGGTCGTAGTCGGCCTCGAGGCGCCGGAAGGCCAGGTCGAAGGCGATCGGCAGGCCGCGACCGCCGTACTCGGCGCCCCACGTGATGGCGCCGAAGCCGGCGTCGGACTTGGCCTGCTCGTACTCGCGACGGCGGTCGGTCTCCGCGCGTTCCTGCTCCGCGGTCCAGTTCTCGAACACCACCACCGCGTCGGAGCCCTCACCCCACGGGCGGGCCTGCCGGGGGCTGGCCACGGTGTCCAGCCACTGCCGCGCGGCGTCGACAAACCCGGGCAGTCCTGCCGGCTGGGCATCGGTCCGGCCCGTGGTCTCACTCGTGGTCTGTGCGGTCATCGCCGGCCCCCTTCCAGGACGGTGCACGCGCTGATCCCGGGGGCGCCGTACACGTGGGTGAATCCGAGCCTCGGTTCGCCCCGGACCTGACGCTCACCTGCCTCGCCGCGCAGCTGCGTGACGATCTCGTGCACCTGCCGCAGTCCGGACGCGCCGATCGGCTCCCCGTTGGCCAGGCACCCGCCGTCGGTGTTCACCGGCAGGCGCCCGCCGATCTCGGTCTCGCCGTTCGCGAGCATGTGTTCCTGCTCGCCGTCCTCACAGAACCCGCATTCGGCCAGGTGCATGATCTCCGCACCGGACTCGGTGTCCTGGAGCTGGGCGACGTCGATGTCGGACGGGGCCACACCCGCGGCCTCGAACGCGCGGCGGGCCACCTCGGTGCTCACGCTGCTGGGCTCGCCCTCACCCAGGACCGCGGGGCTGAACACCTCGAAGGACCCGAACGGCCGCGTGCCGGTGGAGACCGCCCGTACGGCCACGGCGCGCCCGCCCATGCGGGCGGCGACGGATTCGGAGGCCAGGAGGATCGCGGCGCCACCCTCGCCGGGGTTGCAGAACATGAACTGGGTGAGGGGATCGTTGACCATCGGTGAGGCCGCGATCTCCTCCAGCGTCTTGAGGTCGCGGCGCCAGGCGTTGGGGTTGATGCTGCCGTTGCGATAGGCCTTCTCCGCCACGCGCGCCAGCGTGGTCTCGGAGATGCCGTGGCGGGCCATGTACCGGGAGATCTTCATGGCGAAGAACTGCGTGGTGACCATGAGCCCGTGGGTGCCGTACCCCTCGGTCAGGCCCCAGTCCTCGGCCCGCGGGTCGAACGCCCCACGGGGGTGCTTGTCGAAGCCCACGGCGAGGGCGACCTCCGCCGCGCCGGATCTGATCGCGTTGATGGCCGACACCAGGGCGCTGCCACCGGTGGCGCAGCCGTTCTTGACGTTGGTGAACGGGATGCCGGTGAGCCCGAGGTCCGCCACGAGGGTGTCGGCGAGGCCCGAACCGTCGCTGCCTCCGAACGCGATCTGTACGTCCGACCACTCCAGGCCGGCGTCGGCCAGGGCGGTACGGATCGCGGTCACGGCCATCTGCCGGCCGGTGATCCCGTCCTGACGGCCGAACTTCGACAGTCCGGCACCGACGATGGACACGTCCGACATCAGTTCTCCTCGGTGGTGGTGGCGGCCGACGCGAAGCGCGGCACCGGGTGGGCCTCGACCAGTTCGACCTCGCGGCCGATGAGCTCGGCGGGTGAGGTTCCGTCGAGAAGTGCCTCGACCTTGACGCCCTCGGGCAGTTCGACATACCCGACGGCGAAGGGGACGAACCCCTCGGCCGGCGGGACGTAGGGAGGCGACTTCGGGGGGAAACGCTGGATCGTGGCCGTCCACACCGTTCCCACGGTGGAGAGGTCGATCGCGGAGATGTCGGAGCTGCCGCAGCGCTGACAGGTCACGGAGGCGGGAAACGCCACGGTCGCGCAGTCGTCACATCGACTCCCCCGCAACCGCGGGGTGGTGTTCTCGTTCTGGTTCATCGTGTGCACTCCTGTTGGTCCGTTGACGTTCCCCGCTCCGTGATCTGTCAGATCAGCGGCCGACCCACTTGGGCTCGCGCTTCTCGAGGAAGGCCTGGATGCCCTCCTTGCCGTCCTCCGACTGCAGCGAGTTGCCCACGGCGAAGTGCTCCATGATCATGAGCGACTTGATGTCGGCGTCCAGGCCCTGGTTCACGGCCATCTTGGTCAGCTTCATCATGAACGGGCTCTTGTCCGTCAGCTGCCCGATGAACTCCTCGACGCACTCGTCGAGCTTGTCGGCGGGGGCCGAGTCGTTGATGAGGTCGAAGTCCTTGGCCTCCTGGCCCGAGAGCAGCTTGCCCGTGAGCATGAGCTCCTTGGTCTTGCGCAGCCCGATCATCCGCGGGAGGCGGTAGATGGGGCCGGCGCCACCGAAGAGGGCACGACGGATGTGGAAGTCGCCGATCTTGGCGTCGTCTGACGCGATGGCGAAGTCGCACGAGATCATGAGCTCGAAGCCACCGGCGGTGACGTAGCCCTCGAGGACGGCCACGGACGGCGTGTTCATCGAGTAGAGGCGGTCGCACACCTGGGCCGAGAGGACGCCGACGTCCATGGCATTGGTGGTGCCGACGAAGTCGCCCAGCAGCTCGTCGAGGTCGAAGCCCGAGCAGAACTGGTTCTGCACGCCTCGGAGCACGAGCACCTTGAGCTCGGGATCCGCGTCGACCTCCTTGATGATCTCATCCAGGCGGTGGAGCAGCTCCACCGTGACGGCGTTCTTCTTGTGGGGGCGGTTGAGCCACACCCGGGCGACGTCGCCGTCCTTCTCCAACAGCACGTGATCGGTCTGCACCATGATCGTTCCTTCCGTGGTTCCTGAACTGGATTCAGTTCATGTCTACAGTGTCGTGTCGGTCTCGTCAACCTTTTGGTTGAACTTGGTTCAAATTGGCCTCGGCAGGGACCGTTCCTGCAGGTCAGACCAGCGCAGCGGACTGCTCGAGGGGATAGATCTTCAGGCTCTCGGAGCGGAAACTGATGACGACGGGCTCCCCCGACTGCGCGCGGCGGAGCCAGTCCCCGTGTACCGCGGACGAGGCCCGGAGGCGGTACTGCTCCGGCCCGGCACCCACCTGGACGTCGTAGTGCCGGCCGCCGAACTCGGCGGACAGCAGCGTTGCGTCCAGGACGATCTCGCGGGACGAGACGTCCTCGTCCACGCGGTGGAGGGTGATGTCGTCGGGCCACAGCCGTGCCGAGATCGCCTGGCTGCCACCCGTGTCGCACCGCAGTGGCAACTCCGTACCGGCCGCGGTCGTCCACTCCAACCCCGAGCGGTGGAGTTCCAGCCGATTGGACATACCGATGAAGTCGGCGACGTACTCACTGACCGGGTGGTCGAAGACGTCCTGCGGGGTGGCCAGCTGCTCGATCTTGCCGTGCTTCATGATCGCCAGTCGGTCCCCCAGGGCGAACGCCTCGGAGTGATCATGGGTGACGAACACGGCGCCGAACCCGAGTTCGGTGTGGAGCCGGTGGATCTCCGTCCGCACCTGGTCCCGGAGCAACGCGTCGAGGTTGCTCAGCGGTTCGTCGAACAGGACGAGATCGGGCCGGGCCGCCATCCCCCGTGCGACGGCGATCCGCTGCTGCTGACCACCACTGAGTTGGGCGGGATAGCGGTCCAGCAGGTGGCCGCAGTCGACCATGTCGGCCACCTGCTCGACGCGTCCGGCGTCGAGGGCCTCCTTGAGCTTGCGGGCCTTGAGCGGATAGGCGATGTTCTTGCGCACCGTCATGTTGGGCCACAGCGCGTAGGACTGGAACACCATCCCGACGCTCCGCTTGTTGGGCGGGACGTCGACCCGGCCGGACGCGTCGAACATCGGCTTGCCGTTGAAGCTGATCGACCCCTTCTCCGGCGTCTCCAGGCCTGCCAGACACCGCAGCGTCGTGGTCTTCCCACACCCACTGGGACCGAGCAGGACGAGGAACTCCCCCGCGTCGATCTCCAGGTCGAGTTCGTCCACGACGACGTTGGTTCCGTATTGCTTGGTGAGACCGGAGATCTCGATTGTGGCGGTCATGAGAATTCCTCACATTCGTGCCGGCGCTCTCGCGCGGCGGGGACACCGGGGAACAGGGCGGGCGCGTGCCCGGGGGGCGGATTCACAGCTTCTCCAGGACGTTTCGGCCGCCGACCAGCATCGCCACCGCGACGCCGGCACCGGTGACCGCCGACATGAGGATGGCCATGGCCGCGACGAGCGTGTACGAGCCGTTGCTCCAGTGGTCGTAGAGCAACGTGCCCATGACCTGCGTGGTCGCCGAGCGGACCATGAGCGACGCCGCGAACTCGTGGGTCAGCAGGATGAACATCAGTGCGATCGAGCTGAGGATCGTCGGCCGGAGCATCGGCAGGGTGATGCGGGCCATCGTGGCCAGGGGTCCCGCTCCGGAGACCGCCGAGGCTTCCTCGTACTTGTCGCCCATCGAGATGAGCGCGGTCAGCTGCATCCGCACCGCGAACGGGATCATCAGCACCACGTAGACCAGGACGATGACGGCCCTGGTCCCGTAGAGCACGAGCGGGGGCTCGGTGTAGGTGAGAAGGAACCCGACACCGAAGATGATGGCGGGGATGCCCATCGGCAAGGCGGTGATGAGATCGGCGATCGTCCGCAGGAAGGGCAGATCCTGCCGCTTGACCATCAGATTCGCCACTCCGAAGCCGATAGGGACACAGATCAGCACCGCGATGATCGAGGTGACCACACTGGTCACCACCGAGTCCACGATGCCCGGGGTGGTGACCAGGGCTTCATAGTTCGCGAGGGTGAACAGGTCCCACGACAGGTCACCGGACCAGAACGGGGTCAGCGAGACGATGATGACCCCGACCAACGGCAGGACGAGCGCGACCAGTCCGTACAGAGCGACGATCACGGTGGCCCAGTGTGACGACCCGCCCACCGGGGAGAATGACTTGCCCCCGTGGGTGACGAAGCGGGCCTGGTTCCCCAGGAGAGCCTTCTGGCCGAAGACCACGAGGATCCCCATGACCACGAGCGGCGACCCCGCGGCCGCGGCGGCCGCGAAGTTGATGGGCGACTCCGAGGCCCTCAGGTACATCTCGGTGGCCAACACCTTGACGCCCTCGTTCTGACCCAGCAGGAGAGGTGCGGTGAACTGGCCCAGCCCCAGGAGGAGAGCCACCCCGGCGCCGTAGACGAGGGACGGGCGCAACAGCGGCAGGACGATCTTGAAGAACGTGCCGATGGTCGTCGAACCGGCGATCTGCGCGGCCTCGAGGTGCTCACCGCTGATGTTCTGCATCCCGGCGCTGACGAAGAGGTACACGAACGACGTGAGGCTGAAGCCGGTGATGATGATGATCCACGTGGGGCTGTAGACGTTCACCGGGCCGGACTGCAGGTCGCTCCACCACGGCAACATCCGGAGCAGAACGTTCACGTACCCCGGCCCCGGGGAGAGCAGGAAGGCGAATCCGACGACGTTCGCGACCGACGGGATGACGATCGGAAGGATGGGCACCAGCTTGAGAAACCCCATGCGCCGGGGCAACCGGGTGGTGGCGAACGCGAGGACGGTGCCGCACACCATCGCGATCACCAGTGAGAAGAATGCGAGTGCCGCGGTCGTCTGCAGGGTCTCGAGGATGTCCGCCCGGCCGTACTGCGAGCGGTAGCCCGCCGCACCGTTCTCGAACGCCAGCGTCTGCAGCTTGATGAGCGGCCAGACCACCAGGTATCCGAGCACGAGGATCAGTGGCACGTACATCAAGCGGTGACGCCATATCGTCCGTGAACCTGGACTTGTCATTACTGTTCGACCTCTACTTCGTGTAGTTCACCGGGACGGGGACCGGCCGTGGACGGCCGGCCCGCGGCGCGTGTCCACTGCACCGCGGGCCGGAGACGGGTCACTGGAGGAACTGCTGCTCCCACTGGGCCTGGAACTGCTGGACGGACTCGGGGTCGAGGGTGTCGGGATCGCCCAGCTCCACGTCCTGCGCGGTGACGTCGGACCCCTCCACCCCGGTGCCCGGGATGCCGGGCAGAACCGCGAGGTAGTCGGCCGAGATGGCCTCCTGACCCTTGGGCGAGACGAGGAAGTCCGCCAGCAGCTGCGCGGCGTTGGGGTTGGGTGCCGAGGCCAGCACGTGCGAGTACCACGGCACACCCCACGGGGTCTCGGGAAGGGCGAAGTCGACCGGGGCCCCCTTGGCCTGCTCGGTGAGGATGTTGCTGGCCGCCATCGGCGCCGCCCACACCTCGCCCGAGGCCAGCGCCTGGGTGATTCCCACCGCGCTCGGGTAGATGCGCGGCTCCATCTCCACCAGCCGGTCGAGGAAGCCGTCGCCGTAGTCCTCGTCGATGCTGCGGTACATGTCCACGTAGGTGGGGATGCCGTTGGGGTTCTGGATGCCGACCTTGCCCCTCAGTCGCGGCTCGAGCACGTCGTCGGGGGACTGCAGCCCCTCGGGCACGTTCGTCGTGTTCCAGCCGAGCCCGAACACGGTCGCGCTGGTGAGGAAGAACTTGTCCTCGAGAACGCTCTCGTCGGCGTTGTACTCGGGGTTCTCCAGGCCTGGCGCGACCAACTCGGCCGAGTAGTCCGTGTCGAAGCTGCGCTCGATCCACCCCGCGTCCGTGGTCATGTGGACGTCCGCGACACCGGAGCCGGTCGAGTTCTCGACCTCGATCTTCGGCAGGATGTCCGCGTCGGTCCCGCGCACGTAGGTGAGCGTGATGCCGGGGTATTCTGCCTCGAACGCCTGCTTGAGCGCCTCGAGGTTGTCCGGTGAGTGCGTGGAGTAGATGGTCACGCTCCCCTCCTCCGTCGCGGCCGAGACGATCTCGTCCCACGACCCCGCGAGCTCGGAATCCGACCCGTTGTCCGAGCCGCAGCCCGTGAGGATCAGCGCGAGCGCCGCCCCGCCGGCGACGGCGGCCTTGATCTTGGAGAAGCCCATGGCTTCCCTCCTTCCGCAGCTCCCAGCGGAGCCGAATTGAACTAGATTCAAATGGAGACTACGACGTGATCGGCGTCACTGCAATAGCTGACGTGAGTTAACTTTGATCGACCCACTTACGGGTGCATCGTCACCCGAGGAACATCTGCTCCCACCGGGCCACGTACTCGCTGACGGCAGAGGCCTCGAGCGTGTCGGGATCGGCCAGTTCGAGGTCTTGGGCGACGACGTCCGAGCCCTCGACTCCCGTGCCTGGAATGCCCGGCAGGGCGGCGATGTAGTTCTCCGACAGCGCCTCCTGCCCCTCGGCCGTGACCATGAAGTCGGCGAGGAGCTGGGCGGCGTTGGGGTTGGGCGCCGCCGACAGCACGTGGGAGTAGAACGGGATGCCGATGGGGTTCTCCGGCAGCGCGAAGTCGACCGGCGCCCCCTTGTCGCGCTCCACCAGGACATCCATGGAAGCGCCCGGCGCAGCCCAGACCTCCCCCGACGCCAACGCCTGGGTGACCCCCGGACCACTGGTGTAGATGCGGGGATCGAGAGCGGCGAGCCGCTCGACGAAGGCCTCACCGTAGTCGATGTCCATCCGCCGGTAGATGTGGACGACGGCGGGGTACCCCGCGGGCGTGACGACCCCGACCTTGCCCTCGAGTCGCGGGTCGAGCAGGTCCTCCGGCGACGCGAGACCCCCGGGGACGTTCTGCGTGTTCCAGGCCAGCCCTATGGAGGTCGCACTGGTGACGAAGAACGTGTCGTCGAGCACCCCGTCCTCGGCCCGGTAGTCCGGGTTCTCGACCGCGGGGGCGACCACCTCCACCGAATACTCTCCGGCGTCGAGGCTGCGCTGAATCCAACCGGCGTCGGTGGTCATATGGACGTCGGCGACCCCGTTGCCCGTCCGGTTCTCCACCTCGACCTTGGGGATGAGGTCGGAGTCCGTCCCACGGACATACGTCAGTTCGATCCCCGGGTACTTCGCCTCGAAAGCGGCCTTGAGCGCCTCGAGGTTCGCGGGGGCGTGGTTCGAGTAGATCGTCACGCTCCCCTCTTCAGTTGCAGCGGTGACGATCTCGTCCCACGATCCGGCGAGTTCCGACCCGGACCCGCCGGCGGAGCCACACCCGGTCACGACGAGCGCGGTGGCGGCGAGCCCCGCCACCGCCGCGGTAAGTTTTCCGAACCTCATACAGTCCCCTTACGAATGGTCGAGAGCTCACTGAGTTGAACTCACTTCAGCCACTGTATGAGTCGGATCACATTCTGTCCGGGTTTCGGTGAACTCGCTCGCCGCTCGCCGCCCGTCACACCGTGAAGCGGCCCCCGTTGCTCAGGAGCACCGCGCCGACGACGTTCGACGCCTGATCGGAGGCCAGGTAGCAGATGCTCTCGGAGAGCTGTTCCGCGGTGGCGTAGCCGAAGGCGCTGCCGTCGTTCATCCGCTTGCGGACCGACTCCGGCGTGCGCGCGGCCATGGCCGTGTCCACCGGGCCCGGAGCCACGGTGTTCACCCGGATACCGAAGTGGACGACCTCCTTGGCGACGGACTGGCTCAGCGCGTGGACGGCGGCCTTGGAGGACGCGTAGTGCGGGTATCCGACGAGGGTGTCGAACGCCGCGGACGACCCGACCGTGACGATCGCCCCCTCACCGTTCGGCCGCATGGCACGGACCGACTCGCGGAGGATGTGGAAGGTGCCGTCGAGGTTGACCGCGTGGATCCGCCGCCATGTGGAGTCCTCGAGCCGGGACAGCACGTCGACCGGCTCGCCCTTCTCCGCCGCCTCGTAGATGTGCCCTTTGGCCACCGGATCGTCGATCCCGGCGGCGTGGACCACCACGTCGAGCCGCCCGTCCTCGCTCACGACCGCCTCGAACAGCGCGCGGACCGCGTCGGGGTCGGCCACGTCCACGCCGTGGGCGACCCCGCCGATCTCGTCGGCGACCGTCCGCGCCGCCTCCTCCGCGAGGTCGACCACGTGAACGCGCCGGGCCCCCTCGCCCGCCAGCTGCCTGGCCACGGCCGCCCCGATACCCGAGGCCGCCCCGGTGACCAGGGCGACCCTGCCCTCGAACCGGCCGTTCTGTGCTGTCGTCATGATGTCCGTCCTCTTCTGGTTGGTCTGTTGTGGTGGCGTGCGTCGCAACGCAGTGTGCGGGTCACATGGTCACCACGAGGCGGCCGGTGACCCTCCCCTCGCGAAGCCTGTCGATACCGTCGGCCACCCGCTCGAAATCCAGGTGCTCGACCACCGGGGCGATCTGCCCGGCCCGGAGGTAGCGGTAGACGGACTCGATGTCGCATTTGGTGCCCCCCGAGGATCCTCGGATGACGGCCTTCTGGTGGATGACGTCCGCGGTGACGAGTTTTGAGGTGTGTGCCCCCATGCCGATCATCACGACCGTCCCGCCCACGCGGATCGCCCGGACCGCGGCCTGCGCGGTCGTCGCGAAGCCGGCGAAGTCGATCACGGAGTCCAGGCCCGACCCGGCCAACTCGGCGGCATCGGCGACCACGGTGGTGGCGCCCAGTTCCTCGCCCAGCCGGCGCGCGTCGGCGCTGGGGTCGGCCGCGTGCACCTCGGCGCCCAGGAGCACCGCGATGCGCGCCCCGATCTGGCCGAGCCCGCCGAGGCCGATGATCCCGACCCGGTCGCCAGCCTTCACCCCCGCCACCTCGGCGACGGCGTGATGCGAGGTCATCCCCGCATCCGTGCCCAGCGCACCCAACTCGTAGGACAGCCCCTCGGGTAGCGGGACCAGGTCGGTCGCGGGGGCCACGTGGAACGCGGCGTACCCACCGTCCCTGCCGTACCCGGGTACGGTCGCCCCGAGCGGGTGGACGCCGACCCGGTCCCCCACCGAGACCCCGGCGACCCCGGAGCCGAGCCCCACGACCTCCCCGGCGATCTCGTGCCCCAGGGTGATGGGGCACCGGTGGATGTTCTCCGCCCACGAGGGCTCATCGAGTTCCCCGACGTCGGAGTGGCACATCCCGGCCGCCCGCACCCGCAGGAGCACCTCGCCCTCCCCCGGTTCCGGCACCGGGATGGTCGCGAGGGTCAGCGGATTGCCCGTGCCCGTCCACTGCCATGCCCGCATCTGCGCAGGCGTAGAGCTGTCGTTCATATGAGTCCTCACTCGTGTTCCCCCGGCGGAGCCGCGGTCAGATCTCGGCACCGACCCGGTACCCCTCGGCGATCGCGTGACTGATCCGGCGTGGCGCCAGGCAGTCGCCGATCACGCTGACATCGTCGCGCCGGCCGAGCGCCCGGGCGAGCCCGTCCACCGCGGCCCGGGGTCGGTGCCACACCACGAGATCCGCGTCGAGTGCCGTCGCCTCGCCGCCGAACACGGGCACGAGACGGCCCACCTCGTCGTCGTCGTCGGATCCGGGCAACTCCAGCCCCGTGGCCACGTGGAACCGCGCGCCCGCGGAACCCAACCGGCCGAGCAGTGGTCCCACGCTCTCGGCGGGGACCCGCGAGGCCAGCGCGGTGAGCGGGGTGACGACCCGGGTGTCCCACCCGCGCCCGACGAGCGCCTCGGCGGCGCTGTAGGCCGGCCAGAAGCCGTCGGCCTCGTCGTAGACCACCGCGCGGCCGGCCGCGTCGGGCACCCGACCGGTGAGCACGTCGTCGACGGTCACGACGGCGGGCCCGTGCCCGACCCCGTCGAGGGGGTCGGGGCGGGAGCCGGTGGCGACGACGACGTGGTCGGCGGCGTCCACGAGTTCCGCCAGATCGTCCTGCCCGATCTCCGCGCCGAGGTTGACGTCCACCTTGAGTCGGCGCATCTCCCCGGAGAGGTAGTCGATCACGTCGATGATGGTGGCCCGGTGCGGTGACCGGGCGGCCACCCGGACCGCTCCCCCCAGCTCGGACGCGGCCTCGAACAGGGTCACTCGGTGACCCCGCCCGGCGGCCACCCGCGCGGCCTCCAGTCCCGCGGGCCCGCCGCCGATGACATAGACGTCCTTCGGCGGGTCCGCGCGGACGCCGACGCCGGGGTGACGGCCGCGGCCGATCTCCGCGTTGACCGCGCAGTGCAGATGCGGGTCGAAGGCGCGGCAGTCCTGGTTGATCCCCAGGCAGCCGCGGATCTCCTCCAGCCGCCCCTGCGCGGACTTGTTCGGCAGCTCCGGGTCGGCCAACAGTGCCCGGGCCATGCCCACCAGGTCGGCCTTGCCGCTCTTGACGATGTGGTCGGCGGTGGCGACGTCCCGGATGCGCTGACCCACGAGTACCGGCAGCCCCGTCTCCGCCCGGACACGGGCGGCCGAGTCCACCGCGACCGCGTCCGGATGGGTCGCGTCCTTGACGTACTTGCCGCGGGTGCCGTGGGTGATGCTGAAGTAGTCGATCGCCCCCGACGCGGTGAGGTGCCGTGCGATCCGCAGGCAGTCCTCGATCCCCATCCCGCCGGGGATCTCCTCCTCGCCGCTGAGCCGTACGCCCAGGACCATGCCCTCGGGCATGGCCTCACGCATGGCGGCGACGACCTCGTCGAGGAATCGCATGCGGCCCGCGAAGTCGCCGCCGTACCCGTCGGTCCGCCTGTTGGTGAGCGTGGACATGAACTGGGCGGGGAGGTAGCCGTGGGCGGCGTGGATCTCGGCGCCGTCGTACCCGGCCCGGGCGAGGTTGGCGGCGGAGACCGCCCACCCGTCGACGATGTCGCGGATCTCCTCACCCGACAGTTCGTGGGGCGGGTAGGCGTCGCGGACGGTCTTGAGCGGTGACGGTGCGGTGGGGGGCGAGTCCGATTCTCCCCCGATGAACTCGCGCCCGAGGTGGACAAGCTGACCGATGATCTTGGCGCCGTGCCGGTGGACGGCCGCCGCCTTCTCCGTCAGGGCCGGGACGACCTCGTCGACGTAGGCCTCGACGAGCTTGCGCGAGCGCAGCGTGGTGGTGGGGTGGACCACGGTCGCCCCGCCCACGATGAGCCCCACGCCGCCCGCCGCGAGGCGCTCGAAGTGCTCCTGGTCCCCGTGGGTGGGCACACCGTCGGTCGCCATGGACGTCCCCGCGGGCAGCGCCACCAGTCGGTTGCGCAGGGTGAGCGATCCGATCGAGAACGGGGAGAACGCTGAGGGGAACGGGGTGTCCACGGTGGGGCCTTTCCTGGAGGTGGGAGTGCGTCGGGCGGCGCCGGGTCAGTCGCTCGTGGCGGCGTCGCCGGCGCGCAGGCCGAACACCAGAGCGGGGGCCAGGCCACCCGCGTACGCGCGGCGGTACACCCCGCCGGTGTCCGAGCCCGCGGCGAGGAGACCGGGGATCGCCGTGCCGTCGGCGCGGAGGACCGAGGTGTCGGCCCCGATCCTGATCCCCACGAACGGGAACGTCACGGCCGGGGTGGTCTCGATGATGTAGTACGGGCCCCGGTCGAGCGGGGAGAAGTCGTACTCGCGCGGCGGCACGACCTTCTGGCCGGCCTCGTTGACCCGGCGGATCGCCTCCGCGATCGTCGCGCCGTCGTAGCCCCACTCCTCGGGCAGGTACTCGAAATCCTCGAGTGTCTCCGCGAGACCGCACCGCCCACCGCGCTTGGCGGCCTCGGTGTACTTGTCCACGGCCACGGCACCCTCGACATAGGAGCCGCAGATCCAGTCGCGGTACACCCGCTCGTCGGCCACCAGCAGGCCGCGGGCCTCGGGCTGTTCCATCAGGGCCATCGCGGTGAGGTGGTCGCCCTGTGTCTCGTCGATGAAGCGCTCGCCCTCGAGGTTGAACAGCAGGGCGTGCTCGGAGTAGTAGAGCGAGATCCCCACGAAGTCGCCGGAGTCCCGGAATTCCAGCCCCGACGGGATGAGGTGGCCGTAGAACCCCGCGTCCTCGAACCCGACAGCCGCGTCGACCGACTCCGCCAACGCCAGTCCCCCGCCGTCACTGTTCGGGTTGGAGCGGAGCGGGAACCGCGAGGCCAGCGGGTGGAGGTGCTTCTCCACGAGCTCCGCGTTGGCCTGGAACCCCCCGGTGGCCAGCAGGACCCTGCGCGCGCGCAGTTCTCGCTCCTCGCCGTCGTCGAACCGGACCGTCGCCCCGACCACGGCGCCGGCCTCGGTGAGGAGGCCCTGCACGAGCGCACCGGTGTGGATCGTGTTGCCGGCGTCCTTGATCTCCCGGGCGCACGCGTCGAGATACTGGTTGGTGTCGAAGGCGTGTCCGATGCCGTACCGCAGGACCGGGACCCCGTCGGCGCACTCGACCCCGCGACCGCGGATCCAGTCGAGTCCGGAGGCGAAGTCGTCGACGACCGCGTTACGCAGTTCCTCATCCCCGTGGGGGTTGATCTCCGCCATGATCTGACGCGTGGGCGCGGTCCAGGCATATCCTGCGAACCGCGCGGATCCACCGATCTCCCGGCCCTTCTCCACCACGGTGACGGTGGCGCCGCGCGAGGCGGCGCGCGCCGCGGCGGTGAGGCCGGCCATGCCGGCCCCGATGACGAGAAGATCGACGGCGTTCTCCATGGGGTCTCCCGGGTTCCTCGACGGTGTGTGACGGACCCCACCCTAGCACCAACCTGAAGTCAGTTCACTTACTCCGGCGCGTTCGGTTCGACCGGGGGCGATGTTGGTCCGGTTCACGTCTTCCGGGGCGCCCGCCGCCGGGCCCGACGAGTCGAGGGCACCGCACCGTCCACCCGCGGCCCGGAGACCTCGTCCGCCAGGGAGGCGACCCGGTGGCGCAGGCGCGTCTCGGGGACGGTCAGTCGACCCCGCTCCTGCTCCTCGAACTCCCCGCCGCTGGCCACCAGATACGTCTCGATGAAGAGGGAGGGCTCGGACCCGGAACGGTCGAGCCGCCACTGCCGACCCCCGAGACGCAACCTGGACCTGCGCAGCGCCCGCATCGCGAGACGGAACTCGGGCACCCGGTGCTCGGCCACGCGGTACTCGTAGCGGACCGACACCGGTCCCGGGGCCCCGCCGTCCGGCCCGCCGGAGGCGCCACTCGCCAGCACTGGTTCGATACCCGTCTCGGCCCCGAGACCGATCACCGCCAGCGAGACGCAACTGAGGGCCATGAGCGCCGCCGCCACGAGCAGGGCGGCCTGGAGCCCCACGTGATCGGTCACCACCCCCCACAGCAGCGAACCGACCGCCTGGGTCCCCTGGAACATCAGCAGGATGACGGCGATCAACCGGGGCCGGACCCAGTCCGGGAAGAACTGGTGCCCCATGGACATCCAGGTGCTCTGCACGCTCACCCACGCCGCCCCCGCGAAGAGCATGGCGATCGAGACCACCACGGACGAGGTGGAGACCGCCAGCACGGCCAGGGCGACGCCGTAGACGAACGCGCCCAGCGCGGCGAACACCGTCACGCGCAGGCGTCGACGCAGCCCGCCGAATCCCACCACCGCGACCACCGCGCCGGCGCCGATCAGCGCCATGATCACCCCGAACCCGTCGGAGCCCATGCCGAGCCGGTCGTGCACGGCCAGGGAGATGAGCGCCCAGAGCGCACTCGACGGGATACCGAAGAGGAACAGTTGGAACAGTAGGCGCGTGGTCCACGCCGAGTTGGCGACGAACCTCAGCGCCCCGGACAGTTCGGGGACTATCGCGCGCCTCGGCCCGGTCCGGTCGGGGGTGCGCCGCTCGAGGCCCCAGAGCGTGAGGGAGCAGCCGATCGACAGGGCGGCGACCACCGCGAAGGTCCAGGCGGCGCCGAAGAACCCGAGACCGAGGCCCGCGAGGAGCGGCCCCACCGACCGGGCCAGGTTGAACACGGCGCCGTCGACGAGCGCCGCGGTCGGGATCATCCGGCGGTCGACGGTCTCGGGCAGCAGCGACTGCCACGAGACGCCCACCACCACCAGCGCGACCCCGACCAGCACGACCGACAGGATCATGGGCAGCGCACCGTCGGCCCCGCTCACGGTCAGAGCGACCGCCGCCAGTGCGGCGAGGGTCGACAACGTGGTGGCCCACGCCATCAGTCGTGTCCGCGAGGCGTATCCGGCGACCACCCCGACAGGCAGCGAGAGCACCAGGAACGGCACCGCCATCGCCGCGGGCGCCAGAGAGATGACCGACGCCGACTCACCCCGCTCGGTGAGGACCCACTGGACCGACACGACGTGGATCCACACGGCGACCGCGTTGGCGAGCTGGACGGGCAGCAGGGCGCGGAAGACCCGCTCGCGCAGGAGCGAGGCGGCCCGGGGCGGTCCCGCGCCCGGCCCGTGGGTCACCAGAGGTCCCAGTGGATGAACTCCTCCGCCGGTGGCCGCCACGCCTGGCGGAACGAAGTGCCCGTGTGGTGGGCGACCGGGATCATGCACACCTGCTCGACCTCGGCCGGGTCGATGCCCACGATATCGGCGACGTCGGCCTCGCGGCCCAGGGTCATCCCCGTCCAGCACGTGCCCAGTCCGCGCAGGCGGGCGGCCAGCATGAAGTTCCACACGGTCGGGTAGACCGTGGCGAGCCGGTGCTTGGCCGTGAGCACGTCTCCCTCCGCGAGCCTGGGGGTCAGGCAGGGGATGACGATCGCCGGCACCTCGGACATCACCGCGGCGAGGTGCTCGGCCGACTCGCGGGTCCGGCGACTCTGCGCCGCGTGCCGGGGGTCGGGGTCGACGCGGTGGAACAGCCCCGTCTCACTGGCGCGGTAGAAGCGGTCGAACTCCTCGCGGTAGATCCGGCCGATCGCGGCGATACGGTCCGGGTCGCGCACGATCAGGAACTCGGTCCGCATGAGGTTCGAACCCTGCGGCGCCTGGAGCGCGTCCGCGACGCAGTCACGCAGCAGGGCGGGGTCGACCTCGCGTTCCAGGTCCAGCCGGAGCCGCACGGCTCGGGTCGTGGTGATGAGCTCGTGCGCACCGAGGTGATCGAGCACGGCGTGGTCCGAGGTGTCCGACACGTCCACCACGCCCTAGACGCCGACCAGGTCCGCGATCGTGCGCCGGGCCTCCCGGCCGCCGCCGAAGGCGCCCTCGTCTCCGAGAACGCGCCGCAGGTAGAAGTGCGCGGAGTGCTCCCAGGTGAAGCCGATCCCGCCGTGGAGCTGGATCGCCTCGTAGGCGCTGCGGGTGGCCGCGTCGGCGCAGACGGCGGCGGCCACGGCCACGGCGATCTCGACATCCGCGGCGTCGTCCTCATCGAGCACCGCCAGCGCGTACATCGCGGCCGCCAGCGCACGCTCCCGGTCGACCAGCATGTCGGCCAGGCGGTGCTTGATCGCCTGGAACGATCCGATCGACCGACCGAACTGCTGGCGCTGCTGCACGTACTCGACCGTGGCGTCGACCAGGTGGGACGCGATGCCGGCGTGTTCCGCGGCGAGAGCCGCGGTCTGGATCCGTCCAAGTTCGGCCGCCACCTGTTCGAACCGGTCAGGACCCACGATGACCTGGGCGGGCGCGCCGTCCAGCTGCAGGTCGGCGCGACGGCGGGTGAGGTCCATGCCCTCCCGCGGCTCGCGGCGGGAACCGTCCAGATCGACCACCGCGAGCACGGGGTGTCCGTCGGATTCGCCGACGACGACGAGGTGATCGGCCGCGGCACCCCAGAGCACCGCCTCGGCGAGCCCGTCGGCGGTCGTCCGCCCGTCCGCGGTCGCGAGCGGGACGGTCCGGTCCAGGGCCACGGCGAGGATCGACTCCCCCTCCAGCACCCGGGCCAGCAACTCCCCGACGGCACCGGGATCGTCGGCGCGGACCAGCGCCTGGCACCCCACCACCGCACTGGCGATGATCGGCTCGGGGAGCAGTGCTGCTCCGGCCTCCTGCAGGACGACCCCCAGGTCGCCGAGGCCGAAACCATGCCCGCCCAGCTCCTCTGGCACCGCGAGAGCCGCGATCTGGAGTTCGGAGTTGAGGGTGGCCCACCTGGGCTCGGAGAATCCGGGCTCGGACCCGGTCGAGGCGCGGACCGCCTCGTGGGAGGCGTGCCGTGCGATGAACTGCGAGACGACGGACCGCAGTTCCTCGCGTTCATCCGAGGGGAGGATGATCGACGGATCGGCCTCCGGCTGGACAGTCCGAACGTGCTGTGTCACGAGATGCCTCCACTTGCGCTGCGAGTTGAGCCGAGTTCAGTTCATCCAATGACAGCACGGTGAGACAGATCACGCAACCTTCTTGAATAGAGCCCAAGATTGAACTAAGTTCGATTCATGTCGCTGTCTGATTCCACACTCGTCACCTACTACGCGCGGATCGACGCGGGAGATCTCGACGCCGGACTCGAACTCCTGGCCCCCGAGGTCTCGTTCGCCATCATCCTCCCCGGTACCGCGGTCCGTGGCCAGAACCGCCACGGTGTTCGTGAGTACCTGGAGGGTCGGGGCACCGTCGACCGCCGTCACGTCCCCACCCACGCGACCCGGGAGGGAGAACTCGAGTTCGTCTACGGCGCCGTCGTGGAGGACGGGGTCACAATCACCGGCCACTTCCTCGCCTCCGCGCGGATCGACGACGACGGGCTCATCACCGGCTACCAGGTCGCGTTCGACCCCGAGCTCGGACTGGCGTCCCCCACCCTCGAGTCCCCCACCCGGCCCTGACGAACGGAGCACCCCACATGTCCACCGACACCCCACTGCTGCACGCCTGGTTCGAGATCATGGACTCGGACGATCCCGACAGGGTCCTCGATCACATCACCGACGACTTCCAGCTGTCCATCCTCTTCTCGAAGGGCGAGTCCGCGGCCGAGTTCGACGGTGACCGCGCCGGGCTGGTGGTCTACCTCGAGCAGCGCGAGAAGAGCGTCCTGACGCACCACATCCTCAGCGGGACCCGCGTCGGGGACACCGAGCTGTGCCTCGGGGAGACCCGCAGGGACGGCGAGTTCGAGGCGAGCTTCAATGCCAGCGCCCAGCTCACCGAGGGCGACAAGGTCCGGCGCTTGCTGATCTGCCGCAGCCCCAAGGTCCGCTTCACCGACTGACCCCGCCCGGCGGACTCGCCGGGACCGCCGACAGCGCAGAAACCCCCGCAGCCACTCTGGATGCGGGGGTTTCTCGTCGACGTGGTGGGCGCGTCAGCCCAGGATCTTCCAGTCCTCGAGCCCCTCGTACAGCGGCTTCGACGCGGCCAGCGCGGACACGCGCTCACGCAGGGCGGTGACGTCGGCGCCCGTGCCCGCGGCCAACGCGGTGCCGATGATGTCCGCGACCTCACGGAAGTCCTCGGCCTCGAAACCACGGGTCGCCAACGCGGGCGTGCCGATCCGCAGGCCGGAGGTCACCATCGGCGGACGCGGGTCGAACGGCACCGCGTTACGGTTCACCGTGATCCCGACCTCGTGGAGGAGGTCCTCCGCCTGCTGGCCGTCGAGCTCGGAGTCACGGAGGTCGACCAGCACCAGGTGCACGTCGGTGCCGCCGGTGAGCACGGAGACGCCGGCGTCCTTGCAATCCTGGGCGGTGAGCCGCTCGGCGAGGATCTGGGCACCCTCGATCGTGCGCTGCTGACGCTCGCGGAACTGCTCCGTGCCGGCGATCTTCATGGCGGTGGCCTTGGCGGCGATCGCGTGCATGAGTGGTCCGCCCTGCTGGCCCGGGAACACCGACGAGTTGAGCTTCTTGAACAGCTCGAGGTCGTTGGTGAGGATCATGCCGGAGCGCGGCCCGCCGAGCGTCTTGTGGACGGTCGTGGAGACGACGTCGGCGTGCGGGACGGGACTTGGGTGCAGGCCGGCGGCGACCAGGCCGGCGAAGTGGGCCATGTCCACCCACAGCTTGGCGCCGACCTCGTCGGCGATCTCGCGGAACTTCGCGAAATCCAGGGTCCGCGGGTAGGCCGACCAGCCGGCGATGATGACATCCGGCTTCTCCGCCAGCGCCATCTCCCGGACGGTGTCCATGTTGACCTGCATGGTCTCCGGATCCACCTCGTAGGCGGCGACCTCGTAGAGCTGGCCGGAGAAGTTGAGCTTCATGCCGTGCGTGAGATGCCCGCCGTGGGCGAGCGACAGGCCCATGATCTTGGACCCCGGCTTCGCGAGCGCCATGAGCACCGCGGCATTGGCCTGGGCGCCGGCGTGCGGCTGGACGTTCGCGTACTTGGCGCCGAAGACCTCCTTGGCGCGGTCACGAGCCAGGTTCTCCACCACGTCCACGTGCTCGCAGCCGCCGTAGTAACGGCGACCCGGGTACCCCTCGGCGTACTTGTTCGTGAGCACGGAGCCCTGCGCCTGCAGGACCGAGCGCGGCACGAAGTTCTCCGACGCGATCATCTCGAGCGTGTCTCGCTGTCGGGCGAGCTCGCCAGCCATCGCCTCGGCGACCTCCGGATCGAGCTCGGTCAGGGAGGCGGTGAACACGTCGGTGTTCGGGTCGGTCATCGTTGCTCCTCGCACGTGGGCTTTGCACTTCGTACGAATCGTGTGGGGCCACGGCTCGTCTCGTCGTCGTCGTCAGTCTAGTGCCACGCCACCCTGACACCCCCTCCCCCGTGGCCACCTGCCACAATCGGGAACCGTGAGCAGACAAGCCGGCGACTACACGCCGTACGTCGAGTTCGACCGTCGGAGCTGGCGGCGCCTGCGGCGTGCGATGCCCATGGTGCTCACCGAACAGGACCTCGAGGGCCTCCGGGGCCTGGGCGAACACCTCGACCTCGACGAGATCGCGGAGATCTACCTGCCGCTGAGCCGGCTCATCCACCTGCAGGTATCCGCCAGACAGCGGTTGTTCCAGTCGACCAATCTGTTCCTCGGCGAGACCGTGGACGCCCCCATGCCGTTCGTGATCGGCGTGGCCGGATCGGTGGCGGTCGGCAAGTCCACCTCCGCCCGTGTGCTGCGCGCGCTGCTCACCCGCTGGGACTCCCACCCCCGGGTGGACCTCATCACCACCGACGGCTTCCTTCACCCCAACCGCGAACTCCAGCGGCGCGGACTGATGCACCGCAAGGGCTACCCCGAGTCGTACGACCGGCGCGCGCTGTTGCGGTTCGTCACCGAGGTCAAATCCGGAGCCCCGGTCGTGCGCGCGCCGGTGTACTCACACACCAAGTACGACATCGTGCCCGGCGAGTTCATCGAGGTCCGCCGACCCGACATCCTCATCGTGGAGGGCCTCAACGTCCTGCAGACGGGTCCGCGCCTCATGGTCTCGGACCTGTTCGACTTCTCGCTCTACGTCGATGCGCGGATCGAGGACATCGAACAGTGGTACGTCGAGCGGTTCCTCGAACTGCGGAGCACGTCGTTCTCCAACCCCAACTCGCACTTCGCGCACTACGCCGACCTGTCCGACCAGGCGGCCCGGCTCGCCGCCCGCGAGATCTGGATGTCGATCAACCGGCCGAACCTGGTGGAGAACATCCTGCCCACCCGGCCGCGCGCGACGCTGGTGCTCCGTAAGAACTCGGACCACTCCATCCAGCGGCTGCGCCTGCGCAAGATCTAGAGCGGCGGCGCGCCCGTCTCCCCCTCCGGAACACCGCGCCGCCGCAGCTCGGCCTCGGCGCGGTCGAGTCCGCCGTGTTCGAGCGCGGCCAGGGCGCTGCGGTCCGACCACACCAGCCGCCCGTGCCGGCGCACCTCCACCTCGAGCTCGCCCGCGAGGTGTTCGATCGACCCGGCGGAGTTGCGCTTCTCCGACGGCAGCGGGACCGGCAGCACGTGTGCGCGGTCCAGGGGCGAACGCCCGCTGATCCGGATCTGCCAGCCGTAACCGCGGCCCTGGAACTCCCACCGCTCGTCGGTCACCTCGGCGCGGACCGGCGAGACGACAGGGTTGCCCAGCCGGATGACCTTCCCGCCGGGCAGTCGCACGACAACTGCGGTCACCTCGGTGCGCAGCGGCCCGGAGTGGATCTGCCCGCCGGCGAACGCCACGCACGTGTTCGGCTCGGAGAACGCCTGCGCCTGGCCCCACCACCACGAGTCGGGGAAGCCTTCGGCGCCCCAGTTCTTCTCGCCGTACACCTCGGCGCCGTCGAACTCCCAGTGCTCACCGTCGAGTTCGGCCCACCCAGAAGCGCGGCCGCCGAGCAGCCAGGGGTGCCAGTACTGGTTGAGGGCGGGGACGGACTGGAAGATGCTCGAGCCGCCGACGGCGTGGTGCGGCCACTGCACCGGGTCGGTGATGTTCACGTGGAGGCGCGCGCCGTCGCCCATGTCCACGCGGACCCCGTCGGGTCGGTAGTCGAACAGGTCGCCGGAGCGCGCGCCGATGCGGTCCGGATCAGCCCAGCCGTCGGGCGCGGCCATGAGGCGCAGGGTGGACGACGACGATGACGACGAGGAGAAAGACGACGACAACGAAGAGCCCCCGTCTCCGTCCCGGCGCGATCCACCGGCCTCGATCGGGATGGGCGCCTCGTCGGACGCGAGGCCGAGGGTCGCCCAGTGCCCGTCGGGTCCCCGGTTGACCCCGATGAGGGCGATCACCACGCGCCCGCGCTCACGGTCGGTGACGCGGAGGAAGTACCCCTCCATGGCCACGCCGTGTGCGCGGAGCGGATCTCCGAAGGGCAGGTCTGCGCCGGTCGCCCGGTATCGCCGGAGGATTCCCATGCTCCCGAGCCTTCCACAACACCCCTAGTCTGGACCCGTGAATGAGACTCAACTCGGGACTCGACTCGGCCTCCGTCCGCCTCGGGAACGGGTCGATCCCCGGTGCCGACGATGGTGGACAGCGCAGGTCGCCCTGTGGATGGTCGGGCCACTGCTCGTACTGGCGGCATCGACGCTGATCGTGGGCCCGTGGATGCTGCTCGCCACGGCCGGGTGGGCGTTGCTGACAGCAGCGGCGCTGGTGGTGGTGCCCCGGGTGCGGTGGGCGATCCACCGCTGGGAGGCCACCGACACCGCCGTCTACAGCCGTAGTGGGCTGTTCTGGGAGGAGTGGCGGGCGGCTCCCCTGTCGCGCGTCCAGACCGTCGACAAGACCCGCGGCCCGCTCCAACGACAGTTCGGCCTCGCCACCGTCGTGGTCACCACCGCCTCGTCCAAGGGCGCGGTGCGCATCAGCGCCCTCGACGCCACGCAGGCCGAGGAGATGGCCGACCGCCTCACCCTCCTCGCCGAGGACGATCAGCGCGACGCCACATGACCGGCCCGACCGATCCGGGCGGCCCGCACCACCCCTCCGACCCCGCCGGTCCGGTCGGCCCCGCGGGCGCGGACCACTCCGCCGGCGCGGACCACGACGACTGGCTGCCGCTGGACCGTCGGACGATCACCTCCACGACCGTGGTGGTCGCCGCGGCACTCGTCGCCGCGGCGGTGCCGACGGCGATCGGCATGCTGGTGGGCGGCCTGGCCATCGGCTGGGTCCTCCTCTGGACGGTGGGCGGGGTGGTCGTCGGGACCGTCGCCACCGCGATCGCCGAGTCCGCCCGCCTGACGGTGACCCGCTACCGCGTCGACGCCCACCGGATCGAGCGCCGGGTCCGCTTCCTGTCGAGCACCACGTCGTCACTGTCGACGCACCGGGTCCGCAACGTGGAGATCACCGCCGACGTCATCCAGCGTCGCCTCGGTATCGCCACCCTCAAGCTGGCCAGCGGTGAGACAGACGGGTCGAGGATGACGTTGGCCGCCCTCGACCGTGCCGAGGCCGAAATCCTGCGCCGCCGCCTGCTGGCCGACCGCGCCGACGCGGACACGCGCGAACTCGCCCGCCTCGATCCCCGGTGGGTCCGCTACGCCCCGGCCAGCCTCATGACCCCGGTGTTCGGCCTGGTGGGCTTCGGCATCGTGCTCCAGGTGGCCGACTGGTTCAACGCGGTGCCGACGGTGCTGGAGTGGGTGTGGGACCGCGTCGGCGGGCTGCCGTTGCCCGTCCTCGCCATCGGCGTGGTGGCCCTGACCCTGGCCATCGGCACCGTCGCCGCCACAGTGCTGTTCGTGGAGAACTGGTGGGGCATGCGCCTGGAACGTCACCGCGACGGTTCTCTCGAGCTGCGCCGAGGCCTGGTCGTGGGCCGGCACGCGACATTCGACGGCCGACGCGTCCGTGGCGTGACGCTGCACGAGCCGCCGGGGTTCCGCGCGGTCGGGGCCGCCCGGCTGGACGTGATCGCCACCGGCGTGGGTATCGGCAACGACGAGAACGGCAAGCCCAAGCAGAGCCCTGCGCTGGTCCCGGCCTCGCCGCGCGACGTGGCGGCTGGCGTGGCGGCGGAGATGCTCGGGACACCGGTGCCGGGTACGGCGGCGGGCACACCGGATGCGGCGGCGGGCACACCGGGGCCGGACGTGCTGCGCTCCCATCCGCCTGTGGCGCGACGACGACGAGCCGTCCGCGCGGTGGCCGCCACCCTCGCCCTCACCGGGATCGCCCTCGTACCCGCCCTCGTGTGGCCGTGGCTGTGGTGGGTTCCCGTCGCCGTGGCCGCGGTCGGTGGGACGGTCGCCGCGTGGGCTGTGGTCGACAACTACCGCGGACTCGGCCACGCGGTGGGCGGCACGGTGGTCACGGTCCGTAAGGGTTCGCTCCTGAGACGGACCGATGTCCTGTACCGCGACGGGATCCTCGGCTGGAACGTGCGGCGCACCCCGTTCCAGCGCCGGGCCGGGCTGGTGACGCTGGTGGCGACCTCGGCCGGCGGCGGCGGTGCGTTCCGACTGCCGGACGTCGCAGAGGCCGAGGCGCACGAGGTGTGGTCGACCGCCGGCGACGTGTGGGACCACCTGGCCGCGCCTCGCGACTGAGCGACTCTGCAGCTGAGCGACTCTGCAGCCGAGCGACTCCGCGGCCGAGCCACCCCGCACGGGCGCGAGCCCGGTCAGTCGGCGTCCACGGGCCTGTCGTCGGTGGCCGGATCCAGCTTCCGGACCAGACTGGGCGCCAGGTCGGACAGCGCGTACTCGTCGAGGAGCCGCCGGGCCTCGTCGTCGTCGACCCCGGCGAAGACCCGCCCGATCGTGACCCCGTGCGTGGGCACGGCGACCACCCGGATCTCGTCCCCGGCCTCGACGGGGCCCGCGGCGAGGACCCGCGCGTACGCGCCCGGGCGCCCGCCCTCGGTGAAGCGCCGCACCCAGCGCGGCTTGCCCACGTGGTGGCCGAAGGTCTGACACGGGATCCGCGGTGTCGTGACCTCCATGCGCAGGCGGCCCACCTCCAGCACGGTGCCGATCTGCAGTTGCGAGGTGTCGACGCCGGTCACGCGCAGGTTCTCGCCGAAGTACCCGGGCGGGATCGGGCCGCCGAACTCGGGCTCCCACTGCTCGACGTCGGAGTCCGAGAGCAGGTAGACGGCCTTCCACACCCCGCCGTGGTGCTGGCGATCTGCCTGGACGTCGCCGTGGAGGCCGTACTCGCGCACCTGGACGGGCCCGTCGACGGGCCGCTTGTCGATCGCGGTGACGCCGACCCGGCCGGGCACCTCGAGCAGCTGGTCCACCACGCACACGGCGCGGACGGTGAACACCTCGCCCACGGTGATCGGCGCGCGCTCCGCCTCCGCGCCGACCATCACTGACCGAACCGACGGTTGCGGGCTCCGTACTCGCGCATCGCCCGGAGGAAGTCGACCCGCCGGAACGCCGGCCAGTACGCCTCGGTGAACCAGATCTCAGAATACGCGCTCTGCCACAGCAGGAAGCCCGAGAGCCGCTGCTCGCCGGAGGTGCGGATCACGAGGTCCGGGTCGGGCTGGCCCGAGGTGTAGAGGTGCTCGCCGATGCCGTCGACGGTGATCGCGTCGACCAGCTCCTGTCCGCTGCAGCCCTTGTCGATCAGCTCCTGGACCAGCTCGCGGGCGGCGTCGGCGATCTCCTGCCGCCCGCCGTAGCCGACCGCGACGTTGACCTTGACGCCCGGCCGGCCCCTGCTCACCTGCTCGGCGTGGCGCAGTCGCTCGGCGAGCCAGTCCGGCAGCACCTCGAGACGCCCGACGATCCGGACCTCCCAGTTCTTCCCCGGGCCGGTGATCTCGTCCACCACGTCCGCGATGATCTGCAGCAGCTCATCGAGTTCCTCGGCGTCGCGACCGAGGTTCTCCGTGCTGAGCAGGTAGATGGTGGCCACGTCCACACGGAGGTCGTCACACCACCCCAGCATCTCGGCGATCTTGACCGCGCCCGCCCGGTGACCGTGCGCGACGTCGGTGAAGCCCGCCTCGCGTGCCCACCGGCGGTTTCCGTCCGCCATTACGGCGATGTGCCGCGGCAGCCTCGACTCGTCCAACGAGGCGCGGAGGCGCGCTTCGTACAGCGAGTAAAGGGGGAAGGAGACGGCCACGCGGAAAGGGTACCGCGCGCCGTCGCCCGCCCAGTGGTGCCCCTCGGGCCGCCGACCCCGGGCCGACAGGGGCGCGGGGCCGACAGCGAGGGCCGCGGCGGGGCCGGCGGCGAGGGTGGCGGCGGTCAGCCTCGTCGGCCCCGGCGGACGGCCGCGGCGAGCGCGCGCAGGCTGTCGGCGGTGGTGTCCCAGCCGATGCACGCGTCCGTCACGGACTGGCCGTACACCAGCTCGTCGGCCTCGACGGACTGGGCGCCGGGCTCGAGGAAGCTCTCGATCATCAGTCCGGAGATGCCCTGCTCCCCCGCGCCGATCCGCTCGGCCAGCTCGGCCACGAGCTCGGCCTGCCGCTCGTGCGACTTGCCCGAGTTGGCGTGGCTCGCGTCCACCATCACCAGACCGGGCAGCCCGACCTTGCCGACCGCCGCGACGGCCGACGCGACGGATTCGGCGTCGTGGTTGGGTCCGCCGGTCCCGCCGCGGAGAATAACGTGGCAGTCGGTGTTGCCGGCGGTCTCCACCACGGAGGCCCGGCCCTCGGCGTCGGTGCCGAAGAACACGTGCCGCGCCGCCGACGACCGGCAGCCGTCGACCGCGACCTGGACCTCGCCGTCGGTCCCGTTCTTGAAGCCCACCGGCATCGACAGTCCCGACACCAGCTGACGATGTACCTGGCTCTCCGTGGTGCGCGCGCCGATCGCGCCCCAGGACACGGCGTCGGCGATGTACTGCGGGCTGGTCGGCTCGAGGAACTCGGTCCCCACGGGCAGCCCCAGGTCGAGCACGTCGAGCAGCAGGGTGCGGGCGGTGCGCAGGCCGCGCGGGATGTCGTAGCTCCCGTCGAGCGCGGGGTCGTTGATGAGGCCCTTCCACCCGACGGTGGTCCGGGGCTTCTCGAAGTACACGCGCATCACGATGAGCAGGTCCTCGGCCGTCTCCTCCGCGAGCGCGGCGAGTCGCGCCGCGTAGTCGAGGGCCGCCTCGGTGTCGTGGACCGAGCAGGGGCCGACCACCACGAGCAGGCGGTCATCGCGCCCGGCGAGCACGTCGGCGACCTCGGCGCGACTGCGCTCGACCAGCGCCTCGCGGGCCTCGCCCAGCGGGAGCTCGCCGAGGATCTCGGACGGCGTCGGCAGCGGGGAGTAGGACAGGACTCGCCTGTCGGCGGTCTGGGTGGGGTTCTCGGCGGTGACGGTCACGGCTGTGCACTCCTGGCGATGTGGTCGTGGCGGGCCGGGTGCCGTGATCTCTTCGGTGCCCTGTGCCTGTCGCACCCGGATCCGCCGTCTGGAAAGGCGGAAGGCGGCGACCATGGTGGTCACCGCCTCTGGGCTCCGGGTGTCGAGACGTCCGTCTAGCGGACGCGTGCGCTCGCGGCGCGGGCTCCACCCGGAGCCCACATAAAGCGCCAATAAGCGCGAGCGTTCGACATGCCGGACACGATAGCAGACGGACCCGGGCCGGCCGGAATCGCCTCGCAGCCCTACCCCGACAGCCGCTCCCGCGCCTGGCGTGTCGCTCCCGCGCCTGCTCGACCAGGACGCAGCCGCGTCCCGCCATGGCGTCTGGCGTGCACCGCTGCGCAGGCCAGACGCCGTCGCGAGGGGCGGCTGCGGAACCGTCCACACCGGGGCAGGCCGTGCGGACACCCGCCATGTGAGGGGGAATACCGCGCCACGCCCTGTTGTTTGACATGTCAGCAAGTTAGGATGGGGACACCACCAGACGAGAGGCCACCATCATGCAGTTCGGAATCTTCAGCATCGCCGACATCACCCCGGACCCCACCACCGGGCGGATACCCACCGAGCACGAGCGACTGGAGGCGGTCGTCGAGTACGCCACTCTGGCCGAGCAGGTGGGCCTCGACGTCTTCGCGCTGGGTGAACACCACAACCCGCCGTTCGTGACGTCCTCCCCCACCACGACGCTGGGTTACATCGCGGGCAAGACCTCCGAGATCATCCTGTCGACGGCGACCACACTGATCACCACCAACGACCCGGTGAAGATCGCCGAGGACTACGCCATGCTGCAGCACCTGGCCGGCGGTCGGGTCGACCTCACGATGGGCCGCGGCAACACCGGCCCGGTCTACCCGTGGTTCGGCCAGGACATCCGGCAGGGGCTGCCGCTCGCGATCGAGAACTACGAACTGCTCCACCGCCTGTGGCACGAGGACGTCGTGGACAGGGAGGGCAAGTTCCGCACGGCCCTGCAGCAGTTCACCTCGACCCCGCGCCCGCTGGACGGCGTCGCGCCCTTCGTGTGGCACGGCTCGATCCGCTCGCCGCAGATCGCCGAGCAGGCCGCCTTCTACGGTGACGGCTTCTTCCACAACAACATCTTCTGGCCGATCCACCACACCAAGCAGATGGTCGAGCTGTACCGCCGCCGCTACGAGCACTACGGCCACGGCTCGGCGGACCAGGCGATCGTCGGCCTGGGTGGACAGTTCTTCGCCCGCGCCAACAGCCAGGACGCGGTCGACGAGTTCCGCCCCTACTTCGACAACGCGCCGGTCTACGGCCACGGCCCGTCGCTCGAGGACTTCACCGCCCAGACCCCGCTGACCGTCGGCTCGCCGCAGCAGATCATCGACCGATACATGACCATGCGCGAGCACGTGGGCGACTACCAGCGTCAGCTGTTCCTCATCGACCACGCCGGCCTGCCCCGCAAGACCGTTCTCGAGCAGATCGAGATCCTGGGCACCGAGATCGTGCCGACCCTGCGACGGGAACTCGACGCACTGCGCCCGGCCCACGTCCCGGACGGGCCGACCCACGCCGCGCGGGTCGCCGCCCGCGACGCCGACCTGGCCGCCGCCGGCGACCCCGCCTACTCCGACGCCTACCGCTTCGGTACCGGCGACAACTGGACGGGCCTCACCGCCGAGGGCGGTCAGCGCGCCCAGGAGCAGTCGTTGGCCCGCGCCCGCCGCAACCAGGCCCGCCTCGCCGAGGCGCCGGCCGGGAAGGACTCCAAGTGACCGAATCCCACAACAGCCATGCCGCCGGGCGGCCGCTCAACCTCGTCGTCGTCGCCGCCGGAACCTCGGTGCCCTCCAGCACCCGGATGCTCGCCGACCAGCTCACCGCCGCGACCCGGGACGCGCTCGCGCGTCACGGCCAGGACGTCAACGTGACGGTCCTCGAGGCCCGTGAACTGGCGCACGAGGTCGTCGACGCCACCTTCACCCGGTTCCCCGGCGAGAAACTGGCCGCGGCGATCGACGAGATCGGCCGGGCGGACGGGCTGATCGCGGTGACGCCCATCTACAACCAGTCGTTCTCGGGCCTGTTCAAGTCACTGTTCGACGTCATCGAACCCGGCACGATCGCCGGCGTGCCGGTGGCGTTGGGCGCGACCGGCGGGACCGCGCGGCACTCGCTGGCGGTCGACTACGCACTGCGACCCATGTTCGCCTACCTCAAGGCCGACATCGTCCCCACGACCGTGTTCGCGGCGGCCGAGGACTTCGGCGCCGCCACCACCGACGGCGACGAGGACTCGCTGCGCGCACGAACCGCGCGGGTGGGTACCGAACTGTCGGACTACATGATGCGGTTCGCCGGGGTCACCGCCGGCGCGGTGGCGCCGACGCGCGCGGACGCCGGGCGGGGACGCAAGACCGACGACGACGAGTTCAGCGACTTCGTCCCGATGGGCGACCTTTTGGGCCGCTGAACCGGCGGGCAGGTCCTGCCCCCGGCGGGGTGTGCGGCCCGGCCCCGACGCAGACCGTCAGCGGGGGTCGGGCTGCCCGTCGGTCTGCTCCAGGGGCGGGACGGCGCCGCGGTCGGTGCCCTCGTCGGCGAGCTGATCCGGCTCGGGATGCTCGGTGTCGAAGCTCTCCGGCAGGTTCTTGATGTGCTTGTTCATGTTGCGGATGAGCAGCACGGTGGCGATGAGCAGCAGCAGGATCACCGGGATACCGATCGGCGATGCCTTGCCGAACTCCGGTCCCACCGGGTTGTCGTTGTACCCGGGCGTACCGGGCGACTGGTTCTGCGCGAGGACCATCGCCGACTGGTACGCCAGGATCTGGACGTCCGGTCCCAGGGTGATCATCGTGGGTCCTTCACTGTGCTCGGGCCGACGGGGAGAGCGACGTTCGGGTCGACTCCCTCGAACAGGTCTGTCTCGTATTCTCCCTCACCGAGCTCGGGAAAGCCCACCCGGCTGGCGGCGAGCTCGAACTCCTCGGTGGGCCACACCCGCTGCTGCATCTCCACGGGTGCGGCGAAGAACCAGCCGTTGGGGTCGATCTGGGTGGCGTGGGCCAGCAGTGCCGAGTTGCGCTGCTCGAAGTAGTCAGCGCACTCGACCCGCGTGGTGACCCGCTCCATGATGTCGGGGCGGTCCCCCCAACGGGACAGGAACTCCTCGAAGTGGCGCACACCGTCGCGGGCGAACAGCTCGTCGTCCAGCAGCTGGAGGCGGCTCTTGGGGAACCCGTGGGTGTAGTAGACCTTGGCGATCGCCCACGGCTCACCGGCGTCCGGATAACGGGTGGGGTCGGCGGCGGCCTCGTACGCGGCCATCGACGCCGAGTGCACCTTCAGGTGATCCGGGTGGGGATACCCACCGTTCTCGTCGTAGGTGATCATCACGTGGGGACGGAACTCCCGGATCCTGCGGACCAGGGACTCGGTGACCTCGTCGTCGTCGGCCAGGGCGAAACATCCCTCCGGCAGGGGTGGCGTGGGGTCACCCTCCGGCAACCCCGAGTCCACATATCCCAGCCAGTGGTGGTCGACCCCCAGGATGTCGGCCGCGCGCGCCATCTCACGCACCCGGACGCCCGTCAGGTCCGCGACGATGTCGGGGCGGTCCATCGCGGGGTTGAGGATGTCGCCCCGCTCGCCCCCGGTGCACGTCTCGACCAGCACGTGGACGCCCTCGGCGACGTACCTGGCCATGGTTGCCGACCCCTTTGACGACTCGTCGTCGGGGTGGGCGTGGACCGCCATCAGCCGCAGACCGGCCATCGGAAGCACCTGCCGTTCTTCTCACGTGAGTGGATGACCGCACCATTCTATGGGCGTCGGCCCAGGCGCCGCCCCCGGCGGGGCCCGCCGGCGACCCCCGGCCGTCCCCGCCAGCGTGCCCCGATACCCTGGCTCCCATGAGTGAGCCGAGGTCGGACGCCCCGTCGCAGCCCCCCGTGGGCCCGCCCGCGGACCGGTACGCGACCGCCGACCGCGGCTCGAACCTGACCGGCAAGGTCGTCGCCGTCATCCTGGCGCTGCTCGTGGGCGGCCTGGTGATCGCCGGCGTCTACACGATGTGGCGTCTCAACCAGACGCCGGACATCACGGGCGAGGCGATCGGGGTGGAGGTCGTCGACGAGTCGCGGGTCGACCTGACGTTCACCGTGACGCGCGAGGAGCCGGGCACGCCCGCCTACTGCATCATCCGGGCCCAGGAGGAGTCCAAGGGCGAACTCGGTCGGCGCGAGGTGTACGTCCCACCGTCGGAGAACACCACGATCCAGATCGACGCGTCCATCTTCACCACCGCCCGCGCGTTCGCCGCGGACGTCTACGGGTGTGGCGACGACGTCCCCGACTACCTGCGCAGGTAGAGCCGCAGACGGCGCGGCCGTCAGGGCCGCGCGTATCGGCCGGCGACCGACGGCGCCTGTGTTAGAATCGGCGCTTCAGCACGGCTCCCTTTTTCGCGGGGCCGTGTTTTTCTTACATCACGCACGCGAACAGATTGGAGTGCGCTCATGGCGAACGACACCCAGGTCCACTGGTTGACCCAGGAATCGTACGACCGCCTCATGGCCGAGAAGGAGGCGCTGATCGCCAACCGTCCGGTCATCGCCGCCGAGATCAACGAGCGGCGCGAGGAGGGCGACCTCAAGGAGAACGCCGGCTACCACGCCGCGCGTGAGCAGCAGGGCCAGGAGGAGGCCCGCATCCGGACCATCGACGACCTGCTGGCCAACGCCCAGGTCGGCGAGACGCCCACCGAGTCCGGTGTCGCGCTCATCGGCTCCGTCGTCCGCGCCTACTACAACGGCAACGAGGACACCAAGGAGACCTTCCTCATCGGCACCCGCGGCGAGGGTTCCGGCAAGGACGACCTCGAGATCTACTCCCCCGAGTCCCCGCTCGGCAAGGCCGTCCTCGGCGCCAAGAACGGGGAGAGCCGCGAGTACACCGCCCCCAACGGCAAGAAGGTCGCCGTCACCATCGTGACCGCGGAGCCGTACCACAGCTGACCGGCTGAAGACCGGGGCCGGTGGTAGGTTCTTCACGAATGTCGGGCCGCCTCCAGGCGGGCCCGAATCCGCCCCGGCGTAGCAGGAGTTCCACGTGTCAGACGGTTCCCAGGACAGGCCCCACGGCCCGGCCCCGACTATCGAAGCGGCGGCCGGGCGGGTCCTGGGACCGGCACTGCGGACGGGCCAGTCCCCCTTCGAGGACGACCTCTACACGTGGACACCCGAGGTGGCCGAGGAGCTGGCCCGCCGTCTGGACTCCGACCCCGAGGACGGGGCCGCCGGTGCGGCGCCTGGGTCGACACGCTCCCCCGTGATGCAGGCGCTGCACGACCAGCTCGAGGGCGCACCGCGGCCCGTGGTCCTGCTCGCCGCCGAGCTGCTCTTCATCCAGCAGCTCCCCCTGTCCACGGTCACGGCCCGCCTCAAGCGCGGCCGCGTCCGCGACGTGCTCTCCTGGATCGAGGACGCGCCCGCGATCCCCACCGATCTCGACGAGGTCCTCAGCGAGAAGGGCCCGCTCACCGGCGGCCTGGGGTTCAACGTGCAGATGCGCGAGCACCTGCGCTGGCTGTGCTCGTTCGTCATCCACTGGGCGGAGCTCGACGCGTCCGTCCGGGACGCCGCCCTGTCGGACCCGTGGGAGTTCCAGCGCGCGGCCCGCTCCACCCCCGGCGACTGGCGGGCCATCCGCTACAGCCTCCAGTACCTCGTGTGGCCCGGCTATTTCCAGCCGATCGTCAAGCACGAGCACAAGACCCGCATCCGCGACGCGTTCGCCGACCTCATCGGCGGCCCGTCCGGCATCGACGAGCTGGACATCGACCAGGACCTGCACCGCATCTCCGAGGTGCTCTCCGCGCAGCTCGGCCAGCCCGTCGACTGGTACCGCGGCTCCGTCGCCAACCAGTGGCAACGCCACCGCGACGACCACTCCCGGCGTGCCTGGCTCGTGCGGCCCGGCCGCGGCGGCGTCGGCCAGGCCGGCCAGTGGGTCGCCCAGAACCGCATCGCGCTGCCCGCCTCGCACCTGCCGCGGATCCCCGCGCACGCCAGCCGGCTCGAGGTGTCCCAGGCCGTCGAGCAGGGTTACCCGCACCTGGACTACCAGGCCCGGTTCCAGCTCACCGCCGAGCTGCACACCTTCCTGTCCCGGATGAACCCGCAGGACGTGGTGGCCACTGTCGCCGACGCCAAACTGCATCTGGGCACCCTCACCGACGACCTCGGCTACGTCGACGACGGCGGCCAGCAACTCGAGCGCTCGGTGCTGTGGAGCACCGTCACCCTCGACTTGGAGACCCTGCCCAGTCCCCTGTCCGAGCTGATCGGCGAGCCCGGCACAGTGGTCGACCTCACCGACGGCCTGGACGCGATGCTCTCGGCGATGCACCCCGGGCGCCACTCCGCGGAGTCGCAGGTCGCCGAGGCCCCCGCCGCCGGGGCGGTGCCGACCCTGCCCGAGGTCACCGACGAGCTGGCCGACGGCCTGCACATGCCCCGCGAGGAGTTGCAGGAGATCGTCGACACCCTGCAACAGCGTCAGCAGATCGTGTTCTACGGCCCGCCCGGCACCGGCAAGACCTTCCTCGCCCAGGAACTGGCCCGCTTCCTCGCCGGCCCCGACGACCCCAGCCGGGTCCAGCTGGTGCAGTTCCACCCCAGCTACGCCTACGAGGACTTCTTCGAGGGCTACCGGCCCACGCTCACCGAGTCGGGGCAGCCCGGCTTCGCTCTCCAGGCCGGGCCGCTGCGGCGCCAGGCCGCGCGGGCGACCTCGGAGTCGGGCCGCGAACACCCGAGCTTCCTCATCATCGACGAGATGAACCGCGCCGACCTCGCCCGCGTGTTCGGCGAGATGTACTTCCTGCTGGAGTACCGGGACCGGACCGTGCTGCCGCAGTACTCCCCCGACACCTCCTTCCGGCTGCCGCGCAACCTGTTCATCATCGGGACCATGAACACCGCCGACCGGTCGATCGCCATGGTTGACGCCGCCATCCGCCGACGCTTCGCGTTCATGGAACTGCACCCCGACACCCCGCCCGTGGCCGGTGTGCTCCGACGCCACCTCGAGGCGCGCGGCGTGACGACCGAGCCCGCGGAGCTGCTCGAGGCGCTCAACTCCGAGATCGACGACTCCGACCGCGACCTGCGGATCGGGCCGTCGTACTTCATGAAGGACCGGGCCACCGAGCCGGGCGGCCTCGAGGCCATCTGGCGGTTCGACCTCCTCCCACTGCTCGAGGAGCACTACTACGGGCGGCTCACCCGCGCCGAGGTGCACGAGCGGTTCGGCCTCGCGGCGCTGCGCCGCAAGATCGGGCGGGCGTGACCGCAACTCCGACGCGCGCCGGCGCGCCGGCGTCGGCACAGTCGCCGGCGTCGCCGGTGGCGCTCGAGTTCGACGAGTTCGACCGTCGCGGCCGACTGGTCAACCTGAGCTGGGAGGGTGCGCAGCACCTGTCGCAGACCGGCCTCGTGGAGGTGCTGCCCGCCGGCCGCGACACGTGGCGGCTCATCCCCTGCGGCGCGGTCGGTTCGGTCCGCGTCGAAGGACTGTCGGTGCGGGTCATGCCCGCCGCCAGCCTCGGCCTGACGCAGTTGTTCTTCCTGCTCGACCACGCGGCCGACGACCCCTTCCTGTCCTCATCGGTGCAGGCCAGGGACGACGACGAGCTGTGGACCTCCGTCGCCGAGTCCATGGCCCGGTTGGCGCACCGGGCCCTGTCCGCCGGACTGCTGCGCGGGTACCGCAGGGTCGACGAGGCGCTGACCACCGTGCGCGGCCGGATCCGACTGGGTGACCAGATCCGCCGCCACCCGGGCATGACCATCCCGCTCGAGGTCACCTACTCCGAGTTCACCCCGGACATCCCCGAGAACCGCATCCTGCGCACGGCCGCCCACCGCCTGCAGTTCCTGCCCGAACTGCCCGATGCCACCCGCCGCCGGCTGGCCATGGTCGACGCCCGGTTGTCGGACGCGACGCTCATCGGCCAGGGCGCGCCCGTGCCGGCGTGGACTCGCAGCAGGCTCAACGCTCGTTACCAGGACGCGCTCGCGTTGGCGGACCGCATCGTGCGGCGGATCTCGGTGGAGGTCGAGGACGGCCACGCAGCGTCGGCGGCCTTCGTCACCGAGATGCCGGCACTGTTCGAACGCTTCGTGGAGGCCGAGCTGACCGCCGCCCTCGACGGCCGGGGTGGTCGGCTGCTGCAGAACCCCGTCGTCAACCTGGATTCCGGTGCCGAGGCGGACGACGCGCCGTCGGGTCGTCACAGCGCGCCGTCCGACGACGGTGACCACATCTCCGTGCGCACGGGGTTGGTGTACGAAGTCGACGGCGAGCCCGTCACCACGTTCGTCCCGACCTATCCCACGGACCGCCGGGCCCGCGCCGCCGAGCACTACCGACTGTTGGCCGCCTGCACCGCGCTCGGGGTGGACCGCGCGTACCTGGTCTACCCGGCCCAGCGGCGCGACGATTCCCCCCAGCCCCGACGGATCGTCCACACCGACATCTCGATCGTGGAGTACCCGATCGACCTCTCCCGCGGGCCGGCCGAGAGCAGGAGGGCTATCGTCGAGTTGGCCCAGCACGCCCGTGAGCTGGCCGCTCCGTCCGCCGCACGCCACCGGACGGGCTCACGCCACGACGCCGGGTCCCACCACAGCGCCGGGTCCCACCACAACGCAGAGTTCGACCACAACCCAGAGTCCGACCACAACCCAGAGACCGACCACAACCCAGAGGGGAGACGACACGCCCGATGACCGACGCCGACGACGCCTCCCGACGCCTCTGGATGAGCCTCGGGCTGGCTGCCGTCGGCACGGTCGGGGCGTTCCGCGGCGCCCAGGAGGTGCTCACGCAGCAGGCCCGGATCGCGCGCCGGGTGATCCCCAAGCCGACGTCGCGGCCCTACTCCGGCGACGGGCTCTACCGGCCCGGGGCCCGGTCACCCGAGCCGTGGCGACCCGGAATGACGTGCGATGTGCACATGATGATCTTCGGCGACTCGCTCGCCGCCGGCCTCGGCGCCGACTCCCCTGACGAGTTGCCCGGCGTCCTGCTGGCGCGGGGTCTGGCCGAGGAGTCCGGCTGGGACGTGCGGCTGAGCATCAAGGCGATCGTCGGCGCCACCTCCAAGGGACTGCCCGGGCAGATCGAGGCGATGCAGATCGCGCACGGCGACCCCGACATCTCGGTGATCCTCGTCGGCGGCAACGACATCACGTCCCGCAACGCGATCGGCCCGTCCGCACGCCGCGTGGGCGACGCCGTGCGGGCGCTCCGGGAGAACGGTTCACACGTCGTGGTGGGCACCTGCCCCGACCTGAGCATCATCAAGCCGGTCCCCCAGCCGTTGCGATCGGTCATGTCGGGCCTGAGCCGGCGCCTGGCCGGCGCGCAAGCCGTGCAGGCCCGCAGGGCCGGCGGCGTCCCCGTCTCCCTGGCGGAGACCCTCGCGCCCGAGTTCCACCGTCGTGGCGAGAGCCTGTTCTCGCCCGACCGATTCCATCCCAACTCGGCCGGGTACGAACTCGCCGCCGGTCTGCTGCTGCCCGCCGTGTGTGTGGCGCTGGGCGTGTGGGAGGACGTGCCCGAGGAGCAGCTGCCGCACGACGCCGAGGGGGCCGCCGCCTCACTGGAGGCCGCCGAGAGCGCCGCCGACACCGGCGCGCCCGCCGACACTGCCGACACCGGCGCGCCCGCCGACGCTCCCGACTCCGGCGCGCCCGCCGACGCCCCCGACTCCGGCGCGCCCGCCGAGCACCGCGAGTCCGTGGTGGCCCGGCTGACCAAGCGCCTGACCGACTTCGTCCGCACTCACGAGGATGCGGACGACGGTGACCGGAACACGTTCCTGCATAATGAGGACGTGGACGGTGACCCCGAGAGCACGGGCGAGGCCCGTGAGGCCGCGGACACCCTCCGACGCCGTAGCCGGATCCTGACACCGGCCCGCTCGACGCGGGACGACCCGGATCCCCAGGACTGACCCGACCACACCAGCACTCACCCGCAACGAAGGAGCTTTCCATGCCGGAAGCCGTGATCGTCTCGTACGCCCGTTCCCCCATCGGGCGCGCCAACAAGGGTTCCCTCGTGGGCATCCGCTCCGACGACCTCACCGCCCAGATGGTCAAGGCCGCGCTGGACAAGATCCCCGCGCTCGACCCCACCGAGATCGACGACCTCATGCTGGGCTGCGGCCTGCCGGGCGGCGAGCAGGGCTTCAACATGGGCCGTGTCGTCTCCGTGCTCGCCGGCCTGGACACCGTCCCGGGCACCACCGTGAACCGCTACTGCTCCTCCTCGCTGCAGACCACCCGTATGGCGCTGCACGCGATCAAGGCCGGCGAGGGTGACGTGTTCATCTCCGCCGGTGTGGAGACCGTCTCCAACTTCTCCAAGGGCACCGCCGACCACTGGCCGGACACACACAACCCGATCTTCGCCGACGCCGAGGCCCGCACCGCCACGCGCGCAGAGGGCGGCGCCGAGACCTGGACCGACCCGCGGGTGAACGGCCAGCTCCCCGACGTCTACATCCCCATGGGCCAGACCGCCGAGAACGTCGCCCAGATGACCGGCATCACCCGCGAGGACCAGGACCACTGGGGCGTGCGCTCGCACTCCCGCGCCCTCGACGCGATCGAGCGTGGCCACTTCGCCAACGAGATCGCCCCGGTCACCATGCCCGACGGCACCGTCGTCTCCACCGACGACGGCCCGCGCGCCGGCACGACCTACGAGAAGGTCTCGCAGCTCAACCCGGTCTTCCGCCCCGATGGCACCATCACCGCCGGCAACTGCTGCCCGCTCAACGACGGTGCCGCCGCCCTGGTGATCATGTCCGACACCAAGGCCAAGGAGCTGGGCCTGACCCCGCTCGCGCGCGTCGTCTCCACCGGCGTGTCCGGCCTGTCGCCCGAGATCATGGGCCTGGGGCCGATCGAGGCCGTCAAGAACGCCCTGCGGATCGCCGGCAAGTCGATCTCCGACATCGACCTGTTCGAGATCAACGAGGCGTTCGCCGTGCAGGTGCTCGGCTCGGCCCGCGAGCTCGGCATCGAGGAGGACAAGCTCAACATCAACGGCGGTGCCATCGCGCTCGGCCACCCCTTCGGTATGACGGGCGCCCGCATCACCGCGTCGCTGCTCAACAACCTGCAGGCCGAGGACAAGCAGTTCGGCGTCGAGACCATGTGCGTCGGCGGCGGCCAGGGCATGGCGATGGTGCTCGAGCGCCTCAGCTGATCCCACCCGGCGCGGCCTGAGCCCGCGCCACCCCGCGGCACTGCGAGCGCCCCGGGCACGCTTCTCTCGAGGAAGTGTGCCCGGGGCGCTCTCGTCGTTGGTCCTGCAGCCGGCTACCCCGGCGGCGCCCGCGGGGTGTACGAGGCGGGCCGGGCACGCCGGCCGCCGCCGGAACCCCATCGCCGCCACACCCGAAATGCCGACGACCCCGGCTCCCCTCGCGGGGGCCGGGGCCGTGGGATTCGCCGGAACCTGACCTGATCAGTCAGGCAGCGCTACAGCTCGCGCCGGTCAGTCGCGAAAGTAGCTCATGAGGCGGAGGATCTCGACGTACAGCCACACCAGGGTGACCGTGAGGCCGAGCGCGACGCCCCACGCCATCTTGGACGGGGCACCGGCGCGCACGAGGCGGTCGGCGTTGTCGAAGTCCATCAGGAAGCTGAACGCGGCCAGGCCGATGCACAGGAGGCAGAAACCGATCGCGATCGGGCCACCGTCGTACAGCGGGTTGGTGCCGGTGAACAGGCTCAGCACGATGCTGCCCAGGGCCGCGAACAGCACGCCGACGATCGCGGCGGACATGAAGCGGGTGAACTTGGGCGTCACGCGCACGGCGCCGGTCTTGTAGACGAACAGCATGCCCACGAAGACGCCGATGGTGCCGAGGATCGCGGCACCCACCGCGCCGAGGACGCCGCCGGTCCCCTGCAGGTCGATGGTGAACAGGTACGTCGCCGCGCCGACGAACAGCCCCTCGAGGGCGCCGTAGGTCAGGGTGACGGGCGCGGAGTCCATCTTGCGCGCGAAGGTGGCGATCAGAACGGTGATCAGGCCGCCGATGCCGCCGACCAGGATGAACGGGAACAGCAGCCCCGGGTTCATCGTGATCAGGTAGAAGGAGATCGTGCCGACGATGGCGAGCAGGCCGAGCGTCGTGCCGGTCTTCGCGACGACGTCATCGATCGTCATGGGCCGCGTGTCGGCGGCGAACTGCGGGTGCGCCTGCGGGGCACCGTAACCGGCCTGGGCACCGAAGCCCTGCTGGCCGTACTGGCCCTGCTGGAAGGCGCCACGGCCGGCACCACCGAGATGGGTGGCGCCGCGGGCACTGTCCGTGGACAGTGAACTGAAGACCGGGTTGCTACTGGTGCGCATCGAGGTCCCTTCGGAATTGTCGGGGAAGGTCGTTGGTCGAGAGTCCCCGCCGGGTCACCGACGAATCACTCGTACATAGTCAACGCGCGGGCTCACCTGTGTGTTCCCGGCGCCGATACCCATCTTGCCCGATCCGCTCGCCCGGCCCGGAACGACTCACGGGAACGACGACGACGACGAAGATTTCAGCGCCGAGCGATCCTGCGGTCCCCGGCGCCGCGGATCATTCGCAGGCGACACCGTCGTCGTCGCGGTCCAGTTTCGAGGCGTACCCCGGCTGCCCGCGGTACAGCGGCGCGACGCCGGCGGCCCGGGCCGCCGAACAGTTGGCGTAGGACGCCGCCTGCGGGACCGGCTCGGCGACCGGGGCGGGCGCGTAGGTCTGCGGCGGGGCGTACGTCTGGACCGGGGCGGGCGCGTACGTGGGCTCGGGGGCCACCGGCTGCCGGGGCGCGGACTCCGACTCGACGGCGACGGGCGTGACCGGGGTCGCCGAGGCCGGTGAACTCGTGGGGGCTTGCGTCACGGTGGTCGTCGGCGCCGCGGCCCGGGCCGTGGTGGTGACGGTGCTGGTCGCGGCCACCGGGCTCGAGGCCGGGGTCGGCGTGGGCGCGGGGGTGGGCATCAGTGCCGCCCCGACCATGAACATGGCCACCGAGACGGAGCCGACCACCGGCCAGCGACGGGTGAACGGGCTCAACGGGGTGTTCCAGGTCAGCGGGCTCAGCGCGTCCGGGGCGACGAAGCCGGACATCGACTGCGCGGCGAGAGCGGCCTGCCGGTCGAGTTGGAAGTCCTCCTCGGCGTGGGTGCGGTCCTCACGCTCGCAGAAGACCCACCACCCGCCCGCCACGGCCATGGCCAGACCGATGAGCGCCATCGCCACCGACTCGAGAACGCCGCTGCCGAGCGTTCCGAGCGCCCCCACCACCATGAGTCCACCCATGACCAGGCCGGCCCAGGCGAGGACCGGCTTCCAGACGGGAGGCGTGAGGTAGGTGGGCTCGGTCAGGGTCGGACGGGCCATGGAGGGCAGGACGATCGGCATGCTCGCGGTCTTTCGAGGGAGGTGAGGGGCCCGCGGCGGCCAATGGACGACGCGCGGTGAGGATGTGAACACTACTCCACCGCGCGCCGCCCGCCAAAGAAATCCTTATCCAGACCGGGGCAGTGCCCGGGCAGGGACTACTACCCCAGCGCCACCTTGTGGTTCCACGATCGCGCGGTGCGCCAGAGGCAGAACGCCGCCACCGCGACCAGGGAGACCGCAAACCCGATCGGCATGACCTCGCTGGTCGTGCGCCCCGCGGCGAGCTCGCCGACAAGGTCGAACCGGACGAGGCCCAGGGTCTCGCCCTCTGCCTCCCCCACCCCGAACGGGATCACGAGCATGCCGAGCAGGGCAAGGACCTGGCTGGCGATGTAGACCGCGACGAACACCACCACGGGCCCGCCGGCACCGAGTCCGGCCAGTCGCCGCTCGTGCCCCACCGAGACGGCGAAGTAGTAGTACACCGGCCACACCAGGAACCAGGCGAGCACCAGCACCAACCCGGCGGCGATCATCCACCCCGGGGTCACGGCGGTGACCGTGGACCACGCCTCGGTCAGCGTCGACCACGACGGCGCGGTGCCCCCGGACCGCTGCGAGTTCGCCCACCACGCGAGCAGCGCGAGCACGACGGTCAGGACGATCGCCGCCAGCGAGGCGAGCATCGCCCACGCCAGCTTGGCCCGGAAGATGCGGGCCCCGCGGACCGGGATCGAGTGCGTGAAGTAGCCCGTCCGGCCGTAACCGGAGCGCCAGTAGTCGGCGGCGAGGGCCAACTGGACGGCCGGGACCGCCACGACCGCGGCGAGCATGCCCGCGGCCAGCCCGAGCTCAGACAGGAGCGGCCATCCCGAGGCACCGAGCAGGCTGCCCAGCACGCCGACCAGCGCGATCAACCCGAAGAGGGTCGCGAGCGGACCGCGCGTGCGCAGCCACTCGTGCTTGAGGAGTGTTGTCGTCGTCGCTCTCATCGGTAGGTCTCCCTGAAGATCTGGTCGAGGCTGGCGCCGCGGCTGCCGCGGAGGTCGTCGGCGTCGCCGGAGAGCAGGACGCGGCCGTGGCGCATCATGACGGCGGCGTCGAGGATCGGCTCGAGGTCGTGGACGAGGTGGGTGGTGATGAGCAGGAGCGAGTCCTCGGAGAGGTTGCGTACGATCCCGTCGAGGATCACCTGACGCGCGGCCGGGTCGACGCCCGAGATGGGCTCGTCGAGGAGGAACACGCGCGCGTCGCGGGACATGGCCAGTGCGATCTGGACCTTCTCGCGCATGCCCTTGGACATCTGCTTGAGCCGCGCGGACTCGCTCAGGCCGAAGAAGCCGATGAGGTCGCGCGCCTTCTCGGGCTGGAAGTCGGCGAAGAAATCCGTGTACAGCTCGAGGCAGTAGCTCACCCGCGCGGCGTCGGGCAGGAAGCTGGTGTCGGGCAGGTAGGACACCAGTGCCTTGGACTCCGGACCGGGGACGTGACCGGCGATCCGCACGTCGCCGGAGTACCCGGCCAGGACGCCGGCGAGGATCTTGAGCAGCGTGGTCTTGCCGCAGCCGTTCTCGCCCAGCAGGCCCACGATCTGCCCCGGGGCCAGGGCCATGTCCAGGCCGTCGAGAGCGGTGGTGGCGCCGTACGTCATGCGGAGCCCTGTGGCCTCAACGAGTGTAGTGGCGGGGCTCGCGGTGGCGGCATGGTCGGTGGCGCTCATGTCAGGCACCTCCGTCGTGCTCATCGGTAGTGGTGTGTTCATGGGTGTCCCATCTGTGGTCGAGCAGCGTTCGGGCTTTGTCGTGCGCCATTCCCAGGCCGCGGACGCGTCGGATGAAGGCGTCGGCGGCGTCGGTGGCGAGGTCGGCGCGGACCTCGTCTATCCGTTCCTCGTCCTGCGTGACGAACCGCCCGGTGGCCCGCTCGGACCGGCACAGTTCGAGCCGTTCCAGTTCCGCGAGGGCCCGCTGGGCGGTGTTGGGGTTGACGCCGAGATCGGCCGCCAACTCCCGGACGCCGGGCATCTTCTCCCCGGCCGCCCACTCCCCGGTCACGATGCGTCGCGAGAACTCCCCGACGAGCTGCACCCAGATCGGGGACGAGTTGTCGAACTGCATCGCCGCCCCGCTTCCGTGTTGCTGTATTAGGTGCTTAATACAGTGACATCAGGCGGGACACTTGTCAATGAGCGGATCCTGACGAGCCGCTGTGCGGGGCGGTCCGGAGGCGCAGACTGAGGGCAGGACCTGCGGAAAGGGCCGGCCATGAACGCACTCGTCGTGTACGAATCCGCGTGGGGGAACCCCAGGCTCGTCGCCGAGGCGATCAGCGACGGCCTGTCCCCTCACCTGACCGCCGAGGTGGTGGCCGCCCACGAAGCGCCGCCGCTCGCCGAACTCACGGTGGACCTGCTCGTGGTGGGCGCGCCGACCCACGCGTTCGGGCTACCCCGCGACGGCACCCGCGAGGACGCCCACGCCCGCGGCGGCGAGCTGATCCCGTCGGGAGTGCGCGAGTGGCTCGACGCCGCCGGGCCCGCCTCCCTCGCGGTGGCCACCTTCGACACCCACGTCCGCCACCCCGACCTCCCCGGCCATGCAGGCAAAAAGGCCGCAAAGAAGCTACGCAAGCTCGGCTGCCACCCGTGACGGATCCCGAGACCTTCTACGTGGACGGCTACGAGGGCCCGCTCCTGCCCGGCGAGCTGGAGCGCGCGCGGGAATGGGGAGATGGCCTGACCCGCGGCGACTGGTGAGCCGGGCCGGACGCCGGCGGGGGTGAGCCCCGACGGGAACGACGACGACGAGGTCGACCACCCCGCCCACGCCGCAGGTGCAGGGCGTGCCGAACCGGCAGGGTTGACCGATACCCCTAGGGGTATGTAACCTCGGGGCATCAGCCAGTCGGATCATCGGCCGGCGGTCGGCGCGATTCACGCCGACGACAACCCCACCCCCTGAGGAGTCTCATCATGTGCCGTCCCGCCACCTGCAAGAAGTGCGGCAAGACCACCTGGGCCGGATGCGGAATGCACGTCGACCAGGTGATGGCCGGCGTGCCCAAGGCCGACCGCTGCCCGGGCCACGAGTCGGACGTCCCCGCCGTCAAGGACGGCTTCTTCGCGAAGATGTTCAGCAGGTAGTCTCGGCCGCCGCCGCCGAGCCTGGCGGAATTCGATCCGCATTCGATCCGCCCCTCGGATTTCGACCTGCATTCGATCCGCCCCTCGGATGTCGATCCACGCTGCGGCCCCCGCGCGCAGAAGAAAATCCGACGGGCGGGTCGGGGCGTTTCGGACAGGGGCTACCGGGAGTCGTCGGCCGGGGGCCGTCAGTCGGGGCTCGCCAGTCGGGGCTCGTCAGCTGGCGATACCGAAACGGGCCGCGAGGTACGGGATCAGGCCCATGCACTCCGGTGTGAGAGCGAGGCACGCGGGCTCATCCGGCCCGGGGCCGAACAGAAAACGCAGCGGATTCTCGATCGAGCCGGCGGGAAACATCTCATCGGTCCTCTCGTGGTCAACGGGCGGGTCCACTAGGGAAATCGCGTGTGAGGTCGATCCTGTTATCGCCCTGCCAGCGTCGTCAAGGGTCCTTCTGCCGACACCGGCCCGATGCAGCTGTCCGGGATCGTGGCCAGCGAACACCACGCGGACGGCAGCACCGGACGGTATCCGTCGGGCACTCCCCCGCCCGCGATGATCTCGCGGTAGGCGTCGACGCCCGACGTGGGTTGGCGTGTCAGGGTCGGGTCGGTGAGCACGTCCACCCGGTACAGCCCGAACCGCGCCGAGTAGTCGCCCCATTCGTAGTTGTCGACCAGTGACCAGTGGTTGTAGCCGATCACGGGGTACCCGTCGGCCACCGCCCGCTGCAGCCAGAAGACCGTGTCGCGCAGGAAGTCGCCCCGCTCGATCCCGTCTGCGCGCCCACCGTTGAGAGTCGGCATGCCGTTCTCGACGATGTAGATCGGCTTGCCCGGGTAGGCGTGCGCGTAGTGCGCGATCGCCTCGTAGATCCCCTCCGGCTGCGGTCGCACGGCCGCGAAGTCGTCCCACGCCGCGTTGATGGCGGTGAGGTTGTTCAGCGCGACGCCGTAGTAATAGTCGATGCCCACGTAGTCCACGACGTCGGCCACCCGGTCCCCGATCAGCGTGTCGGTGAACTCGGTGGCCAGCGGCAGGTAGGCCTCGTTCATGGTGACCATCGCGTCCGGGTCGGCCCGGTGGGCGGCCGCGTAGCCGAGCCGGTGGGCGGCCTCGATCCGGTCGAGGAACCGCGAGAAGTCGGTGAACTGCACGCGGCCGATCGTCATCTCGTGCTTGAAGAAGACCAGGGGTTCGTTGAACGTCACCCACATGGTGCCGTCACCGGCCCACCGGTCTGTGATGAGGTCGGCGAAACGGCCGAAGGACTCCACCGCCGTGTCCGCGAGCATCCCGCCGCGGTCGGCCAGCCACCCCGGGTAGACGAAGTGCACCATCGTGATCATGGGGGTCATGCCATGTCGGCGGACCGTGTCGATGATCCTGTCGTAGCGTCTGAGTGCCTCGTCGTCGTACTCCCCCGGCGCCGGCTCGATACGCGCCCACTCCACGCTCAACCGGAAGGTGTTCACGCCCATCGCCGCGGCGTTGGCGATGTCCTCCTCGTAGCGGTTCCAGAAGTCCACCGCGTCACCCACCGGGTCGGTCTGACCCGTCGGCGCGGTCGCGTCGACATACCGCTTCCAGTTGGAGTCCGGATTCGATCCCTCCACCTGGAAGCCCGACGTGGCGACGCCCCAGTGAAAGCCGGAACCCGGCGCGGCCAGTAGCCCACCAGGTTGGGCCGCTGCGCTCGGCTGCAGCTGCGGGGCCACCGACACGGCGAGGACGAGCGCCAGCAGCAGCGGAAGCGCCCTCCGGACGATCGTCGAATGTCCGGCCCATCGCGCGCGTCCGCTCATGGGTGAACCCTAGGAAGCACCCTCGCGGACGGCAGCGGAATGACCCAAGTGCGCGAACCGCGAGCGCTCCCGACGGTGGCACTCCCCACACTTCTGGCCACCTGGCCAAGAAGGGTTGGCCAGTTGGCCAACCTCGTGTCAGGATGGTCTTCGCCGGGTGCGGATCTCCCCGGCATCGCTGCGTGCACACCGCCCGCAGTCCGACCGCCCTGGAGAGGCACCCGTGTCCCCCGCACGCCGCTGGACGGCCCTGCTCGTCCTCGTCCTTCCCGTTCTGCTGATCTCGATCGACATGTCCGTGCTCGGCATCGCCGTGCCCGCGCTGTCCGCAGACCTGCGGCCGACGTCGAACCAACTGCTGTGGATCATCGACCTCTACTCGTTCCTGCTCGCGGGCCTGCTGATCTTCACGGGCTCACTCGGAGACCGGATCGGCCGCAAACGGATCCTCATGATCGGCGCACCCCTGTTCGGCGTCGCCTCCCTCGTGGCCGCGTTCTCCACCAGTCCTGAGATGCTGATCGTCGGCCGTGCGCTGCTCGGCATCGGCGGCGCGACCCTCATGCCGTCCACGCTCGGCCTGATCCGCGCGATCTTCCCGGACCGCACCGAGCGACGCACCGCCATCGCCGTGTGGGCCACCGCGTTCTCCGGCGGCGCCGCACTGGGCCCCGTGGTCGGCGGGCTGCTGCTGGAGAACTTCTGGTGGGGCTCGGTCTTCCTCCTGAACGTCCCGGTCATCGCGCTGTTCCTCCTGACCGCCCCGTTCCTGCTCCCCGAGGCGAAGGACCCCAACCCGGGCCCGTTCGACCCGACCTCCGTCATCCTCTCGATCGCGGGCATGATCTCGCTGGTCTACGCCCTCAAGACCGGTGTGAAGGGAGTCGACGGGGCGGTGCTCGTCGCCTTCGTTCTGGGTGCTGCCGCGCTGGTCTGGTTCGTGTCCCGTCAGCGCCGCCGCGAGAACCCCATGATCGACGTGTCCCTGTTCGGGAACTTCGCGTTCTCCTCGGCGGTGTCGATCAACGTGATCTCGGTGTTCGCGTTCATGGGGCTGATGTTCTTCCTCCCGCAGTACCTCATGCTCGTGCGCGGCATGGGCTCGGCCGAGGCCGGTCTGTGGATGCTGCCGCTCGCGGTGGCCGCCGTCGTCGGCACCCTGCTGGCCCCGGTTCTGGCGCGGACGGTCTCGGTGCGCACCGTGATCATGACGGGCCTGTCGCTCGTGATCGTCGGGTTCGTCATCGGCACCCGGTTGGACACCGCCGAGACGATGCTCCTCTTCACGCTCCTGTCGGCCCTGTTCGGCATCGGCGTGGGTCTGGCCGAGACCCTGACGAACGACGTCATCCTCACTGCCGCCCCGAGTGACCGCGCCGGCGCCGCCGCGGCGATCTCCGAGACCGGCTACGAGTTCGGCGGCGCGATGGGCACCGCCGTACTCGGCACCGCGGGGATGGCCGTGTACTCGAGCCGCGTGGTCGAGACCGCTACCCTGCCCGGCATGGACGCCGACTCCGCGAACGCCGCTTCCCAGACCCTGGCCGGCGCCCACGAGATCGCGGAAACGATGCCCGGCGGCGGCGCTCGTCTCCTGGAGATCGCCGATTCCGCCTTCCTGGCGGGCATGGACCTCGTGGCCGCGATCGGTATCGGGACGGCGGCGATCACTCTGATACTGGCCTGGCGCGGCCTGCGCTCGGAGTCGCGAGCGGCCGGAGCGGTCGGGGCGGCCGGGGCGGCCGGAGCAGCCGGGGCGGCGCCGGTAGAGGATTACGACGCCGAGGCCGCCCACGCGACGGGAGGGCCGGAGGCGAACCTGCCGTACATGCCACCCGCCGCACGCGCGGACCCCGCCGATTCCGAGGTGACCCGTGGCTGACGCTCGCCGCGCACAGGTGCCGATCGAACAGCGCCGCCGGGAACTCACCGAGACCGCGGTGACGGTGATGGCTCGGGACGGGGCGTGGGCGCTCACCACGCGGGCCCTGGCCAAGGAGGCCGGGGTGCCCCACGGGTCCGTCCACTACGCGTTCTCATCGAAGGACGAGCTGATGCGCTCGGTGCTGCGTCTGGACCTGACGCACCTGTCGGACCTGGTCCAGACGCAGCAGGACCGGCCGGTACACGGACCCGACGACGTGACCGCCGCCGTGGCCGAACTCTTCGCGGCCTACGCGGATTCCGTCCTCGCCGATCCGATGACCGAGATCGCCTACTTCGAGTTGTCTCTGATGGCGGCCCGCGACGAGCAGCTGCGGGCTCTGGCCGCGCAGTCCCACCAGGAGTACCGACGGATCATCGTGACCCTGCTCAGCAGCCTGGCCGAGCGTGCGGGCCTGCGGTGGGACGCCGACGTGGTGCTGGTGGCCGAGCAGGCGATGACGCTGATGTTCGGGGCGGCGCTGGGTTGGTTCGAACTGCGCGACGACGCCCTGTTCCGGGCTGTGCTCGACGATGCCGCCGGGATGGTCGGTCGCCGACTCGTCTGAGTCCGCGTTGCACCGGGCCCTACGCCCTCCGCGCCCCGGCCCACCCCGGCCCACGCATCAGGTACCCCGCGCGGTCGCGCCAGGTCTGCGCGCTGAAGATGTCGCGCCCGATCGCGACCCATTCATGCATGGCGATCCGTAGCGGGTTGAACGTGTCGATGTTCGTGGTCAGCCCGTAGACCACGTCCTCGCCCTCGGGTTCGTAGGTACCGAACAGACGGTCCCAGATGATGAGGATGCTGCCGTGGTTGCGGTCGAGGTACCGCCGGTTGCTGCCGTGGTGCACGCGGTGGTGCGAGGGCGAGTTGAGCACTTTCTCCAGCGGCCCGATCGACCGCACCGCCTCGGTGTGGACCCAGAACTGGTAGATGAGGTTGATCGCGCGGGCGTCCATGACGATCGCCGGCCGCACCCCGAGCAGCGAGAGCAACCCGTACGGCACGTAGATCGTCAGCGCCTCGGCGACGGGCTGGCGCAGCGCCGTCGACAGGTTGTAGCGCTCGCTCGAGTGGTGCACGACGTGCATGGCCCACAGCCACCGCGACTCGTGGGCGAGGCGGTGATTGCAGTAGTAGATGAGGTCCCAACCGAGGATCCCTACCGCGTACGCAAGCGGCCCGGACCCCAGGTCGAGCGGGGACGTCCGGAAGAGCCGCGAACTCGCGGTCTGCGCGCTCCACAGTGTCGAGACCATCACCACGGTCGAGGCCACGGCGGTCACCGCCGACCCGCCGGTGATCCGACGCAGGGCGGGCGGGACCGCCGCGCCGGTGGCACCGTCGGCGTCGGGTCCGGGGCCGGATGACGACGACGACAACGACCCCGCCTCACCCAGACCCGACCCGCGATGGCGGCGTAGGACGTCCCCGGCAGTGGCGACGGCCGCAGCCCCGAGGGACAGTCCCATCACGGCTTTTGCGAATCGGCCTGTCCGCGGGGTGAGTGGGGAGAGCACCGTGGCGGAGATGTAGGGGGCGAGCAGACTCCCCACGCCCATCGAGAGGCTCGCCATCGTGTCGGCGAACTCGTAGTCCCCCGCCCGCTCCCCGACGGCCGGGTTGCGCTTCTGCCATGCGCATTCGGCTGCCATCGCCCCGACGAACGCCGGGATGGCCAGGACCGTCAGATCAACCTTCACGCCATCCAGGGTATGGCGTGGGTCACTCCGGCGGGCGATCGACCGGCTACGCCCGGGCTGCCGGCTACACCCGAACTGCCGGTTACGCCGAGGCGGTCTCCTGCGCCGTGGCGTTCTCGGACCCCTCGGCCTTCGGCGCCGAGGCCGGCCCCTCGGTCTGCGCGCTGTTGCGGACGAACCACACGCCGACCACGGTGATGAGCGAGATGCACGCGCCCAGCAGAAGTGCGTTGTGGACGCCGGTCATCTGCGCGGCGACGTCTCCCAGGCCGGACTCGGCGCCGGAGACGATGCCCAGCGTCATGACGGTGATGAACAGCGCCGTGCCCGCGGCGGCGGCGACCTGCTGCAGGGTGTTGAGCAGCGCCGAACCGTGCGAGTACAGGTGCGGCGGCAGCGAGCCGAGCGCGGAGGTCATGAGCGGCGAGAAGAGGAACGCCAGGCCCACGCTGAGCACGATGTGCCAGACGACGACCGTGACCAGCGAACTGTCCGCGGAGAAGAACGTGTACATCCCCCACAGGCCGGCGGACGCGAGGACGGAGCCGGGGATGATGAGCGGCCGGGGGCCGATCCGGTCGAACGCGCGGCCGACGAACCAGCCGAGCACGCCCATGATCAGGCCGCCGGGCAGCAGTGCCAGCCCGGAGTTCAGGGTGCTGGTGCCCACGACCTGCTGCATATAGAGCGGCAGCAGGATAAGGGTGCCGAACAGCGACATCATGGAGATGAGCATGAGCGCCAGGCTCACGGTGAAGGTCGGGAACGCGAACGCCCGCACGTCGAGCAACGCGTAGTCCTTGAGCGAGAGCTGGCGCCAGACGAACACGGCCAGGGCGACCACGCCGATCGCCACGGGGATCCACGGCGAGATGAGGGCGTTGTCGCTGGCGGCTTCGCCGATGGAGCTGAGGCCGAAGATGAGGCCGGCGAAGCCGATCGCCGAGAGGACGCCGGAGAGGATGTCGAGCGGGATCCGCCGGGGCTCGGTGACGTTGCGGATCAGCACCGCTCCGGCCACGAGTGCCAGCACACCGATGGGCAGCACGGACCAGAACATCCAGCGCCAGCTGAGCACGTCGAGCACCAGGCCACCCACGGTGGGGCCGATGGCCGGGGCGACGGCGATCACGATGGAGATGACGCCCATGGTGCGGCCGCGACGGTCGGCGGGAACCACGTTGAGCACGGTGGTCATGAGCAGCGGGATCATGATGGCGGTGCCGACCGCCTGGACGACCCGGCCGGCGACGAGCATGGGGAACACCATGGCCAGCGACGCCAGCAGGGTGCCCGCGGTGAACGTGCTCATCGCGATGACGAACACGGACCGCAGCGGCAGGCGCACGAGCAGCCACCCGGTGAACGGGATGACCACCGCCATCGTGAGCATGAACGCGGTGGTCAGCCACTGCGCGGTGGCGGCGGTGACCGCGAACTCACCCATGAGCTCGGGCAGTGCCACGGACATGATGGTCTCGTTGAGGATCACCACGAACGCGGCGCCGACGAGCAGGGCGATGAGCCGCACGGTGGCGGCGGGCATCGGCGGGGAGGCCTGCGGGGCCCGGGCCGCCTGTGCGGAATGGGGGGTGGCGGAGACTTCAGACGTCACGGTCGTCCTCTGGGATTGCGGTGTGAGCAGAGAGCAGAATCCGGCGCCGGCCTCAGCCGCGCACGGGAACCCTCTGAAGCTACCGGAACCACGGTTCGGATGGCGGGTCAAGTGACCGGCGTTACCTCGGGGATGAGACGGGGGACGAGCCGAACGAGGACGACCATGGCGACGAGCTCGACGAGGGTCTGGGTGACGACGACGAGGGCTGCCAGATCGAACGCCGCGGGCAGTGCCAGGACCAGCGGGAGGACGACCAGGGAATTTCGGGTCGCGCCACTGAACGCGATCGCCCGCCTGCCCGGCACATCGAGGCCCGCCAGCCGCCCGGCCGCGATGCCCGCCGGCACCATGACCATGACGAACGCCACGTACACCGGGACCACCTGCACCAGCGCGCCGAGCCGCTCGCCCACCGCGCTGATCTGGGACGCGACCACGAGCGCGAGGGTCGCGACCATGAGCGGGACCATCGCCGCCGTCGCGCCCTGCGCCACCGAACGACCGACGCGACCGACGCGACCGACGCGAACGGCCCGGTCACCCCGGGCGGAGCGGGCCGACTCTCCGCGGGCCGACTCCCCGTGGCCTGCGACGAACTGCGTCAGCGCGGCCGCCGCGAGGGGCAGCGCGATGAGCACGAGGAACGCCTCGCCGAACGGGCCGAACTCCACCGTGTCCATGAACCCTGAGCCGACGAACAGCCACAGGTACAGCGGCAGCAGCGCCATCTGGGCGAGCATGAGCAACGGGGTCGCGGCCAGGAGCCGGTGCACGTCGGCCCCGGCGAGACCGGCAAAGACGAGGACGTAGTCGATGCACGGCGTCAGCAACACGAACAGCACTCCGACGAGCAGCACCTGGTCGTGGGCGACGATGCGCGTGAGCAGCCAGACGACCGGCGGGACGGCCACGAAGTTGACCGCGAGGATCGTGCCCAGGAAACGCCAGCCGCGGAAGGCCCGGCCGATGCGCGCGAACGGGATGCCGAGGAACGTCGCGTACAGCAGCAGCGCGAGCACGGGCTGGATCGCGAGCTCCGCCGGGCCGGCCACAGCGGGCGCGAGCAACCCGACGACTCCGCCCAGGACGAGTCCCGCCAGGTAGAGCGACACCTGGTGCCGCTCCATCCACTCCACGCTCGCGCGCATGCTCCTCCTCACGCCCATCCCTCTCCGGCTTGTGCGTCCTCTTTGCACACTTTGTCGGCAGGTGTGCGCGCGGTGTGGACCATTCCCGCAGCGCATCGACTCCGAACCCCCGCGTCGGGCCGCCTCACGCCATTCCCGGCGCACAAGTCGACTCAGCAGCCGCGCCGCGCCGGCCTCAGAGTTCCGGCAGCCGGTCGGCGCCCCAACTGCCGTGGATCAGGTCGGTCACCCGCGAGATCTCCTCGGCCGTGACCGATGCGGTCTCGCCGGGTTCGAGGGTGTCGAAGTGGAAGATGTACAGCCGCGAGACGAACTCCTCGAACGGCAGTGACGACTCACCGAACCGCTCGCCGCTCCCGGCGGTGCTCACCACTACGCCGTTGCCCCAGTCCTGCCCGCTGTCGTTGTTGGGGTTGAAGAAGTAGACGCGCATGGTCTCGTCCGGGTCCAGCGCGACCCGCAGGATCGTGATGGCGTGCCACCCGACGAACCGCGCGGAGGAATCGGTGACGGCGACGCCGGCGGGCTGCGGGTGGATGAGCGGCTGGTTGCCGTTGTGGAACGGGTGGTAGCTGCCGTAGAAGTGCCGCAGGAAGTCCTCGAGCCCGGTCAGCCTGCCGGTCTCCACGTCCACGTTGATGCGGAAGCCCCGGGCCGACCACCAGCCGTGGAACTCGGGGTTGACCCACCGGTGGGGGTCGCCCGGGCGGTCCGAGCACAGCCGGCCCATCTCGGCGTAGATCCGGTCCAGGTGCGGCACCACGAGCAGCGACACGGGGTCGAGATCCACGGGCAGCATGGTGGCCAGGCCCGAGTCGAGTTCGCGGGAGGAGATCGGCCGGCCCTCGAAGTGCATGACCACCTCGTTGTCACGCGCCGCCCACGCGATGATCTGCAGCAGGTAGTCGGGGTCGTTGTACGCCCAGATCGACAACGCCCGGGCGGACTGGCAGGTGGGGTTGTCGCCCTGGCCCACGCCCAGCGGCTGGCCGAGCATCGACATGGTCCCGGCGAGCAGCCACACGCGCCCCTCGTGGGCGGGGCCGCAGGAGAGTGCGAGCCGCTCGGCCGCGTAGTCGGACAACGGAAGTGCCGACAGCCGCCACAGCGCCGGCGCGACGGGCGGCTGGAAGAGGATCCCCCGCTCGAGCAGCAGCGCCAGCCCGTACACGGATTGCGCGGTCTCGGGGTGGACGGCCGCGTCGATGAGGGCGTCGACGAGAGCGTGGAAGCAGAGCAGGCTCTCGCGCCCCGTGCTGGACAGTCCCAGCGCCTCGCTGAGCAGGAAGCTGCCCTTCTCGCGGAGGAACCGGACCAACACCGGGTGGTACGGGGAGACGAGCCCGGTGTCGTGCATGGACCGGGCGAACCCGGTCGCCTCGTACTGCAGCGAACCCTCGTCCATGGACTCCAGCCGGGAGAGGTAGACCTCCACCCCGGGATCCTCACGGCTCGCGTCGGTGGTGCCGTAGATGCTGCTGATCAGCCGGTCGATGCCCACGCCGCCGCCGCTGGTGTCGACCTGCGGGTCCCGGCGCGCGATCGCGATCTGGGTGATGGTGTGTTTGATCTGGTCCACCTGGATGGGGCGTTGCCGCAGGATGCGCCAGATCTCCTCGACCAGTTGGTCGAGCACGCCGTCGAGGCCGATCTCCGCGGCGATGTGCGCCAGCGCGGCGCGGGTGACCGTCGCCATGCGGCCCTGCTGGCTGCGCTCGGCCTCGGTGGCGACGGTGAACAGCAATGAGGCGTTGACGGCGAGGACCTCGGTGAGGTGCTGCCGCGCCTGCTCGGGTGTCACCTCCGGGTGCTCGTACTCGCCCAGCGCCACGGCGACGAGCCGCAGGTCGCTGACGATCTCGATGACGACCTTGTCGGAGTCGGGACTACGGAGCGTGCCCGCACTCAGTGCGGGGATCAGCGACGCCGGCGACGCCCAGTCGGTGCCGTCGAAGAAGCCGGCGGCCTCGAGGTCGTGCGCCATCGACTGCACGGCCCGCGCTCCCCCGTCCCGGAGAAGCACCAGACGCACGCCGTCCAACACCCGTCGCAGTCGCGACGCCTTGGCCACGTCGCCGGCCTCGGCGAGCGATCGGGCGGCGTCGACGAGCGAGGCCACCCGCTTGTCGAGCACTCGCGCCGCGTCGGGCTCGTCGTCTCCCACTGGTCCACTCTCCGTCCTTCGCGGCGGCGTCTGCCACGTCGCCCGACCTCTGACCACGTCCACCCGCCGGTACCGTACCCGCGGGTCGGTACCGGCCGAGGCGTCACACGTAGAAGTCGAGGTCCTCCTGGTTGCGCAGGACCGATCGCATCTCGTAGGCGTCGTCGCCGAAGAAGTAGACCAGGCCCCAGTGGGTGCCGAAGGCGGTGCGCTTGGTGACGGTCTCCTCGACCGGTGCGGTGAGCTCGTGGGACTCGAAGTACTCGTGGTCCTCGGTGGCTTCCGGGATCTCGAGCGTGGAGACGACCCGGCGCCGCGGGTAGACGCCGAAACACCCGGCGTGACCCTTCGCGTCGACCACCTCGCGCGGGAAGAACGCGGCGATCTCCTCCTCGGTGGTCTTGGGGTCGAACGCCAGCACCAGGCCCTGGTAGGCGTTGAACCCGTACGTACGCTCGAGCAGTTCGAAGACCTTGAACCCCGGCGGCCGGTAGGCCACCTCGCCGAAGTACATCTCGCCGTCGCTGGTGACGAAGTACTCGGGGTGGACGAACCCGAACTTGATGTCGAAGGTCTTGATGAGCTTCTCGATCTGCCGGGTGATCTCCGGACGGTACTTCTCGAGCTCGGGCGAGGCCGGTACGAACACCGAGTAGCCGAGCGTGACGTACTCGGAGATGTTGAGGAACACGATCTTGCCGTTGTGCACCCAGGCCTCCACGGCGAACTCCCAGCCGTCGAGGTGGGACTCCATGAGGACGGGGAACTCCTCCTCGGGGATCGTGTCGACCTCGTCGGGCGTGCGGATGACGCGGTGGCCGAGGCACCCGGCCTTGTCGAAGGCCTTGAGGTGGATCGGGTCGTTGGGGTCGCCGTCGAGCTTGAGCAGGGTCTGGTTGACGCGCTTGAGGAACCGGATCACGTCGTCCCGCTCGTGCGCCTCCTCGAAGATGCCCACGCGGATCCCGCCGAGCTGGGCGCGCCGCTTCATCAGCGCCTTGTCCCGCAGCAGCAGCGACTGCCCGTACAGGGTGGGGTTGTCGAGCAGCATCGAGTTGATGGCGCCCGCCCACTCGACGGTCTCCTCGAACAGCGGGATCGCCACGTCGACGCCCATGTCCCGCAGCGTCTCGGCGATCTCCATGGACCGGTCGTTGAGCCGCTCGAAGTCCCACGGGACGTACGGGATCTGGTGCTGGCTGCAGTATTCCTCGGCCCAGGGCGGTGCCACCACGACGTAGCGGCGGTCGAACTTGTCGAGCGCGTCGATGGCGTTGGGCACCCAGCCCAGCAGTGCGACGTAGCCCTTGTCGGGATCGCGCAGGTGCTCGTTGGGGTCGTGGGTCGGGTTCGGACGAAGGTCCGTGGCTCCGGAGGTCGATTCTGCGGTAGGCGTCTGCAAGTGCGGTGCCTCCTCGAGTTGGCGCGGGTTCGATCTGCGTGGGCCGATCAATCCAGGGCGGTGGGCCACAAACGTACCCAAGACCCGTCTCAGTGCAACTGGTTACGGGATCGGCGAACGCCCGGGCGCGCGGCGGGAGGCCCCCTAGGCTCGTCGGACAACGCCGTCCGGGTCGCCCCGGTGCGGATCCGGGTGAGAGGAGTCCAGGGTGCCTTCCAAGGAGTACATCGAGGCGGTCGGCGAGGTGATCGACGCGCTCGGTGTGGCGGCGATCGTCATCGGCATCGTGGCGGCCACGGTCATCGCGGGGTGGCGCCTGCTCAGCCGGCAGCCGGACACCTATCGGCACTTCCGCCGGTTCCTCGGTCGGTCGATCCTGTTGGGGCTGGAGATCTTGGTGGCGGCGGACATCATCAAGACGGTCGCGGTGACCCCGACGCTGGAGAGCGTGGCGGTGTTGGCGGCGATCGTCGTGATCAGGACCTTCCTCAGCTGGTCGTTGGAGCTGGAGATCTCGGGCCGGTGGCCGTGGCAGAAGTCGAGGACCCCGGAGGCCAAGCCCCGGGACGCCGCCACCTCACCGGTGCCGTCCGACTAGGGTCACCGACGCCGGACGGTGATCCGCCCGCCGCGACGGGGTGCGAACGCGACCCCCCGCGAATGCCATTTCTCGTCAGGCTCGGTCGTGGGGACGATCTCGTACATGCTCAGCACGGTGCGCAACACGACATCCATCTCCATGGCCGCGAACGCCGCCCCGATGCACCGCCGGGTCCCGCCGCCGAACGGCAGCCACGCCGGCGGTGGCGTGGTGCCGAGGAAGCGGGTCGGGTCGAAGCGTTCGGGTTCGGCGAAGTGCGTGCTGTCGTCGTGCAGTAGCGAGATCGCGACCAGCACGTTGTACCCGCGTGGGATCCGCCACGGGCCCAGGTCGAGGTGCGGGACCTGCACGTTGCGTCCGGCGAGATCGATCACCGGCCGGCTGCGCTGGACCTCGAGGATCGTGGCGCTGCGGTAGTCGGTACCCCCGGCATCGACCTCGGCGACCAGCTCGCGTAGCACCGCGGGGGTGCGGCTGAGCCGCTCCAGCGCCCAGGCGAGTGTCGTCGCCGTGGTCTCGTGCCCGGCCACGAGGAGTGCGGTGAGCTCGTCGCGGATCTCGTCATCCGTCATGGACGATCCGTCGTCGTAGGTGCTCTGCAGCATCATCGCGAGGATGTCGTCGCGCTCGTCGAGCCGGTCGTCGCGGCGACCCCGTGTGATGAGGGCGCCGATCGCCTCGTCGTACTCCTTCTTGTAGCGGGCGAACCGGGCGCGCGGGCCCACCGTGCCGAGCCGTGCCGGCAGCTCCGGGGTGATCACCACCGCCGAGCCGGCCTCGACCATGGGCGGGATGACGCGGCGCAGGGTGTCGAGCTCGTCGTCCCGGGCGCCGAACACGGTCCGGAGGATGACGTCCAACGTGATGCGGGTCATCGAGGGCATGGAGGCGAACGGTCGGCCGGCGACCCACGAGTCGAGCTCGCGACGGGTCTCCTCCTCGACGATCGCCTCGTAGGCCTTGATGCGTCTGCCGTGCAGTGGCGGCGTGAGCAGTTTCCGGCGCCGGCGGTGGTCGGTGCCCTCGAGCGCGAACATCGAGTTCTCCCCCAGGACCCGGCCCAGGTTGGGGTCGACGTTGGTCAGCGACTCCTGCGGGGCGGTGAACAGCTCCTTTGCGAGCGCGGGGTCGGAGATCACCACCGCGCGCCCGTAGATGGGGAGGTGCACGGTGAACGCGGTGCCGTACCGCTGGTGCAGCAGTCGGAGAGTCTCCCGCCGGGCGATCCCGAAGCCCACCCCCTGGACTGGCCTGGGTAGCCGGGGCCCGGGTGGGAGCTGGGGTGCGCGCTCGCCCTCGGTGGGATGTCCGCCGCCAGCGGCGGGAGCCGACCTGTCCGTCATGCTGTCCATGGCATCCTCGGCCTCGGGTGGGGTGCGGGCGCCGCCAGCCTACGTTCCGGAATCGCCGTGGTGGCGGGGTAAGTGCGACGACGACGAGGTGCTCCACTGCCGCCGGAGACCCGCCGACTGCTCGCTCGGCCGAACCGGCCATCCGGGCACCCCTGGGTGACGAACCCCTGTCATGCACTCCGCCTCGCAGTCCCCTCGGCCCGCCGACTTCCCACTGGCGGCGGACAGCTCTGACGTTGAAGGGCTGTGGGCGGGCTCCTCACACGACGACCCCGAGCTCGCCGACCCCGGGCACAGCGCTCCCGAACAGACTGATCCCGAGCGCGGCGACTTCCTCGCCGCCATGCGCGCGTCGTGGGACGACTGGGTGCCCGTCGCCACCACGGGCTGGGGCGCGGTGGTGCTCATCGCCCCGTTGCTCGCGGTGCACGCGCTGGTCTGGGCGTTCGGTGGGAGCCGCCCCCGTTAGGTGTCCCGCCTCCAGTTGTCCCGCCTCCAGGTGTCCCGCCTCGCCCCCACCCGCCAGAGGATGGTGCGCTCCTTCGATCGCGCCGCGTGGAGCGGATCGTCCGTGTCAGATGCGCGCGGGTGGCGAGGCGTCGTCTCGTGCGTTCCCAGAACCGTCAGCCCGGCGTCGGCGATGCGGGTCAGCAGCTCGTCGCGAGTGCGTAGACCGAGATGCTCGGCGAGGTCGGACAGGATCAGCCACCCCTCGCCCTGCGGCGTGAGGTGCTGCGCGAGCCCGTCCAGGAAGCGGCCCAGCACGTCCGAGCCCGGGTCGTAGATCCCCTGCTCCAGAGCGGACGTCGGACGACCCGGAATCCACGGCGGGTTGCACACCACCACGTCGGCCCGCCCGGAGTCGCCCACCTCGTCGTCGTCGTCATAAGGCCACAGGTCGGCCTCCACCACGTCCACCCGGTCCGCCAACCCCAGCCGACCCACGTTGTCGCGCGCGCACTGCGCCGCGCGCGGATTGATGTCGGACGCCACGACCTGCCGGGCCCCGCGCCGGGCCAGGACGGCCGCGAGCACCCCGGTTCCGGTGCCGATGTCCCACACGATCGGATCCTCGACGCCCTGCGGCCAGGGGGCGTCGGCGACCAGGTCGATGTACTCGTCTCGGGTGGGGGCGAACACGCCGTAGGCGGGATGGATGCGCGCTCCCAGTGCTGCCACCTCGATACCGCCCAGGTGCCACTCGTAGGCGCTGATGACGCCGAGGAGCTCGGGCAGCGAGACCAGCGTGTCCCGACCGGTCGAGTCGTTGCCGTTGTGGGTCGGCGGCCCGTAGGCATGGGTGCAGGCGTCGCTCACGTCGGGCGCCCGGCGCAGCCGAACCGAGTAGTCCTGCTCCAGTGGGATGAGGACCTTTCCCAGCGTCTCCGCCCGCTGCGCGCGTGCCTTCCGGTTGGCCAGGAACACCTCCCCGGGGTCGGAGCTCTGCGGCGCCCGGGACGCCCGCTTCTGCAGACGCCGGTCGAGGGCGCGCATGAGCTGGCGGGCGTTGTGGAAGTCGCCCCGCCACAGCAGGCCGGTGCCCCGCCGGATCATCCGAAGCGCCTTGTCCGCGGCGATGTCGTCGTGGATCACCACGATGTCCCGCGGCGGCGGCGCGCCGTTCTCCGAGTGCCACCGGGCCGTGCGGCCCTCGCCCTTCTCGCGCCAACTGACGGTGGTCACAGGCGACCCGGGCGCGGCAGGAGAAGACACGGGAGTCCTTTGAACGGGCGCGCACTCGACCGTGGGGAGGAATGACGCGCGAGAGCAAGCTACCCGCGAACCGGGCCGCACCCAGTGTCTCAGCTCCGCCGCCGACCGGTTACTGCCAGTCGATCTCATACGGCTCGGCCCGGGCCGAGTGCATCCGACCCCCGCTGACGAAGTAGCCATCGGTGTAGGTGGCCGTGTCGGACGGGATGCCGTGGGCGAGCGCGTAGAGCTGGGCCGCCAGGTCATCGGCATCGAACGCGCCGGAGCTGTCGCGATGGGGGGTGATGACCGCGGTCCTGTCGGCGAAGACCCCGGGCGCTCCCTTCAGTGATTCGGCGAGCGCGGTAGTCCCCGGCGCGAACGAGGGCGAGGGCTTGGCGAAGCACCGTGTCGTAGCGGGTGCCGGTCAATGGTGTGGCGATGTGCATGGCCGACAGCGTCACACCCCTCGACGGATTCCTCGCCCGTACCGCGGTCCCCGGAACGGCGCCCTGTGGAGAGTCGCGTGCCCTGTGAGTGTGGTGCCGCTGCCGTGAGGGTTCCGGTCGCCTCTCCCCGGTTCTACGATGGGAGTCGAGGCATTGGAGCTCATCATGAGTGCATCGCAGGCCGACCTCTGGAGTGGTCCCGTCGGGCAGTCGTGGGTGCGCAATGCGCTCGCGTACGACACGATTCTCGAGCCGCTCGGTCGCGCGGCCCTCGACCGCCTGGACCTCAGCCCACCGCAGCGGGTGCTGGACATCGGGTGCGGGACCGGGACCACGACGTTGGAGATCGGACGCCGGGTGCGCCCGGACGGGTCGGCGGTCGGCGTGGACGTGTCCCGACCGATGGTCGAGTGCGCGCAGGCTCGCCTGGTGGACGAGGCCGATGCGGAGAACGTCGAGTTCCTCACCCTCGACGTGGAGAGCGAGCCGTTGCCCGGCCTGTTCGACGCCGCGTTCTCGCGGATGGGCGTGATGTTCTTCGACCGACCCGAGGTGGCGTTCTCCGCCGTCCGGGCGGCCCTCCGACCGGGCGGCCGGCTCGCGTTCGTCTGCTTTGCCGCGCCCGCCGCAAACCCGTTTATCACGGTCCCCACCGGCGCCGCGTTGGCCCGGCTCGGTGGTGCCCCTGTGCCTCCGCCGGGCGCGCCGGGACCGTTCTCGTTCGCTGACCCGGACCGCGTGCGCAGCGTGTTGGAGACCGCCGGCTTCCAGTCCGTCGAGGTGAACCCCGGCCCCGACGAGGTCACCCTCGGCCCCGCCGACCGCCTCGAACAACTCGCCCGGCAGGCGCTGGAACAGAACCCCCAGGCCATGATGGCGATGGCCGCCAACCCCGATGCCCGCGACTCCGCCGTCGCCGCGGCCGCGGCCGCGCTGGGTGAACATGTCACCGACGGCGAGGTCCGTCTGGGCGCCGGAACCTGGGTCGTAGAAGCCCGTGCCCCCGGGGCGTGACAGGGCAGAAGCACCAAGGGCCGCTATCGATAGACCTCGCGCCGATGGGCAATATCGACAACGAGGACGGTCACCCGTTGATCCTCGATCGAGCAGATGATCCGGTAGTCGCCCACGCGGTACCGCCAGAGGTGCTGGTCGCCGCGAAGTGCCTTCCCGAGATACCTGGGGTCTTCGCACCCGTGTATTCGCTCCTCGAGGAATGCCCGGATTCTCTGCTGCGCAGTCCTATCCTGTCGACCGAGTTTGGTGATGACCTTCTGGACGTGCGGCGTGACCTCGACCAGATACGCCACCTCAGGACCAGTCCACCTGGTCCAACGGGATCGCGGAATCGTCTGACTGCCTGAATTCCTCCAGACGGTGCCGGGCCAAGTACCAGTCCTCCATCTCGTCGAGTCCGCTGCGGATGAACTCGCTCGCGTAGAACGACTTGGACCTGCCGGTGATTCGAGCCAGATGGTCCAGACGAGCGATGGTCTCGTCGTCCAACTTGGTGTTCAGCTGTTTGGCCGTCATGACACCCCTTCCGCCGCTATACGAGTATAGACCCAGTGACCACCCTGAGACCGTGACCATCCGGCCGGTCGATGTCGAGAGCGTCATTGACGACAAGCGTGGGGGCGAGCCACTGCGAGGCGCAGCGTCGATCTGGCAGCCTCCAGGCAACTAGATTCCTGCCGGAAACCCCTCCCCTTCTCAAGTTATAGCTGGTAGGGGGCCTTGCGGCAAGACCCCGGTGGGGGCGCACACTGTCGCCATGTCCCCCGAGGCACCCGGCATCTTCGCCCTCCCCGATCACCTCGCCCACAAGGCTGACCCGGCGCACATCGCCGCCGACGAACGCCACCTCGCCGCCATCTCCCACGCCCTCGACCAGAAGGTCGCCTCCCTGTCCGCCCGTCTGGACGCCCGCCGCCGCGACCCCGCAGGCCGCGGCGCGCAGACCATCGAGCGCGACGCCGACATCCGCCGCCTCGTCGCCGAGCTCGCCACGCTGCGCCGCTTCGGGCTGGACGTGTGCATCGGCCACTACGCCACCGCCGCCGCCTCCCGCGCCCCTCAATTCGACTCCAGCCCCACAGCACCCGCGACCGCGCCGGTGTACGTGGGCCGCATCGGCCTCACCGATGCGGCCGGCACTCCCCTCCTCGTGGATTGGCGCACCCCGGCCGCCGAGCCGTTCTTCGCCGCGACGCTCGCCGATCCGAGGGGCGTGACGTATCGCCGTCGGTACCGGTGGTCGGGCCGGCGCATCGTGGACTACTGGGATGAGGTCTTTGGCGACGACGACGAGGTGTCCGCTCACGTCAGCCCCGACGACCTCTCGGCATTCGTCTCGAGCTTGTCCGAGGCGCGGACCGGCCGAATGCGCGATGTGCTCACCACGATCCAGGCCGATCAGGACGCCATCATCCGCGCGGACTCCCGGGGCACCCTCATCGTGGACGGCGGACCGGGCACCGGAAAGACGGTGGTGGCCCTGCACCGGGCGGCCTACCTGCTGCACGCCCAGTCCCGCGGGGGGCTACGCCGCGGCAACCTGCTCCTCCTCGGGCCGCACCGGCCGTATCTGGACTACGTGGCCGATGTGCTCCCGTCGCTCGGTGAACACAGCGTGCAGACCGCGACGGCCGCCGACCTGGGCCTCGCCGCGCTCGGCGGGGTGATCGCGACACCGCCCGGCGGACTGCCCGACGAGCCCGATCCGGAGGTCTTCCGATTGAAGTCCGACCTGCGCATGGTCGAGGCGATCGTGGCCGCGGTGCGCTTCTCCGAGCAGCCGCCCGAGCAGTCGATGCTGGTGCAGACCGAGTGGGTGGACCTGCGCCTGACGCCGGCCGACTGGGCCGAGGCGTTCGGCGCGGTCGAGGACGGCACACCACACAACGAGGCCCACCCGCAGATCCGCGAGACGATCGCCGAGATCCTCGTCGACCGGGCCGTCCACAACAGCGCCGGCGACGTGCCCGAGGAGGTCCTCCGCGCGGAGTTCGCGGCCCACCCGGACCTGCACCGCACCCTGTACCGGGCGTGGCCGATAATCAGCGCCACCGACCTCGTCGGGGACCTGTGGACCGTCCCCGCGTACCTGCGCCTGTGCGCGCCGTGGCTGACCACCGAACAGATCCGGCTCCTTCAGCGATCCGCGGTCGGCGCGTGGACAACCGCGGACCTGCCGCTTCTGGACGCGGCCCACCACCGGCTGGGCGACGCCGACAGGGCGCGCAGGACACAGCGCCGCCGGGCCGGGCGATCCGCGGAACTTGCGAGGCGCCAGCGGGTGATCGACGACCTCATCGCCGCCGATGACGACCCCGAGGGCGTCTCCCCCATGCTCCGCCACGCCGATCTCCAGGAGGCACTGCTCGATACGTCACCCGACGACGAGCCGGCTGCTGGCGCGTCCCGCCTCTCGGGCGTCTTCGGGCACATCATCGTCGACGAGGCTCAGGAACTCACCGATGCCGAGTGGCGAATGGTCTTGCGCCGCTGCCCGTCGGGCAGTCTCACGATCGTCGGCGATCGCGCTCAGTCCCGCCGCGATTTCGACGATTCCTGGACCGAGCGACTGGAGCGCATCGGCCTCTCCCCTGCCCGCATCACGTCCGTGCGTCTGAGCATCAACTACCGCACACCCGCCGAGATCATGGAGGCCGCCGCACCCGTGATCCGGTCCGTGCGGCCCGACGCCAACGTTCCCGAGTCGGTGCGCCGCAGCGGGGTCCCGGTCGGCTATGGCCGCGTCGATGAGCTACAGCGTGTGGTCGACGAGTGGCTCGCCATCCACTCCGAGGGCACGGTCGGCGTCATCTGCGCGCTCGGCGCTACCGTCCCCGACTTCAGCGAATCCGACCGCGTCCGCGTGCTGCCACCAGCCCAGGCCAAGGGCCTCGAGTTCGACCTCGTGGTTCTGGTCGACCCGGATTCGATCGGCTCGGGCGTCATCGGTGCAGTTGACCGCTATGTGGCGATGACGCGGGCGACGCAGTGTCTCGCGTTGCTGCGTCCTCCCGAAGGCACGGAGACAGATCTCAACCTTCGGAGACGGGGAGAAAACGGTGATAATTGATGCGAAGCAATGTGGTCAGCGTTTACAGCCAGCGGGGTCTTGCTCCTCTCACGCAATATTGTGGTTCGCGCAGACCAACTCGACAAAACGACTCATGGGACGCGCCCCTGGCCCGGTTCGACAGAAAGCTACCCTGAATCAGCTGCGATTCCATTCAGATATCGTTGAAGAATAGCTGGACATCTGATTATCTCCGCGTCATGGCCACCTACTGTGCGATCTATGCCAGTGTCCTGCAGTAAGGAAATTTCGACTGCTGGCAATAGCTCACCGAGTTTGAGCTCATCGAACATGCCAATTGGTCGCAAATGAGATCTCGCTAGTCATCGTCAGCGTCGTCCACCTCATTGACCACAACAGCGTCGAACTTTAGGGCTCTCGCCACTTCATCTAAGAACCTCGTGCTGGTGACGAACCACTCTCGGCCCGCCGTGCGCGCAACGCTGCGGTAATGGTCAGCAGCCTCGAGCAATCGATGGAAGGTTCTCTCTGCCTCGTCCGTTTCTCCCTGACAGACCCTGTAAATACGCAGAAGAACTGGCTCTTCCGGCAGTGCTGTTATACGAGTCTGGTTCTTGAAACGCTGGATCACGTCGCTATCACTGCGGCCAACCTTCATCAACGTCCGACCGCTTTCGGGCTCATAACGATGGAGAAGATAGTGCGGAAGCGAGTAGACATAAATACCTATCTCGTTCCGAGCTTCAGCCTTTTCCGTCTCACTTTTGGCTTTCTTGACTTCCGCCGCCCTAGCCGAATCATCGTTGATTCTACGCTCAAGCTCTAGTGTTTGATGTTCTAGATAAGAAATAGCTTCGGGACTCCACTCGCCAGCCTTTTGCACACTGCGAAATTTCCGAGCTACGCGCAACGCGACTGAGGGCGCCGTCGGCAGATCGCCCTCCAACAAGCTTCGAATTTGACGCTCGGCACCCCAGACAAAGCCAGAGGTCGAAACGTCTAATTCGTCGGCGATTTCCTGCGCAGACATTTCTTTTTTCAGTAGTCGGTATACCTGCCCAACCCGGAACGAGTCTTGCTCGAGGAACCTTATTAATTCAGCTCGGACTTCACCGGTAGGTCGCACTGCACCGAATTCTGCAGTCTCCGTAGTCGGCTTTGTGGAGATGCTAGGAGTTCGATCGAGTGAGCGGTCCGCGGCGTCTTCAGTCACGCGAAGATTGTGTCACGCTTCTCGGACGAGATGAGACTCGCAGGTCTTCGGCGGTGGCCCCTCGCGCGTCAGGCAGAATCTGCGGCCACTCAACGCTGGCGTGACTAAGACCTTCGATCAAACTGCGCCACTCCTCTGGCGATGCAGCTCCCCGTCGAGATGCAACGCGCCGAGCAATGGCGTCTACTCGCGCTTGCGTCCTCCTGAAGAGCCCGACCAGGCAAGCCCATATCTTGCCGCGCGGGCGGTAGCTAGCCGTGCCGATCAAGACTTTTGATCGGACTCTGGCAGCTCCATCGTTCCCTTCGCTCGGTAGGCGAACCGAACTCAGACCTCTCCCTCCGACTCGAGAGCGTAAGCATCTCGTACCGCTTCGATCCACCTACCGCATCGGAGGCGAACCGTACCGCCGGACGGGGCACCGTCTTCGGTTCGAGACCACTCGTCGTACCTGGTGAAGCTCGGCTCTTCGGTGGTTTCCAGGTACTTGAGCACCCATCTTAAGCAATCCTCGCGGTCCCATTTCTGGGAGTAGTTCGACCGCACTGCCCGCGTGCCACGGACTCCTGCCTGTTCACATGCACTGGCCCACGTCCCAAACATCTGGATCAGGCGGACACTGGATACCCCACCGCGACGATGCTGATCATAGAAGGGCCCGGATAGACGCGATTCGGTGCAAAGCGCGGCGACCCGGCGAATCTCTGCGAGAGCGTCTGATCGATCTAATGCACCGGAGACGGTACGAGTCCGCCTTCGACGCGCCGCTTCCGCACGGCCAAGAATCTTCTCGACTTCGCGCACTCCCAAGCCTGACTTCTTGGCGAGCGCATCCACCGGCAGGTCCGGATGGCCGCCCACCAGATCCGTCAGCTGCCGAAGCTTGAACTGATGCCGAGCATCGTCGCGAATTCCCTTTAGGTCCCTAGCGCCTAGGCCAGTGTGCTTCTTGACAACCAATCGGACCCATTCGCGAGAAACGTCGAACGAGCGGGCGATGACACTGAACTCCTCACCCGTCAGAGCCCGCCGAATCATCTCGGCTTCCCGCGTACCGATCGGTGTGCCCCCATCGCGAGAATCAACCGGCATCTCTGCGCCGGCTGACTCCACCGCACGGCGGACGGTGAACGCATCGACGTCATACACGCGGCACACTGTGTCGAGCGAGACGCCCCGAGTAATCGCTCCAACTACTGCAGCATCGCGCGCTTTCGCCGATTCTGTACCCACAGCAATCTCCTCTCCAAGCCCGCATGGACTTGCGATATGCCACTGCTACACCCACTGCGTGCTCGGGAAAGCATGCCCTACTCCGCGGTCGACGGATCAGGCATCTACGGACCTTTGAGCCCTCCACAAGAAACGTAGGTCCGTGCAGCTAAAGCGATTACTAACAGATGGGTAAGACAACCCGCCATCATCAGCCGATACCCGCGACCTTCCACGCCAAGTCGATATGGCCGACCTCGTGGGCGTCGCCGCCGACCTCGTAGTCGATCGGTGGAGCCGAGCACGTCGACGTGCAGCGCGGCAACGGTTATGCCGTCGGCGCGGGTAATTTTGTCAACAGGCGCGGACAGAGAACGGTCCCCGCTCTCGGTCTAGGCGAACGCCGACTCCACGATGCGACTAATTTCACCGAGCACTACCGAAGACGTGCTTGCGAGCACGGGCGCCCCGACTAGGCGGCAGACCGAGCAGCTGCGACTCGACTTGGAGAGTCACGCTGCGAGCGCGCTCGGTGACGAACTACGCCGGTTCACTACAACCGGTCACTTCGAACGCGAAACGCACTCAAGCCCGGCTCCCCCAACAGGGAACCGGGCTTGACTGAATGCGTAGCGGGGACAGGATTTGAACCTGCGACCTCTGGGTTATGAGCCCAGCGAGCTACCGAGCTGCTCCACCCCGCGTCGTTTGCATCGCCAACCGTACGTCCTACCCTGCAGTAATCCAAATCGATATTTGCGTGACTGCGGGGCCAAGGCCCGCCGCTCGGCATGTAGACCGTTGGCCGTCTGACTCCACTCGTCTCACCGCCCTGGGGGCCAGCTCACCCACCGCCGATCACGCAAAGGAGTGGGTTTCGGATATCCGCGCCCCTAGGCGCCGAGGTCTAGCCGGTACTACACCCTGTCTCTAGAAGCCAGGCAGAATCGCGGTATGACCAACGACATTCAGCCCGATTCGAAACTCCAGGATTCTCGCTGGTCCGCTGATACCAATCTCGCGCACGAAGTCGCGGGAGTGTTCGACCAGATGCTTGGGGATGGCCGCTCAGTGCTCGACCCGGAAACAGTCATCTGGACTACCGAGGCAGCGGAGGACCTGCGGTCTCGAGTCGCCGACAATCCGATTGTTGGGACGGAGCAGGGCCAGTGGGAGAAGCTGGACCGCCAGCTTCAAGGCGCCTCGCGAGAGGTAGTGCTATTGGCCGCCGAGCTCGTCTTCTTACGCGAACATCCCCTGCTTTCAGCGCGTCCGGACACACGGTTGATGCACATCAACAGGGTGCTGGCGCACCTCGATGATCCAACCCCCGTCAACGAAACGATCGCTGGTTTGCTGGTCCGTGAGCCTGGCAAGGCGGGGTTAGAACAAGGCAGGGGATACAACGGATCACTGTGGCGACACCTTGTCTGGGCTGCAAAATTCGTGATCCACTGGTCAACCCTGTCTCCAGCTGAACACGCCACCGCACGATCAGACCCATGGGCACTACAAAAAGTCATGCTCGACTCAGGAGACGACCGTTCAGACATCCGAAACGTGTTCCAGTTCCTCGCACGTCCCGACACTTTTGAGCCGATTTCATCTGCCGCCACGAAAAAGCGGATCCGCGATGCACTCGCCTCCCGAATCGGCGGATCAACTGGAGACGATCCCGCTTCGATCGACCGCGACTTGTTTGCAATCAGGTCCACCTTGGCGTCCGAAATCGACGGCGAATTTCACTTCTGGACGCCGGGGGTACAGGACCTCTGGGATGCCGAGCTGACAAAGCTCGTACCGGAATTGCCAGAGAAGGCGGAGCCTGAGGAACCTCGCCAACGCCACTATTGGATCTACTCACCCGGTCCCCGCGCCTCCGAATGGGACGCATTTCGCTCTGACGGGATAATGGCAATCCACTGGGACGATCTCGGCGATTTAGCCGACTATCCCGACCGCGAATCTCTCCGGCAGGCGTTAGAAGCTGATGGGAGCGGCATCGCAAGGAACAACGATGTCCTCTGCTGCTGGCAGTTCCAGAACGAAATCGAGATCGGAGACATCGTGTACGCCAAACGGGGTCGACACGAGATAATTGGCCGAGGCGAGGTCACATCCGAGGCTCAATATAGACTCGACCGAGATACCTACCGGTCCGTCCGAACCGTCGACTGGACGCATACGGGGTCCTGGCCCCACCCAGGAAAAGCGGTTGTTAAGACACTCACCGACGTCACACAGTATCCGGAGTACGTAGAAGAGATCGAAACACTTATTGTTGGCGAAGTAGAATTGGATCTCGCCACGCCAGTTGGCGAGATCCCCTCCTACGACAAGACTAGATTCCTCAGCCAAGTTTACCTTTCAGAAGAAAGCTACGATCGTCTCCGGTCGCTGCTGCATCGCAAGAAGAATGTAATTCTCGCCGGTCCGCCCGGCGTTGGTAAAACGTTCGCGGCGAAGCGGCTAGCGTACTCGATAATGGGCGAGAACGATCCCACTCGAGTGCAAGTCGTGCAGTTCCATCAGAGCTACTCGTACGAAGACTTCATGATGGGCTACCGCCCGACCGAGGCTGGCGGATTTCGCCTTGCCGAAGGGCCGTTCTACCGGTTTTGCGAAACCGCCCGGGACGCCGGCCCCGCCCAGCCGTACTTCTTTATCATCGACGAGATCAATCGTGGCAACATCTCGAAGATTTTCGGAGAGCTACTTATGTTGATTGAGAGCGACAAACGCGACTCCCCGCTTCGTTTGCTCTACAAGAATGAGAACTTTTCAGTGCCCCCAAACCTGCACATTATCGGCATGATGAACACGGCCGATCGCAGTCTCGCGGTAATCGATTACGCCCTGCGACGTAGGTTCGGCTTTTTCAACATGACACCGGGCTTCAGCTCGGAAGGGTTCGCCCAGTACCAAGCCAAGGTCGATAGCCCTACTCTCGACAGTCTGGTTGAAGCGATCGGCGCACTGAACCTCGCCATTGCGGACGATCCCGCTCTAGGACCGGGATTCGCGGTCGGACACAGCTTTGTCAGCGATGCGCCCAAGGACGACACCGTTGACGTTTGGCTTCATTCTGTGGTGGAGGACGAACTCATTCCACTTCTGCAGGAGTATTGGTTTGACGAGACGCGCAAAGTCGAGGAATGGTCCGGAAGGTTACGAGCAGCAATTTCATGACTGGTAACTCCATCGCCATTCGCAATATCTACGTGATGATGGCCTATGCCTTCAAGGCGATCCAAAAGGCGGGAGACGAACATCTGGAAGTGGAGCAATTCGACAAGCTCCACGACTTGTTCGCGGAGATTCTGGTTCGCGGAGTCGGAGCGCAGGTCAAACGCGGCCTTCACCACGATTACCTCCACCGTCGCGAGGAACTTGCCACCGTTCGCGGTCGGATCGACGTCTCACGGAGCATCGCCGAGCATTCGAAGGCCCGTGGTCGGCTGATCTGTGGGTACGACGAGTACGACTCGGACACGCCCCATAATCGCGCGTTGAAGTCAGTAATCATTCTGTTGGTTCGCCACGGCGAGATCAGGAAAGGACGGAAGGAGGCCCTCCGCCGCCTCTTGCCCTATTTGGACGCCGTCACCACTATTGCCCCGACCGCGATCCGGTGGGACACCCTCACGTATCACCGCAGTAATGCTTCGTATCGGATGCTGCTAGGCGTGTGCGAACTGGTGGTCCGCGGACTCCTGCCGACCGAAGGCTACGGCGACCGTAAACTGACCGCGTGGCTCTCCGACGACGCAATGAGTCAGCTATACGAGCGATTCTTACTCGAGTACTTCGTCTTTCACCACCGTGAGCTATCGCCGAGCGCACCCCAAATTAACTGGGACTACGACTGCTCGCTGTCGTCGGGCACGAGACAGCTTCCGGCCATGAAGACGGATCTCCGGCTCCGGCGCGGGCGGAAGATCCTGATCGTGGATGCCAAGTACTACAGCAAGTCGCTGCAAACAGGTCAGTGGGGAAAGGAGTCCGTCAGCTCGTCTAACTTGTACCAAATTCTGGCCTACACCAAGAATGCTGACGTCAAACAGGACGGGTCCGTAAGTGGGCTCTTGCTGTACGCACGCACCGATGCCCCCTCACAACCTGATCTTGATATGACTGTCCAAGGGAGCAGGATCGGTGCTCGCACGCTCGATCTAAATTTGCCGTGGAACCAGCTACGTACCCAGCTAGACGGCATCACTCAGTGGCTGGATAGTTGACTCCTCCCCACGGCTACCCTCGCTGCCGCGCCGCGTCTTAGCCTGTCGCCGCCGCCTTCCACGCCGAGTGGATCGCGCCGTGGATGTAGCCCACCTCGCCGGCGTCGCCGATGACCTCGCAGTCGATGCCGGCGGCGCGGAGCTCGTCGGCAAGCGGGGCCGCGGCCGTGGTGCCGTCGGCGTAGATGACCATGTCGGCGGCGGCGGACTGGGCGCGCCCCTTGGCGTCAGTCCAGGCGACCGTAGATTCGGTGATGTGGCTGACCTTCACCCGGCGCTGGATGTCGACGCCGTGCTCCTTGGCGTGCCGAACCGCGGTCCACCGACGCGGCATCGCCAGCGGCAGACCCAACTGCTGCTCTTCGTGGAGCAGGGTGACCTTGCGGCCGCGCTCGGCGAGGAACTCCGCGAGCTCCAGGCCCACCAGCGAGCCGCCGATCACCACGACGTTCTTGCCCATCGGCAGTGCGATCTTGGTCAATCGACGAATCCACGCCGGCCTCTTGGTGATGGTCGAGAGTCTGCCCAGCCGCCCGACAGTCCGGAGGAAGACCCCGGCCTCGTCGGCGGTGGCAGTGCCCAGCATGGTGGCGCGCAGCGAGTCACCCGTGTGCACGTGCGGCAGGTCGCCACCGGGGATGGACGGAGCCGGACGCTTGGCGCCGGTGGACACGATCACCCGGTCGGCGCCGAGGGCACGAATGGACTCCACCGTGGCCTCGGTGTTCAACCGCACGTCGATGCCCAGTCGTTTGATCTCAGCCTCGAAGAAGCGGATGAGCGGCTCGTTGTCAGGCGTGGTGAGCGTGGAGAACCACATGGTGCCGCCCAGACGGTCGGCCTTGTCCAGCACGGTGACGCGGTGCCCGCGCTCGGTCAGGACCAAGGCCGACTCAAGTCCTGCGGGGCCGGCGCCCACCACCACGACGTGCTCGCGCGTCGGAGCGGGTGTGAGCGGCAGCAGAGTCTCGTTGCCCAGCGCGGGGTTCACCGCGCAGAACGGGGTGTCGTCGAAGAAGTTCTCCGCCACGCAGAGGTAGCAGTTGATGCACGGGCGCACGCGCTCCGGCGTGCCGGCGGCCAACTTGTTGGGCAGGTTCGGATCGGCGAGCAACTGCCGGCCCATGGCGGCGAAGTCGACCTTGTCGTCGTCGATCGCCTTTTCCGCCACCTCCGGCAGCATGCGGCCCACGGCGATGACGGGGATCGACACGGCCTTCTTGATGGCCGCGGCGTTGTCCACGTACGCGCCGATGGTGTCCGGGAGGGGGCCGTCGGTGAAGTTGTCGAAAGGGTTGCGACCCCAGCCGGTCACGTGGATGGCGTCGGCGCCCGCGCGCTCGAAAAGCACCGCGGCCTCGGTGGCCTCGGGCAGCGTCAGCCCGCCGTCCTGGCCGTACTCCTCGCCGGACACGCGCACCAGCACGGCGAGCTTCTCGCCTACCCGCGCCTTGACCGCGGCGATGACCTCGCACGTCAGCCGCGCCCGGTTGGCCAGCGACCCGCCGTACTCATCGGTGCGCAGGTTGTCGCGGCGGTTGAGGAACACGCCCAGGATGTAGCCGTGGGCCACGTGGATCTCGATCGCGTCCGCGCCAGCCTTGGCGATCCGCTCGGCGGCGTCGGCCCACGTCTCGATGAGCCACGAGATGTCGTCGTGGTCCATCTCCTTGTAGACCGTCTTCTTGCCGCCGGTGGCCGCGCCCATCCGACCCAACTCCTCGCCGGTGCTGTCGGCCAGGGCGGAGTAGTCGTAGTCGTAGTCCGGGGTGCTCGGCGCGATGAGGGGGCGGTCGTTGGCGATGTCCACGCGCGCGACCTTGCCGTGGTGCGTGGACTGCACGCACAGCTTGGACCCGGCCGCATGCACCGCGTCGGCCAGCGCCTTGAGGCCCGGGATGTACTTGTCGTCCGACAGCCCCGGCTCCTTCATGGACGCCGCACCCACCGGGAACGCGATCGCGCACGCGCCGGTGATGATCAGCCCGGCGCCGCCGGCGGCGCGGGCGACGTAGTGGTCGATCTCCCGCTGCTCGATCTCGCCGTCCTCGGACACGTTCATGTCCATGGCGGGCAGGACGATGCGGTTGGGCGTCTCCATGGGGCCGATGCGGCCGGGCGACATGAGGCGAGGGAATGAGGTGAGGGTCGTCACGTCGATCATGATACGCCCGAGTTGACGGGTGTCGAGAACAGGTTCCAGTTTTTGGGGCGGTGGGTTGTAGTCGACGGGGTGAAAGGGACGACGACGACGCCAGCGAGTGCGTCTTGCAATCCCCTACCAGGTGCTGCCTTGCCGGCTCAGTCGGCTACGAGCAACTACTCGTCATCGGCACCGAGGGCATCACGCAGACCCACAGTCGGCAAGCCAATTCCAGCCGCCCGGTCGATCGCCGCCCCAGCCAGCAACCCGTTGTGCGCATCGGCGTACCGCCCAGAAACCCGGCCTCTACGAGTTCTGTCCAGGGAGTACCTCGCCGCTGCGGAGCGAATCTTGTCGGACTTCTTCATCGCCTTCACGAACGCAGTTGGAGACCTAAAGATGAGATACTCCGCGTTGGGTCCCGAGGACTTGTGCACGGGACCAGCCATCGACGCACCGCGATGCTTCAGTGCCCACCACGTCATGCGGGCCAGAAGTACGGTGCTGTCCGTCGCGACACCGAGTTCCAGCCTCCCGCCCGGTAACTCGTTGAGGTAAAAGACCTCGAGCATCCCCATATTGAGCGTCACCAGACGCTTGACTCCGCCTCCCATTCTCAGGCTCGGGAGACACGACAGGGACCAGAACTGGCCCTGCGTGCGCCTCGGGAAGAGCACGCACCCGTGCAGATACGTCGCAAGCGCTTCCAGAATCGACCCGAACTCAGGGTGCGAAGAAAGCTCTTCGAACCTGACCTTCGAGCGCACCTCCGCCGATTTTCCGCCGAGGACAGACCGATCGGCTTCGCCAGACCGAAGATCAGCGAGATTGGCTTCCGCAGGGCTGTTGAACCATGCCTTCTGTTCCTCCACCGAGACGAGCTCGTCTAAAACGGACGTCCCGTAGATCACCGCGCTGTGCTCTCGGTTGAAACAGGTGAACCCGTTTCGGCAGAGGTCGTAGATCAGTTCGCGCTCTGCCGCCCTCAAGGTTGCCGTGTTCGCAGATTTTATCGGAACGACTGTATATTCGCGTGATCATAGTCCTTGACGTGCTGCCGCAGCCTCGACACCACCGACGTGCTCGAGATTCCTACGTACACCTCGTTGGCCTCACCCTCCCACATGTACAGACCCGCCGGCTTACCGCTCCGCCTTTTCGCTAGAGCTCTGAGCGACTTGTCAGACATCTGGGTCGCCGGCCCGAAGCCCTGCTGATCTGCCCACGTGGCGACAGCGGGATCGGGCACCCAGTTTGGGATAAGCGAGTTATTATGAGAGGCCATTGGTGGAGAGTAGCTTCTCAGTAAGACACTCGTTCGGGAGCAGCGTCTAAGTGGGTCTGGCCATGCTGAAGGATCCCGGCTTTGTAGCGGGGATGCGAGCGACGACGAGATCGGCCCGGCGGGGGCGGACAGCCGCAAGTCGCGGAGCTATCCGCTGGATCGTCTCGGTGCCCGTGCTGCACCCTCTACCCTCGGAAGCACCATGCCGCCCAACCCTGACATCGTCTCGGCCGCGCTCAAGACAGCGACGTCGTTCGTCCTGAACGCGGTCGAAGTCGTGCGTTTCGGCGGCCTTCAGACAGACGAAGAGCAATCTCCGTTCGAGATCGTCGCACGGCGCCCGATGTTCCGGCTGCGCCGCTACTACCCGCCGGCGGCGGGGGACGCTGGCCAAAGTGGCGTCCACATCGATGAGGACGAGCCGCCGCGGCCGCCGATCGTGCTCGTTCCGCCGATGATGATCTCCGCGGAGGTCTGGGACGTGTCCCCCTCGACCAGCGCAGTGGCCGCGCTGCACGAGGCCGGCATGGACCCGTGGGTGATCGACTTCGGCGCCCCGGACCTCGAGACCGGCGGTCTCGAGCGCACCCTCACCGACCATGTGGTGGCCGTGAGCGACGCCGTCGACCTCGTCACCGCGGCCACCGGCCGTTCGGTGCATCTCGGTGGGTACAGCCAGGGCGGCATGTTCTGCTACCAGGCCGCGGCCTACCGGCGCTCACGCGACCTCGAGAGCATCGTGACGTTCGGTTCCCCCGTCGACTGGCGCGGCAATGCCCCGCTCGGCATTCCCGAGCAGGTGGTCGTCACTATCGCACGCCTTGTCGCCGACTACGTCTTCAACGAACGCCCACTGCCCGGGTGGCTGGCCTCGACGGCGTTCCGTCTGCTCGATCCGATCAAGACCGCCCGTTCGCAGGTGGACTTCCTGCGCCAGCTCCACAACCGCGAGGCACTCCTCGGCCACGAGCGACAGCGCCGCTTCATCGGGGGCGAGGGATTCGTGGCCTGGTCCGGGCCCGCGATCGTCGACATGTTGCAGCAGGTGATCGTCCAGAACCGGATGATGGTCGGTGGATTCGTCGTCGGCGACCACGTCGTCTCACTCGCCGACATCACCTGCCCCGTCCTCGCCGTTTTCGGCGAGGTCGACGAGATCGGCGTCCCGGCCGGCGTCCGCAAGATCGCGTCCGTCGCTCCCGCGGCCGATGTCTACGATTTTTCGGTCCGCGCCGGGCACTTCGGGCTCGTCGTGGGCTCGACCGCAGCCTCGCTGACGTGGCCCACCGTCACCAGGTGGGTCGACTGGATCGAAGACCGAGGGACTCGACCGGACGGCATCACCGAGGTCGACCCCGACACTGTCATCGACTCCTCCCCCACCAAAGCGATCATGCTCGCGGCGGACGGGGCGTTCCAGGCCGCTGGACTCGGGGTCGGCGTGGTGCGCGGTGCGGGGCAGCTCGCCTTGGGCGCCCTGCGGACGACGCGAGCCGTCGGATACGAGGCGGTGCGCGCGGCACCGCGTCTCATCCGGCTGGGGCAGATCCAGCCCGCGACCCGGATCTCCTTCGCCAAGATCATCGACGAACGCGCCCGGAACCAGCCGAACGACGCGTGCTTCCTGTTCTCCGACCGCGTCCACACGTACTCGGCCGTCGACACCCGGATCACGAACGTGGTCAAGGGCCTCATCACCGTAGGCGTGCGCCAGGGCGACCACGTCGGCGTGGTCATGGAGACGCGGCCCTCGGCGCTGGTCGCGATCGCCGCACTGTCCCGTCTCGGTGCCGTGGCCGTGCTGCTGCCCCCCTCCCAGTCCTTGCCGGAGCTCCTCCGGCTCAGTTCCGTAACCGACGTGGTCGCCGACCCCGAGCACGCGTCCAAGGTCACCGATGCCGGAGCGCGGGCGCTCGTGCTCGGCGGTGGTGGTGGTGAGCGCGACCTGCCCGCCCACCTCGGCGAGGACATCGTGGACCTCGAGCGCATCGACCCCGAGGCGGTGGAGTTGCCCCGCTGGTACCGGCCGAATCCCGGCCGAGGGGGTGACCTAGCCTTTGTGTTCTTCACCCGCTCCACGGGCACGTGGCAGACCAAGCTCGTCACCAACCACCGGTGGGCGGCGTCCGCGTTCGGCACCGCCAGCGCCGCGCGTCTCACCACCGAGTCCACCGTCTACTGCCTCAGCCCTCTCCACCACCCATCGGGCCTGCTCACCACCGTCGGCGGCGCCGTGGCGGGAGGAGCCCGGATCGCGCTCTCCCGCGGTTTCGATCCGGCGACCTTCGACGAGGAGATCCGCCGCTACGGCGTGACGGTGGTGTCCTACACCTGGGCGATGATGCGCGAGTTGGTGCGCGGGCCAGTGCATCCGCGCGAGACGCTCCCGACACTCTCACTCTTCATGGGGTCAGGCATGCCCCGTGGGCTGTGGCGGCGGGTCCTGGACCGCTACCCGGGCACGCGGGTCCTTGAGTTCTATGCCGGTACCGAGTCCGATGTGGTCCTGGCCAACCTCACCACCTCCAAGCCGGGCGCGCGCGGACGTCCACTGCCCGGCACCGCCGACGTGCGTCTCGTCGAGGCCGACCCCGACACCGGCGCGATCCTCGCCGGCCCCGATGGCTTCGCCATACCCAGTGAGGTCGACGCACCCGGCGTACTTCTCACCCGGCCCAGGCTCGGATTGGACGCTTCCGTGCGCCAACTCCGTGGGGTGTTTCGCCCCGGCGACACGTGGGTGTCGACCAATGACATCTTCGAGCGTGACAGGGACGGCGACTTCTGGCTGCTCGGCTCAGCGAGCTCGGTCGTCCACACCGAGCACGGTCCCGTCTACCCGATCCAGGTCGCCGACGCACTCGGGGATCTGCCCGAGGTGGACCTCGCCGTGCTGTACGAAGTGGATGGCGCTATGGGCCCGGTCGCCGTCGCCGCGGTGGACCTATGGGGCTCAGATCCCATTACCGCGGCCGACATCGGTGGCGCGCTGGCCTCGGTCCCGCCCGCCGGACAACCGGACATCGTCCACGTCGTCAAAGACATCCGGGTGACCAACTGGTACCGGCCGGACCCCAGGACGCTCGCAGCCCGGGGGCTGCCGAAGGCCGGCGCGCGTACCTGGATCCGCGATCCCGACACGGGTGAGTACGTGCGACTGACCAAGGCGGTGCGAGATGGGCTGGCTCCGCCGACTTCCTAGACCAGTAGCTTGGTCTCCTCGTGCTCGTTGGTGGTCACCTCGAGGTCGTCGTCCTTGAGCGCCAGGTAGCCGACGATCTCGGCCGCCCCGTGCTGCAGGGGGTACATGGTGACGATGTCCTCCAGGCGGGCGGTGCCGCGGACCGGGATCAGGGCGCGGATGCGGGAGGCCAGGCGCGCGGGGTCGACGACGACCTGGTCGGTCAGCACCGAGGTGTCGACCTCCTCGGTGTCCACAGGATCGAGCAGGCTGTTGACCTCGGCGGCGGGCCGGGCGGTGAACAGCGGACGATCCGTGGGCAGCGCCACGTCGATGTTGGTCTCCTCCAGCTCCAGCCCGAGGTCGGGCAGCTCGCCCTCGCGGACCTGCAGCGCCGACGTCTCGATCTGGCGCACCAGGTCCAGCACCCGGCGGTTCTCCAGCCACACCTGGTCGTCGGTGAAGCGGCGCAGTTGCTCGGAGATGTTGCGGACCGTCTGCTGGGTGCGCTCCGCGGCCTCCGCCCAGCCGTGGTGCACGGTGCGCAGGCGCCGGTCCGCGCCGAGCTCGTCGATGCCGGTCAGGCGCTCGAGCAGCATGGACAGCTCCTCCTGACCCGAGGTGGACAGCAGCAGGTCATAGAAGGCCTGGAAGCTGCGGCCCTGGTCGGAGGAGTCGATCATGCTGCGGCCGTGGACGAGCTCGGCCAGCAGCTCGCCTTTGCTGCCCTGCCACGTGGCGATGCGCTCGCGCGCCGAGCGGTCCAGGGCGCGGAAGTTCTCCTCCACCTGACGGAAGTCGGCCAGCAGCTCGCGGGCCGTGGTGGCGAACTGCTGATAGCGCTCGCGGACCGCGGTGCGGTCCAGTAGGCCGGAGGCCGGGTCCTGGCGGAGCTGGTCGATCTCCCGCTCGATGTCCTGCTTGCGGCGCTCGAGCTGGTCCAGGCGCTTGGCGGGGTCGGACTCGGTGCCCTGGGCGATCTGGCGCAGCAGGTCCACCGCAGTCTGCAGGCGCGACTCGGTGCCCACGAAGGAAGTCTCGGACAGCCCCTGCACCCAGGCGTAGGCCTTCTCCAGGGCCGGGGTGGCGTCGTAGTGGATCTCGTCGGCGCCCAGCGGATAGAAGCGGCGCAAAAAGCCCGCCTCCGGGCCGGCCCAGTCCGCCAGGTACTCGGCGGCCGTGCGCAGGAACCGCGGGTTCTGCGGATCCAGGGCGTTGATGGCGTAGATCTGGTCGTCCAGCGCCGCCACCAGCTCCCCTTCGGAGCTGGCGCCACGGCCCTCCTCCACGAAGAACCGGCCCAACACCGTGAGCAGCAGCGGCGCGTGGGTGGCGCGCAGCATCCGCCAGGCGGGATGCCCCTCGCGTAGCGCCTCGATCTGCGCGTACTCCACGTGGGCTCCTCGGGGTGGGTGGACTGTCGGCGGCGGCTCGTGCGCCGAGGGGACAGTCTAGGAGTGGGGGGTGAGGAGGCCGCGGCGGGGCGAGGGAGGGACGGGGGGATCAGCTGATGTGGGGGCCGGAGGGTGGGGGGATGTCGACAACACCGGCCTGGCGGACCCTTACTCCTCACGGGACTATCCGCGAGAGTTCTCCGAAGTCCACAATGCGCCCTCCACTCTCAGACGCACCATGTCTCCCGCCCCTGACATCGTCTCGGCTGCTTGGGGTGCGTTTCGAGTAGCGCGGTTCTGATGATTGGATAGCGGTCGGACGTGTATCCGATAGCCGTGCCTGCCCGTCCGACCGCTGGGCCGCTACAGCGTCGTGGCGGGGTGTCGTCTCATGTTCGGCCCTTTATGGGCGATGATCTCGGCACCAGCGACGATCCGGTTGAGGATCGACTCGGCGACAACCATGTTCTGGCGCGACTTGTACCAATCAGACGGATCGGACTGAGGAGTCACCAACGTCGAGTCCCGGCCCTCGGGGGCAGCACCTCGCGCGGATCCTGCACTGATGCGCCCCCTGCGACTTCAGGCCCTAAAGTGCGACTCCCCACCTCATGCCCGCGCTCACTCGTCGAGCACTTTCACCAGAGCGTCCTGGGCGTCGCTGTAAAAGATGAACGACACCTTCGTAGCGACCTCATCGCTGACGTCCAGGAGCTGACGGCGTGCGGACACTGGCAGCAGTAGCGACGTTGCGCCCTTCTCCATGGCGTGCTCCGCTAGTTGCGCGGCGTTCAAGACGGTCTCGACACCACCGCCGAGCGAAAGATTCCCGACCGCGATGAGGCCACCACGGATCGACCTCTGGAGCATCGCCGACGCCAGTGCCAGGAGGATCGGGAGTCCGAGGCCAGCCCCGGTCTTCGCGGCGTCGAGTGCGCGGATCTGGGCGGTGAGGTTGTGCTCGCGCGGGTCACGGTCACCGACAAGCTGTCGCGCCTGAGCGATCAAGTTCTGCTCTGCGACCTTGAAGCTCTCCCGGAGCGTGGCAGGAGCGGCCTGGTTGAGCAGCCCGCGTGCGCCTGATCCGGGCGTGTCTGCCGCCTCGATCCGGTAGAGCCCCGGGCCGACGTCACCGCTGCTCTCGGAGATCGCCCACACTTGGCCAGGTGGCAACGGATCGAGGCCGATCGAGTCGGGGCTAGCGAGTTCGGGAGTCGAGACGAACTGCTCCACCCCCTCGCCGAGGCGGTAGCCGAACTGGGTGTTGCGGAACTCTGCTGCGCCAATGCGGCGCTGCTGCTCCTTGACGCGACGACGACACTCCAAGGCGATCCGAACGGCCCATTCGAGATCCTCGTCGGAGATGGGAACTTCAGCGTCGGGATATAGGAGCTTGAGCAGGCCATCGACCGTCTTGTTGACGGCCGACAAGTCTCGACCCGACAGCGCATCGGAGTAGTTGACCCGCCCCTGGATCGATGCGAGGCGCGACTGGTCACGAAGACGCGACCAGCACTCGGAGAGGAAGTCACTCACGAGTCCGAAGTGATGGGTGAAGTAGGTCGGGTTGAGCTTCGGAACATCCCAGCCTGGCAGGTAGGCGTGGATGCGGTCCATGAATGCTGTGTCGTCGCGCATCTCCGGCGGCAAAGGCGACAGCAAGTGCCCGATACGCTGCTGGTGGGCTACGTCCACGTCAAAGTTGCCGACGAGCATGATCGAACCGTCAGCCCGGATGGACTCGCGACCCCGTGAGAACTCGCCCGACTCCATGTAGCCCTTCATGATGTTGACGCCATCCTTCTGATCGAAGGAGACGCCGGACACCTCGTCGAAGCACACAACGTCGTATTGGGCGACGAGGCCGCGTTGTCCAGTGGCGTTGTTGACGAACATCCGGGCAACGGTGGCCTTGCCGCCGGAGATCAAGTGCGCGTAGGGCGAGACCTGCTGGAACAGGTGGGACTTGCCGGTGCCACGAGGCCCCAGTTCGACCATGTTGAAGTTTCGCTGCACGAACGGGACCATGCGCAGCAACAGCACGTCTTGTTCGCGCTCGGTGAGTTGCGCAGGTTCGAAGCCCACTGACCGTAGTAGGAGGTGCTTCCACTGCTCTGTAGTGAACCGTGAGCGGCCTTCGGCTAGACGCGAGAGCGAATCACGGGTTGAGAGCTGGATGGGGCGAAGCGACCCCACAGCGAAGGGCTTGCCGTTGTTCTCGTCAGCGATCGCGGCGTCGTAGAACAGATCGACCTCGGCGTAGAAGCCACCGGTCAGCATGCGCTCGTTGTCACGGACAACGGCATCGTCGATGCGCACATCGCGGAGCCCGAGACTCGGCAGCTCGGCGACGTAGGCGTTCGACTTCGCATCGAGGCGGGCCTTGACGAGGTCGATAAGCTTGACAGTCATGCGCTCGCGCGCACGCGACTTGAAGAGTTCCTCTTCACCTGCTCGCACAGTGCGGTCGGCGAGAAGCCGTCGCACGACCTGGAGCCCCTCTTCGATCTCCTCCGGGTCGGTCGTGGCGCAGTAGCGCCCGATAAGGAACTCTCCGACGTAGGTCGGTACAGGGTATGCGCCCTTGAACTGCTGGGCGAGATCCTTGCGAACGACGTACCCCTCGAAGGCTGACGCTGCGGTCGTGTCGATCTCGTCGAGTGTGATTGCCTCGGTCATTCGACGCCTCCTACAGTGGTTTGTGCTTGCGCTAGAACTCCACCGCTCGGGTCGAGAAGTACGACCCACGCGTTCGCCCCAGCAGGAGCCTGTTCCTCATCGACGAGCACCTTGACCTCGCCCGGCTCGGTGGGCGACTTCGGGCCACCGACGGCGCTCGATGCGTCGGCGGGGCGAAGCCGAACTTCGGCGACCACTTCGGCTTCGGCGGGGCCGTAGTCGATGCGGCATCGCTGTCCTGTCCATCGAACAGCTTCAATCTGGACGGACGCAGCGACCGAATCGCCGCGTGTCACAGTGACGACGGGAATCACGCACTCTTGAAGGCTCAGCCCTCCGTGCTCGTACAGGCAGCCCGCCTCAAATGCAGCAGCTCCCGGTGCGCTGACCATGTCGACAGATGAGTCCCAAGTCCAGGGCAGGATCGGGAAGTCCGGGCGCGCCGCGGCGGCCTTCAACCGCGCCACACGCGGCTTGCGGGCAGAATCACCTTCCGTCACCTGTATCGGAAGGTTGACCTTCTGCGCTGCTTGACCGGGCAAGAGGAACCCGTGATCGGTGACCACGACAACCTTCCGCCACCCTGCGTCGAGCAGTGCACGAACACGCTCGGCGATGAGGTCGAGGTGGTGGTCGATGAGGTCTGCCATCTGGTGCCCGTGCGAGTGCCCCAACGAGTCGATCATGTTCGTCTGCGTCCATCCCGTTCCGGCCGGGTCGCCAATCTGCGCGGTATCCCAGTCGAGGAACTGCACTCCCGCGCCAGCGAGGGCCGACCGCAGTACTGCACCTTTCACAGATCGTCCCTGATCGTCGGACGCGTCGAAGGCGGCACCGCCAGCCACGCAGATCTTGATTGGTGCCACCGCCGGCTGGCCGGTTGGCGTGACGCTGGGGAAAGCCGCCTGGCGCGGCTTTACGTCCGCCGCGAGCCCTGACAGTCGGCGAGCAACACGAGTGGCCAGGTCGTAGCGCAGTGCATCGACGTAGACCACGCACGTTCCGGCGGCTACGTCGAGGCCCGTCTGGCCGCGGTAGGCGCTAGCTGCGGCCTTCTGGAATGCTCGCGCGGTCTGATCGACCCACGGGTCGTAGATCGCACCGAGCGCGTGAGCGACAGCGGACCTATCTTGTGCGGTCCTGGCCGTCGCGATCGTCCGCAGTGCGAGGTCGTCAATCACGTGGCCCTGGTCGCCATACCACGCGACCTGAGCATTGAGGTCTGACGCCGACGGAGCGGTGGAAACACGATCGGCCAGCTCGGCCAGGTGCCCAACCGCGCGTGCAAGCGGTGCCTGGCCGAGAGCAGCCCAGACGTTGTCTTCGCGCGACGTGTGCGCGGCAGCGAGTTCTTCAACGCGACCCCGCGGGTCGGGATGAGTGCCCAATGCATTGAGCGCGGACCTAAGAGCGTCCTCCTGGTCGCGGTTCCACGAAGGCCACGAGTCAGGATGTGGGTCGGTGTCTCCAAAGAGCGGCACTGCAGAGGGCCGTGCCTGGTCGAGCAAGACAGGCAGGTTCGGATAGCGGCTCGGGTTCTCCGCAAACCGTTGCCAGACCGCTCCCCATTCGCCCGTTCGGCCGCCGAGCTTGCTGGCTGCGGTGAGCGCGCCGTCCTTCTCAGGGCCAAAGCCGTAAACGGACTTGCAGGAGGCGACAAGGGCCTGCCACTGCGCACCTTCGAGCGAAGCCCTCACCTCGTCCGGATCATTCATCCATTCCAGGAGGGTGCGCACAGTGTCATCGAGAACGAGGTGGTGCAGGCGAGACGAATCGAGACGCCCCATACGCTTGAGATCGTCGATGTCCTCGAAGAGGAACTTGCCCAGCACCTGAGCGAGGGCCGCCTTCGTCGCACTGTCACTCGCGATGTCGAGCCCGCCACCCTGCTTCGATGCAAAGAACGAGTGCGGCGTCCAGGGCGTATGGCCGTGGGCAGAGGGCCACCAGTTCGAGCGGATCGCAACCTCGGCCAGCGGCGCGAGCGAGTCATCGAGCGCCGCCGCCTCGACCACGGAACCTCGACTGACACCAGGAAGGTAGATCACCCACGGGTTACGTTCGCCTCGTTCAGCGAGATGAGCTGGCAGCGCCGTTGACTCGGGTGAGGCGAGTGCGGTTCGAAGCCAGAGCGCCGGACCCCGTGCAGCTGCGGGGTCGTATTCTCCGAGCACGAGGATGGGCACTGCCTCCTGGAGGCTGCGAATCACAGACTCCCATGCCCGCTCCGGGTCGGCCCATAGAACGGCCGCTGGGGCCGAGTTCGCCCCCGCATTGAAGGCAGCGGCGTCACGGAGAGCCTTGGCGACAACGGCACGGACGAGTGTCATTCAGTATCGCCCGCCTCGCGACGGGCGGCACGCCGCCCCTCCAGCGTTGGGTGCAGGTCATTGATCCGCTCCGAACCATCAGGATTCGTTCCACGGTCTTTCTTCCAATGCACGTTGACCTTCGACCTGAGCACACCAGCAGTGACAAATGGTCTGATGTTGAGCCGCACCCCGTCGTCAAGGTCGGGCTCCCAGCCGATCGGTTGCTCAGCCATGGTCTTCCACCGCACGTAAATGTCGTACGGCGGTGCACCTTCAAGGATCAACTTGAGTTTGCGCTGAAGTTCCTCAGCCGAGGCAAGTCGGACATCAGCACCGGCTCGCTCTGCGCGTGCCTCGTGTTTCTGCCGGTCAATCCAGGCGCCGAGCGATGTGAAGGTCAACTTCTCTAGCGTCTGCCGGTCAAGCTGGTGGTAATTCACAATCGCTGAGAAACCATCCTTGCGCCCATCCCAGATGTGCCACAGGAACGGTCGGTTGTCGAAGACCTTGACGTGTTGGGCAAAGAACGAGTCGTGTAGCCAGTCCTCCAATCGCCCGCTCTTGCCGCCGGCCGCCGTGGCGAGCTGCCGTTCCATCGCGGCGGACCAACGACCGCCGTAGGCATCGGCAAGCAGAGCGCGTAGGCGTGGGGTTGCGTCGGCTTCGCCGGGGAGTGATTGCAGAGCAACGATTCCGTCGGCGTCGACATGTGCGTCGAGAGCATCAGCAACCTGGTCCGGCCATCGATAGCCGAGGAGACGCGCGACCGCGACCTGGAGAGGCTGGGTTGAGGAAGCGACCTGACCATCGAACAGCCACTGTGTCGGGTCGGCGGAGTGAGAGGCTGGAAGCGGGCCCATTTCAGCGGACGCCTTCCTCCAGCGGTCCCGCTCGAATGCGACCTTCACAAGCGTTGAGTTGGTGACCTTCAGCGAATCGTCGATGTCCCGGACATCTTCCGCGAACTCCGAGCTCGTACAGTATGCCCAGATCGCACCCAGATCCTGAGGATCGTGCGGAACGATGGGCGATGCGTTCGTATCGAAGAGCTCGCCCGTATACATAGTCACGGGCAGCGCCTGGCTCATCTGGCTCACCAGGACACCGCGCTTACCCCATGCACTCCTCCCAACGATTCGGGCGCCGCGACTCTGCGCCATCGCACCGAGACCCTTCTCCCACCGTACGACGTAACTTCGACCGCCATACGGCACGGTTGCTGGCACAGAGGACAGGAAATGGCTCCACGTCGCCTGCTCAGCGTCGTCGACCTCCCAGAAGTACCGTCGGAAGCGCGGGTCGTCGCCGGTCTTGATTCCTTGAAGACCATCGGCACATCGAGCAAGCAGTGTTCCTGGTTCAATGCGGGTCAGCGTGATTCGACTATCCGGGTTCTTCAGTTGACTCGCCTGGACTACTTCGAGCGCACCTTCGGTTCGCAGTGCTGTCGCCTTCGCATCCGCGCCCGCCGTCTGATGCACCATGAAGCCGACGAAGGCGTGGTTAGGCGTCGGCTCAGCCGCAGAGATGAGGCTGAGCGTCACCTTGACCACTTCACCCGAAATCTGCCGGAACGCCCCCGATCCAAGGCGTGCGACTGCATCGAATCGGCGGTTCCGCAACAGTTCCGAGCGGAGATCGGCATAAGACGTGAGCAACTGCCACGCCTGTGGAGAGACGACGGCGAGCGACCCGCCCGGAGCCAGAAAATCGAGCCCCCTCTCGACGAATGCCGTCGCAAGGTCTGCGCGCGCGTTCGGATGATGAGTATCAACGTAGTTCTGGAGCCGCGTACCCATCGAACCGCGCGTCAGGTAGGGCGGGTTCGTGGCGACCAGCGTGTATTGCCGCGAGAGCAGGCCAACCGCGTGAGCAACTTCATCGGCGGCATGCCCAAGAACAGTGTCATCCTGTCGCTCCGCACGGAGTGCATCGGCAAGCAGCGCACGAAGGTCGCCAGGCGCCGCACCTAGAAGTAGATCTGCACCGAAGAGACCGTCGTCACCGTTAGTCGGGCGAGGAATGATGAGAGATCCAAGCGTGTCTGCGTCACGGAAGAGTGAGTGGAGGCGCGCCATTGCATGACCGAGATCTGCGTCGTCGCCTGCGAGCGCCTCCCAGTCATGCCGCGAGCTGCGAACAGGCTCACCTGAGCACGCGATCTGAGGAGCGGGTAGGTCGCGGAACCCACCCTGCTTCCAAGCTTCGAGCGCGACGTTGAAGGTGGCGATCTGAGTGCAGCGCGGGTCGAGTTCGAGGCCGTGGAGGTTGTCGCGGAGGACGGCATCCTGTGCCTCTGGCGGCGTGAGTCCCTCCTCCTCGGCTCGCATGCGCCAGAGCATCCCGAACATTGCTACGAGAAAGTGACCGGAGCCGCAGCACGGGTCCATCACCGTCACATCGGCAGCGCGTTCAGGCCAGTCACTGAACGAGCCCGCCGCAGGGGCGCCGTCTTCGCTACGGCGGAAGTACTCCCAGCCTGCGATGAGCGAAGAGTCGGGGTGACGTGCGGCCCACCATGCTCCGAGTGAGTTCTCCAGCAGGAAGCGCACCATGTAGTTCTCGGTGAACAGCTGTGTGACGGGCGAGAGGTCGGCCCCGCCGATTTTGATGCCTGAGTCGTTGACGCGCTTCTTCTCGGCCGTCTGCCAGAACTGATACACCCAGCCGAGTGCGTCTTCCGTCGTGAAGACCTCGGAAGGAATGTCGAGGAGGAGACGCTCCAGCGCGTTGCGGTGTTCGGCTGCGAACCGGACTTGTACCGCGGGGTCGGTGAGGCGGAACACGCCGGGCAGAATCTCCGAGGCGAACCGCGCGGCAACGGCCCAGGCGTCCGGCTCGCCAAGGTCAGAAGCGAGATCGCCGCAGTCTTCCAATGACAACGGGATATCGCGGTAATCCGGATGCCGGAGTAGGCCGTTGACTTCCAGGAAGCGCGCGAACAGCAAGCGATGCCACTGCTCGTAAGCGACGTCGTGCACCAGGTTGACAAGCGGTGCACCCGCGCCGGCCGTGTCATCGCCGAGCTGCCGTGCCTTGTCGCGTAGCGCAATCCGGAGTGTGTTCTGCTCATCACTCAAGTAGCCGGGACGGCTCGGCTCGGCGACCGCGAGAGCGCGCAGGGCATCGTCGGCAGCGCGTTGTGCAGCGGCGCGGGCGCGCTGCGTCTGGGCGTCCAGAAAGCGTCGTTGGTCGGAGTTGAGGACTTTCGTCGTTTCCGTCGTCATGTCAGCCCTTCACCATCACGGTGTCGTTACCGCTGTTCAGAGCGTCGAGAAGCTGCACCCGCAGGGCCTCGATGTAGCGTTCGACCTCGTCGGCGCTGCTCAGGCTCGCCGTCGAAACCCGCACCGTGGTCATCTTGGCCGCAGGTGTCGTGAGCTGAATTGCCGCTTCCATCGCCCGCGAGGCCCGCTGTGGTATGGCGTCGAGTTCAGCGGTCCACCCCTGGAGCGGCCGAGCCTGCGCCGCCTTCAGGACGGCAGCCGCATCTGCAAGGTTGGGGGCCGCCTCGGTGCCGAGATGATGTTCCGTGAGGAGAGCCGCGCGCTTCGCATCGTCGAGAGCCGTCCATGCTGGCTGCTGTTCGAGGCCTGCTACAGCCGTTGCGCGGGCGTCGCGCAGCGCAACGGCTGCTTCGTGGATGGCATCGCGGAGTGCCTCGGCGAGTTCCTTGACGATCGGGGCGACTGGATCGGCGTCGGTGAGGAGATCGCGGCTCGCGGCCAGCGCGCCGAGCCGCTCACGGGCCGCCGACGCGGGCTCCAGCCCCGTGGTCGCGGATGCAAGCGAACGCGCCAGTTCGAGCGAAGGCGTGCGGCTCTTGAGCCTGCGTTCCAGGTCTCCGAGTTGGTCGTTGAAGCTCGTGAGGTCACTCTTCGCTGCCAGCAGGGCGTGCACGCGGTCGTTCCCCGACGCACTCACGATCACCTGGATATTGCCTGGCACGGTGATGTCAGGGAGCGGAGCAGGCCCACTCACGCCCTTCGCGCGGTCGACGAGCGACTTGACGGCCTGTTCGACAGCCGACACGAGTCGGTCGTTTTCGGTCGGGAAGCCGAGGTTGCTCAGCACCTGGCGTGCCTGGATTTTCTCGGCGGGCTTAACCTGGATCCACCGATGAGATGAACTTCTAGCGCGGTGTGGGAACGCGAGAATGCCCTTCTGAACTGGCAAGATACGACTTGCTTAAGGTCCGTATCGCCAATTCAAGAAGGGCATCCCGCAGATGCAACTATCTCACACTCTGCCCGTAAGCTTCGCGACGTTCGATGAGCCCAACCTCGTGTCGGGCGCCGGCCTCGTGCCGCTGATGAAACTCGCCGACCGGGCGGGCCTGCACCGGCTCGGTGACGAGCATCTGAGCGTGCCCACCGACAAGGGCTCCAACGGTGGAGTGAAACTGGCCTCGCTCGTGGCCGGGATGGCCGCAGGCGCGGATAGCATCGACGACATGGCCCTGCTGCGCCACGGGGCGATGGGCACACTCTTCGACCGCCCGTACGCCCCTTCGACGCTGGGATCGTTCCTGCGGCAGTTCACCTTCGGCCACGTCCGCCAAACCGATGCGATCGCCTCGCGGTTCGTGCGCGCACTGGCCGAACACACCGGACTGCTCGGTCATGAGTCGGACACCGGGACGGTGATGGTCGATATCGACGACACGATCGTGGAGGTCTACGGACACGCCAAGCAGGGCGCCTCGTTCGGCTACTCCGGGGTACGTGGCCTGAACGCGCTGCTGGCCACGGTCTCCACCGAGCAGGCTGCTCCGGTGATCGCCGCTCAACGGCTGCGCAAGGGCTCTGCCGGGTCCCCGCGAGGGGCTGCCCGGCTGGCCACCGACACGCTGGCACTGATCCGCCGCACCCACCTTCACGGCCGTGACGTGCTGGTCCGAGGCGATTCGGCGTTCTACTCCCACAGCATGGTCACCGCCTGCCTGGCCGCCGGAGCCGAGGTCTCGGTCACCGTACGCATGGACCCGGCGGTCAAACGTGCCATCGCCACCATCGACGACGACGCGTGGACCACGATCAACTACACCGACGCGATCTTCGACGAACACACCAACCGTTGGATCTCCCGCGCCGAAGTCGCCGAGGTCGACTTCACCGCATTCACCTCGAAGCCCAAGAACGACCAGGTGCCGGGTCGGCTCGTGGTGCGCCGTATCCCCGACCTGAATCCCAAGGCTGCAAGTGGGCAGGCGAGCCTGTTCGATACCTGGCGGTTCCATGCGTTCTTCACCACTACATCCGTAGAGCAGTACGACACAGTGGCGGCCGACAAGACCCACCGCGCACACGCGATCATCGAGAACGTCCACGCTGACCTGAAAGCCTCCGCGCTGGCGCACCTGCCCTCGGGCGTGTTCAACGCCAACGCCGCCTGGCTGACCTGCGCCGTCATGGCGTTCAACCTCACCCGCGCCGCCGCCACCCTGACCACAAGCTCGAGCCTGGCACGCGCGACGACCGCGACGATCCGCCGCAAACTCATCAACATCCCGGCCCGGATCGCCTCCTCAGCCCGGCGGCTCCGACTCCATCTACCCGAAAGCTGGCCATGGCAAACAGCCTGGCAGGCGCTCTACGACACCGTCTTCTCCCCGCGCCGGCCCAACGTGCCGATCTGACTCCCAACTCCAGCACCTACGACCAGGAACCAAAGTGGAAAGCCGGGCAGACCGGCGGACCTCACACGCCCTCCATACGGTCACGACCCACGACCATGCCAGCGACCGCCCCGGCTACTTCATCGGTGAATTGAGGCTTAAGCACCGTGACCTCGCGGCGGAGTTGCACGTTGCCGAGGCGGGTCTGCTTGAGTACATCTGCCGTTGTCGCGTCACTCCCATTGAGCGTCGCGCGGATCACGCCGGTGTCGAGGAGCACGCCGAGCGAGGCCATGAGCGCGTCGCGCGGCCAGCCGAGCGGCTTCGATGTCACAGCCTTCTCGACGTCACTCGCGGACGTGCCTACCGGGCCGACGTGGCTGAGAATTTCTTTGACAACGGGATGCTGCTCAGGGTCGGCATCGAACTGAAGGGCCTTCAGCGCATCGGCTGCCGACCCGTTCTTCACTCGATCCCTAACCATCGACCACCGGGTGTCGTCAGCTTCGGAGAACCGTGGGAACAGTCGGGTCGCGGCGGACTGTGCGCCGGCCTCGATGCGCTCGCGCAGCGAGAGCCCATTCGGGGCCGTACCGCCGCCGAGGAGCACGTTCGCCTTGGAGATCACGTCACGGACATGGCCGTTCACCTGGTCCGTCGCGCGGTTAAGGCGGGTCTGCATCGCGCTTCGGGCCTGCTTGCCCTCGTCATCCTGCGGGATTCCCTGCTGGTCGATCACGCGTTGCGCAGCGATCCTGTTGCGGACCGCTGCCACGAACGCCGGAGCCTGGACGCGAGGAAGGTGGATGAGGACTATAGGCGACTCGACGCCGAGGCTGCGGGCGGCCTCCTCGAACTGCTTCGCCGTGATTCCCTCGTCCCACTCCGAGCGGAGCCACACCGGGATCGCATCGGAGGCTGGCGGAAGCGAGGCGTCGGCATGCAGCGCGAGCTTGCGCGATTCCTTGGCACGACCCTGCTGGATCGTCGCGGGCAGAGCCCGGTTGACCTCCGCTAGCAACAGCGAGTCGCGCTCCGTGCTCACCTCACTGTCGGTCACCTGAGCGTGGTGTCTACGAAGGGCCTCGTCCCACTCACGACCAGCCTTGGTCTGAAGCCGATATTCCTCTCCGTCCTGCTGGAGCACACCCTCGTCGGCGAGAGCCCCGAGCGCGACGGGCACCTGCTGCCGGAGCCGGTCGCCATCGTGGGCGAGGTCCTCGACGAGCAGGTCGACGAGATGGTCTGCCGTCGCCCGCACGCCGATGTCGCCGTGATCCGACGTCGGGAGCAGACCAATCAGGTGGATGAGGCCGAGGATGCGCCCGCGCAATGGGTCCTTCTGCCCATGCTCGTGGATTAGCGTCTGCGTCTCCTTGAGAAGAAGGCCAGCGCCGTTGAGGTCATCGTTCTTCTGCGAGTAGAGGAAATCCGCACCGACCACTGTGCCCACCGGCCGGGGGGCGACCTTGCGGTTCGCCTCGTGAACGATACGGAGTTGGGAACGCAACTGACCAGCGCGGCCGGCGTCGGCCTGGCGGAGCACGCTTTCCCAGAAACGACGGCGCACGGGGAGCACCGGGTAGTCCTCGGCGAGATCCTTGTCGTCCGGCGCGGTGTGCTGAATCTTGCTGCCGATGAGCTGGCGGGAAATCTGCCCGGCGACCAGGGACAGCGCGCTGTCGAGGCCGGGCTTCTTGGCGGGCTCTTTACTCAGTAAGACACGGCGGACAACGGCGTCGACGTCTTGGTTCTTGAGCACGACCTTGACCGTGAAACGGTCCTGGATCTTCTGGAGCGTCGAATCAGCCGTCAGTTCCTGCTGGCCCGTGGCGACGAGCAGTACACGACCGTTCAGCTCGCGCGACACTGACTCGACGAGATTCTGCACCTCCATCGCCCGGCCGCCGTCGCCGCTGATGTACTGCTGCACCTCGTCCAGGACGATCAGCGACGGCGGAATCTGGCCATCGCCGACGTACTCAAGGATCTTCTTGAGCAGCGCGATCGTCTCGTCCGTCGAAAGCGAGCGGGTGTCCGGCGGGAACTGGTTGCGCAACGCGGCGCGTACGTCCCGGGCCGATGACGCGAACGCGGGGTCGGCCGCGAGGATCGCGTTCGCGAGCAGCGTGCTCAGGTTGTACTCGCCCAGCTCCTCGACGAGGTCGCCTCCATTCGCCGTGACGTAGTCGCGCACGTCATCGAGGCGCCCATTGCCTGCGAGCCACAGCGCGACTTGAGCGGGCGCGACGCGCGTGGGCAGCCCCGCGGCCCCGAGGACGATGGAGAGGAAGACCGAGCTCAGGGTGTCGCCGCTGCGGTCGAGAGCGCCCGCTGCCGCCCACGGTGCGGCACCGTCGCGCCGGCCGAGAGTCGTCAGCTCCGTCAACTGGTCTTGAAGACCCTGGGGGATGTTGGTGAGACCGCGCGCCGTCGCTCCGTTCGGGAACTTCGTGTCCGCCCAGAGGTGCTGGAGCACGCGAACAAGGTGCGACTTACCGCTGCCGTAGAAACCCGATACCCACACGGCAGGCTGCGTCGTCCGATTCCGATGCCCGGTGTAGGAGTCGAGGATGCGCTGGAGGCCGTGCTCGTACTCGCCCTCGCAAACGAAGCTCTCCAGCTCGTACTTGAGGACATCCCACTGGTTGGAATCCTCAGGACGGTCGACGTTGGTGACACCATCGTTCGGAATCTCGAAGCTCAGCGGAGGCCGGATGAACAGGTCGTTGTTGGTCGTCACGCGAGGTCCTTCTGCAGATCGATGACACGAGCGCGGTAATTGAATCCGTCGCGCGCGTCGAGTAAGCGGAATGAATGAGTCTCCGGGTCGTGAAGCCCGGGGAAGAGCACGAGGAGGCGGCCAGTCACGGCTGAATCGACGGACTTGATCACGCTCGATGCCCGCAGAAACGGGAAGATTGAGCCGATACCGACGAGTGTCACGACTGCGTTCGCGGGAGCCGTTTCGAGGGCTTCGCGTATACGGGTGACCAGCGTCGCCTCGAACTGGTCCAGGATCGACTGCGTGAGGTCGCTCGGCTCCTCGTAGAACGCCTCCGCGTGACGGTGCGACAACAGCCAGCGCCCGAAGTCATTGGTGACGTCGATGACCACCCAGCCGCGACCCGCTTGGTTGCTCGCAAGCTCCATTGTCGGCAGCGCATGCCGAATCTGGCGTTCGAGGTCCGGCGGGTACACGAGCATCCACACCCGCTCGCCGCCCGAGACGTTGTCCTTCCAGGTCAGTGACAACTCGGCCTTGAACGCATCAACGAGATCGGAGACGCGGCTCATGCGACACCGCCGAGGGATGGGAAAGACACGTCGACCACGTTGCCCGCAACGAGCAGGTCAAGGAGGCCTTGGGTGTGCGCGTCGCGCAGCGCCTCCAACGCGCAGCCGGGGGCCAGCCCCAGAATTTGCGCCCACGGATTGTTGAGGACGCCGAGACCACGGCCGCCGGCGAGGTGTCCGAGGTAGGCGGCATACGCGATGGCGACTGGGCGGGCGTCGACCTCGATACGCACCTTCTTGGAGCGACCGGCGAGATGACCAGTCTGAGTCCAGCAGGCACCGGTGTTGCGGCCTGTCTTTCCGAGGGTTGACTCCGACATTTCGTTGCCGAACTGCGCGGCTACCGCGGCGGTGAAATCTGCCGATGTCACGCCTGATCCCACCGAAAGGTCCGCGATCGCGGCGAACGAGGCGCGGAGCACCTCGTCGCGGGTGAAGGCTAGCAGCCCCGCCAGGAGCGGGTGCGATGACGGATCGATAGCCCAGAAGTGCCGCAGCGCCTCGAACTCCGGGCGAGCTGGGTCCAGGAAGTAAAGCTCGCGCAGGTGGCGAAATGACCGCTGTCGGCCAGACAGCGTCGGGCGACCGAGAACGTTGCCCTCAACGACAGCCTCGCGGTACTTGTCGGTAGCGGCATGCGAGGGCACTGCGCGGAGCAACTCGACGAGGTGAGGGATGCCGATGGTGTGACTGGCGGTCGTCCTCAATGTGCCGAGGGCGAAATCGCTCTGAGGGGTACGAGAATTTGTCATATCTCTGTTGCACTCCTACCTGACGGGCGCTTTGCGCCGCTCGACCACGGCGCGGAATCTCGACTCAAAACTGCCTCTTTTACGGCTTCTACTACAGCAGCGACGTACGACATTTTCAGCTTGCAGATATCTAAAAAGGTCGTTTGTCACCGTTCGGGGACCAAAGGGATCGCTGCACGATTCGTGTGTGCCAAGAGTTAAATCGACCGTCCCTCTGGGCGAGCGGCCAAGTAGAAAAGCTACTTAATCATAACCGAGTGCCCCCAGTCGGACTCGAACCGACACTGAAACGGTTTTAAGCCGTCTGCCTCTGCCAATTGGGCTATGGGGGCTTGCCGGCCCCGCCGGAGCGGGGCCGGGTGGCGCGAAGCGCACCAGGACCGACTTAGCCGGCCAGGCGGGTCAGCACCGACATCGCGATGCCGTCCAGGATGTCCTTTTCACTCACCGTGAGCTCGGACAACCCGGCGCGCTCTGCCATCACATCACACAGCGCCTGGACCACGATGGAGCCCCCGCCGATCACGTCCGCGCGGCCCGGGTGCATCGGCCCCAAACTGCGGCGCTCAGTCACGGTCGAGGCCACCAGTCGGTCGCAGACCGCGCGCATGCGATCCAGCGGGATGACGCTGCTGTGGATCCGCTCCGAGTCGTACTCCCCCAACCCCTGCGCCAACGCCGAGAGCGTGGTGAACGTGCCGGCCACGCCCACCCAGCGGGCAGCGCGTCCCATCGGCACGTCGCCGGCCTCAGCCAGCGCGGCAGCGATCACCGCACGGGCCTCGGCGATCTCGGCCTCAGTGGGCGGATCCGAGTGCAGCACCCGCTCGGTGAGCCGCACGCAGCCCACGTCGAGGCTGCGGGCCCCGAGCAGCTTCACCTCGCCGCGGACGAGCTCGCCCACCACGATCTCCGTGGACCCGCCGCCGAGGTCGGTCACCACGAACGGACCGTCTTCGGCCCGCAGGTCCGACACCCCGCCAGCGAAGGTCAGCTCGGCCTCGGTCTGCCCGGAGATCACCTCCGCCTGCGCGCCCGGGAAGTGCTTGCCGAGCACCTCGGCGGTCATTCCGAAGAACTCGTCTTTGTTGCGGGCATCGCGGGTGGCGGAGGTGGCCACCATGCGCACCGACTGCACGCCGAGCTCAGCCATCGTGGCCGTGTAATCAGTCAGCGCGGTGCGGCAGCGAGAGAGCGCGCCTTCCGAGAGCCGCCCGGTGGCGTCGACGCCCTCGCCGAGTCGGATGATCCGCATCTCGCGGACGACATCAGTCAGCCCGGGCTGGCCGGCGACGCCCTCGGCGACCAGCAGGCGGATCGAGTTGGTGCCGCAGTCCACAGCCCCCACGCGGACGGCGCCGGGGGCCGAAATGCCGGCAGACGTGGTCACGCGTGCTCCTTGTCCTTGTAGTCGGGGATGCCCAGCTCCTCGGGGGTCGGCCAGTCACCGGGAAGAGCGTTCCCACGCAGCCCGGCCTCGCAGGCCAGCGCCACGGACTCATCGCCCAGCCACACCACGCCCGGACCCTCGGCCAGCGCGTACGCCATCAACACGTGGAGGCACTTGACGCGCTCGGGCATGCCGCCCCCGGAGAAGTCCGTGCCCAGGTCCTCGATCTCATTGCGCTGCGCGAGGAACCGCTCGTGCGCCTGCCGATAGTTGGCCGCCATCTCGGGATCGTTAGCCAACCTCGTCGTCATACCCCTCATGATCCCGGCAGATTCCTGCCGACTCGCCTCGGCGGTGAGCCGCGGATCGGTGAGGTAATACAGCGTGGGGAACGGGGTGCCGTCCTCCAGCCGCGGCGCGGTCTTGACCACCCCGGGCCGGCCGTCGGGGCTGCGGTAGGACACCTCCAGCACCCCGCGCGGCGGCCGGCCCAGCTGGGCCTGGATCGCGTCGAGGTCGGCTTGGGACACGCTCTGGTCGGCGCTCACGCTGGGGGGTCCTCCTGTGATTGATCTTGGACGCCGCCCGGGATGGGGGCGGCGGGGTCATCGGCGCCGGGCACGCCGGGCACGACCGGCACCGGCGGGGTGTCGGGGCCGCCGGGGATGGACGTGCCCTCGAGCACCGCCGAGTCCTCCGGCATGATCGGCTCGGCCGGCTCGGCGATGGAGTTCCACACGCGCGTCTGCCACGGCTGCGCCGCCAGCTCGGCGGCCTTCTGCTCGGCCACGGCCTGCTCGATCGGGTCGACCATCGACACGCGGTACGGGGTCTCCCCCGGCTTCACGGCGCCAAAGCGGATGCGGGCCTGCTGCTCGATGTACGCCGGGTCCGAGAGCATCTGCTCCTCGGCCTCGAGCTCGGCGATCGTCGCCTCCAGCGCGGCCCGCTCCTGCGCCACGGTCTTCTCGTCGCGCAGGAACTGGTAGTGATTGCGCAGCGGGAACGACACGGTGACGAGCAGGATGATGGCGACGACGGCGAGGAGTCCGATCCGCCGCGGGGTGTAGTTCCGCGGGCCCAGCAGGGTGTCGGACAGGTCCGTCCGCGTGGTGAGGCGGTGGGCCTCCGGATGCGCGGTGGTGCCGACCCGGCCGGAGCGGGCAGAGGCCGGGACGGGCCGGTCCCGTTCGCGGCTCGGCGTCCGCCGACGCGTCGGTTCGCGGCGGGTGGGGTCGGCAGGCTGATCGGCCCCGGCCTGCCCGTCGACCCCGTCGCGGCCGGTAGCACCCGGGCCGCGGCCGGTGCTACTCCCCCGGTCGGCGGCGGTCCCGCGGCCCGTCCCGTTCGCACGGCGACGGATGGCACCCGACGCCTCCCCGGGCCGCCGGGACGCCGCACGATCGCGTGCGTCTCCCCGGCGGTCCGAGGGGCGGGGCGGGCGGGCCATGCGCCTTCCTTTCCGACTACGTGCCCGTCAGCGGTGGACTGCCGACGGGCGGTGTTGGTGCCGTCAGGCGTTGAAGCGCGGGAACGCCTCGGCGCCGGCGTAGCGGGCGGCGTCGCCGAGCATCTCCTCGATGCGCAGCAGCTGGTTGTACTTGGCCACGCGCTCGGAGCGGGCAGGGGCGCCGGTCTTGATCTGGCCACAGTTACAGGCCACGGCGAGGTCGGCGATGGTCGTGTCCTCGGTCTCGCCCGAGCGGTGCGACATCATCGAGGCGTAGCGGTTGCGGTGGGCCAGGTCCACGGCGTCCAGCGTCTCGGTGAGGGTGCCGATCTGGTTGACCTTGACCAGCAGGGCGTTGGCCAGGCCCTTCTCGATGCCCTCGGCCAGGCGCTGCGGGTTGGTGACGAACAGGTCGTCGCCGACCAGCTGGACCTTGTCGCCGATCATGTCGGTCAGCGTCTTCCAGCCGTCCCAGTCGTCCTCGTCGAGCGGGTCCTCGATGGAGACCAGCGCGTACTTGCCCACGAGCTCGGCGTAGACGTCGGCCATCTCGGCGGCGGAGAGCTGCTTGCCCTCGAAGTGGTACTTGCCGTCCTTGTAGAACTCGGTGGCGGCGACGTCCAGCGCGAGCGCGACGTCGGTGCCGAGCGAGTAGCCGGCCTTCTCGATGGCCTCGGCGATGAGGTCGAGCGCGGCGGTGGTGGACTCGACGGAGGGAGCGAATCCGCCCTCGTCGCCCAGGCCGGTGGACAGCCCGCGGTCCTTGATGACGGTCTTGAGGTGGTGGTACACCTCGGTACCCATGCGCAGGGCCTCACGGAACGTGGGCGCGCCGATGGGGGCGATCATGAACTCCTGGACGTCGACGCCCGAGTCGGCGTGGGCGCCACCGTTGAGGATGTTCATCATCGGCACCGGCAGCACGTGGGCGTTGGCGCCACCGATGAAGCGGTAGAGCTCGAGGCCCGAGGACTCGGCGGCGGCGCGGGCCACGGCCAGCGAGACGCCGAGGACGGCGTTGGCGCCGACGGTCGACTTATTGGGGGTGCCGTCGGCGTCGAGGAGGGCCTCGTCCACGACGCGCTGATCCTCGGCGGGGATGCCGATCACCGCGGGGGCGAGGACGTCCAGCACGGCCTCGACGGCCTTGGTGACGCCCTTGCCCATGTAGCGCTCGTCCTCATCGCGCAGCTCCACGGCCTCGTGGGCGCCCGTCGACGCGCCGGACGGCACGGCGGCGCGGCCGAACGAGCCGTCGTCCAGAAGCACCTCCACCTCGACGGTGGGGTTGCCTCGCGAATCGAGGATCTCCCGGGCTCCGACCTGCTCGATAAGCGCCATCTGTGCTCCTTGGGGGAAGTTCGTGGGTTCGTGTGCGTGGCCGGCGCCGCTAGGCGGGCGCAGTCCGTTGGCCATTGTTCCACGTCGGTCCAGAGGGCGGGACGAGGCTGGGCCGGGGGCGCTCACCCAGCCCCCGCCTGGCCGGCCTTCGCCCCTCCCGGGTGGTGAGTCCCCTATGTACGCCGCCGGCCCGGAGGTGCGCCCGGTCTGGTCCATTCCGCGCGTACCTGCACTCAGGTCGCAGCAGCGCCCGCCCGACCCGCGGCCGGACCGCGAACTGCCGCCTTCCAGCACCGGTTGATTCGTATTACGATACTGCCTATGGAGCGGAAGATTCAGGGCAAGCCCGTCTCGGAGGAACAGCTCGACGCCTGGGTTGCCGAGGCCGAGGAGGGGTACGACCCCGCCTGGCTGAAGAAGCGGAAGGGTCGCCCGGCCCGAGCAGAACACGCGGCCCAAGTAGTTCCGGTCCGATTGACAGAAGCCGAACTCAAGGCGGTGATGGCCCGAGCGGATCGGGAGCACCTCAATCGATCAGAGGCGATCCGAAGGGCCCTCGCAGAGTGGGCCGCCGCCTCATGACCATTCGTCGATCCGCGCAATGAAAGCGCGCCGAACCTATCTCGACTTGATCGACTAGTTGTTGGGGTGCTGGTTGTGCCCGGATACCAACGGGCCCCGGCCAGAGTTCCGGCCGCGGCGGGTTGTCGTCGTCGTCATCGGACCCAAGCGCCGTCCACGCCACGCGGACTCACGCCGGCTCCCCACGCTCGCCCCGGCGGCTCGGCGGTCCGGCGGTCCGGCGGCCCGGCGGCCCGGCGGCCCGGCGGCCCGGCGGCCCGGCGGGATGCCCACCATCGGACGCCGTCGGTGACGTACCCGGCCCCTAGAGTGAGCCCGACCCCGCCAGGACCACCCAGGAGGACTCAGTGGACTCACCCGCCCTCATCACCGCCCGCAACCGGGGCGGCATCTGATGGCGGCCCGGTCCGCGCGCAAGGCAACCACCAAGCGCAAGACGAGCTCGCGCAAGGCCACGACCAGGAGCAAGCCCACCTCCCCCCGGGCGAAGCCGGCCAAGAGGCCCAGCGCGGCGCCGGCGGTTCCGTCGATCCCGGCCGGTCAGCGGGTGTGGCTGCTGGAGCTCCCGTGGGGAGGGCTCGGCGGCGGGATGCCGGCTGGGGTGACCTACTACAAGTCGCTCACCGCGCACGCCTTCGTCGGCACCACCCTGCCGAGCGCACTTGAGGCCTACGCCAGCAAGCCGTACTCCTACCTGCGGTGGCTCGAGGACGAACTCAACGGCAGCGAGGGCCCGGGCGCGACCGCCGCGTCGATGTCGCTTCGGCCGGAGCAACGCGCGGACGTGGACGCGATAGTCGCCGCCGCCGAGCGACAGTTCCGGCAGGTCCACCTGGCCAACGATGTGGGCACCGGCAAGACGCTGGTGGCGGTGGCCGCGGCGAAGGCCATCGCCGCAACGCGCGGTGCCCGCACGATCCTGGTGACGGTGGACCGGCCGGCGCGCATCACCATCCCGTCGTGGCGGCGCACCATCGCGGCACTGGGCGACGACGATCTGCGGTGGATCATCATGTCCTCCGACAGCCTCGGCAAACTCATGGCCCGGAACGGGCGGCCGCGGCTCAAGGTCGACGTCGCGGTGATCGACGAGGCCCACCAGTTCCGGCACGCCAGCAAGCGGACCAGCTACATGCGTCGACTGACCCGCATGGACGGACCGCCCGAGAAGGCCCCGTTCGTGCTGACGATCACCGCCACCCCGGGGCATCACCCGGGCGAGTGGGGCTACCTGTCGTCGCTGTACGCGCAGGTGCACGGCGATCCACCAGCCCGGTGGGCTGACTTCGGTGGGGCCCTGGCCGAGCGGGGCGTGCCCCTGGAGACCTCGTACGGCAAGTGGACGTGGAGCGCGGAGGCCAAGGAGTCGCTCCCGACCCAGCAGGCCGCCATCAGCGACGTACGCGACATGCTGCTGCGGCACGATCCGCCGCTGATGCTCACCCGGTCTGCGCCGTGGGGGCCGCCGCCCTTCGACGTGGACCTGGTGGAGCTGACCCCGGACCAGTGGCGTGCCTACGAGCTTGAGTGGGGCGACTTCCAACGCGAGATGCAGCTGGCCCGGACGGGCAACAACGTCGCCCGCGGGCTGGCCGCACTGGTGAGGCTGCGTCAGAAGGCGTCGATGATCCGGGTCGAGCACACGGTCGCGGCGGCCAAGGCCGAACTCGAGCGCGGCTACCAAGTGCTGATCGCCACCGAGATGGTGTCCACGGCCGCGCACCCGGTGGCCGAGATGCTCGAGGCCGACGGGATCCCGGTCGCACGGATCTACGGCTCGAACCCGCAGGCCGAGTCCGAGCGGATGCGGTTCCAGCGGGGCGAGACGCCGGTGGTGGTGTTCAACACCCCCACCGCGATCAACCTGCAGGCCCGGGAGCAGTTCGCCGACGGCTCGTTCGCCACGGCCACCCCGCGCAGGGGCTTCTTCCACCAGGCCCGATACTCGGGGTTGCTGGCCGAGCAGACGATGGGCCGCGCACACCGGAACCATCAGGTCTGCGCCTGGTCACTCCTTATATAGTAACCGGCGACTGTTGGGTGCGCTCTACGCTGGCTGACATGACCGTCTCGCAACCCATGAACCTCGCGCAGGTGAAGACCGTTCGTCTGAGCGTGCTGTCGGACATGGTTGACCGGCCTGCGTGGCTGGAATCCACAATGAGCCAGGCGGCTGGGATTCTTCGCCGGAAGGCTCCCCTCTATATTCCGGTGACTGCCAACGGGAATATTCATCCTGCGGTTGCCGAGTGGGCGCGGAGGTATCACTCCGTCAATACAGCTTCCGCTTATGCGTCAGATGTGGCGCTCTTTTTCAGATGGCTTGGTCCGGGGAATGACTGGCTTGCGGTGCGCCGCGCTGAGATTAACGATTTCATGGACCGGCGTCGCTTTGGTGCCTCGGGCGATGATGATCTGCGAGATATTCCGGCGGAGCCGGTATCTGCATCAACGCTAGCTCGCAACCTGGTCGCCATTCGCTCGCTTTACGACGTGGCTGTGGGTCTGGGAATTATCTCCGGCAATCCAGTGCCGTCGGGACGGATCAATGCCACCAAAGGACAGTTGTCAGCGGACGTCAACTGGCTGACCCGCCGGGCGTACGACCGCTGGCGGTCCGAGGGCCTGCTGGGGATTGGATCAGCTCGCGGCGAATCGTTGATGATGCGTGAGAGGAACACCGCGTACGCGGACTTGCTTTACCACACTGGCCTGCGACGAACTGAAGGTGCTGGGCTGCTGACGTTTGAGATTCCCAGCGCTGATTTCAGCACGCGACTGGTCTCTGGGCGGGTGCCAGCTTCGCTGTCGAAAGGGAGCCCGTCGCGGGGCCGGATGATGTACTTGGACCGCGCGACGCACCAGTCGATCACGTCATATGTCACCGGGGCGCGTGAGGTCGAGGTGGCGTTCGGCCTTCGGTCTGGCATCTACGAGCAGGACGCGGACCCGCTGATCCTGAAAGAGATTTCCCGCCGCGGAGGGATTCCGACCAAGGTCCTGGTGAGCCGACCCGCAAGGGCTGGTGAAGAGCGTTGGTGGCGGCTGGACGACCTCACGCTCGCCCAGCGCACACGCATGTACGCACTGGATGAGGAGGGGCGTCGGCGTCCTCTCATGGTGTGGCTCGGGACGGGCGGGAAGCCTGTCGGCGTCTCCAACTGGAACACCGTCTTCAAGTCTGCTTCCGCCCGAACGGCGGGTTCTCGCGGCGCGTGGGGGGCCGGTCTCGCGGTCCTCGATGACACAACGATTCGGGTTCATCCACATATGCTTCGCCACTCGTTCGCGCTGTATGTGTTTGCGCTCGCCGCACACATGGAAATGTGCCAGCGTGGTGCACTAACGCCCGGCGCGTTCGACTCGATGGTGCGCAGCCAAAACATCTGGCTGCGAGTCCAGACACTGCTGGGGCACCGGAGTGTCGAGACCACTCGGAATTACTATTTGGCACCCGTTCTGGCCCTGGAGTGGGAGTGGTTCATGCGGGCCGCTGAGGGTGCTCCGCTGTCCCTCGACCACACGCTCTCGCAGGTCGCTGCCCTAGACGACCGGGTGGCAGACGCATGAGATGCGAAGCAGTCAATGACGGCCTCCGGGTGACCCCGTCACGCGGACGGCCCTACGAGCTCGATTTCACATCTGTTGACGTCGGACCAAACCTGCGAAAAGCACTCATGGAACGATTCATCGACATGGCTGGGCCTTCGGGGTCATGGGGCACGAAAGCGACGACGGGTAGAGCTCTGACGGCAGTCCGGGCGTTCTTCTCCGACCTCGGCGTCGTCAATGCCAGTGACCTGACTGGGGTGATGTACCGCGAACGGTTGATGTTGTGGACCAATTACACTCGCTACAGACGGCACCGCATTCTTCGAGTCATCCTGCCCACACTTCCCGGCATCAGCGCGGAGTGCGCACACGTCATTGAATCGACGACTGCGCCGCGACCGGAACCGCAGGCCTCTGACGACGCGTTGACCGATGAGGAAATCGAGTTGCTACGACTCACCTGTGTCAACAACGTGCGTGATGCCCTCACCCGTGTGAAGCATGGCTGGGACGTCGTCGACGCCTATCAGCGTGGCGAGTATGACGACCGCCATCCCGACTACGAGTACGCCCAGTTCCTCGACGAGGTGGCCCGCACCGGCGATGTAGCAGACCGCAGCCCCGGGAGCCCGAGTAAGCGGCGCGTGCCACCGAGCGTGTACCGCAGGCTTTACCCGAACTCGAGAACCAATAACCGAACGCTCTTTCCGCTGTGGGAGAACCTCTACCCGACTCCCGCCGAAGTCGCTGCCGCGCTCCTCGCATTGATCATCACCTGCGGCTGGAACCTCGGCACCGCCCTCACTCTCGGCGTGAGCGACGTCAACCGAGTGGACGCCCGTGACGGCAGTGAACCGCTCCATCTTCGCGTCAGGCTCACCAAACCGCGACGGGGCGTCGTCAGCGAGTGGACTGAGACCTACACCGACAACGGCCCTCGATCCAAAGCCCGCCTGATTCAGATGATTCTCGAACTCACCGACGGGGCGCGGCGCACGCTACAAGAGGTGGGCTACCCCACTGACGCGGTGCTCGTGTCCCTCTCGGGCCAAGTAAATGCGATCGGTAGGAACGCGCGACCAGTCCCGCTCACCGTGCTGGTAGACGCGAATACCCACACGATAGCGAGATACCTCAGGGCCTGGCGCGGTGAACACCCCGAACTGGACTTTGCAACTCCTATCAGGTTGCGATCCTACTTCGCCACACAAGTTCATCCGCAAGGTCATAGCCTCAACACCAACATCGACTACAACCTCAACGATCCGACGGTGAAGAAGGCCGTGCAGCCAGTCATCGCCACTGTTCTTCAAGACCATTTCCACGCCGTGCAGGCGCGAGTCGTGAACGGTGCGGCGACGGTCGACGACCTCCCTACGGATTTCCGCGGCGTGCTTGAGGACGTGAACTCAGGTGCGCGCGACACAGTGGCCTCGGCCTGCGTTGACCACGAGCATGCTCCCGACACTCATGAGCCGTGCCGCGCGTCCTTCCTGACTTGTTTCGCGTGTACGAACGCGGTGGTCCTTAAGCGACACCTCCCTCGAGTCGTCGCCCTCCACGACCACCTGGAGGGATTGCGCGCTGTCACGCCAGCACACCTCTGGGACTCGCGATTCGCGGCTCATCATGCCCGCATCGCCTCGCTGCTAGTCCCCAATCGGCACTTCTCGAACAGCGACCTCCTCGCTGCCCGCGCTGATGTCACCGATACTGACCGGGACCAGGTCAATCGACTGATGAATAGGACTTGGGACACATGACCAACCCCGCCGTCAACACTGCTGCGACTCGGACGGTCGGGCTCACGCCGGTCGTCCCGCTGCTGACCAGTCCACTCTTCGCCAACCGTCACCACCGGACTCCCGAAGCAGCACCGGAGCCAGTCTTCGGCGACGACGTGTGGCCGCTCCACTACCTCTCGCTCTCCGAGAACCAGATCACATTGAACATCAACTTCGCTGCCATTCGGCCCCGTCATCGCGAAGCGGCGAAGGTTTACCTCTACAACGTCCTCAATACGGAAACTCAGCGTCGAACCACGTCTATGAAGTCTCGGTTCCCATCCGCCGGGACCGCCCTCCATATGTTCCACGCCATGAAGTTGTTGCTGGACTGGATCGACGCACACGGACTCAGTAGCATCGCAGACCTCACCACCGACGACTGGACCCAGTACGGCGAGCACGTGGGTGCACGCGAGGATTGCGCCTATTCATACAAGGTTGCGCAACTAGTCCACCTAGGGCGACTGTGGGCCCACAATGTCGACCTGCCCTCGCCTTACGCGTTCACCGCACCCTCATGGTTCTCGGCGAAATATAGCCGGTGGCTCGGTCCTGCCCCAGTCGAGTACGAGAACAAAACCGAACCGTTCCACCCTGAGGCGATCAGTGCGCTCATCGTTGCCGCCCACACCGTCATCAGCGGCTATCTCGACGGCACACTCACCGTCGGGCGTCGCGGCATTAAGAAGACCGCTGAAACATGGTTCACGGCGCAAGGGATCACGCTCCCACCGGGCCGTCTCTCCGCCGAGAACGCCCGACAATGGAAGGACGCCACCAACTGGCTCCAGTCCTACGACGCAGGCAGCGTGCGGTCGGCAGCGTTCGTGCTCATCTCCTACTTCACCGGCATGCGCCCCCAAGAGGTCCTGCACCTTCAACGCGGCTGCCTCCGCTACAACCCAGTCACCAGCAATGCCAGCGCCGCAGCTGAGTACACAATCGTCGGCCGCGAGTTCAAGGGCCTCCGCGACGAGTACGGTGATCAACTCAGTCAAGGTGCTCAACGCGACCAGCCGTGGGTGACCATCGAGCCCGCCGCCCGCGCGATTGAGGCGCTCGAACAGCTCGCGAGACCAGACACCCCATATTTGTTCGCCTGGAACCGCCGCCCACGAGAAGGCCAACAGCGGCAAGGCGAAGTAGCCACCACGTCCTCCATAGGTATTAGTCTCGGCAGCTTCATCACGCTCTGGAACGCCCACGCTACCCAGAACGGAGACCCGGTCGTTCCAATCTCCGGGCCGACCAGCATCCTCTCCGAGAACCAATCCGGTGACGCCGCTCGCCTGCTTATCGGAACCACCCGCTTCCGACGCACGCTCGCCTACCACATCGCCAACCAGCCCGGCGGTGAGATTGCGCTCGGCATCCAGTACGGGCACGTCAAAAGCGTCGTCTCCCTCGGCTACGCGGGGCGCGAGGAGTCCGGCTTCCCCGATGTAGTGGAGTTAGACGCCCTCCTCGGCTCCTGGGACGACCTCACGCTACTCGCCGAAGAACTCGAAGGCGGATCTGCCATTAGCGGCCCGGCCGCGAATCGCGTCCGTGATGGCGTCACCGCCTTTGCTGCCGAGTTCGCCGGCGAGGTCAAAACCGAAGCAGCACTCGAGCGTTTCAAACGATCCGGACTCACTCTCATTCACGACAACGGGCACGCCCACAACGTCTGCTCGTACGTTGCCGCCACCGCCCTCTGCCACCCCACCCGAACTACCAACCGCGACTCGGGGACACCAGACCTCACCAACTGCCAACGCGGCTGCCCCAACATCGCCCTGCTCGACCGCCACTTCCAAGAGAAGACGCGGCAACGCGACCAACTACTCGCTGAAATCGACTACTTACCCGCCCCGCTGGCAGCGCGCAACCAGCAAATCGCGGACGAACTTACCAAGGAAATCACCCGACACGAACAAGGAGAGAACAATTCATGACCCGACGCGGTGATGATGCAGAAGAACGCGACAAACTCATTGCCGCGCTCATTCGGACCCTGAAAGGTGAATCCGAAAGTAGTTCGGGACGGCTATCAGTCAAAGCGATAGCCCAGGAAGCTGGTCTCGCACGAACGGCGCTTACCCACAAACACCTCGACCTAAAAGAACTCATCGAAATTTATCAATCTGCAAATAGAGACCGAACCCGAAATGACAATACGGAAAAGGTGGAGTCTCTCACGGCCGAAGTTCAAGAACTCAAAGCCCTCAACGAGGTGCTGGCCGCGCAAGTGACGCTCGCGGCCCTCACCTACCGTCCCTCGCCAAGTCTCACATCGGTGCCGCCACCCTGAGCACCACGCAGGCTGGTCAACCAATTATTTACCAGCGCGTGTCGAACAATCAGCCCAAGGATTTCGCCCTGCAACCTGCCGGAGGCCGCGACGGAGTGAACAGCCTAGCCGTCAGTGGTACTGACTGTTCTAGCTGAAAGTTGTTGGTGGGTGCAGACCACGATCGTCAATCTCTACAGCCATGCCAAATCTCGCCACTGGGTCGGCCTATCAAACGAGTCGCGGCTGGCCCATTAGTATTCTCAGCCGAGTTCTGGGTCGGCGCTTATGAGCTTCTGCGCTTCAAGCACGATTTCTTCTGGCGTTGAATTTATCGCACGGGCTAGAGGCCATAGACGATCCAGCGGGGTTCCGCCGACTCCCTTTTCAATCCGTCGAAGCTCTCTCTCGCTCATGTTCGCCTGTTCGGCAACTTCGACCTGAGAGAGCGCGGCCGCCTTCCGCAACCGGGCTACGACCGTTCCGATGGCTCGGCGCACGACTTCCCTCTCCCGCAGCTCCATGGGCGAAAACTTGTGATCCGAGATAGGCACAGGCCCATTATCGCCGTCGATCGACCGTGTCGAGCGACCGGCACGACCCTTTCTGGCACCCGAGGGCCCCTCAGCGATACTATAGGACACTAGTGTCCGGTTTCGCTACGATCGTCTCGAGGTCCTTGGTGCACTCGCCACTCCCGCTACCCGCGCTCCGGCCGCCGAAGCGGCGCCCGGTCCACCAGATGTTGAGCTTGATCGAGGCGCACTCGAAGGGCGAGCAATGGACAGTTCAATTCCGTAGCCCGATATTTGGTGTTTACAGTGTGTTCGGCCCAATTCACCGCTCTGCCGTGACAAATGAGCTGAGAGTGGGACTGGCTTTTATCACGACCGGGGGCAAGTCCCCTAATAGCCGCGTGCTAAATATCTGGGCTGAACGGGCGGACTTAATTGATGTTGCGAGCACAAACTGCTCGCCGGCCACCGTCAGACATGGGGCAGTGGTCCGCGCTGAGGTCTCATCATTCGGAGATCGCCTCACCTTGGTGGGACATGCAGTCGCACAACGGCGCACCGAACTGATCGGAGTCGGCCACCACACGATACGAACGCCGTCTGGTGCGGCGCCGAACCTCATCTCAGTGTCTGAGGTTGCAATCCCCTCTAAACGACCTCCACCCCTGCCGTATGCGTGGTCGGATCTCGACTACGATGCCTCGCGTCAATAACGTGCTGGCTATGTACGCGACACTGCACCGAGCCCGGCAGGAATCATGACCCAGCGACAAACACACGCCGGAACCCCGCTTGTCGAAATAACTCTACCGGGACGAGGGCCACTTGCTGCCGCTGCGGCATTGGGAAGAGATGCTGGGAACCATAACCGGCATGTGGTGAGTTTCCGGTTGCCGGCACGCTCTAAGTGGTCTGATGACAACGCTGCTGCCGACCGTCCGCAAAAAACCGTTCAGCAGCACTAAGCCGACCGAGGACGTGCGGAACAACCCCAGATATCGCCAAGCTGTGAGATAGCCCACTGGCCATACTGGGGAAGCTGTTTTTATTGCCACTCCTAGCTTGCTGAAAAATTGACCAAGATCGTCAAGTGTGGATACTTAGTCCCGCACCTTGACAATCTTTGGGAGAACAATGGCAGTCGTATATTCCGCAGTCTTCATCGACGACTTCGACGGTAAGGAACTAGACCGAGACGAGGCCGTGTCGATTAAGTTCAGCTACCGCGGCAAGGACTACAGCATCGATCTGAGCGCCGAAAACGCCGCTCTGTTCGATGATGCGATCGAACCGTTCCGGTCAGCGGCGACCAGAGTGAAGGGCGACAAGAAGAAGCAGATCGCCCGCACCTCGGGCGGGCGCACCGACACCAAAGCGATCCGCGAGTGGGCGAACGCCAATGGGCACACGGTCTCTGACCGTGGACGTATCCCCGCCGACATCGTCGAGGCGTACGACGCCGCTCACTGAACTAGCCGAAGAAAAAGGAAGGGCCCTGCCTCAAGTCGAGGCAGGACCCTTTGTTTCCACTCGCAGGCTCCAGTCCAGCTCGTCCCAGCCACAGAATCGCGCTGACACATTGACGAGGTCGAGCCAGCGGGCGCCCTCTCCGACTGGCGGCGGGACGACACCGGTAACCAGACGTTATGTAAAGTAGTACTTGTCGAGAGCGTCCACTACTACTTGACGACATACTCAGCGCAGGCGAATACTCGGGACTATGGAGACCTCTCGCCTGGTCGAGCTCATTGATGCTCACAAGCACACCTACGGCGTCAGTGAGGCCGAGCTGGCCCGCCGAATCGGGATCACCCGCCAGAATCTGTACTTGTGGCGCACCCGCGGTCTGCGCGGCCTGCCGGCCCGAGCGACTCTCGATGGCATGGCTACCGAACTGCATCTTCCGTATGTCCGGGTTCTCGAGGCGGCCTTGCGCGATGTCGGCTACCTCGACGCCACCGACGGATTCTCAGGCGTACTGGCATGACCGCCCCTGACCCCCTCGGCCCGGCGGCCACCTGAGTCGTCTTTAGTCCGGCTTTGGAATTTCGACAGTAAAGCTCGCACCTTGGCCGGGCCCGTCGCTGTGCGCTCGAATGTGCCCTCCGTGGGCTTCGACGAGTGCGCGAGTGATGGTCAGGCCGATACCGCTGCCGCCGCTGTGGCGGCCGCGTGAGGTGTCGGCTCGGTAGAAGCGGTCAAAGAGGTGGTCGAGGTGGTGTGGGGCGATTCCTTCGCCGGAGTCCGACACGGTGATCTCGACGTGGCGGCGCCCTACCTGCCCGCTGATGACGGTGACGGTGCCGCCGGCGGGGGTGTGGCGAAGTGCGTTGTCCAGGAGATTGCCCAGCACTTGTCCGATGCGGTCGGTGTCCACCGTCACCGGTGCGTCGTCGACGTGGGTGTGTAGCTGGACTCCCTTGTTCTCGTATCGTTCTCGGACGGCGTCGACCGCACGGGTGACCAGCGTCCGAGTAGTGGTCGGACTGGGGCGAAGGCGGGTGAGGTGTTCTTCCGCGCGGGAGACGTCGACGATGTCCGCGGCGAGTCTCTCCAGCCGCCGAGTAGCCGACCACAGAATGGTTCGGACGTCGTCGTCGAAGGTGTGGATGCCGTCGTCGATGGCTTCGAGGTAGGAGTCGAGTGTGGCAAGGGGTGTGCGCATTTCGTGTCCGAGGTCGGCCAGCATTCTGCGTCTGGTGGTCTCGGTGGCGTCGAGCCGTCGGGCGAGTTCGTTGACACTGTCGGCGAGATCGTCGAACTCGCGGCCCAGGCCTGGGCTAACGACCCGCGTGTCGTAGCGTCCACTGGCGATCTCGGCAGTCGAGGAGGTCACGGCGGTGACGGAGTGTTGAACTCTCCGGGTGAGATACCAACTCACCAGCAGCGCCAGTAACACTGCGATGGTCACCGCCAACCCCCACGCCACGATGATGGACGCCGTGAATGCTTCGACAGACCTCCACCCCGTCCAGCCCGGGCAGGCCAAGGTCAAGGACGATGACGTCTGGGTCGATTTGCCGGGCCAGTGTCACCGCCTGAAGACCATCGCCGCAGATCGTCACCTCGAAGCCCTCGCGTTCGAGGTAGGTGGCCACGACATCGGCCAAAGACTGCTCGTCCTCGACAACCATCGCCCGCAAGCCCGTGGCCGGACGTGGCGTCGGTGCGGCGACTTCTGTCGTTCCGAGCGCACGGGCAGAAGAGTTCATGTCCCCCATCATCCTCGGCGCCACCATATGGGCCACACGCGCGCGGGCCACATGCCGACCCGGACATCTCTCAATGACTTGCGGCTGGAAGTCGAGCGCCGGGTGAGCGAGGGTGCCCACCCGGCCAATGCTGTGTTCGCTCGAGAACGTGGTTCATCGCGTCATCGGGCCGAAATGGGCCAACCGTCAGCTGCAGCAGCAGCCACCCGTTCCACTCGCCATGGGCAAGGAGACACCGACCGTCTGATCTGCGGAGACTATCGCGTATCCGGCGTCGGCCACGGCTTGGGATACGGCCTGGGTAGTCGCGGTTCCGGTCGTTGTCATACTTCCTGCCTGCAAGTTGACTTCGACGCCGATCACGCCGGGCAATGCACCAACAGCGGCTTTCACGGATGAAACGCAATGCCCGCAGGTCATCCCCTGAACTTGGTATGTGGTGGCCGTCATCGTCTTAATCCTTTCGCCGAACGCCGTGGGGCGATCCCACACCAGAATCATATACCCCCGGTGGGTACATGATTCGAGTCGTCAGGTTTCTTCACGAGATCTTGACCTTGGCACCGAGGGAGCGAGGTGGGCGCCCCAGGACACGTTGCCCGAGGCTGGTCGATCGGGCTCGGAGAACCGCGGTTTTCGGACTGGCCCCTGAAAGCACCCTCTGCCGGTGCCCTACAGCGCCCATCATTTCCTGCTGCTCTGCGGAGCCGGCCCCGGTCACGGCTGACCGCCGAGCTGGAACGAGATTATCGATCGCGGTAATCCGTTAAGGTGACTCCCACCGCTCAGCGACCGGCCTCGATGTTCGACCGCGAGAAAGGGGAGAGACCGTCATGTCCTCAGGGATCGTGTCCGTGGCTCTGGTGGCGCTGTCTGTCGTTGCTCTCTTCTATGCACTCCACCGCGTGGCCAGCATTACCTCCGACCCGTTGACAGTCCTGCCGGCCCAATCCGGGTGGGCACCGCAGGAGCACGCCCTGTCGCGGTTCCACGCACGCTGGTACCTCGCCTCGATCGTGTTTCTGGCCTTCGACGTCGAGATGCTCTTTATGTACCCGTGGGCCGTGGTGGTGATCGAGAAGGGGCTCTCTGCGGTGGTGGAGATGTTCCTGTTCCTTGGTGCCCTGCTAGTCGCCGTGGCCTGGGCACGGCGAGAAGGCGCATTCCGATGGGCTTGAGCCCGTTTCTCGCCCGCCTCGCCGTCCAGGCCACCCGGGTGCTCGTCGTCGAGGCCCCGGGCCAGTGGGCGACTCGGATGGAGCTTGAGCAACAGCTACTCCGTCGCGGGTGGCGGATAGCCAGTAGTCCGGCTCAGGGGGACGTGCTCGTCGTGTGTGGTGCGCCGGGCCCTGAGCTGTCGGATCTGGCGAACCGCCTCTGGGAGCAGATGCCCGGCCCTCGGGTGCGCATCGGCATCGCCTCGCCCGGAGCGGTGGTTCCCGCCCTCGACAATGCCACTGCGCTCCTGCTCGACACTTCCCATCACCGGACCGACGCCCGCGAACGGGCGCAGGAGCCCTCGATGTCCGATCACGCGAACAATGCTGATGGCGAAGGGCACGAAGGGCACGTGGGTCACGAAGGACACGAGGAACACCAGGGCCACGGTGGACACTCGGACCACGAAGAGCACGCGGATCGCCAGGCGCACGAGGGCCACGAAGACCATGGCGGGCATGGTGGCCACGAGGGCCACGCAGACCACGGCGGGCACGAGGGCCATGAAGGCCACGGGGATATGGACATGGCTCCCGCCGGGATTCCCTTGGCCGAAGGCGGGGAGGACCGCGACGGCCTGGAGATGGATGTTCTCCATCTGCCGCTCGGTCCGGTATTGCCGTTCTGGCCGGCCGGGCTCGTGCTGCACTGCTCGCTACAGGGGGACGTTGTCGTCGACGCCACCGCCTCGGTGATCGACGCGACGGAGCACAGGGCCGGAGCACCCGGTCGGCCCACGGACCACGCGTCTGCCACGGTGACCCAATGTGATCAGGTCATGGCACTGCTGGCACTGGCCGGTGCCGAAGACCTGGCGGACTGCGCCCGCCGTGCCCGGGACGGGATTCTGACGGGCGATCCCGGTGCCGCCCGTGACGCCGTCGAGCGTCTGCACCGGAAGGTTCGCAGGTCGCGGCTGCTGCGCTGGTCATTGCGGGGCGTGCTGCCGCTCGGCCCGGCCGATCTGGAGCGCCACGGCTTGCCGGGGCACTGCCTCGGGGATGCCCACGACCGGTTGCTGGCCCAACTGGAACGGATCCGCGTCGAGGTCGGCGGCGCAACGCCGGACCGGGCGGATGGCGGCTCAGCGCAGGAATCTGCGGACAAACTAACTGTGCCGTGGGCGGTGGTGCCGGACCTGGTGACCGGTTTGGAGCTGGGCACTGTGCGCTTGGCGGTGGCGAGCCTTGATCTGGGCTCGCATCCTGCCGTCCGGGAGGTGGGGCATGTCTGAGACCGTGGTGACGACCGTGTCCGGTGGGTGGGCCGTGCTGGCCGGGGTGATCCTGTGTGGGCTGGCGTTGTTCGCGGTGGCGCTGGACGGGGTGCTCTCGTCGCCGGCGCGGGGCGGCGGTCGTGGCGGGCCCACTCCCCTGGCCCGTGCGGCCCGTCTGTTGCGGCAGCGTCGCCGCACGACGGTCGCCGCGGACACCCTGCTGTGGCGGATCGGCGGCGCGGGCATGCTGGTCGGGGCGTTCCTGATGATCGCCGTGATCCCGCTGGGCCGCTGGACACTGGCGGACCTCGACGTGGGAGTCGTGTGGTTCAACGCCGTCGACGTCATGGTGTGGGCCCTGGTCTGGCTGGCGGGGTGGGGCGCCAACTCCATCCACGGTCTGGTGGGCGGTTACCGCTTCCTCGCGCACGGGCTGGCCTATGAGCTGCCGCTGATGTTCGCATTGGTGGCCCCGGCGATCGCCGCCGGCAGTCTGGCGGTGGGCGACGTCGCGGCCGCGCAGGACGGCGTGTGGTTTGTGGTGTGGATGCCGGTGGCGTTCCTGGTCTTCCTGATCGGCGTGACCGGCTTCTCTGTATGGGGTCCATTCGCCCCGGCCCTGTCCGCGGACATCGTCGGCGGGGTGACGGCCGAACTCTCGGGGGTCGATCGGCTGGTCCTGCAGGCCGGGCGCTACCTGTTCCTCACCGCCGGGGCGGCGTTCTCGGTGCCGCTCTTCCTCGGCGGTGGTGCCGGGCCCGTCCTGCCCGACTGGGCGTGGGTGCTGGTCAAGACAGCGCTGGTGCTGACGGTTCTGGTGTGGGCGCGGCGCAAACTTCCGCTGCTGCGACCGGATCGGTTCATGGAGATCGGCTGGACTGTCTTGCTCCCGGCCGTCGTGGCCCAGGATCTGCTTGTGTCCCTCGTCGTGGTCTGGAAGGGCTGAGCCGTGCTGGTCGGGATCGTGTTCTGGGTACTCGCTGTGGTGGCGGTGACCGCGGGGACGGCCGTGTTCGTGGTGGACTCGATGGCCCGGGCCACCTACGCGCTGGCGGCATCGTTCATCGCCGTGGGGGTGATGATTTTGCTGCTGGGTCAGAGCTACCTGGGCATCATCACGATTCTGATGATGGTCATGGAGATGGCGGTGATGGCGGTCTACATGGTGATGTTCATGGGCATGAACCCGGCGCTGATGCCGATGGACATGACCCACGGTAAGAAGACCGCGATCGGCACCTCGGTCGGGGTCTTTGTGCTGCTGGCCGCCGGGGCGCTGCTGATCCCGTGGCCCGAGCGACGTGGCGCCCCACCCGAGGACCTCACCAACGCGCTGGGCCTGGAGATCATGGGCGAAAAGATGTTGGTGATGGCCGTGGTGGGCGCGGTCATGGTGGCCACCATCGTGGCCGGGATCGTCCTGGCCGCCGGGCGCACCCGCTACGACCGGCTCGGCGACGATCTGCGGCGCCGCCCGGCCGACGACCCCCAGCCGGGAGGTGTGGGTCGATGACCCTGGAGGCCGTTCTGGTGGTGGCCGCCGCCCTGTTCGCCGTCGGGCTCTACGGGGCCCTGTCCCAGCAGGTGGTGGTGATGGTGATGATGGGCCTGGAGTTGATGATCAACGGGGTGCTCCTGGCCGCCGCGGGGTTCTGGTGGTTCCTGGCCCCGGGCCCCTCCGGGCAGGTGCTGCTGCTGGTGGTGCTGGCGGCCATGACCGTGGAGATGGCCATGGGCTTTGCCGTGGCGACGCTGTTGCACCGCAAGCGGCAGACCGACATGACCGACATGGCCGAGGATCTCTCCGGATGACCGCCGACCAGACCTTGCTGCTGACCCTGGTGGTGCTCCCGGCTGCCGTGGGTGCGGTGCTCGCGCTGACCCGGGCGGAGCGGGTTGCGGCCCCGATCGCGGTATCGACCGCTGCCGTGACCGCGCTGCTGGCGGCTGTCGTCGCCGTTGCGCGGCCAGCGGTGGCGTTCCCGTTCATCGCCGGCGTCGACGTGGCATTGGAGGTCGACGCCCTGGCGGCGCTGACCCTGCCGATGGTCGCAGTGGTGACCCTTTTGGTGCTGGTTTTTGCGGCCGGCAACATCCGGGCGGCCCGGCCCCGCTTCCACGGGCTGATGCTGCTCTTCGCCGCCGCGGCCCTGATCACGGCCTCGGCCGCCAGCCTGCCAGCGCTGCTGTTTGCCTGGGAGTTGATGGGCGCGACCTCGTACGCGTTGATCGGGTTCTGGTGGCGGGACACCGACCGCGTCTCGGCCGGGCTCACGGCCTTCCTCACCACCCGTACCGCCGACCTGGGTCTCTACCTGGCCGCCGGCGCTGCCTTGGCCGGCGGCGCCGGTATGGGCCTGTCCGAGTTGCCGGCGGTGGAGAGCCCGTGGCGGCACGTGGTGGCGGCCGGGATCATGGTGGCGGCACTGGGCAAGGCCGCGCAGCTGCCGTTCTCGTTCTGGCTCTCCGGCGCGATGAAGGGCCCCAGTCCGGTCAGCGCACTGCTGCACTCGGCGGCGATGGTGGCAATGGGCGGTTACCTGCTGCTGCGCGTGGAGCCGCTGCTCGCCTCCACCGGGTGGGCGGGCCCGGCCGCCGCGTGGATCGGGCTACTGACCGCGGTGGCGATGGGGATCGTGGCGTTGGCCCAACGGGATCTCAAACAGTTGCTGGCGGCGTCCACTGTGGCGCAGATGGGATTTGTGGTGCTGGCCGCCGGAGTGGGCGCGGTGAGCGGAGGTGCCGCCCAACTGGTGGCTCATGCCTCCACCAAGGCACTGCTGTTCCTCGCTGCCGGGGCGTGGCTCACCGCGTTGGGCACCGAGAAGCTCACGGAACTGCGCGGGGCGGGCCGCCGATGGCCGGTGGTGGGCGTGACCGCGACCGTGGGAGCCCTGGCCCTGGCCGGGATCGCGCCGCTGTCCCTGTGGGCGACCAAAGACGCGGTGCTGGCTGGGGCCCTGGAGACCTCGGCCTGGCTCTACGCCACAGGACTGGTGGCGGCGGCCCTGTCGGCGGCCTACTCCGGCAAGGTCCTATGGACGATCTGGCACCGCGGGGCCCAGGCCCGGGTCGAGGAGCCCACCGCCGGGCGGGAGGTCGGCGCAACGCAAGAGCTCGGCACCGGGCAGGTGGGGGCGCTCGAGCAGGCCCCGCTGGTCGTGCTGGCCGCGGGGGCGGCCGCGGTGTCGGTGTTGGCGCTGCCCCCGCTCAGCGGCGCCCTCGCCCAGGCGATGGGCGGGCACGGCGAGGTGACGGCGCTCGAGCTCGTGGTCTCGGCCGCCATCGCCCTGGCCGTGGTGCTGCTGATGCGACGTCTACGCGCCCCGGAACTCGGGTGGGCCGAGCGGTGGCTGGGGCTGGAGGCTGCTGCGCACGTTGTCGTCGTCGTTCCCGTCATGCGGTTGGCGCACCTCCTGGCCCGGTTCGACGACGCGGTCCTGGACCGCGCCGTGACCTCCGTGGCCGGGGCCGTCCCGATGCTGGCACGGTCCGTGGCGCGGTTCGACGACGAGGTCCTCGACGCCGGAGTCGGAGCAGCCGCACGGGCCGCCCATACGGCCGGGCAGGGCGCGGCCCGCCTCGATGACGCCGTGGTCGACGGCGCCGTCGAGGGCCTGGCCGGTTGGGTTCGCCGACTCGGGCACCTGGCCCGCACCCCGCAGACCGGGGCCGTCCACCAGTACCTCCTGCAGGCCGTCGCGGTGCTCACCGTGGCCGTGGTGGCCTGGACCGTCTACGCAGTGATGGGATGAGCATGCTCAGTCTGATCGTCTTTCTCCCCTTGGCCGCCGCCGCCGTCCTGGCCGCGGTGCCGGCGATCGGGCCGGCGGCCGCGCGATGGGCGTGGATCGCGGTGAGCGTGCTGGAAGTGCTGCTGGTTGCCGTGGTGTGGGCCGGCTACAAGGACCCGGGACCGAACGGGCTGGCGTTCGAGGAGCAGGTGCCGTGGATCCCGGGGGTGGGCAGCAGTTACCACGTGGGCATCGACGGGCTGTCCCTGCCGCTGGTGGCGATGACGGTCGTGGTGTTCTTGGCGTGCGCTGTGTACTGCCTGCGGGATTCGGACCGGCCGCGCGTGCAGGCGGCGCTATTTTTGTTCCTGCAGAGCATGAGCCTCGGCGTGTTCGTTTCGGCCGACCTGATCCTGTTCTTCGTCTTTTTTGACCTGTCGATCGTGGGAATGTACTTCATCATCGCCGGGTGGGGCCACGGCAATGCGGCCCGGTCGGCGCTGAAATTCTTCCTCTACACGTTCCTGGGGTCGCTGGCCCTGCTGCTGGGTTTCATCGGGCTGTATGTGTTCTCGGCGCCCCACACCTTTGACATCCCCGAGCTGGTCGCCGCACCCCCGCTGGCCGGTGAGCCGCTCGCCGGGGGGCTGGTGCTGGCGGCGATCCTGGTGGGCTTGGCCGTCAAGACCCCCACCGTGCCGTTCCACACCTGGCTTCCCCCGGCCCACACCGACGCCCCGGCCGCCGGCTCGGCCGTCCTGGCGGGGGTGTTGCTGAAGATGGGCGCGTACGGCTTCGTGCGGATCGCCATGCCGATGCTGCCCGAGGTCTGGCGGGCGTGGGCCTGGGTGATCGTGGCTGTGGGAATCGTCTCCGTGCTCTACGGCGCACTGGTGGCGCTTGCCCAGACCGACCTCAAGCGGATGATCGCCTACACCTCCGTCAACCACATGGGCTACATCGTCCTGGCCCTGGGTGCGGCCGGGCTGCTGGTGGAGGGTGCCGAGCAGGCCCGGTCCGTGGCGGTCACCGGCGCGATGGTGCAGATGGTCAGCCACGGACTGATCACCGCCGCCCTGTTCTTGCTGGCCGGGGTCATGCAGAGCCGGGCCGGGACCTACGACCTGGGTTCCTATGGCGGGCTGGCCGGCCCCGCCCCGCGGTACGCGGCGCTGTTCGCGATCGGCGCCTTTGCCTCCCTGGGCCTGCCCGGGTTCTCCGGGTTCATAGCCGAGTTCCAGATCTTCGCCGGCAGCGTGGCCGTGGCCCCGGTGACCGCAGTGGCGCTAGTGGGCATCGTGATCACCGCCGCCCTGTTCCTGCGGGCCCTGCAGCGGGTCTTCACCGGGCCCGCCGCCGGGCGCTCCCCCGGGTTCGCGGACCTGCGGGCGCACGAGCTGTGGTCGGCCGGCCCTCTGCTGGCGCTGTCCGTGCTGATCGGAGTGCTGCCGCTGGTGCTGCTCGGGGTGATCGAGCCGAGCTCGGCCGCCCTCGTGGAACTGGTGGGACGGTAACCCGTGGACGCCTCCATGCAGATGAGCCCCGGGCTGCTGCTGCCCGAGATCATCGTCTTTACCGGCGGATTGGCGGTGCTACTGGGCGGATCGTTCCTCCCCCGGCAGCGCCAGTGGATCGCCCGCGCCGCGGCCGCCCTGGCGCTACTGGGCGCCGCGACCGCCGCCGCGGTGGCTATGGCCGGGCCTGCGCAAAGCGCCTTTGCGGGTACCTTTGCCGTGGACACCGCCACCGGCGCCGCACGGGTGATAGCCACCCTGGCCACCCTGCTGATCCTGGGGGTGGCCTCCGGGGAGCTCAAGGACTCCCCGCGCGAATCCGACACCTACGCCCTGCTGCTCTTCGCCACCGCCGGGGTGATGGTCCTGGCCGGGATCACCGACCTGTTGGTGCTGATCGTGGGATTCCTGCTGGCCAGCATCCCGCTGTACGGGATCATCGGACTCACCGGCGGCCGCTTGGGCGCCGAGGCGGCGGTCAAGACCTACCTCATGGGGGCGCTGTCCGGGATCCTGCTGATGCTGGGCGTCACCGTGCTCTATGCCCTGGCCGGAGGCACCGACTACGCCCTGCTCCGGGAGGCGTTGCCCACCGCACCGGACGCCGCCGTGGGGACAGGCATCCTGGGGGTGCTGGCCGGGCTGCTGTTCAAGGCCGGCGGGGTGCCGATGCACTTCTGGGTGCCCGACGCCGCCCAGGGCTCCGGGGTCACCGCCGCCACGTTCCTGACCACCGTGCCCAAGGTGGGCGCGCTGGTGGCCGTGTACCGGTTGGTGGCCACGGTCTCCGCCGAAGAGCACTCCTGGTTGCTCGTCGCCGCCCTACTGGCCACCGCCTCGATGTTCCTGGGCAACCTGGCCGCCTACTGGCAGACCGATCCCCGCCGGCTACTGGGCTGGTCGACCGTGGCGCAGGTGGGGTTCCTGCTGGTGCCCGTGGCCGCAGCCGGGCGCAGCGACCTGGCCCTGCCCTCGCTGTTGTTCTACCTGGCCGCCTACGCCGTGACCAACGTCGCCGCCTTTGCCGTGACCGCTGCCCTGCCCGAGCACCGGACGCTCGCCGAATACCGCGGGCTGGCCCGCTCCCGCCCAAGGTTGGGACTGACCGTGCTGGTGGCGCTGCTGGGGCTGGTGGGCACCCCGCCCCTGGCGATCTTCGTGGGCAAACTGACCACCGCCACCGCCGCCTGGGACGGCGGTCACGGGTGGCTGGCTCTGGTGGTGGTGGTCAACAGCGTGATCAGCCTCTTCTACTACCTGCGCTGGTTCGCCCCCGTCTTCGCCCGACCCGACTCCCAAGCCGCCGAGTTCCCCGGACGCGGCGGGATGGCCGCCTGGCCGGCCGTCACGGCCGCGGTCGCCGCGACCGCGAGCCTGGCGCTGGGCGTCCTGGCCGGTGTCCTGTGGGCTGCCCTCGACGGCCCCGGGATCCTGTAGGGCTGGGAGCGGCAGCCTTCCCCAGCCGGAAGGGGCGTCGAGTAGGTGCGGGAGGGAGCCGGGGGCCGTACAGGAGAGCCCGCTTATAGGAGAGAACCCCCTAGATCGTCGGTTGTCGCCGTAGGACCTAAGTCGCACACCCAGTCGAGCAACGACTACAGCGGCGCCGCGGGTTCAGCCAATGGCGCTGAGGAGGTCGCTGCAGGCCTTTTCGCAACGACGGCAGGCGTCAGCACACAGCTTGCAGTGCTCGTGCATGTCGGCGTGAGCCTCGCAGTCTTCGGCGCAAGTAGCGCACGCGGCACGGCAGGCCTTGAGCAACTCGGTGACCACGGTCAGGTTGCTGCCCGTTCGGCGACTCAGGACGGAAGCGGTGGCGACGCAGACATCGGCGCAGTCGAGATTGGTACGGATGCAGTTCCGCAGGTCGGCAACCGCCTCTTCTGCCAAGCAGGCGTCCGCGCCGTGCGGGGAATCAAGGTAGGTCCGGTGCCAGCGACGCATGAATCGTGGCCCCAGGCCGGGGAAGAAACCGGCCGGTAGCTGTTCAACGTGCAACTGCGCGGTCGCGCCGAGATCAGCGATCGTGGCGTACCGCAGCACGAGATCGTCCTCCGTCGCCGGTCCCGGCCGTGGGCAAGGCGCCGTCCGCGCACGGTAGAGCAGGCGGTAGCGCCACGTCGGTCGACACATAAGCTGACTCCCTTCTTCGGTCAAATCAGACCGGGCCCGGCCACTTGCGCGCCGGAAATGCCGGCTCGGTTAGTGGGAGAGCGGCCAGAGCTCGGAAACTCGACAGTGAAACTTGCATCTCGGCCGGGCCCGTCACTGTGCGCTCGAATGTTCCCGCCGTGGGCTTCGACGAGTGCGCGAGTGATGGTCAGGCCGATACCGCTGCCGCCACTGGGGCGCTCAGTCCTCGTAGACGAAGGACACGGACCATTCGCCGTTGAGGATCGACGGCTCACCGGCTTTGTCATAGAAGATCGGGACCGACCGGATGGCTAGGCCCTCGATGGGGCCATGCTCTGGGGTGCTCACCGGAATGAGTAGCTCGCCGGCACCGCCAGCCTCGACGATGTACTCGTTGGTACCGCCCTGACGCACCTCGTAGACGTTCATCGTCGACTCGCGCAGCTCGGTGGACAATCGGACGGTCAGTGTGTGCTCGCTGCGCACCACGAATTCGGGCACCGGGTTGGTGAAGGAGTTGCCGTCCAGGTCGGTCGCGGTGAAGGGCAGAGCCTTGACGGTGCTGCGGTCGGTGGCCACGGTGATCTCCGACAGCACACCGAACCGGGCTTCCGACCCCTTCCACGCCCCCAGGATGGCGGCGATCATGATGATCATCCACGCCAGGATCGCCCAGGTGGCCGGGCGGACACGGCGGCCGGTCAGTTCGGATTCATTGCGGGAGCTCACAGTTTCGTTCTGCCGATCTCTTCGTAGTCGGACTCAGGGAGCCACCGGCTTCCCCGAGGTGCCGCGAACGGTTCCACCTAGCCCAGTGTGGTTACCCGGCTCGCCTCGCACGGTGCCAAAAAGCGTCTCCTGCCCGAGTCGGACCGGGGCGATAGCCGGCCCCGTTTCTTTCATTTCGCGGAGTTGGATGCTGCGCTTTCTAAAGCAGATATCGAGGCTGCGAAGTGCTCCTCAACCGTTCAGTTCAGGCCAGCATAGGAGTGCAGACCGGAGACCACGATGTTGATAAAGAACAGATTGAAGATGAGCACCGCAAACCCGGCGAGGTTGATCCAAGCGGCCTTCTTGGGGCCCCAGCCACTGGTGGCGCGGGCGTGCAGATAGCCGGCGTAAAGGACCCAAGAGACGAAGGAGGCAGTCTCTTTGGGGTCCCAGCCCCAGAAGCGACCCCACGCGCCCTCGGCCCAGACAGCGCCCAGCAGGATGCCCACGCTGTAGATCGGGAATGCGATCACAGCGGTGCGATAGGCCAGTCGGTCGAGAGTGTCGGCATGCGGTAGTGGGCGGGAAAGCCCAGAGCTCCAGCCCGTTTCCTGACCCTGCGGTTGCCACACCCGGATCAGGTACATGATCGAGGCGACGCCGGATATCAGCAGTATGGCCGATCCCAGCGAGATGATCGAGACGTGGATGGGCAGCCAGTACGACTGCAGTGCCGGCACGACGGGAGAGGCTTCGGAATACAGGTTGGTGCCGCCGAAAAACAGCAGGATCAGAACCGGTACCAGTACGAATGGCCAGGCCACCTGTAGGGCCGGCTTGCGCAGGAAAATCAGCCCGGCGCCCACTCCCAGCAGCGTGGTGGCCAGAATGAACTCGTACATGTTGCCCCACGGGAAGCGACCTGTGGCCACCCCGCGCAGGATCAGCGCAGCCGCTTGGAAGAGGAAGGCGATGATGATGAATAGCTGTGCGATCCGTGCCCAGCGGACACTGCCTGCGGACTCACGGTCCTCGTCTCCGGTGTCGGTGAGAGAGGTTGATTCTGTGAGCCCGGGCCCACCGGCACCCACTAGGTTCCGGCTTGATTTAGTCACCTTGGCTACCCGGAATCCGGCGTAGTAGATCAACGATGCGACAAGCGCCAGCACGTATAGACCGAACGCGGACCTATACGCCAGGTCGCTGTAGGTGGAGAGCGTCTCGTTGACAGGCAGTCCCTGCGCGAGAATTACAGTGTTCACCGGATGTTGTCCTTCCACGAAGCGTCGGGGTCGGCGCCTCGACTAGATGCAGTGTCGCTAGGTTCGGGCAAGACGGGTGTAGCAGTAGCAATGGTGGCCAGCCGGTCCCGGAGGTCGTCGAATTCCCGGCCCCAGCCCGATCTGTCCGTCTTAGCGAGGCCACCCAGGTCGACGCGGGTCGCCTGGGCCCCGTCGACAATGACCCGTGCCCAGATCCTTCGGCGACGGACCATCAACGACAGGACGAGTCCACCCACCATGACGGCAGCGAACACGCCCACCCAGATCTGAGTAGGGTCCTCCGAGACCTGGATGTTGATGAACTCGTCGGCTCCATCGAAGCGAACCTCGGTGCCATCGGGCAGGGTCGTGGATTCGCCGGGCATGAGGTTGACGCGGGCCCTACGCTCCAACGCGCCCGACTCCATTAGGTCGGGGTCCAGCGAGAAGATCGACTGTGCGCCGCCATTGTCCAGGCCGGCGTTGCCCTGGTAGACGTCGATCGCCACCGCCGGGTCGTCCATCCGCGGGAAACGGGAGCTGAGTATGTTGCCGTCGAACGAGGCGGTCGGTGCGAACAGCCCCTGGATGGCGATCTGCTGCTCAAGGCGATCGTCGATGTCCGGGTACATGCCGGCTGGCGGATCAAAGCGCATGATGCCGGAGGAGAGAAAAGTCAACAGGTCCGTCGGTTGCCACTGCACTGTGTCTGTACGGGTCTCGCCGTTGGGGAACGTGACCGTGAACGTGGGCGCGAAGCCGTGACCTTGGAGGTAAACACGAGTACCGCCGATGCGCAGCGGGTGGTTGACCTGCAACGTGTAGGGATCCCATGTGTCTGGATCGGTGGTAGTGACCTCCTCACTGAAGCGAATGTTGGAGGTGAACATCTCCGCCTGGCCATTGGGTAGATAGTCGGTACGGAAGTCTTCGACCTTGATACAGAACGGCGCCAAGTCAGTGCCGTCTACCAGCAGACCTGCCCGGAACGAGTCGTACGCACTAGGCGTGGTGTTGCAGAAGGCCGGCGCTTCCTCGTTGGCGATGATCACCCGCATGCCCTCCGCGTACACGAACTTGCCGGCCGCGAACGCGATCAGCAGGAACAGCAAGCCGAAGTGGAATACGATGTTGCCCACCTCGCGCGCATACCCGCGCTCCGCGGACAACTCGATGCTGCCCGACACGCGACCGTCCCCGTTGTTGCGACGGACCCGCCAGCCCTTGAGGCTCTTTTGGACCTGGTCCGCGGCCTGCTCCGGCGTGGCCGTGGTCCGGTACGCCGCATGATGCGGCAGGCGCGCAAGGTTACGCGGGGCGAGCGGCGGCCGGGCCTTGAGTTGTTTGACCAGATCAATCGACCGCGGTGTCAGGCAGCCCACCAGCGATATAAACAGCAACACGTACACGGCTGTGAACCACCAGCTGGAGAACACGTCGAACAGCTGGAGCTTGTCGAAGAACTCCCCCAGCCAGCCGTTGTCCGCGATGTACTGATTGACGTTTCCCTGGTTGAGGCTGCGCTGCGGCAGGAGTGCCCCCGGTATCGCCGCCACTGCCAGCAGAAATAGCAGAATCAATGCCGTGCGCATCGCGGTGAGAGTGCGCCATGAGTTCCGCAGGAACGCGGTGACCGGAGCCATCCTAGGCACTGATATGAGTCCCCTCTGCCGTTCCCGGTGCGACGAACCAGAACGAGGGGCAGCTTCGGTGGGGCGTCACCGGCTTCATAGCATCATCAGCACCGCTGTAGCACGCATAGTCACATCTGGAGATTGTCCTTCGCCGACCCCATTGATTCGGTGGGGGTTTGATGAAGGTCTGATCAAGATCAAGCATGCGATAGGCGCCAGTGGCAGACCTACGACGATGATTGAGGCCTTATGTTCACATCCGATTCTCGAGACGCCGGACCTGAAGGTGAGTCACCGACCACGCGCGCGACCACAGGGCTGCGGGCGATGGTCATCGAAGATGAGCGTGAGCTCGCCGATCTCATCGGTACCTATCTGACCCGCGAGGGCTTCGACATCACGATCGTTCACGACGGGCAGGATGCAGTCGACCTGATCCGGCAGATTGATCCCGACGTCGTCGTGCTAGACCTCGGCCTTCCGCGACTGGACGGCGTCGAAGTGTGCCGCCAGTTGCGCACCTTTTCCGATGCGTATGTCGTCATGCTCACCGCCCGCACCGAGGAGGTCGACACCCTCATCGGACTGTCCGTGGGAGCCGACGACTACATGACCAAACCGTTCAGCCCACGAGAGCTCATGGCCCGCATCCAAGTCATGCTGCGCCGTCCTCGATCGTCTACAGCCTTACGCTCCCCGTCCGCGGCCTCCGAACGCAGAGAGCTGCGAAGGATTGGGGCACTGGCGATCGACGTCGAAGGCCGCGCGGTCACCGTCGACACCACCCCGGTTCAGTTGACCAGGACCGAGTTCGACCTCTTGGCGGCACTGACGCGAGACCCCGGCTTGGTGCTGTCCCGGACGCAGTTGATCAGTGCCATCTGGGGGCCTGACTGGGTCGGCGACACGCACCTGATTGATGTCCACATCGCGCACCTCAGACGCAAGCTCGGAGACACTGCGTCCCGGGGCGCGTACATCCGCACCGTCCGCGGTGTCGGCTACCGCACCGGAGATGGTCAGTGAGCCGGATCGATCTGGGTGACAACGTGACGCGCCTCAAGCGGTGGTTCACCACTGCCACCTTCGGTACCCGGCTACTGGCGGCGCTCGCTTTTGTGATGATCGGTTTCGCAGTCAGTGCCTGGGTCGTCGCCGCAATACTTGCCCCCGGGATCTTCCACGAGCATCTGGAGATGGCCGGACTGTCACAGAACTCCTCCGAAGCAGCCCATATGGAGGAGGCATTCAACTCGTCAATGATGCTGTCTTGGTCGATCGCACTGGCGGTATCGGTGATCTTGTCGCTGGCTGTCAGCGGCTACATCGCCCGCCGCGTTCAACGATCGATCACCCCGGTCACCCGATCAGTCCAGCAGATCTCCGGTGGACAATACGACTCACGAGTGCACGAGCCGAGAATAGGTCGTGAATTCGACGATCTTGTCGTCAGCTTCAACGAACTGGCACGACGACTAGATGCCACCGAAACCACACGCCGACGGATGCTTTCAGATCTCGCACACGAGTTGCGGACTCCCCTGGCCACGCTCGAATCCCACCTTGAGGCGATCGAAGACGGTGTCCGTGCACTCGACGACGACACGCTGCGCATTCTGCGTACCGCGACTGGTCGGCTAGGCCGGCTCGCTCACGATGTCAGCGCAGTGTCCCGAGCCGAAGAACACCTCACGCGTCTCATCCCCATCGGTACCGACACTCGCAGCATTATCGCGGCCGCGATCGAAGCCCTGCGCCCCGAGTACTCGCACAAGAATGTGATGCTCCAAGCGCGTATTGATCAGGCAATACCGATCACTGTCGACAGTGATCGAATCAACCAGGTCCTGACCAACCTTTTGCACAACGCGCTCCGCCACACCGATTCAGGTGGGATGGTCACCGTCACCAGTCGCCTACACGAGGGGAACGTGGAGATCACTATCGCCGACACTGGAGAAGGCATCGCAGCGCAGCACCTCGACCACATTTTTGACCGCTTCTACCGCGTCGACACCGCACGCGACCGGGCACACGGAGGAAGCGGCATCGGACTCACCATCACCCGTGCACTCGTCGAAGCCCACGAAGGCCATATCCGCGTTCACAGTGACGGGCTCGGCCGCGGCGCCCGATTCACGATCTCCTTACCGCAGACCCCGGCTCATTCCAAGGGCTGACTCAGTTGGTCGCGATACCGTTTTGCCGGAGCCACTCGATGGGGTCGGCGCGCTCCCGTCCCTCGTTCAACCACACCTCGAAGTGCAAGTGTGAACCGGTGGAAAAGCCACGACTTCCCATGAGGGCAATCGTCTGTCCAGCCTGTATACGCTGGCCCGTGGACACGAGAACCTCTTCCATGTGTCCATAAACGGTCATCGTGCCCTCATCCGACAGCAGTCGGACCCAATTGCCGAACCCTTGCGCCGGGCCGGCATCGATGACGGTCCCGTCAGTGGCCGCCACGATCGGGGTTCCGATCGCGTTTGCGATATCGATGCCGCCGTGGAGCGAGCCCCAGCGTTGGCCGAACTCAGACGTGAGGGTCCCGACTGTCGGCATCGCTGCTGTTGGACGGCGCGCGGTCTCCTCGGCAACTTGTCGGCGAGCGTCGATTTCGGTGCCTGCCGCCAATGACGACACCATGGCGGCAGCGCTCTCCAGCGGGAGGTCGCCTTGCACCGCAACGGGCCCAGGCAGTTCAGCCGGGGGAAGGGCTATGTCTCCAGACTGGCCAGCAGGACTGATCGACTCCTCGTGCGCGATGAGGTGAATGTGCTCACCACCAGCTTCTGCGTGCTGGTCCACTAGAAAACTTATCGAGGACACGATGGCCCCGGCGGCGACCGTGACGACGACGACCTGATCATGTAACTCGGGCCGGGCGGAGGGTTGGCGATGCGTACCGCCACCTCGAGGGCGACCAGAACTCGCCCAGATGTCGACAGTTAAAGGGTGTGCCTTGCGGCGTGCACGTCTTCGCTCCACTGTCGCCGTGTCTCCCCTGCCGCTATACCGTGATGGTTTCGTGATGTGACTTTTGCTCGAACTTAGACGAGCAGAGTCCGCCGTCGCAAGAAGTGGGGGCCTCGTCACCCGTGTCGAAGAACGACCGGGAGCGGCCCCCACCAGCGTGCATCGTGCCTAGAGTCTCCCTCTGACCACAGCCTCTGGCAGCGTTCATCAAGCTGCCTGTTGCGAGTGTCAGGGACTACGTGGGCGACATGGGAAGGCCTTCGGAAGCTGGACGTCCTGACAGGCTTCACCCAGGTTCACCCCAACTGGCCGCGCACCAAATCAGCACCGCGTCAGCGACCGTCACGTCCGGGATCTTGATCAGACCTTCATCAAACCCCGACCGAATCAAGAGGTCAGCACAGCACAATCTCCAGATGTGACAGTGCGTGCGGCATTGGGGGACAAGTGGGGCGGGTCGCCAGCCGCCTCCCACCACGAAGAAGTGGACGAGCAGCTCGAGAAAGGGAAAGTGTCGCGATCACAAGATTTACAGATTTCCGGACGATTGTTGTTGCTCGCACGAGCGGTGGCCTTGTTGACGGTCAGCGCCCTCGGACTTCTCTTCACTTCGGCAGGGGTGCTGGTCCAGGACGGCACCAGTCTGGACGTCCACAGCTCGGCCGCCATCGCCCTTCATGTCCTCACCGGCGTGCTGGCTCTGGTTCTAGGGTGGCGCGCGTGGGCTACGCGGCGAGGTCGCTGGGCTGCAGTCGTCGCCCTCGTCCTGTTCGGGGCCACGTTCGCCCAAGCGAGCTTAGGGGGCAGTTCGACCTTGGCATTCCACATCGGCGTAGCACTGGTGCTCACGGTCCTGTGTACGTGGCTGGCCGCCTGGACTTTCGGTAGATCACTATACGAGGAGATCGAATGAGACTGCGCAGGACACTCACCGCCTCCGGCTCCACCGCCGCCCTGCTCCTAGCTGTGGGCTGCGCCGGGAACGACACGGGCGCGCCAGAACAGGCAGAGCAGCTCCAGACGGGCGAGAGAGCCGAGAAACAGGTCACGATGGCCGAGGTCCAGCAGAACGATTCGACCGACTCGTGTTGGACCGTGATCGAGAACATCGTCTACGACCTCACCGCGTGGGTCGACCAACACCCGGGCGGGCCGGACCGGATCGAGCAGCTGTGCGGCACAGACGGGACAGAGAGTTTCACCGACCAGCACAGTGGAGCGTCCCAGCCACAATCGCGGCTCGCCGAGTTCCAGATCGGCCAGCTCGCCGGGTGACCCGGCAGATATGCTTCCGATCCGCTCTGTGCGTCCCGGTCGGAGGCATGTGCCGGGCCCCGCTCCGGGGCCGCGCGCGTGGACTCAGCGAGGCCGTGAACGGGTTCGATTCGCTCCCCCCGCGACCTCTGCGGAAGACGAGAGCGCACCTCGCGAGCGTGACATGACAACACGACAGAAGAACCGTGGGCCGCAATCGGTGGTACTGCCAGCAGTCGACCTCAGGATGGGCGGGGTTACCCGAAATCAACCGCAGTCAACGCCTTCCCGGCGGTGGCTAAATAGTCACCCCGTCGGCCGTGCGCTTGGTCGAATGGTGTCGTCATTGGGCGCAGGAATACTGCTGTACACCAGTTTCCCGCCTCTATCCTTGTGGTTTCTCGCCCCGGCCGGTCTTGCCATTTTGGTCCTGTCGATCCGAGGGATCAGCGTGCGCGGCGCATTCGGATTGGGATACCTGGCTGGTCTCGGGTTCTTCGTACCTTTACTGCCCTGGGTGGGGGTTTATGTCGGCGCTGTCCCCTGGCTAGCATTAGCGGCGCTACAGGCCGTGGCAGTCGCTGTCTGCGCTGGGGCCACCGCACTGGTGGCGCGGCTGCCCGGGGCTGCACTGTGGATCGCGTGCTGCTGGGTGGCCACCGAAGCCGTTCGAGCGCGCCTGCCCTTCGGTGGGTTTCCCTGGGGCCGGCTGGCGTTCGGTCAGACTGATGGACCATTGCTGGCGATCGCTCAGATCGCTGGGGCGCCAGGGGTGAGCCTGTCCGTTGCACTGGTGGGCAGTGCAACTGCTGCAGTGGTCGTCGGACTTGCTCGGCGCTCCGCCTGGCGCTCGGTGTTGCTACTCGGGGCGGTGCTTGTGACCGCCTCTGCACTCGGCTCGATACCCGTCTCTACCGCACCAATCACCACCCCCTCTAAAACGGTTGCCCTAGTCCAGGGCAACGTGCCCCGACTCGGTCTGGATTTCAACGCGCAACGGCGCGCTGTACTGGACAATCATGTGGCTCGTACCGACGCTCTCGCCGCCGAGGTCGCAGCGGGGGTGAAGCCCGCACCGGATCTGGTGATCTGGCCGGAGAACGCATCAGACATCGACCCGTTTCGCAATGCCGACGCTGCAGAACAGATCGATGCGGCCACAGAGGCGATCGGCGCTCCGATCCTTGTGGGGGCGGTGGTGTCCACTGGCTCCGGTACCACCCGAAATACAGCGCTGGTGTGGGAGCAAGGAACAGGACCTGGCGATGCGCACGACAAAAGACGCCTGGTTCCATTTGGTGAATATCTGCCAATGCGATCGATCGTGAGCAAGCTCTCGCCTTATGCCGCGCAGGCGGGCAACTTCGTGCCCGGTAACGGCGATGGTGTGGTGACCATCGATGAGACACCGCTCGCTGTGGCCACCTGTTATGAGGTCGCGTTCGATGATCTGGTGGCCGAGTCGGTTCGGTCGGGGGCGCAGTTGATCGCGGTACCAACGAACAATGCAACCTTCGGCGATACCGACATGACCTATCAGCAGCTGGCGATGTCGCGGCTGCGCGCTGTCGAACACAACCGCACGGTGGTGGTAGCGGCCACCAGCGGTGTCAGCGCGATTATCGCGGCGAATGGCGATGTCCTCGAGCAGACCGAAATGTTCACTGCCGATGCCCTCGTCGCACAGGTCCCGCTCAATACCGAGTTCACACTTGCCACCCGATTACGTTCAATTCCTGAACTCATCATCACGGTCACCGCAGTATTCGCGATGCTGGTGGGGTGGATTGCTAGCCGCCGTCGGCGGGGCTGAGATCCCCGGCCATGAGTGCGCGCCGATATCGGGAGCGGACCCGTCGTCGGCCGGGCCGGCTGCAGGCGCTCAACGTGAGCATGTCGGGCAGGGCGCCGAGGGCGAGAAATTGATGAGCTCCCGCGAGGTAAGGGCGAGAGCCAGCTCGAGGATTGGACTCAGTAATCGAGCCTATTTCTCGGACGTAGACGCCGTCGGCGTTCAGCCTCAAATCTGGTGCCGTAGCGATCACGAACGGTCATCGTTACGAGGCGGTCATGGGCCACTGCCTCCGTGGCCGCATCCACCTCAGCAATATGACCGGATACGACATCAGGATCGATATCCCTGTCACCAGGTCCCACAGCACCGTCGCCTAGGCTGCCTTGCTTGTCGTTGCCCTGGCTACGTTGGCGGCGCCGCTCCCGGATTTCACTCCACAGAAAGTAGCCAAGCCCAATTGGCGCTAGAACTCCGAATGCAAGCCATTGAAGCCCATAGGACAGGTACGAACCCGCCTCGACTTCCGGTATCGGAGTTGGCTCGAGTGATCCTGGTTGACCTCCGGGGAGCTGGAGATGATAGCCAGCAAGATCGAGATCCAGAACCCGACCGATCGTCGAGGTTTCAATGGAGCGCACCATGTGACGATCGTGCAGAACTATCGGTTCGGCCGGGGTGTCGGTGGGCATTCTGAGCCTGGCGGTGATGGTCACTGGATCGGCTACCGCGGCCGGGTAGGTCGGCACCGTGTTGTTCTCGCCAACGCGAACCCATCCACGATTAATAAGCAGATCATCGCCGCCCTCGGTCCGAAATGCGGTGAGAACTTGGTAAACCTGTTCCCCGTCGACAGCTTGCTGCCGCAAGAGCACTTCGTCTTCGGGCAGATAGCGACCGGTTACTGTGACCCGATGCCACTCGGATTCGTCCAACGGCGCGTCCCGCGCCGTCAATTCCGTCAACGGCACTGGATCGGCTTCGACGCTGTGAAGAAGTTGGGAATTGCGCGTCTTCAAATCCTCGTTCTTGCCTAACTGCCATGGCGCCAACAGTGTGAAGCACGTATAGACGAACAGTGCGACGGCGATGAAGGAAATCAACCACCCCGGCGTCATCACGCGAAAGACCCTCTGCACGCCGTTCACGGTAGGCGGTGATGGCAAGACGGTCGGCATCGGGGCCCTCCTGTCGGCACCAGCTCCGGCGATCATTAATCGTGCCCGCCTCCCGCCACTGTCGGCAGGGATGGTTCCGATCCGGCGAGATCAGCGTGTTGCGTGCCGAATTGTGGCATCCGGGCCTGGATCGGAAGTGTCGAGCAGCAGGTCGTTGTCTACGTCCTCAGATGACGACGCCGTTCGCGGCCAACCATGACACCGAGTCGATCCACTGGCCGGCGGGATTCTGTACGCCGAAGTGCACATGCGGACCAGTCGAGTAGCCACGGTTACCGACTTCACCGATCACCTGGCCGGCGGTGACCTGCTGGCCTTCGGTGACGTAGTTGGCATTGTTGTGGCCATACTCCAAGAGATAGCCGTCATCGGTCTTGATGCGAATCCATAACCCATAACCGGAAGCGGGGCCGGAGGCCACGACCGTGCCGGACTTGGCTGCATACAAGGGTGTGCCGATCGGCGCAGCGATGTCGGTGCCATTGTGGTTAGCGCCCCACCGCGAGCCGAAGCCAGAGGTGATCGTTCCATCAGTCGGCCTGTGAGCTTGGCTGGCGACCGAAAACGCCGAAGACGACGACTGAGCAGTGTCGAATCCGAGCGCCTGGCTCAGCCCGGGGGCCTGACTTGCATACTGGCGGACCGCGTCAGCTCCGATGCCATAGCGGGCGGCAGCCTCTTCGACCATCTGTCCGACGTGCTCGGGATCAGACGATTGGGCAGCGGCCACAGGGGCGACACTAAGCGCCGCGCCACCGGCGATTGCGGCGCCAGCCAGCGTGGTGGCGGCGATCCGGCCCACTCCCCTGGATCGGTTGGCGCGATGACGCCCACCAGCAGAGATGCGGTGGCCCACACCAAGCGAGTCCATGAGATCGGCGAACGGAACGCTCTTGGAGGAGCTCGACATGATTGATTCCTTCAACTTAAGCGATGGTCGCAGCTTCATACCGACGACCACTGGAGACTCCCGAAAAGGTAACAGTTGCATATCGTCCTGTCACGGAGAGTTTCCTGAGAATCCAGAAATCAGCAGTTCATACGCCATTTGTTATTCATCTACGGCATCGCCCGACCGTTACCCCGACGTGATTTTTGGTTCGAACGCGGGCCGGCCGGAGCCACCCCGCAATCGTCCCGGGTGACTAAACCGCGATCAACGCAAGCAGGATCAAGGTCCTTACTCCTGCCCCCTCCTCGTACCCGCCGCACGTGTGATGTCGATCGCTGCTGCCGCAGACTCATCGGGACAGTCGGTCTCCACCTGCACAGTAGAAAAGAAAAAGCCGTACCGATCCTGAAGCAAGTTGGAGGCGGATTGGAGAACGATCTGCGGATCGGCGCTTGCGGAGGTGCGCAGGTGGCCGGAGAACACGAAACGTCCACTGGTTAGTGCCCAAGCATGGGCATGATGGACGTCTTCCACCCCATCTATCGCTGCCAGGTCTTCAGTCACGTCAGACAGGTAGACCTCGTCGGGTGTGCCCTCCATGAGCAGATGGGTGGCGTCGCGCAGGATGCTCCAGCTTGCCCATACAAGCACGAAGCCGAACGCCAAACCGAGCAGCGGATCGATCAGCAAGAACCCGGTGAACTTGATCACTAGTGCGGTGACGATGATGAGCAGGCTGCCGACGAAGGTCTGGATGATGTGCCACAACGCGCCACGAACGTTCATGTCGCTGCGGCTTTGTTTCCAGATCAGGCTCAGGGCAACGATTTCGGTAAGCAAGCCTCCCGCGGCTGCCCACAGCATGGGCGTCGTGGGCAGGTCAACCGGAGCATTCATGCGCATGGCAGCCATCACGATCACCACCATCGCCATGATTAGCAGGAAACCGCCATTGACCAGCGCGCCTACGATCTCGGCGCGGTACCAGCCAAAGCTGCGATTTTCGTCTGCGGGGCGGCGGGCGAGTCGAGCAGCGAAGATGGCGACTAGGACACCACCGACCGCCGAGAAGGTGTGAAAAGCGTCCGAGATCACCGCAACCGAGCCGGTCCACAGCCCGATCGCCAACTCGATGACGAAGTAGATTCCCGTCAGCCAAGCCGAGATAGCCATGCCCCACCCACGAGCCTGCACCTGCCCGTGTCCACCATGCCCATGCGCCATGGGGGTCTCCTTTTTTGCACTCGGAATCCGGTTCTCGTGTCAGCTGCACACTGTGCATCGGTCTCGCGGTGCCCACAGCTTCTCTTGGGAATCTTGATCAGACCTTCATCGAACCCCGACCGAACCAATGGGGTAGGGGCGGCACAATCGTCCGGTGTGACTGTGCATGCAAGAGTGGTGCTGATGCTGTGATGACGACGAATGTGTTCGGCAAGGGTGCGCAGCCCGGTAGCTGGGGCAGACGGGCAAGATGCCAACTGGCCGCAGTGGTGGTGAGTTCGCTTGTACTTACTGGCTGCGCTAGCGGCACTGATGCCGTCGCTTCAGGTGAGACGTTCGATTTTGTCAGCCCGGGCGGCCAGATTGAGATCTTCTATGATCCGCCGGCGGACCGCCAGAAGATCGCGCCGATGTCTGGCCCGGAAGTAGTAGATCCGGAGGCCACTGTGGCGGTCGCAGACTTTCCTGGCGAGGTGGTGCTGATCAACCTGTGGGGTCAGTGGTGTGCTCCCTGCCGGACGGAAACCGACGACCTGCAGCGACTACAGGACAAGTACCAGGCGCAAGGGTTCACCAATCTCGGCGTCAACTTGCGCGACCCGAATCGGCAAAAGCCTGTCGACTTCATCAAGGACAACGGGGTCACCTATCCCTCAATTTGGGACCCATCGCAGGCCGCGGTGGCAGCGCTACATGGTTTCCCCACCTCGGTGGTGCCAGCGACACTGATTCTCGACAAACAGCACCGAGTCGCTGCGGTATATCTAGCAGAGGTCACCGACACCCAGTTGGAGCCGGTCATCGAGAGACTGCTGGCCGAGCCTGCTGAAAGCGACGCTGCATGAACACGGTGCTGATCGCGCAATCCATTGGCCAGACGTTCCAACAAACAGCTGCTTCCGGGCCTCTACTTCTCGCGTTGGGAGCATGTGTCCTTGCGGGACTCGTCTCGTTCGCCTCGCCGTGCGTAGTCCCGCTCGTGCCCGGGTATCTGGCATATATGGCCAGCATCGTGGGTGCAGAGCGCCCGGCGGTGACCGTGCAGGCCGCCGAGCAACGCCGCGCCGAAGCCAGCACGCTCACTCTTGAACAGCAGCGTCAGCGGGTGTCATCGCGACGACGAGTCGTCCTCGCCGCGGTGCTATTCGTTGCTGGATTCACGGTGGTCTTCGTGCTGCTGTCGGCGATGGTGCTGGGCACCGTGCAATACCTCGCCCCCCAGCAAGAATTGCTGCAGCGGCTCGGCGGTGTGGTGACCATCTTGATGGGTCTGGTGTTCATCGGGGCCATACCCGCCCTCCAGAGGGACACTCGAATGCAGCCGAAAGCGCTTTCCACCTGGGCGGGCGCGCCGCTACTTGGCGCCGTCTTCGCCCTGGGATGGACGCCGTGTCTCGGACCGACGCTGGCAGCGGCGTTGTCGGTGGCCGCCGGAACCGGACTCGACGCCGCACGCGGAGTACTGCTCATCGTGGCGTACTGCCTGGGGCTCGGACTGCCTTTTATCGTGGTGGCCTTCGGTTCGACGAGAGCCATCCGCACGGTGGGCTGGCTGCAACGACACACGCGAACGATTCAGATCGTCGGCGGCATCATGCTCATTGTCGTCGGAATCTTGCTGCTCAGCGGCATATGGACGCAGTTCGTGTACTGGCTCCGCGACTTCGCCGTCTCAGACACCACTTTGCCGATCTGACAGTGCTCCGATGGTCTCTCCTAACTCGAGTCGAGTCTGTCTGTCCGAAAAGAACCTTGATCGGATCTTGACGAAACGATGACCCAGATCTCGCATTTCGCCCCGCAGAATCGAGTTTCTAATACAGGCAAGGAGTTGAGTCTGATGGGGTGGTTTTACGGTATGAACTGGATCGACATCGTCCTGTTGATCGCGTTCGTACTCGGTTTCTGGGCGATGGTTCTGGCCTTGACGACCAGTCTTTTCGGAGGGCATCGGCACCTACGCGGGTCTCACTCTCCTGCTACTGGGGTCGTCTCTTCCGGTATCTCTTTCGGATCTCACGTAGGGACCGCGACTTCGCGAAACGCCGATCATGATGAACGCTGACGCCACGGGGCGGGCAGGTGCGCTAAGACGTGCGCCGCGCGTGCTGGTCTCCCGCCGGTCTTTCTTGGCCGGATCGCTTCTCGCCGGCGCCGGCGCTCTGACTGCATGTTCTGGTTCCGGAGCAGCCACGGGCAGTCCCGTGGGAGCCTCGTCAGATCTCGTGAGGCGGCTTGAGCAGGAGCGACGCTCCCCCGGCCAAACGGTGGTATCTGCGCAGTTGACCCCCCGTCCGGTCGACGTTGATCTGGGTGGCCGAGTCGTCTCAACGTGGGGATACGACCAACAATTGCCAGGCCCACTGGTGCGGGCCCAAGCTGGAGAGCGGCTGCAGATCACCGTGGACAACCAGCTGCCCCAGGAGACCAGCGTGCACTGGCACGGGATCGCCATGAGCAACGACATGGACGGGGTTCCCGGGTTGACGCAGGACCCGATCGCACCAGGCACCACGTTCACCTACGACTTCACCGCCCCAGACCCGGGCACGTACTTCTACCACTCACATTCGGGTCTGCAACTCGATCGGGGCTTGTACGGAGTGGTGATCATCGATGATCCGGGCGAGCCCGGCGACTACGACCATGAATGGCTCGTGGTCCTTGACGACTGGGTCGACGGGACCGGTCGGACCTCCGACGATGTCGCCCGTGATCTGGGCATCGGTGCCGACACCGCAGATGCCGGGATGCAGGGGATGGACCACGACATGATGGACATGCACGGGGGTGAGGGGTCGATGATGTCCCCCATCCTCGGCAGCGCCGGGGATGTCACCTACCCGCACTTTCTGATCAATGGTCGACTCCCTGTCGACCCCTACGTTTGGAGAGCGGCGCGGGGCCAACGCGTGCGCATCCGGTTCGTCAATGCCGGCGCCGACACCGCGTTCCGGGTAGCGCTTGGCGGGCACCGGATGACCGTCACTCACACTGACGGCTTTCCCGTGCTTCCCGAGGACACCGATTCCCTTCTGATCGGCATGGGTGAACGGTTCGATGTTGTGGTCACGCTCGGCGACGGCGTGTTCCCGTTGTTCGCTCAGCCCGAAGGCAAGGATGGCCACGCGCAGGCCCTTGTACGTACAGCAGCGGGCGATCTCCCGACAAATTCCCGACCAGTCGAAGTGGACCGGCGTCCGCTATTGGGTACCGACTTATCCCCCAGCGAGGCAGTGCGTCTGTCTAACCGAAGTCATGATCGGTACCACAGTGTTGACCTGGGCGGGACGATGTCGCCGTACCGGTGGACCCTCAACAGCCAAGTCCACCCGGATTCGGTGCCGCTGGAGGTCAACAGTGGGGAGCGGGTGCGGATGCGGATGCGGAACATGTCCGACATGTTCCATCCGATGCACCTGCACGGACATACGTTCGCGCTCGCGGACAGCGGGCTTCGCAAGGATACCGTCACGATTCGGCCGATGCGCACTATTGAGATCGAGTTCGACACCGATAATCCTGGCCAGTGGGCGTTGCACTGCCACAACGCCTATCACCAAGAGGCCGGGATGATGACCACTCTGTCTTACCTCGCCTGACCGGCAAGGTAATCCACTCGCGGGCCCGAAAGTCCGCAGAAGAAAGGGAACCCAGATGAATCGAAAGAAGCTTGTGATGACCGCCGCTGCCGCCGCGGTCCTGCTGGGGCTGTCCGCCTGCACCAGCGACGAGACCGACACGGCCAGCGAGACCACGACCGCCGTCGAGACCACTGCGACCAGCGGGAGTTCGACCACCGAGCAGGCAGAGGAATCAGCTCAGCATTCCGAGGCTGACGTGATGTTCGCCCAGATGATGATCCCCCACCATGAGCAAGCCATCGAGATGAGCGACATCATCTTGTCCAAGGATGATGTCCCCGCCGACGTCACCTCGCTGGCCGAGGAGATCAAGGCGGCCCAGGGGCCCGAGATCGCGCAGCTGACCGACTGGCTTGAGCAGTGGGGCGAGCCGACGCAGCCCGAAGGCATGGACATGGACATGGGCGGTGACCATGACATGGCGCAGATGGAGGGCATGCTCTCCGATGAGGACGTGCAGCAGTTGTCCGACGCTCCCGGCCCTGAGGCTGCCGAGTTGTTCCTTAACCAGATGATCGCCCACCACGAAGGTGCCGTGGCCATGGCCGAAGACCAGGTGGAGAACGGCACGTACCCGCCGGCTGTCGATCTGGCGCAAACCATCATCGACACCCAGCAGCAGGAAATCGACACCATGCGGCAGTTGCTTGACCCCATGTAGAAAACGAAGCCTTGTATACCCGGCGGGGTCGATGGCAGTCCGACCCCGCCGGAGACCGTCTGGGCATCAACACATTTTCTTGTCCCTGCCAGAAACGAGATACGCATTCATGCTTTCGCACCGAAAGCGGGCCTGGGCCTCAATAGCCATCCTTGCATCGGCTCTCATCGCGACCGCGTGTTCGAGCCCGCAGCAGACGCCAGCACCCGAATCCGGGGACGCCTCATCGACGGTCGGCACCGCATTAACACCCGCGCTTGACCATGTGCACGGACTCCACCTCGATGCTGAGGGCAGGGTGCTGGCCGGCACGCATACGGGGCTTTTCGTCCTCAACCCCGATGGCGCGACCACCCGCGTCGGCGACGCCGACGACGACTTCATGGGGCTCACAGGCGCGCCCGGGACGGATAACCTCTACGCCTCGGGCCATCCTGGCCCGTCAAGCTCCGCCCCCAATCCTCTCGGACTCATCGAGAGTGTCGACGGCGGCCAGTCGTGGGCGACGAAATCCCTCTCCGGCGAAGTCGACTTTCACGCCCTGACCACTGACGGAAACACCCTTGTCGGACTCGACACCGCCAACGGAATTCGAACGTCCACCGACTCGGGCGTCAGTTGGACCGACGGCATCGAGATAGCCGCGAGAGCATTGGCGATTACCGACGAGGGCATCTGGGCCACAACCGCAGGAGGCCTACAACTCAGCACCGACATCGGGCGCACATTCGCATCAGTACCAGCTGCTCCCGAACTCCTGCTGATATCTGCAGCCGAAGACGGCACCCTCTGGGGGATCGATACCGACGGCACCGCCTGGCGCAAGAACGTCAACGACGATGAGTGGCAGCAGGGACCAGTTGTCGGTGATGTCGAAGCCATCATCGCCGCGGACCAGGACACTGCCTACGCTGCTGATGGACGGTCATTTCATACATTAACGATTCCCTGAAACGTCGTCGGCGGCGCAAACCAAGGCCGACCGAAGACGGAATGGAAACTACCGGTCAGAACGCATACGAACTCGAGGGAGAAGTGGTGAGGAAAGAAGCGATGCTCGCAGGCGGAGCCGCACCAGAGCGCACACCGGCGAAACGGCTTGCCTCGGTCGCGGTGGCCTTGGTGGCCGCAGTAGGACTGAGCGCGTGCACGATCGGGGACACCGAGGACGCCTCGACGGCCGCTGCACCGAAAGAAGCCCCCGCCGCTGCGGCCGTCATTCACACCTCGTTCGAAGATGGGACAGTGGCCGCGACGCCGCGGGAACCGATCGTCTTGGATGTGACAGACGGTGCGTTCGACGATGTCACGGTCACAAACGAAGAAGGCCGCGAGGTCGAAGGCGAGTTCAACGCGGAACGCTCCCAGTGGCGCACCACCGAGACTCTGGGCTACAACCGGGATTACTCGATCGAGGCGAGCGCTACTAACGACGACGGTGAGACGATTACAGACTCGTCCTCGTTCAGCACCGTGGTCCCGAACTCGACCACCAGCGCGAGCCTGGTGACCGGTCAGGGCCACACGGTAGGTATCGCGCAGCCGGTCGCGGTGCGTTTCGAGTCCGCCGTCGGCGACCGTAAGGCCGTCCAGGACGCCATCGAGGTCACCACGACCCCCGCCGTCGAAGGAGCCTTCTACTGGGTGTCGCCCTCGGAGGTTCGCTGGCGCCCCGCCGAATTCTGGGCACCGGGCACCGAGGTCGACGTCGACGTCAACATCTACGGCACCGATATGGGCGAAGGCCTTTACGGAGCCCAGGACGCAAACAGCAACTTCACGATCGGCGACGAGGTCATCACCACGATCGACGACAACACCAAGACAATGACGACCCGAATCAATGGCGAGGTCGTCAGCAGTAGCCCGGTCTCACTAGGAAAGGCATCGACACCCACCCCGAACGGCACCTACTACATCGGCGACCGATACGAATCGCTCATCATGGATTCATCGACGTTTGGTGTGCCGGTCGACTCGGCCGACGGCTACCGGCTTTCAGTCAACTGGGCCACCCAGATGTCCTACAGCGGGATCTACGTCCATGCCGCCCCATGGTCCGTTGAACAACAGGGCTTCACCAACGTCAGTAACGGCTGTATCAATGTCACCGACGCCTACGCCAAGTCGTTCCAGAACAACAGCAACCGTGGCGACGTGGTCGAAGTCATCAATACCGTCGGACCAACACTTCCTGGGACCGACGGACTGGGCGACTGGAACATCCCGTGGGAGACCTGGCGTGCCGGAAATGCCGATCAGGCCTGAGGGGTCCAGTCACTATTCTGACCTCGACCAAAGGCCAGGCCAAAATCGTCCGGCGAGCGCGGGAATAGCCAAAATGCACACTCTTCCGTGGTCATTGATCGACGTTTGAATTTCCTGACATTCGACGTTCATGGACGAGGGAGTCTCGCCGGATTCGTTTTTGGCGGCCCCACCGGCACAAACGAACAATGGCAGCCAGCAGGTGCGCAAGATGGTGCGCGACATCTGGTGCAACCAGCCGGTGGACGCGAATACGCCCGGAGCTAATACGCAGACCTTCCACTAAACGGGCCCTTCACTATGAAGGGCCACTAAACGATGCCGAGCTGTAGTTTCTGCGAACTCACCCTTCCCCAAATTTCCCCCATCTTCGAGGGCACGAGGGTTCTCCACCATGGTCTCGATCGTTCCAGCCTGTCCTGAGTGTCAGCTCGCCAGCGGAAATTCTTGATCAGACCTCCACCTGATCTCCACACAAATACGCGGGCGTACCGGCCAATGTGGAACTCGACCGGAAGGCAGGGGCGCGGTATGGAGTGGGCGAGTGTAACCGTGGTGGCCATTGGCCTGGGCGTGTTCTGGGCCAGCGTGCTCTGCCTCATTGTCGCCCTGACAGGGACCGCTCCCCAGGCGTGAGACACCCAGGGACCAATCGATGGGTGAGCCGGGTTCAACCACCTACCCCACATACCCCATAGGGGTATAATTGGAGGTGTTCCAGTGAGCACCAGCAACGAATATGAAGAGGAGAAGATGTCTATCCAGCCTCGCAGTAACCTTCCGTTGGAAGCGATCGCTGAATCCTGCACGTGCTGCTCCACACCCAGACCCTCGGTGCCGATGCCGATCCACGGTCTCCAGACCGACCGCCACGCCCCGCACCCGGCGCCACCACCCCCCAGACACCGGCGGGCCACACGCTCGGGACTGAGAAGTAGCGAAGGACGATCGCGATGATGTGGAACAACGGGATGGGTTCGGGAATGGGCTGGATGTGGATCTTCTGGCTCTTGGTCATTCTGGGCACGGTGGTGGTCACCGTCGTCCTGGCGAAAGCGTTCACCGGCGGCCGGGGCCAGACCGGAGGGCATGAGCATGTCAAAACCGGGGAACGCCCGCGCCAGCCGCGAGAGATCCTGGACGAACGCTACGCCCGTGGAGAGCTAACCACCGAGGAGTACCGGGAGCGACTACACACTCTGGGCGAGGGACGGCAGTGAGCGAGCTGACCCGACGGCAGCTCCTCGCACTGGGTTTGGCAGGGGCCGGCACCGCCGCCGTGGGCGGGGCCGGCCTGTGGTGGACCGTCAGTGAGGGCAACACCACGAACAGTGGTGGCTTCTCCGACGGTGGTGACGACCTTCTCGAGCCGGACGTGGTGGCCAGTCGGGACGGTGTGCTCGATCTGGAGTTGGTCGCCGCCCCCGCCCGGGTCAAGATCGGCGGGCGAAACGCAAACGTGCAGGCGTTCAACGGCACACTCCCAGGCCCCACCCTGCGCGTTCGGGGCGGAGACACGATCCGAGTGGCGATTGCCAACGAACTCGACACCCCGACCAACCTGCACGTACACGGGTTGCACGTCTCCCCCGAGGGCAATGGCGACAACCCCTTCGTCAGCATCTCCCCCGGCGAGTCCTTCGACTACGAAATCGTCCTGCCAAACGACCACCCGCCCGGGACTTTCTGGTACCACCCCCACCACCACGGCCATGTCGCTGACCAACTGGCGGCCGGACTCTACGGAGCGATCGTTGTTGAGGACCCCGAGCCGGTCCCGGTGTCCCGTGAGCGCACCTTGGTCGTCTCCGACATCACCCTCGACGGCACTGGCAACCCGGCTGCCGCGTCCCCGCCCGAGAAGATGATGGGCCGTCAAGGCGAGATAGTGATGGTCAACGGCCAGGTTCGGCCCCGGGCCACCGCTTCGCCGGGAGAGCGAGAGCAGTGGCGGATCGTCAACGCCTGCCCGTCCCGCTACCTGCGCCTGACCCTGGATGGTCAGTCTCTGCGCCTGCTCGGCCGTGACACCGGCCGCCTACCCGAACCTGTCGACCTCACCGAGGTGACGCTGGCTCCCGGAAACAGAGTCGAACTCCTGGTGGACGCTCGCCAGGGCACCTCCACTCTGCTCAGCATCCCGGTGGACCGCGGCGCCATGCCTGGCATGATGGGCGGACCCATGGCCGGTGCGTTCCCGGCGGACGACGAGCCGATCGGTCTGCTCACGCTGGACGTGACTGGGCCCCCGGCGGACGAACCCGATCCCGTGCCCGCAGGACCGGCCCTGCGGGACCTGCGCACCGCACCGGTAACTGCCCGTCGAACCCTGGAATTCGCCATGGGCATGGGCATGGGCCGTGGGATGCGCGGAGCCGAATCGATGATGTCGTTCACCATCAACGGCCGACAGTTCGACGCCGACCGAAACGACATCACGGTCCGCGCCAGAACTGTGGAGGAATGGACCCTGACCAACACCAGCCCCATGGACCACCCAATGCACCTGCACGTGTGGCCCATGCAAGTCCTCGACGACGGCGAGTCACCCACCTGGCAGGACGTGGTCAACATTCCGGCCTTCGGCCGCGTCACCATCCGCGTGGCCTTCGACGACATCGTCGGCCGCACCGTCTACCACTGTCACATCCTCGACCACGAGGACCTCGGCATGATGGGCACGATCCTGGCCCGCTGAACTCGGCGCACCCGACCGCAAGCACACCGCCAACCCCGCCCGACGAGAAGAAAGTACGGTACCGCATGGATCGCAGCGCCCAGTCCTCGAACTCACTGACCCTCACTGGATCCGTTGCGCTCGGGACGGGGGTGATGATCGGGGCGGGCATTTTCGCCCTGGTAGGGCAGGTCGCCGAGCTGGCCGGGGGGTGGATGCCGTGGGCCTTCCTTGCCGGGGCAGTGGTGGTGGCCTTCAGCTCCTACTCCTACATCCGCTACTCAGCCACCAACCCTTCCTCGGGCGGAATCGCGATGCAACTCAAAGCCGCGTATGGACCCGGGGTCGTGGCTGGCTCGGTTTCGCTGTTCATGTACGTGTCGATGATCCTCGCCGAGTCCCTTCTCGGCCGAACCTTCGGTACCTACATGCTGCGACCGTTCGGGATGCAGGACTCCGACGTGTGGGTCCCGGTGCTGGCCGTCCTCGCCATCGCCGGCGCCGCACTGGTGAACCTGGTGGGCAACCAACTAGTGGAGCGCTCTGCCACGGTCACCGCAGCGCTCAAGATCGTCGGCATCGCGGTGCTGGCGATCGCGGGAATCCTCGCCGCGGGACTCTCCTCCCTGCCCCGGCTCATTACCGCCGCTGGACGCACGCCACCAGACCAGGGATGGGTGGGCTTTCTCGCCGGTGTCACCCTATGCATCCTGGCGTACAAGGGGTTCACCACGATCACCAACCACGGCGGGGATCTGAAGAACCCCAAGCGCAATATCGGCCGCTCAATCATTATTTCCATCGCCCTGTGCACGGCGCTCTATCTATTGATCACCGTCGCAGTCACTGCGAGCCTGACCGTGCCAGAGATCATCGAGGCCCGCGACTACGCACTGGCCGAAGCAGCCCAGCCGATGTTCGGCGACTGGGGCATGAGAATAACCGTGCTTATCGCGGTGGTCGCCACACTGTCTGGACTGATCGCGAGCCTATTCTCAGTCTCGAAGCTCTACGACATGCTCCGAGAAATGGGCCAAGCCCCGGGCCTGCCCGGCCGGCCAGGACATCAGTCGCTCTACATCACCGCCGGGCTGGCGATCGTGATGGCCGCCTTCTTCGACCTCTCCCAGATCGCCTCCCTTGGCGCTATCTTGTATTTGGCCATGGACATTGCCATCCACTTCGGGATCATCCGCCGTCTCAAAAACGACGTCGCCGCCAACTCCTGGATCCCGTTGCTCGCGATCATCCTTGACCTCGCGGTACTGGTGCCCTTCCTGCTCACCAAGAGCCAATCGGACCCGTTCACCCTCGTCATCACCGCGCTAGTGGCCCTAGCCATCGTCCTCGCCCAGTGGCTCGCCGTGCGACACCACCAACACCAGTGAGAACACAGAGCACACCAGAGACTCCAACCAACCCAGCGCGATTCAGGCCGCACGACGCGCGTCCGCTGAGCGCGTTGAGGCGCGCATCTCCCCACACTTGTGGCACACGCCGTACCGGCTTCACCGAACCTTCACGTGAAGGACAGTTCGTCCTTCACAAACACTTGGCAGATTGGGGGTGTACCGATCAATGGTCCCGTGCACTCGGGGCTGGATCGAGCACCCAGGAGGAAACGATGCAGGCGAGATGGAGTATCAACATCACCCCTATCGAAAGGGGCGCTCGCATCGTGTTGGGTCTTCTCGGTGTCGTTGGCGGAGGAATTCTGCTCAGCCAGGCGGACTCCACGGGCGCGGTGATCGTGGAGCTGTTGTTGATCGTGGCTGGTCTGGACCTGATCGTCACTGGTGGGACCGGGCACTGTCCACTGTACAAAAAATTGGGCCGCCTCCCGCTTCGGAAAGGACACCCCTCATGAGCGAGCAATCACCCCAGGAGCGACGGCGCCAGCCACTAGACGCGCCCCCTGATCAGCCCCCCGTTGCGGGGTCGGCTTCCCCCTACAGCGATGGGCCTCTGGAAGAGCAGTACCCGCCCGAGCCCTCGAAGCCCGGACGCTCCGGTCATCGTTGGATGATGCTCGCGTGTTGTGTCCCGATGCTCGTTCTTGTCGGGGTCCTGCTGGTGACCGGGGTCGCAGGCACCGGAGTGATCGTGTTTGGCGCGCTGTGCGTGGCGATGATGGGCCTGATGATGTTCGCAATGCCCGGTGGCCACGGCCATTAACCCGCCACTACACGCTCCTGGGATCCATCAGCCCGATGATTGCCGCTGCGGCGATGGCATTGTCCTCCCTGTCGGTCGTGGTCAACGCCAACCGACTCCGGGGCTTCACTGCCGAACGGGCCGCTGATGACACCGCGGTGTCGCTCGCCTCCGAACCTGTGGTGGAAGTCGGCGACGACCGCCACGATCCTGGATCAGAGCCAACTCCCCATGCCACTGACCCGGTATGCGGCATGAGCGTGGACCCGGCCTTTGCCACTGCCAGCGCCACCCACGAGGGCCACACCTACTACTTCTGTTCCGGCCACTGCGCGAGAGTATTCGACACCCGACCCACAGACTTCGCCGCCACCACCGAGCGAGGAAGCGCCCCGCCGCAATGACCTCCACCAGAGATGCTCTCCTCCAGACGCGAGCACTAACTCGCACTGACCCGATCAGATCCTCAATTTCGACCATATTTCGCCCTGCCGGTTGCTCCCGGTGGGGATGAGCAATCACACCAGAACTGACCTTGCGGTCAGGAGGAGGGGTTCATGACTCACGGACACGGAGGCCACAGTTACACGGACGGTGCGCGCGGCCCTGGGTGGGGACTGGCCATCTCGGCGTGGCTGACGGGAATTTACTTCTTCATTGAAATTAGCATCGGGTTATGGACCGGTTCGGTCGCGGTGATCTCAGATGCCTTCCACACTTTCTCGGCCGTCGGTGGCGTACTGGTGGCCATCATTGCTGCACGGCTCGCTCGCCGGCCAGCAGATGAAGACCGCAGCTTCGGCTGGTATCGCGCGGAAATTGTCGGCGCATTGGTCAACGGCGGTTTCCTGCTGGTGATGGCGCTGGTAGTGATCGTGATGGGCGGGATGCGGCTAACTGCCCCGATCGACCTGTCCACTACGCCGATGTTGTGGGCAGCCGCGGGCGGTTTGCTCACTGAAGTCATCTCGTTGGGTCTGATATGGAAACAAAGTCGCACTGATCTGAACGTCCGCGGCGCACTGTGGCACATTCTTCAGACCTTTGTGGGCAGCCTCCTGATCATCGTCACCGCACTCGTGATCCGCTTTACCGGTTTCTTGCTGATCGACCCACTCTTGGGCATTGCTTTCGGTGTGGTATTGCTGTGGGCGAGCTGGGGCATCTTGCGGGATGCTGCCCATCTACTGATGGCGGGCACACCGACCGACCTCAGCCTTCCCGAGATCACGGCAGCACTGGAGGACACCGAGGGGGTCCAAGGGGTGCACCACGTTCACGCGTCAGCACTGACCAGCGGACGCTATATCTTCTCCGGACACCTTCGAGTGGTCGAGGGCGCCGATCCACAAACCGTCCTGCAAACAGCCTCCACTGTGCTCGAAAACAAGTTCGGGTTCTTCTTCACCACCTTGCAAGTGGAGACCGGCCACCTTGATGAGGCTGGCGCCGAAGCGATCGACATCACGCGGCCCGCGCCGAAAAATAGAACATGAAGGCGCTACTGCTGCTGGCTTTGATCACCGTGTCTGAAGCGACTATCGGCGTATTTGTCAAGCTTAGCGACGGGTTGATTCCCGTCCAGACGCTGACGTTTTACGCGATGGCCTTCGCGGCGGTGTTTCTGTTCATTGCGCGGGCACTGGCGAGCCGGGAATGGCCCCGGTTCCCGCGCGGGAACGTAAAGGACACGGTCATCATCGGCGCGCTGATCGCGGCCCAGGGCGGAGTGTTCAACTACGCCATGACGTTGGTGCCCATCGCCAATGCGGTGATATTCTGGAGTATTGCCCCGTTCTTCGTGTTCATTTTTTCTGCACTGTTTCTTGGCGAGAAGGCGCACAAGCGCTACATCGGGATTTTCGTCATTGCGTTGGCCGGTATCGCCGTGGCTAACCCGCTCAGCGGCGGTCACACCCTGGGCAATCTTGTGGCGTTGGCAACCGGGGCGATCTATGCGGCGATGATCACCTACATGCGTTATGAGGGCAAGACCGAGACGGGTAACGACATAGCCTGGTCGCTCCTGGCCGCGGCACTGGTGCTGTCGCCCTCGCTGCTGCTCGTCGGGCCCGGCAAGGTCTCAGCCACAATCTCCTATCCCGGGCTAGGTATCTCCGTGCCGGTGATGCTTTGGGTGGGGGGTTTGGGCGTGATTTCCACAGGATTCGCCTATTTCGGCATCTCCATCGTTTTGAAAGTTCTCAACGCCAATGTTTACTCGCTGGTCGATATCATTGTCTCCCCTGTGGTAGCCACGACATTGGGGTATCTGGTCTTCGCCGAAGTTCCGGCGCGGAGCACGATTTACGGGGCTGTACTGCTGCTCGGCGCCGGATTCTGGTTGACACGGGAGATGTCGCGGGGGGCAGAAAATCGAGCCGCGCACCCCTGTCAAATTGCCTCCCACCACACTTGAGAGTCCAGGGGTTCGTGCACGAGGTGAACCACGACGTCGTCTTCGACGTTTAGCTGGCTGTCCTCAGTGGGGTGCGGCCCGGTGCGGCAATCCGGTGGAACACCATGGCTGCCGCGAGCGTGATCCCAGCTAGCCAGCCAAGGGCCAGTAACGCCCCGGCGGTCTCGTCGAAACTGGGGGTGAACGCTGCGTCGGTCAAGACGCGAACAGCTCCATGGGAGGGCATCCAAGTCGCCCAGTCGGGTGGGGCGGCGTCGAACATGATGTTCTGGGCCAACCCGACATCAAGGAAAGGCAGCATGAACATCAAGTACAGGCCGCCCAGGCGCCCGACTATAGGTCCGATCAGCACTCCGAGCATGGCGTAGGTCAGGGCAACCGCCAGGGTCGCGAGCGCGAACGCCACCCACGAACGCGGTTGGAAGCTGAAGCTGGTCACGCCCAGGGAGACTGCGCTGACCAACACTGCGGCCAAGAGGATCACCCCGAGACGAGCCGCGAGCACCTCTGCGGTGCGGTAGCCGGCCACAACGAGTCGCCGGTCGGCCTCGAGTGATCCGAGCACGACGAACAGGCCAGCCAGGCCGGCCAGGAAGGCCACGGTGATCGGCACCATGATCGCTCCGTGCACATCGATCATCGAGACAATGGCGATCGTGTCCTGGCCGCGCTCGGTGAGTGCAACGGGGGTGGGCTGATCAGGGGTGATGGCGATCGACAGAGAGATGAAAAAGAAGGGAAGACCGACAAGCAGAACCCACAGTGCGACGTTGCGTCGATACTCGCGCCAGGCGAACCGCGACGCCACCCGTGTGCGCCCCCAGGTCGACTCGGGTGCACGACGACTGGTGCGGCGGTGGCCGGTAGTCAACACGAGGACACCGAACGCGAGCACCAGCCCGCCAAGGGTCCAGACCGCTGCGGCGCCAAGGTCACTGAGCGGGCCCGCGTGGCCAGTGCTGGCATCGAGCATCACCAACGTCGGAAAGTGTGAAGGGAACACGCGGGTAATCCATGAGTCGGACGGACCCATCGCCGGTCCGAGGAATACATCGAACATCCACACGAAGACGATCACCAAAGAGCCGTTGACTTCGGAGCGCACTAGCGCACCCACCGCTGTGCCGAGTCCCAGGTATATGAGGGCAAACATGACGGTGGCTGTCACTGTGCGGCCCACGTCAACGATGTCGGTACGAAGCGCCAGCGCCAGAAGTGAACCGGCAACCGCCACGCCCGCCAACGCCAGAGACGACGCCAGCCTGGCCAGCACGACCCTCGTCGGGGAGGAATCCGTGGCAGCCAGTCGTCGATCTGCCTGACGGGACCCGCTGACGTGGAAGAACCCCGCCACGCCAGCCAGAAATGCTGAGGCCCAGCCGGCGGTCACCGCCTCCAACTGTCCGAGGCTGGCTTGCCCACCCAGGATCCGGGCGAACTCGGCAATCGTGTCCGCTGTCAAGGTCACAAACACCAGGGGCACGACGCCCAGTAGCACCAAATTTATTGGACGGCGGGCATACTCGACCAGATACCGCCACGTCAACGACACAGTGAATGGGGTCGTCATCGTAAGATCGTCCTGCCGTCGACCAGGTCGTAGATGCGGTCGAAGCGCTCGGCGTCAGTGATGAAATGGCTGATGATCAACAGACTGCGCCCGGACTCGCGCCGGTCTCGGGTCAACTGCCAGAACCGCTGGTAGGTGTCCCAGTCGAACCCGGCGTAGGGCTCATCCAGTAGCAGCAGGTCAGGGTCCGGAAGCAGCGCCAAGCCGAGGTTGAGCTTGGCCCGAGTCCCCCCGGACAGCGCCTCAACGCGAGCGTGCCTCCACGCGACAAAGCCCAACGTGGTGTAGATGTCGTCTTTGGACCGCTCGATCTCGTCGTCGTCCATGCGGTAGGCCCGACCGAACAGGTCGAAGTGCTCGTCGCAGGTCAGCCTCTCGTACAGGATCGGCTCCTGCGGACAGAATCCGATGGGCCCAGTGTGGCTAATGGTGCCGCTATCTCGGGGTAAAGCACCCACTAAAATTTTCATCAGAGTTGATTTCCCCGACCCATTTTCGCCCACTAGACCCACGATCTCGCCAGGTCGAAGCTCGATGTCCGCGCCGCGCAGCACGCGTCGGGTGCGCCGTCGTGGCCACCACCCGGTTCGGTAGGACTTAGCCACACCGTGAGCGGCCAACACCACCGTCTCCCCAATAGGGCTTTCAGGCAGGCCGGTAATTGGATCCTGGTCCGTCACATCTGCTCCTCATTCAAATACTGGTAATGATCTCGCAAAAAGATGAAGTTTGGAGTCACCTCCGATGAAGGTTCAATAAACATTCTGAAAGAGCACTCCGGGATTATGGCGGTGGCATTCTTCACATTCATACTTTGAGGGAGGCTCTGCCCAACTCCGGCCGTAACACCGCATACAGTCACATTGGATGCGAGCTAGAAAATCGCGGGCCACCCACCGCGGCGAGGAGGCTACCGATGTCCGACAGAACAGAAGATGCGATGACCTTCCAGGCAGTGCATACATGGATCGCGTCCTCTCCCGCCGCCGGTGCAGCCACCGCTGCCGAAGTAGGGGTCACCGACGCGATGAGGTGCTCTGAGCTACACCACACCCTGGTGAGGTTGCCCCTCGGTCGCGGTACGGGTGGCACAAATCGGCAGAATTCCCACTGGGCAGGCAAGGACCACCCGCTCGCCGGCCTGCCCGCCAGCGGGCTCGTCGATCCGCTCGTCAACCTATTGCTTCGCTCGCAGCTCCTTGCGTGGGCCAAACCCAGCGGGCTCTTCGCGACCCTTCCCCTTGAAAGCGTCACCTCTCCCCTCCCGCGCCGATTGAGTTCTTGTAGCTCAAGACCCCCGGACCGGATGGCCAGCCCGAGCGACAAATCGGCAGACAGTCAACCGCGGGGGCGTCGATGACCTCCCCGCGAGCCGAAGGCGGATCCCCTGCGTTAACCGGCAAACCGTCCCCGCTTCGGATGTTATGGATCACCGCCGCCCTGGCTGCCTGCTTCCTCGGTATCAAATGGGGACTGCGCGATGCGCCGCTGCTGTGGTTTGCGGCCCTGCGAACGGCACCTACTACATCGGCGACCGATACGAATCGCTCATCATGGATTCATCGACGTTTGGTGTGCCGGTCGACTCGGCCGACGGCTACCGGCTTTCAGTCAACTGGGCCACCCAGATGTCCTACAGCGGGATCTACGTCCATGCCGCCCCATGGTCCGTTGAACAACAGGGCTTCACCAACGTCAGTAACGGCTGTATCAATGTCACCGACGCCTACGCCAAGTCGTTCCAGCACAGCAGCAACCGGGGCGACGTGGTCAAGGTCATCAATACCGTCGGACCGACGCTTCCCGGGACCGACGGGCTGGGCGACTGGAACATCCCGTGGGAAACCTGGCGTGCTGGAAATGCCGACCTAGCCTAAGAGGCCCTCGGCCAGGGTTCCGAACAATTGGTTGCGGATACAGACATGGCCGGGTGTTGGCCTGCGTTAATACGCGTCGCCCGTCTCTATGACGAACTGCTCGACTGCGGCAGCAAGGGCCTGGTTCGCGCTGCACCGCCAGCACGGTGAGCTCGTCTCCGCGCTTCCAAAGACCTTGCCGCCACGGCTCTTGCGCCCGCCTACTGGTCAATCCATACGGCGTCCGGGCGATCAGAGTGCAGGCGGAGTGAGCCGCGGACACAAGCGAACATCACCCTTGACCAATACCCCTACGGGGTATAGGTTCATTGGTGTTCGGATTGATCCGAGCCATCGGATGTCTCAACGAACTACACCCGTCAACGGAAGGAGCCGTCATGGCTACCAGCACCAAGGAGTACACCGTCCAGGGCATGACCTGCGGACACTGTGAGTCGTCGGTCAAGGAGGAAGTCGGCGAAATCGCGGGCGTCTCCATGGTGGAGGCCTCGAGCAAGACCGGAACGGTGTCGGTCTCCGGCGAGGGCTTCACCGACGAGCAGGTCGTCGCCGCCGTCAAGGAAGCCGGCTACACCGTCACCTCTTGACGCGAAGCGATCTCGCCAGCCCCAGCAGCTGGCGAGATCCCTGGCCCCGAGCACACCACCCGTTCACCGTGAAGGATTGATCCTCGATGACCCAGACTCAACCCTCCCAGATGCACCCCGCGGTGGATCTGATCGACATAGATCTGGGCGTCACGGGCATGACCTGCACTTCGTGCTCGGGGCGGGTCGAGCGCAAGCTCAACAAGCTCGACGGGGTGGACGCCACGGTCAACTTCGCCACCGAGTCCGCGTCCATCTCCTTCGACCCGAGCAAGGTCGACACGGACGCGCTCATCGAGACCGTGCGCGGTGCGGGATACGACGCGTTCACGATGAAGAATGACGACGACCAGGCTGTGGACGCAACTTCCGCAGGTGGCGGCGCCGGTCCCCGAGACCAGATCGAGGAGGCCAGGGAACGCGAGACCGCAGACCTCAAACACCGTCTGATTGTCTCGGCTGCACTCACGGTCCCGGTGGTCTTGCTGAGCATGATCCCGGCACTGCAGTTCACCAATTGGCAGTGGGCCGTGCTGACCATGGCCACCCCCATCTTCTTCTGGGGAGGCGCACCCTTCCACAAGGCCACCCTCGCCAACCTGCGGCACGGCTCGTTCACCATGGACACCCTGGTCTCCATGGGCACGGCGGCCGCCTACCTCTGGTCACTGTGGGCACTGTTCCTCGGCAACGCCGGCATGCCCGGCATGACCATGGAAGTGCATCTGCTGCCCACAAACTCCACGATGGACGAGATCTATCTGGAGACCGCCGCCGTGGTGATCTCCTTCCTGCTGCTGGGCCGCTGGTTTGAAACCAAGGCCAAGGGGCAGTCCTCCGCCGCACTCAAGGCGCTCCTCGACATGGGAGCCAAGGACGCCGCCGTCCTCCGCGACGGCGTCGAGGTCCGCATCCCCGTGGGTCAGTTGAAGGTCGGCGACATCGTCGTGGTGCGCCCGGGCGAAAAGATCGCCACCGACGGTCGCGTCACCGAGGGTTCGTCCGCGATCGACGAGTCCATGCTCACCGGCGAATCCGTCCCGGTTGAGGTCACGTCCGGCTCCACGGTGACCGGCGCAACCATGAACACCTCGGGAAGACTGCTGATCGAGGTCACCCGCACCGGCGAGAACACCACACTGTCCCAGATGGCCAAGCTGGTCACCGAGGCGCAGTCCAAGAAGGCCCCGGTCCAACGACTGGTCGACCGCATCTCGCAGGTCTTCGTGCCCATCGTGATCGTCATCGCGATCATCACCCTGCTCGTGCACTTGTTTGTGGTGGGAGCGGGACTGGCCACCGCGTTCACCGCCGCCGTGGCCGTGCTCATCATCGCCTGCCCGTGCGCACTGGGCCTGGCCACTCCCACCGCACTCCTGGTCGGTACCGGCCGCGGCGCCCAGATGGGACTGCTCATCAAGGGGCCCGAGGTCCTAGAGTCCACCCGGCGCGTCGACACCATCGTCATGGACAAGACCGGCACCGTCACCTCCGGAGTGATGTCCGTCAGCCAGGTCACCACTGCCGCCGGATTCGACCGGACGGATCTGCTGGTCAAGGCCGCTGCGGTGGAGGCCGCGTCCGAGCACCCGATCGCCCAGGCCATCGCCCGCGAGGGTGCAAAGAGTCTGGCGGGCGAGGGCCCCGTGGCCGACAGGGAGGCCGGATCCGCCATTCTGCCGGAGGTCACCGGGTTCACCAATACTGCAGGCCGTGGCGTCACGGGCACCGTCGACGGTGCCGTGGTGACCATTGGTCGCCCTGAGGGCTCCCTGCCGGCGGACCTGCGGACCGCGTTCGACGATGCCCAGAAGCAGGGCGGCACCCCTGTGGTCGCCCAGATCGACGGCACCGTCGCGGGCGTGATCACCGTCCGCGACACCGTCAAGCCCACCTCCGCCGAGGCGGTAGCCGGACTCAAAGCTCTCGGATTGACCCCGTGGCTACTCACCGGCGACAACGCCGGAGCCGCACGTGTCGTGGCCAGCGAGGTCGGCATTGATCCGGCCAACGTGATCGCCGAGGTCATGCCCCACGACAAGGTCGCCCAGATCGAGAAACTGCAGGCCAAGGGCAAGAACGTCGCCATGGTCGGCGACGGCGTCAACGACGCGGCAGCTCTCGCCCGGGCCGAGCTCGGACTGGCGATGGGCGCCGGCACGGACGTGGCGATCGAAGCCTCCGACATCACTCTGATGAACGACGACCTGCGATCCGCCGTGGACGCGATCAGGCTGTCACGCCGGACCCTGGGCACCATCAAGGGCAACCTATTCTGGGCGTTCGCCTACAACGTCGCACTGATCCCCGTCGCTGCGATCGGACTGCTCAATCCCATGCTCGCAGGCGTCGCAATGGCGTTCTCGAGTGTGTTCGTGGTGACCAACTCCCTACGCCTGCGCGGGTTCACCTCAAGCCACGCGACCCCCAACCACGACCAGACCAGGAGCCAGCAATGACGGATACCCCGGACCTCGCCATCGACCCTGCAGCCGAGCACGATGCCGAAGCCGCTGGCTGCGAGACCCACAGTCACCACGGCTACATGAAGGAAAAGGACCGCTACAAGGCCCGGCTCAAGCGGATCGAGGGCCAGGTGCGGGGCATCCACCGCATGATCGATGAGGAGCAGTACTGCATCGACATCCTCACCCAGGTCAGCGCCATCAATTCCGCACTGCGCAACGTCGCCCTCGGCCTGCTCGACGACCACATGCGCCACTGCGTCGCCGACGCAGTGAACGAGTCCGACGAGGCCGCAGAGATCAAATTCAAGGAAGTGGCCGACGCCATCGCCCGCTTCTCCCGCTAAGCGGGGGCGGGTAGGTGCATGGGAGGCCCCGGCAAGGTCGCGAGCAGGATGCTTCGCGGATGTAGCCGAGCCCCGAAATTCGGTGAACACGCCTCACCAACATACCCCGTTGGGGTATAGTTTGCGGGTGGGAAAGCCAATGAACTCGCACGGCAGAAACCAGGAGAGAACATGACATCTGATCGAATTCAGGATCCGGTCGACGCCGCCGGTTAGCTCGACGAACTCGCGGGCCCTATCCCGGGCTGGCAACCCGGTTGTTCCAATCGTCCCAGGCCATCACCGCAGGTCGTCACCGAAAAAGCCTTCGGGTTCGAGCAATGTGGCTACGGAGTCGGGCCAAAGGCAGCTCACCCTGGCCCACGCCCTTGGGCGCCCGAAAGACCAGCAGCGGCGGAGGGTGCTTCCATCGTTCCGAGCGCCCTAGAAGGGAGCCGCCATCATCGTGGCGCCAGCCCGAACCACTCCCCTGACGAACATCTTGAGCAAACCTTCACACAATCTCCACCACAATCCGCTGGCTCACCCACGATCCTGACTGTCGGCCGGACCCCAGAACGCCAGGACGTGCGTCATCACCGACGGGAACGGCGATCCTGGGATGGGCGGTGTCACGAACGTGGTCGGCCGAGCACAGATGTCAGCACGATTCGATACCCTGCGGCGGTATCGGCTCGTGGCCCGGAGCAACTGCTACTTGGCCCCACGGGAAGAGATGTCCATGACCCCTAGAACACATCATGCGCTAGGGCTCACCGCTGTCAGGGAATCATGTTCTTGCTGTTTCACTCCCTCGAAACTCCTGCATATCGAAGCTGCCGGACGCATGCCGCTCGAAGATCACGCCAACCAGGTGGCAATGGACAAGACGGAAGGGACCAAATGAATCAGTCGCACGATCATCATGACCACGCCCACAGTCACGGATCCGGCGGAGCCGCGGCCGGGCACCTCAACGAGCGAGACACGGCGGTAGCCGAGCATCATCACCCGGACGGACCCCAGGAGACGACGGGCCACGCCCATGCGGGGCAGCACCATGCCGGCCATGAAGACCACGGCGGTCATGCCGGGCACGCAGACCACGTCGGACAGTTCCGACGTCTGTTCTGGATCATGCTCGTCCTGGCGGTACCAGTGGTGGCCTTCAACGAGATGTTCGCCGACCTCATCGGCTACCAGCTGCCCGACGCCGACTGGGTCTGGTGGGTCTCCCCCGCCCTAGGCACGGTGGTGTACCTCTGGGGTGGCCGGCCGTTCCTGACCGGCGCGGTGTCTGAGGTCCGCGCTCGTCAGCCCGGCATGATGCTGCTCATCGGCCTGGCGATCACCGTGGCGTTCATCGCCTCCTGGGGCGCAAGCCTGAGCTTGTTGGATCATGAGCTGAACTTCTGGTGGGAACTGGCGCTGCTGGTGGTCATCATGCTGCTGGGCCACTGGATCGAGATGCGCTCCCTGGCGCACACCACCTCTGCACTCGATTCCCTGGCGGCGCTGCTACCCGATGAGGCCGAGAAGGTCGACGGCGACGACGTGGTCACAGTCGCTCCCGCCGATCTGGTGGTCGGTGACGTCGTGATTGTCCGCCCCGGTGCCTCTGTGCCCGCCGACGGCAGGATCATCGACGGCTCGGCCAGCATGGACGAATCCATGGTCACCGGCGAATCCAAGGCGGTCCGGCGTGAGATCGGCGAGCAGGTGGTCGCCGGCACGGTGGCCACCGACTCCGGCTTGCGCGTCGAGGTGTCCGCAATCGGCGACGACACAGCTCTGGCTGGGATTCAGAAGCTGGTGACCGAGGCGCAGGCATCCTCCTCGCGGGCCCAGCGCATCGCTGACACCGCGGCCGGCTGGTTGTTCTGGTTCGCCCTCGGTTCGGCTGCGATCACCGCGGTCATCTGGAGTGTCCTGGGGTTGCCGGATGCGGCGGTGGTTCGCACGATCACCGTGCTGGTGATCGCCTGCCCGCACGCGCTGGGTTTGGCGATCCCGCTGGTGGTCTCGATCGCCACCGAACGCGCCGCCCGCGGCGGGGTGCTGATCAAGGACCGCCTCGCGTTGGAATCGATGCGAACGGTGAACTCCGTGCTGTTCGACAAGACCGGCACCCTGACCAAGGGCGAACCCACCGTCACCGGGATCGAACCGATCGAGGGACACACCCAAGACGAGGTACTTGCCCTCGCTGCCGCGGCCGAGAGCGACAGTGAGCACCCGCTCGCCAGAGCTGTGGTCGGGGCGGCGCGAGCCCGGGAGCTGGCCGTGGCGAAGGCGACCGACTTCTCCTCCTCGCCAGCTGTGGGTGTGAAGGCCACGGTGGATACCATCGTGGTCGAGGTCGGCGGCCCCTATCTCCTCGACCAGCATGGCCGCGACGAACTCCCCGTCGCCGATCAGTGGCGTACCGAGGGCGCGATCATCCTGCACGTCCTCGCCGAGGGTCGGGTGATCGGCGCGCTGCGGTTGGCCGATGAGATCCGGCCGGAGTCCCGTGACGCCGTCGACGCGCTCCATGCTGCCGGTGCGCAGGTCGTCATGATCACCGGCGATGCTCAGGCCGTCGCTGACACCGTCGCCGCCGAACTGGGCATCGACCGGGTTTTCGCCGGGGTCCGGCCCGAGGACAAGGCCGCCAAGGTCGCCCAACTCCAGCACGAGGGCCGCAAGGTCGCCATGGTCGGCGACGGGGTCAATGACGCTCCCGCGCTGGCCCAAGCCGATGTGGGCATCGCCATCGGCGCCGGGACCGACGTGGCGATCGGCTCCGCCGGGGTGATCCTGGCCAGCTCGGATCCCCGCTCTGTGCTCTCGGTCATCGAACTCTCCCGCGCGAGCTACCGCAAGATGAAGCAGAACCTGTGGTGGGCCGCCGGATACAACCTTGCCGCCGTGCCTCTCGCCGCTGGAGTGTTGGCTCCGATCGGATTCGTGCTGCCCATGAGCGTCGGCGCCATCCTCATGTCGCTCTCCACCGTCGTTGTCGCTCTCAACGCCCAGCTGCTGCGGCGCCTCGACCTGAGCCCAGAATCCGTCACAAGAGCGATGGAGCGAGGATAACCACCATGACAACCACCGACACCTCTCGGCGACGAGTCGCATCCGCGTTCCTTGCTGCCGCCGCGTTGACTCTCGCCGGCTGCTCGACCGGACCGTCAGGCAACGCGTCGACAGAACCACCCGTCACCTCGTTGGAGTCCTACGGTCTCGCCGGTCTCGACGCGCCCCAGATCATCAACAAACTCGACACCATGCCCGTGGCCGATAGGCCGGATGATCTGATCGCCTCGGTGCAGCCGAACGAACTGGTCTTGACCAGTGGCGATGTGAGCCTCGCAACGATGCCTATGCCAGATGACCAGTTCTATCTGTCAGTGGCGCCCTACAGCACCAGCACCCACCCCTGCCAGTTCCACAGCCTGACCACCTGCCGCGGTGAGATGGCCACCGAGGAGGTGTACGTCACCATCACCGATACCGCCACCGGAGACACCCTCATCGACGAACCACGCACCACCTATGACAACGGCTTCCTCGGATTCTGGCTACCGCGAGACATCACTGCCACGCTCACCATCGATTACGACGACAAGTCGGCCACTGTTCCGATCGCCACCGGAGACCAGGACCTCACCTGCCTGACCACCATGAGACTCGCCTGACAACCCCCCGCCGGGTCGCGGCCACCGGCTGGCAGGGAAGCCAGGTGCGTCCCGAATGGGCCACAGCACCGCCAGTCAGAGGTAGTGGCAGATCGTCTCGGCTTGGCAGGTCGCAGGGTCCACTGTGCGGTTGGCGGACTGGAGCTGGGCGACTGCCTGACGCAGCTGCAAAAGGTCGGCTATCTGCTGGTCGATCTCGTCCAGTCGAGTCACCAGGAGCGTGTCGACGTGAGCGCAAGGTGCCTGTCCGTCATCGCGAATCCGGAGGATCTCACCGATGCGGGCAAGCGATAGTCCCGCGCTCTGGCCCCGCCGGATGAAATCGAGCCGGGAGATGACGTGCTCGGGGTAGTCACGGTAGCCGTTGAGGGTTCGTTGTGGGGGCGGGAGCAGGCCCACGGATTCGTAGTAGCGAAGGGTTTTCGGAGTGGTGCCCGCCGTGGCAGCCAGTTCGCCGATCCTCATTGAAATTACCGTTCCTTCGAAACCGCCTGGTTTGACCTTCCAGTGCGCTGGAAGGTCCATCCTAATGAGCGAAGAAAGAGAGGGGCCATCTGATGGAACCGGGTTTCGAATTCGATTTGGCGGTGGTGGGCTCCGGCGGGGCAGCCATGGCGGCCGCTATCACCGCGCGGCAGGCCGGCAGGACGGTGCTGGTGATCGAGCGCGGCACCATCGGCGGCACCTGCGTGAACATCGGGTGCGTCCCGTCCAAGGCGCTGCTGGCCGCTGCCGGCACCCGCCAGGCCGCACTGACCAATCCCTTCCCCGGGGTCCCCACCCTCGCCCGGGACGTTGATCTGGGAGCGCTGGTCATGCAGAAGGACCAGCTGGTCACTCGACTGCGAGAGACCAAATACGCCGACGTCGCGAACGCCCATGGCTTCGAAATCCGCCGTGGGGAGGCTTCCTTCCTCGATCCCGACACTCTGGTGATGGATGGGGATCCGGTGGCGGCCGGTTCGGTGGTACTGGCCACCGGAGCAGAACCGGCACTACCGAAGGAGGTAACCGGGCTGGACGAGGTGGGGTATCTGACCTCGACCGCCGCCATGGAATTAACTGAACTTCCCGACTCCATGATCGTCATCGGCGGTGGCTACGTCGGTATCGAACAGGCCCAACTCTTCGCCCATCTGGGCACCCGGGTGACCATCATCGGCAGGATCACCCCTGCTGCCGAGCCGGAAATGGTCGCCATCCTTCGTCAGGCCCTGCGGAGCGTGTCAAATCAAATGAGACGTGAGGTGCTCGGTTGGGCTTGGCTAGTTTCGGGTGATCGGGCGTCGGGGTCGTTGATGGTCGCCTTTTCCGGCAGTCGGGGTGGGCGCGGTCGTCGGGTGAACCGTTCGGGGTGTTTGGCGTAGGCGGCGTCGAGCACGAGCTGGCGCCTGTCGCGGATGGTCTCGGCGGTGCCGTCGTGGACGCTGGCCGGGGTGTGCAGTCCGATCCCGCTGTGCCGGTGCTGGTGGTTGTACCAGTGGATGAATCGGTTCATCCATGCCCGGGCGGCACCGATGCTGGCGAACCGCTCGGGGTAGTTCGGCGTGTACTTCATGGTCTTGAACTGCGACTCGCTGTACGGGTTGTCGTTGCTGGTCCGCGGCCGATTGTGCGACCGGGTTACATCCAGATCGCACAGGAGTGAGGCCAACGGCTTCGAGGTCATCGCCGCGCCCCCGTCGGCGTGGAGATACCCCGGTGCCTGGCCTTGCTCGGCGATGGCGGCGGCGACCAGGTCGGCGGCCAGTTCGCCGTCTTCGACGGTCTCGATGCGCCAGCCCACGACGTAGCGGGAGTAGATGTCGATGACGACGTAGGCGTGGTACCAGATGCCCTTGGCCGGGCCCCGCATTTTCGTGATGTCCCACGACCACACATCATTTGCTGAGGTTGCGACCAGTTCGGGAATCGCCCGTGGTGGATGGGTTGCCTGCCGACGACGCTCGCCGTTCATCGCCTCGGCCGCCAGGATCCGGTGCATCGTGCGCTGCGAGCAGTGATACCGGCCGGCGTCGAGTTCGCGGGCCCACACCTGGGCCACGGACAGATCGGCGTAGGCCTCGCTGGTGAGCACTTCCAGTATCGCGGTGCGCTCGGCGGCGGTGAGCTCGGCAGGATGGCGGGCCTTGGGGTGCGGCCCATACTGGCGCGGTTTCGGATTGGCCTGGCGATGATGGGTCGCCCGCGACCTACCGACCAGGGCGCAGGACCGCACCACACCCAGCAGCGCGGTCAGCAGCTGCGCGGTTTCGGCCTGCCAGGTGCGCCAGGCGGCCCTGGTCACCCCTTGTTTTTCTTGGAGAGCGCTTCCAAGAACGCGACACCTTTTCCCATGACCTCCAACGCGGCGTCACGATCGGCGATGACCTTGTCCTTCCGGGCGGCGTCTGACTCGAGTTTGCTGATCTGCTTTTCCAGCTCAGCGATGCGCGCCTGCTCCGGCGACTGGCCAGCCCGGGGCCTTCTCTTGGACACGGTGCCCAGTGTTCCCGCTTCGATCTGGGCCCGCCACTGCTTGACGCTGGAATCGTAGAGGCCCTCTCGGCGCAGCACGCGGCCCTTCTGCCCGGACGGGGCCTGCTCGTACTCGGCGACGATGCGCCGCTTGTACTCGGCCGTGAACGTCCGCCGGGCCGGCCGCCCGGTCCGCGGGGCCTGAACCGTCTCCTGCGTCGAGGTCGTCGGCGTCGGCTGCGAGGCCTCCAGGGCCGCGTCAGTAGTTGCAGTGATAGTCATGCTGGGTTCTCCTTCTCCTCACGCCCCAGCCTCTCAACCAGCCAGCCCGGGTGTCTCACCTCAGTCTGGCGGATAGGGCTGGCCCAGGACGGGATCACGGTGGTCGAGGAGCACGCCACCTCTGTCGACCGGCAGAACGCACAGGTCAGAGTCCGCACCGCTTCGGGCCGCAACCTCTGCGCAGAGCGTCTACTGGTGGCCACCGGGCGTCTCCCTTCCACAGACCGCCTCAACCTGCCAGCCGCAGGCATCACCGCCGACCCGGACGGATTCATCCTTGTCGACGAGCATCAACGCACGACCAACCGGCGGGTCTTCGCCGCCGGTGACGTCACCTCGGCACCCCAGTTCGTCTACGTCGCTGCTGCCACTGGGAAGGCCGCCGCCGTCAACGCTCTTCGGACCGATCCGCAGGGCCCAGCCGAGGTCGTCGACTACACCGGACTGCCGACGGTGATCTTCTCCCGCCCCCAACTGGCCACCGCCGGGCTCACCGAAGCCGCAGCCCGGGCCGCCGGGCACCGATGCCAATCCCGAGTGATGAGCTTCGAGGACCTGCCGCGCGCCTTGATCGACCAGGACACCCGCGGGGCGATCAAGATGGTCGCCGAAGTAGAAACCGGGAGGATCCTCGGACTCAGCGCCATCGGAGACCGCGCCGGAGAAATCATGCTCGCGGCCACCTACGCCATCACAGCCGGGATGACTACCCGCCAGATCGCCGACACCTGGGCTCCCTATTTGACCACTTCCGAAGCCCTGCGCCTGGTCGCAGGCACCTTCCACACCGAACTACCCACCTCCTGCTGCGCCTGAACACCGCCTCCACGTGGGGGCTTGGTCGGTCGCGTTCGAGGTTTCCTGCCGTCTCGGTTTCGAGTCGAGGAGGATGATGCCATGTCGAAGGACGTCAATCCCGTTACTGAACCACCCCGACAAAGCGAACAAGGTGCCCTGGCGCGAACTGTTCTGGTCGTCTCCGTCATGCTGCTGGCCGCGGCGGACCTCGGAGCTAAGGCTTGGGCGGGCGGAGCACTGGCCGACGGCCACACGGTGGATCTGGGACCAATGCAGCTGCGCCTGGGTTTCAACTCCGGGGTGGCGTTCAGCCTCGGCGCTGGCCTTCCCGCCGGCGTCGTTCTCGGCATCACTGGACTCATCATCGGTGCGCTGGCGCTCTTCACCTGGCGGGCCACCGGCACAGCAACGCGCACAGTACGACTGGCGTTGGCCCTGGTCTTGGGCGGAGCTGTGGCCAACTTCATCGATCGCGCCCCCGACGGGGTGGTGACTGACTACCTGCACACCGGATGGTTCCCTACTTTCAACCTCGCCGATGTCTTCATCACCGGTGGCGCTGTGGTGCTGATCGTGGCCACCCTTACCGGCCGCGACAGGATCGAGGTGTGGGAGACGCCAGAAGTTGCGGCCCGGCAAGTCAGGGGACCTCATGACAACTGAGGTGGCCGCGGCAGCATCGGCCTTGTGGTTCGGTCTCGTGGCCGCGTTCGGGGTGCGCTCCTAGCGCCTCCATCAGAGCACCGCTTTCGCCGACCTGCGCGACCTGCGCGGCCTGCGCGGCCTGCGCGGCGCGCCCGGATCAGTCGAGTGGTTGAGGTGGGAGCTGGTGACGTCAGGTCTTGCGTGCCGACCGCGAGACGAGTCCGAGTTACACCGAGATTCTGCGACAGATGCTCACAGTGGCTGACCCACGCTCAGGGCGGCAGCGCTATCCCCGCTGCATTTCCGCCGATCCCGAGCCCGCTTGGTCGGCAGCCAGTCGATGCAGTCGCGCTCGCCTCTAGTTCGGCCGTACCTGACTGCTCAGGTGCCGACGTGGCCGCACCCGGCCGGTGCGGTGGCCGGCTCTGTCGTTTCTACAACCCACCCACGGCCGGTGGGTTGGACCAAAGCGCGGCATTATAGAGTCCTGGCTAGCCGTTGCAGCCCGAAACGCGCCGTAAATAATCCACGCCGGTGCGACGCTCCGTTTGGACAACAGGGGCGGTCGCGGTTCAGGTGCGTGGAGTTACATGGATGTGAGTGAGCTATGCGTAGGACTCCCTTCGTCGCGGTGATCGCCGCGGTCGCCCTGGGCCTGGCCGGGTGCACCTCGGAGAACACCGAGACCGGGACGGAGACGACCGCAGCCTCGACCGTCGGCGCGGCGCCCCTTGTGGTGGAGGATGCGTGGGTCAAGGCCACTGATGTCAATGGGGGCACTGAACACGGCGAGGCCGCCACTGGTGACCCCGGTTCTGCTGACCCGAATGCGCACGGTGACGGTGGCGCGATGGCACCGGTGTTTGGGATCGTGCGGAATCAATCCGATGAGGATGTCCGCTTGGTCGAGGTGGCCTCCGTGGTCTCCGGTGAGGCCGAGTTGCATGAGACCGTCTCGGGGGCGGCGGGTGGCTCGATGATGCAGGAGCGAGAGGGCGGCTTTGTCATCCCGGCAGGTGGAGAGCTTGTGTTCGAGCCTGGCGGGAACCACATCATGCTGATGGGCGTGCACGAATCGATCCGCACGGGTCAGGATGTCGCCGTGACCCTCACATTGGAGAACGGCGATACGAGCGAGATCGTCGCCTCCGCGCGGTCGTTCGAGGGGGGCAATGAGCAGTACCAGGGCGGAGAGTGACCGGCAATGGGTGACAGTAACGGCCGCTCGGCGTTGAATCGCAGATCCTTCCTGGTCGGCGGTGCGGCTCTCACCGGTGGTGCCGCTGTCGCCGGAGGAGCTGCGGGGTGGGGAGTTGGTGGGCGCACCGCGACCGCGCGGACCCCTGATCGCGACGCGATAGCCAACTCCCGGGCCGTCGGCGCGGCCACCGAGCCTTTCCATGGTGACCGTCAGTCCGGCATCACCACGGCGCCGCAGGCGCATGCGGCGTATATGGCATTCGATCTGCGAGACGGCCTTCGCCGCACCGACCTCATCGGCGTACTGCGAGCTTGGACGCAGGACGCGGCCCGGCTCACGCAGGGGCGCGGCGGTCTGGCCGACCTGCAGCACGAGTTGGCTGAAGGACCGTCCCGGTTAACGGTGACCATCGGCTTCGGCCCGGAGCTGCTCGGCAAGATCGGTCTTGGAGACCGCACCCCGGAGTGGTTGCAGCCGCTACCGGACTTCCCGCAGATCGACCGGCTCGAGGACCGGTGGTCCGGCGGCGATCTGCTGCTGCAGGTCTGTGCCGACGATCCGCTCACCGTCGCCCACTCGGCCCGGATTCTGTCCTCGGGTGTTCGCGATGCGGTTCTTCAGCGGTGGGCGCAGCGAGGGTTCCGTCGTGCCGTGGGCACCGACCCGTCCGGGCAGACACAACGCAACCTCTTCGGGCAGATTGACGGCACCGCCAATCCCTCGCCGGCCGATGCCGACTACGACCAGTTGTTGTACTCCGATGGCGCCGACCGGCGATGGATGCGGGGCGGTACCTCCCTGGTGCTGCGTCGTATCCGGATGACGATGGACACCTGGGAGGAGATCGAACGGAACTCCCGTGAGCTCACGATCGGACGGAAACTCGACTCGGGCGCGCCGTTGACCGGTGCCACTGAACACGATCCCGCTGACTTCGAGGCGATTGACCAGACCGGGTTGACCGTCATCCCCACCGAGTCACACATGGCCCGGGCTCGGCCGCGGGTCCGGGCCGAGACGATTCTGCGACGACCGTACAACTATGACGATGTCCCGGATTCCGGCCAGATCAGCAATTCTGGTCTGTTGTTCGCGTCCTACCAGGCCGACCCGGTACGTCAGTTCGTGCCGATCCAGCAGCGACTGGCAGAGCAGGACATGCTCAACACCTGGACGGTCCCGATCGGCTCCGCCGTTTTCGCGATCCCACCGGGGTGCCACGAGGGCGGCTACGTCGGCGAGAGCGCATTGGAGGGATAGCCGCACGCAACCACCGGGAGCTGCGGTCGCCGTCCCGCTCGATTCGGGTCTGGGCCGCCTTCGTCTCGTGGGTCGATCGCGCTCCGGTTGCCCGCCTCACCGCTATCGCTACGGCTGGCCCGATTATCATCCAGTGACCACGTCAGGGCACGCATGAGTTGGAAAGCGGACAATCTGTTGAGTAAGAATCTGAAGCTCTCGCTAGCGCTGATCACGGCTGCGCTGGTCGTCCTGGTGGTGGCCTTACTGGCTGCCGGGAACGATTCCGGCTCCGAGCAGGCACGTCCTGATGACAGTCCGGGCACCGGAGTGTTGGTGCGTGAGGACAGTCCCCGACTGTCTGAGGGCGGTGACGCCGTCTTCGTTGAGTTCCTCGATTTCGAATGCGAAGCCTGCATCGCGCTCTATCCGACAATTGAGGACCTCCGCGAGCAGTACGGAGACCGGGTGACGTTCGTGGTGCGCCACATGCCCCTGCACGACAACTCTATGGCGGCGGCCCTGGCCGCCGAGGCCGCCGCCGAGCAAGGCCGGTTCGAGGCCATGTACCGCAAGTTGTTTGACACTCCCGAGCAGTGGGGCCACCAACAAACCCCGCAAATGGACACATTTTTCGGCTATGCCGAGGAACTGGGGTTAGATATGGAGCGCTTCGAGAGCGCATACAACGACCCGGCCACCCTCGAGCGCATCGAGCAGAGCAAGCAGGACGGTCAGAGCCTCGGGGTCAGTGGCACGCCGACCTTCTTCCTGGACGGGGAGCGCCTCGAGCCGACCAGCGTCACCGATCTCGAGAACAGCATCAATGCTGCCCTCGAATAGCTCAGCCACCCCGGTCGCACACTCCACCAACGCCGGCCCGGATCAGTACCCCCACCGCAGGCTCGCGGTGGTGCTGATCGTTGGTGGGCTCATCGGCCTGGTCGCGGCGGTAGTGCTGCTGGTGGAGAAGATCGCGCTGATCGAGAACCCGGGCTACGTCCCGTCCTGCAGCATCAACCCTGTCCTGTCCTGCGGGTCGGTGATGACCACCGCGCAGGCCGAGGCCTTTGGCATCCCCAATCCGATCATCGGCATCGCCGGATTCGCCGCCACCACGGCCCTGGGTGCTGCGCTCCTGGCGGGGGGAGCATTTCAGCGCTGGCTGTGGGCCAGCATCCAAGTAGGCGTCACCTTCGCGGTGGTGTTCATCCACTGGCTCATCTACCAAAGCTTGTACAGCATCGGTGCCCTGTGCCCGTACTGCATGATCGTCTGGGCGGTGACCATACCGATCTTCTGGTACTGCACCCTGTGCAATCTTCAGCCACTACGCCGCAGCGGTTCGGCGGGTCTTGCGCGCCTCATCGCCGTAGTTACCGAATACCGGGGCGCGATACTTACCGCCTGGTACCTACTTGTCCTGCTGCTCATCACGCACCGCTTCTGGGACTACTGGACCACCCTCGTCTAGAAACGCTCGCCGAACAGCAGATCGCGTTCCGCGAGTCAGTCCTCGGCTCACTCGGGGGCGGCACACCGCAGTCTGCGCAGGCGCTCCCAGATCAAAGCAGCGCACGCCGGATGGCTCTCGGACCCGGTCCCCCGCCCGCTGTCCAACTCCTCGTACAGCTATCGACTGCTGTCGCAGACGATCAGGCGCGGTTGCCTCCACGCGAGCTGCGTCGATACTCGGATGCGAACCGGTCACCGTAGCGATCACGCATGGCCGCCGCTACGAGCCGGTCTGAGTCCGCGGCCTCGTCCGATGGACCATCGTCTCCAACCGTGGCCGCGGGAGGGCCCGACGGGGCCTGCGACGCTGTGGTTGTCGACGGCGCGTGAATACTGACCCCCGGGTGACGGGTGAAGTTTGACCCCTCCCGACCCTGGGAGGGTGATTGCAGTGGAGCAGTGGGCCGAGATACGTCGCTTGCACAACAGCGAGGGGGTTCCGATCAAGGAGATCTCGAGGAGGTTGGGTATAGCGAGGAACACGGTGAGGTCGGCGTTGGCGTCGTCGGAGCCGCCGAAGTACACGCGGGCTCGGAAGGGATCGCTGGTCGACGCCTTTGAGCCGGAGATCCGCAAGCTCCTGGCGGAGTACCCGACGATGCCGGCCACGGTGCTCGCCGAGCGGATCGGGTGGCCGCACTCGATGACGGTCCTGAAGGACCGTGTGCGGGCGATCCGTCCGGAGTACCGCGGGGTGGACCCGGCGGACCGGATCGAGCACAAGCCCGGCGATACGACGCAGTGCGATTTGTGGTTCCCGAAGACGCCGATCCCGTTGGGTGGTGGCCAGAGTGCCCAGATGCCGGTGTTGGTGATGACGTTGGCGTTCTCGCGGTTCATCTCGGCGACGATGATTCCCTCTCGCACGGCCGGGGACATTTTGGCCGGGATGTGGCTGCTGCTGGGCCAGCTCGGTGCGGTGACCCACCGCCTGTGGTGGGACCGCGAGTCGGCGATCGCGACCTCGGCGGGCAAGCCGACCATCGACGCCGCAGCGTTCGCCGGGACGTTGTCGTCGAAGCTGGTGATCGCACCGCCACGGGACCCGGAGTTCAAGGGCATGGTGGAACGCCATAACGGCTACCTCGGAGGGTCGTTCATGGCGGGCCGGAAGTTCGCCGGCCCCGACGATTTCAACGCCCAGCTCACCGAGTGGCTGACAACGGCCAACACCCGCACCGTGCGGGTGCTCGGTGCCCGCCCCGTGGATGCGCTTGCGGAGGACCGGGGCCGCATGCTGGCACTGCCGCCGATCGCGCCGACCACCGGGATTCGCTCGACGGTGAGGTTGGCGCGGGATTACTACGTCCGTATTGACTCGGTGGACTACTCGGTCGACCCCCGTGTGATCGGGCGGTTGGTCGAGGTCGTCGCCGGCCTGCAGACGGTCACGGTGACCTGCGCGGGGGACGTGGTGGCCGAGCACCGCCGTAGCTGGTCACGCAGGGGCACGGTGACCAGCCCGGAGCATGTGGAGCTGGCCAAGCAGCTGCGCGTGGAGTACTGGGACCGGGCCCGCCAGCAGCCGGCTGCGAGCTCGTTCATCGATCCGGTGGTGCGGTCGCTGAGCGATTACGACGACCTCTACGACGTCGACTTCCCCGGTGGCGTGGCCGCGGGTTCGGAGGTGTCGGCATGAGCAACGACGCCGCCTCCCAGGTGGCCTACGCTGCCCGGGTCCTCAAGACACCTGCCATTACCAGCGTGTTCGCAGATCTCGCCGACACCGCCCGCGAGCAGGGCTGGACCTACGAGGAGTACCTGGCCGCGGTACTGGGCCGCCAGGTCGCCGACCGGGAAGCCTCCGGCATCCAGGTCCGCACTCGGGCTGCGCGTTTTCCACAGGTTAAGACGTTGGAGGATTTCAACGTTGATCATCAGCCGACCCTGCGGCGGGACGTTCTTGCGCACCTGGCCACCAGCACCTACATCGGCAAAGCCGGCAACGTCGTCTTGCTCGGCCCGCCGGGAGTCGGCAAGACCCACCTGGCCATCGCCCTCGGGCACAAGGCGATCGCCGCCGGCTACGCCGTGCAGTTCGACACCGCCGTCGGATGGCTCACGCGACTGCAGGCCGCGCACGCAGGAAACCGTCTCGAGGCCGAGCTCCGCAAGCTGCGCCGCTACAAGCTGCTCATCATCGACGAGGTCGGCTACATCCCGTTCGACTCCGACGCCGCGAACCTGTTCTTCCAGCTCGTGGCCCACCGCTACGAACAGGGCTCGATCCTGGTGACCTCCAACATGCCATTCGGACGGTGGGGAGAGATCTTCGCCGACGACATCGTCGCCGCCGCAATGATCGACCGCCTCGTCCACCACGCCGAAGTCCTCACCCTCGGCGGGCAGTCCTACCGGACCAAGACACGCCGAGACCTCATGACCGCACAGACCAACAACCAGAGGGGTCAAGATTCACCCGTCACGTAGGGGTCAATTTTCGCCCGCCGTTGACAGTGGTGTCCTGCCCGGGACCTGCTGCCCGGTTCCCGCCCTTGCGTGGCCGCGCCGCGGCGGCATCGTTGTCCTCGTCGTCCAGACGACGGCGCTGACGTATCTCGCTCCACACGAAGTAGCCCAGGCCGATGGGAGCGAGGACCCCGAAGGCCATCCACTGCAGGCCGTACGACAAGTACGGACCCGACTCGGTGGACGGCACTGGCATCGGTTCCAAAGACCCGGGCTGCCCACCGGCGAGCTGGAGATAATAGGGCGACAAGTCGGTGCCGAGGAGGTCCCCGATGACGGGGGGGTCGATGTTGCGCACCATGTTCCAATCGTGCAGAACGATGGGTTGGGCGGGAGCATCCATCGGGATCCTGAGGCGGGCGATGATGGTCAGCTGGCCCGTCGGCGCGGACGGGAAGTCCGGGACCGCGTTGTCGTCGCCGACGCGGACCCATCCGCGGTTGACGAGCAGGGAGTCACCACTGTCGGTGCGGAATGCACGAAGTGCCTGGTACACGAGTTCACCGTCGACGGACTGCATCCGCAACAGGACATCCTCCATGGGCAGGTAACTTCCGCGCGCAGTAACCAGATGCCACTCGGAATCACCGAGAGATCCCTCCCGCCGGATCACTTCGTCCAACGGAACCGGCCCTGCCACGCTGCTCTCAACGAGCTGGGCATTGCGTGCCTTGAGATCCTCGTACTTGTTCAACTGCCAGGGGGCAAGCATCGTGAAGCACAGGTAGGCGAAGAGGCTGATGAACAGAAGGGTGATCAACCATCCCGGCTTGAGCATGCGAGAGAACCGTTTCACCTGCCAAACAGTAATCGTGCCGGCTGTCCGATCACCCTGCGCATCACCACGGCGACGGGAGCCGGCTGCACGGGCCTGTCGGAAAACTGGGCTGACCGGGGGGCGCGCACCTCATTTACGACCTGTCCGGTGCCCTGGTGGTCCGTGATCAGCGTCGTCAGGTTTTCGACCTCCCGCCGATCGAACATGCTCGCCATCGAGCACCGCGCCCAGCGGCGCGCATGTTCATGCGGAGTAGTGACTACCGCTGCGTTCCCGGCCGAGGCCAGAGCCCCGGTGTGTTACGGGCCCGGCGTGGCTGCGCTGGGCGCCTACCTACTGGGCCGCCAGCACCTTCCGGTTGACCGGCGTTCCGCAGAATTCGGTGGTTCTGAAGCCATTCCGGGGTGTTCGCAACGCTGTGCCCTGCACGGGCATGTTGAGGTCTAGCAATTCGTGTCGACTCTGCCCGTGTCACCTAACCCCCCAAGCAGAAACGCGGGACTCATGACCGAATGGGACACTTGAAGAGCGCCCTGGAGTCTCGCCCCCAGCAGCGTCCGGGACCGTAGCCTGATTAGGCGTCGTTGGAGCCGATGACTGCTCGCAGAGCAACGGGCGTGCCAGCCTAGCTGCAATCAGATACCGACCTAGGAGATCAGCAATGATCGCATTGACCACGTGGACGGGCGGCATCCTCACCGCCACCGGACTCATCGCCTACTTCACCACCGGGATGGAGAGTGCCACCTCGCTGATACCGGCGTTTATCGGTGTGCTGCTGCTCATCGCGGCGTTCATCGCGAGCCGCGTCCCGAACGCCAGCCGAGGGGTGATGATCGCAGCGCTCGTCATCGCCGTGCTCGGGGCACTGGGATCTCTCATGCCGCTTGCCGACCTCGGCGCGTTGTTCGCCGGAGATGCAGAGCGGCCTGCTGCGGTAATCGTCAGCGGGATCATGCTGATCGTGCTCGTCGTGTACTTCGTGGCGGGCCTTCGTCAGATCCTGACCACTCGCGAAACGGGGCCAAAAGCAAATTGACAAAGACCCCGGCCTTTCGCGGTGGGGTGAACATCGGGAGGAAGATTCCCGCGGATCGTGAATCGGGGCGCTCGCCTCGCACCGCGGCTGACGCGGGTTGCCGGGGTCGAGAGCGTTCAGGACGTAGTCGGGGGCGCGGGGATCGGCCACGGCAACGTGCTCGGAGAGGTTCTGCTCGCAGCCGTCCTGGACCACCACGTTGGTCGCCATCGAACCGGGGGCCAGGCCCGACGTGTACGGCAGGACGACCTCGACGTACCGGGTAGCCCGTTGAGGTACCGCACGCCCGGCGCGTACGGAGTCCCGTCGGCCCACAACTCCTGCAGCACGAGCGAGCCCGGCAGCATCTGCGTGAGGAGCACCGCAACCAACTCGACGCCGCCGGTGGAGGCGGTAAGCATCTGGTCCGGTCACCGGCCTGCTGATCGAATCCCGTACGACTCAGCTCAATGACCGCGATATCAAGACGGTCCGCGGAACCCCGGTTTTCGCTCCCAGCCGGGACACGCTTCCACGTCGCGCACGCGGCCGGAAACCAGGAACCACTCCTGCCAGCGTTCCGGAGAATTCTCCGGTTCTGGAGTCATTTCGGAGTGGGCGCAACGCCGTGACCTGCAGGGGCTTGTTTGAGATCTAGTAAGTCGGGGATTCCCCGAAGAAATGCACTACCGCGCGGGGTTGCAACGCCGGCCCGGAAATTGGCGAACACCAGCACGCGCTCCCCCGCGGGGAGGCGGTCGGCACGCCCGAAGTGGACGGTGCTAGACGAGGACTCCTTGGGCCGCGAGCCACGGCACCGGGTCGACCCACTGACCGGCGGCGGTCTGTACGCGAAAGTGCAGGTGGGGGCCGGTGGAGTCTCCGCGGTTGCCGACGGTTCCGATCACTTCACCGGCGTTGACCCGCTGGCCGACGCTGACGTAGTTCTGGTCGTTGTGGCCATATTCCAGCAGTTCGCCGTCATCTGTGCGGATGCGGATCCAGATGCCGTACCCGGCGGCGGGGCCAGCGGCCTCCACAACGCCGCTCTTGGCGGCGTAGAGCGGCGTACCAATGGGCGCTCCAAAGTCGGTGCCGTTATGGAAGCTGCCCCAACGCGAGCCGAACCCCGAGGTGATCGCGCCCGCGGTCGGGGCATGCGCACCACCGATCTGCGGGCTACCGGCGCTGTCGCCGAGGGAACCGAGCCCGAGCCCGGCGGCGTACTGCCGGACCTCACTTGGGGCCACGCCGAACTGGTCCCCAATCCTTTGGATCTCGGCGGGGTCGATGCCGAACTGCTCGGCCGCGGCCTGGATCGCCTCGACGACCTGGGCATGATTGATCGCGACGGGTTGAGCGGCGGCGGCTGGCGCGAAAGCCAGACCAAGGCCGCCCGAGAGGGCTACGCCGACGACGGCGCTACCAACAAACCGCGACACCGTCGCGGTTTCGCTGGCCACACGATGGCGGCCGCCGGCCAAAGTCGCGCTGCGCACGCCCAAACGCTCGGTGAGCTCTGCGACGGTCACGGTCCGGGTGGAGTCGATCATGGGGCTGTCTCCATCGTTCGGGGTGATGTGTTCCCGCGACGTCTATGCGATGCGGGTGACCGATTTCGTCGGCAACACGACCCAATATAACAACTCGGTATCGATCGTGTCACCCCTCAGCGCGTAATTCGTGATCATCGCCAGCCCCAGTGCGCCCAGATCGACTCCCGGTCGGGGAGAAGTCGTCTCCACCTCGGAAGCTCAGCCAGCGCCTAACCCTGGCGGAGCTGTCACCTCACTGGTCCTCTCTGTGACGGTCGTCTCGGCCGTGCATCTGCCTTGCGACCCGGTTGGTCAGCCACTACCTTTAACCGGGGTCAGGTCACGAAACGATTACGGTTAGACGACGACGGGATTCGGTAGCAGTGGAGAAGCGAGCAGGACCGAAGCACGCCTCTCAGTCGACCAGCCCCCCGCGGCGCCGCCGCGGAGCCCATCGCCGGGTTTCACCGAACAACCACCGCAGTATCGCCGCGGTCGTGGCCCTGGCCGCGGGTGCCTCTATTGCGGCAGCGGCTCCCGTCAGTGATCAGCGGATCGTTCTTCTCGCGACCGACGAGCCCCCGGCCGGTAGCACCGATGACGCACACTCCAAAGATGCCCAAGCCGCGACCCCCTCGGCTCCGCTCCCCCTCACCTCCGATGACGCGAACGTGTCAGGCGAGCCGGGACCCACCGCCGCGGGTTTCGTCGGCAGTCTGCAGAGGGGCACCGAACTCAGCTACGAGCGTGAGCTTGCCGAGGAGCAGGCGCGGCGTCCCATTGTGGCCCTCCCGGCAGTGGGCATCTCAACGTCCTCCTTCGGCCCCCGATGGGGCACGTCCCATTCGGGTCTCGATGTCGCCAACGCCATCGGCACGCCGCTGTTCGCCGCGACCGATGGAATCGTCATCGATTCAGGCCCGGCCTCCGGTTTCGGCATCTGGATTCGGATCATGTCGCCGGACGGCTTCATGACCGTCTACGGCCACAATGAGAGCAATACAGTTCAGGTCGGTGACACTGTCGTCGCTGGTCAGCAAATCGGCGTGATGGGCAACCGCGGCTTCTCCACCGGCCCACACGTGCACTTCGAGGTATGGGCCGACGGCGGCTCGCGGGCTGTCGATCCGTCGGCATGGCTGGCAGAACGGGGCATCATGGTCAACTCGGGGTCAAGCAGCAGCGCCCTATGACGCCGGAACTCTGACGGCGCAGGCTGGCCGACAAGGCCCTGGCTCCCCCACACTGGGCTTCTAACTGTGACGAACAACTGACAAGACGACGCCCACCGGCACACTCACTGCGAGGCTGGCAATGACAATCCGGTAGAGCACGAGATACCACGTACGCGGGCGCGCGTGACGCACAGTGGCCAGGAACAACGTGAGCGATATCAGCAACAGCACACCGCCCGCGGCCACCACGATCACGGAGCCGGTCAGGGTGCCACCGAGTACCGCACTGTTGGCCAAGTTGTAGGCGAGAAGCTGGACAACACGCAGGCGACCGAACAGTGTGCCGCCAGTAAGCAGTGCCTGTCCGACGCCCAGCCCTACCTGGGCCACCCCCGCAACTAGCACCAGGTAGGCCGCCACCCAGGAACCCTCATCGAAACCGGTGGGACCGGTGACCGCGGCGACAAGGCCGCCCGCGATGATGGCGGTGAGGCCGACGAGCACGAATTCTCGCATCGCCCGCCAGTGCGAGCGTGTGAACTCGGCCTGATTACGTGCGCTGTGACTCAGTTCGTCGCCCATTCTCTGTTTCCCCTCGCCGTGATCGGTGTCGTGGTCCTGGTAGCGGGGTTGCTCGCCACTGAGGTGGAGACCACCGGGTTGTCGCACCCGCCGGTTGGTGGGGTTGGGGATGTTGCGGCGGGCGGCCATCTCGTTCATGGGCTCGCTCCTATCGCCGACGTGCCTGGGGGACGAACAAGGGGGTGTGAGGGAACCATCCTCGACGACGAGGGTCCGCTTGTCCCCTACTTCCGGTCGGTCTGGGACATTTCGCGGAGCATGTCGTTATAGGCCTTGAGCTCGGCGTCGTCGTCGCGCTCGGCCTGCCGCTCCCCGCGCCAAGCCTCACGCATGTCCGTCTGGAACCACTGCCAGGCCAGGGCGAGCATGACGATGAACAGCGGGATCTCCCCCGCCGCCCACGCCACCCCGCCGCCGACCTGCTGGCTCTGGAGGAGATCCGGGACCCAGGGCAGCCCGATCCCCGAGTACCAGCCCTCGGCCAGCACGGTCTTGTAGTTCATGAGCATGATGCCGAAGAACGCGTGGAACGGCAGCGAACCGAGCAGCACCATCAGCTTGTAGAAGGGCGAGAACTGCCGCGGCGCCGCGTCCACGCCGATGATCACCCAGTAGAACAGGTAGCCGCTGATGAGGAAGTGCACGTTCATGAACATGTGGCCCAGGTGCTCGGAGGCCAGCGTCTCGTAGAACCCCCCGAAGTAGATCAGGTAGAACCCGGCCACGAACTGCACCGATGCGACGATCGGGTGGGTGAGGAATCGGGAGAGCGGGTTGTTGATGAACTCCACGATCCACTCGCGTGGTCCCGGCGGGTTGGCGCGGCCCGCCGCCGGCAGGGCCCGCAGCGCCAGTGTCAGCGGCCCGCCTAGGGCGAGCAGGACCGGAACGAGCATCGAGATGAGCATGTGCCCGACCATGTGGCTGGAGAAGTCGGCCATCATGTACATCCCCATACCGGAGCTGGTGGTCAGGAACAGCAGCACGCACCCGAGCACCCACGCCACGGTTCGTCCCACCGGCCAGGAGTCGCCGCGTCGGCGCAGGGTGATCAGCCCCCACACGTAGAGCCCGAGCAGGATCACCGAGGCCAGACCCAGCACCAGGTCGAAGCGCCACAGACCGAACACCGTCTCGAAGGAGAACGGCCCCGGCAACTCAAAACCCAGCAGCGACTCCTGCCGGGTGGGCACATAGAGCGGTGCCGGGGGCGGGGTGCGGCCGAGCGAGACCGACAGACCCAGGGTGCCCGCCATGATCACCGTTTCGACCAGTCCGATGCGCAGCAGCGTGCCGCGGTCCACCGGGGCGTTGGCCGACGTTCCCTCGATGCGGTTGATGATGCGCCGGCGCACCGCCAGCCCGAACACCGCCAACAGTGCCAGGCACAACGCTTTGGCCACAATCAGCAGCCCGTAGGTCGAAGACAACAGGTCGGCGGGGTGCAGACGGACCAGCCCGTTGATGATCCCGGTCAGCCCGAGCGCGACGATCGCCACCGTGGCCACCACCGAATAGCGGCGCAATGAAAGCGCTACCCGGCCCCCGCCACGCATCGCGTGGGCGATCACCGCGACGAGCCCACCGACGTAGAACGCGGCAGCGAACAGGTGGATAATCAGCGAGTTGGCGGCGATGTCGTGGGCGGTGCCGCCCGAGGCGTGGCCCGTCGCGGCAACGGGCAGGAGCGAGAGCACCGTGACCCCCAGCCAGATGACCGACCAGCGCCAGCTCACGGTGAGCCGCTGCCCGATCCCGGCGACCAGTGCAATGATCGCGGCCCAGCGCCACGAGGACGCCACCTCGATCTGAGTGATCGCCACGATCCACTGGTCCGGCGGCAGGGACTGCCAGAGCGTGCGCCCGGACACATCCGACAGGGTCAGCGGGATGAGCAGGGCCGCCGCGATCGCCCACGCGATGTTGATCCACGAGGAGATCTGCTGTGCGCGGTAGCCGTCCACGTCGAGGGTCTTGTCTTTCTGCGGCGGGGTGAAGAACGCGGCGAACAGCGCCATTCCCACCGCCACCGATGCCAGCAGCTCGGCGATCGCGCGGACCGCCGGGAGCCCGGCGGTGGTGAGCAGGCCCGGGTTCGGGACGCCGAGGAGCTCGAGTGCCAGGTCCGTGGACATTCGCGAGAGCGGGACCACCACACCTGCCGCCACGACCGCGAGCAGCACCACGACCGGCACCACACCGCGGGTACGCAGCGGTCTGGCGGTGGCGGAAGCTTTGGACGAGGGTGCCTTCGACGACGGCGACATGATCCCTATCGTAGGAAGCGGGTATCCCGGGGTCCGATTCGCGCCTGCTCTGCGCACCCCCGTGACCGGCGACGTTTCATGCGGGCCGTCCACCTGCCGGCGGACTACCGGGCCTGCTCGCATGCGCCCACTCGGCCGCCGCTCTCTCGGACTCCGGGCCTCAGCTGATCAGACAGTCTCGGGTTCGGGCGGTGATCGCGTGGGTCGGCCAGCCTGCCGAGGCCTTCAGGGTCGTACCTTCACCCGCATTGGTGGCCGTCTCCGCGCCCGCCGATCCCTTTCCTGCCGCCGCGCCGAGCAAGTCCGCTGGCCGGACCCGCACTACCCATCGTGCAGAAATGTGAACCGTTCATCTCCGGCTCGTAGCGGGTCAAGCGTGTCTGACTGCGGGAGATTCACGGTCACGCACGGCGGCAGTCTCCAGTTGAATGGTGGCATGGTCAATGGAGACGGGGAAATGCTCCTTGACGCAGGTGAGGATCTCCTCCAGGATCTGCGGGGCGTGACCGGATTCGAAGCACTGATCATCGATCACGACATGCGCGGAGATGACCGGCAGGCCGGTCCCAATCATGGATGCGTGCAAGTCGTGCACGTCCCGAACATGGTCCAGCTCCAGTATGTGATCCCGAACCTCATCCAGATCGAGCCCCGTAGGCGCGTACTCCATCAGCACCCGAACCGTCTGCCGCAGAAGCGTGAACGCGCGCGGGATGATCAAGGCGGCGATGAACAGCGCGGCAATGGTGTCGGCTCGCTGGAAACCGGTGGTGTTGATGACGATCGCCGCAACGATCACCCCCACCGACCCCAAAGCGTCGTTGAGCACCTCCAGAAATGCCGCCCGCATGTTGAAGTTGTCGCCTCGCCTGGAGGCCAGCACCACAATGGCGGCGATATTGGCGATCAGGCCGATCACGCCGAACACCAGCAGTTCGGTACCGGGCACGTCCGCCGGCTCGAAGAGTCTGCGGACGCCTTCGATCGCGGCATAGCTACCGACGACGATCAGCAGGACAGCTTGCCCTAGTGCGGCGATGACTTCGATCCGGGCGAATCCCCAGGTCCGTTTACTGCTCGGTGGACGCAGCATCATCGTCGCGGCTATGACCGCAACCAACAATCCCGACGCATCAGCCAATGCATGAGCGGTGTCGGTCAACAACGCGAGACTGCCAGTGACCACGCTGCCCACCGCTTGGGCCACCACGATGATCGCGGTGATGCAGAACGCGATCAGCAGCCGACGACGCGTCCCGCGATCGGCCTGGGGAGAAGTACTTCCATGGTCGTGACCGTGGCTATGCCCCATCTCGACTCACTCCTGCCCGAGGTCAAGGTCGGGGTGGTCCTGGTGATCGCGCAGCGACGGCGACACCCCGGACGCACTCAACAGCGCATCGGCGGCTTCCACCAGGTCCGCCAGCCGGGCCGGCTCAGCCAGCGAGAACCACGAGGAGCGCCCCTCGATCCGCATTCTGACTAACCCGCAATCCCGCAGGCAAGCCAGGTGCTTGCTCACCGTGGACTGTGCCAGATGCATGTGATCGACCAGATCCCGAACCCGATGCTCACCACTGACCAGATGCTCCAACAACGCCAGTCGAGTTGGTTCTGCCAGAGCATGGAACAACGCTGCATAGGTGTTTCGATCCTCGAACGTCACTGAATCGGGCACCCCATAATTGATCGCCATAGAGCGATGTTAGCACGAACCGTCGATAAGTTCGGGTGGGTCTCGGCCATCGGTGTACGCATTGTTCTTGCTCAGTCGTGCCTGGCAGCTGATGCCCTCCCGTCGATGCCGGGGCGCAGCGCAAGGCCGTCCGGTCGATACCGAGTGTTGTGATGGTTGCCGTCGTTTTTTTCCGGCGGTGTGCGGTGCGGGGCACGCGGGCACAGTGTCAATGAGGGAGCGGTGCCAGCTGGTGCATGTGCCGGCTGTCGTCGCGGTCGGCAGTTCTTGGGCTCGAGGGTCGCTCGAGCTGCCTGGTGCGTGCGGCACGCAGGCCATTGAGTATCACGAAGACTTCGGCGACCTCGTGGACCAGGACGACCGCTGCGAGTCCCAGAATTCCGGTGATCGCCAGTGGAAGCAGAACGATGATGATCGCCAAGGACAGGATGATGTTCTGATTGATGACGCGACGACCGCGGCGGGCGTGGTCTATGGCGCGCGGGATCAGTCGCAAGTCATCGCCGGTGAATGCGACATCCGCCGACTCGACCGCTGCGTCGGAGCCGGTGGCCCCCATGGCGATTCCGATGTCCGCCGAGGCGAGCGCGGGGGCGTCGTTGACACCGTCGCCGATCATCGCCACTGGCCCCCGGCCGTCGGCACGCAACTCGGCGATTGCCTGCGCCTTGTCCTGCGGACGCAGCTCGGCACGCACGTCGGTGATCCCCGCCTCGGCGGCCAGTGCATCAGCGGTGCGGGCGTTGTCGCCGGTAAGCATCGTCACGCCCATACCCCTCGACGCCAGCGACGTCATGGCCTCGCCGGCCTCTGGACGCAGCTCGTCGCGCACCCCGATGGCCCCGACCGGGTGGTCGTCGCGGTGGACGACCACCACGGTGATGCCGCGGGCCTCCATCGCGTGAACGTGATCTGCCAGAGGACCTGGGTCGAGCCAGCGCGGGCTGCCGACGGCGATGTGCGCGCCATCGATAAGGCCGGCGATTCCCGCGCCCGCGGACTCGGTGACCGCCGATGCGGCGGGGACCTCGGTAGCTGCGGCGGTGATCGCTGCGGCCAGCGGGTGGGTGCTGTGGGTTTCCAGAGCGGCCGCCCAGCTCAGGACCTCGTCCTGGGCAGCGTTGCCAGTGGTGAGGACCTGCGTGACGGTGGGCTGGTTTCGGGTCAAGGTGCCGGTCTTGTCCACTGCCACATGCCGGAGGTAGCCCATGCGCTCGAACGCGGCACCGGATTTGATGATCACCCCGAACTTGCTGGCCGCACCGATCGCGGAGACGACCGTAATCGGCACCGAGATCGCCAGTGCGCACGGCGAAGCGGCGACCAGTACCACCAGTGCTCGCTCGATCCACAGTCCGGAATCTCCGAAGATCGAGCCGATCAGGGCGACCAGAGCAGCCAGGATGAGAACACCCGGCACCAGCGGGCGGGCCAGGCGGTCGGCGATACGTGCCCGCTCCCCCTTCTCTGTCTGTGCCTGCTCAACCAGTTCGACCACTGTGGTCAAGGAATTGTCTGTCCCTGCGGCGGTGGCCTCGACCTCCAGGACGCCGGAGGTGTTGATCGAGCCGGCCAACACCGCGTCACCGGGCCCGACCTCGACGGGAATGGATTCACCCGTGATCGCCGAGACATCCAGGCTGCTCTGCCCGACACGAACGATCCCGTCGGTGGCCAAACGTTCGCCGGCGACCAGACGCAGCACATCGCCGCGTTCCAGAGACTCAACGGGCACGGTGCGGGTGCCCCCGGTGGCGCCGAGGACGGTGGCACTGGAGGGAATCAGCGCCAACAGGGCCCGCAAGCCCGAGCGGGCCTTGTCCATCGCCCGATCCTCCAGCGCCTCGACGATGGAGTACAAGAAGGCCAGAGCGGCGGCCTCCTCGATGAACCCGAGCCCGACCGCACCGGCGGCGCTGATCGTCATCAGCAGCCCGATACTCAACCGACCCCGGACGAGCAGACCCCGCACCGCGCCTGGAACAAACTGCGAGGCGCCCAGAAGGAGAGCGGTCCAGAACAGCCACGCCGCTGCAGTCTCCGCCCCGGGGCCGTTGGCGAGCCACTCGAGGATCACACCCAGCAGGAGCGTCAGGCCAGAGAACACCGGGATGAGGACGGCACCGTTGCGCCACCACGAAGCGGACTCGTCAGGGCCGGCCACTGGCCCGGCCGGCTCACAACCACACGCGGACGTTGTCACCGCCGACCCCCTTCCGAACTGCAGCAACCCTCGACCGGACACTGCATGTCCAGACAGGGCGCGTTCTCGTCAACGGCAAGAGTCGTCTCGACCAAGGCGTTCAACGCACGTGCCAGATGGGCATCGACGATCTCGTACCGATTCTGCCGACCCTCGAGTTCAACCACGACGATCCCGCAATCCCTGAGACAGGCGAGATGATTCGACACATTTGAACGCGTCAACCCCAGCTCCTGGGCAATCTCGGCGGGATACACGGGCCCATCCAGCAGCCTCATGAGAATTCGAGAACGAGTCGGGTCGGCCATCGCACGACCGAGTCGGTTCATCACACCTTGACGCGAAGCAACAGTCAGCATGCACTGAATAGTACAGGACTCAGTGAACTGTCCCTGGCGGTGTGACCACGCATCTAAAGACGACGAAACCGCAAGGCCAACACAGTCAATGGGCACAGGTGTACCTGGCCTACCCCCGGAACCCACCCGCTTGCCGCGCCGTTCTGGGGCGTTTAACAGGGCGGATAGTGGCTATGGCACGATCGGACAGCGGGAACATCTCGCCAGTGCCGGTCACGTCACTGGTGTTCGAGAGAGCCACCCCGTGCGGCACCGCCGGTTCGGAGCCGAGGGGGCAATGACCCGTCGCAGACCGGAGTGAAAAGCATGGGCAGTATCCGAGCAATCGGTTTCCGCGCGCGCCTCTGGGCGGCCCTGTGTGCGGGCGCCTTTGTCCTCTCCGGTTGTGGGAGTGGCACCGATGCGGTCGCGCAGGGCGGCACGTTTGAGTTCGTCAGTCCAGATGGACAGCTGGAGATCCACTACCCCGAGGAAGAACGGAAACCGGTTGCCGAACTCGCCGGGCCGGATCTGCTTGACCCAGACCAGACCATCGGGCTCGCTGACTACAAGGGCGAGGTGGTGATCCTCAATACGTGGGGCCAATGGTGTGGGCCTTGCCGCACCGAGGTCGACGATCTTCAGCGCCTTCAGGAGGAGTTCGAATCCCAGGGCGCCACCGTGCTCGGGATCAACGTGCGTGATCCCAATCGCGATAAGCCGGTCGACTTCGTGCGCGACAACGGCCTTACCTACCCGTCGATCTGGGACCCGTCCAACGCGGCCGTAGGTGCACTTCGCGGCTTTCCCACCTCGATCGTGCCGACAACCCTCGTGCTTGACCGGCAACACCGGGTGGCCGCCGTGTATTTGGCGGCGGTCACCGATTACCAACTTCGGGACGTCATCGCCGAATTGGTGGCCGACGAGGAGAGTGCCACGCCGTGACGAATGTTGCCGACCTCGTCTTCGCCGGTGCCATGCCGCCGATGGACGGCCTGGTGCTCGCGCAGGGTATCGGTTCGGCGTTCCAACAGACAGCGGCCAGCGGACCCCTTCTGCTCGCCCTCGGCGCCTGCCTACTAGCCGGTCTGGTCTCGTTCGCCTCGCCATGTGTGGTCCCGCTCATCCCCGGCTATCTCGCCTACCTCGCTAGCGTCGTCGGCGCCGAGCGACCACCGGTCACCGTGGCGCAGGCCGAACAGCGCCACAGCGAGTCGCGAACGATCACTCTCGAGGAAAAGAAGGCCAGACAACGCTCGCGCTACCGGGTCGTCGGGGCATCTCTGCTCTTCGTTGGCGGGTTCACCGTTGTGTTCGTCTCGCTTAGCGCAATGGTCCTCGGAACGGTTCAATACCTCGCACCACACGAGGAGTTGCTCCAGCGCATCGGCGGGGTCATCACCATCCTCATGGGTTTGGTCTTCATCGGCTTCGTACCGGTGCTGCAACGAGATACCCGATTCCAGCCGAAGGCTGTCTCTACCTGGGTCGGCGCGCCTCTCCTGGGCGGAGTGTTCGCCCTCGGCTGGACACCCTGCCTCGGACCAACGCTCGCCGCCGCACTGTCCGTCGCCGCCGGAAGCGGCTTCAGCGGCACGCGCGGTGTCATGCTCATCGTCGCCTACTGCCTCGGGCTGGGGCTGCCATTCATCCTCGTCGCCTGGAGCTCCACCTGGGCAATCCGAACCGTCGGCTGGCTACAACGCAACACTCGACGAATCCAGATCATCGGCGGCCTCCTACTCATCGCAGTGGGCATAGCACTGTTCAGTGGCGTGTGGGCACTGTTCATCAGTTGGCTACGGGACTTCGCAATCACCGGCACGACGCTGCCGATTTAACCTTCTGCGCGGCCCTTCCGGGGCGGTAGCGCCCGAGTCACAGAGCCCAGAAATGTCTAACCTGTTCAGACGCCCAGTCAGTTCAGCGCCTACTGTACAGTTCAGTGAATGCTGACTATATCGTCTTGTGTGGATGTGATGAACCGGTTGGGGCGGGCGATGGCCGACCCCACCCGGTCGCGGATACTGCTGACCCTGCTGGAGCGGACGGCCTACCCGGCGGAGCTGGCCCGCGATCTGGAACTGACGCGTTCGAACGTGTCGAACCATCTAGCGTGCCTGCGCGACTGTGGCATCGCGGTCGCCGTGCCCGAAGGCCGCCAGACCCGGTACGAGATCGCTGATCCGCACCTGGCGCGGGCGTTGGCCTCCCTGGTCGAGGTCACCCTCGCAGTCAATGAAAACGCCTCCTGCCTGGACCCGGCCTGTTCGGTGCCGGGTTGTTACGCCACGGAGGTGCAGGGGTGATCCTGTCCTCAGCCCTGCAGGCGATCGGTCTGTTCATCGCCACCAATATCGACGACATCATCGTCCTCTCACTGTTCTTCGCCCGCGGCGCAGGCCAACGCGGCACCACCGCACGCATCCTGGTCGGCCAGTACCTTGGATTCCTAGGCATCCTCGGCGCCGCTGTGCTCGTGGCCTTGGGCGCCGGGACGTTTTTGCCCTCGGAGGCCATCCCGTACTTCGGGCTGATCCCATTAGGCCTGGGACTATGGGCCGCGTGGCAGGCCTGGCGTGGGGACGATGACGACGACGACGCCAAAATCGAAGGTAAGAACGTGACCGTGTGGACCGTGGCCGCGGTGACCTTCGCCAACGGCGGGGACAACATCGGCGTCTACGTCCCAGTCTTCCTCAGCGTCGGCCCGGGAGCCGTGGTGGCCTACTGCGTCGTGTTCCTGGTTCTGGTCTCGGTCCTGGTGGGCCTGGCCAAGTTCGTCGCCACCCGCCGACCGATCGCCGAAGTCCTAGAGCGCTGGGAACATATCCTGTTCCCGACTGTCCTGATCGGCCTGGGCGCCTTCATCCTGATCAGCGGCGGAGCATTCGGACTCTGACAGAACCGACGCAAACCCCACCACGCACCCGTGAGCCGCAGACTCGCTCTAATTCTTCCGGCCAGAACGCCCGATTGGTACGTCGCCGCCAAGAAGTAGCCACAGAAGACCGCCACAGAGCGATCAAGTCCACAACGTAGATTTGCAGGAACCCAACACTTCTATGATAGTTACATAACGCTTCTGGCGGCGGCGGGCACGATCGAGGAGCGGGCCGGGACGGTGATGCTGTCCCGCCTCATCGCCTCGGCGACCAGCACCGATGCGGACGCCTCCACCTTCTCCGAGGTGGCCCGGGTGTTCGGTATCGACTGGATCCCCGCCGTCCGACTGGCGGACGAGCTCGGCTAAGACGCCGCTTCCGATTCGATCGGGCTGCACCGAGCTGCCTCGGTGCGCCTCACCGATGCCGAACTCGTTTCCGTCATGGCCCGCTCCGAGAGAGCTCAGCTCACCCGGTCTGAGGCGATCCTGTGAAGTGGCTTGAAAGTACTCGAAAACCTGATAGTCACCGGCCCATTACGCTGGGAACGCTACTGTCCATAGATGCCCTTGTCGGATATTACCCGCCCCGCAGTAGACGCCGCGCTCGGCGAATTCGACCGATTGGGGCGTGAGTCGTTCTTGCACAAGTATGGCTTCGGGAAGGCACGAGACTATTACTTAGTTCGAGATGGAAAGCACTACGACTCGAAGGCTATAGCGGGTGCCGCGCATGGGTTTCTCGCGGGACGCTCCGCACTATTGGCGAGCGAATTCTCTGGTGGCGCCGCGACGGTTGCTGCGCAGCTGGAATCACTCGGCTATGTGATGACGTCTGATCGACCGCGAGATTAAAAGGAGTACGTCTCCGTTCGGATCCGCGCAGGGCTGCCCGGTGACACGCTTGGGGAATCCGGCGCACTTCTAACCGCGACAATTATTCCCGAGGAGACCCTGATGGCATACGGACTGCACAGCGACATCGACGGGGACCTGCACCTGCACTCAAACGACCCCGACAGCGACTCGTGGCTTGTAGAGGCGATCTGGCCTCCCTCCACGGAATTCGAAGTGTGTGAGCACACAAAGAACTGGTCCACCTACGGGATCACGCATGCGCGTAATGCGTGGTACGTCCACCTCTGCTCTACGATTCGCATCACCGACGGGGCCGGGAACACCACCGAGCACACCGTGCATTCGTACCCAGCCATCCGTTCTGGCAACTGGGACTGGCCCCAGCCCTCTGTATCCGAAGACAGGCCGATCAAGCTCAATCGAGCGCCATGGGGCGTCAGAATCCGTCGGGCGGTCCGTCGAACTCGCGGACAATGACCAACTGAGCGCTCACCGTCCTCGGGTGCCAGTCACGACACGCAGACAGGTTCAGCGAACGCCCTCTTCGTCGTCACCTACGTGGTCCTTCCCACAACCGGCGTGATCGGACCCCGGCGGCACTCGTCCGCCTCTCCGATATCGGCCCCGCTTGGGGTGGACGCATTTCCGCGGCCGATAGTTGCACCTCGACCTGCTGGCCGGCACCAGACTTTCGCCCCAATATCGCTGAACCACCCGACGGCACGGCCGATAGACTCCCAGAGTGCGGCTTCGTCCCATCGACCTCGTGGATGTCCTCGCCTATCTCGTCGTCCTGGGCGTGTTCATCCAGCTCTTCCCCGCGGTCCTGTCGGAGACGTTCCTGCTGGCGCTTCTCACAGCGGTCCTGCTCAAGGTCGTCCTGGAGATCGTGCTGCGGGTCAAGAAAGGGCTTGTGGGTCGCATCCGCTCGGACAGGACGCTTCCGGTTCGCGTCGTGAACGTGGCCGCGCTGGTGTTGGTGCTGCCGGGCAGTAAGTTCCTGGTTCTGGAGCTGGTCGCCCTCGCCTTCGGCGACGCCGTCCAACTGGGTGGCTTCGTCGCGGTGACCGCCCTCATCGTGGCACTAATGCTCGCTCGCGGTGGCATGCGGCGGCTGCTTGCGAAAGGTGAACAGTGACCCATCACGAGATTGTTCGAACAAAGGACGGCCGCGACCTCGAGGTGCGCGACACGGGTCCGGCCGAGGGATTCCCGCTCGTCTATCACCACGGCACGCCGCAGGGCGCGGTGCCGTTCCCGACTCTCGAGCGCGCAGCGGCAGACCTCGGGCTCCGGGTCATCTCCTACTCGCGCCCCGGGTACGGGTCGTCGTCCCCGCGCGGGGACGGGACGACGACAGCGCAGGTCGCCGACGACGCCACCGACACCGCCACAGTCCTCGACAGCCTGGGCGTCGGAGAGTTCCTCACGATCGGCTGGTCCGGAGGAGGACCGCGGGCGCTCGCCTGCGCAGCGCTTCTGCCCGGGCGGTGTCTGGCGGCCGCGTGCTGCGTCGGCATCGCCCCGGCCGCCGAGTACGACGGCGACATCCGCGACGGAATGGCCGAGGAGAACGTCGCGGAGTACACGGCCGCCCTCACGGGCGTCGAGGCGCTCGAGGAGTTCCTGGAGACCCAGACGGGGTTCTTCACCGTGAGCGCCGAGGACGTCGCCGCGGGGCTCGGCGCGCTCGCCCCTCCGGTGGACCGCGCCGCGCTCAACGGGGAGCTCGCCGGGTACCTGGCCGCCTCGGTCAACGCCGCAGGCCATCAGGGCATCGTGGGATGGCGCGACGACGACCTCACCCACACCCGCCCCTGGGGCTTCGACCTGCGGAAGATCACCGTTCCGGTCTCGATCTGGCAGGGCCGGCTGGACGCGATGGTGCCGTTCGCCCACGCGCAATGGCTCGCGGCGAACGTCGCCGGCGCGCAGGCGCACCTGGTCGAGGGCGAAGGGCACCTCTCCCTCATCCAGAAGGCCCCGGAGATTCTCGCGGATCTCCTGCGGCTCGGTGGCGTGGGTCAGGTCTGACGTCCCCGTCCGCCAGGGCCTCCGAGGATGCGGCGAGTGGGCCGCGCGAACACCAACCCGAGGTTCGCGACGCTCAGCAGGCCGAACACCCACCAGAACCCGTAGAAAAACGTCTTCTGCTCCGACGAGAGCGCTGCGACGGGGGTCCACATGAGGGCGATCTCGCCGACCATCCACCCGAGCTGGGCGAGTGTCACGGCAACAGCGAAGTACCACTGCCAGCTCGAGGGGCCGCCCCGACGCCTCCCCCGCCGCGACCACGCGCGCAGGCCTCGGACCAGGAGCGCGGTGAGCACGGCTCCGCACACGCCGAGGAGTCCGAGGATCACGCCCGGGAGGAAGTAGTCGCCGAAGGGCGTGTTCTTCAGCCACGCGGTATCGAAGCCCATGGCGGACCCGTCGGGCGAGAAGCTCAGGCCGACGCTGCCCCCGAACGCCATCACCGTCCAGAACGCGATCCCGGCGGTGAGCGAATACGCGGCCCATGGGCGCTTGGAGGTCAAAGCGGCGCTCCTTCCGGATTCCCTGCACGAGCGGGTCGGCTGGCTGGACCTCATTGTGCTCCCAGCGGGCGCGGTGGATGATGAGGAACGAGTGAGAAACAGCCGCGACGAGCTGGACTGACGTCACCGGACCCCGCACGATCACCCGAAGGGTCTGCCCATGAACCAGCCGCATCGGCTACCGGCACTGTGGACATGGCTCGCGGTCTCGGCGGCGGTCCTGTCCGCAGTGGGCAGCATTCTCGGACTCCTCATGCCGGAGCGTTTCTACGGGGACGAGACCACAGAGCTCGTCGTCGCCGTCCTGGCCCAGGATCTGGTGAACCTGGTCGTCGTCGCCCCGCTGACGGTCGTCCTCGCCGCGGCGGCTCGGAGGGGCTCGGTCACGTCGGGGCTCTGTCTCGTCGGCTTCCTGGCCTTCACCGCCTACAACTACGCGATCTACGCGTTCTCCATCCACTTCGGTCCGCTGTCCCTGCTCTGGGTGGCGGTGCTCGGGATGGCCGTCTTCGCCCTCGCCGGGAGTCTGGTCTCCCTCGCCGGTTCGGCCTCGGCGACTCGTCCCCGCGGCATCGCGGTGCGGGTGTCGGGGTGGTTCCTCGTCGTCGTCCCGCTGGCGTTCGCTCTGCTATGGCTGAGCGAGATCGTGCCCGACCTGCTCGGCGGCAGGGGTTCGACCAGCGCGAGCGCCTGGGAGGTCCCCACCAACCCGGTCCACGTGCTGGACCTGGCGTTCTTCCTCCCGGCAGTCTGCGTGGTGGGCGTGCTCCTGCTCCGCGGTCACCGGCTGGGCGTCGTCGCAGCGCCGGGGTCGCTGGTCTGGCTGCTCCTGACCAGCCTGCCGATCCTCGTCACGCCCGTCGTCGCGCAGGCTCGAGAGGAAGACCCCGGGTGGCCCGTTGTCATCCCGATCGGGACCGTCGCCCTCGCGTCGGCGGTGGTCCTCTGGAGGTTGGTGCACTCGATGGGCGAGCCTGCGACCGCTCCCCCGAGCCGCGTAACGGCGTGACGCCCGGACACGGCCCAGCCGCCTACTGCGACAGTGGCCGCACCCGCTCGAGCATCACGTCGACGAACACGTCCTTGTTATCCGCGCTGCCGAGCCCGTGCGCACCCTCGAGCCAGATCAGTTCCTTCTCCGGCGCCTCGAGCACGTCGACGTACTCCTCCACCAGGCTCGGCATCGCGTTGACGTCATGGCGGCCGACGAAGAAGAACACCGGCAACTCCAGCGACGGCGCCTGTTCGACAAAGTCCAGGCCCTCCAGCTGCGGATAGACGGCATTGAACGACTTGACCAGGCCGCGGGTGTGGTTGACCGTGTCGACGTAGCCGTACTCGGGCACGAGGAACCCGAGCAGCGGCACGACAAGCGTGTAGCGGGGAACCCCCATGATCTCGTTGAGCACATCGAGGAAGTCCACGTACGGCCACACCACAGCGTCGCCGCGGTACGGCGGCGGCCCGTTCTCGCGGAGCTTCTCCGCTCGCCCGGTCTCCCCCTGCTCCTCCAGGTGCGCCGACGCCAGCTCGTATCCCATCCGGTCGTTCTCGCCTGTGTTGACCATCTGACCGCTGCTGATCAACGCGTGGAAGAGCTCGGGATGCTCCTGCACCAGCCAGATGCCGATGATGCTCGACCACGACACCCCGTAGAGGTAGATCTTGTCCTGCCCGAACCGCTCGCGGAGGTGGTTGGTGAGGGCGGTGGCGTCGTCCACGAACCGCTCCCGGTCGAGCTCGTCGAACGGCACGGCGCCGTACGACTTGCCCGTCCCCGGCTCATCCCAGTTCACCACCGTGAAGTGCTCCTCCAGCGGCCGGAACTCGCTCGAGTTGAAGAACCCACCGCCACCGGGCCCGCCCATCCCCAGGTTGAGCAGGACCGGATTGGACTCGTCATGGCCGCGGATGGTGATCCACTGCTCGCTGCCGTTCAGCTCCACCTTCTCCATCGAGGCGATGCTGCCGGGCACCCGCTCACCGTCCGAGCCGGTGATCGGCGGAGTCACCGCCAGCGTCTGCGAGGCGACGACCGCCCCGATCGCGGCGAGGGCCACCACTGCCACCGCGGCCGGCCTGACCCATCGCCGTCGGCGCCCGACGACGAGCCAGACCAGCGCGGCCACGGCGAGCACGAGTAGCGGAAGCCACGCCCAGATCGGGACCGAGGTGGTGAGGGGCAACAGGAGGACGGGGAGGAAGACGACGACGGCGACGACAACAGCGGCCGCGGTGACCCACGCGTGGGCCCGGCCTTTCGGTTCCCGCGTGCGACTGGTCACGATGACTCCTCCGCCTACACTTCAAGAGTACGAGTCCGACAGAGTGGATGCCCGCGATGACGCCGATCGACGATGCCGCAGTCCGCGCGGACGTCCGGAGCTGGCGTGGTCTCGTCCGGACCGGTGCGTGGGCGGCGTTGGCCAGCGTGGGGCTCATCGCGGTGCAGATCGTCGTCTACTTCATCTGGCCTCCCCCGGACACCGTCGAGGGCTTCTTCCGCGTGCTGGTCGACAATCCGACCGCGGGGTTGCTCATGCTGGACCTGCTCTACCCGGTGAGCAATCTGCTGACCCTCCTGCTCTACGCCGCTCTTGCGGTCGTGCTGTGGCGTGTCAGCCGGTCCGCGGTCGTGATCGCGCTGGGGCTGGGCGGGATCGGGATGGCGGCCTACATGTCCTCTCCCCGCCCGATCGAGATGCTCCACCTGGCCCGCGCCTACGCGGAAGCCGGCCCCGCTGAGGGGGCGGCGCTGCTGGCGACCGGGGAGGGCATGCTCGCCACGTGGACGGGCACCGCCTTTGACGTCTACTACATCCTCAACTTCGCCGCCCTGCTCATCTTCGGCATCCTCATCTACCGCAGCACCGTGTTCAGTCGCGCCACCGCGGTGTGGGGTCTCGCGGCCGCGGTCCTCATGGCGGTGCCGTCGAACGTCGGGACGGTCGGGCTCGCCTTTGCCCTCGCCTCGCTGCTGCCCTGGTCGGTGTTCGCCGTCCTCACCGCCCGGCGGCTCCTCGCGTTGTGCCGCGGGCTCTGAGGACGCCGACCGGTTCGAACGATCGCCCTCGTCGTCGTCGCTGTTGTTGTCGTCGTTGTCGTCGTTGTTGTCGCTGACGCCACCGACGCACGCCTACGTCACGCGCCCCCGAACCACGCCCGACTGAGTTCGGCGTACCGCCCGTTCGCCCGGAGCAGCTCGTCGTGCGTGCCGGATTCGACGATCCGGCCGTGGTCCATCACCAGGATCCGGTCGGCGGTGGCAGCCTGGCTCAGCCGGTGCGCCACCACCAGACCGGCCCGGTCGCGGAGCACCGCTGCGGCGGCCGCGTCCAGGCGGCGGGCTCCGGCGGACCCGGCCTCGGCCGTGGCCTCGTCGAGGATCACCACGTCCGGGTCGGCCAGCTCGACGCGGGCCAGCGCGATCATCTGGCTCTGCATGGGGTCGAGCGCATGTCCGCCTTCACCGATGAGGGTGTCGATACCGTCGGGCAGGTCGTCGACCCAGTCCGCGCCGACGGTCTCCAGCGCGGCGCGCACCTCGGCGAGGCCGGCCTCGGGCCGGGGCGCGCGGACGTTCTCGACCACGGTGGTCGCGAAGGTGTGCACTTCTTGCGAGACCATCGTGACGTGCTGCCGCAGCTCCACCGGGTCGACGTCGGTCAGCGGGACCCCACCCAGTCGCGCACTCCCCCGCGTCGGAACCACCGAGCCGGCGGCGACCAACGCCAGCGTGCTCTTGCCGGCGCCCGTGGATCCGACCACCGCGACCACCTCGCCCGGCGCGACCGTGAGGTCCACGTCGATCAGAGCGGGAGCGCCCTCTCCATAGGTGTGCGTGATGCCGGTGAGCTCGAGCGGGCCGGCCCCGGCGGCGGTGGAGTGCAGCGCGGCGGTGCGCTCGGGCACGGGCATGGTGATGACTCCGACCATCCGCACCAGCGAGGCCCCGGCGGACTGGACCTGATCGACCATGCCGACCAGCGCACCGATCGGGTTGAACAGCCGATGGAACAGCAACGCGGCGGTCGTCACGGCACCGGCGGTGATGGCGCCGGAGTCCACGAGGAAGAACCCCACGACCAGCAGCAGCCAGAGGACGGTGACCTCGGCGCGGTTGTTGCGGCTGAAGGCGCGGGTGACGAAGTGGAACACCTGGATGGACAGGTCCCGGGCGCGGGCGGACGCGGCGGTGATCCGCTCCAGCTCGGAGTCCTGGGCGTCGTAGGCGTGCAGGGTCCGGGACCCGGAGATCCCGCCGAGGAGACGGCTCGCCCGGGTGCCGAACGCGGCGCGCTCGGCGGCATAGATGGGGCCGGACCGGGGCAGGTACCAGCGCAGGGTCGTCCAGTACATGGGCAGGGCGAGCAGCCCCACCAGCCCGAGCCGCCAGTCGACCGTGGCCAGCCCCACCCCGGACACGATCACCGTGAACGCCGACTGCACGACGAGCGGGATCACGGCGGTCGCGGCCTGGCTGATCTCGCGGGCGTCTTCGGCGACGCGGGAGACGAGGTCACCGGTCTCGGTCGTCTCCATCTGCGCCGCGCCCAGGCGCAGGGAGCGGTCCATCACCATCTCGCGCAGACGGGCGACGGTCGGTTCGGTGAGCCGGGCGAGCCAGGCCTGGCCGGCCCAGGTGCAGCCGGCGCCCACGATGCCGGCCATGGCGATCGCGCCCGCGCCGATCCACACGGCGGTGTAGTCCTCGCTGCCGGGCAGGTCATCGACGAGCCGGCCGATCACCCACGGCGCGACGAGGCCCGCCACGGATCCGATCAGCCCGGCCAGGCACACCAGCGCCAGGTATCCCCGCCGCTGCCGGAGCAGCGGCCACAGGACAGCCAGGGACTCGCGGCCCGTCGCCAGCGGCAACGCGCCGGAGGACCCCGCCGCGCCCGAGCCGTCCGGGCCGTCTGCGGCGGTGGCGGTGGCGGTGGTCGTCATCCCGCGGGTCGTCCCCGTCTCGGTTGTGCTCATCGGTCGACCGCCGTCCGGTAGGAGGCCGACGCCTCGCGCAGCTCGAGGTGGGTGCCCGAGCGCGCCTCGCCGCTGCGGGGCAGGTGGACCACCCGATCGGCGGTCGCGAGGAACGGCGGCGACGACGTGACGATCAGCGTGGCCTGCCGCGACCGACTCGTACGCAGTCGGCGGACGGCCTGGGCGATCTCCCACTCGGTGACGGCGTCGACCGCACTGGTCGGTTCGTGGAGAACGAGGACGTCCGGGTCGGCGTGGAGGGCTCGGGCGAGCGCGATCCGCTGGCGCTGTCCGCCGGAGAGGTTCCGGCCGCCTTCCTGCACCGCGTGGTCGAGCCCGTCGGGCAGGTGCTCGATGATCTCCGCGACGGCCGAGGCGCGCAGGACCTCATGGGAGATCGGGGTGGCGGCCTCGCCACCGGCACCGGGCTCACCGAGCTCGTCGTCGTCTCCCGGGCCGCCCTGCCCCGAACCGCCGTGCTCGTCGTCGTCCCCGGGGCCGCCGTGTTCGCCGTTGTGCCCCGGGCCGTCGTGCTTCATCGCGATGTTGGAACGGATGGTGCCGACGAACAGGTCCACGCGGTGCGGCGCGGCGACGAGATGCTCGGCGATGGCGGGTGCCAGGTGACTGCGTCGGTGCCCGCCCACCAGGACGGCGTCGGCCCCGTCGCCGTGCCCGGCGATCGCCAGGGTGACGGCGTTCGCGGCGGCGGGCTGATCGGCCACGAGCGCGACGACCTCCCCCTCGGCCACCTCCAGGTCGAGCGCGCGACCGTCGGGCAGTGCCAGCCCGCGCACCTCCAACCGCGTCCCCGCGGGGACCTCGTCGCCGGAGTCGTCGACCGGCGCCGACCCCAGCAGGTCGACCAGCCGCTGCGCCGCGCCGTGGGACCGGGCGGAGATCGACACCATCTGGGTGATCATCCGCACCGGCTCCTCGAAGAACACGGCCACGCCCACCACCGAGACGAGCGTGCCGGTCTCCATCTCCCCCGCCAGGACGCGGTAGCCGGCGGCCAGCAGGACCAGCGCCAGGACCACGGCCATCCCGAGCGAGCCGATCCCCTGGACCCGCCCCGTCCGCTCGGCGGTGACGATCCCCGCCGCGGCCGCCTCCTCGGACGCCGTGCGGTACTGCTCTGCGGCCCAGCGCTCCCCGCCGCCGGCCTTAAGCACGCGCATTCCCGCCATGATGTCGGTCGCGCGGCTGCTCGCCCGCCCGATCGCGGCCTGCTGGGCGGTGCTGTGCCGGGAGATGGCGCGGCTGGGCAGGGCCACCAACACCAGGCTGAGCGGGACGCCGATGAGCACGATGAGCCCGACCAGCCAGTCGGTCCACAACAGGTAGACCGAGATCCCCACGATGCTGATCACCGCCGACCCGCCGAGCGCGATCTGCCGGAATACCAGCGCGGCGACGTCGGCGTCGGCCGAGCACACCGAGAGCACGTCACCGGAGCTCGCGCCGTCCATCGCGCGCCGTCTGGTCAGCGGCACCCGAGTGACCTCGACCCGCAGGTCGTGCGCCTCCTCCTGCAGCGCCCGGTTGCTCATCCGGGCGCCGAACCGGTAGCCGAGGCTGAGCACGGTGAACAGCGCGATGAGCCCGACGACCGACCACAGCAGGGCCCACCGGTCGAGCGGGATGATCGCGACGTCGACGATCACGCCGATCGCGATGGGCACCAGTGCCTCACACAGCTGCCACAGGGTCATGAGCACCAGGCCGGGGACCACCAGGTGCCGGCGGCGCCGGACCGCGCGGAGCAGGAGCCCGTTGGCGGTGGTCGGCGCATCCGCCGGGGTCGGGGCGCCCGCGGACTGCCGGCGCGTCGACGTCGGTGCTGACATGGGTGTGGGACTCCCGCCGTTGGTGATCTCGCCTGCAAACTCGGCCGACTCAGCAGCGTAGTTCGCGGCGCCCGCGAAGCGGCGCCCACACCTCAGCTGCCAGATCGCCCGCCGCGCGCAGCCCGCCCGGCCCACGATCTGCCCGGCTCACGATCTGCCCGGCCCACGATCTGCCCGGCCCACGATCTGCCCCTCAGATATCGATGCGCCCCAGGGAGCCCGCGCGTGGATCGGAATACGAGGCGCGTCACGGCGGGCCGGAGGGCAGATCGACACCGGCGGGGCGAATCGGCGCCAACCCGCCCCGCCGGCTCTCGAAGCCCGGCCCGGCCGGACATCATGCCCCTGGCGTTCCCCGGGCCTCGTCCGCGCGCTGCCGCGGCAACCGCCTTACGGCGCGGTCGTCCCCACCGAGTAGGCGGCCGCCGCGTCGCGCACGTCCATGACGTATTCGCGCGACGCGTTGTAGGCGAGCACGGCCCGCTGCCAGTTCTCGGCCTGCGAGAGGTCTCCCCCGTTCGTGCACAGCAGGCGCGCGGCGGACACGGCGGCGTCGTCGATCTGGTTCGGATCGGCGCGCCCGTCTCCGTTGGCGTCGACGCCGTACTTGCGCCACGATTCGGGGATGAACTGCATCGGCCCGACGGCCCGGTCGTTCTCGGTGTCGCCGTCCAGCTCGCCGCCGTCGGTGTCGGGGATGTCGGCGAAGCCGGGCGAGCCGTCGAGTTTGATGCCAATGATCGGCGGGAGCGCGTAGCCGTCGTCACTCAATGACGCCCCGCGGTACCGGCCGTGCCGCGTCTCCACGTGCCCGATCCCGGCGAGCGTCGTCCAGGCGAGGTTGCACTCGGGACGGGTCTGCCGCATGGTCTCGGCGGCGTTGCCGTAGGCAGCGAGTGCGGCGACAGGGATATTCATCGGCTCGTTGAGGCCCGCCGCCCACTCGCGCAGCTGGTCGGAGGTGCGGCCGGGCGCGTTGATGTCGACGCTCGGCACCGGGGCCCCGGCGGCGGGCGGGATGCCCGGGGGGATGGGCGTCGGCGCCTCGCGGGTGGGCCCGTAGGAACACGACGACGACAACACGGCAACGGCGACCAGGCCCGCGAGACTCGCGGTGGCGCGGGGGGTCAGGGTGGGCATCGCGCTCAAGTCTGCCCGAGCGGGGCCCGGCAGCGCGTCGGGTATCCCCCGATTCCCGGCGGGCCGGCCGTGACCTTCCCCTCACCCGGACTCGAACCCGCCGGCGAGCGCGGTGAGCTCGTCCAGCAGGGCGTCGCGGCTGATGGCGGGCTGGTCGAGGACCCAGCGGACGGCGATGTTCTCCACGGCCATGACGATCACCCAGGCCCGCGCGGCCGGATCCGCCGAGCGCAGGCCGGCCGCAGAAAGGTACACGGCCAGCAGCTCGCGGACGCGGGTCTCCAGCGCGTGCTGCGCGGCCCGGTGGCGGACCGCGGGCAGTTCCTCCCACACGATCCGCAGCAGCCCGGCGTCCGCCTCCAGGGCGGACAGCAGCGCGTCGGCGATCGACCGGGCCGTCGCCGGGCTCTTCACGTCGACCGGGCCCGTGGCCGAGAGCGATGCCGCGACCCGGTCCGAGATCTCCGCCGACCACCGGTCCATGACCACCGCGACCAGCGCGGATTTGTCCGGGAAGTACTGGTACAGCGAGCCGGGGCTGACCTCCGCCTCGTCGGCGACGCGGTTGGTGGTGAACGACTCGTAGCCGTCGCGCACGAGCACAACGCGAGCAGCCTCCACGATCCGCTCCACCATCGCGCGGGATCTCGCCTGCTTGGGCACCTTTCTCATAGACGCGAATTGTATGCGAGTAATTACTCGCGTCATAGTCGTGTCATGACCGCAGCGCCTGAACGCCCCACCACCGCCACCGGTTCGCCGGCCGGCGAACCCGCCCCGCCGTACCCCACGCGCTTCCGCGAGGCCGAGGACCGCTCCCGCCGCATCGGCCGCACTCTCAAGGCCGTCGCGCGCGTGGACGAGGTCGACGAGCAACTCATGGACCGCCTCGGCCGCGGCTACCTCGAACGCGACGAGCTCGGCAACAGGCTGGCCGCCGCGATGCGCCTGCGCTCGGGCGAGCCCGGCGCCGTGAGCCGCCGCCGGCTCGACGAGGCCCTGACCACCGGCACGGCCGGCCTGCCCGAGGACACCGCGCCCGTCCTGCGCGAGTACATCGCGCGGCTCGAGGACACCCCGGACTGGGTCGACTGGGCCAGGATCGAGCGCGGCCAGAAGGTCTACCTGCGGCTGGGCCAGAACGCCGCCGACATCCTGCTGCAGCTCTCGCTCATCGGCGGCTACCGCTTCGGCGGCCCCACCGACCTGCTCGTGGCCACCGGCGGGCTGACCGGCAACACGACCCTGCGTCGCCTGGCCGAGACCAGCCACTGGACCATGTCGCTGTCGATCCCCGACGGGCTGCGCCCGGGCGGCGAGGCCTGGCGACTGACCGGCCACGTGCGGGCGATGCACGCGGTGGTCAACCACGCCATGGAGCCCCGCTGGGACACGGGCCACTGGGGCCTGCCGATCAACCAGAGCGACCTCGCCGCCACCCTGGGCCTGTTCGACGCCGTGGTCCTGCTGGGCGTGCGGACGCTCGGCGTGCCGGTGAGCCGGCAGGACTCGGCCGACGTCATGCACGTGTGGCGCTACGTCGGCTGGCTGCTCGGGGTCGACGACGACTTCCTCGTCGAGCGCGAGAGCGAACGCCACCGCATCAACTACCACATCCTCCTGGCGCAGGCCGGGTTGTCCGAGGCGGGCCCGCAGCTCACGCAGGCGCTGGTCGAGGCGCAGCGCACCCGGCATCGCAGCGGCCCCTTCCCTCGCCTGCGCGCCCGCATCGGCCACGAGCGGCTGCTGAGCATGCTCACCGTGCTGCTCGGCCCGGAATCGATGCGGGAGTTCGGCCTGCCCGTCCGGCCGCCGTGGGCCCACGCCTATCTCGTCACGCTCAACACCCTGCGCTACCGCACGCCGTTCGGCCGCGCCCGGCTCGACGCGTGGGGCGAGCGGGTCCGCGACCGCGAGCGCAAGGAGACCTTCGGCAACTCCCGGCCCGACATTGGCCGCCCCGCCACCACCTGACGCCGGACTCCCCCGAGGGGCCCGCCCCGACCCGCGCCCGCCTGCCCTCCCGCCTGCCTGCCTGCCTGCCTGCCTGCCGAGCAGAGGATTTCGCGCGTATCGCCCGAGAGACGGGTGCACGAATTCCTCTTGTCGGCGGGCTATGGCGGCGAGGAGGCCAGACAGCCGCCTGGTGGCTCAACGTCAGTTCAGCGTGCGTTGTACAGTTCAGCGTATGCTGACGCGTGCCACCCGCCTCGACGTGATGCATCGGCTCGGCCGCGCGATGGCCGACCCCACCCGGTCCCGGATCCTGCTGTGCCTGCTCGAGGGGCCCCGGTACCCGGCCGACCTCGCCCGCGAACTCGAACTGACCCGGCCCAACGTCTCCAACCACCTCGGGTGCCTGCGGGACTGCGGGATCGCCGTGGCCGCGCCCGAGGGGCGGCAGATGCGCTACGAGATCGCCGACCCGCACCTCGAGGCCGCACTCACCGCGCTGCTCGACATCACACTCGCCGTGGACCGCGACGCCGAGTGCGCGGTCTCCGACTGCCCCACGTGCGCGGCGTCATGACCTCCGCGTGCGGCTGCGAGGCGCCGGCGCCCGCCGACCCCGAGGAGAAGGACCGACCGTGGTGGAAGGACCCGGCGGTCCTCATCCCGGCCGCGTCCGGCGTCGCGTTCGTCTCGGGCCTCGCGGCAGAGTGGTGGGGGGCAGAGTGGTCGGGAGCCGGACCGGCCGGCCAGGCCCTGTTCTGGATCGGCCTGCTGCTCGGCGGGTCGACGTTCGCCCCGGCAGCGATCCGCGGGCTGCTCACCAGCGGCCGGCTCGGCATCGGGTTGCTCATGACCATCAGCGCCGTGGGCGCCGTGATCCTCGGCTACGTCGAGGAGGCCGCAGCCCTGGCCTTCCTCTACTCGATCGCCGAGGCGCTCGAGGACAAGGCGATGGACCGCGCCCGCTCCGGCCTGCGTTCCCTGCTGACGCTGGTCCCGGACACCGCCACCGTCCGCCGGGGTGCCCGCACCATCGAGATCCCCACCGCCGAGCTTCGTGTCGACCAGATGCTCGTCGTGGCCCCCGGCGAGCGCGTCGCCACCGACGGGATCGTGGCCCGCGGCCGTAGCAGCGTCGACGCCTCCGCGGTCACGGGCGAGTCGATCCCCGTCGAGGTCACGCCCGGCGACCGCGTCCTCGCCGGTTCGATCAACACCTCCGGCCTCCTCGACCTCACCACCACCGCCCCGGGCACCGACAACACGCTCACCACGATCGTCGGCCTCGTCGAGCGCGCCCAGACCGAGAAGGGCGACCGGGCCCGCCTCGCCGACCGGATCGCCCGCCCGCTGATCCCCGGGGTCCTCGTGCTGGCCCTGCTCGTCGCGGGCCTCGGCTCACTGCTCGGCGACCCGGAGCTGTGGATCACCCGCGCGCTGATCGTCCTGGTCGCCGCCTCGCCCTGCGCACTGGCGATCTCGGTGCCCGTCACCGTGGTCTCCGCGATCGGCGCGGCCAGCCGGTTCGGTGTCGTCGTGAAGTCCGGGGCGGCGTTCGAACGGCTCGGCACCATCCGTCACCTCGCGATGGACAAGACCGGGACCCTCACCCGCAACGAGCCCTCGGTCGTCCGCGTCCTCACCACCCCGAGCACCAGCGAGTCCGAGGTGCTGTCCCTGGCCGCGGCCGTCGAGGGCCACAGCACCCACCCGCTGGCGGCCGCCATCACCTCCGCCGCCCTCGCCGGGGCCTCCCGGCAGGACCCGGCAGACCCGCGGGTCTCCGCGCCGGGAATCGCAGACGCCGAGCACGTCGAGGAGTCCGCCGGGCACGGGATCTGCGGCACCATCGACGGACACCTCGTCACCGTGGGCTCACCACGCCGGCTCGCCGCCGGACAGCTCACCGGGCAAATCACGACCCTCGAGCACGAGGGCATGACCGTGGTGGTGGTCCACCGCGACGGCCGCCCGATCGGCGCCATCGGCATCCGCGACGAACTGCGGCCGGAGGTCCTCGTCGTCGTCGCCACCCTGGCCGACCACCGCATCGGCGTGAGCATGCTGACCGGCGACAACCCACGCACCGCGGCCGCTCTCGGCGCGCAGGCCGGCATCGGTGACATCCGCGCCGACCTCTCGCCCGGCGACAAGGCCGACGCGATCGCCGAGCTCGCCCGCACCCGGCCCACGGCGATGATCGGCGACGGCATCAACGACGCCCCGGCACTGGCCACCGCGGACGTCGGCATCGCGATGGGCGCGACCGGATCCGACGCCGCGATCGAGTCCGCGGACGTGGCCTTCACCGGCACCGACCTGCGCCTCCTGCCCCGGGCCCTCGCCCACGCCCGCCGGGGCAGCCGGATCATCAACCAGAACATCGTCCTCTCACTGATCCTCATCACCGCCCTGGTCCCACTGGCGATCACCGGCGCCCTCGGGCTCGCCGCGGTGGTCCTGGTCCACGAGATCGCCGAGGTCATCGTGATCCTCAACGGGCTGCGGGCGGCGCGGATCCCCTCGGCACCTGCGGCTACGGCGCGCGCGTGAGGCCTGAACGCCTCAGTTCGCGCAATTAGCCGATAACGGCTAATTCGTCACTTTTAGGTGCTTTCACCTTATGTCGGCGGTGTGTGGCACGATCGCCCCATGTACGTGGTGACCATCGACCAACGCCGCAGCCGCAGCAGCGCCGACCGGGTACCCGCCCTGATCGACGCCCTGGCGGGCATCCCGACCGCGGCCGCGTTCGAGCGCACGGCCGGAGACGAAGTCCAGGGCCTGCTCGACGACCCTGCCGCGGTGCGGTCGGCGCTGCTCGTCGCCCTGCGCGAAGGTGACTGGCACTGCGGTGTCGGGGCGGGGGAGGTCGACGACGAGTCCTACTCCTCCGGGACCAGAGCCGGACGCGGGGCCGCCTATCTCGCCGCCCGCGACGCCGTCGACGCCGCGAAGGGCCTCCCCGGCTCGGTGGCCATACGGGTGCCGGGCGACCCCGGATCGCGGGACGACCGCGGCTCGGCGACGGCGTGGGCCGCCGACTGCGAGGCGGTATGGGCTCTGGTGGCGCCACTCGTGCTCGGACGCACCGACGCGCAGTGGCGGGTGGTGGACGCCGTCGACCGCTCCCCCACCCAGGTCGCCGCCGCCGAGGAGTTGGGCATCACGCCCGCCTCGGTCACCGGGGCACTGCGGCTGTCGCAGATCCGCGAGGAGCGCGCCGCGTACCCCGTGCTCGACCGGTTGCTCGGCGGCGCACACGACGCGGCCGTGGGCGGGGCCGGCAGCCCGGCGAGCGGCCAACGCGGTAAGGCCACGAACGGCGCGCGTGGGAAGGCCGACCGATGAGCTGCTGGCCCGCCTGGATCCTGGTCGCGATCGTCGTCGCGCTGAGCCTGATCGCCTCCGCCGCGCTCGGTTCTCCCATCGCGTCGCTCGTCCTGCGCTCGGCACGGGTGCCCGAACCCCCGACCATCGAGGTCAGCGGTGACGCGCGAACCCCGGTGATGCGCCGACGCGACGATCCCGCCCCGGCTGTCCGCGAGGTCCTGCGCGGGGGGATGTGGATCGGGATCCTCGAACGCGTCGGACTCACCGCCGCCATCCTCGCCGGGCGCTTCGAGCTCGCCGCGGTGGTCGTGGCCATCAAGGCCCTCGGCCGCTACCCCGAGATCCGCGAGAACCCGGCGGTGAGCGAGCGGTTCATCATCGGCACGCTCGCCTCCCTGCTCGTCGCCGCCGCGTGCGGGGCGCTCGGACTCGCAATACTGCATACCCTGGGCTGAGCACGCCTGCCGATCCCCGAGGAGAGGACACCCGCCATGACCCGCACGACGCTCCTGGTCTCCGCCGCCGTGACCGCGTCCGCGCTGGCCCTGACCGCATGCAGCGGGGGCGGGGACGACACCGCGACCGCGGCTGCCCCGGCCGGCACCTCCGCCGACGCCAGCGCGGAGTCCGGCACGAACGCCCCGGCCGATCCCGGCGCCGACGCTCCCGCCGATGAGGGTGAGCGCTCGGCCGCCGACGTCATGTTCGTGCGGATGATGATCCCGCACCACGAGCAGGCGATCGAGATGAGCGACATCATCCTGGCCAAATCAGACATCCCCGCCGACACCACCGCCCTCGCCGAGAAGATCAAGGCCGAACAGGCTCCCGAGATCGATCAGATGACGACCTGGCTCGACCAGTGGGGACAACCGCCCGGCCCGCGCGACGGCCACCGGGGCCACGGTGGCGGCGGCATGCCCGTGATGGGCAACGACATGTCGATGATGGACGGCATGCTCTCCGCCGACGAGCTCCAGCAGTTGTTCGACGCCGAGGGCACCGACGCCGCGCGGCTGTACCTGGAGCAGATGATCGCCCACCACGAGGGCGCCATCGACATGGCACAGGGGGAGGTGGCGGACGGCACCTACCCGCCGACCGTCGCCCTGGCCCGGTCGATCATCGACACCCAGCAGCAGGAGATCGCGCGCATGCGTGAGATGCTCGCGGCGATGTGAGGCCTGACCGGCCACGCGACACCCGACGGCGTGATACCCGACAGCGTGACACCCGACAAGGAGCCCGCCCAGCAATGACCACCACCCCTCGACTGCGTCGCCGGGCCCTCGCCGCGGTCGTCACCGCGAGCTGGCTCACCCTCTCCGCCTGTGGCACCACACAATCGGGCCAGGCGGACCAGAGCCCCAGCGGGCAGAACCAGAGCGCGCAGAACCAGGGCGGACAAGACCACAGTGGTCAGAACCAGGCCGAGGCGAGCCAGGTCGCGGCGGTCGAGATCCTCGACCAGTACGGGCTGGCCGATATGGACGCCCGCGGGGTGATCGAGCACCTCGACACGATGCCCGTCGCCGAGCGCCCCACCACCCTCCTCGCCTCGGTCCAGCCGACCGAGCTCGTCCTCACCGACACCGCCGGCGGCTCCATCGCGACCCTGCCGATGCCGGACGAGCAGTTCTACCTGTCCGTCGCGCCCTACGAGGACCAGACCCATGACTGTCTCTTCCACAGTCTGACGACCTGCCTCGGCGAGATGGCCGGCGAGCCCGTCGACATCACCGTGACCGACGAGACGGGGCGGACGGTCGTCGACGAGACCCGCACGGCCTACGACAACGGGTTCGTCGGCCTGTGGCTCCCCCGCGACCTCACCGGCACCCTCACCGTCGAGCACGACGGAAAGTCCTCGACGGTGCCGATCGCCACCGGCGACGACGACCTCACCTGTCTGACCACGGCGCACCTGACGTAAGAGCCCGACGCCGCACCCGACCCGCACCCGCCAGGAGCCCGCCCATGGTCACCGTCCGAACCGCCACGCGCGCCGACGCGCCCGCGATCGCCCGCATCCTCAGCGACGCGTTCCGCGACGACCCCGCATGGTCGGTCACGCTGCCCGAGGACGAGACCCGGCACACCAAACTCACCTCGTACTACCTCCGCCGGGTGCGGCGACACCCCCAGTGGGTCGACGTCGCGATGGACGACGGCCGCGTCGTCGGCGCGGTCCTGTGGCAGCCCCCTGCCGCCCCCGGCGCTCTGGGCACCGCCCGGCGAGCGATCTCCGGTGCGGCCCTGTGGACGCTGGGCCGGCTCCCCCTGGGCCGCGGTGCCCGGCACACCCTCCAGATCGAGGCCTACCGACCCACCGAACCGCACTGGTACATCCGCGACATCGGCACCGGTCCCCGAGCCCGCGGCAAGGGCGTCGGATCGGCACTGCTGAAGCACCGACTGAGGGTCGTCGACCACTCCGCGACCCCGCTGGCGTTCCTCGAATCCACCACCCCGGCGAGCCGACGCCTCTACGAGCGGTTCGGGTTCGAGGCGGTGGGCTCCGTGCCGACACTTCCCGGCCAGTCCTCGACCGCCATGGTCCGTCGACCCGTCGACAGCGCGGACCGGTCCGGCCGGCCCGACGGAAACGCAGAGTAGACCCGCCGGGCGGCACCTCCTCCGCGCACGCGACGAGCCACTCAGTACGCTCACGGCTATGACGGCAGACTTCGTGACCCCCATCACAAACACGCTCGGCCGCGCGCGCCAGAACGTCATCTACCGCTCCGGAGTCTCCGGGATCACCCCCGCGGTGCCGACCGGCGCGGAGAAGCTCGAAGCCGCCGCCCGCCGCGCGCTCCTGCGACGACCCGGCGGGAAGAAGGCCTGGGCCTACGTCTACGGAGGCGCCGGCTCGGGGCAGACTATGGCCGCCAACCGCGAGGCCTTCGACCGCCGTCGGCTGGTGCCACGCATGCTCCGCAACACCTCCCGGCGCGACATCTCCACCACGGTGCTCGGGCAGACGCTCCCCGCGCCCGTCCTGGTCGCCCCGATCGGCGCCGCCGGACTCATCCGCCGCGACGCCGACGTCATGGTCGGCCGAGCCGCCGCCCGGCGCGGACTGCCGTACATCTTCTCCTCGCAGGGTTCCTCGCCCATGGAGGCCACGGCCGCCGCGATGCAGGCCAGCCCCCGCTGGTTCCAGCTGTACTGGAGCAGCGACGAGCAACTGGTCGACAGCTTCATCGCCCGCGCCGAGGCGATCGACGCCGGGGCCCTGGTCGTCACGCTCGACACCACCACCCTCGGTTGGCGGCCGTGGGACCTCGACCTCGGTTCGCTGCCGTTCACCCGCGGCGTCGGGATAGCGCAGTACACCTCGGACCCGCGTTTCCGGCAGTTGGTCGCCGAGCGGGTCGAGCGCGAGGCCGCGGCGGGTGCGGCCGCGGACGCCGATGCCGATGCCGATGCCGTCAAGGTCACCCCGCAGGCGGCGCTGACGCTGCTCGAGATGGCGCGCAACCACCCGGGCTCGACGCGGGAGAACCTGCGCGCCCCCGAGACCCGGGCCGCGGTGCAGACGTTCCTCGACACGTTCTCCAACCCGGCACTGAGCTGGGACCACCTGGCGACCCTGCGAGACCGGACGAAGCTGCCGATCGTCCTCAAGGGCGTCCTGCACCCCGACGACGCCCGGCAGGCATTCGACGCCGGTGTCGACGCGGTCATGGTGTCCAACCACGGCGGTCGCCAGGTCGACGGGTCGATCGGCACCCTCGACGCCCTCGTGGCGATCCGCGAGGCGGTCGGCCCGGAGCCGACACTGCTGCTCGACTCGGGCGTCCGCAACGGCACCGACGTCGTCAAGGCCATGGCGTGCGGCGCGAACGCGGTGACGATCGGCCGGCCCCACGTCTACGGCCTGGCCATCGCCGGCGAACACGGCGTCGGCGAGGTGCTCGACAACCTGCTCGCCGAGATCGACCTCACCATGTCGCTGAGCGGCGCCAGCTCGTGGGACGAGGTCGACGCCGCGCTCCTGGCCTGAGACTCGCGCCCGGGGTGATGCTCGCTCTCGGCGCGGTCGTGGTTCGGGCATGAGAAGAGCCCCCGGTCGGCGACTGCCTACCGGGGGCTCTGCTCTGCAACGGGCCAGCTCTGTGGCGGGCCAGCACTGCATCGGGCCGGCTCTGTGGCGACCTAGATGATCGGGTCGCCTTCGCGCCTGGCCTCGGCGGCCTCCTTGACGAAGCCACGAACGAGGACGGCGAGGACGCCGGCCACGATGACGGGCCAGATCAGGACGTAGATCGTGAGAAGGATCGGTGTCATTGTCAGCTGCCTTCCTTCCTAGACGCGGACGAGGTCGTCGTCGTCGTCATCGGTTCGGACGTTCTGGTCGCGGCCGTCGTCGTCGGACTGCGCCTCGAGGGCCTCCGCCGACTCCGCCGTGTCGTAGTCGGCGGTGCGGGCGGCGATCTTGGCGAAGTCGAAGTCCATCGAGCTACGGAAGGACATCGCGGCACAGACGATCGTGCTCACCGCGTACGCCACGAGCGAGGCGGTCAGGGTGTCGTAGTCACGCAGGAAGCCGAAGATGAACGGCGCACTGCCCAGGGCCGCGATCGCGCCGACGACCAGCGCCGGGCGCAGGCCGAAGAACCCGAAGACCATCAGCCCGAGCACCACGCCCACGCCGATCACCGCCAGCGCCTCGATGCCGTACGCGAGCACGCCGCTGTCCGGGATGGCACCGAAACGGGTCGGCAGGAACACCGCGAGCGCCGCGAGCACGGACACGGTGAAGGCCATGTTGGTGACCTTCTTCCAGTAGAAGCTCGCGATCACCGGGAACACCAGGGCACCCCACAGGGCACCCACGAAGACCAGCAGGTCCAGGATGTTGAAGCGGATGTTGGCGAACACCAGGGCCGCAGCGGTGGCGAGGACCATCGTGAGCCGGCCCACGATGAGCATCGTGCGCGGGTTGGGCACCTTGCCCTTGCTGCGCAGGCTCTGTCCGTAGACGTCGGTCATGGCGATCGACGACATGGCCGACAGGTCGGAGTCCGCGGTCGACGAGAGCGACCCGATGATCATGATGAAGAACACCGCGACCAGGACGCCCGGCAGGTACTCGGCGGCCACCTGCGGCAGGATGTTGTTGGGGTCGCCGTCCACGGGATCGATACCCGCGTACAGGGCGAGCACGCCCACCATGCCGATGCCGATGATCGTGGCGCCGTAGCCGATCGTCGCCGTGATGAACGTCGGCTTGATCAGGTCCTCGCGCACCGCGAACAAGCGCTGGGCGATGGTCTGGTTGCCGATCGCGTAGGCCAGCACGGCCGCGATGTACGGCGCGCCCTGGTTGAGGAACGCGTCCGAGGAGAAGAAGTTGCTCTGCTGCGGGGTGAGGTTGGCCGCACCGCTCGAGAACACCTCGACGCCGCCGAGGAAGAAGAACATGGACGGCACGATGATGATGACCGCGCCGAGCATGGCCAGCACCTGGGCGAAGTCCGTGAGCACCGAGGCGCGGAAGCCGGACCACAGCGTGTAGAGCAGCACACCGGCGGCGATCACGATGATGCCCTGCATGAAGCTGAACGGGCTGAGCATGGCGATCAGGGCGCCACCGGCGATGAAGTTCGACGTCAGCGAGATGACCGAGCCCAGGATGTTGGAGCCGGCCAGCATCAGCTGGGAGGAGCGCCCGTGGCGCGCGAACATGACCTCGGCCAGGGTGTGAGCCTGGGGCGCGACCTTACGGATGCGCCGGCCGAAGGGGTAGATGAACAGGATCATCAGGGCACCCCAGAGCCCGTAGTGGATCGGTCCCGACACCCCGTAGAGGTAGCCGGAGTTGACCGAGGCGTACATCGACGAGGCCCAGATCCAGGTGGCCGTCATCGACGCCGCCGAGATGCCGAATCCGATCCGGTGACCGGCCGTCATGTAGTTGTCAGCGTTCTCGTCCTTGCGAGCGATCCGCATGGACATGACCATGGTGCCGCCGTAGAACAGCAGCAGTAGCAATACAAGCGCAGTCGCACTCAGCGCGGGAGAGCCGAGCAAATCCATATCTGCCTTTCTCTCTTTTATTGTCAGAACAACGGGCCCAGCATAGAGAACCCTGACGGGAAACTGAGAATCGCCAAGGTGAGAGGCATTGTCGGGAGGTCCAAAATGGAGCCCGCTCCCCACCGCTCGACGGCCTGCGACCCGGCCACAAGATGGAGGAAAACCCCAAACGGGCCTCGGTGCCGAGGCCGATGCTCAGGGAATGTTGTGGATGAACGTTGCCAGATCACCGACCCCAGATAGTTGCGGACGGATGCAAACATTGCGGGTCCTGCCTGCGCCGATGGCCCAAGATCAAGCGGCAGCGGTCGACCCCGGCGAGTGTGCGCTCCGCGAACGGAGTGCCGTCAACTTAAGAGTGGGCTCACATCCCTCAGCAGGTGACTGCGAGGACCACCCCTCGGCCGGGCGCACCCGTGGGCGGGTCGGCGGCGGGCTGGTCGGCGGCGTGCGGGAGGCAGGTGGTCCCGAGGTGTGGATCAGTGCTGCTCGGTGCGGCCGGGCCACACGGCCCGCCACTCGTCCCCGCTGGCCTCGGCCGCGGGCACGCGCAGACGCGACTCCGCGGCGCTGACGGTCTCGGCGAACTCGCGGACCACCCGTCGGTACTCGACCTCCGCCGAGCCGGAGCCGTCGGCTTCGGAGGCCTCGTCGGCGGAGTGGGCGGCGGCGTGGAACAACCCCCCGGCATCGACGTGGACGACGCGCATCCGATCGGGCACGAGATCGTCGGGGATCCCGGCCGACCGGACGCGCTCGAGAACCTTCTGCCCCAGTGCCAGCGCGGGCATGTCCCAGGAGATCCCCTCGACCACACCGCGCGGCGGGCGACCGGCGCGCTCGGCGGCCTTGGCCTCCTGCCACAGTCGGTCCTGCTCGGCGGCATCGAGGGCCCCGGGCCCACGACCGGGCCCGTCGGTGAACCAGTACGGCGCCCGGCGTCGGAGCTTGTCGAGCAGCGCCCCGGCCACGTCCTGAACGTCGAACGGCGACTCGTCCCGCTCGGCCCCGATCGCGGCGTGGAACAGCACCTGGAGCAGCAGGTCGCCGAGCTCGGAGACCAGCTCGTCGCGGTCGCCGTCGGCCACCGCGTCGACCAGCTCCCACGACTCCTCGAGCAGGTACGGCAGGAGCGAGGCGTGGGTCTGGGCGGACTCCCACTCCCCGTCGCGGCGGATGCGGACCATCACCTCGACGGCTTCGGCCAGCCGGTCGCCGCCGCCCGTCGAGAAGAGGGTTTCGCTCGTATCGGTCGAGTGGACTCGTGCGAAATCCTCTTCTCGGCGGGGATCGCGGGCGCCGCCGGGGCCGCCGGGGCCGCCGGGGCCGCCGGGGCCACTGTGGCCGCGCGCCGCGCCGCCCGGGTCCGCGTCTGAGTCGGGCCGCCCGCCGCCCGGGCTCATCGCGCGGGCGCCGTCTCCGGCTGGATCACCGGGTTCGACCCCTCCGGATCCCCGGCCATCGCCGTGAGGAAGTCGGCGGCGTACTGCAGCATCTCGTCGTCGCGCGCCTTCTCGCCGCCGGCACCCGCACGCGCGCCGGCGGCCTTGGGCAGCGGAAGCAGCACGGTCTTCTGCGTGGCCCGGTACTGCGCGGCCGGGTACATGCGCTTGAGGCGCATCTGCTGCGAGTCCAGCAGGTCGAGCGGGCCCACGCGCAGGCGCGAGCCGGCCAGGACGATCTCGCGGACCCGGTACTTCTGCGCGACCAACCGCAGCCGCGAGACGGACACCACGCGGCGGGCCTCGGCGGGAAGCGGCCCGTAGCGGTCGAGCAACTCCTCGACCACGGCGTCGATGTCGGCGGCCTCCCGCGCCTGCGACAGCTTGCGGTACGCCTCGAGCCGGAGCCGGTCGCCGTCGACGTACTCCACGGGGATGTACGCGTCGACGGGCAGCTCGATGCGGATCTCGCCGACCTCCTCCTCGACCTCCACCTTCTCCCCGTCGGCGACCGCGCGGTAGGCCTCCACCGCCTCGCCCACGAGACGGATGTAGAGGTCAAAGCCGACGCCCGCGATGTGCCCCGACTGCTCGGCGCCCAGCACGTTGCCGGCGCCGCGCAGCTCGAGGTCCTTCATCGCCACGGCCATTCCGGCCCCGAGGTCGTTGTTCTGCGCGATCGTCGCGAGCCGGTCGTACGCGGTCTCGGTGAGCGGCTTCTCCGGGTCGTAGAGGAAGTAGGCGTACCCACGCTCACGTGACCGGCCCACGCGGCCGCGCAGCTGGTGCATCTGCGACAGTCCCAGCTGGTCGGAGCGGTCCACGATGAGCGTGTTGGCGTTGGAGATGTCCAGGCCCGTCTCGACGATGGTCGTACAGACCAGCACGTCGTACTCGCGGTTCCAGAACCCGCCGACCGTCTGCTCGAGCTGCTCCTCCCCCATCTGCCCGTGCGCCACCACGACGCGCGCCTCGGGCACCAGGTCGCGGATCTTCGCGGCGGTGGAGTCGATGGTCCGCACGCGGTTGTGGACGTAGAAGATCTGCCCCTCGCGCAGCAGCTCGCGCCGGATGGCGGCGGCGACGTGCTTGTCCGAGTGCGCGCCCACATACGTCAGCACGGGCAGGCGCTCCTCGGGCGGGGTGAGGATCTGGCTCATCTCGCGGATGCCGGCCAGCGACATCTCCAGGGTTCGCGGGATCGGGGTGGCGGACATGGTGAGCACATCCACGTGGGTGCGCAGGGAGGTGATGTGCTCCTTGTGCTCCACGCCGAAGCGCTGCTCCTCGTCCACGATCACCAGGCCGAGGTTCTTCCACCGCACGCCCGTCGCGAGCAACCGGTGCGTGCCGATCACCACGTCCACTGTCCCGTCCGCCAACCCGGCGAGGATCTTCCTGGCCTCGGCGTCGGAGGTGAAACGGCTCAGTCCACGGATCGTCACGGGGAAGCCGGTCATGCGCTCGGCGAACGTGGCCAGGTGCTGCTGCGCGAGCAGCGTGGTCGGCACCAGCACCGCGACCTGGGTGCCGTCCTGCACGGCCTTGAACGCGGCGCGCACGGCGACCTCGGTCTTGCCGTAGCCGACGTCGCCCACCACCACGCGGTCCATGGGGGCGGTCTTCTCCATGTCGTGCTTGACGTCCTCGATCGCCGTGAGCTGGTCGACGGTCTCGGTGAAGGGGAACGCATCCTCCATCTCGCGCTGCCACGGGGTGTCGGGGCCGAAGGCGCGCCCGGGCGCGGACTGCCGCTTGGCGTACAGCTGCACCAGCTCGGTCGCGATCTCGCGGACGGCCTTGCGGGCCTTGCGCTTGGTGTTCTGCCAGTCGGCGCCGCCCATCTTGGACAGCGTCGGGGCCTCGCCGCCGACGTAGCGGCTGAGCTGCCCGAGTGACTCCATCGGCACGTAGAGGCGGTCACCGGCCGCGCCGCGCTTGCCGGGCGCGTACTCGATGACCAGGTATTCGCGCCGTGAGGAGCCGTCGCCGCCGCGCACCTGCCGCTCGACCATCTCCACGAACTTGCCGATGCCGTGCTGGTCGTGCACCACCCAGTCGCCGGCCTTCAGAGCCAGCGGGTCGACCTGGTTGCGGCGCTTGGAGTGGCGCGCCTTGGGGCGGGTGGTGGAGCCGAGGCGGTTGCCGGTGAGGTCCGTTTCGGAGACGACGACGAGGTCATCGGCCACCCCGGCGGCGCCAGCGCCGGTGGTGAGCGAGAACCCGCCGTGCAGGACGGCCTCGTAGACCGACACGAGTCCGGAGGCGGGCTCGGATCCCGCCGTCGCGGCCGTGGCGGGGACCTCGGCCTCGGACAGGCGTTCCAGGATGCGGGCGACGGTGCCGTGACCGGGCACGACCATCGCGGCCCGGCCGCCGCCGCCGACGAGCGCGCGGAGCCGGACGAACATGGCCTCCATCTCGGAGTCCTTGCCGCGCGGGGCGGGCGGGTCGCCGGCGGGGACGGTGATGACCGCGCCGTCCTCGGGGTCGGTGAGGAACCCGGGCGGGACGAGCTGCCACCACGCGCGGCCCGCCTCGGTGGCCTCGGAGCGGACGGCGGAGAAGGTGCGGTAGCCCGAGCCGGACAGGTCCAGCGTCTCGCTGTCCACGGGGGCGTCGCCGCCCATGGTGGCCGCGGTCCACGAGGCCTCGAGGAACTCCCGACCGGCGGAGGCCAGGTCGGCGGCGCGGCGGCGGACCTTGTCCGGATCGCACACCACCACGCGGGTGTCGGCGGGCATGAGCATCGGCAGGGTCGTCATGTCCTCCGGCACGAGCACCGAGGTCAGGGCCTCCATGCCGTCGCGCGGGATGCCCTCGGCCAGCGAGTCCAGCAGCTCGGCGAGCGTCGGGTTGGCGCGGTGCTCGGCGGCCAGCCCCCCCGCTCTGGCCCGCACGGCGTCGTCCAGCAGGAGCTCGCGGCACGGGAACAGCACCGCGGACTCCACCTCGCCGTCGGGCAGGGAGCGCTGGTCGGCCACGGAGAACTCGCGGATCTCGGCGATCGTGTCGCCGTCGAACTCGATGCGTAGCGGGTGGTCGGCGGTGGTCGGGAAGACGTCCACGATGCCGCCGCGCACCGCCACGTCCCCGCGCCGGGCGACCATGTCCTCACGCAGGTACGCGAACTCGGCCAGCCGAACCATGAGGTCGGTGGGGTCCAGCTCGGCGCCCTTGACCAGCCGCACCGGCTCCCGGCGGGCCGCGCCGGGTGAGATCGGCTGCACCACCGACCGCGCCGCCGCCACGACGATCCCCGGGGGCCGCCCCGACAACACCGAGTTCAGCACCTCGAGCCGGCGACCGATCGTGTCCGCCGCCGGCGAGAGACGTTCGTGCGGCAACGTCTCCCAGCTCGGGAACTGCGCCACCTCGTCGTCGTACAGCCCCGACAGCTCGTCGGCCAGTTCCTCGCACTCGCGTTCCGTGGCCGTCACCACCAACAACGGGGCGCGCTGCGCCACGGCGGCGACGAGGAACGGCCGCAGCGCCTCGGGCGCCCGGACCACCGCCGCGTCGCGGTCCAGACCGTCGCGCAGGTCGTCCAGCGCCGGGTTGGCCAGGACCGCACCCGCCAGACCGGACAGTGCGGCGGTCGCGGGAGTGGTGGCGGTGGCGGTGGTGGTCACGCGTGTGGATCCTCCGGGTAGGGGGTTCGTCGAGCGGGGGTGTGCGGGTCGCACGGGTGGTGGGACGCACACCTGAAGGGCCGCAGATCCACCACTCTAACCGCGCACCCGCCCCGGTAGCCTGTGCGTATGCGCGAGACCACAGACGCCGAGCACGTCGACCCCCGGCCCGTCGACCCCGGGCACGGCGACACCCAGGGCGCCCCCGCGGGCCCGGTGACGATCTCCCCCGCCGCGGCCACCGCCGACGACGCCGCCCCCGACACCATCGGCGCGCGCGTGTTCACCGACCGGTGGATCGGCGTGCTCCTCACCCTCGGCTCGGCCCTCGCGCTGGTCGCGTCGTTCGAGCTCAGCCTGGACAAGATCCGGCTGCTGGAGAACCCGGACTACACGCCAGCGTGCAACTTCTCCATCCTCATGAGCTGCAAGAGCGTCATCAACTCCGAGCAGGGGGCGGCGTTCGGGTTCCCCAACCCGTTCATCGGGCTGATCGGGTTCGGCATCGTGATCGCGATCGGCGTCGCCGCCGCCACGGGGGTGCGGTTCCCGCGCTGGTACTGGGTGGGCGCGCTGCTCGGGCTGACGTTCGCCGCCGGATTCGTTCACTGGCTGGCCTACCAGTCGATCTTCCAGATCCAGGTGCTGTGCCCGTGGTGCATGGTCGTGTGGGCGGCCACCATCCCCATGTTCTGGTACACATTGCTGCACGTGCTGGCCAAGCTCACCCGGGCGCGGTGGGTGCGCGCACTGCAGCGGTGGCACCTGGTGCCCGTGGTGGTCTGGTACCTCGCGGTGGCCGGGGTCATCCTGTGGGCGTTCTGGGACTTCTACTGGGCCGACTTCTTCGCCAACCTCTGACCGGCCGTGGAGTACACCGGGGTCGACGTCGTGATCCCCGCCCACGATGAGCAGGACCTGCTGGCGGGCTGCCTCGACGCGCTCGAGGACTGCATCGCCGCCACCCCGGTCCCGGTGACCGTGACGGTCGTGCTGGACTCCTGCCGCGATGCCACCGAGGAGATCGCGCGGGGGCGGGCCCGGATCGTGCGGACGAGCGCCCGCAACGTCGGCATCGCCCGCGCGCGCGGGTTCGACTCGCTGCGGCGGCCCTCGTCGTCGTCGCCCGGCTCCGTGCCGTCCCCCTCGCGGCGCTGGTACGCGACCACCGACGCCGACTCCCGCGTGCCCCGCACGTGGCTCACCGATCAGCTGGCGGTCGCCCGCTCCGGCGCCGATGTGGTCGCGGGCCTGATCGAGGTCGACGACTGGTCGGACTGGACCCCCGCCACCCGGCTGAGCTACCTCGAGGGCTACCACCCGGGCCCCGGCCACCGGCACATCCACGGCGCCAACATCGGCATCTCCGCCCGCGCCTACCGGCAGCTCGGCGGCTTCGACCCGCTCGCGGTCCACGAGGACGTCCAGCTGGTCCGGCGCGCGCAGGCGGCCGGACTGACGGTGGCGTGGTCCACCGCCGCGCCGGTGATGACCTCGGCCCGCCGGACCGCGCGCGCCCCCGGTGGCTTCGCCGGTCATCTCGCCGCCACGGAATGCGCCGCCACCGCACGCGCCGCCACCGCAGGGACCACCGCGTCGTGACCGCGTGTCCGCGAGCGAGGAGGCCCCGTGAGCACCACTGACGTGCCCTCCGGCGGCTCCCCGGACGCCGCTTCGTCCGCCGACCTGGCCCGCGAATGGGTCCGCGCCGGCCGCGCCGACCTGCCCCTGCCCGCCCGCGGCGACACCCGCACGAGGTGGTCCGAGCTCACCGCGATGTGCGCCCGGGACGTCTCGGCCGGCCGCCTGGTCGAGGCCCACGCCGACGCCGACGCGATCCTCGCCGAGATCTCCGGCACCCGCGTGGGGCGCGACGAACTGTGGGGCGTGTGGGCTGCCGAACCGCCGATGCCCGTGCTCCGCGCCCGGCGCGTGGGCGGGGGCTCGGGCGGGGGCTCGGGCGGAGACTCGGGCGGCGGGTGGGTGCTCGACGGGGTCAAGGCCTGGTGCTCCGGCGGCGACGTGTGCACGCACGCCCTGGTCACCGCGTTCGACGACGACGAGCCGCGCCTCTTCGCCGTCGACCTGCGCCAGCCCGGTGTCGCGCCCCGGGCGGACGGCTGGGCGCACCCGGGGATGGCGGGCAGCCGCACCACCTCCGTCGAATTCACCGACGTGCCGGCCCGCTCCGTCGGGGACCACCGCTCCTACCTCGAGCGGGCCGGGTTCTGGCACGGTGGGATCGGGGTTGCCGCCTGCTGGCTGGGCGCCGGGATCGCCGTGGCCCGGCCCCTGATCGCGCGGGCGACCCGGCCCGACGTCGACCCCCACGCGCTGGCCCACCTCGGCGCCGTGGACGTGGCCCTGGGAGGAGCGTCGTGGGCGCTGGACGCCGCCGCCGCGGAAGTCGATCGCGACGGACCCGGCGCCGACCTCACCGTCGCGCGCCACCGGGCCGTGCGCGTGCGGGCGATAGTCGAGGCCGCGGTGGACGAGACCATCCGACGCGTCGGCCGGGCGCTCGGCCCGGGACCGCTCGCGATGGACCCGCGCCACGGGCAGAACGTCCTCGACGCCGAGGTGTACATCCGGCAGTTCCACGCCGAGCGTGACCTCGCCGGGCTGGGCGCCACCGCCCGCACCCACGGCGGGTGGGCGCGATGACCACCGATCCCGCCAAGGGCGGTTCCACCCACTGGACCGGCATCGGGCTCGACGACCGCGGCACTCCCCACGCCGCCTGGGACGCCTGGTTCGGCGGGCGTACCGCCGACCCGGAGCTGACCGTACCGTCCGGGGTCCGGCGGGTGGTCGTGGTCGCGCCGCATCCCGACGACGAGATCCTCGGCGTGGGCGTCACCGCCGCCCGGTTCGCCGCAGCCGGGGCGGAGGTGGTGATCGTGGCCGTCACCGACGGCGACGCCTCGCACCCCGACTCCCCCACGGTGACGCCCGCGCGGCTCGCCGCGCTGCGGATCTCCGAGAGCCGGCGCGCCTGCGCGGCCCTGGGCCTTCCCGAGCCGGTGCGGGCCGGACTGCCAGACGGCGGGGTCCGCGGGCACGAGACGCGTCTGGCCGACGCGATCGCCGAGGCGATCGGTGACGTCCCCGGCGAGGACTGCGTGGTGCTCAGCACGTGGCGCGGAGACGGCCACCCCGATCACGAGGCCTCCGGACGCGCGGCCGCCCGGGCCTGCGCCGCCACCGGAGCGCGCCTGGCGGAGTACCCGGTGTGGACCTGGCACTGGGCCGAGCCCGGCGATCCGCGCGTGCCCTGGGGCCGGCGGCGCCGCGTCGTGCTCACCGATCCCGAGCTCGCCGCCAAGCGGGCGGCGGTCGCGGAGTTCGTCACCCAGGTCGCTCCGCTGTCCGATCGGCCGGGGGACGAGGCGATCCTGCCCGACTGGATCCTCGACCGCCTGGTCACGCGCTCCGAGACGGTGTTCTGGTGAGCACCCCGGGCCACTACTTCGAGGAGATGTACTCCGGGTCGGCAGATCCCTGGGACTTCGCCGGCTCCTGGTACGAACTGCGGCGCTACGGGCTCCTCGTCGCCTCTCTCCCCGAACAGCGGTACCGCGTGTGCTTCGAGCCCGCCTGCTCGGTGGGGGTGCTCACCGAGATGCTCGCCGGGCGGTGCGACGAGGTGCACGCGGTGGACGTCGTCGACACCGCCGCCGAGCAGGCTCGCGCGCGCATCGACCGCGCGGGGTTGGACCACGTGCACGTGCGCACCGCCGACGCGTTGGAATCGTGGCCCGGGCGGTCCTGCGACCTGTTGGTGCTCTCGGAGTTCCTCTACTACACGCCGGCAGACGGGCTCGACGAGCTGCTCACCGCACTGCTGACGCTGGCCGAACCCGGTGGGACGGTCGCGGCCTGCCACTGGCTGGGTCAGTCGGACGACCACGCCTGCCACGGCGAGGACGTCCACGCCGCACTCGCACGCCGCGTCGACCTCACGCGGCTCGTCCACCACCGCGAGGAGCACTTCGTCCTCGAGGTCTTCCGCCGCACCTGATTGCCGCCTGCAGCTAGTCCGGCGGCGGCTGCCGTTCCGGCTGTGGTTGCGGCTGCGGTTCCGGCTCCGGCTCCGGCTCCGGAGCCGACGCCTCAGCCTCCGCCTCGGCCCGAGTGACGAGGTGCACGATCGCCTCGGTATGGAGCCGGAACAGTTCGGTCACGTCGGCGTCCCCGGTCAGGGACGCGAGGAAAATCCCGTCGCCGCCGGCGAGTGCAAAGGTGGCGAGGACCCGGGCATCCGCCTCGGGTAGCCGCGGACGGACCCGCCGGAACTCCGCCGCGATGCGCTCCAGGGCGTCCCCGCGCAGGCGCAGATAGATTCCCCGGGCGGCCGGCTCCACGGGACGCTGCTCCAGCGCCAGCATCAGGCCCAGCCGGAGGAAGTCCGGGGACTCGCGGAACGTCCGGGCCACGCCCAGGCAGAAGGCGGTCACGCGCTCCCGCAGGGCTTCGCCCTCCCCGCGGGTGACCTGGCCCAGCCACAACTCGACGCTCTCCTCGACAACCGCCGCCAGCAGTGCGTCCTTGTCCGCGAAATGCCAGTAGATCGAGCTCGCCGGGAGCCCGCTCGCCTTACTGACCTGCGCGATCGAGGTCCCCTCGTACCCGCGTTCACCGGCCACCGCGGCGGCCGCCTCGATGATCCGACGCCGGGACTCCCGGCCCTTGGCACGGGTGCGCCTGCCCGTGGTCCCCGTCGGCTTCCCCGCCATCCGCTCCCCCGCTCCCTGTGTCCGGCGACTCATTGCGAATCGCCCCGGATCAGACTTACCGTAGTGATCACTACAGTACCGCGCGGCGGCAGACGTCAGCGCAGGAAAGGTGGAGAAATGATCGAATCACTGACCCGGAACTGGTGGATCCAGCTCATCCGCGGAGCACTGGCGATCGCCCTGGGCGCGACCGCACTGGCCTCCCCCACCACGGGCATGACGCTCGCGGTGTTCCTCGTGGCGGCCTTCGCCATCGGTGACGGCGCCATGACCATGACGACCGGAGTGGCACTCCCGGACCGGACCCCCGGCCGCGGCGGCCTCATCCTCGCCGGCACCGGTTTCATGATCCTCGGGCTGATCGTCCTGTTCTGGCCCGGCATCTCGGCCACCGCGTTGGTTCTGCTGTTCGCCACCTGGCTGGTGGCCTCCGGCGCCCTCATCGCCTACGGCGCCCAGACCCTGCGCTCCGAGATCCGCGACTCGTGGGCCATGGTGACACTCGGCGTCGTCTTGGCGGTGGTGGGTCTCGGGCTGGGCGTCGTGGGCCCGGCGGCGGTCGACACGGTCGTCACCTTCGCCGGCTGGTTCGGTCTCGCGGTCGGCGCGGTCATGGCCGCCGTGGCGTTCCGACTCCGCGCCGACTCCGACCGGCTCGAGCGCAGGGTGGCCGTCGCAGCCTGAACCGCGCCACCCTCATCCCCCGGCAAGGGCCGGGGAGCGACCTACTACGGGCTTCCGGGCCCCGGGCGCATGTCGCGACCCTGCGGCGTGCCGCCGGGGTGGCTCGGCCCGCTGTACTTCTCGAGGACGTCGACCTCGAGCGTCGGCGAGGGATCGAGATGCGAGAGGCCGTTGAAACAGAGGTTGACGATGTGCGCGGCGACCTCTTCCTTGGGCGGCGTGCGGGCGTCGAGCCACCACTGGGCGGTCCCGGAGACCATCCCGACCAGGGCCTGCGCGTACACACTGGTGGTGATGGGGTCGAACCCGCGGGCGACGAACTCCTCCTCGAGGATGTAGGTCACGCTCGCGGTGGCGTCGTTGAGCAGGGTCGAATACGAGCCCCCACCCACCGGGGACGATTCGCGCACGAGAATGCGGAAGCCGTCCGTGCGTTCCTCGACGTAGCGCAGCAGCGCCATCGCCGCGCGCTCGATGCGCCGCCGCGACCCCTCGCCCTGCAGGGCCTCGGTGATCTCCGCGCCGAGGTAGGCGAGCTCCCGGTCGCACACGACCGCGTAGAGCCCCTCCTTGCCTCCGAAGTGCTCGTAGACCACCGGCTTGGACACGCCCGCCGCGGCGGCGATGTCCTCCACCGTCGCGGCGTCGTAGCCGTTCTCGGCGAAGATCCGTCGGCCGACCTCCACCAGCTGCTGCCGCCGCTTGGCAGCAGACATCCTGGTCCTCGGTGTCGGTACGCCCACGCCCGTCATGCCCCACCCCTTTTTCTGATACCCCGAGGATAGCCACGCGCGTATTCCGCTCCCCCCGTTCGGCGGCTCCCCGACCCCGTCGGCGACCGAACGCACGTAGCATTGTTGACACATCACAAAACCGAGACAAGGGAGCGAGCAATGGCTATTCGTCAGTCCGAACAACGCGGGACGATCGGCACGGTCACCGAGCGCGGGGTGCCCTCAACCACCGATATCGTCGTGATCGGATCCGGCGGTGCCGGCCTCACCGCCGCGCTGACCGCCGCGAAGGACGGTGCGAGTGTGCTGGTCGTGGAGTCCCTCGAGATCGTCGGCGGCGCCACCGGCGTCTCGGCCGGTGCCGCCTGGATTCCTGCTCACGGGTACTCGACCAAGGCGCTCGGGGTCGACGATTCCCTCGACGACGCCCGCACCTACATCTACGGCGAAGGCCGCAGCGAAACCCTTGATCCTGAGATCGTCGAGACATTCCTGCAGGAAGGCCCGAAGGTCGCCCGCTACATCGAGGACAACACCAAGTTCGGGTGGATCCCGGTGATCTGGCCCGACTACCGGTCGGACATCCCCGGCGCCTCGGTCGGCCGCGCACTGTTCCCCGGGCCCTACAACGCCGAAGGGCTCGGCGACGCCGCTCGGTACGTGCGCCCCGAACTGACCTCCGGCATGGCCAAGAACCCCATGCCGTTCTGGGCGCTCGCCGGACTCAAGAAGGAGTCCTCCTGGATGGCCGGACCGGCCCTGGTGGGCGCCCTGCTCGAGGCTGCACTCGACGCGGGCGTCGACGTCCGCGTCGAGGCCCCGGCCGAGCGGCTTCTGGTGGAGAACGGGACCGTGACGGGTCTGGTGGTCTCCTCCGGCGACGGTGAACACACGGTGCGCGCCACCCACGGGGTCATCATCGCCTCGGGCGGCTTCGAGACCTCCGACGAGCTGGCCACCGAGTACCTCGACGGCCCGCTCGGCACCCACGTCTCTCCGAAGGGGCACAAGGGTATCGCCGTGCAGTTGGCCGAGGAGGTCGGCGCGAAGCTCACCTCGATGAACGCCGCATGGTGGATGCCTGGTGTCCAACTGCCCGGCGAGACGCTCGACGGCGTTCCCTTCGCCCGGCTTCTGCTCGGTGAGCGATCCCTGCCCCACTCGATCGTCGTGAACCGGGCCGGGAAGCGGTTCGCCAACGAGGCACTGCCGTACGACCAGTTCGGCGGCGCCATGCGTGCGGCCAACGAGGAGGCCGGCGGCGCCAACGATCCGGCGTACTTCGTCTTCGACCAGAACTTCTGGGACAAGTACGGTCTGTTTGGCTCACTGCCCGGCGGGGAGGTCCCCGAGTACATCCACCAGGCCGGTTCGCTCGCGACACTGGCACGGGAGATCGGGGTCGACGAGGTCGGCCTGCTCACCACGGTCGACGAGTTCAACCCCGCGGCCGCGGCGGGTCGTGATCCCTGGTTCGGCCGCGGCGATACCCTCTTCGACCGCTACTTCGGCGACTTCAAGCCGTTCCTGGGGCGCTTCTCCTCCGGCGCCCGCTTCCCCGCGGCAACGATGAAGGCGCAGTTCGCGCTGGCCAAGGCCATCGCCCCGATCGTCAACGGCGCCGCCGAGAAGGTCGCCAAGCGCAACGACGCCGAAGCCATCCGCAGGGCCATCGTGGGTCCGCTGGCGACGATCATGCGCCCGGTACTCAAGTCGCCGCGCTCGTCCACGCTCGGGCCGATCGAGCGAGGCCCGTTCTACGCGGTGGAGGTCCGAGCCTCGGCGCTGGGCACGGTCGGTGGGCCCGCCACCGACGCCCGGGGTCGGGTGCTCACCGAGGACGGCGAGGTCGTTCCGGGGCTGTACTCCGCCGGCAATGCCGGCGGCGCCCCGACCCAGGGGTTCTACGCCGGAGCGGGCGGCACCATCGCGCTCGGTCTGGTCTTCGGCCACCTCGCCGGCCGCGAGGCGGCGGCCCACGCGTCGACCCGCGACGCGGCCGACGGTTCACTGACGGCGTGAAGGCAGCAACGTAAAGGCAGCGACGTAGAGGCAGCGACGCCAACTCCGCTGCTCACGGCGGCCAGGGCCCATCGGTGCGCAGGTGCGCACCGATGGGCCCGATCTCATGTGCCAGACTGGTGACGGCCCGTTCGCGGGCCGTTCCCCCGTGGTGTAATCGGCAACACTCCTGATTTTGGTTCAGGCATTTCAGGTTCGAGTCCTGGCGGGGGAGCTAGAAGATCCCGCCGAAGATCCCCACGGCCAGCACCAGCAACAGGATCGCGATGATCGCGAACACCGCCAACGCCGGTTGCCGTGCACGCCGCGGCTTCTTCTCCACCTCGGCATCGGGCTGGAAGGCCGGGTCCTGCCCGGGCTGCCCGGGTCCGTTCATTCCGGTCACGTGAATCGCTCCTCTTCCATCCGGGCGTAGGCCTCCAGCAGCTCAAGGGCGTGCTCTCCGGCAGCACCCTCCGCGCGCAGGCCCGTACGCATCGACTCCACCATCTCCCTACCGTGCGGGAACGGCGGCAGCAACGGAATGTCCGGGTCGGTGATCGCGTCGATCACGGTCGGCCGGTCCGCCAGGAACGCCTCCTCCAAGGCGGGCACGAGCTGCTCGGGGTCCTCGACGCGCACCCCGCGCAGCCCCAGCAGTTCGGCGTAGCCGGCCACGTCGAACGGCGGCACGTCCTGCGACCGGGCGAACCGCGGCTGGGCCTCGCTCTCGCGCTGCTCCCAGCTCACCTCCGCCAGGTCCCGGTTGCTGAGCACCACGATCACCATCGTCGGGTCCTCCCAGCTCGGCCACGCCTCGGAGACGGTGATGAGCTCGTTGATCCCGAGCATCTGGATGGCCCCGTCACCGGCCAGGACCGCGACGGGCTTGGCGGGCGCGGTGGCCTTGGCGGCGATCGCGTAGGGGATCCCGCAGCCCATCGACGCCAGCGTGCTCGACAGGTGCGCAGGGACGGTCGTCGGCAGGCTGATCTGCCGGACGTAGTGGTAGACGCTGCTGCCCACGTCCACGGCGAGGCGCGCATCGTGAGGCAGGCGCTCGCCCAGTCGCCGCGCGACCAGCTCGGGATTGAGCCCGCGCGCCGGCACCTCGGAGCGCATCCGGGAGATCTCCCACCACTGCCCCACCCATTTCTCCACGTCGCCGCGCCATGCGGAGCGGTCGCGATCGGCCACGCGTCCGGTGAGCTCGCGCAGCGCTGCCGCGGCGTCGCCCACCATGCCGACCTCGATCGGATACCGGTTGGCCAGGTGCACCGGGTCGAGGTCGATCTGGACGGCCCGCGCCCGCCCGGGCTCCGGGTAGAACTCGGTCCAGGGGTCGTTCGATCCGACGATGAGGAGGGTGTCGCAGTTCTGGAGGATGCGCGCGCTCGCCGTCGTCCCCAGATGGCCCATGGTCCCGCCCACCAACGGCGAGGACTCGTCCACGTAGGGCTTACCCAACAGGCTCATCGTCACGCCGGCGTCCAGGCGCTCGGCGAGCTCCATCAGTTCCGCCTGCGCACCGGCGACGCCGCGCCCGGCCAGGATCGCGATCCGCTCCCCCGCGTCGAGCACCTCCACGGCGCGCGCCACGTCGTCGTCGCGGGGGGTGGTGACCCCGTGGGTCCATTCGGGGGCGGTGACCACCACCCCGTGCTCCTGGTCGAGGTCCTCGCCCAGCTCCGGGGCCTCGGCGTTCTGCACGTCGTGGGGAAGGATGACGACGACGGGGGTCCGGTGCGTCAGCGCGGAGCGGAACGCCCGGTCGATCACCATGGGCGCCTGCTCGGCCGACGACACCGTCTGCAGGTACGGCCCGGCCACGTCCGCGAAGACGTTGCCGAGGTTGATCTCCTGCTGGTAGCCCGACCCGAGCACGCTGGTGTGCTGCTGCGCGACGAGCGCCACCACGGGCACGCTGTCGAGTTTGGCGTCGTACAGGCCGTTGAGCAGGTGCATCGCGCCGGGGCCCTGCGTGGAGGTCACCACCCCGACCGCGCCCGAATATTTGGCGTCGGCCACCGCCATGAACGCCGCCGACTCCTCGTGGCGGGCCCGCCCGAACGTCGGGGCGATCTCGGCGCGCTGCAACGCGCCGAGCAGCGGGTTGTTGCCGTCCCCGGCGTAGCCGTAGATCCGTTCGACGTCCCAGGCCACCAGTCGTTCGACGACGAGGTCGGCCACCGTCCTGTCCGTGGTCATACGCGTGCCCCTTCCGCTCGTCAGCCGTAGTGGCCCCACCGTAGGGGGCGCACCCGCGGCCCTCCACCGGTCATGGTGGCGCGGGCCCGCGGAACCGGTTGTCCGGCGGGTGGGGTGGACCTATCGTCCGGGCATGGACACCGATCTCAAGGCACTCGCCCTGGTGTGCTCGCTCAAGGCCTCGCCCGCCGAGTCGAGCAGCGACCTCATCGCCCGGCAGGTCCTCGACGAACTCGCCGGTCACGGCGTGACCGGGGAGACCGTCCGGGTCGCGGACTTCGACGTCCGTCCGGGGGTCGACGACGACATGGGCGACGGTGACGAGTGGCCCGCCATCCTCGAGAAGGTCCGAACCGCCGACGTCCTCGTGTTGTCCACGCCGACGTGGCTCGGCAATCCGTCCAGCATCGCGCAGCGGGTGCTGGAGCGTCTCGACGCGCAACTGTCGGCCACCGACGACGAGGGCCGTCCCGCGATGTTCGGCAAGGTCGCCGTGGTCGCGGTGGTGGGCAACGAGGACGGCGCGCACAAGATCGTCGCCGACATGTTCCAGGGCCTGAACGACATCGGGTTCACGATCCCGGCGCAGGGCTGCACCTACTGGAACAACGAGGCCATGAACCCGGTGGACTACAAGGACCTCGACTCCACGCCGTCGGCCGTGGCCTCGACCATCACCACGCTGTCGTCCAACGCGGTGCACCTGGCGCGGTTCCTGCGCCGTGAGCAGTACCCGGCGGTCTAACCCTTGGTGCTCCGCTCGACCGCGCTGCGGACGGTGTAGCGCAGGAACGCCGGGAAGGCGATCGCGCAGATCACCACGCCGATCACCACCAGCACGCCACCACCCGACGCGGCGACCGCCGTGCCGACCGAGGCCGCGGCCACGCCGTGCGCGACGTCGCCGATTCGCGGACCGCCGGCCACCACCACGATGAACACGCCCTGCAGCCGGCCGCGCATCTCGTCGGTGGCCGAATCCAGCAGGATCGCCTGGCGGAACGCGGCCGAGATCATGTCGACGGCTCCGCCGAACGCCAGCGCGGCGAGCGCCAGCCATAGCCACCACGCGGAGCCGCCGGGCGAGGACGCGCCCACGAACACCCCGAACGCGACCATCGCCGCGCCCCACAGCGCCACGCACACCAGCACCGCCAGGCCCTGCCTGCGCACGCGCGGGATCCACCCGGAGAACACCCCGCCGGCCACGGCGCCCACGCTCATCGCGGCGAACAACAGACCGAGGGCGGTCCCGCCGGTCGCGGGGTCGCCGAAGGACTCGGTGGCGATCTGCGGGAACAGTGCCCGCGGCATGCCGAAGACCATCGCGATGATGTCCACGAGGAACGAGGCCAGGAGGATGCGGCGGGTGGCCAGGTAGGCGAACCCGTCGATCACCGACCGCAGCCCCACCGACCCGCGCTCCCCCTCGACCGGCTGCGGCGGGAGCCGGAACACCGCGTACAGGGTGGCCAACAGCGCGACGGCGGTGAACAGGTACATCGTCGACAGGCCCAGGACCGGGATGAGGATGCCCGCGGACAGGGGCCCGACGATCGCCCCGAACTGCATCACGGTCATGTTCAGGGCCGAGGCGGAGGCAAGCTGGTCGGAGGGGACGATCCGGGGGATGATCGCCGAGCGGGTGGGCTGGTTGACCGCGAAGAACGCCTGCTGCACCGACAGCAGCACCATCACCACCCAGACGTTCCGGTTGCCCGCCGCGGCCTGCGCCCAGAACAGCAGTGAAGTGACGATCAGCCCGGTGGTGGTGACCATGAGCAGGCGACGCCGGTCGAGGGCATCGGCCAGCGCGCCGCCCCACAGGCCGAACACCACGAGGGGCACCAGCGCGAACACGCCGGTGAGCCCCACATACGCAGAGCTGCGGGTGATCTCGAAGACCTGCTGCGGCACCGCGACGATCGACAACTGCGCCCCGATGACCGTGACGATGTTGGCGAGCCACATCCTGCGGAAGTCCGGCTGTCGCAGTGGTCGGGTATCCGCCAACTGGCGCCTCAGGACTGACACGCGGGGCAGGCTACTCCGCCTCAAGACGGTTCGAATCGTCGGAGTCACACTCGATCCCGCATAGGGGTCCGCGCTACTTTGACAGTGAGTTGACGCAAAGTTGACCTAACGTTGCACTACGCCCATCCCCCACACGGCGCTGCCACGCCCGAGGAGACTCGATGACCACACCCGAGACCGACCGTTCAGCGCCCGACCGCCCACAGACCGCGGTCATCGTCCTGGCCGCCGGATCCGGCACCCGGATGAAGAGCGCCACCCCCAAGATGCTGCACCGGGTGTGCGGGCGGACGATGCTCGGTCACGCACTGCACGCCGCGGCGGGGCTCGAGCCGGACGCGATCGTCGTGGTCGTCGGCCATCAGCGCGACCAGGTCTCGGCGGCGGTCGACGAGTTGTCGGCCGAGCTCGGCGTGCCGGTCTCCACCGCGGTGCAGGAGGAGCAGAACGGGACGGGCGACGCCGTCGCGGCCGGGATGAAGGGACTGCCCGCCGACTTCTCGGGCACCGTGCTCGTCACCACCTCGGACATCCCCCTGCTCGACGCCGACACCCTGCGCGAGGTCGTGACGCGCCACGACCTGCGACCGCGCGCCGCGGTCACCGTCCTGACGTCGACGGCACCCGACCCCACGGGGTACGGCCGCATCGTGAGGAACGACGACGGCGAGGTGCTGCGGATCGTCGAGCACAAGGACGCCTCGGAGGACGAGCGGGCGATCGACGAGGTCAACTCCGGCATCTACGCCTTCGACGCCCTCATCCTGCGGGACAAGCTCGGGCAGCTGGGCACGGACAACTCGCAGGGCGAGCTGTACCTCACCGACGTCATCCAGCTCGCGCGGCGCGACAACGGCCTCATCCGCGGGCACCGTGTCGAGGACCCCGATCTGGTCGCGGGCGTCAATGATCGCGTGCAGCTCGCAGCCCTGGCCGGCGAGATGAACCGTCGCCTCTGCGAGTCGGCGATGCGGGGCGGCGCGACGATCGTCGACCCGTCCAGCACGTGGCTCGACGTCGGCGTGGCCACGGGCCGCGACGTGACGATCCTGCCGGGCACCCACCTGACGGGCGCCACCGAGATCGGCGACGGCGCGACCGTCGGACCGGACACCACCCTGCAGGACACCGTGGTCGGCGAGGGCGCCACGGTCGTGCGTTCACATGCGGTGCGCGCCACAATCGGGGCTGGCGCGGAGGTGGGCCCGTTCGCCTACCTGCGGCCCGAGGCGGACCTGGGCGAGCGGAGCAAGATCGGCACGTTCGTCGAGGTCAAGAAGTCGACGATCGGGGCGAACACCAAGGTGCCGCACCTGACCTACGTGGGCGACGCGACGATCGGCGAGCACACCAACATCGGGGCGTCGAGCGTGTTCGTCAATTACGACGGGGTGAACAAGAACCGTACAGTGATCGGCGATCACTGCCGCACCGGTTCGGACACCATGTTCGTCGCACCTGTGACCGTCGGAGACGGGGCCTATTCGGGCGCGGGTACCGTGATCAAGGACGACGTCCCACCCGGAGCCCTCGCGGTCTCGGGCGGACGACAGAGGAACATCGACGACTGGGTGATCGAGAACCGGCCCGATTCCGGTTCGGCAGAGGCCGCCCGTCGTGCCCGGAACGACTCCCAGAAGGACGGACTCACGCAGTGAGCGAGTGGATCGACAACCAGAAGAACCTGATGTTTTTCGCGGGGCGCGCGCACCCCGAACTCTCCGACCAGGTCGCCGCCGAACTGGGCGTCGAGGTCACCCCCCAGACCGCCCGGGACTTCGCCAACGGCGAGATCTTCGTTCGCTTCGAGGAGTCCGTCCGCGGCTGTGACGCGTTCGTGCTGCAGAGTGCCCCGGCGCCGCTGAACAAGTGGATCATGGAGCAGCTCATCATGATCGACGCCCTCAAGCGGGGAAGCGCCAAGCGGATCACCGCCGTCCTGCCGTTCTACCCGTACGCGCGGCAGGACAAGAAGCACCGCGGCCGCGAGCCGATCTCGGCCCGTCTCATCGCGGACCTGCTCAAGGCCGCCGGCGCGGACCGCATCATCACGGTCGACCTGCACACCGACCAGATCCAGGGCTTCTTCGACGGTCCCGTGGACCACATGCACGCCCAGGGCCAGCTCTCGGACTACGTCCGGCAGCACTACGGGACCGACAACATCGTCGTGGTCTCCCCCGACGCCGGCCGCGTCAAGGTGGGCGAGAAGTGGGCCGATGCCCTCGACGGCGCGCCGCTCGCGTTCGTCCACAAGACCCGCGATCCCAACGTGCCCAACCAGGTGAAGTCCAACCGCGTGGTCGGTGACGTGGAGGGCAAGACCTGCGTCCTGATGGACGACATGATCGACACCGGTGGCACCATCGCCGGCGCCGTCAAGGTCCTCAAGGACGCCGGTGCCGGGGACGTCATCATCGCCACCACCCACGGCATCTTCTCCGATCCGGCCGCCGAGCGTCTCGCCAACTGCGGGGCCAAGGAGGTCATCACCACCGACACGCTGCCGATCCCGCCGGAGAAGCGGTTCGAGAACCTCACCGTGCTGTCCATCGCGCCGCTGCTGGCCCGGACCATCCACGAGGTCTTCGAGAACGGGTCGGTGACCAGCCTCTTCAACGGGAACGCCTGACATGACCGCGGACCCGGCGGGGCGCGCCACGATCTACCACAACCCCCGCTGCTCCAAGTCCCGGCAGGCGCTGGAGCTGCTCCGCGAGCGGGGTGTGGAGCCGACCGTCATCAAGTATCTCGACACTCCCCCGGACGTCGAGCAGCTGCGCACCCTCATCGCCGACGCCGGCCTGACGGTGCGGGAGGCGGTGCGCGTCAAGGAGGCCGAGTTCACCGAGCTCGGCCTCATCGACGCCTCCGATGACGACCTGCTCGCCGCGATGGTCGCCCACCCCCGGCTCATCGAGCGGCCCTTCGTCGTCACCGACAAGGGCACCCGCCTCGCGCGTCCCACGGCGGCGGTCGAGGAGATCCTCTGACGTCCCGACTCTGACGGCGCCTCGCCTGCGTCGAGCCCGCTGCGCCCTCATCCGAGAGCGGCGGGTTCGCTGCGATTTTGGGCCCCGCACCCCTCGGCGCTAGGCTGGTCGGGTCATCTCGGCGAGGGAGGACCCGCATCAACCCGGGCCACTCCGTTATCGACGCGATCATTGTCGGCGTGGTCCCGGTGGACCGGCCCGGCGATCGTCTCGATCGCCGAGGAGGTCATCACCCGCAGGGCGTCCCGCTCTCCCACCCGACGAAAAGGCGATCATGGCCAAGGAAATCAACAACCTCAAGACCTCCACCCGCACCGAGTTCGGCAAGGGCTCCGCCCGCCGCGCCCGTCGTGAGGGCAAGGTCCCCGCGGTGCTGTACGGCCACCACACCGAGCCCCGCCACCTGCTGCTCGACGCGCTCGAGTTCGCCGCCGTGCTCCGCGCGCACGGCACCAACTCCCTGCTCACCCTTGACATCGAGGGCGAGGAGCAGCTCGCGCTGCCCAAGCAGATCGACGTGCACCCGCTGACCCGCATCATCGAGCACACCGACCTGCTCGTCGTGCGCAAGGGCGAGAAGGTCGTCGTCGAGGTCTACGTCGTCCTCGAGGGTGAGGCCGCCCCCGGCACCCTGGTCACGACGGACGCCGACTACATCGAGATCGAGGTCGAGGCCACCGACATCCCCGAGGAGTTCACGCTCTCGGTGGAGGACGTCGAGGCCGGCACCCAGTTCACCGCCGCCGACATCACGCTGCCCGCCGGCGCCACGCTGGTCTCCGATCCGGAGACCCTGCTGGTCAACGTGATCGAGGCGCCGTCCGAGTCCGACCTCGAGGAGGACGAGGAGGCTGCGCCCCAGGGCGAGGCCGCCGAGGACGCCGCGAAGGCCGCCGAGGAGGGTTGATCCTCCCCCGCGTGAATCACGCGGACGCCGCCTGACCGGCGGCACCCGGCCACGGGCCCGGAACGACCACAACGTCGTGCCGGGCCCGTCCCGTATTTCGCCGGCCCGGCCCCTCCACGCCGAGGGCTCGGCATCAGCCGCGGATGAGGCCGATCGCCAGGACCAGCATCATCACGGCGATGCCGGCGTCGAGCACCCGCCACGCCCCGGGCCTGGCGAACAGCCCCCGCAACGCCTTGCCACCGAACCCGATGAGCGAGAACCACAGCACGCCCGCGATGAAGGCCCCGGCCGCGAACACCCAGCGCAGGTCGGTCCCCTGTTGGTTGGCGAGCGTGCCGAGGAACACCACGCAGTCGAGGTAGGCGTGCGGGTTGAGCCAGGTGAACGCCGCGCACGCCGCCAGCGCCCCGAGCGTCGACGGGACCCGCGCGTTGCCGTCGACCTGCAACCCGTCGCCGGGCCGGATCGCGCGGGACGCGGCGAACGCCCCGTAGGCCAGCAGGAACACGACCCCGATCCACTTCATGACCGTGATCGCCGCCGGCGCCGATTCGATGAGCACCCCCACGCCCGCCACCCCGAGCAGGATGAGCGCGGCCTCGGACACCACGCAGAAGCCGACGATGGGAACCATCGCCACATCGCCACGGATCGAACGCTGGAGGACGTAGGCGTTCTGCGCGCCGACGGCGGCGATGAGCCCGAGGCCCATGCCGACGCCCATGAGAAGTGTGGAAGTAGCGGTCACGACGTCACCGTAGGCCCGGTTTCATCAGTAGTGCCACTGCACTTTCTGTACTAGCATCAGCTGTGCTTATGAACAGCCTGCAACTCGATCACCTCCGCACCCTCGCCGCCGTCGTGGACCTCGGCTCGTTCGAGGCCGCCGCCGCCCACCTGCACATCACCCAGTCGGCGGTGTCCCAGCGGGTCCGCGCACTCGAGGAGTCCGCGGGACGGATCCTCGTCCGTCGCGAGCGGCCGATCTCCGCCACCGCCTCCGGCGAGATCGTGCTGCGCACTGCGCGGCAGATGCTCCACCTCGAGGAATCCCTCGCCGGCGAACTCGACGACCCGGCGTCGGCCCAGGAACACGTGATCTTGGCCGTGGCGTGCAACTCCGACTCGCTGGCGACCTGGTTCCTCGATGCCATGACCGAGGTCCACGCGGCCGGCCGGGTGGTCTTCGACATCCGCCGCGAGGACGAGTCCCTGTCCAGCGAGTTGCTGCGGCGCGGCGAGGTGATGGCCGCGGTGACCAGCCAGTCCCGGCCGGTCCAGGGTTGCCGCTCGCAGCCCCTGGGATCCATGCGGTACCTGGCCTGCGCGAGCCCCGGGTTCGTCGCCCGGCACCTGCGTGACGGCTCGACCACCGCCGCGCTCGGCCGGGCGCCCATCGTCGACTTCGACCGCAGCGACGGCCACCAGAACAACCACTATCGCCGCCTGGCCCGCCGGGAACCCACCGGGCCCCGGCACTTCATCCCCAGCTCGCACGATCACGTCCGGGCGATCGTCGCCGGGCTGGGCTGGGGCCTGATCCCCGAGCACCTCGCCACCCCATGGCTGGTCTCCGGCGAGATCGTGGACGTCTCCCCCGACCACTTCCTCGACGTCCCCCTGTTCTGGCAGCACTGGAAACTGCAGTCACCCGACCTCGACGCCCTCACCGCCGCCGTTCTCGACACCGCCCGCACCGAGCTGCGGAACTGATCGGACAGGTGCGCCCGGGCGGGCCGGCGCCGTCTGGGATCATGGGCCCGTGACTACCGCTTCCACGCCCGGCCCCACGCCCGGCCCCACGCTCGTCGTGGGTCTGGCCAACCCCGGACCCGACTACGAGGGCACCCGCCACAACATCGGCTGGGACGTCCTGCAGGAGTTGGCGTCCCGCGCCCTGCCGATGCCGGCGAGCTTCTCCACCCACAAGCGGACCAACTGCGAGATCGCCCAGACCCGGCTCGCCGACAAGCCCGTGGTCCTGGCCCGCCCCCGCAGCTACATGAACCTCTCGGGCGGGCCTGTCGCCGCGGTCGCCAAGTACTTCTCGGTCACGCCCACCGACATCATCGTGATCCACGACGAGATCGACATCGACTTCGGGCAGGTCCGCCTCAAGCGCGGCGGCGGCGAGGGCGGCCACAACGGCCTGCGCTCGCTGTCCGGCTCCCTCGGCACCCGCGACTACATCCGCGTCCGCGCCGGGGTGGGCCGCCCGCCGGGCCGCATGGCGGTGGCCGACTTCGTACTCAAGCGCTTCTCCAAGCTCGAGCAACCCGATGTGCCGTTCCTCATCCAGGACGCCGCCGACGCCGTGGAACTCCTCCTCAAGCACGGGCTGGAGACGGCCCAGAACCAGGTCCACTCCGCGTGACGCGCTCCCGGCGGTTCGAGCGCGAGGCCCACCTGGGCTCCGGTGCCGATCTCTTCCGCCGCGCGAGTGCAGCACTCGTCAGCTGGGACCTGCACCGGCGGGCGGGCCTCGTCGTCGTCGCCACCGGGCCCGCCACCCCCGGCCGCACCGTCATCCTCCGGCCGCGATCAGGCCCCGGCGCGTGGCTGCACCTGGCCGCCCCCTGCGAGGTCACGGAGGTCGTCGACCGCCCCGACGCGCGGGGGTTCACCTATCGCGCCCTACCCGGCCACCCCGAGCGCGGATGGGAGACGTTCCTCGTCCGGCACGATCCCGTCACCGACGCCGTCGCGCTCACCCTCACCGGTGAATCCGCGCACGCCACCCTGCTCGCCCGGCTGGGTGCACCCATCGCCCGACTCGAACAGGAGCGGATCACCCGCCGCTACCTCGCCGCCCTGCGCGACCGGCCCTGACCCGCGGCGCCCGGCGTGGACGTCACAGCTCAGCAACGTCACAGTTCATAGAGCTCCTGCAGCCGATCGAGAAGCGCCACGAGCGATCCCTCCGTCAGCGACTCCGCGATCGCACCGTCGACGAACCGCTCGGACCGGACCACCCAGGTGAGCAGCGCGCGGGTCAGGTCCTCGTCCGACCGCTCGGCCAGCCCGGTGAGGTCGGTGAGCGAGCCGTCCGACAACCCGCGCCGCTCCAACTCGTCGAGGTACCCGTGCCGGGTGAGCACGCCCCCGCCGAACGCCTTCATCACGGCCAGGGTGTCCTCGTCGTAGGTCGGGTAGCGCACCAGGTACGCGCCGTTGCGGTGTCGCTGCCCGCCCGCCCACGTCACGCCGTCGAGCCCCCGCAACCGCTCGACCACGGGCAGCAGCCGCCGGAGCGCGACCCTGCGCTCCTCCAGCTCGTGCCGGTCACTGCCCTCGCCCATTCCAGTCCCCGCCTCTGCGCGTCGTCCGACGCGGCTCGTGCGCACCGTAGCGACCGGGTACGACACCCGGCCGCGCGTAGCGTCGTTCACGGTTCATCGGTCGGGGCACGCGCACTCGTTACGAAAGCTATCGACTGGCGCGCTCGATCCGCGCAGGCGCCGCGCCTGACCTCGCGTTTCACGCGCCACACCGACCTCGTGGGTCGCACCGCCGGATTGTGTGCTCACCCGTGGGCGGACGTACGCTGGGTGACGACGACGAGGGCCGTCGACTGCCAGAAGGAGTGCGCGTGACCGAGACCGCCGAGGACACCGGAACGGGCGGGCACGCCACGGGTGCGGACGCCGCCGGGGACGTCACGTCCGAAGTCGCGCGCCGCAGGACGTTCGCCGTGATCGCCCACCCGGACGCCGGCAAGTCCACGCTCACGGAGGCGCTCGCGCTGCACGCGCGGGTGATCACCGAGGCCGGCGCCGTCCACGGCAAGTCGGGCCGCCGCTCGACCGTGTCGGACTGGATGGAGATGGAGAAGGCCCGCGGCATCTCCGTCAGCTCCACCGCGCTGCAGTTCACCTACGCACCGGAGGGCTCGAGTCCCGGCGACGACCCGTACGTCATCAACCTGGTCGACACCCCCGGCCACGCCGACTTCTCCGAGGACACCTACCGCGTCCTCACCGCGGTCGACGCGGCGGTCATGCTCATCGACGCCGCCAAGGGCCTCGAGCCGCAGACCCTCAAGCTCTTCCAGGTGTGCAAGCACAACGGTCTGCCGATCATCACGGTGATCAACAAGTGGGACCGGCCCGGCCGGGCGCCGCTCGAGCTGCTCGACGAGATCACCGAGCAGATCGGCCTCGTGCCCACCCCCCTGTTCATGCCCGTGGGCATCGCCGGCGACTACCGCGGCCTGCTGCGCCGCGGCGACGACGGCGCCCCCGAGGAATACGTGCACTTCACCCGCACCGCCGGCGGGTCGACGATCGCCCCCGAGGAGCACTACGACCCGGACACCGCCGCCGAGCGCGAGGGCGACGTGTGGGAGACCGCGGTCGAGGAGTCCGAGCTGCTCTCGGCGATGGGTCAGGACCACGACCAGGAGCTGTACCTGGCCGGCGAGACCAGCCCGGTGATCTTCGCCTCCGCGATGCTCAACTTCGGCGTCCACCAGATCCTCGACGCGCTGGTCGAGCTGGCCCCGCCGCCGCGCGAGTGGCCGACCGTCTCCGGCGAGCCCCGCAAGACCTCGGAACCGTTCTCCGCCATGGTGTTCAAGGTGCAGGCCGGCATGGACGCCGCGCACCGCGACCGCCTGGCGTTCATGCGCGTGGTCTCCGGCGAGTTCGAGCGCGGCATGGTGGTCCAGCACGCCCAGACGGGCAAGCCCTTCACCACCAAGTACGCACTGACGGTGTTCGGCCGCGACCGCACCACCGTGGAGACCGCCTACCCCGGCGACGTGGTGGGCCTGGTCAACGCCACGGCCCTCGCCCCCGGCGACACCCTCTACAGCGGTAGGAAGGTGCAGTTCCCGCCGATCCCGCAGTTCGCCCCCGAGCACTTCGCAGTGGTCCGCGCCCAGTCGCTGGGCAAGTACAAGCAGTTCCGCAAGGCCATCGACCAGCTGGCCGCCGAGGGCGTGGTGCAGATCCTGCGCAACGACACCCGCGGCGACGCCAACCCGGTCATGGCCGCGGTCGGCCCCATGCAGTTCGAGGTGGTCACGGCCCGGATGAAGGCCGAGTTCAACGTCGAGGTCGTGGTGGACAACCTGCCGTACACGATCGCCCGCCGCACCGACGCCGAGTCGGCCGGCGAACTCGGCCGCCAGCGCGGAGTCGAGGTTTTCCAGCGCACCGACGGCGAACTGTTGGCCCTGTTCGGTGACAAGTGGCGGCTGCAGTACATCACCAAGGAGATGGAACACCTCACCATCGAGCCGCTGGTCGCCGACACCAACTAGCCTGACGCGGGCCGGCGGTTGGCGCGGGCGGGTCACCCGGCGGCATGCTGGAGGGCATGCCCAGTGATTCTCCGGTCAGCCTCCGCGTCTTCGTCGAGCCCCAGCAGGGTGCGACGTACGCCGACCAGCTCGCCGTCGCCCGCGCGGCCGAGGACCTCGGCTACGAGGCCTTCTTCCGGTCGGACCACTACCTCAAGATGGGCGACATCAGTGGCCTGCCCGGCCCCACCGACGCGTGGCTGACCCTCGCCGCCCTGGCCCGCGAGACCTCGACCATCCGGCTCGGCACCCTGCTCACCTCGGTGACGTTCCGCCACCCTGGCCCGCTGGCGATCTCGATGGCCCAGGTCGACGAGATGTCCGGCGGCCGCCTCGACGTGGGACTCGGCGCTGGCTGGTACGCCGACGAGCACACCGCCTACGGCATCCCCTTTCCGCCGCTGGGCGAGCGGTTCGACCTGCTGGAGGACACCCTCGGGGCGCTGGAGACCTTCTGGTCCACGCCCGCCGGCGAGACGGTCTCCGTCCGCGGGAAGCGCATGGAGATGCTGGACTCCCCCGGCCTGCCCAAGCCCGTGCAGCAGCGCCCGCCGGTGATCGTCGGTGGTCACGGCAAGAAGCGGACCCCGGCGCTGGCCGCCCGGTTCGCCGACGAGTTCAACGTGCCGTTCGCCGACCTCGACACCGTGGCAACGCAGTACCGACGGGTCGACGAGGCCTGCGCCGCGCGCGGCCGCGCCCCCGATGAGATCATCCGCTCGGCCGCCCTCGTCCTGTGCTGCGGGCGCGACGAGGCGCAGATCGCCCGGCGGGCGGACGCCATCGGCCGCGAGGTCGACGAACTGCGGGCCAACGGCGCCGCCGGGACCCCGGACGAGGTCGTGGACACGATCGGCCGGTACGCGGCGATCGGTGCCCGGCGCATCTACCTGCAGGTGCTCGACATGTCCGACCTGGACCACCTCGACCTGGTCGCCTCCGAGGTGGCGCGCCAGCTCTGACGCGAGCCCTGCCCGGCCGGCCGGCCGACCCGCCGGCCGGGCGAAACGCCCTCCCCTGCCCGAGGAGTGGGATTAGTGTCACTCCATGGTGGCACAAGACACGACGACGACGAGGGCAGCACATCCCGGAGGCTGTGCGTGGGCCGCGATGGCACTCCTCGTCGTCGTCGCCCTACTCGCCCCCCTGAACGCCGCACCGTCCCGGGCGGCGACCCCAGCCGGCGGCTCCCCCATCAGCGGCATGGTCGACGCCCACGCGCACCTCGCGGCGTCGCAGGCATTCGGCGGCGCCCTGCGCTGCGGCGAGCCGTTCTCCCCCGGCGGCATCGGCGAGGCGCTGGCGGACTGCCCGAGCCACTCGGGCACCGGGCACTTCGCGCTGCTCGAATCGGTCCTCGGGGGCACCGCCCTGCCCGGCGGGACCCAGGGCTTCCCCACCTTCGCGCAGTGGCCGTCGCACGAGTCCCAACTGCACGAACAGGCCTACTACACCGGTATAGAGCGGGCGTGGCGCGGTGGACTGCGGGTGCTCACCAACCATCTGGTGGCCAACCGCGTGCTCTGCGAGGCCCTCGCCGGGATCGGGGTACCCGCGCGCTCCCCGTGCGACGAGATGGAGCAACTGCGCCGGCAGGTGGACTACCTCGAGCGGATGGAGGCCCACATCGACGCCGAGCACGGCGGTCCCGGGCGGGGCTGGTTCCGGATCGCCCGCTCGCCGGAGGACGTCCGCGCCATCGCAGCGGACGGGAAACTCGCGGTCACGCTGGGCGTCGAGGCATCCGAGCCGTTCGGGTGCCGGGTGGTCGACGACGTGCCGATGTGCACGACCGAGGACATCGACCGGGGTCTCGACGAGTTCGCCTCGTGGGGCGTGTCGACCGTGTTCCCGGTACACAAGTTCGACAACGCCCTCGGTGGCGCCCGCATGGACGAGGAACTGGCCGGCCTCGCGGTCAACATCGGCAACAAACTGGGCACCCAGCGGTTCTGGGAGACCGAGCCGTGCACCGGTCCCGACGCCGACCACGCCCAACCCCTGGCCTCCACGCCCGTCGCCGACGGCCTGGCGGTGGCCTCCTCGGACGCCCCGGCGGGCGCGGCACTGCCCGTCTACCCCGAGGCTCCGCTGTGCAACGTGCGCGGGCTGACGCCGCTGGGCGAGCACGCGATCCGCGGGATGATGGCCCGCGGCATGGTGATCAACATCGACCACATGGGCGTCAAGACCGCCCACCGCACCCTCGACATCGCCGCTGAGGCGGGGTACACAGGCCTGGTCGTGGACCACGCCTGGGCCACGCAGGGCAACACTCGCCGGGTCCACGAGCAGGGCGGGTTCGTGGCCGCGTTCGCCTGGCCCGCCGAGGCCACCGAGAACTTCGAGACCGGCTTCCTCGAGCAGTGGCGCACGAACACCGCCGGCGCCGCCCGGCCGTTCACCGGCTACGGCTTCGGCTCCGACGTCAACGGCCTGGCCGCCCTCGCCGAGCCCCGGCCGAGCGCGGCGAGCGACCCGCTCGTGTACCCGTTCACCGCGCCCAGCGGCGAGGTGATGGACCGGTGGCGGTTCGGTGACCGCGAGTACGACCTCAACACCGACGGGGTCGCCCAGTACGGCCTCTACGCCGATTGGGCCGCCGACGTGCTGCACCGCGCCGGGCCCGACCGGGCCGAGCTGGAGCGTCAGCTCATGGGCGGCGCCGAGGCGTGGACCGCCAACTGGGAACGGGCGCGCTGACCACCAGCTCGTCCTGCGCTGTTGCGGCGATTCGCGGCGCCGGACGACTAACCTGAGGAAATGACCCCGGACCCGTCCCCTCCCCGTCGCTCGCGCCGCCCGCGGATCGCCGGAGCAGCGGCGCTCGGGCTCACCGTGGCCATGTCCGCCTCGGCGTGCGGCACCCCGGTCCCCGACCCGCAGCCCGGCCAGAGTCCCGCGGCCTACTCCGGACTGGAGGTCTCGGACGACCGGGTCGAGTACGCGATCGGCAAGGTGACCGACATCGTCGAGGAGGAGCTCGAGGCCTCGGGCATCCCGGGCGTCGCAGTGGCGGTGGTGCACGGTGGCGAGGTGGCGTTGGCCGAGGGGTTCGGCGTGCGCAGCACCGAGACCGGCGAGGAGGTGGACGCGCGGACGGTCTTCCCCATGGCGTCGGTCTCCAAGCCGGTCAGCGCCACCGTCGTGGCCGCGGAGACCGCCGAGAGCGAGATCGACTGGTCGACTCCCGTGCGCGAGCACCTCCCGTGGTTCGCCCTGTCCGATCCGGGCGTGACCGCCGACGTGACGGTGGGCGACCTGTTCGCGCACCGCTCCGGGTTGCCCGAGCACGCAGGCGACGATATCGAGGACCTCGGGTACGACCGCCCGGCGATCCTGCACGGGCTGCGCCACCTGCCGCTGGAGCCGTTCCGCGCCTCGTACGCGTACACCAACTTCGGGCTCACCGCCGGAGCCGAAGCCGTGGCCGTCGCGGCCGGCACCCCCTGGCCCGAGCTGGCCCGCGAGCGGCTCTTCGACCCCCTCGACATGGACGACACCTCCTACTCCTACGAGGACCTGCTCGACCGCCACAACCGCGTCGTCGGCCACGTCCGCGCTGCCGCCGACGAGTCGGGCGAGTCGTCCGGCGACTGGGTCCCGGCCGATCCCGCGCGTGACCCGGACGCCCAGGCCCCCGCGGGGGGCCTGAGCTCGTCGGTCACGGACATGGCGCGGTGGATGTCGATGGTGCTCGCCGACGGCGCCGGGCCCGGCGGCTCGCAGGTCGTCCCCTCCGACGCACTCCGACAGGCTCTGACCCCGCAGGCCGTCTCCTCACCCCCGCAGTCCGCGGCGGACCGGACCGGGACCTACGGCTACGGGTTCAATATCTCCACCAGCTCCTCCGGCCGCGTCGAGTGGAGCCACTCCGGTGCGTTCGCGCTCGGCGCCGGAACTGCGATGCTCATGATGCCGTCGCTGGACCTCGGCATCATCACCCTGACCAACGCCTCGCCCGTCGGGGTGGCGGAGACCATCAATTCGCGCTTCGCGGACTACACGCAGTTCGGCGACCCCACCCTGAAGTGGCGGGAGCTGTACGGCGAGGCGTTCGGCCCACTGCTGGCCCCCGTCGGCGACCTGGTCTCCACTCGGCAACCCTCCGCCCCCGCACCGCCGCGACCGGCGGACGAGCTGGTGGGCGTCTACCGCAACGACTACTTCGGCGAGATCGAGATCCGCCGCGTCGCCTCACAGGCTGACCGGGGATCGGACGACCCGGTTTCGGACGCCCCGCCGGTCGCGGGCCCCGCACTCGCGCTGGACGTGGGCCCGGGGCCGCAGGTCTGGCCGCTCGAACACTGGGACGGCGACACCTTCGCCGTGAGCCCGGTCGGTGAGAACTGGCCGCCCGGCTCCCGCGGCAGCGTCACCGTCGACGGCGACACGGTGACCGTGGATCTCCTCGACGGCAACGGCCTGGGCACCTTCACCCGCGTCGGAGAGGACGAGACGGGCGACTGACCGCGGGGCCGCCAGGGTCCACCGGCTGGTGCCGACGCCGGCGGGACCTACCCCTCGTGGGCCGCCTCCAGCCGCGCCGCGCGCCGCCGGTCCCGCTTGGCGTCCGCGTCCGGGGTCGTGAGGAACGTGGAGAACCAGGCCATCCGGGGATCAGCGTCCACGAGGAACGCCTTGACCGCCAGCGTCAGCGGGACGGCGAGGATGGCGCCCAGCGCCCCGGCGATCGCCGACCAGAACACCAGTGACAGGAACGTCACCGTGGGGGTCAGCCCCACCGCGTCGCCCGTGAACTTGGGCTGGATGAAGCTCTGCATGACCAGGTTGACGACGCTGTAGATCACCACCACCCAGATGGCCTCGACCGGCCCCCCGGTGAGCAGCGCGAACAATGCCGGCGGCACCAGCCCCAGCACGAAGCCGATGTTGGGGATGTAGTTGGTGACGAACGCCAGCACGCCCCACACCAGCGCCAGCGGCACGCCGAGGATCATCAGTGCCACCGTGTCGATCACCGCCACGAGGAGACCGAAGACCGTGGAAACGATCCAGTACGACTTCACGCCGTCGGTGAACGACCCGAGGGCGTCGGCGAGCCGGGGCCGCTGCCGGGCGATCACCGCGCGACGCCTCGTGATGCCGGGGACGTCGAACACGAGGAACGTCAGCGCGATGACCAGGACGGTGAGCTGACCGCCGGCCGAGGACAACTGACCGGCGACGTTCTGCAGGGTACCGACGATCGTGGTGGGGTCCACGCCCTGGAGGCTCGAGGTGACCTGATCCTCGCTCACGCCGAAAGTGCCGAGGAACGCGATCGTCTGCTCGTACAGCTCGATGAACTTGTCCTGGTACTGCGGGATCTCCTCGGCTGCGACCCACAATGCCCACACCAGCATCCCGACCAGCGCGGCCAGCAGCAGGTAGAGCACCAGCAGGACGATGATCATCGCCCCCCAGCGGGGCAGCCCGGCCCGCTGCAGCAGCCGCTGCAGGGGCTGGGCGGCGATGACCAGGTTCAGCGCCAGAAACGCCGGCATCAGCAGACTCGCATGTTCGGACAGTCCCCACACCACCACGAACAGGGCCGCGAGGGACACCGCCGTGACGCCGGCGATGCCCCAGCCCTTGGGTTCCTCGTGGGGGGCGAGCGCCTCCGGCGTCGGCGCCGCCGGAGGGCCCACGTTGTCTCCGCTGCCAGTCATGACGCTCCTCACGAGCGGCGCCCCGTGCGCCGGACGCCGCTCAGCGTATCCCGATCAGTCCGCGGAGAAACCGCTCAGCTCCCGGCGAGCGCCGAACGGATGGCGTCGACGTCCACCGAATCGAGATCCGCCGGATCCCAGGTGGGGTTGCGGTCCTTGTCGATCACGACGGCCCGCACGCCCTCGACGAAGTCCGGGCGGGCGGTGATCCAGGCGCCCAGGGCCAGCTCGTTGTCCAGGCACTCCCGCAGGTCCTCCGCCTTCGCCCCGGCGCGCAGCAGCTCGATGGTGGCGACGATCGACGTGGGGCAGTGCGACCGCAACATCTCGAGAGTGGACGTGGCCCACTCGTCCTGCTCACCGGACTCCAGCGCCGCGATCATCTCCTGCGCGGTGTCGCGGGAGAAGACGTCCTCGATGCGCTCGATACGGGCCTCGACGGCGGACTCCCCCGCCTCGGCGCGCTCGAGACCGAACCTCTTCAGCGCGTCGGCCAAGCCGATGGCAGCGACGGCGTCGACGAAGGCGTTGCGCTCGTCGTCGTCGATCAGGTGGGTGGCCAGGCCGGTGAAGAGGGCGTCGGCGGAGTTCATCCGCACGCCCGTCGTGCCCAGGTAGATCGCCACGGCCAGGCCGCGTGCGCCGCCGCCGCACAGGCGCGGAAGGAAGTGGCTGGCGCCGACGTCCGGGATGAAGCCGATCGCCGTCTCCGGCATGGCCATCATGACCTTCTTGGTCACCACGCGGTGCGAACCGTTGATCGAGACTCCCAGGCCTCCGCCCATGGCCACCCCGTGGATCACGGCGACCGTGGGGACGCGGTGCGTGTGGTACGCCAGATCCATCGCGTACTCCTCGGAGAAGAACTCGTGGTTCCTCTCGTGCTCACCGGCCGCCGCGGCGTCGCGCAGCGCGCGGATGTCGCCACCCGCACAGAACGCCTTCTCCGAGGTGCTGGTGGTGACGACGGCCTCGACGTCCTCGTCCTTGGACGCCTGGTCCAGCGCCGTGTGCAGGGCCCGGCACATGGACAGGTCCAGCGAGTTCAGGGCCTTGGGGCGGTCCAGGACGATGTGCTGTATCCGGCCATCACGCCGGCTGCTGACGAATTCGCTCATGACCCCATAGTGTCAGGCCGCCCACCGACCGTCGCACGGATACTAGGAATTCCTACTTCACTGCCCCCGATGCGGGCCCGCCGCCTCAGCCCTCCAACAACTGCGAGGCCACGTCCGGCACGTACCTGAACTCTTCGCGCGGCGGGCGGTCGTAGCTCGAGTCCGCACCCTTCGGCCGCTCGGGGATCTCCAGCTCCGGCGGGTCGAGCTTCTCCCACGGCACGGTCGACAGCAGGTGCGAGATGACGTTGATCCGCGAGCGCTTCTTGTCCTCGGACTCGACCGTGAACCACGGCGCCTCGGGGATGTCGGTGTGGACGAACATCTCGTCCTTGGCCCGGCTGTAGTCCTCCCACCGGGTGATGGACTCCAGGTCCATCGGCGAGAGCTTCCAGCGGCGCATCGGGTCGTCATGGCGCGACCGGAACCGGCGCTCCTGCTCCTCGTCGGACACGGAGAACCAGTACTTGCGGAGCATGATCCCGTCCTCCACCAGCAGCCGCTCGAAGATCGGAGCCTGGTGCAGGAACCGCCGGTACTCGTCGGGTGTGCAGAAACCCATCACCCGCTCCACCCCGGCCCGGTTGTACCAGGACCGGTCGAAGATCACGATCTCCCCGGCCGCCGGCAGGTGCTCGATGTAGCGCTGGAAGTACCACTGCGTCTTGTGCACCTCCGTCGGGGCGGGCAATGCCACGATCCGGGCGTGCCTCGGGTTGAGGTACTGCGTGATCCGCTTGATGGCCGAGCCCTTGCCCGCGGCGTCGCGCCCCTCGAAGACCACCACCATCCGGTTGCCGGTCTCCCGGAGCCAGGCCTGCATCTCGACCAGCTCCGCCTGCAGCCGCTCGAGCTCGGCCTCGTAGGCCTTCTTCGGCAGCTTCTCCAGACCGCTGGGCAGGAGGTCCTTCTTCTTCGCACCGCTCTTGGCACCGCTCTTGGACGCGCTCTTGCTGCCGCTCTTGCCGGAGGGTTTCTTGCTGCTCATGGCCTGAGCCTACGGACCCGACCCGGCCTCCTCGACCGGGACGACGATATTGACAGTTTTCGTCAACACTGTCTAGTTTCACGCCCATGCGGCACATCTCCCGCCGGGGCTTCCTCGGCACCGTCGCCGCCGCCGGGATCGCGGCGACTCCGACATCCTCACCCACGTCGACCGCACCGCACGGGCCATCGCCGGCCCGACCGGCCACCTCACGGACACCAACCGCATGCTCAACTCCACCTGGCACCCACTCGGCGGCGCCGTCATGGGACAAGTCTGCGACCTCGACGGCCGCGTCCTGGGCCAGCGCGGGCTGTACGTCGTCGACGGCGCGCTCATCCCCGGCACGACCGCCGCGTGCAACCCGTCGCTGACCATCGCCGCGATCGCCGAGCGCGCGCTGGACAGGATCGTGCGGCGGGACGTGGGCACTGTCTTCTAGGGGCGCTGTCTTCTAGGGGCGCCGTATTTTGGGCACGGCGTCCGGCGGCGTCCGGGATACTGGAGTGGTGCGCTCCCGCGATTCCATCCTCGACGCCACCCGAGCGGTCGTCGGGCGCGCCGGTTTCGGGGGCGTCACGATCGCCGCGGTCGCCAAGCAGGCCGAGGTCAGCCGCCAGACCGTCTACTCCATCTTCGGCAGCCGCGAGGACCTGGTCTCGCAGGCCGTCTCCGAGCGACTCACCATGCTCACCGGCGCGTTCACCGATGTGCTCGACGCCGCGACGACGCCCCTCGAGCTGATCGTGGAGATCGTGGTGGTGGGCCGCCACTGCATCCTCGACGATCCCCTCCTGCGCGCGCTCACGCTCGGCGGCGGCTCGAACCCCATCATCGACCCCGGCTCCGCCGAACGGGCCCGCCAGTACGCGGTCGCGCTCCTCGTCCCCGCCGCCGAGCGGTTCCCGCAACTGGCCGGCCGCCTGGACCTGGTCGCGGAGGTGGGCGTGCACGTGGGCTGGTCGGTGCTGTGCCTGGACTCGCCCGAGGCCCGCTCCGACGACGACCTCCGCACCTTCCTCACCACCTGGCTGGCGCCGCTGCTGGAGACGTTCGGGACGTGAGCGACGTACTCGTCCTGTGGGACCTCGACCTCACCCTCCTCGACCCCGCCGGCTTCGGGACCCGCATGATCACCCCGGCGCTCGCCGACCTCCTCGGCCGCGACCCCGTCATGGGCGCGTCCTTCGCTGGACGGACCGACCGCGCGATCCTCACCGATCTGCTCGAGATCAACGGGATAGGTGTCGACGACGACGAGGTGGTCCTTTCCCTCATGGACGCCGTGGCCCGGCGCTGCGAAACGTTCGGGGAGGATCTCCTGGCCGGTGGTGGCGGTCCCCTGCCCGGCGCCCACGAGGCTGTCGCCGCCCTGGCCGCGGACCCGCGACTGCACCAGGGGATCGTCACGGGCAACATGCGGCGGACGGCGCTGCTCAAGCTGCGGCTCTGTGGCTTCGACGGGCTGCCCGATCCCGGACTCGGCGCGTTCGGTGATCACCACGCGGACCGCGCCCACCTCGTCCGCGACGCCCTCGCCGCCGCCCGGGCCCGCGGTGTGGACGTGACCCCCGGGCGGTCGGTGGTCGTGGGCGATCACGTGCACGATGTCCGCGGGGCGCGCGCCGCGGGTGCCGTCTGCGTGGCTGTCGCCACCGGCAGGGTTTCCGCCGACGACCTCCGCGCCGCCGGCGCCCACACCGTCCTGCCGGACCTCACGGACCCTGACGCGCTACTGGCTGCAGTCCACGCCTCCGTCTGACCCGCGGTGCCGTCTGAGCTGCGGTGCCGTCTGAGCCGCGGTGCCGTCTGAGCCGCGGTGCCGTCTGACCTGCGGCGCCCTGGACGGGGCATCCAGGGCACCGCAGGTCACGAGGCTGCAGACGCCGCCCGGGCCCACGGGCTGCCGGTATCCATCGAGCGCCCGGGCGCGGTGGCACGCCGTACCGCCATGCCTCACCTACGCCGCCGCGCTGCCTGCTGCCGTCAACGCCTTCGCCTGAACCGCAGTGCCGTCTGAACCGCAGTGCCATCTGAACCGCAGTGCCGTCTGACCTGCGGCGCCCTGAACGGGGCATCCAGGGCACCGCAGGTCACGACCGCGCCAGCTTTTTCTCCCGACCATGTCGTACCTCGAACATACAGTCGAACCATGAGCCCAACAGACACCGCCCACTCGCCGTTCGTGACCCCGCCGGGATTCACGACGGTGCCTACCCCCGCCACCGACGTCGTCGTCCCTGAGGCCTTCAGCCGATGGGACCCCGGACAGCGACGCGGCTATCTCGCGCAGCGGGCGATCAACGCTGCCGAAGGCCGCACTGTGGCCTTTGCGTACGACTGCGTATCCAGGTCAACCCAGAACGACCAGCGACGCGATCCCCTGGACACGGCGGCGACCATGGTGAGCGCCTCGATGGCTTTGTCCCGCCGCGGGGCATTTCGGCTGGTGGCCACCGCCATAGAACTGACCGAGCGGCTGCCTCTCACCGCGACACTGCTGACGACTGGGTGGATCGGAGTCGACGCGGCCCACGCCATCGCCGAGGAGACCGCCCTGGTGGAGGACCGTCTCATGCCGGAACTCGACCGCCGCATCAGCGAGGGACTCGCACCGACGAGGCGCCGAACCCACCCTCCCAGGATCGGGCCACTGCGCAAGATGCTCAGCAAGCACGTCGCGAGCTGCGACCCCGTGGGAGCGGACGCCCGCGCACAACAGGCTCGGCGAGAGCAGAACGTGAAGATGACGCCGGTCACCGGCGATCTCGCGCTGCTCACCGCGACCCTCTCAGCCGTCGACGGCCTGGAGATCACCGAGCGGATCGAAGCCCTGGTCCGCACCGCCGCAACAGACGACCCCCGGTCGATCGGGCAACTCAGGGCCGCCGGCCTCCTCGCCCTGAGCCGCGGCTGGACCTGTCTGCCCGCACCCGACGGAGACCACCCCACGGACCCGGACGCGATGGCCGCGGCCCGCCGGGTCGTGATCCACGCCTACGACGACGGGGACGCGGACTTCCGGGGCCTGTTCGTGGCAGGTTACGGCCCCGTCAGTCGCTTCACGTCCGATGAACTGCAGCGATTCGCCAGGCGCAGACTCGACGCGATCGACACGCTCGCGGACCCGGACAGTGAGGCCTCCCGCCGGTACAACCCCTCGGAGGCACTGGCCCGCTTCTGTCGGGGTCGCGACGGCACCTGCGTTTTCCCCGGCTGCCAGACCCCGGCGGACAAGACGGACCTCGACCACATCATCCCCTTCGACCACGACGATCCCCAACGCGGCGGATACACCACCAGCGACGACCTCGGCAGCATCTGCCGCACCCACCATCGCCTCAAGACCGATGGCATCTGGGCCTACTACCGGAGCACTGACGGGGACTACGTGTGGATACATGGTCCGAACCATCCCGACAAGGACCCCGGGACACGCGTCATCACCACCCCCACCGGCCCATTGGCGGAGTTCGGCGCACCGCGACACCCCGAACGCTCCCGGCTACAGAAGGAGGCCGCCGAAGCCGGCAGAACCGGAGACGGCATACCCGGATCGCAGCGCCAACCGCACACCCGGCACCGTCGCGCCTCCGAACGGAGGTACCTGCGCGCTCAGGCGGAACAGCGACTCCACGCTGCAGAGCGCGAACCGGGGTCGCAGTCGGCTGCCTAGGTCGGCCGGCCGGGCGCCTCAACCCTCGATTTGCTCGCCCAGTTCCATCCAGCGCTCCTCGAGCGTGTCCTTCTCCGCGGAGACGTCCTTGAGCTCGCGGTCCAGGGCGGCCAGCTTCTCGGTGTCCATCGCCCCTGCCGAGACATCGGCCATGGCCTTGTGGAGCTCGGCCTCGCGCTTGTCGAGCTTGCCCATCTGCCGCTCGATCTTCGACATCTCCTTGGTGAGTGCCCGCTCCTCGGCGGCGGAGAGGGCGGGAGCCGTGGCACTACCACCCGCGGCACCGGCCCCAGAGCCGCCAGCCGAAGCAGACGCGGCGCCCGGCGTGGAGCGCGACACCTTGCCCGAGTCGCCAGCCGCCCCGGCGACGCGACGGCGCTCGAGGTATTCGTCGATGCCGCGCGGGAGGTTGGTGAGCTGGCCGTCGCCGAACAGCGCCCACACCGAGTCACAGATGCGCTCGACGAGGTAGCGGTCGTGCGAGATGACGACCATCGTGCCGGGCCAGCCGTCGAGCAGGTCCTCGAGTTGGCGCAGCGTGTCGATGTCGAGGTCGTTGGTGGGCTCGTCGAGCAGCAGGACGTTGGGCTCGGCCATGAGCACGCGCGTGAGCTGCAGGCGCCGTCGCTCGCCGCCGGACAGGTCGCCGACGGGTGTGCGCTGACGGGCCGGCGAGAAGCCCAGCCGCTCGGCCAACTGGGAGGCGGTGAGCTCGTCCTTGCCGAACGCCACCCGGGCGGCGACGTCCTCGATCGCCTCGAGCACCCGCTGGTCCAGCGGCAGGTCGTCGAGTTCCTGACGTAGCCACCCGATCCGGATGGTCTTGCCCTCCTTGCGGCTGCCAGCGGCGAGGGGGGCCTCACCGGCGAGCGCGCGCAGGAGCGTGGTCTTGCCGGAACCGTTGACGCCGACCAGGCCCACGCGCTCACCTGGGGCGAGTCGCCAGGTGAGGTCGTCGACAAGGGTGCGGCCGTCGGGGGCATCGAGGCGCGCGTCCTCCAGCTCGATCACGACCTTACCGAGGCGCCGCGCGGCGAAGCTCGACAGTTGTAGCGAGTCGCGGGGCGGCGGCACGTCCTTAATGAGCGCCTCGGCCGCCTCGATGCGATAGCGCGGCTTGGACGTCCGCGCCGGGGCGCCGCGGCGCAGCCACGCGAGTTCCTTGCGCATGAGGTTCTGACGACGCGACTCGGTGGCCGCGGCTTGGCGGTCGCGCTCGGCGCGCGCGAACACCCAGTCGTTGTAGCCACCCTCGTACTGCTCGACGTGGCCGTCGACCACCTCCCAGGTGTGGGTGGCGATCGTGTCGAGGAACCACCGGTCGTGGGTGACGACGACGAGCGCACTCGATCGCGCGACCAGGTGGTCCGCCAACCACTGGACCCCCTCGACGTCGAGGTGGTTGGTCGGCTCGTCCAGCACGAGCAGGTCCAGGTCCTGCACGAGCGCCGCGGCGAGCGACACCCGGCGCCGCTCACCGCCGGACAGATCCGCGACGGGCGTGTCCAGTCCCAGGTCGTGGATGCCGATGCCGTCGAGCACCGCGCGGACGCGGGCGTCACCGGCCCACTCGTGGACCGCGAGGCCGAGCCTGCCGACCACGGCCTGGCCCACGGTGTCGGCGGCGAGCTCGGTGCGCTGCGTGACCACGGCGGTCCGCAGACCGCTGACCTGTGAGACGCGCCCGGAGTCGGGCTCGGCCACGCCGGTGAGGATCTCCAGCAGGGTGGTCTTGCCGCCCCCGTTTAGGCCGACGACGCCGATGCGGTCGCCGGCATTGACGCCCAGTGAGACGTTGTCGAGCACCTGCCGGATCCCGAAGGAGACCGAGCACTGCTCGAGGTTGATGAGGTTGGTGGGGGCCATCTCTACTTTCCTGTGGGGTCGTCGACGATGTGCGCACCGCCGACCGGGCCGCGGGTCACGCGGACCTCGCGGGCGACGCCGTGCTCGCTGATCTCGGCGGCGACGGCGATCGCGTGGTCACGGTCGGTGCAGAAGAACAGGCAGGTGGGGCCGGAGCCGGAGACCATGCCGTGCAGGGCCCCGGCCTCCCGGCCGACGCGCAGGGTCCGGCGGAGGGCGGGCATGAGCGAGAGCGCGGCGGCCTCCATGTCGTTGGCGAGCAGCCCGGCCACGGCGGCGGGATCGTCGCCGGCGAGGGCCGCCACGAGCGGGTCGACCCCGCCCGCGCGCGGCAGGCCCCGCTCGGGATCAGCCGGGTCGCGCCCGGGATCAGCAGGGTCGCGCTCCGCGCGCAGCCGGTCGCGCTCGGCGCGCAGCCGGTCGAGCTCGGCGAACACCGTCGGGGTGGACAGTCCCCCGTCGGCCAGGGCCACCACGATGTGCTGCTCGGCGCGGGCGTGCAGCAGCGTCGCGAGTTTCTCGCCGCGCCCGGTACCCAGCGCCGTGCCGCCGCGGATGCAGAAGGGCACGTCGCTGCCCAGCCTCGCGGCCCGCTCCTCCAGCGCCGCCCGGCCGAGTCCCAGACCGAGCAGCCGGTCCGTGGCCACGAGCGCGGCGGCGGCGTCCGCGCTGCCGCCGGCCATCCCGCCGGCCACGGGGACGCCCTTGTGGATCCGGATGGCGATCCGGGCGTCCGATCCCGCCTCCTCGCGGAGCAGGTCGACGGCCCGGGCGGCGAGATTGGCCCGATCCGTCGGCACCTGCGGGGCCCCGGGCCCGGTGACGACGACCTCGCTGTCGTCGTCGGCGTCGTCCAGCGACACGGTGACCCGCTCCCACAGGTCCACGGCCCGGTACACGGTGAGCAGGTCGTGGTAACCGTCGCCGCGGACGTCACCGACGCCGAGGTGGAGGTTGATCTTGGCGGGGGCGACGGCCGTCACGGCGCGCGCGCCGGCGGGGGTGGAGGCGTCGCGGGGCATGACCACCAGCCTACGGCTCCCGGTGCGCCGGTCCGATCCCGAGCCGCACCGCCGCCTCGGCGATCCGGACGAAGTCGGCGGTGGTGAGTTGTTCACCGCGGGCCTTGGGGTCGACGTCGGCCTCGGTCAGCGCGAGTTCGGCGTTCGCGCCGGAGCCCGCCCACCCGGACAGGGCGGCGCGCAGGGTCTTGCGACGCTGGGCGAACGCGGCGTCGGCCACCGCGAACACCCGTTTCCGGTGTGCCTCGCCCAGGTCCCACGGGGCCTCGGGGTAGGCGTCGATCCGCACCAGGCCCGACTCGACGTTGGGGACGGGCCAGAAGACGTTGCGGCCGACGGTGCCGGTGCGGCGGACGGTGCCGAAGAACCCGGCCTTGACGCTGGGCACCCCGTAGACGCGGGAGCCGGGGGCGGCGGCGAGGCGATCGGCCACCTCGAGCTGCACCATCACCAGCGCGGTGCGCAGGGTCGGCACCTCGGCGAGCATGTGCAGCAGCACGGGCACGGAGACGTTGTAGGGCAGGTTGGCCACCAGCGCGGTCGGCGGCGGGACCCCCGGGCCGCCCAGGTCGGCGCCGGAGACCGCGAGCGCGTCGGCGCCCACGACGGTCAGTGCGTCGGCGAGCTGCGGGGCCCGCTCGGCCACGGTCCGGGGCAGGCGCGTGGCCAGCACGGGGTCGATCTCCACGGCCACCACGTGGCCGGCGGCGTCGAGCAGCGGCAGGGTCAGCGACCCGAGGCCCGGCCCGACCTCGATCACCGTGTCGTCTCGGCCCACGCCGGAGGCGGTGACGATCTTGCGGACCGTATTGGCGTCGTGGACGAAGTTCTGTCCGAGGGTCTTGGTGGGCTTGATGCCCAGTTCCTCCGCGAGCGCGCGCACCTCCTGCGGGCCGAGTGGGTCGGCCTGCCCGCGGAAGGTCGCGTCCGGGCCGGTCAGCGCAGACCCAGCTTGGAGGTGCAGGCGGGCCAGGCGCCCCAGCCCTGCGAGGCCCGGACCTTCTCGGCGATCGCGATCTGCTGCTCGCGCGTGGCGAGATGCGCGCTGGGCGCGTACTGGCCGCCGCCGTGGCCGGTCCAGGTGCCGGCGGCGAACTGCAGCCCGCCGGAGTACCCGTTGCCGGTGTTGATGCTCCAGTTCCCGCCCGACTCGCACTGGGCGATCGAGTCCCACACGCCGCCGTTCGAGACGGCCGGCGCGGCGGGCCTGGGCTTGGTGCCCACGCGGACGACGGCGGGGCGGGCCTCGGTGAGGACCTTCTCCGCGCCGCGGGCGCGCTCGGTCTCGACACCGTTGACGCGGGTGATCGTGTAGACGACCTCGCGCTCGCCGGGGGCACCGGGATCGACGACCGTGCGCTCGCCCTCGGTGGCCTCGGGGTCCTCGGTGGTCTGTTCGGGGGCCTCGAACTGCTCGACCGCGGTCTCCTCGGCGACGGCCACGCGGGTGATGGTGACCTCGGTGCCGGGCTCGACGGGGGCGTCCGGGGCCGGGGTGACAGTGTCCAGCGGGCCGAGGGTGATGCCGGCGCGCTCGAGGAACTGCCCGACCGTCTCACCGGGTGAGGCCATCGGGGTGGCGGGGCCGCCGTGGTCGGACAGCAGCGCCTCGCGCGGGGTCACCACGGAGACGGTGGTGCCGTCGAGCGGGACGTCCGCGTCGATGCGCGGGCTGACGTAGCTGCGGGGCGGGACGTCGTCGCGCTCGGCCACGAGGTCGGCGACGGTGGTGGCGGTGGTCCAGACCTGCTCGCTGCGACCGTCGACCTCGACGGTGACGGGCCGGGCGCGCAGCAGGGTGACGGTGTCGCCGTCGTCGATGCTGTCGCCGGGCGCGATCACCACGTCCCGGTCGTCGACGCTGTAGCCGGCGTCGGCGAGCGCGGCGCGCACGTCGGAGCTGAAGGTGACCAGTTCGACCTGCTCGCCGTCGACCTCGAGGGTGTACTGCGTGCGCTGGTCGAGCGCCGCCACCCCACCCACCACGAGGGTGGTGAGCATCCCGGCGACGGACAGCCGCAGCATGGTGGAGCGGGACTCGTGGAGTCGCTTGACGGGGGCGAGCATGCCCCGGGTCGCGGTGGGTCGGGCGCCCGTGGGGGTGTCGGTCCGTGCGTCGTCAACCACTTGTCGGTTCTCTCCTCGGGTAGCTCCGCGAACTGCCGTACAGCCGTTCGCGTTTCATCACGATAGCGTAACGAGCGGACAGCGCCGGGGCAACGTGACCCTCGTGACATGCGGGAACGAGTCGACGACGACGAGGTATTCAGGTCACGTTTCGTTACATTCGCCACTCAGCCCTCACGAGTACCACGCGCCACACCGGTCGTCGGCCCGGGCGGGCCCGCCCGTCAGACGGTCAGGCCGAACACGGCGCGGGCGGTGTCGGCGACCTCTGCCACGAGGTCCTCGGGCGTCTGCCCCCGGACCTCGGCGATCGCCCGCGCCGTGTAGCCCACCAGACCGGGCTCGTTGCGGGCGCCCCGGAACGGCTCGGGAGCCATGTACGGGGCGTCGGTCTCCACGAGCAGTTGCCCGGCCGGGGCCAGGCGGGCCGCCTCGCGCAGGTGGTCGTTGGCCTTGAAGGTGACGTTGCCGGTGAACGACAGCACGTAGCCGCGGTCCAGGGCCTCCTCGGCGACCTCCAGCGGCGAGGAGAAGCAGTGGAGCATCACGTGCGGGATGCCCGAGCCCGGGCCGGCGACCTCCGCGAGCACACGCAGCAGGTCGTCATCGGCCTCGCGATTGTGGATCATCAGGCATTTGCCCAGCTCGGCGGCGAGCCCGGCGTGCCAGCGCAGCGACTCCTCCTGCTCGGCCGGGTCGGCGCAGCCGTCCATCTTCCCCACCCAGTAGTGGTCGAGGCCGGTCTCCCCCACCGCGACGACCCGCGGATGGGCGGCGAGTTCGCGCAGGCGCGCCCGCACCTGCTCGCCGCGCTCGGGGTCGGTGATCTCGGCGGCTCGGGTGGGGTGCACGGCCACGGCTGCGTACACCCGCTCGTCGGCTTCGGCGGCGGCCACGACGGCCTCGGACTCGGCGAGGTCGTCGCCCACCGTGACCAGGGCCGCGACCCCGGCGAGTGCGGCGCGGTCGGCGGCGGCGCGCACCTCGTCGGCGGTGCGGTGACCGCAGGAGTAGAGGTGCGTGTGTGCGTCGACGAGCCCGGGTAGCGACTCGGGCAGGACGGGAGTGGGGCGGGGCTTGCGCTTACCCATACGGTCGCCTCAGTCCTCCTGCTGGATCGGCGCCCAGCTCGGCCCGGTCTCGGCCAACTCGGGGTCGACCTTGGCGAACAGCGGGCTGGGCTTGGCCAGCGGGGTGCCCGGGGTGATCTCGGTGCGCGCCCACCGCGCCTGCTCGGCGGCGTAGTCACCCATGATCACCGGGTAGCTGCGGCCAGCGTCGGGCAGCCCGACCCCGACGAGCTCGACCGGCATGTCGTCGGTGACCTCGTGCACCTGCGGGGCGGCGGCCCACACGCCCTGCCCGCCGATCGCGCCGTGGATCTGCTGCGCGGCCGACGGCAGGTACGGGGTCAGCAGCGTGTTGGCGTCGGAGACCACCTGCAGCGCGGTGTGCAGCACGGTACCCAGGCGCTCGCGCTGGTCGGGCTCCTTGGCCAGCTTCCACGGCTCGGTGGCGGCGATGTAGCGGTTGGCGGCGCCGACGATGCGCATGGCCTCGGTGGCGCCGGCCTTGAACCGCGAGCGCTCGAGGTGCGCGCCGACGGTGGCGAAGGCCGACTCCGCCTCGCGCAGCAGTTCGGCGTCGAGGTCGGACAGGGTGCCGGGCCGCGGGATCTCGCCGAAGTTCTTGTGTGCCATCGACACGGTGCGGTTGACGAGGTTGCCCCAGCCGCCGACCAGCTCGGAGTTGGTGCGGCGCACATACTCGTCCCAGGTGAAGTCGGTGTCGTGGTTCTCCGGGCCCGCGACCGAGATGAAGTAGCGCAGCGCATCGGGGCCGAACTCGGCCAGGAAGTCGCGCACGTAGATCACCACGCCGCGCGAGGACGAGAACTTGGACCCGGACATGGTGAGGAACTCGGACGAGACCACCTCGGTGGGCAGGTTCAGTGCGCCCAGCGCCCCCGGCTCGCCGCCGTGGGCGCCCCGGCCGTCGTAGCCGATGAGCTCGGCCGGCCAGATCTGCGAGTGGAAGGTGATGTTGTCCTTGCCCATGAAGTAGTGGGACACGGCCTCGGGGTCGGTCCACCACCGTCGCCACGCCTCAGGCTCGCCGGAGCGCCACGCCCACTCGATGGAAGCGGACAGGTAGCCGACCACGGCGTCGAACCACACGTAGAGCTTCTTGTCGCCGCGATCCTGCCACCCCTCCACCGGGATGGGGATCCCCCAGTCGATGTCGCGGCTCATGGCGCGCGGACGCAGGTCCTCGAGCAGGTTGAGCGAGAACTTGAGGACGTTGGGTCGCCAGTCCTTCCGCCCCTTGAGCCAGTCCCCCAGCGAGTCCGCGAGCGCGGGCAGGTCGAGGAACCAGTGCTCGGTCTCGATGAACTTCGGCGTCTCACCGTTGATCTTGGAGACCGGGTTCTTCAGGTCCGCCGGGTCGAGCTGGTTGCCGCAGTTGTCGCACTGGTCCCCGCGGGCGCCGTCGTCACCACAGATGGGGCAGGTGCCCTCGATGTAGCGGTCCGGCAGGGTCCGCCCGGTGGACGGGCTCACCGCACCGGTGGTGGTCTTGGCGACCATGTAGCCGTTCGCGTGCAGGCCCCGGAACAGTTCCTGCACCACCGCGTAGTGGTTCCGCGTGGTGGTGCGGGTGAACAGGTCGTAGCTCAGCCCCAGGCCGGCGAGGTCGTCCACGATCACCCGGTTGTAGCGGTCCGCTAGCTCCTGGACCGGCACGCCCTCCTTCTCGGCCTGCACGAGCAGCGGCGTGCCGTGCTCGTCCGTGCCCGAGACCATGAGGACGTCGTTGCCTGCCATCCGCTGGTAGCGCGAGAAGACGTCCGACGGCACCCCGAACCCCGAGACGTGTCCGATGTGCCGGGGGCCGTTCGCGTACGGCCATGCGACCGCGGTCAGGACTGTCTTCGCCATGGGCTACAGACTAGTGGTCACGTCCGCGGGGGCCGTGCCGGGCGTACACCCGCACGCCCGGCACGCCCCCGGGGTCGCGTCAGGCCGCCTCGGCCGCGGGATCCCGCGAGAGCGATTTGTGGATGGACACGCACAGCGCGATCAGCACCAGCACGAACGGCGAGGCGGCGATGATCGTCATGTTCTGCAGGCTCGACAGGGCGTTGCCGCCACCGTCACCGGCCACCAGCATGATGATCGCCACGGCGGCGGTGAACGACCCCATGAGCATGACGAGCCAACGGGTCGGCTCCTCCACGCCGTGCTGGGCCATCCCGCCCATGACGATCGACGCCGAGTCCGCGGAGGTAATGAAGAAGATGGCGATGAGGACCATCGCCACCACCATGAGTACGGGCGCGAGCGGCAGCTCGCGGAGCAGGTTGAACAGTTGCGGCTCGAGCGACCCGTCGCCGAAGACGCTGCGTCCGGCCTCCTCGAGGTAGAGGGCGAAGCCGCCGAAGATGGAGAACCAGACCACCGACAGGGTGCTGGGGATCAGGACCACGCCGATGATGAACTCGCGAACAGTGCGCCCACGGCTGATACGGGCCAGGAACATGCCAACAAACGGCGACCAGGAGATCCACCACGCCCAGTAGAAGACCGTCCACCCGGAGAGCCACTCGGCGGCCTCACCGTTCTCGCTCACCGCGGTACGCGAGGCCATGTCGAAGAAGTCGGAGAAGTAGGTGCCGATCGTGGTGGGGATGAGGTCGAGCATGAAGAACAGGGCGCCGGAGAAGATCGCCACGAACAGCGCGAGCGACACCGCCAGGATGAGGTTGATGTTCGACAGCAGCTGGATACCGCGGCTGATCCCGGAGGCGGCCGAGGCGAGGAACACCAGGCCCAGGACCACGATGACGCCCACGACCAGGGCGATGCCGCCACCGCTGATCGCGCCGGTCTCGTTGAGCCCGGCCCGGATCTGCAGCGCACCCAGGCCGAGCGAGGCCGCGGTGCCGAAGATGGTCGCGACGACGGTCGCGATGTCGAGGACCTTGCCGATCCATCCCGCGGCCCGCTTCTCGCCGATGAGCGGAACGAACGCCTGGGAGATGAGGTGGCCGCGCTTGAAGCGGTAGGCGGCCAGGGCGAGCGCGAGCCCGACGATCGCGTACATCGACCACGGGTGCAGGGTCCAGTGGAACGTCGTCGTGGCCATGGCCACGTCGTACTGCTGCTCCTGCCCCGGCGGCGGCTCCTGGAAGTGGGTCAGCGGCTCGGACACGCCGTAGAACATCAACCCGATCCCCATACCCGCGGCGAACATCATGGCGATCCACGACCGGGTGGAGTATTCCGGCTTCTCGTCGTCCCCACCCAGCCGGACGCCGCCGAACCGGGACAGGGCCAGGTAGATCGCGTAGACCACGACCGTGGTGGAGACGAGGATGAACAGCCATCCCACCGTGTCCACCACCAACGAGAACGCCTCACCGGCGGCGTTCTCGAACGAAGTGGTGTACATGGCGCCCCAGATCACCACGATGAGAGCGATGATCGTGGTGGGCACGAGGACCGTGAAGTCGACGCCCGGACGGGGCCCGCGCACAGGGTCCTCTGGGCCGTCATTCGACGCGTCGAAAGCTTTCTCTCGTGACTTAGGCATACGTCGAACCCTGTCAACAATCCAAGGTGAGCGCAAGATATTAAAACGCTTATCAGTCCCCGGCGTGGATTCGACGCCCCGGGGTGGCACGATCGGACGGTGCCCGATTCCACCCCCGCCGTGCCGGCGCTCCTCCGCGCCCTCCACGAGCGGTCGCGGGCCCTCGGGATCGGTCCCCCGGCGGCGTTCCTCGGCGACTGGTGCGGCTCCCCGGCGGTGATCATCCCGTCCGTGGACCTGCGGCCGACCCGGCCCGAGCAGGTCTTCTCGGTGGCCGGCCACCTCGTCGTCGTCGGGTTCCGCTCCTTCCCCGACCACGTACCGGACGACGCCCCCCTCCTGCCCGCGGCGGTCCGCGGCACGGCCACCGGCAGGCTCACGCTCGCCCCCGACGGCCGGTGGCGGGGCGACGGCACCGCCCCCGACCCGCACGAGGTGGTCCGACGGTACGGGCCGCCGTCACCCGGGGGCACCGGTGACGACGAGGGCGTTGGCGACGACGGTGGCGACGACGACGAGGTCGGCATCCCCCTCACCTGGGCCGCCCCCGACCGACGCGCGCACAGACGTGCCGTGGTGGACTGCCTCGAGGCGATCCGCGCCGGCGAGGTCTACCAGACCTGCCTGAGCACCCGCCTCGACGGCAGGCTCCGCGCGGACCCGCTCGAGACCTTCCTCTCCCTGGCCCGCCGCGCCCCCGCCGCGCGGTCGGCGTACCTCGAGGGCGAGTGGGGCGCGGTGCTGGCCTTCTCCCCCGAGGAGTTCCTCGTACGCACCGGCGACGACGTCCGCACCAGCCCCATCAAGGGCACGGTGCCCGCCGACCGCGACCCCGCCGAACTCCTCGCCTCCGCCAAGGACGTCGCGGAGAACATCATGATCGTCGACCTCGCGCGCAACGACCTCGGACGAGTGGCGGACGTGGGCTCGGTGAGGGTGTCCGACCTGCTCGCCGTCCGTCCCGCGCCCGGCGTCCACCATCTGGTCTCCACCGTCACGGCGCGCACCTCGGTGGACCACGACGCCCTCGTGGCCGCCACCTTCCCACCCGCCTCGGTCACCGGGACCCCCAAGCAGCGTGCCCGGGAACTCATCGCCGGCTGGGAGCCGCGGTCCCGCGGCCTGCACTGCGGCACCTACGGGTTCGCGACCGCCGACACCCTCGACCTGGCGGTGGCCATCCGCACCCTCGAGGTGGCGCCGGACGGCCGCTGCGAACTCGGGGTGGGCGGCGGGATCACCATCGACTCCGACCCGGACGCCGAATGGGACGAATGCGTGCACAAGGCGGCGTTCACCTGGGGCGGCGGTCCCGCGCCCTGGCTCTGAGCCGCCGCGCCCCCTCAGGCGCGTGAGTCGAGCACGGCCTGGTAGAGGTCCCGCTTGGTCACCGCCGACCCCTCGGCCACGGCGGCGCAGGCGTCCTTGAGCCGCTCCCCCGCCTCGACCCGCTCCTCGACGATCTCCACGAGGTCCTCGAGGGTGGCGGTCGACCCGGCGGCGTCGGCACCCTCGACCACCACGACGATCTCCCCCAGCACGCCGCCGGCGGTCCGCTCGGCCAGCTCACCCAGGGTGCCGCGCAGGACCTCCTCGTAGGTCTTGGTCAACTCCCGGCACACCGCCGCCCGGCGATCGGCGCCCAGGACCTGCGCCGCCTCGGCGAGCGTGTCGGCCAGGCGGTGCGGGGACTCGAAGAACACACAGGTGCGCTCCTCCGCCGCCAGCCGGGCCAACCACGTCCGGCGTCGGCCCGGGCGCCGCGGCGGGAACCCGTCGAAGCAGAAGCGGTCGACCGGCAGCCCGCTGAGCACCAACGCCGTGGTGACCGCCGACGGTCCCGGCAGACACGTCACCGGGAGCCCGGCCTCGATGCACGCCACGACCAGCGAGTACCCCGGGTCCGACACCGCCGGCATCCCGGCGTCGGTCACCACCGCCACCACGTCCCCGGCGCGGACCCGCTCGACCAACTGGGGCACGCGACCGGCCTCGTTGTGCTCGAAGAAACTCATCACCCGGCCCCCGATGGTCACCCCGAGAGCCGTCGAGAGGGAACGCAGCCGGCGGGTGTCCTCCGCGGCCACGATGTCGGCGGTCGCCAGGACCTGCCGCAGCCGGTCCGAGGCGTCAGCCGGGTTCCCGATGGGGGTGGCCGCCAACACGACACGTCCGGACGTCATGACGACCACCCTATCGGTGGCCGGGCGCATCCCCGCCCGGCGCTCGGCCCCCACTATGCTCTGCCTGTGACCTCGACCATCGGCGTGCGCTCACCAGGACGCCCGCTGCCCGCCCCCGACACCGGTCCGGTCGACACGACCCGCGACCTGATCGCCACCGGCGCCATCCTGGTCCTGGCGTTCCTCTCCCGCTTCTGGGGCCTGACCTCGGCCACGGACAAGGGCACCCCGGTCTTCGACGAGAAGCACTACGCACCGCAGTCGTACAACGTCGCCCAACTCGGCATCGAGGAGAACCCCGCCTACGGCCTGGTCGTCCACCCGCCCGTCGCCAAGCAGATCCAGTCCATCGGCGGCATGCTCTTCGACTACTCGCCCCTGGGCTGGCGGTTCACCGCGGCTCTGGCCGGGGTGCTCGTGGTGCTCATGGTCATGCGCATCACCCGGCGCCTGACCCGGTCCACCCAGCTCGGCCTCGTCGCCGGGCTGCTGCTGTGCCTCGACGGCGTCAGCTTCGTGACCTCTCGAATCGGCATGCTGGACATCTACCAGGTGCTCTTCGTCGTCGCCGCCGCCGGCGCCCTGCTGGTGGACCGCGACCGGATGCGCGCCCGCATGCATCGGGCCGCCCTCGAGGGCAGGCTCCACCTGTCGAGCCTGGGACCGCGACTGGGATTCCGCTGGTGGCGCTTCGCCGCCGGCGTCATGCTGGGCCTCGCACTGGGGGTCAAGTGGTCCGGCCTGTACTTCATCGCCTTCTTCGGTCTGATGACCGTGGCGTGGGACTGGGCCCTGCGCAGCCGCTACGGGGTCCAGCGCCCAATCGCGGGCGCACTGCTACGCGACGCGGTGCCGGCCTTCCTCACCCTCGTCCTCTGGCCGGCGATCCTGCACATGTTCACCTGGCTGCCCTGGTTCGCGAACGAGAACTCCGTGTACCGGCACGTCGTGGGCGACGAGGTCGAGGACAACTGGCTGCCCGACGCGGTGCAGTCGTGGCTGTACTACCAGTCGTCGGTCCTGGACTTCCACTCCACGCTGACCACCTCCGCCGGGAACCGACACCCCTGGGAGTCCAAACCGTGGACCTGGCCCATGAGTCTGCGGCCGATGCTCTACTACGTCGAGCAGGGCGAGGGCATCGCCGGCTGCGGGGAGACCTCGTGCGTGCGCGCGATCATGCTCCTGGGCACGCCCGCCATCTGGTGGCTGGCCATCCCCGTCCTGGCGTGGGCGTTCTGGCGCGCCGTCATCTGCCGCGACGGCCGCTACGCGTTCCCACTGGTGGGCTACATGGCCGGCTACCTGCCGTGGTTCTTCCAGCACGACCGCCAGATGTATTTCTTCTACGCCTCGGTCATGGCGCCGTTCTTCGTCATGATCATCGCGCTGGTGTTGGGCGAGATCGCCGGCAGGGCCACCGACTCCCCCCGGCGGCAGCTCATCGGCCGCGCGATCGTCAGCCTGTACCTGGCGCTGGTCGCGGTGAACTTCATCTATGCGCTGCCCATCCTCTCGGGGATGCCCATCACCCAGACCGAGTGGAGCCACCAGCTCTGGCTGCCGTCCTGGCGCTAGCGCGGTCGACCACGCGCGGACCCGACCCGTACTGAGCCCGGCCGCTGAGCGCTCGCTTATCACCGGCTCGGCGCCGCCTGATCCCCGCGCCCCGCGGCCGGGGACGAGGTGTCGCCGACGGTGTGCGGTCAGTACCGTCGCGGCAGTGAACGAGCTATCCCTTCCCTTCGCCGATCTCCCGATGAGCGACGTGACCCAACAGTGGCTGGTCGAGAAGCCGGCCATGATCGCCCTGTACCTCGTGCTGGCGCTGCTGGTGCGGTGGGTGCTCCACCGGGGCATCGACCGGATCACCGCCCCGTCGAAGAACGCGTCCCCGTCCTCGTGGCGGCGCCGCCGACAGGAACGGGCCGACCGGCGCGCCGGCGCGCACACGGTCGAACTCGACCCCGACGGCGACCGCGGTGAGGTCACCGCCGACGAGAGTGGCGGTCTCACCGCCGCGAGTCTGAAGAAGAACAGTCGACGACGCTCCGCGGAGCACGTGCGGACCGAGCATCGACGCGCGGAACGGCGGGCACAGCGGATGGCCACCATCGGGTCGGTGCTCAAGTCGATCGTCTCGTTCGCCGTGCTCGTGTGGGTGGTGCTGCAGACCCTGGCCATCGTCGGCGTCAACGTGGCGCCCTTCATCGCGTCCGCCGGGATCGTCGGCGTCGCGCTGGGCTTCGGCGCCCAGGCCCTCGTCCGGGACTTCCTCTCCGGTCTGTTCATGCTCTTCGAGGACCAGTACGGCGTCGGTGACTGGGTGGACCTGGGCGAGGCCGAGGGCACGGTCGAGCACGTGGGACTGCGCGTCACCTCACTGCGGGACCTGCACGGGACGCTCTGGTACTGCCGAAACGGCGACATCGCCCGGGTCGGGAACTACAGCCAGGACTTCGGCGTCGCGTTCCTCGAGATCCCCGTGTCCTACACCGCCGACGTCGACCGGGCGTGCACCGTGGCCATCGAGACCGCCAGGCAGGCGGCGGCCGAGGAGCCGATCGCGTCGAACCTCATCTCGGGCCCGGAGCTCCAGGGCGTGAACGCGCTGGACGCGGACTTCTGGTCCCTGCGGATGACCGCGGTGACGCAGGCCAACACCCAGTGGGCCACCGAGCGGGAGCTGCGGCGCCGCATCCGCAACGCCTTCGACGAGGCCGGCATCGACGCCCCGTACCCGGACGGCCTCCCGGTGTCCGCGATGCGCGCGATGGCCTCGGGGTGAGGCCCGGGCGGCGACAGCCGTTCCCGCCCGGTCGGCGCTAGCCGCCCAGCACCCTGTCGATGCTGAACCGGCCGGCGCCGACCGCCGCCACGAGCAGCGCCCCCACCCCGAGCGCCACCACGAGCTCCCAGCCGTTCTGCGTGAGGAACGGGCCGTTGGTGGCGTGGACGAAGTAGAACGCGCCGGCCATGTCCACGCCGAGCAGGATGCCCGCGAGCGGGGTGAGGAGCCCGGCGATGAGGGCGGCCCCCGCCACCAACTCCACCCCGGCGACGATCGCGGCGGTGACGGCCGGCTGCGGGATGCCGTAGCTCGAGAACTGCTCGGCCACCCGGCTCAGGCCGAGGGTGAAGAACTTCTGCCACCCGTGGGCCGCGAACACCACCCCGAGCCCGACACGGGCCAGGAGGATCGCGGCGTCCCGGAGGGTCTCCATCCCCCTCACGGGAGGATGCCCCGGCCGGCCTTGGCGAGCCGACGGTGGAGGGCCATCATCGCGAGCCGGTACAACGGCGGGGCGAACTTCTGCGCCGCGAAGCCGATGCGGACGTCCGGGGAGGTGTAGACGAGGTAGCGCCCCTTGCGCACGCCCTCGAGCATCTTCTCGGCGGCTTGATCCGGGGTCACCGCGTGGCGCCGGAACTGGTCGACGGTCCTGACCACCTCGGGATCGGACCTGTCGACGCCCGCGATCTCGACGGTCTCCACGAGCGGGGTGTCGACGCCGCCGGGGCAGACGAGGTGCACGCCGATGTCGTACGGCGCCAGGTCGAAGCGCAGGACCTCGGCGATGCCGCGGATCCCGAACTTGGCGGCACTGTAGGCGGCGTGCCACGGCAGTCCGAGCAGACCGGCGGCGGACGAGACCAGGACGAGCGCGGCGGGCTTGCGGGCGGTCATCATCGCGGGCACGAACGCCTCGACCACGTGGATGGTGCCCATGAGATTGACCTCGACCATCGACCGCCAGATCCGGTGCTCGAGCAGATCCGGGCGGCCCCAGGCCGAGTTGCCGGCCACGTGGAAGATCGCGTCGGGCGCACCACTGTCGGCCACGACGCGCTCCCCGAACGCCATCACGGCCTCGTGATCGGTGAGATCGAGCGCCTCGGCCACGAGCACGGGCGCACCGGCGTCCCGGCAGGCCTGCTCGGCGGAGGCCAGCCCCTCGGCGTTGAGGTCGGTGAGCACCAAGCGGGCGCCCTCATCCGCGAGCCGGAGGGCCGCCGCGCGACCGATCCCGCTGGCCGCGCCGGTCACCACGCAGACCCTGCCCCGGTAGTTCTTGATCCGTCGCCTCGACATCTACTCCCCCACGTCCGGGCCCGGATCGAAAAGCGGCGGGCCACCCGATGTGATCACCGTAGCGGCCCGACGGGGCAGGTGAGGCGGGGACAGGCGGGCGCGTCCGCTCTACACGGGTGGCGTGGGGCTCGTCGCCTGGAGGGTGTCGTGGCCGCCGCGGGCGGGGATCGGCGGGACGTACTCGCGCAGCACGCAGCGGCTGCCGCTGTAGATGGTGGCCATACAACGGTTGCAGTGCACGCAGAGCGACCGGCGTCGGTCGTCCTCCTTGAGCTTGTTGGGCAGGTCGGGCTCACGCAGCAGGCCACGGCCCATGGCGACGAACTCGAAACCGGCCCCCATCGCCTTGTCGATGGACGGCCGGTCGACGATCCCGCCGAGCAGCATCATCGGCAGGTCCACGGCCTCGCGGATCTGCCGGGCGTCGTCGAACATGTACGCGTCGGTGTACGGGTACTCCTTGAACATCTTCGGACCCACGACCTTCATGCCCATCTTGATCACCGCGGGCTGGGTGGCGGCGAACTCCTCCAGGGGCGCGGCGCCCTTGAACAGGTAGATGGGGTTGAGCAGGGAGCTGCCGACGGTCATCACCAGCGCGTCGGCGGAGCCGTCCTGCTCGAGCCACTGGGCGACCTGGCGGGCCTCGTCGATCCAGAACCCGCCGGGCACGCCGTCGTCCATGTTGAGCTTGATGGTCACCGCGATCTTGTCGCCCATGGCGTCGCGGATGGCGCGGCCGATGCGGCGGGCGAAGCGGGCTCGGTTCTCCAGCGATCCGCCGTAGGAGTCCTTGCGCCGGTTGAGCTTGGGGCTGAGGAACTCGCTGACGAGGTAGTTGTGGCCGAAGTGCACCTCGATGGCGTCGAAACCGGCCTCATACGCACCGCGGGCGGCGCGGACGTGGTCGGACACGATCCGGTCGATGTCCGCCTCCGTGCAGGCCTTGGTGATCGCCAGGCCGGTGGGGGCCGGGATCCGGGACGGCCCGAGCGGGGGAAGCCCGTTGGAGGAACCGTTGGCGACGGCCCCGGCGTGACCGACCTGGGCGGAGATCGCGGCGCCCTCGGCGTGCACGGCGTCGGTGAGCTTGCGCAGCATGCCGCCGTCGTCCATGCCCCAGTGGTACTGGTGCTTGTCGGTGCGGCCCTCGGGGGAGGTCGCGAGGTAGGCCACCGTCGTCATGCCCACGCCGCCGCGGGCGTACTCGGCGTGGAACTCGATGAGCTCGTCGGTGATGCGCCCCTTGGGACAGCGCCCCTCGAAGGTCGCGGCCTTGACGATGCGGTTGCGCAGCGTCACGTTGCCGATCTTGCCGGGGCTGAAGACATCGGGTGCGGGTGTTCCGGGCGCGAGACTCATGAGCAGAACTATAACCTGTTCCACCCGCCCCGTCCCCTGTCTGGCCAGCGCATTTGTCGTGATTCGCCGCAGGCACCCTACGCCGGGCGGCGCTACCGCCCGCCACCTGCAGACCATAGGTTGGCCTTACCCGCTTCAGACGCCCGCACCGATCTCCACGAGCGATACGCCGCAGGCGGTCGTCACGATCCCCGATCCCATCAGTCCTCCCGTCGGGGATCCGAGGCACCGCCGACCGCGCTCCCGATGTGGACCGCGAGCACGGCCAGCGCTGAGGCGCCCTCCGGGGTGCCCGCCACGACCGGAAAGCAATGGATCATCCCGGGCCAGACCCTCAGGTCGATCGTCGCGCCACGCGAGCGACTGGCCTCGACGAAGCGGCGGACGTCGTCGACCACGAAGTCGTCGCCGCCGCACACGATCGCGGTCGGTGGCGCCGACGCGTCGAGGGGGCGCCGGGCGGGTGAGACCCCCGGGTCGTCGACCGGGACGTTCCCGGCATAGGCGTCGCGACAGGCGCGGGCCAGCCTCGGCGGCGTGCGCGGGTCGAACGCGCCACTCCACCGGGCCGCGCCGGCCTGCCGCCCCGGGCCGGTGCGCCCGGCCAGGTCGACCCAGGGGCTGACCAACGCCAGGGCGGCCGGACGCTCCCCACTGCGGCGGAGGCGGTCGAGCAGCCCGAGGGCGAGGGCGCCGCCCGCGGAGTCCCCGGCGACGGCGACGCGCGCTGCGCCACCGACACGCTCGGCGAGATGACGGAACGCCACCTCGGCGTCGTCGAGGGCGGCCGGGTACCGGTGCTCGGGCGCGAGTCGGTAGTCGGGGACGTAGGCGGTCGATCCGGACAGCCGGGCGAGCGTGGTCGCCATGGTGGCGTGCGTGTCCGCTGAGCCGGCGACATAGCCACCACCGTGCAACACGAGCAGCCCCGGGGCATCCGCCGGCCCGTCGATCCAGAGCCCGGGGACGGGAGCACCGTCGGCCGGTCGGGCCACCCGGCGGGATCCCGTGGCCCGCGACGCGCCCGTGGCCACCGCGCGCATCGCCCGGATCCACCTCCGGTCGAACGGTGCGACGGTCAGCACGGGGCGGATGACCAGCTGCAGGCCGAGGCGTTGGAGGCGTGCCGGGAGGCTCGGCCGGCGGGTGAGCGTGATCCGACGGTCGGCCTCGGTGACCAGACGACGCGCCAGCAGGGCGACGAGCGCCGCGATGACACGGGCGACGACCGTGCCGACGACCCGATCGGACGTCCGGATGGAGCACTCCCACTCGAGCTCGCCACCACCGCCTGGCAGGGCGCGCACGGTGACGGCGCCGGGGTGACGTCGGCCGAGCCCGCGCAACAGCGCAGGCGCCCACTCCTGCCACCGCGCGGCGTCGGAGGCGAGGGAGAGCACGTCACCGGGCTCGGCCGAGAAGCGCTCGACGATCGTGAAGGAGTGAACGGCCACTGCCCCAGCTCACCACAGCGCCAACTCACCACAGCGCCAACTCACCACAGCGCCAACTCACCACAAAGCGGAAAGGCCGTCCCCGCTTGCGCGGAAACGGCCTTGAGAACTCGTAGTCCTTGGGTGGAGCTAAGGGGAATCGAACCCCTGACCTTCTCGATGCGAACGAGACGCGCTACCAACTGCGCTATAGCCCCTCGCCGCCCTGGCGGGCGACGATGTCACCCTCGCGGGCGACGCTGCCGCCCTCTCGAGCAGCGTGGAATACCTTACCAGGATGGTCGGTCCCCCGACCAAACCGGGCCGCCGATCAGCCCACCGCGCGCCGCAGCGGTGCGTGCTGCCGACGCCGGTGATCGTGGTGCCCGGGGTCGGAGTCCAGATGATCGTCGAACGTATCGAGGACGTCGAACGCCGGGTCCTCGTCGTCGATCTCCAGCACGACCGCACCGGGACGCCGCAGGCGGGGCGGCACCACGGACAGCTCGTCGTCCTCGCGGGACTCCACACCGAGCCGGGCGCGACGCATCCTCTCCACGCGGCGCCGGCGCAGGCTCTCCTCGAGCTTGACCTGGCGGCGCAGGTAGGTCAGGTAGGCGGCGAGCAGCAGTACCGAGCCACCCGCGAACCACCAGACGGCGGGCACGGTGAGCAGCGCGGCGATCACGGTGACGACGGACAACGCCACGAGGATGAGCACGGTGCGCTGGCGCGCGTGGGCCCGCTGCTCGGCGGCCTCGCGGTCCGCCATCGGGTCGTAGGCCCCGCGCCCGCGACGCCGCTCGGCGAAGCTCAGATCGGCGTCGGTGAGCTCGACCTCGGGCTCGGCCGGGCGTCGGCGCCCACGATGGGTGAGCACGGCCTCCTCGTCGATGCCCGCGGCGTCCTCGGCGTGATCGGTCCGAGCCGCGGTCCGCCCCCCCGCCGTGCCCTCGACGAGCTCGCCGTCGACGACCACCGGTCGCCGGGTCTCGTCGTCCGCCTCTGCGCCCGACACGTCCGAGTCCGCGGCCGCCGCGCCCACGCCGTTCGAGCGGAGGTCGCCGACCCGGGCGCCCACGGCCGAGGCGGACCGCTCGTCCACCCCTGCGACCGCCCTGGCCGGGTCGTGCTCGTCGACAACGGGGACAGCCGGGATCTCGGAGGTGACCTCCTCGGCGGCCGGGTCCCCGGCCACCGCGGCGAGCCGCTCCTCCATCGCCCGGCGGACGGCCTCGCCCCGACGGCCGGCGGCCTCACGGCGCAGGGTCTGCTCGAGCAGGTGCTCCCACGTCTCGGTGTCGAGCAACTCGGCGTCCGTCGCGCCCGCCCCGGAGGGCAGACCGAAAAGGGAGTCCTCGTCCTCGGCCTGGACCGGGTCGGCGGCGGCACGGCCACGACTGGGTACCAGTCGGCCGGAACCGCCGGAGTAGAGCGTGCGCGTCTGGGCCAGTGCGTCACCGGTGCGGCGGATGGGATTCCGCGACCGGATGAGCATCGGCGCGAGGACGAACAGCCAGACCACCACCAGCAGGATGATCAGCAGCGAGCTCGACATCGATCAGGCCTCCTCGAGCGTCTACCCCGACACGGGACGTCGTGGTGAGGTCCCAACCGTATCGGGGCCCGAGCCCCGTCCGGTGACGGCGCGCCGCAGGTCACGATGCTCAGGACATACTCAGACGCGCGGTCACGCGCGTCGCGCCAGACCCGCCTGCACCAGAGCCGCGACGGCGCCCCGGCCGTGCTCCTCGCGGGTCCGTGCCACCAGGAGATGATCGCGCCACGCCCCGTCGACGTGGAGGTAGCGCCGCAGCAGCCCCTCCTCGCGGAAACCGCACCGGTCCAGCACCACGCGGCTGGCGGTGTTCTCCGGCCGGACGGTGGCGTCGACCCGGTGCAGTGCTCCCGGACCCAACGCGTGGTCGACACCCAGCGCCAGGGCGGCGGTGGCCACCCCGCCACCGAGGAAGGGTCGCCCCACCCAGTAGCCGATCCAGCCGGAGTGCAGCGCGCCGCGGACGATCCCGCCCACGGTGAGCTGCCCGCAGAAGCGGCCGTCCAACTCGATGGCGGCGGGCAGGCTAGCGCCGGCGCGGGCGTAACGCTTGAGCTGGGCGTGGATGGGGGGCCAGGCGCGCGCGGAGTTGTTCTCGTGCCAGCTCCCCTCAACGGTGGGCTCCCACGGTTCGAGGTGGTCCCGCTCGAACAACCGCAGCGCCGCCCAGTCCCGGGCGTCGCGGCGGCGGACCGGGCGCAGGGTCACGACCCCTGCGCGCACCCGCACCGGCCCGGCCTCGATCGGCCACCCGGGGCGGGTCACCGTGTCGGCGGCGAACGCGCTCCACGGTCCGCTCACGTCGCCGGCCCGGTCACCCGCGCTGGGCGAGGAACATCACGTCGACCTCGTCACCCGTACGCACCGCGGTGACGCCGGGGTCGATCACGACGAGGCAGTTCGCCTCCGCCAGCGAGGCCAGCAGGTGGGTGGACGACCCCTGGGCGCCGCCGAGGGCGCGGACCAGGTACTCGCCGGTGTCGGTGTCGCGCATCAGTTGTCCGCGCAGGTAGCCGCGCCGACCCTCGACCGACGAGATCGGCGCGACGGTCCGTGCGCGGACGGTGCGGCGCATGGGCTGGCGCTTGCCGAGGGCGATCCGGATGAGTGGGCGGACCATGATCTCGAAGACCACCAGGGCGCTCACCGGGTTGGACGGCAGGAGGAAGGTGGGGACCTCGTCGCGTCCGAGCCGCCCGAACCCCTGGACCGACCCGGGATGCATCGCCACCCGGTTGACCTCGATCTGGCCGAGCTCGGCCATGACCTGGCGGATGCGGGTGGTCGCCTCACCGCCGGCGGCGCCCGAGACCACGACGAGCTCGCTGCGCACGAGTTGACCCTCGAGGACCTCGCGCAGGCGGGACGGTTCGGTACTGGCGATGCCCACGCGGTGGACGTCGGCGCCGGCGTCCCGGCCGGCCGCGGTGAGGGCGTAGGAGTTGACGTCGTAGACCTGTCCGGTGCCGGGCCGGCCGTCGACGTCGACGAGTTCGTCGCCGACGGAGATGACCGCCATCCGTGGCTTGGGGTGCACCAATACCTTCGCGCGCCCGACCGAGGCGAGCAGGCCGACCTGCGCCGGTCCGATGATGCTGCCCGCGCGCACCGCCACGTCCCCGGGCTGCACGTCGTCGCCGACCCGTCGGACGTAGTCCCCGGTGCGGACGGCGCGGGAGGGGGTGATGTGACGCCCGTCGGCGGTGGCCCATCCGATCGGCAGGACCGCGTCCGCGAGCGTGGGCAGCGGCGCGCCGGTGTCCACCCGGACGGTCTGGCCGGGCTGGAGGCGGGTCGGCTGGCGGGATCCGGCGGTGATCTGACCGACCACGGGCAGTGTCGCCGGTCCGGCCGGACCGTCCCCGCCCTGGGCGGTGGACCCGCCGGCGCGCACGTCGACGCTGCGCACCGCGTACCCGTCGATGGCGGCCTGGTCGAACGCCGGCAGCGGCCGTTCCGCCACGACCTCCTCGGCGCACAACAAGCCTTGCGCCTCGGAGATCGCCACACGGACCGGGCGCGGGGCGACCGCGGCCGCCGTCACCAGCGCCAGCTGTTCCTCGACGGAGCGCACCCAGTGTCCCCTTCCCGTACCAGTCACCGCCCGCCGAGCGGGCCCGCCTCACCTACGGTGCTCGTCAGGAACCCAGTCGGTCCGAGAGCCACTCGCGGAGATCGTCCGCGTACGCCGGGTTGTCCAGCGCGAAGTCCACGCAGGCCTTGATGTAGCCGCCCGGGTTGCCCAGGTCGTGCCGCGTACCGTCGTGGACCACCACGTGCACGGGGTGTCCCTCGCCGATGAGCAGGTCGATCGCGTCGGTGAGCTGGAGCTCGCCTCCGGCACCCGGCTCGATCCGGCGCAGCGCGTCGAAGATCGCCCGGTCGAGCACGTACCGCCCGGCCGCGGCGAGGTTGGACGGAGCGTCCTCGGCGGCGGGCTTCTCGACCATGCCGAGCACCTTCTTCACCGACGGGTCATCGGTGTCCTCGACCCGGAACACGCCGTAGGACGACACGTCCTCCGGATCCACCTCGAACGCGCACAGCACGCTGCCGCCGCGGGCCGCGCGGACCGCCGACATCCGGCCGAGGATCCCGAACGGCAGGACGAGGTCGTCCGGCAGCAGCACGGCCACCGCCTTCTCCTCGTCGCCGAGCACCGACTCCACCTGCGCGACCGCGTGACCGAGCCCCAGCGGCTGGTCCTGGCGCACGTCCACGACCTCGATGAGCCCGGGGGCGCGCTGGACCTTGTGCAGCAGGACGTCCTTGCCGCGGTCGGACAGCGTGTCCTCGAGGACCTGGTCCTCGGAGAAGTGCGCCATCACGCCGACCTTGCGCTCGGAGGTGACGATCGCGAGTCGGCCGGCGCCGGCCTCGGTGGCCTCCTCGGCGATGAGCTCGATGCCCGGGGTGTCCACGACCGGTAGCAGTTCCTTGGGCACCGTCTTGGTGGCGGGCAGGAACCTGGTCCCCAGGCCGGCCGCCGGCACGACGGCGGTCCGGAACTGCGGGTCGACAGAGGTACTGGACGTCATGGCGACCACCTTAGACCTCGCACCCGCCCCCTCGGGGTGGCGCCACGCGCGGCAGACTGGGGTCATGCAGTCCGACCGGCCCGATCGTACCGACGAGACCGTCGCCCTCTCGGTCGCCAAGACGCGGTTGCGCCGCGAGGCCCTCGATCGCCGGGCCGCGGTGCCGGCGCCGGTGCGCGCCGAACGCGACCGGAGGATCCTCGGGCGCCTGGGGGGCGTCGTCACCGCCGGGATGGTGGTCTGCGCGTACGTCCCCGACGACGACGAGGCCGGCGGACGGGGTCTGGCCGAGGAACTCACCCGGTACGGTGCGCGGGTGTTCCTGCCGGTTTCGCCGGTGGTCGGCCCGTTGCAGTGGGCGGCGTACGCGGGGCCGGCGGACCTGGTCCCGGGACGGTTCGGCATCCCCGTCCCGTCGGCCCCGCCCGCCGGGCCGGAGTTCATCTCGGGTGCCGATCTCGTCCTCGTCCCCGCCGTCGCCGTGGACCGGTCCGGGAACCGGCTCGGCCGGGGCGGTGGCTACTACGATCGGTCCCTCGCGTTGACCGGCCCGCGCACGAGGATGCTCGCGCTGCTGGACTCCGAGAACGTCGTCGACCACGTCCCCGCCGAGCCACACGACCGGCCGGTCGACGGCGTCATCACCCCGGAGGCGGTTCTCGACTTCGGAACTTGGCACTCGCCGGAGTAGAGTGCCAAGGCGTTATCCGATACTCCTCGGGAGGCCCGATGCCCACCTACTCCTACCGGTGCCGCGACTGCGACGTCGCCTTCGACATCCAGCAGTCCTTCGACGAGGACTCGCTGACGGTCTGCCCCCGGTGCGACGGCACGCTGCGCAAGCTCTTCAACACGGTCGGCGTCGTCTTCAAGGGCTCCGGCTTCTACCGCACCGACAGCCGGGCCTCCGGCGACAGCGGCTCGGCCGGCAAGGGATCGGCCGGCAAGGGATCGGGCGGCAGTTCGTCCGGCAGCGGTTCCTCGGGCTCCGGCTCGTCGGACAGTAGCTCCTCGACGTCCGGCTCCTCGGGATCCGGCTCCTCGGGATCCGGCTCGGGCTCCGGCTCCGGCGCATCCACCGGCTCGGGCTCCTCCTCGGGGTCGTCGACCTCGTCGTCGTAACCGGCACCGTCGTCACCGGCACCGTCGTCACCGGCACCGCCGTCGTCACCGGCCGCGTCACCGCCGCCCACGGCCGGGGCACCGCCCGCCAGTTCTCCCCGCGCGGTTATCCACACCCCCGGCCGTCTCCACAGGCGTCGCACCTCCGCGCGCCCGGAGCGGCATGGCCGCCCCGCCGCGCCGCTACGGTCTGATCGAACGGCACCGGCCCGCCCGGCGCCCACCGACCCGGCGCTCGAGTCGAGCGCACCGACCGACGGGGGACCCCATGCGCCGCACCATCGCCTCGGTGACCACACCCGGGCGGTGGCGGCGGCGCCGCGCGGTTCGGATCGGGCTCGCGGCCGCGCTAGTGGTGGCCGCACCGTTCGTGGACCGATCCGGTGCCCCGGACCCGGCGGACCCCACCGCCCCGGCCGCCGCCGCGGGACCCGGCGACGATCCCGCTCGCGGGCCGGTCCGGGTGGTGCCCGTCCCGCTCGCCGACCCGACCGTGGCCGATCTGCTCCGGCCCGGCGACCTGGTCGATCTCGTCGGCACCACCGAACTCGCCCCGGGGCAACCGCCCGCGCTCGTCGCCCACGCCGCCCGGGTACGGGACGCCCCCGTGGGACGGTCGGGCGCGCGATCCCTCCTCGTCGAGGTCCCCGCGGCCGACGCCGCCCGCCTCGCCGCGACGGCCGCCGGGACCCCGCTGGCGGTCGTGGTCCACGGTTGAGATGCCCTGAAGCGGCACGGCCGGCTGGTATCGTCACCGGATCCGGTGAGAAGACCCGTCTGGGAAAGGGGCGCCACGAATGCTCAAGGGTTTCAAGGAATTCATCATGCAGGGCAACGTGATCGATCTGGCGGTCGCCGTCGTGATCGGCACCGCGTTCGCCTCCATCGTCGACGCGTTCACCAGCGCGATCATCAACCCGCTGATCGCGCTGCTCGGTGGGGACCGCGAGATCGGGTTCGCCGTCCAGCTCCTGGACGGCAATCCCGAGACGGTCATGGACTTCGGGATGCTCATCACCGCGATCATCAACTTCCTGCTGATCGCGGCCATCATCTACTTCGTCCTGGTCGGGCCGATGAACAAGATGAAGGAGGCCGCCGCCAAGCGCAAGGGCATCGAGGCCCCCGCATCGGACAACGACCTCCTCGTGGAGATCCGCGACCTGCTCGCCGGCCGCCCGCTCACGCACCCGTCCGAGCCGGACAGCCCGTCGAGCAACGCCTGATCGACTCCGGTCCGCGTTCCACGGTCTACGTCCCCCGCCCCGTCGGCGCCGTCATGGCCGGCGGGGCGTCGGCGTCTGCCGGAGGTGGCGCTGCGTCGCCGTGGAGTCAGCCGTGATGCGGCGGACGCTGATCGCGCCACCAGTCGTCGTCGATCCGACTGTCCGCGGTGCGCGCCTCGTCCGAGGTCGTCTCGGGCAGGATCTCCCCGAACACCTCGTCGAGTCGCGCCCGGTCCACCGGCCGCGGATCCGTCACAGTTCGTCGAAGGCGGACAACTGCGCCACCACGTACGAGACGAGCGGGCACAGGGTCGCCATCCCGTCGCGGATGGCCGCGCGGCTCGGCGCGAGGTTGGCGACCACCGTGCTTCCGGACACCCCCACGTAACCGCGCGAGACGATCGAGTCCACCGCGCCGGCCGTGAGACCCGACGACCGGATGGCCTCGGCGATGCCGGGCAGTCGCTGGTCGAGGATCTCCTCGGTGACCTCGGGCGTGATGTCCCGGGGACCGACCCCGGTGCCCCCCACCGTCACGACGAAGTCGAATCCACCGACCACCGCCGTCTCGAGGGCCTTGCGCACCTCCGCCTCGTCCGACGCCACGCCCACGACACCACCGACGAGGAACCCCTCCTCCTCGAGGAGCTCCGTGACCAGCGGACCGATGGAGTCCTCCCGCTCGTTGAGGCGGTCGGTCACCACCACGACCATGGCGCGTCCGGCGATCTGCGGCTCGACCGGCTCGACGGCCGCGGGGTCGAAGTCCATACCGGTGGGGAGCTTGCGGCCTCCGGGCAGAGCCCGCGGGTCAAATCTGGTGCTCATCTGGCCTCTCCCAGCATCACGTCTACGGTGTTCGGCGAATCGCCCTCACGAGAAGCATAGGTGACGGTCACGGTGTCCCCCGGCGCCTGGGACCGGATGGCCGCGACGAGCGCGTCGCCGCCCTCGATGAGCCGTTCCCCCACCCCGGTGATGACCGCGCCCTGCTCGATCCCCGCACGCTCGGCGGGTCCCCCCGGCTCGACGGCACGCACCAGCGCGCCGTCGCCCTCCGGCGAGTCGCTGACCGAGACCCCGAGCACCGCGCGGGTCGCGTACTGCTGCTTGATCAGCTGGTCGGCGATCCGCCTGGCCTGGTCCACCGGGATGGCGAAGCCCAGGCCGATCGATCCCGAATTGCCCGATCCCAACGACGCGATGGCCGAGTTGATCCCGACCAGTTCGCCGTTCATGTTGACCAGCGCACCGCCCGAGTTGCCCGGGTTCACGGCGGCGTCGGTCTGGATGGCGTCGATCACCGTGCTCTGGTCCGACTGGGCGCCGCCGGCCCGCACCGGGCGGTTCAGCGCGGAGACGATGCCGGTCGTGACGGTACCCGACAACCCCAGTGGCGACCCCACCGCGGCCACGGCCTGTCCCTCGGTCAACGTCGCCGAGGTGCCCAGGGCGATGGGGGTGAGCGGGCGGGAGGTCTCCGCCTTGATGACCGCGATGTCGGTGGCCGGGTCCGTGCCGACGACGCTCGCGGGAGCCTTGGAGCCGTCGTCGAAACGCACCTGGATCTGGCCCCCGGCGAGAGCTGCGCCGATGACGTGGCTGTTGGTGATGATGAGGCCGTCGGCGGTCAGCACCACCCCGGACCCCTCGCCGCGGCCCGTCTGGGAACGCACGTCAATCGACACGACGCTCGGCAGCACCTTGTCCGCCACCGCCTCGACGGTGCCGTCGGGCGCCGTCCCCTCGGGCTGGGTCGCGCTGATGGGCGAGGACAACCCCGCCGCGGACCCACCGGCGACCGTCGCACCGATCCACCCACCGAGCCCACCGGAGACGAGCATGGCGGCCACGATGCCGGCCGCGAGCAGGCCCCGGCCCGACTTCCGTTGGCCCTGCGGCGTCCCGGGCTCCACACCCGGCCCGGCCCCGGGGTGGGGCGACGGGCCCGAGGGGGGCATGGCGTCCGCGGGTCGCCACGGTCCGGCCTGCCCCTGCCCCTGCCCCTGTGCGGGGTGCTGCCCCTGCCCCTGCGCCTGTGCGGGGTGCTGCCCCTGCCCCTGCGCCTGTGCGGGGTGCTGTGCGGGGTGCTGTGCGGGGAAGGCCGTGGTGGGCCGATCGGTTCCACCCCACCCCTGGGCCATGCCGTAGGGATTCTCGGCGGCGTAGGGGTTCTGGCCGGAGGGTCCGTGTGCGGGTCCTTCGAGACCGGCACCCGATCTGCCGGCCCACTCGTCCGGGGACCCGGGTTCGCCCCTGCCCCGGCCGTTCTCGTTCTCGTTCTCCATGAGTCCCATGGTTCCCGATGGCGCTGTGTGCCCGCTGAGACGGTGCGCGCCACCCCGGGACTCACCCGGGCGGCTGCTCGCTTCCGGGGATGGTCACCCGCACCAGTGCGCCGCCGCCCTCGGCGTCGCTGATCTCGACGGTTCCGCCGTGTCGGGTCGTGACCTGTCGGACGATGGCCAGCCCCAGACCCGACCCCGGCATCGCGCGCGCCTCGTGCGAGCGATGGAAGCGTTCGAAGACCAGCTCGCGGTCCTGTTCGGGGATGCCGGGCCCCTGGTCGGCGACCGTCAGTTCCATGACCGCGTCGGAGACGGGCCGCATCCGCACCGTCACCGTCCCGCCGGTGGGACTCCACTTGGCCGCGTTGTCGCACACGTTCAGCACCGCACGCTCGATCCCGGCCGAGTCGCCGAAGGAGTACCAGGGCATCAACTCGACGTCGAAGTCCACGTCGTGCCGGCGACGCCGGACCCGCTCGAGGGCCCGTTCGACCGCGTCGGAGACGGCCACCGGCTCCAGCTCGACCTCCCCGGAGTCCTCCCGGGCGAGCTCGACCAGATCCCCGACGAGCTGACTGAGTTCCGAGATCTGCCCCACGACGTCTGCCTCGAGTTCGTTCCGGTCGGCGTCGGGGATCGTCCGCGCGCCGGGGCGACTGGCCGCGATGAGCAACTCGACGTTCGTCCGCAGACTCGTCAGTGGCGTCTTGAGTTCGTGCCCGGCGTCCGCGACGAGCCGCGCCTGTCTCTCCCGGCTCTCCCCCAGCGCGACGAGCATCTGGTTGAAACTGCTCGTCAGGCGGGCGATCTCGTCGTCACCGGCCACGGGGATCGGCCGCAGATCATCGGTGCGGGCGATGCGTTCCACGGCCCTGGTCAGCCGGGCCACCGGCGCCAACCCGGTGCGGCCGACGGCCGTCCCGGCCACCGCGGCCAGGGCGATGCCCGCTGCCCCGACGAGCGTGAGCACGATCGCCAGACGGTTCAACGCAGCACGGGTGGGGCTGAGGTCCTGGGCCAGGATGAGGGTCGAGCCGTCTCGGACCCCGACCGCGTAGATCTGCTTGCCCCCGGAGGTACGCAGGCTCGACTCGGCCTCGCCGCGCACGACCGCGATCTCCGGGCCACCGATCTGGAAGGGCTCCCCGGTCGCGGTGCGCACCCCGGAGGGAGCGACGATCTGCGCGTCCAGGTTCGGGTTGAACGCCCGCAGTGCGATCAGCGTGCTGCGCGACTGCAGGGCGAACTCGGAGGCGAGTTGGCTGTTGACCAGCTGGTCGGCCTGCTGCTGCAGGCGGTTGTTGACATCGCTGTACATCGACCCCGACACGACGAAGTACGCCGCGACGGCCATGAGGGCCACCGCGACACCCACCGAGCTCGCCGCCAGCAGCGTCACCCGCTGGTGCAGGGAGATCGGTGCGGACCCCGTCCGCATCGTGCGGGCGGGCACTACGGCGTCTCGCGCAGCACGTAACCCACACCGCGCACGGTGTGGATCAACCGGCTCTCACCCTCCCCTTCCGTCTTACGCCGTAGGTAGCCGATGTAGACCTCGAGAGCGTTACCCGAGGTCGGGAAGTCGTAGCCCCACACCTCCTCGAGGATGTGGCTCCGGGTGAGGACCCGGCGTGGGTGGTGCATGAGGAGCTCGAGCAGGGAGAACTCGGTGCGGGTCAGCTGGATCCGGCGCTCGCCGCGGGTGACCTCGCGGGTCGCGATATCCATCCGCAGGTCCTCGAACTCCAGCACCTCGTCGACCTCCTCGGCGTCCGTGCCGCGACGACGCAGCAGAGCCCGCAGGCGGGCGAGGAGTTCCTCCAACGCGAAGGGTTTGGGCAGGTAGTCGTCGGCCCCCGCGTCCAGACCCGCGACCCGCTCGGAGACGGCGTCCCTCGCGGTGAGCATGAGCACCGGCAGGTCGTCCCCCCTGCTGCGCAGGATCCGGCACACCTCGAGCCCGTCCCGACGGGGCATCATCACGTCGAGGATGACCGCGTCGGGCCGGTTGGTGTCGACCCTCTCGATCGCCTCGATGCCATCGCCGGCGAGCTCCACGTCGTAGCCGTTGAAAGTCAGGGAGCGCCGGAGCGATTCGCGCACGGCCTGGTCGTCGTCGACAACGAGAATCTTCATGACGGGATTCTCGCCCACCCGACTGAAGCGCGGCTGAGGATCCGCCCCGGAGGGCCGCCGCCACGCGCGCCACAGACGCCGACGAGCCCGACGGGTCCGTGTGGACCCGCCGGGCTCGTGACCGGGCGTGTGCGTGCGGCGCCCGCGGCGCCGCCGTGCTCAGCTGCGCCCCGGGGGCGGCAGCCGACGCGGCTCAGCGGTCGAGGTTGACCAGGCCGAGCTGAGCGGCCTTGACCAGACGACGCGGCAGCGCCACGGGGCGGCCGTCGATCTTGGTCTCCTGGAGGGCGACGTTGTCGGCCTTCCACTGGGACCGGCGGGAGTGGGTGTTGGCACGCGAGAGGCGGCGCTTCGGAACTGCCATGATTATCGTCCTCGGGGTCTAGGAGGGTGGTCGGGGCGCGGACGCCCCGCTGCTCACTTGCGGCGGGTGCGGTTGCCGTAGCGACGCTGGAACTTCTCGACGCGGCCGGCGGTGTCCATGACGCGCTGCGCGCCGGTCCAGAACGGGTGCGACTCGCTGGTCACGTCCACGACGATGAGCGGGTACGTCTGACCGTCCTCCCACTCGACCGTGCGGCTGCTGGTCGCGGTGGAACGGGTGAGGAACTTGGTGCCCGTGCCCGAGTCCTGGAAGACCACCGGGTGGTAGTCGGGGTGAATGTCGTTCTTCATACTGGATCCCTCTAGCTCGGTAGAAGTCTGTGGGTCTGGCGCTCGCTCCTGCAAGAGCGCGCAATTGCCAGTGGCCGAACCGGGGATCCCGGTGTCAGCACACGCATCGGTAGATCGTACCCGTAGGATGGCCGGGCACCCAATTCGTGCGGCGCGGACATCCGGCCGCCGGAGCCGGTCCGGCCGCCTTTATGCCCACTGACGTGCCGATTACCGTTTCACGCGGTCGGGCCGTAAACTAGACCATCGCTGTTGTCTGCACGTTTGCTATCGCCTCTCACGGTGCTCGCGACGTGGCGGTAAGCCCCCCGTACGGCCCAGGCCGACCGAGGGCGCCCCCTCCGCCGCGCGCCACCGCAGGACGGGGCGGAAGGAGAACCACGCCATGTCGGCGCATTGCCAGGTAACGGGACGGAAGCCGGGTTTCGGCAAGTCCGTCTCGCACTCACACCGCAGGACCAACCGTCGCTGGAACCCGAACATCCAGCGCCGTAGCTACTTCGTGCCCTCCGAGGGTCGTCGCGTCACGCTGACGGTCTCTACCAAGGGCATCAAGACCATCGACCGCGATGGCATCGAGGCCGTCGTGGCCCGCATCCGCGCCCGTGGGGAGAAGATCTGAGATGGCCCGTAACGACATCCGCCCCATCATCAAGCTGAAGTCCACGGCCGGTACCGGGTTCACGTACGTGACCCGCAAGAACCGTCGCAACAATCCGGACCGCATCGTCCTCAAGAAGTTCGACCCGGTCGTCCGTAAGCACGTCGAATTCCGAGAGGAGCGCTGACTCGTGGCCAAGAAGTCCAAGATCGCGCGCAACGAGCAGCGCAAGGCCAAGGTCGCCCGGTTCGCCGAGCGTCGCGCCGAGCTCAAGGCAATCATCAAGAACCCCGAGAGCACGGACGAGGCACGTATGGATGCCCAGACCGCTCTCAACAAGATGCCGCGTGACGCCTCGCCCGTGCGGGTGCGTAACCGCGACGTCGCCGACGGTCGCCCCCGCGGCTACCTCCGCAAGTTCGGCCTCTCCCGCGTCCGCATGCGCGAGATGGCCCACCGTGGCGAGCTGCCCGGTGTCACGAAGTCGAGTTGGTGAGTAGGTAACCATGGCTAAAGCACGTAGCACCCCGTCCAAGAAGATCCGCGCCCAGGAGGGCCGTCGACCCAAGAAGAACCCGTTGAAGGTGGCGGGTATCGAGACGGTCGACTACAAGGACGTCAACACCCTCCGTACGTTCATCTCCGATCGCGGCAAGATCCGTTCGCGTCGGGTCACCGGCCTCACGCCGCAGCAGCAGCGTCAGGTCGCCGTCGCGGTCAAGAACGCCCGCGAGATGGCCCTGCTGCCGTTCACCAGCCGCTGAGTCACCACTCGGCGCGGGTGAACCGGACCGCCCGTCCCGCCTGCGGCCTCTAGCCGCCGACTCAGGCAACAGCAACCCGATCGGGGTCGTGCCTCCTCACGCAGGAGTGCGCGACCCCGATCGGCGTTACCGCGTCTACCTCTCCCCCTCCCCTCCCCGACACCAGGAGTCCACCCGTGGCCGGCGTCCTCAACGGCTTCGCCGTCATCGTCGCGCTGGTCGCGCTGGGCTGGATACTCGCCCGCACCCTGGTCCTCGGCACGGACGCGCACCTGGTGCTCAACCGGCTCGTCTTCTACGTCGCCACCCCGGCACTGCTGTTCGACTCCCTCGCCCGCACCACCCTCGACCAGGTCTTCACCGGCGTGTTCGTGGTGTCCGCGGTGTCGGCGATCATCGTCGCGGTCCTGTACGTGGCGATCGCCCGGCTGTGGCTCAAGCGCCCGGCGGCGGACCTCGTGGTGGGTGCCCTGTCCGCCGGCTACGTCAACTCCGCCAACCTCGGCATCCCCATCGCGCTGTACGTCCTCGGGGACCTCGGGTTCGTCATGCCGCTGCTGCTCTTCCAGGTGGTGGTCCTCCAACCGGTCGCAATCGCCGTGCTGGAGCGGGCCGCGCGGGCCGAGGGGTCGGACGGCGGCGGGGACGGGGGCGCGCTCGGTGCGCTACTGCAGTCGGTCCGCACCCCGATCGTCCTCGCTGCGCTCGCGGGCGTCGTCGTCGCCGCCCTGCCCTGGACGCCGCCCGAGACTCTCCTGGAGCCCGTGCACCTGGTCGGCCAGATCTCCGTCCCCGGCGCCCTGCTGGTGTTCGGCATGTCGCTCTACGGAGTCAAGGTGCTCGAGGCCGGCGCCTCGCCCCGCCGGGAGATCTTCCTCGCGAGCGCACTCAAGCTCGTCGCCCACCCCGTGCTCGCGTACGCCATCGGCGCCGGGCTGATGGGCATGCAGGGTCACGAGCTTCTCACGGTGGTGGTCGCCGCCGCGTTGCCCACCGCGCAGAACGTCCTCGTGGTCGCGACCCGGTACGGACACGGGACACTGCTGGCCCGGGACTCCGCCGTCCTCACGACCCTCGGCGCGCTGCCGGTCCTCTTGCTGGTCTCGGCGCTACTGGCCTGACCCGGCGGCGATCACGCCGGTGAACACGATCGCGTTGTTGACGCCGTGGAGCACGATGCCGGGCACGATCGACCGGTACCACTCGGCCATCGCGCACAGTGAGATCCCCACCACCAGCAGGTACGGCAACGCCGGGGGCAGCAGGTGCACGGCGGCGAACACCGCTCCCGCGAGCGTGATCCCCGCGACGGCCCGCAGCCGCGCCCGCAGGGCCGGCAGCACGATGCCGCGGAACACGACCTCCTCCGCCACCGGGATGAGCACGGCGACGGTCAGCAGCCCGAGGGCGGCGAACACCGGCCCGCCGGCCGCCAGGTCCGCGATCGCCGCAGCGGCCTCATCCCCCGTCGACTCGGCGCCCGCCCCCAGGGGGATGAGCACGATCATCGAGGCGGTGACGCCGGCCGCCATCACCGCGGGGATCTGCCACGCCAGGTGCCAGGGTGAGCGGTCCGGTGGCCGGAGGCCGACGTCCGCCCACCCGAGACCGCGCCGGCGCAGGAGGTGGATCCGCACCGCGAGCAGCGCGGCCACGGCGGTGCCGGCGAGGACGACCAGGGCGAGGAGCGCGGTGTCGGGGCGGCCGGGCCCGAGGGTCCGTGCCGTGACCAGGCCGAGGAGGACGACGACGACGAGGGAGGCCCCGTACGCGAGGACCCACGCCAACGCCGACAGCGCCGCCCGGCCCCGGACCGGTGTGGTCCAAAGGCCGGGCGGCGCCGGCGGCGGGGTCACCTGAGGTGCTCGGCCACGCGGAACGGCGCGTCGGTGGCGGCCTCGATCTGTTCGAGGGTCACCCCGTCGACGAGCTCGATCAGGGTCAGGCCGTCGGCGTCGCGGTCGAACACGCCCAGTTCGGTGATGATCCGGTTGACGCAGCCCAACCCGGTCAGCGGCAGAGAGATCTCGGAGACGATCTTGGAGGACCCGTCCTTGGCGACCTGGTCCATGACCACGACGATCCGGCGGGCGCCCACCACGAGGTCCATGGCCCCGCCCATGCCCTTGACCATCGCTCCCGGCACCATCCAGTTGGCGATGTCGCCCGCGGGGTTGACCTCCATGGCGCCCAGAATGGCCACGTCGATCTTGCCCGAGCGGATCATGCCGAAGCTCATCGCCGAGTCGAAGATCGCCGACCCCGGGAGGGTCGTGACGGTCTCCTTGCCGGCGTTGATCAGGTCCGGGTCGACGTCGTCGGGGTGCGGGTACGGGCCGATTCCCAGCAGCCCGTTCTCGGACTGCAGGGTGACGTTGACGCCCTCGGGGACGTAGTTGGGGACCAGGGTCGGCAGGCCGATCCCGAGGTTGACGTACTGGCCGTCCTCCAGCTCCAGGGCCGCGCGGGCGGCCATGGCCTTGCGGTCGCGTCCGATCCTGCTCATCAGCGCTGTCCTTCCGAGGGCGGGTTGGTGGTGGTCTTCTCGATCCACTTGGTCTGGGCGACCTGCTCCGGGGTCAGTTCCACCAGGCGGTGGACGAAGATGCCCGGGAGGTGGATGTCGTCGGGGGCGAGCTCTCCGACCTCGACGATCTTCTCGGCCTCGACGATGCACACCCGGCCGGCCATCGCCGCGAGCGGCGAGAAGTTGCGGGCCGTGAGGTTGAAGCGGAGATTGCCGTTGCGGTCGGCCACGGCGGCGCGTACCAGCGAGTAGTCGGCCTCGATGGCCTGCTCCAGCACGTAGGTCTCGCCGCGGATCTCGCGGGTCTCCTTGGGCGGGGAGGCCACCGCGATCCCGCCGGCCGAGTCGTACTTCCACGGCATGCCGCCGTCGGCGACGAACGTGCCGACGCCAGTGCGGGTGAAGAACGCCCCGATCCCCGAGCCGCCGGCACGCATCCGCTCGGCGAGGGTGCCCTGCGGGGTGAGCTCCACCTCGAGCTCACCGGACAGGTACTGGCGGGCGAACTCCTTGTTCTCCCCGACGTAGGAGGAGACGATGCGCCGGAGTTTGCCGCTCTCCAGCAGGATGCCGAGGCCCTTGCCGTCGACGCCGGCGTTGTTGGAGAACACCTCGAAGTCCCCGACGTCGCGGGCGGCGAGGGCCTCGATGACGATCTGCGGGATCCCGCTCAGGCCGAATCCGCCGGCGGCGATGGACGCCCCGTCGGGGATGTCCGCGACGGCCTCGGCCGCGGTCATGATCTTGCTGGACATACACGCACTCCTTGGGTGTGGGGGCGGTCAGGCGATGCCGAGGATCTCGATCGCGCGCTTGCGCATGTCGACCTTGCGGACCTTGCCGGTGACGGTCATGGGGAACTCGTCGACCACGTGGACGTACTTCGGGATCTTGTGGCGGGCGAGCTTGCCGGTGGCGAACTCGCGGACCTCCTCGGCCGTGAGATCGTCGCGTCCCGGCTTGAGCCGGACCCAGGCCATGAGCTCCTCGCCGTACTTGGGGTCGGGCACGCCGATCACCTGGGCGTCGAGGATGTCCGGGTGGGTGTAGAGGAACTCCTCGACCTCCCGCGGGTAGATGTTCTCGCCACCGCGGATGACCATGTCCTTGATGCGGCCGGTGATGCGGACGTAACCGGCGTCGTCCATCTCCCCGATGTCGCCGGTGTGCATCCAGCCCTCGGGGTCGATCGCCTCGGCGGTCTTGTCCGGCTGGTCCCAGTAGCCCAGCATGACGCTGTAGCCCTTCGTGCAGAACTCGCCGGCCTCGCCGCGCGGCAGGGTGGCACCGGTCGACGGGTCGACGATCTTGATCTCGAGGTGCGGCCCGACCCGGCCGACCGTGGACACGCGCCGGTCCAGCGAATCGTCCCGACGGGTCTGGGTGGACACCGGCGAGGTCTCCGTCATGCCGTAGCAGATGGAGACCTCCTCCATGTTCATCCTGTCGATCACCTGACGCATGGTGGATTCGGGGCACGGCGAGCCGGCCATGATCCCGGTGCGCAGCGTGGACAGGTCGTAGGAGTCGAAATCCTCCAGCGCGAGCTCGGCGATGAACATCGTGGGCACGCCGTAGAGACTCGTGCACTTCTCCTGCTCCACCGCGCGCAGCGAGGCCGCGGGGTCGAACGCGGGCGCGGGGATGACCATGGCCGATCCGTGGCTGGTGCACGCGAGGTTGCCCATCACCATGCCGAAGCAGTGGTAGAAGGGCACCGGGATGCACACCCGGTCGACCTCCGTGTAGTTGACGAGCTCGCCGACGAAGTACCCGTTGTTGAGGATGTTCGAGTGCGAGAGCGTGGCGCCCTTGGGGAAGCCCGTGGTGCCGGAGGTGTACTGGATGTTGATCGGGTCGCCCGGCTGCAGTGCGGCGCGGATCGACGCCAGTTCCTCGGCGTGGGTGGGGCCCGAGACCAGCGACTCCCACTCCTCGTCGCCGAAGAGCACGACCAGTTCGAGGTCGGGGCAGTTCGGCTGGACCTGCGCGAGCATCCCGGTGTAGTCGGAATCCTTGAACTGGGGGGCGGCGACGACGGCCTTGATCCCCGCCTGCTTGAGCACGTACTCCAGCTCGTGGACCCGGTAGGACGGGTTGATGTTGACCAGTACGGCGCCGATCTCGGCGGTGGCGTACTGGACCATCACCCACTCCCACCGGTTGGGCGACCAGATGCCCACCCGGTCGCCCGCACGGATGCCGAGGCGGTGCAGTCCGGAGGCGAGGCGGCGGACGTCGGCGAGGAACTCGGCGTAGGTCCACCGCCGGTCGGCCTGCACGTCGACGAGCGCGTCGCGGTCGCCGAACCTCTCGACGGTCGCCGCGAGGTTCTCGGGGATCGTCTGGGTGAGCAGGGGGACGTCGGTCTCCCCGCGCGTGTGGGACCCGGCGGGGTCGAGGGGTGTGGAATCGAGATCGGTGGTGGTCATCTCGGTACTCCTTGGGGGTGGGGCCGGACGGCCCGCGACAGGGGGGCGCGACACGGGGATTGCGGTATCAGGTGGCGGCGGCCGCGGCGCGACGCATCGTCGCCTCGGCCTGACGGAAGACGGGACCGTCGACCATGCGACCGTCCAGCCGGAACACGCCCTGGTTGTGTTCCGCGGCGGCGAGGACCTTCCGGGCCCAGGCCACCTCGTCGTCATCGGGGGCGTAGGCCTCGCGGACCACCGCCACCTGGGACGGGTGGATACACGCGGTGGCCACGAACCCCAGCGCGACGGCGTCGAGCGCCTCGGCGCGCTGACCGGAGGAGTCGGCGATGTCCAGGTGCACGGAGTCGACCGCCCACCGACCGAACGCGGCCGCGGCGAGCGCGACCCGCGCCCGGGCGTGACGGGGCACGTCGCGGTACTCCCCCGCCTCGCGGGGGCCACCGGCCTCGGCGGAGGAGAACCGGCTGGTCGATCCGCCCATCGCGGCCAGGAGGTCCTCGGCGCCCCACATCATCCCGGCGCACCCGGGCGCGGCGGCGATCTCCTCCGCGCGGACGACCCCGAGCGGGGTCTCGACCAACGCCAGCACAGCGGCGCCGGTCGTCGAGTGCAGATCCGTGACCTGCGCGGCGGACTCGGTCTTGGCCAGCATCACGCAGCGGTAGTCCGTGTCGGCCAGGGCCTCGAGGTCGGCCACGTGGTCGTCGGTGCCGGTCGGGTTGACCCGCACGATCGTCCGGTCCGGATCGAGTGTCGAGGCCCGCAGCGCCTCACGGGCCGCGGGGCGGTCCGCCGGTGCGACGGCGTCCTCGAGGTCGACGATCACGACGTCCGCGCGGTCCGCCGCCTTGCCGTAGCGCTCCGGCCGGTCGGCCGGGCAGAACAACAGTGCCGGGCCGGGCGGGATCCAGGCGGGTGCGGGGGTCATGCCGTGGCCTCCCCGCCCGGGCCCGACTCCGTCGGCCGCTTGCGGACCAGCGTCTTGCGGACCGCCCTGGCCACGATGTCGCCGTGCTGGTTGCGGCCGATGTGCTCGAGGGTCACGATGCCCTCGCCCGGACGCGACTTCGACTCGCGCTTGTCGGTGCACACGGTCTCCGCGTACAGCGTGTCACCGTGCAGGACCGGCTTGGGGAAGCTGACCTCGGAGAAGCCGAGGTTCGCCACGATCGTGCCCTGGGTGAGCTGGGCGACCGACAGTCCCACGAGCGTCGAGAGCGTGTGCATCGAGTTCATGAGTCGCTCGCCGCCGAAGCCCGGCTGCTCGGCCGACCACGCCGCGTCCAGGTGCAGGGCCTGCGTGTTCATCGTCAGCGTGGTGAACAGGACGTTGTCCGTCTCGGTCATCGTGCGCCCGGGGCGGTGGAGGTAGGCGGTCCCCACCTCGTACTCCTCGAACCACAGGCCACGCTGGACGACCTCTCTGCGCTGCTCGGACATCGTTACAGCCTGATCACTCATAATCCGAGACCACGTGCGATGAGCATGAGCTGCACCTCGGTGGTGCCCTCGCCGATCTCGAGGATCTTGGAGTCGCGGTAGTGCCGCGCCACCGGGTACTCGTTCATGAAGCCGTAGCCACCGTGGATCTGGGTGGCGTCGCGGGCGTTGTCCATGGCCGCCTCGGAGGCGATCATCTTGGCGATGGCGGCCTCCTTCTTGAACTCCTTGCCGGCCAGCATGAGGCGCGCGGCCTCGTAGTAGGCGCAACGCGCCGTATGGGCACGGGCCTCCATGCGGGCGATCTTGAACGCGATGGCCTGGAACTCGCCGATCTTGCGGCCCATGGACTCGCGCTCACGGGCGTACTTCACGGACTCGTCGACGCACCCCTGCGCGGCACCGGTGGCTACGGCGGCGATCGCGATGCGTCCCTCGTCGAGGATCGACAGGAAGTTCGCGTACCCGCGCCCCTCCTCGCCGAGGAGGTTCTCCGCCGGCACCCGGGCGTCGGCGAAGGTCAGCGGGTGCGTGTCGGAGGAGTTCCACCCGACCTTGTCGTACGCGGGCTCCGCGGTGAATCCGGGGGTGTCGGCCGGGACAATGATCGTCGAGATGGCCTTCTTCACAGAACCGTCCGCGGCCCGCCGCTCTCCCGTCACCGCGGTCACGGTGACCAGCGAGGTGATGTCGGTGCCGGAGTTGGTGATGAACTGCTTGTTGCCGTTGACCACCCACTCGTCGCCGTCACGCTTCGCGGTGGTCTTGGTGGCGCCGGCGTCCGAGCCCGCACCGGGCTCGGTCAGGCCGAAGCCGGCGAGCGTGCGGCCGGCGGCCAGGTCCGGGAGCCACGTGGCGCGCTGCTCGTCGTTGCCGAAGTGGTAGATGGGCATGGCGCCCAGGCCCACGCCGGCCTCGAGGGTCATGGCGGTCGACTGGTCGACGCGGCCGAGCTCCTCCAGGGCGAGCGACAGCGCGAAGTAGTCGCCGCCCATCCCGCCGAACTCCTCGGGGAACGGCAGACCGAACAGGCCCATGTCGCCCATCTGGGCGACGACCTCGTAGGGGAAGGTGTGGTTGCGATCGTGCTCGGCCGAGGCCGGGGCGACCACCTTGTCGGCGAAGTCCGCGACCGTCGACTTGAGGTCGGCGTAGTGCTCTTCCAACTCAGGCATTGCCTTCTCCTTCGGATTCCTCGGTGGAGGGGTGGGGCTCGACGGTCGCGAGCAGGTGGTCGGCGGGCACCTGCTCGCCGGTGGTGACGTGCACGCGGACCACACCGTCGATCGGCGCGGGCAGTGCGTGTTCCATCTTCATGGCCTCGACGGCCAGGATGTTCTGTCCGGCGGTGACCTCGTCGCCGTCGGCGACGAAGCACGCGATCACCGAACCGGGCATGGGGCTGACGATCTGGCCGTCCGACATCCCGGCGTCGTGGATCCGGGAGTCGATGAGCGGGAGCATCCGCAGGTCCCAGGTCCCGCCGTCGCCGGCCACCCAGAAGGTGTCGGCGGCCTTGGGGTCCGCCGAGCGCACGACGGTCCAGCGCTGCTGGGTGCCGTCGACGGTCAGCCGGAGGGAGGCGCCGTCCCGGGCGACCCGCGCACGATGCCGGGAGGAGACCTCGGGCGCCTCGGTGGATCCGATCGTGGCGTCGGTGATGGTCACCTCGGCGTCGTCGGGGGTCCCCCGCAGTCCCACGGTGACCGCGTCGGACCCGGCGCCGGCGTCCAGGCGGGTCCACACCTCGGCGCGCCCGCCGATCCGCCACCCGTTGGGAACGTCCCACGGGCCGCGGCGTTGCGCGGGCACCCGGGCCCAGCGCTCCTCGGTGCGGTGCATGGCCACGGCGATCAGTCCGCCCTCGGGGGCGGGCGTCGCGGTGTAGTCGTCGACGGACCGGTCGAGCAGGCCCGTGTCCAGCTCGCCGGAGACGACCTCCGGCCGCGAGAGCAGGAACCGGCAGAAGTCGACGTTCGTGCGCAGACCCAGCACGTGGGTGCCGGCGAGCGCGGCGTCGAGCCGGGCCAGTGCCTCGGCGCGGTCGGCGCCGTGCGCGATGACCTTGCCGAGCATCGGGTCGTAGTCGCTGCCGACGACCGTGCCCACACGGAGGCCGGAGTCCACGCGGATGCCGTCGCCGGAGGGCTCCTCGAGCCCGACCACGGTGCCGCCGGTGGGCAGGAAGCCCTTGGCCGGGTCCTCGGCATAGACGCGGGCCTCGATCGCGTGGCCGGTGAGGGTGATGTCCTCCTGGCGCAGGGTGAGCTCCTGGCCCGCGGCGATGCGGACCTGCCAGTCGACCAGGTCGACACCGGTGACCATCTCGGTGACCGGGTGCTCGACCTGCAGGCGGGTGTTCATCTCCATGAAGAAGAACTCGTCCGGGGCGTGCGCGGAGACGATGAACTCCACCGTGCCCGCGCCCACGTACCCCACCGACCGGGCGGCGTCGCACGCCGCCTGACCGATGCGCTGACGGGTGACCTCGTCGAGCAGTGCGCTGGGCGCCTCCTCGATGACCTTCTGATGGCGGCGCTGCAGTGAGCACTCCCGCTCACCCAGGTGGATGACGTTGCCGTGGGTGTCGGCCAGGACCTGCACCTCGATGTGGCGCGGGGTGTCGACGAACCGCTCGAGGAACAGGGTGTCGTCGCCGAAGGCGCCTGCCGACTCCCGTCGCGAGGACTCCAGTGCCGCCGGCAGATCGGCGGGATCGGTGACGCGGCGCATCCCCTTGCCGCCACCACCGGCCGAGGGCTTGACGAGGACCGGGTAGCCGACCTCGGCGGCACCGGCGATCAGTTCGTCGTCGGTCAGTCCCGGACGCGAGATCCCGGGCACGGTGGGGACGTCACGTGCGGACACCGCCGCCTTGGCGGTGATCTTGTCGCCCATGGTCTCGATCGCCGAGGCCGGCGGTCCGACGAAGATCAGGCCGGCCTCGTCGAGTGCCCGCGCGAACCGCGAGTTCTCGGACAGGAAACCGTAACCCGGGTGCACGGCCTGCGCCCCGGTCTGGCGGCACGCGTCGATCACCTTGTCGATGTCGAGGTACGACTGCGAGGCCTGGGCCGGGCCGAGACGGACGGCGGCGTCGGCCACGCGCACGTGCAGCGCGTCGGCGTCCGCGTCGGAGTAGACGGCGACCGAGCGGATACCCGCTGCCCGCAGCGAGCGGATCACGCGGCACGCGATCTCCCCGCGGTTGGCCACCAGGACGGTGTGGAGTTTCTGTGACAGTTGTTCTGACATGGAGCTGCTCACATCCTGAAGACGCCGTTGTTGACCGGCTCGAGGGGGGCGTTGGCCGCGGCCGCCAGGGCCAGACCGAGGACAGTGCGGGTGTCTGCGGGGTCGATGATCCCGTCGTCCCACAGGCGGGCAGTGGAGTAGTACGCGGTGGACTGCTCCTCGAACTGCTCACGGATCGGCGCGGTGAACTCGGACTGCTGCTCGTCGGTCCACTCCCCGCCCGACTTGGTGACCTGGGCGGCACGGACCGACGCGAGGGTGTCGGCTGCCTGGGGCCCGCCCATCACGGCGATCTTGGCATTGGGCCACATCCAGAGGAACCGCGGCGAATAGGCACGGCCGCACATGGAGTAGTTGCCGGCACCGAAGGACCCGCCCACGACGATGGTGAACTTGGGGACCCGGGCGCACGCCACGGCGGTGACCATCTTGGCGCCGTTCTTGGCGATGCCGCCCGCCTCGTACTGCCGGCCCACCATGAAGCCGGTGATGTTCTGCAGGAAGACCAGCGGGATCTTGCGGCGGTCACACAGCTCGATGAAGTGGGCGCCCTTAAGCGCGGACTCGGAGAAGATGACGCCGTTGTTGCCGATGATGCCCACCGGGTGCCCGTGGATGTGGGCGAACGCGGTCACCATGGAGGTGCCGTAGTTCTCCTTGAACTCGGTGTACTCGCCGCCGTCGGCGATCGTGCCGATGATGTCGCGCACGTCGTAGGGCTGGCGCGAGTCGACCGGGACGAGGTCGTACAGGTCGGACTGCGCGCGGACGGGCTCGCGGGGCTCGAGCACCTCCCAGTCCGGCGCGGGCGCCGGCGGGCAGGTCGCCACGATCCGGCGGACCTTCATCAGCGCGTCATAGTCGTCGTCGGCAAGGTGGTCCACCACACCGGAGGTCTTGGCGTGCAGGTCGCCGCCACCGAGTTCCTCGGCCGTGACCTCCTCGCCCGTCGCGGCCTTCACCAGCGGCGGGCCGGCGAGGAAGATCGTGCCCTGGTTCCGGACGATCACGGCCTCGTCGCTCATCGCGGGGACGTACGCGCCACCGGCGGTGCACGAGCCCATGACCGCGGCGATCTGCGGGATGCCCTTGGCGGACATGTTCGCCTGGTTGTAGAAGATCCGGCCGAAGTGGTCGCGGTCGGGGAAGACCTCGTCCTGCTGCAGCAGCATCGCGCCGCCGGAGTCCACGAGGTAGATGCACGGCAGGTGGTTGGCCAGCGCCACCTCCTGACCGCGCAGGTGCTTCTTCACCGTCATCGGGTAGTAGGTGCCGCCGGAGACGGTCGCGTCGTTGGCGATGATCAGGCACTCGCGGCCCGACACCCGGCCGATCCCGGCGACGACGCCGGCGGCGGGGGCCTTGCCCCCGTACATCTCCTCCGCGGCGAGCGGCGAGAGCTCGAGGAACGGGCTGCCCGGGTCGAGCAGCACGTCCACGCGCTGGCGGGCGAGCAGCTTGCCGCGCTCGAGGTGGCGCGCACGGGCCTTCTCGCCGCCGCCCAGCGCGGCCCGCTCAAGGCGCTCGCGGAGGTCGGCGAGAAGTTCCTCGTGGGCCTGGCGATTGGTGGTCGCGGAAGTCATCGGTGCCGCTCCCTTTCAGTTAAGTCGGATTAACTGAAATCGACGATAGTGCTGCGCCTCACAAATGTCCAGACTGGATTCGGGATCACCCACCGGGACCCGGACCCGCGCTCCTCCACTCCGCGGACCCGACGACGCGCACGGCCGGCGACCCGACGGGGGACTACAACTCCCGGTCGTCGCGCAGCCGATCCGGCCGAGAACCCCGCGGGGGACGCCGACATTCCCGCCATCCGCGCAGGTAGACAGCCTAGGCTGGCCTGATTTAGCACAGCCTCAACTTGCTTGCAAGCCGGGGGGATCCGGTGTTGACTCTGGGGCACACCACGCCACCGTCATACGAGGAGCGATCATCATGGCCACACTCACCGGAATCAGCGCCTGCACCGTCACGGCGTGCTCGTTCAACAGCGAGCAGAGCTGCAACGCGGGCGCCATCACCGTCGCCGGAACCCCGGATCACGCCGAGTGCGGCACCTTCATCTCGCTGGACGTCCGCGGCGGCCTGCCCACCGCCAGCGCACACGTGGGCGCCTGCCAACGGGTGGAGTGCACCCACAACAAGGACCTGCTCTGCTCGGCGGATTCCGTCGAGATCGGTTCCGGCGCCGATACCGCCGACTGCCTCACCTACAGCCCGGCCTGATCGGCCCGGTCCGCGCTACCGCGGGAGGCTAGCTGGCGCGGGCCACGTACTGACCCATCTCGCGGACGACGTCGTTGACGCACTCCGCGCGGGTCAGGAACGGCAGGTGGATGACATCGGCGTGGGCACCGAGCGCCGTCAGCAGATGCAGGCCGTCGGGATCGACGCCCAGGACATACGGCGGCTGCGCCGGGTCTGCGGACCCGGCCAGCATGGCCAGGTCCGAGCCGAAGCGCGCCCGGATCTCGTCTGCGAGGCCCGGCGCCTCGCATGCCAGGGGATCCGACGGCACCGCGTCCAGGCAGCCCGCGTGGACGGTGCCCTCGTGCCCCAGCCGGCGGATGTCGAGGTCGCCGAGTTCGATCTCGATCTCGACCACCCAGCCCTCACCCTGCCGTGCCGCACGCGCCACGCCGAAGCCGTACAGGCTCGCGACGTGGACCTTGGCCTCGACGATCGGGGCGAACTCGTCGATCATGACGACCACCTCGACCGACTCTCCCGGCGCGACCATCAGTGCGGACCAGGGGGCCGGGGTCCCGGTGACGATGATCGCCCCCTCCCCGACCCAGCGATGGCCGGCGGAGACCATGACATCCGACCGGTTCTTGGTCCCGCGTACGGCGACCGTCGCGATGCCGGCTCCGTCGAGCAGACGGCGCGCGCCGGTGGTGATCGGATCCGACACGACCGGGTGCGCTGCCATCGATTGCCTCCAGAGACGGGCCCCGCCCGCCGATGCGTTAGGTGACCCTCGCCTTACTTAGGTACCCCTAAAGTGCCCGACGATGCGCAACCTGTCAAGAGGGCCACCGATTTTCACACCCCCTCGCCCTACAGTGGGGGGGGTGACCGACGCCACAACCGATGCCACAACCGATGACACCGCCCCTGCCCGGCCCCACCCCGACACCGCGCGGGTCCACGCCTTCCGTGACGACGCACTCGGGTACGACGACGCCACCGCCCTCGCCGAGCGGGTCCGCGGCGGCGAGGTGTCACCGACCGAGCTCGTCGAGGCCGCCATCGAACGATGCCAGCAGGTGGATCCGGCGCTCGGCGCCCTGGTCTTCACCGCCTTCGACAGGGCCCGCGAGCACGCACGCCGGACCGCGGACTCGCGCCTGTCCTCGCCGTTCGCCGGCGTGCCGTCGGCTTTCAAGGACGCGGTGCAGGTCGAGGGCGCCCCGATGCGGCTCGGCTCCCCCGCCGTTCCCGACTCCCCCGCCCTCCACGACGGCGACTACGCACGTGCGTTCCGCGCCACCGGCCTGATCCCGTTGGGCATCACCGCCATGCCCCCGTTCGGCTGGACCGCCGCAACCGAACGGCAGGGCGGCCTGGTGACCCGCAACCCGTGGAACACCGGCCGCACCAGTGGCGGCTCCTCGGGTGGTTCCGCGGCCCTCGTGGCCGCGGGGGCGTTGCCGATCGCGCACGCCAACGACGGCGGGGGGTCGATCCGGATACCCGCGGCGGTCACCGGGCTGGTCGGGTTCAAGCCGAGCCGGGGTAGGCACACCGACGAGAAGTTCTCCCGGGGCATGCCGATCCCCATCGTGTCGCAGTCGGTGGTCTCCCGGTCCGTCCGGGACACCGCCACGTTCCTCACCGCGTTCGAGGCGAGCCACCTCCCGGTCGGCGTCCCCCCGGTGGGCCCCGTCGCCCCCGCCCCGGCACGGCGCCTGCGCATCGGACTCGTGGAGCAGAGCCCGGCGGGCGGTGCGACCGATGCCGCGACCCTGGCGGTCCTCCGCGAGACCGCCGTGCGGCTGGCCGGACTGGGCCACGAGGTGGTGCCGACCGAGGCTCCCGTCCCGACGGGGTTCCGGGACGACTTCATCGCTTACTGGGGGCTGCTCGCGCTGAGCACGTCATCGTCCGGGCGCAGGCTCTTCGACCCCGATTTCGACCCGGCCGAACTCGACCCCTTCACGATCGGGCTCGCGCGGATGGCCCGACGGAACATCGCCTCGCTTCCCCTGCACCTACTGCGGTTGGCGAGGACCCGGCGGCAGTTCGACGCGAGGTTCGGCGACCTCGACGTGTACATCAACCCGGTGGTCGCCCACGAGACCCCGGAGGTCGGGTACCTGGACGCGGACCTGCCGTTCGAGACCCACCTGGAGCGGGTCTCCAACTGGGTCACCTTCACCCCGCTGCAGAACATCGCGGGGTCGCCGGCCGTCTCGCTGCCCACCGGTCACGCGCCGGACGGGATGCCCGTCGGCGTGCACTTCTCCGCCCGCAGGGGGCAGGACCGGCTCTTGCTGGAGCTGGCCTCGGAGTACGAGGCCGCCCATCCGTTCGCCCGGATCTGGGAGTGAGGCTCACTCCCCCAGCAGCTGGGTGACGCGCGGCCCGACCCGCTGACGCAGGATCACCTCGGTGCGGGTGCGCAGGACGCCGGGCGTGGAGATGATGGCGCTGAACACCTCCTCGAGGTGGGCGTGGTCCCGCGCGACGACCCGGCAGACGACGTCGAACTCGCCGGCGATGCTCACCACCTCGAGCACCTCGCGCACCTGCGCCAGCCCCGCACACGTCTCGTCGAGCCTGGCCTGCGCCACCTGGATGTGCACGAGCGCGCCCAGCGGGTACCCGAGGGCGGCGGGGTCGAGCCTCGGCGCCCACGAGGCGAGCACACCGCGCGCCTCCAACTTGTCGAGCCGGGCCTGGGCGGTGCCCCTGGCCACCCCGAGTCGTCGCGAGAACTCGCGGACCCCGACGCGCGGGTCGGACAGGACGATGTCAAGGAGCCGCCGGTCGGTGTCGTCCAGGTTGGGTGAAGGGTCCATGTGTCCACGGTATACGACGACGAGGTGGACAGATGGTCCAGTCATGACGCACACACGGGACCCCGAATGTGCAGACTGTTCGATCTCGGACTGGCCGCGTGACGCGCCTCACAGTTCGTCCTAGCCTGGGGGGACATCGTTCGTCTCGCGAAGGCCAGGTGTTGATCATGACCTCTCTCCTCCACCCCACGGACGGCACGCATGACGACCTGCCGCGGACCGGGCAAGCGGACGCCGGATCGTTCTCCCTCTCCGATCGCTACACGCGCGAGAGCGGCACGGTCTTCCTCTCCGGGATCCAGGCACTGGTCCGGACGGTCCGCGACCGGGCACGGCTCGACCGCAGGCAGAATCTGCTCACCGCGAGCCTGGTCAGCGGTTACGAGGGATCGCCGCTCGCGGGGTACGACCTCGAACTGGCCAGGCGTCGCGAGTTCCTCGGGCCGTTCGACATCGTGCACCGCCCCGCCCTCAACGAGGAGGCGGGCGCCACGGCGGTGATGGGGTCCCAGCTCGCCCGGCGCACGGGCACCCTGCGCGCCACCGCCAACACCGGCGGTGCCGCCCTCCAGGGGGTCGTGGGGTACTGGTACGGCAAGGCGCCCGGCCTGGACCGTGCCACCGACGCGTTGCGGCACGCCAACCTGATAGGCACCGATCCGAACGGCGGCGCGGTGGTGCTGGTCGGCGACGATCCGGGCGCCAAGTCCTCCACCGTGCCGTGCGCGTCCGAGTTGGCACTCGCGGACCTGTACATGCCGACGCTCTACCCCGCGGACCCGCAGGACGTCCTGGACTTCGGCGTCCACGCCGCGATCCTGTCCCGGGTCTCCGGCCTGTGGTCCGCGATGAAGATCTCGGCGCACGTCGCGGACGCCTCGGCGACCGCCCTCGTCGATCCCGACCGGATCCTGCCCGTGTACGGCGACCTCGGGACGAGCCCGCACGTGCCGTCCGGTCGGCTCCTGGGGGCCAGCCTCATGGAGCTCGAGCAGAACCAGCTCACCATCCGCCTTCCCCGCGCGCTGGAGTACGCCCGCCTCAACCGTCTCAACCGGATCGTGCAGTCGACCCCGGACGACCGGATCGGCGTCGTCGCGGCCGGGAAGACCTACCTGGACGTCCGTGAGTCACTGCGCCGCCTCGGGATCGGCGACGACGAGCTGGGCCGCCGCGGGATCCGCATCCTCAAACTGGGCATGATCTACCCCGTGGAGCGCACGATCCTCGACGAGTTCATGTCCGGTCTCGACGAGGTGATCGTGGTGGAGGAGAAGCGCGACTTCATCGAGACCATGATCCGGGACATCCAGTTCCGCAAGCCCGGGGTGGCGAACGTGGTCGGCAAGGCGCACGAGGACGGGTCCACCCTGTTCAGCCGGTTCGGCGAGCTCGACGTCGATTCCGTCACCCGCGGCCTGGCGCAGCGTCTCGGCCCGGTCCACGGAATCGAATCGGCTCGGGCCTGGCTCGACGGCCCGGGACGCGGACGCTCCCGGATCGCGCTGCCGCTCGCCACGAGCCGCACCCCGTACTTCTGCTCGGGGTGCCCCCACAACAGCTCGACCAAGGTCGCCGACGGCACGCTCGTCGGCGGGGGCATCGGCTGTCACGCGATGGTGCTCATGATGGACGAGGAACAGGTCGGCCACGTCACCGGAGTCACCCAGATGGGCGGCGAGGGGATCCAGTGGACCGGGATGGCGCCGTTCCTCACCGAGCGGCACATGGTGCAGAACGTCGGCGACGGCACCTTCATGCACTCGGCCTCCCTGGCACTCCGGGCCGCCGTGGCCTCCGGCGACAACATCACCTACAAGCTCCTCTACAACGGGACGGTGGCGATGACCGGCGGTCAGGACCCCGTCGGCGAGATGACCCTGCCCGAGATCCTCCGGCTCCTGCAGGCCGAGAAGGTCGCGAGGATCGTCGTCACCACCGACGACGTCAGGGCGACCCGGTCCCGAGGCCTGCCGAGGGGAGTGGAGGTCCGCGACCGGGTGGACACCCTCGAGGTGCAGCGGGAACTCGCGGCCGTCCCGGGGGTCACGGTTCTCGTGCACGACCAGTACTGCGCGGCCGAGAAGCGCCGCCACCGCAAGCGTGGCACCTATCCCACGCCGGACGAGCGGGTGGTGATCAACGAGCGCATCTGCGAGGGATGCGGGAACTGCGGCCGGAAGTCCAACTGCCTGTCGGTCCATCCGGTGGAGACCGAGTTCGGTCGGAAGACGCAGATCGACCAGTCCACCTGCAACTTCGACTTCTCGTGCCTGGAGGGTGACTGCCCCGCGTTCGTCACCGTCGTCCCCGGTGAGAAGTCCCGGCGGGTGACGTCCGCGCCTGCCCTGGCGGCCGACGCGATCCCGGAACCGGCCCGCGCCGGGGTCGCGCCCGACCGCGGTTTCTCCCTGCGGCTGACCGGGATCGGCGGCACCGGCATCGTCACCGTCTCGGCGATCCTCGCCACCGCGGCCGTCCTCGACGGCCACTCGGCGCGCACCCTGGACATGACCGGGCTCGCCCAGAAGGGCGGCGCGGTGGTCTCCGACGTCCGCGTGACCCGCACGCCGACCGAACAGCCCCCGAAGATCGGGGCCGGCGACTGCGACCTCTACCTGTGCTGTGACGGCCTGGTCGGCGCGGACAGCACCCACCTGAAGGTGGCCGCTCCCGATCGCACCACGGCGGTGGTGTCCACCACTCAGATACCCACCGGGAAGATGGTGATCGACACCTCCGAGCACTACCCGACCACCTCGGACATCCAGGCGATCATCGACCCGACCACCTCGCGCGGGCTGTACCTCGACCCGGGGGCGCTCACCGAGCAGCTCTTCGGGTCCACCCAGACCGCCAACATGCTCATGGTCGGGGCGGCGTACCAGAGCGGGGCCCTGCCGATCTCGGCGCAGTCGATCGAGCGGGCGATCGAGCTCAACGGGGTGGCCGTCGACGCTAACCTGCAGGCCTTCCGTCGCGGCCGGCAGGCGGTCGCCGAGCCGAACGCCCTGGCGGCGTTGGCGGCCGGGTTGCACCGCCCGGCCGGAACGGCCACGGCGGGCCGGCACGTGCCCTCCCCCGCGGCGGAGCGATTGCTGACCCACCTCGACGCCGACGCCTCCGACGAGCTCCGCGACGTGGTCGCGCTCCGGGTCGACGAACTGATCGGCTACCAGGACGAGGCGTACGCGGCCGACTACGTCCGGCGCGTAGAGGAGGTCCGCGCCGCCGGGTCCCTCGAGGACGGCGACCCGGCCGGGCCGACCTCCGAGCAGCTCAGCCTCGCCGTGGCCCGCAACCTGTTCAAGGTGATGGCCTACAAGGACGAGTACGAGGTCGCCCGCCTGGCCGTGGATCCACAGTTCGCGACGCAGGTCGACGAGGACTGGGGCGAAGGGGCGGTGGCCAGACTGAAGTTGCATCCCCCGGTGCTGCGCGCGATGGGAATGAAGAAGAAGATCTCGATCGGCCCGCGGGCCATGCCGACGATGAAGGCGTTGGCCCGGATGAAGCGACTGCGCGGCACGCGGATGGACCTCTTCGGCTACGCGGAGGTCCGCCGCGTCGAGCGTGAGCTGCTGGCCGGGTACCGGGATCTCGTCGCCGACCTGGCCTCGGAGTTGCGGCGCGCGGGCCCGGTGGGCAAGGACGCCACCTGGCGGGCGACCGCGGTGGCGCTCGCGGAGCTGCCGGATATGGTCCGCGGCTACGAGCACGTCAAGCTCGCGAACGTCGAGCGCTACCGGGAGGAGATGGCCCGCCTCCGGTCCGCCCTCACCTGATCGGCACACACCCGGGCAGGCGCTCAGGACCGCAGCGCCGCCGAGGCCATCGCCGTGAGCACGCGCCGAAGGTCGGCCTCGGCCATGGCCGGCAGCCGGGGGCTCGAGTTGAGGAGCCCGAACACCGCGTGGACGTGGGCCCGCGCCTCGATCGACGAGAGCTCGGGACGCACCCGCACCAGGGCGTCCACCCACAACTGCGCGTACTCCCGCTGCAGGGTGCGCACCTCGTGCCGGGGAGCGGCCGGCAGGGAACCGAGGTCACGGAACTGCACGCTGATGAGATCGGGCTCCGTGGCGACGAAGTCCACGTGCACCCCGAGCAGGGCATCGAGCACGTCCGCCGGCTCGCCGGCCCGCTCGACCGCCGCCCGCCCGCCGTCTCGCAGGCGCCGGGAGATGTCGAGCAGCATCTCGGCCAGTACGTCCTCCTTGGAGGTGAAGTACCGGTACATTCCCGGCCCGGAGATCCCGACCTCGGCACCGATGTCGTCCAGCCGCACGGCGTGGAATCCGCGCCGGGCCATGAGGCGGGCGGCGGCCACGAGGATCTCGTCGCGGCGCCGGGCCTTGGCCCGGGCGCGCGGGGTCAGCGGGGCCGCGGCGTCCTGCCGCTCGCCCACGCCGCTGCCCCCGGCCCCGGTCTCCGTCATCTCAGTGCCATCTCGGAAGCGCCGTCTCAGTGGAAGAAGTGCCGGGCGCCGGTGAAGTACATGGTGATCCCCGCCTTCTCCGCGGCCTCGATCACCTCGGCGTCCCGCACGGACCCGCCGGGCTGGACCACGGCGCGCACGCCGGCCTCGGCGAGCACCTCGAGACCGTCCGCGAAGGGGAAGAACGCGTCCGACGCGGCGACCGACCCGGTGACCCGCTCCCCCGCGCGCTGCACGGCGAGCCGGGCGGAGTCGACGCGGTTGACCTGGCCCATGCCCACGCCCACGGTGGCCCCGGACTGCGCGAGCAGGATGGCGTTGGACTTGACCGCGCGGCACGCGCGCCACGCGAACAGCAGGTCGCGCAGGGTCTGCTCGTCGGCGTCGTCGCCGCACGCCTTGGTCCAGCCGGCGACCACGTCGCCGTCCGCGTCGAGCGAGTCACGTTGCTGGACCAGCACGCCGCCGGAGATCTGCTTGCGCTCGAACTCGCCCTCGGCGGGCGCCTGCGCGGAGAGGATGCGGATGTTCTTCTTGCGCTGCAGGATCTCCACGGCACCGTCCGCGTAGGACGGGGCGATGATCACCTCGGTGAAGATCTCGGCGACCTGCTCCGCCATCTCCACGGTGACCTCACGGTTGGCCGCGATCACACCACCGAACGCGCTGACGGGGTCGCACTCGTGCGCGGCGCGGTGGGCGGCCGCGATGTCGGCGTCGATCGCGATCCCGCACGGGTTGGCGTGCTTGATGATCGCCACGCACGGCTCGGCGTGATCGAAAGCGGAGCGCCACGCCGCGTCGCCGTCGACGTAGTTGTTGTAGCTCATCTCCTTGCCGTGCACCTGGGTGGCCTGGGCGAGGCCGGGCGCGGCGGCAGCGTCCGTGTAGAGGGCGGCGCTCTGGTGCGGGTTCTCGCCGTAGCGCAGGGTGGCGGCGAGGTCGAGGCTCTGCCCCTGCCAGACCGGGAACTCGCCGGAGCCGCCCGCTGCCCCGTCGCCCGCGCCGTCCGCGGTCTGTGCGGTCATCCACGTGGCCACGGCGACGTCGTAGGCCCCGGTGTGGCGGAACGCGGCGGCGGCCAGGCTGCGGCGCTTCTCGAGGGTGAAGCCACCGGCCGCGACGGCCTCGAGCGCCTCGCCGTATCCGGCGGGGTCGACGAGCACAGCCACCGACGGGTGGTTCTTCGCGGCCGCGCGGACCATCGACGGTCCGCCGATGTCGATCTGCTCGACGCAGGCGTCGTAATCGGCGCCGGAGGCGACGGTGTCGGTGAAGGGATAGAGGTTGACGACGACGAGCTCGAACGGCTGCACACCGAGGTCGGCGATCTGCTCGAGGTGCTCGGGCTTGCGGGTGTCGGCGAGGATGCCGGCGTGAACCCGCGGGTGCAGGGTCTTGACGCGGCCTTCGAGGCATTCCGGGAACCCGGTCAGCGCGTCGACGGGCGTCACGGCGACCCCGGCGTCGGCGATACGCTGCGCGGTCGAGCCGGTGGAGACGATCTCGACCCCGGCGTCGGCGAGCCCCCGGGCGAGCTCGGTGAGCCCGGTCTTGTCGTAGACGCTGATGAGTGCGCGGCGGACGGGCCTGCGGGAATCGGTCACGTTAGGTGCACCTTTCGACCTTCGATGTGGAGTCGGCCACGGGCGGCGGCCGCGAGGACGTCGACGAGCATCTCGCGCTCGACGACTTTGATGCGTTCATGGAGGGTGGCCTCGGTGTCGTCCGGGTGGACGTCGACGGCACGCTGGGCGATCACGGGTCCGGTGTCGACGCCGGCGTCGACCAGGTGGACGGTGCTGCCGGTGACGGTCACCCCGTAGGCGAGCGCGTCGCGCACCGCATGGGCGCCGGGGAACGACGGCAGCAACGCCGGGTGGGTGTTGAGCACGCGACCGTCGAACCGTCCGAGGAACGCGGCGCCGAGGATGCGCATGAAGCCCGCCGAGACCACCCAGTCGGGATCGAACCCGCTCACCACGTCGGCGAGGGCGCGGTCCCAGTCGGCGCGGTCGGCGTGGTCGCCGGGCCGGACGACGGCCGTCGGGAGGTCGGCGCGGCCGGCCCTGGCGACGGCCTCGCAGTCGCGGTCGGAGACCAGCGCGACGATGCGGTACGGGCAGCCGGGGGCGTCGGCGGCGTCGAGCACGCTCTGCGCGAGGGTCCCGGAACCGGACGCCATCAGGACAACGCGGCGGGCACCGGCAGGGTCGGCATCAGGGGAGCCGGCGCTAGGTGGAGAGGCGCTGGGGGTCTCGCTACCGACCACGTCCGGCTCTCCTACCCGTCGATCCTCAGACCCACCGGGAGCGCGGGCCACGGCTGGGAGTCTAGTCGGCCGCCCCTCTGCCCTCGGCAGGCAGACCGGTCGGGTCGTCGGAGTCGGACTGTGCATCGCCGGGTTCGGCATCGTCGGCCACCGCGTCCCCACGCCGGGTGTCCTCGGACTCGCCCTCGTCGACCCGGACCTCCTCGGACTGATCCTCGGCGGGCTGACCCTCCGCGGGCTGCTCCTCCGCCGGCCGTGGGTCCTCGACCACCGCCGGTGATGGCGGACCCCCGGCAACCGTGGCGTCCTCGTCGGCAGCCGGGTCGAGGTCTGGCTGCGCGTCCACCTCGGCTTCCGCGGCGGTGTCGGAAGCGGCGACCTCGTCGTCGACCCCGGCGCTGTCGACCACGGCGTCCTCGACACCAGCGTCCTCGACACCGGACGTGCTGGCCTCGCCGACCTCGCCCACCCCGCTCCCGGTCGGGTCCTCGACCGGATACTCCGCCGGGTCCTCGACCGGGTCCTCGACCACCCGGGCGGTCCCGGCGCGGCGACGACGCCGCTCGAGTTCGCTCTCGGCCCGCTCGCGGCGCCGAGTCAGGCCCGCCAACGACAAGGCGATCGTCGCCGACCCGATGATGCCGAACAGCACCAGGGCCATCGACGCCGCGATGAGCGAGCCCGTCCCGACCATGCCCAGCATCCCCAGCCGACCGCCCGCGATGACCGGGCTCACCGCGATCACCAGGGCCACGATCCCGGCGGCCAACCACGTCGCCTTGACGGCGTCGCCCGTCGTGCGGAACCAGTGCGCGACCGACCTCGCGAGCCCGGCCACCACGAACACCGTCACGAGCAACAGGCCCTGCACGGCCCAGTGCGGGTTGGTGGTGGGCAGGACGGCCGCCAACGGCACCTCCGGCATCGGCCCTCGGGACACCGCGAACACGCTGTAGGAGGCCTCGCCCAGGTGCGCCTCCCCGCCCACCATGAGCGCGGCCCCGGTCATCACCACATTGGGCAGGTACGCCACCGAGATGCCCGCGAGCGCGGCCGCGCCCACGACGCCCTTGCCGATCTCCAGGACCGACCCCACCGGCTCCCACGCCATCACCAGTCCGACCAGCACCAGCAGTGTCGCGACGGCCCACGTCGCGGCGACGAACGCGGCGCCCAGGTGGATCCCCCCACGCACCCACAGCGGCAGTATCTCGCGCAGGTCGCGACGGAAGTACAGCCACACCCCCAGCCCCGAACCCACGATCCCCACACCCGCGGTCCACAGCAACGCCGTCGGCAGGGCCGACTCGCGCACCGCGAAATCCGAGGCGGCCGACCCGACCAGCAGCGTCGCCAGCCCGGTCAGCAACAGCCCCGCCAGCGTCACACCGGCCATCGCCGCCCCCGCCTCGCGCGGGCCCGGCTGCTCGACGTCCGCCAGCACCGCACGGGTCTGCCGGGCCAGGACCGCCACATAGATCAGCGCGGGCAACAACGGCAGGAACCCCAGCTCGACCCGGTCCACGGTCAGCGGCACCCGGTTGACCACCAGCCACTCCACCGCGACCACCGCGAACAGCGAGTCGAATCCGTCGGCGGTGAACAGCAGAACCGCCAGGGTGAGCGCCGCCAGCACCAGTACGGAGACGATGACGGGCAGCGCCGCGGCGGCCGCCGTCCACAACAACGAGCGGGCACCCGCGGGCGACCGTCTCGCAGCGGGCCGGATGACGCGTGGGGGACTCACTCTGACAACCGTAGATACCCGCCGGCGCGGGGCACCCCCGGCACGCCGCGACCCCCGCCATCCGGGGATGACGGGGGTCGCTGGGGCCTGCTCACTCGCGGTGGCCGGGAGGGCCACCGCGGGCGGATCACATGGCGTCGAGAAGATCCTTGGCCAGCTGCGCGGTCTCGGACGGCGTCTTGCCGACCTTGACGCCCGCGGCCTCCAGGGCCTCCTTCTTGGCCTGCGCGGTACCCGCGGAGCCGGAGACGATGGCGCCGGCATGGCCCATCGTCTTGCCCTCGGGGGCGGTGAAGCCGGCCACGTAGCCGACGACCGGCTTGGTGACGTTGGCCTTGATGTAATCGGCCGCACGCTCCTCGGCGTCGCCGCCGATCTCGCCGATCATGACGATGACCTTGGTCTCCGGGTCGTTCTCGAAGGCCTCGATGCAGTCGATGTGCGTGGTGCCGACGATCGGGTCGCCACCGATGCCGATGGCGGTCGAGAAACCGTAGTCGGCCAGCTCGTACATCATCTGGTAGGTCAGGGTGCCCGACTTGGACACCAGACCGACCGGCCCCTTGCCCGCGATGTTGGCCGGGGTGATACCGACCAGCGACTCGCCCGGCGTGATGATGCCCGGGCAGTTGGGGCCGATGATGCGGGTCTTGCCGCCCTTGGCGACGTTGTAGTTCCACGCGGTGGCGGTGTCCAGCACCGGGGCGCCCTCGGTGATGACCACGGCGAGCCCGATCTCCGCGTCCACGGCCTCAATGATCGCGTCCTTGGTGAACGGCGGCGGGACGAACAGAATCGTCGTGTCGGCGCCGGTGGCCTCCATGGCCTCCTTCACGGAACCGAACACGGGCAGCTCGACGTCGTTACCGTCGGCGTCCTTGTGGGACACCGTCGTGCCGGCCTTGCGGGCGTTGACGCCGCCGACGATCTGGGTACCGGCCGCGAGCATGCGGGCGGTGTGCTTGCTGCCCTCGCCGCCGGTGATGCCCTGGACGATGACCTTGTTGTCCTTGTTGAGGAAAATCGACATGTGTGTAAGGTCCTTTAGCTTCTTACTTGGCGGCCAGCTCGGCGGCCTTGTCGGCGCCGGAGTCCATGTTGTCGGCCAGGGTCACGAGCGGGTGGTTCGCCTCGGCGAGGATCTTGCGACCCTCCTCGACGTTGTTGCCGTCGAGCCGGACCACGAGGGGCTTGTTGGCCTCGTCGCCCAGGATCTCCAGGGCCTTGACGATGCCGTTCGCGACCGCGTCACACGCGGTGATGCCGCCGAAGACGTTGACGAACACGCTCTTGACCTGCTCGTCATTGAGGATGACGTCGAGACCGTTGGCCATGACCTCGGCAGAGGCACCGCCGCCGATGTCGAGGAAGTTGGCGGGCTTGACGCCGCCGTGGTTCTCGCCCGCGTAGGCGACGACGTCGAGGGTCGACATGACCAGACCGGCGCCGTTGCCGATGATGCCGACCTGTCCGTCCAGCTTGACGTAGTTGAGGTCGTTCTCCGCGGCCTTCTGCTCGAGCGGATCCGTGGTGCCCGCGTCGGCGAAGTCGGCGAAGGTCTCCTTGTGACGGAACTCGGCGTTCTCGTCCAGGGTGACCTTGCCGTCGAGCGCGAGGATCTCGTCATTCGGCGTACGGACGAGCGGGTTCACCTCGACCAGCGTGGCGTCCTCCTTGATGAAGACGTCGTACAGCTTGGCGATGGTCACCGCAGCGGCGTCCAGCACCTCCTCCGGCAGGTGGCCGGCCTTCGCGATCTCGCGGGCCTTGGCCTCGTCGACACCGACCGTGGGGTCGATGTTGATCCGGGCGAGGCGGTCCGGGGACTCCTCGGCGACCTGCTCGATCTCGACGCCGCCCTCGACCGAGCACATGGCCAGGTAATTGCGGTTCGACCGATCGACCAGGAAGGAGATGTAGTACTCCTCCGCGATGTCGCTGGCCTCGGCGACCAGCAGGTTCTTGACGATGTGGCCCTTGATGTCCAGGCCCAGGATGTCCTCGGCCCGGGCGCGGGCCTCCTTGGCATCCTCCGCCAGCTTCACGCCGCCGGCCTTGCCACGGCCTCCGACCTTGACCTGCGCCTTGACGACGACAGGCTTGCCGATCTCGGCCGCAACCTTCTCGGCCTCTTCCGCGGTGTCCGCGACGCGCCCCGGGGTGGTGGGCACGTCATGCTTCGCGAAAAGAGCCTTTGCCTGGTATTCAAAGAGATCCATCAGCTCACCATCTTGACGTGGGTAGATTCGCCCGGCCCTGTCGAAAGCCGAGTCCTGCCTCATCCTAGGCGCGTGGTGTGTCCCCCGTCGCACACTGGGGGTAGCTGTGTGTAGTGGATCACACCGGACGGCAGTCCGAACCGTCACACCCCACACATGCGCACCCCGGAGCCCCTCGGGCACCACGAGTCGCACCGGTGTGACGCACCCCTCCCCCACGCGCCGCCGACAACCTTGCGGCACCGTTGCCGATCCGTTACGTTGGACGACGTTCATCACGAAAAGATCACGGCGCGAACGCAGAGGGGAAACGACACGGTGCAGAAGTCGCAATTCGAGGAAGCCGCGACTCCCGTCGTCATCCCCCCTGTCGGTGCGCACCGGGTCGGCCGTCACCGGATGCCCGCGCCGCCGCACGCACTGCGCGGTCGCGCAGCCGTCCTGGCCGTCGCGGCCGGCGCCGCGGTGACCGCGGCTTCGGCCGGCTCCGCCATGAGCGACACGAGCACCCACTCGGCCGAGGCCGGGGACATCGCCCTGCTCGCCAACGGGGAGCCCGCCCCCGCCACCTCCGCGCCCGGTGCACCGTCGACCTCGGCGCCGGCGACGCCCTCGGCCCCGGCGCCGGTCGTCCTGCCGGCCGCTGCCGACGGCTCGTCCACCGATGACATCAGCTCGACGATGCTGTACGCGGGCACCGAGATCAACGCCCAGCGCGAGATCGCCGAGGAGCAGGCGCGACGGCCGAAGGTCGTCATCCCCGCGATCGGCGCGTTCACCTCCCCCTACGCGATGCGGTGGGGCGTGATGCACTCGGGCATCGACATCGCCAACGTCAACGGCACGCCCATCCTGGCTGCCACGGACGGCGTCGTGGTCGACGCGGGCCCCGCCCAGGGCTACGGCAACTGGGTTCGGATCATGTCCGACGACGGCACCATGACGGTCTACGGCCACATGGAGACCGTCGACGTCCAGAAGGGCCAGCGCGTCTACGCCGGTCAGAAGATCGCCGGTATGGGCAACCTCGGTTTCTCGACCGGCACCCACCTGCACTTCGAGGTGCTCGTCAACGACGGCCAGCAGCACGTCGATCCCGTCATCTGGCTGGCCGAGCACGGTCTCGACGTGCTCGCGGGCAGCGTCGCCTCCGCCTTCGGTAGCTGACAGTTCGACCTGTTCCGGCCGGGCCCACTCGATAGTTCGAGAGGCCCGGCCCCGGCGGCGCCATGACGCCTCTGCTCTAGAGCTTCTGCATGGGGACGCCCCCGATGAGCATCAGCCGGACCTTGCCCGACGCACCGAAGTCGATCGTCGCAGTGGCCCGCGGCCCACTGCCGTCGCAGGACAGCACCTTGCCGAGTCCGTACTTGTCATGGGTGACCCGGTCCCCCGGCGCCAGCTCGAGGGCGGGGGCGGACGCCTTCGCGCGGGGGATCCCGGACGACCGTCCACTCGCGGACCCGGCTCCACCTGAGCCGTACCCGCCCGAACCGTACCCGCCCGAACCGCCTCCGAAGCGGCGGCGCGGGACATACGAGTCGTCATCCCCGACACCGCCCCCACCGGCCGGCTCCTCGCGCTGCCATTCGATCGCCTCGGTGGGGATCTCCTCCAGGAACCGCGACCCGGGATTGGTCATGGGTTGCCCCCAGGACGAGCGCATCATCGCGCGGGTCAGGTATAGGCGCTTGCGGGCGCGCGTGATCCCCACGTAGGCGAGCCTGCGCTCCTCGGACAGCTCCGCCGGGTCCCCCAGCGCCCGCATGTGCGGGAAGAGTCCGTCCTCCATGCCGATGAGGAACACCACCGGGAACTCCAGCCCCTTGGCGGTGTGCAGGGTCATCAGAGTGACCTGCCCCTGATCCTCGTCCGGGATCTGGTCGGCGTCGGCGACCAACGAGACCCGTTCGAGGAACGCCGCCAGCGACCCGGGCTCCGCCAAACCCTCGTCGAGGTCGGCATCCGTCTGGTCGGGCACCGCGCCCGCGGCCTCCCCGGCGTCCTCGATCCCGAAGCCCTGCTCCCGCGCGGAGCGCTGCAGTGCGGCCTCCGAGGAGAACTCCCGGCCCACGCCGACGAGCTCGTTGAGGTTGTCCAACCGGGCGGCGTCCTGCGGATCGTTGGACGCCTCCAGCTCGGCGCGGTAGCCGGTGCTCTCCAGCACGGCCTCCACCAGTGCCCCGACATCGGGCGCCGAGTCCTCCCCGGCGGCGTGACCGCTGCCGTCCAGCCGCCCCCGCAGGTCGTCGAGCATCTGCACGAACCCGGCGATCGCCTTGACGGACCTCGTCGGCAGCAGCGCCACCTTTCCCTCGGCCGCGTCCCGCAACGCGCGGCCGAACCCGATCCCCCGCTGCTCGGCGTGGACCACTACGCACGCCTCGGCACGATCCCCGATCCCTCGTCGGGGGGTGTTGAGGATCCGGCGCAGCGCCACGGTGTCGTCCGGGTTACCCAGCACCTTGAGGTAGGCGACGATGTCGCGCACCTCCTTGCGCTCGTAGAACCGGGTGCCGCCCACGACCTTGTAGGGCAGGCCCAGTCGGACGAACACGTCCTCGACCACGCGGGAGGAGTTGTTGGTCCGGTAGAACACGGCCATGTCGGAGTAGGAGGCCTCACCCGAGTCGACCAACCTGTCGATCTCCCCGGCGATGAACCTCGCCTCGTCGTGCTCGTTGTCCGCCACGTAGCCGACCAACAGCTCACCCGCGCCCTCGGAAGTCCACAGGTTCTTCTCCCGGCGGCCCGGGTTGCGCGAGATCACGGCGTTGGCGGCCGTGAGGATGGTCTGCGTGGAACGGTAGTTCTGCTCCAACAGGATGGAACGTGCATCGGGGTAGTCGTGCTCGAAGTCCTCGATGTTCCTGATCGTGGCCCCGCGGAACGCGTAGATCGACTGGTCGGCGTCACCGACAACGCAGAGTTCGGCCGGGGGGACGCCCACCTCGTCGTCGTCGTTCCCGGCCGCCCCGCCGACGAGCGTGCGCACCAGGACGTACTGGGCGTGGTTGGTGTCCTGGTACTCGTCCACCATGACGTGACGGAACCGCCGCCGGTAGTACGCCGAGACCTCGGGGTGGGCACGCAGCAGCGCGACCGTCTCCCCGATCAGATCGTCGAAATCGAAGGCGTTGGCCGCCTGCAACCTCGACTGGTACTCCGTGTAGACGGCCGCGACGGTCTGCCCGGTGCGGTCGGAGTCCTCCATCGCCCGGTCCATCGCCTCGGACGGCTCGCGCAACTCGTTCTTGTGGTTGGAGATGGCCGTGGCCAGCATCCGGGGGGTGAACTTCTTGACCTCGAGCTGCTGCTCCTTGGCGATCATCCCCAGCAGCCGCCGGGAGTCGTCCGAGTCGTAGATCGTGAAGTTCGAGTTCCGCGTCCCGAGCAGCGCGGACTGGGCGCGAAGGATCCGCACACAGATCGAGTGGAACGTCGCCACCCACATCCGCTCGGCGTGCGGGCCGACCAGTGTGGCGACCCTCTCGCGCATCTCGGCGGCGGCCTTGTTGGTGAACGTGATGGCCAGGATCTGCCCCGGGTGCGCGCCACCCTCGGCCAGCAGGTACGCGATCCGCCGCGTGAGCACGCTGGTCTTGCCCGAGCCCGCGCCGGCCACGATCAACAACGGGCCGCCGCGGTGTGTGACCGCGGCGGCCTGCTGTGGGTTGAGCCCGTCCAGGAGGGGCGAGTGGGGCGTGGTCGGTCGGGCGGAAGCGTGTGCGGTGTCGGTCATCGTGGGTCCAATCTACCCACTCGGTCCGACACCCCGGGATCAGCGCTGACCGGCCCCCGTGAACTCCTTCACCTGGGACGCCGTGGCGGTCAGGCCCGGGTCGTTGTCCAGGTAGTGGCGCGTCTCGCGGACGATGAGGCCGGAGAGGACCAGGAGGCCGATGAGGTTGGGGATGGCCATGAGGCCGTTCATGACGTCGGCGAAATTCCACACCACCTCGAGCTCGGTGACCGCCCCCACGAACACCACGCAGGTGAACACCATGCGGTACGGGATGACGCCGCGCGCGCCCACGAGCCGTTCCATGCAGCGCTCGCCGTAGTACGACCAGCCGAGGATGGTGGAGAATGCGAAGAACGCGATGGACACCGCCACCAGCTTGTCGCCCTCGGGGATCGCGGAGCCGAAGGCGTCTGCGGTCATCGTCCCGGCGCTGTCGCTGCCCTCCTGCCACACACCCGTGGTCACCAGCACCAGACCGGTGAACGTCACGACGATGATGGTGTCGATGAACGTCTGGGTCATCGACACCAGGCCCTGCCGGGCGGGGTGCGTGGTCTTGGCGGCCGCCGCCGCGATGGCGGCGGATCCCATGCCGGACTCGTTGGAGAAGATGCCGCGGGCGACACCCATCTGGATGGCGTAGAGGATCGCCGAGCCGACGAAGCCGCCGACCGCCGAGGTGCCGGTGAACGCGTCCGAGAAGATCTGGCCGAACGCCGACGGGATCTGGCCGGCGTTGACCACGAGCACGACGGTCCCGCCGACGAGGTAGAGCACGATCATCAGCGGCACGAACCCGGCGGTGACGCGGCCGATCGCTTTGATACCGCCGAGGAGGACCGCACCGGTGAGGACGAACATCACGATGCCGGTGGTGACGTGCGGGACGCCGAACGAGTTGTCCAGCTGGGTGGCCACCGCGTTGCCCTGCGTCATGTTGCCGATGCCGAAGCTGGCCAGCACGGCGAACACCGCGAACACGACGGAGAGGACGAGACCGATCCTGCCGCCGGTGCGCCCGAAGAGTTCCGCGAACCCCCGGTGCAGGTAGTACTGCGGGCCGCCGGACTGCTCGCCGCGGGCGTCGGTGACGCGGAAGCGCACACCGAGGAACGCCTCGGAGTACTTGGACGCCATGCCGACGAGCGCGGTGATCCACATCCAGAAGAGGGCACCCGGTCCGCCCAGCGCGATGGCCGTGGCGACACCGACGATGTTGCCCACGCCGACGGTCGCGGCCAGGGCGGTGGTCAACGCCTGGTACTGCGAGATGTCACCCTCGCCGCCGTCGTCCTTCCGTTTCAGCAGCCCCAGCCTGAGGGCGGGGACCAGCTTGCGGAACTGCAGCATCCGCAGCCGGATCGTCAGGAACAGGCCGGTGCCCAGCAGCAGCGGGATGAGGACGAACGGTCCCCAGATCACCGATCCGATGTCGGCGAGAAACGTGTTGATATCTTCCACGGGCGGAAACATTAGACGGTCATTCGTCCGGTTCGGGGCGCAGTGGGATAATTCGGTCATGAGCATCGATCCCGCCGGCACCGACGACCCGCTGTCAGAGTCCGAAATCCAGGAACTGCGATTGGAGATCGACCGCCTGGACGCCGAGATCCTCGATGCGATCGTCCGCCGCAGCGAGATCTCCAAGCGCATCGGCCGCACCCGCATGAAGTCGGGCGGCACGAAGCTCGTCCACACCCGGGAGCTCAAGGTCTACGAGCGGTTCTCCTCGCTCGGCGAGGAAGGGCAGACCCTCGCCGGCATGCTGCTGCGTCTCGGCCGGGGCCGCCTGGGCTACTAGCTGTACTGACAACCAGGGCCCCGGCTACTCTTCCGGCCCGACCCTGCCCGCCGTGGACGCGAAGCCCAGCCAGGTGTGGTGGTTGTTCGCCCAGCACCATCCCACCTTGGGCGCGCCCTTGTTCTGCTTGCCGTCGCGGCCCGTACCGCCACTGATCCACAGTGCGGGCGTCCGCGAGTCCAGCCCGCCGCCCTTCTTGGGTTTGCGTGAGCCGATGCACATGAAGCACTTCCCGGGCTCCAGTAGGTCGGGGCGCTGAAGCAGCCAGCTGATCCCCTCGGAAACGGTGAGCGGGGTACGACCCCGGACGCCCATCTCGGTGTGGGCGTCGGTGGGCGTCCAGTCCAGCATGTCGTCGTCGCGTGTCACGTCCCCCACCAGGTATAACGGGGCGTCCGGGACGTGGACGTCGTCGGTGGGCACGAACTCGGCCAGGTCGGTCATGTCGACGACGACGAAGCCCGCCTTACCGTGGCGGCGCATGAGGGTGGCCAGTCGCGCGGTGGGCACCAGGGACGGGTGGACGGCCAGCACGGACCCGCCACCGCCTTCGCTGTCGCCGGGTCCGGCAGGCAGGGCGCGGGCGTGGGCCCGCAGTTGGTCGGCCGTGATTCCGGCGAGCTCGGGCACCCCGAGCTCGATGAGTCGCTCGGCCTGGCGGGCGATGGGGACGTCGGGAGGAACTCCGGGGGTCACATCGCCGGAACGGCCCGCGGCCCGCCGTTATTCCCGGTTAGCCTCGAAGCCATGACCGACATCAGCACGACGAAGCAGTGGGCAGCGGTGGAGAACCTGGTTCCGTCGATCGGCGAGGTGTCTCTGCGGGAGCTGTTCGACGCCGACCCGGACCGCGGCCGCCGGATGTCGGTCACCGCGGGCGATCTGCACGTGGACCTGTCCAAACATCTGGTCACCGACGAGATCCTGTCCGCCCTGCTCGAACTCGCCCACGCCGCCCGGCTGCCGGCGCAGCGGGCCGCGATGTTCCGGGGCGACCGCATCAACACGACCGAGGATCGCGCGGTTCTCCACACTGCGCTCCGTCTTCCGCCCGATGCCGAACTCGTCGTCGACGACCGGAACGTGGTGGCCGACGTCCACGCGGTACTCACACGCATGGCCGACTTCTCCGACCGCGTCCGCTCCGGCGAGTGGACCGGACACACGGGCGAGCGGATCGACACGGTGCTCAACATCGGCATCGGGGGCTCCGACCTTGGCCCGGTGATGGTCGACAGCGCCCTGCGGCAGTTCCGGACGGCCGGCATCAGCGCCAGGTACGTCTCCAACGTCGACCCCGCCGACCTCTCGGCCACCCTCGCGGAGATCAACCCGGCAACGACCTTGGTGGTGGTCGCCTCCAAGACGTTCACCACCCAGGAGACCATGGCCAACGCGCACGCGGCGCGCCGGCACTTCGTGGAGGCCCTCGGCTCCGAGGACGCGATCGCCTCGCACTTCGTCGCCGTCTCCACCGCCGCCGAGAAGGTCGCCGACTTCGGCATCGCGGCGGACAACATGTTCGAGTTCTGGGACTGGGTCGGTGGACGATATTCCGTCTCCTCCGCCATCGGGCTGTCGGTGATGATCACGGTGGGGCCACCGGCGTTCATCGAACTGCTCGAGGGCTTCCACACGATGGATGAGCACTTCGCCACCGAGGCGCCCGAGCACAACGCACCGGTCCTCATGGCGCTGCTGGGGATCTGGTACACGTGCTTCCTCGGGTCGCAGTCCAAGGCCGTGATCCCCTACACCCAGGACCTCCGACGGTTCCCGGCCTACCTGCAGCAGCTGACCATGGAGTCGCTCGGCAAGTCGGTCCGGCTCGACGGCTCCGATGTCACCTACCCCACCGGCGAGGTCTACTGGGGCGAGCCCGGCACCAACGGCCAGCACGCGTTCTTCCAGCTCCTCCACCAGGGCACCCAGCTGGTTCCCGTCGATTTCATCGGGATCGCCCGCCCGGGCACGGACCTGGACGCCCACCCCACCGATGGGTCGGACGCGGTGTCCATGCACGACCTGCTCATGGCCAACCTGTTCGCGCAGTCGCGGGTCCTGGCGTTCGGCAAGACCGAGGAGGAGGTCCTCGCCGACGGCGTCGACCCGACTCTCGCGCCCCACAAGGTCATGCCCGGGAACCGGCCGTCCACCACGATCCTCGCGCCGTCGCTCTCGCCGGGTGTCCTCGGCCAGCTCATCGCACTGTACGAACACATCGTGTTCACCCAGGCCGCGATCCTCGGCATCAACGCGTTCGACCAGTGGGGCGTCGAGCTGGGCAAGGCCCAGGCCGGCGAGTTGCTGGGCGCGCTCACCGCCGACACCCACCCGGGCCCCACCTTCGATTCCTCCACGGACTCCCTGGTCGAGATCTACCGCGAGGCACGCGGCCGGCGCTGAGTACGGGCCCTCTCCCCCTCGCGCGGCGCGCGCCACCGTGCGATTCATGAGCATGGCCACGATCTACTGCACCGCGACGAGCCTCGACGGGTACATCGCCGACGACGACGAAAGCCTCACCTGGCTTTTCACCACTCCCGGAGGCGCCGCGCCGGGGTCGACTGCCGGGGCCGATGACGAGTCGGCGCCCGAGCTCCACTTCGACCGGTTCTTCGCCGGCGTCGGCTCGATCGTCTGCGGTGCGAACACCTTCGAGTGGGTCCGCCGGGATCTCACCAAGGACGGCCAACCGTTCGTCTGGCCGTACTCACAGCCCACCTGGGTCGTCACCCACCGGGACCTCGACCCCGTCGACGGCGTGGAGTTCTTCGCCGGCGATCTCGCCGACCTGCACCCCCGCCTCGTCGAGGCCGCGGCGGGGCGGGACGTCTGGGTGGTCGGTGGAGGCGACCTCGCCGGCCAGTTCGCCGATCTCGGCCTGCTCGACCGGGTGTGGATCCACCAGTGCGCGGTGGTCCTCGGCTCCGGCCGCCCCCTGCTCCCCCGTCGGCTCCGCCTCCACCGTCGTCAACTCGACACCGACGGGCAGTTCACCGCCATGCTCTTCGACGTCGTCGGCCCGGAACCGCGCGATTCGGCCTAGCTGCTCGACCCCCGGCGCGTCTCCTGTGCTCCTCCGGTGCGTCGGGGGAAAACCCTTGCGTACTCGAATGTGTGTGCGTACTGTAGAACACAGATTCGATACCAACCAGACGGGCAGGGGGTGGGGCACATGGGCGGTAACGCAGACGCCGCGACCGGTGGCCCGTCCCCATCCCCGTCCGGTGGCCCCTCCTCGTCCGGTGGCCCGTCCCCGTCCGGTGGCGGCTCCGGTTCCGCGGCGCCCGTGTCGCTGTCGGGGCTGCGGGCGGCGGCGCGGGAGGGGTGGATGGGCGAGAATCGTGCGGCGGCGCGCCGGTTCGTGGCCTGTTACGAGTTGTTTGTCGAATGCCAGCGCCGGGAGGAGTCCGGTGCGGGCGGCGGTGAGTGTCGGCCCGGTCATGCCGTGCTCGATCCGATCGATGTCGCGGCCGGGTACGTGGTGTCGGCGATGGCGATCTCGACGGGCCGGGCCGAACGGATGATCACCTTCGCCCTCGATCTGCACCTGCGGTATCCGGCGATCCTGTCCGCGATGGCGCAGGGGCGGCTGGATCTGCAGGCCGCGAATATCCTGGCCTCGCAGATGGCCACCGTCCACGTCGATGTGCTCGAGGCGGTGCAGCGGCAGGTCGTCGAGGAGTATCTCGCCGCGATCGAGGGCGGGGTGCGCCTTGGTGAGAAAGCCATCCGCGGCAACGTCGATGCGATCATCGCCCGCTACGACGCGAACGGGATCCGCTTGCGCCGTCAGGAAGCGGCCCGCACCCGCGGGGTGCGGTTCCATAAGGGCGTCGATGGCATGTCCAGTGTCTCGGCGATCCTGGCCACCGAGGAAGCAGCCGTCCTGGCCGAGGCCCTCGACCAGCGCGTGAAAGACCACAAGTACGCCGACGCCCAAGCCGCCGCCAACACCCAAGCCGAGACCGACACCGCGGGCGCTGGGACTGGCGGCGCGACCACTGGCCACGGCACTGGCGCTGATGAGGTCGAGGACTACTCGATCGCCGAGCGTCGCGCCGACGCCCTGATGTCCCTGGTGTGCGGCGATCCCGGCCTAGCCGGCACCCCGGCCCGCCCCGGCCGGCCCGGCGCGCCGGGTGCCGGGGTGGCGTTGCGGCCGAAGGTCACCGTCATCGCCACCGGCAACACCGCCCGCGACGCCGGCGGCGCCCGAGTGGAGTTCACCCGCACCGGCCAGGCCGCCCTGCAGGCCCTGCTCGACATGCTCGCCACCAGCGACGGAGCCACCTTCGAACCCATCGACCCGCGCATCGGGGCCGCCGATGACGCCCGCACCGCCCTGAAATACCGGCCCGGTGCCCAGTTGGCCCGCCGGATCCGGCTGCGCGATGGCACCTGTCGCCACCCCGGCTGTGCGATCCCGGCCGAGGCCTGTGATCTGGATCATGTGGTGCCGTTCGATCACGCCGACCCCCAGCGGGGCGGGCACACCATCGAGGGCAACCTCGCCGCAATGTGCCGGCGCCATCACCGGTTCAAGACCTTCTCCGACTGGATCTACGACCTGCAGCCCGACGGCACCCTGCTGGTGCGCACCCCGGACGGTTCGACCATGCTCACCCGACCCTCCGGCCCACTGGCCGAGTACCGGCGTGAACAGGCCCGCGCCGAGACCGAGGCGTGGACCCGGCAGCAACGCCGCAGCCCCGGGCCCACCGGTGACGAGAAGGCCGACGCGGAGCCGACGTTCTGGTCGCGCCGCGCGGCCCGCCACCGCACCGAACGCCGCAAGGCCGAAAGCGCCCGCACCTTTGACCCCACCCCACCCGCGCCCGGCACGGGCGCCTCCAGCTCCACCACCGCCGCGGCCACCGGCACCACGCCCGAGAAAGCCACCCCCGCCAGCGCCACCCCTGAGAGCGCCAGCCGCTGGTGGGCCCGCAACAAGCCCCACCACAGCGACATCGAAAAAGGCATCCGCGCCCTACTCCACGAACGCCTCGACGAACTCATCGACCCGCCACCCTTCTGACACCACGAGGGCCGCGCCGGGCATGACGGCGCGGCCCTCGTCGGCGCCCGGGTGGGGCCACCAGTGGGTCAGACGAAGCGGCGGCTGATCTTCTCGGGCAGGAGCGTGAGCAGCGGCCCGATCGCCTTCCACGGCTTGGCGGGAACCAGCGCGCGGGTGGGCTCGGCGTCGATCGTCTTGACCAGCGCGTCGACGCCCTCGTCGAACTCGGTCATCAACGCGGTCTTCACCGACCGGTTGATGTCCGTGCGGATATACCCCGGGAGAATGTCCGTCACCTTGATCCGGCTGCCCGCACTGTCCAGCTCGGCGTAGAGACCCTGCGCCAGGGCCGAGACGAACGCCTTGGTCGCGCCGTAGGTGTTCTGCGCCTTCGGCATGCCGCGCAACGAACTCACCGACGAGATGAACACCAGGTGCCCCTCACCCCGGGTGAAGAGCCGCTCCATCGCCGCCTCGGCCTGGTTCAGCGTCCCCACCACGTTCACCATGGCGGTCTCCCGGTTGGCGTGTGCCTTCCCCGTGCCGATCGAGGCGCCCTTGCCCAGCCCGGCGTTGAGTACGAACCGGTCGATGCCGCCGAGCTCGGCGTCCAGCTCGCCGAACACCCGCTCCACCGCGTCACCGTCAGCCACATCGAGCTCGCGGACCGCCACCGTGATCGAGGGATTCGCCGCCAGCAGTTCGGCTCGGAGCTCCTCCAGGCGGTCCAGGCGCCGCGCGCACAGCGCGAGGTTCTTCTCCTGCGCGGCCCAGCGGCGGGCCATTCCCTCCCCGAGGCCAGAGCTGGCACCGGTGATCAGAATCGTTTTGCGGTCGGTCACGAGTTCTCCTCCGTTGGCGATGCGCCCAGTGTGGCACGACGCGGCTGGCAGGACGGGCAACGGTAGGCGATGCGATCCAGGGAGTCGCTCGGTTCGTCCGGGTCCGCGAGTCCTCCGAGACGGAACGTCTCCACCTCGGTCCCGCACCGGCGGCACGGCTTGCCGTCGCGGCCGTACACCCACAGCTCGCGCCCGCGCCGGGTGTCGCCGGTCGTCACCCGGACTGTGCGGTCGGCGTTGGCCACCAGCATCCGCCGCGCCAGTGTGACCATCGCACGGAGGTCCGGCACGACCTCGACCGGATCCCGCGGGTCCACCCCGCGCAGGAAACACAGCTCCGCCCGGTAGACGGTCCCGATCCCGGCCAGATTGCGCTGGTCGAGCAACGCCTCGCCGATCGTACGAGTGGGTCGCTCGCTGATCCTCCGCACGACCTCGTCTGTGCTCGTCACCGGGTCCCAATCCGCGCTGAGGAGATCGGGCCCGAGGTGGCTGACGGCGCGGTCGGCCTCGGCGGGGGTCAGTGCGCGGAGCAGTCCGAGTTCCGTGCCCACCACCTCGACGTCACCGGCACGCAGGAGCAGCCGGACGGTGTGCGCGGGGAACCGCCACCGGTCCCCCGCACGCAGGACGTGGATGCGGCCCTCCATCTTGAGGTGGATGTGGAGGGTGACGGGGTCACGGCCCTCATCGTCGGGGCCGACGACGACGAAGAGGTGCTTCCCCCGGGACCGGGCCGTCACCACCGACCTGCCCGCGAGATCGACGGCGGCGAATCTCGGTACACGGAGCTCGCTCCTGTCCAGGGTGCGGCCGGCGAGGGCCTCGCGGACCCGCGCCGCAGCCCGGTGCACCGAATCACCCTCGGGCACGGTTCACCACCCCAGTTCGCGGCAACCGACGACCCCGGCGGTCTCGATCTGCACCGTCACGTGCTCGATCCCGTGCTCCTCCAGGAGGACGCGCCGAGCCTCGCCGAGCACCTCTGAGTGATCTGCGACCGAGTCGACCACCAGGTGCACGGTACCCACGTCCATTCCCGAGGTCAGTGTCCACAGGTGCAGGTCATGGACCTCCTCGACGTCACGCAGGGCTCCGAGCTGGGCCTCCACCTCCACCGGATCGACTCCGACGGGTGCGTGCTGGGCGAGGACCGCGACCACCTGCCGTCCGAGCACCACCGCGCGGACCACGATGAACACGGCGATCGCCACCGCGACCATCAGGTCCCACACCGTCGACCCGGTCGCCCGCATGAGCAGCGCCGCCACGATCACACCGACGGACCCTGCCGCATCGGCGAGCACCTCGAGGTACGCGCCACGCACTGCCAGACTCTCGTCGGACCCGCTGCGCAACAACAGCAGGGAGATGACGTTGATGACGAGTCCCAGCGCGCCGACGACGAGCATCGTCCCGGTGGCGACGGAGGCGTCGGAGCCGAGCCGACCGACGGCCTCGATCAGGACGTATACGCCCATGCCGAGCATGATGAGCACCGCCAGGCCGGAGGCGAATATCTCCACGCGGTAGTGGCCGAACGTCCGGCGGCCTGATGCGTCGGGCCGGGTGGCGACCACCGTGGCCAGGAGGGCCGCGCCGAGTGCCACCACGTCCGCGCCCATGTGGCCGGCGTCGGAGAGGAGGGCGAGGGAGCCGGAGACCAGGCCGGCGACCAGTTCGACCCCGAAGAACGCCGCCGTCAGGGCGAACGCACCCCCGAGGCGCGCCCGGTATCGCCCACCGGCGTGGCCGGAGGGACGACCATGGGAATGGCCCGCACCCATTCGACAACACCCCTTCCAACACATGCACTAATGCGCATACTCTAACTATTCGCCGCGGCCGACTCAAGATGTGGATGTTCAGCGGCGGATCCGCAGCCCCTTGGGAGTGATGCCGAAGCCGGCGGCCTCGAACGCCGCGGCATGGGACGAGGTGTGGACGGGCTCGCCACCGAGGGTGGTGACGGTGAGCGCGCCGACCGCGCCGGACTTCACGGTTCCGGCGAGCGCCGTCGCAGCGGCCGGGACGGCACCGGCGCGGTCGTCGAGGACCAGGACGGTTCGCCCGCCGCGTTCGACGAACAGCACACACACTCCGTCGACCAGCACCACCAGAGCTCCCGCCTTGCGACCGGGGCGGTGTCCGGACCCGTTCCCCGTCCCCTCGCCGCCCATGTCCCCGTCGCTGCGGGTGCGTGCGGCGGGCCAGGGCAGGGCGGCCCCGTAGGGGTTGGCGGGGTCGGTCGCGGCGAGGACCCGAACGGCGGGCTCGTCCGCACCGGATGGCCAGTGGGCGTCGTCGGCGGTGTCGTCGAAGGTCCGCAGCCGATCGATGGTGTTGCCGGCGGCGAACTGGGCGGCACCGAGGCCGTCGACGAAATACCCGCGCCGACAGCGGCCCGAGTCCTCCATCTGCGCCAGTACCTTGTACACGGCCGCGAACCCGCCGGGGATCTCCTCGGCCTCCACCGCGCCCCGCGTGACCACACCATGACGCAGTAGCAGAGTCTCGGCCCAGGCGTGGGCCCGCAGCGTCGCGTCGGTGACCGGCTCCGGCACCAGCGACCAGCGGCCGGCGAGCAGGGGCGGCGTCCTCGTACCCGCGGCGACGGAGTCGTTCAGTTGGGCCATGGTCGTCCTGCCCAGCCGGGCACGGCGCGGTCGAGCGGAGGACCTGGGCGAACGATGCGCGGTCCCCGACCCCGAGGATCCGCCGCCGGCCAGCACCGCGCGCAGCGGCGCGAAGGTGTCATTGGTGACCGCTCCGTCCCACACCAGATCCCACAGTGCGTCACGGACCGCGGCCTCGGTGATGGTGAGCACGGGGTCTGTAGTCGCAGGGTCTGTGTTCGCAGGGTCTGTAGGTGCAGGGTCTGTAGGCGCGGGGGCGGCCGCGTCTTTCACCTTGGCGACGATGTCGCGGAAGAACAGGGCGCCGCCGCGCAGGGACTCGACGACGGCGAGGTGGACCGGCCCCTCCGGCTTCGGTCGATCGAGGGGCAGGGTCGCACCGGCCGAATCGGCTGGGTGCAGGGAGACCCAGCCGTCGCGTGAGCCCGCCCGACCACGCCCGCTCCAGATGACCTCTCCCCCGGCCAGGAGTTCGTCGAGCATCGTCGGTGAGTAGTCCCGCACCCGGGGTGCCAGGATCAGCGGTTCGAGAGCGGAGGCGGGCACCGCGAGTCCGTCGAGCTGCTCGACCACGGCGAGCACCCCGTCCACGCCTGACTCGGCGCCGGGCCCTGTGCCCGCACCCGCTCCGGTGCCGAGGCTCTGCCAGCCGGGCAGGAAGCGGCCCAGCGCGGAGTGCGAGACCGGTTCGATCTGCGATCGCAGTGCGGCCAGCGAGCGGCGGCGGATGTGCCGCAGGACCTCGGCGTCGCACCACTCGGGGCCCGTCGCGCCCGGACGGAACTCGCCGGCCAGCAGCGCCCCGGAAGACGTGAGTCGATCGAGAACGCCCCGGGCGACGGCCACCCCGAGCCCGAAACGCTCGGCGACCGCGTCGACGGTGAACGGGCCGTGGGTGCGCGCATAGCGCCGGATGAGCTCACCGAGCGGGTCGGTGACATCGCCGAGGAACGCCGACGGCACCCCGGGCGGCGGCGGGACACCCAGTCCATCGCGGAGCCTGGACACGTCTTCGACGCCGGCCCACCACGTCCGGCCGGAATGCTCGACGGTGACCACGCGCCACGCCTCGGCCAGGGAGGCGAGCCAGGCGGGAGCGGCGTCGGGGTCGGTGGACCGGGCCGCGACCTCCTCGGCCGTGAGCGGGCCCAGCAGGCGCAGGAGATCGACCACGGCCTCGGCGTCGCGGGCCGCGCGGTCGGGCTCCAGGTGCTGCAGCCGCCGCTCGATCGAGTCCAGGACCTCGATGTCGAGCAGCTCGCGCAACTCGACGCGACCGAGGAGCTGCCCGAGCAGCGACGGGTCGATCGCGAGCGCCGCCGCCCGCTTCTCCGCCAACGGCGAGTCGCCCTCGTAGAGGAACGCCCCGACGTAGTCGAACAGCAGCGACTGCGCGAACGGCGAGGCACTGGGTGTGTCCACCTCGACGATCCGCACGGTGCGCGACTCGATCTCGGTCAGGATCCGCTCGAGCGCCGGGACGTCGTAGACGTCCTGCAGACACTCGCGCACCGCCTCGAGGATCATCGGGAAGTCCGGGTAGCGGCGCGCGACGTCGAGCAGCTGCGCCGACTTCTGCCGCTGCTGCCACAACGGCGCCCGCCGGCCGGGGTCGAGCCGGGGGAACAGCAGGGCGCGCGCGGAACACTCACGGAAGCGGGAGGCGAACAGTGCGGACCCGCCCACGTGCCGGGTGACCAGGTCCACCGCCTCCTCGGCCCCGATGGCGAACGTCTCGGCTCCCGGGCGTGCGCCCACCTCGCCGTCGTCGCCCATGTCCGGTACCCGGAGGATGATGCCGTCGTCGGACACCACCGGCACCGCGTCGAATCCGTGCGCGGCGGCGAGCCGGGCGCGCACGGCCTCCGCCCACGGCCAGTGCACCCGCGCCCCGAACGGCGAGTGGAGAACCACCCGCCAGTCGCCGACCTCGTCGCGGAAACGCTCCACGACGAGCGTGGTGTCGCTGGGTACATGACCGGTGGCCTCGCGCTGTTCGGACAGGAAGCGCCGGAGATTGGTGGCGGCGTTGGCATCGAGGCCGGCGGCGTCCAGCCGGGCGGTGGCCTCCGCGTCCGTGCCGCCCGCGACCTCCCGCAGGAAGCCGCCCAGCGCGCGGCCGAGCTCGGCGGGCCGACCCTGGTCGTCACCGAGCCAGAACGGCAGCCGACCGGTGCCGCCGGGCGCGGGGGTGACCAGCACCCGGTCATGGGTGATCTCCTCGACGCGCCAGCTCGAGGCCCCGAGCGCGAACACGTCACCGACGCGGGACTCGTAGACCATCTCCTCGTCCAGCTCCCCGACACGGGTGGCCTTCTCCCCCACCATGAACACGCCAAACAGCCCGCGGTCCGGGATCGTGCCGCCCGAGGTGACGGCCAGCCGCTGGGCGCCGGGGCGGCCGGTGAGCGTCCCCGCGTCGCGGTCCCAGACCAACCGCGGCCGCAATTCCGCGAAGTCCGCCGACGGGTACTTACCGGCGAGCATGTCGAGCGTGGCCTCGAACGCCGACCGCGGCAGCCCCTGGTACGGGGCCGTGCGCCGGACGGCCGAGAACCACTCCTCCACGTCGATCGGCTCCAGCGCACACGCCGCCACCGTCTGCTGGGCCAGGACGTCGAGGGGGTTGGCGACAACCGACAACTCCTCGATCGCACCGGCGAGCATCCGCTCCACGGTCACCGCGCTGTGGACCAGGTCCGCACGGTGCTTGGGGAACACCACCGCCCGGGAGACCTCACCGACCTGGTGACCGGCACGGCCGACGCGCTGCAGCCCCGACGCCACCGACGGCGGCGACTCGACCTGCACCACCAGGTCCACCGACCCCATGTCGATGCCCAACTCGAGGGACGAGGTGGCCACCACCGCCCGGAGCCGGCCCGACTTCAACGCGTCCTCGATGAGCGCCCGGCGCTCCTTGGACACCGACCCGTGGTGCGCCATCGCCAACTCCGGCGGTGCGCCCCGCGTGACCTCCGAGGGCACCATCACCTGCGCTGGCGGCCGGGCCGGGGGCTCGGGCAGCGACCCGGGGTCGGTGTCCTCGGCGTAGATCTCGTTGAGGCGGGCGGTGAGCCGTTCGGCCAGGCGACGGGAGTTGACGAAGACGATCGTCGAGCGGTGCGCGGTGACCAGGTCCACCACCTGCCGCTCGACGTGCGGCCAGATCGACCCCTGCCCCGGCGTGCCCGCTGGTGCGGACACATCCGGGGCGGCCGAGGACAGGTCGGTCATGTCCTCCACCGGGACCCGGACGGACAGCTCGAAGCTCTTGTCCGACCGCGGTGCCACCACGGTGACCGGGCGCTCACCCGCCAGGAAGCGGGCCACCTCGGAGTGCGGCCGGACCGTCGCCGACAACCCCACCCGCTGCGCGGGCGCGTCGAGCAGCTCGTCCAGACGCTCGAGGCTCAGCGCGAGGTGCGCGCCGCGCTTGCTGCCGGCGACCGCGTGGATCTCGTCGATGATGACCGTGTCCACGTCCGTCAGGGTCTCGCGGGCGGCCGAGGTCAGCAGCAGGAACAATGACTCGGGCGTGGTGACCAGGATGTGCGGTGGCCTGGCCCGCTGGCGGCGTCGCTCGTCCGGCGGGGTGTCACCGGTCCGGATCCCCACGGTCACCTCCGGCGTCTCCGTGCCCAGCGCCGCGGCCTCCCGGGCGATCCCCGCCAGCGGAGCCCGGAGGTTACGCTCGACGTCCACGGCCAGCGCCTTGAGGGGGGAGATGTAGAGGACACGGGTGCCGGGGCCGGACGCGCGGGCACTCCCGGCCGCACTGCCCGGGTCGGGTTCGGCCGGGCCCAGGAGCAGTCCGTCGAGCGCGGCGAGGAACGCCGACAGCGTCTTGCCCGAGCCCGTCGGTGCGACGACCAGGGTGTGGGCGCCCCCGGCGAGGGCCGCCCACGCACCGGACTGCGCGGCGGTGGGCGCGCCGAACGCACCACGGAACCAGGAGGCGGTGGCCGGGTGGAACCGGTCCAGGGCGACGGACATGAACACATGATGTCGTACGGCTACGACACACGCCGAGACACGGACGTGGCTCCGTAGAGTGTGCCCATGCGCGATCTCGACGACCACGACCTGGCTTCCCACCTCGCCACCGGCATCGGGGACATCGTCCGGGGCACCCGCGCGGGCGGCCTGCTGCACGGACGTTCGCTCGCGCGTGTGGCGAACGACGTCGCCGAGGACTGGACCGGCGAGGTACTCGCCGTGCACCGACCGGACGACGGGATCCTCTCGGAGGGGGTCGCCGACGATCGCAGCCGCCTCGCCAAGTCACGGGTGTGGATCATCGACGTGATCGACGGCACCAAGGAGTTCTCCACCGGCCGGTCGGACTGGTCGGTCCACGTCGCGCTCGTCGTCGACGGCCGGCCCACCGTCGCCGCCGTCGGACTCCCCGACGCGGGCCGGGTGTTCCGGTCGGACCAGGTCGATCACGTCGACGGCCCGAGTTCGGGGGCCATGGTGATCAGTCGCAACAACCCGCCCGCCGGGATCCACGGGGCCGCCGACGAGCTCGGGCTGCACGTGCGGCCAATGGGGTCGGCCGGCGCCAAGATGCTCTCCGTCCTGCTCGGCGACGCCGACGTCTACCTTCACGCCGGCGGACAGAACGAATGGGACCAGGCGGCGCCCGTCGGCGTGGCGCTCGCCGCCGGTCTGCACGCCTCCCGGATCGACGGGTCGCCTCTCGAGTTCAACAAGTCCGACACGTACTCCCCGGACATCCTCGTGTGCCGCCCCGATCTCACCGAGAAGGTGCTCGCCGTGACGGCGGGGCACCCGGTCTGGACCGCGTGACCGGACCGCCTGAGTAGACTTGAGCGCCATGACCGTCCCCACCCCGTACGAGGACCTGCTGCGGTTGGTCCTGGAGCAGGGCGCCCCCAAGGCGGACCGCACCGGCACGGGCACGCGGAGCCTGTTCGGCCACCAGCTGCGCTACGACCTGGCGCAGGGGTTTCCGCTGATCACCACCAAGCGCGTGCACTTCAAGTCCGTGGCGTACGAGCTGCTGTGGTTCCTGCGTGGCGACTCCAACGTCGGGTGGTTGCGCGAGAACGGTGTGACGATCTGGGACGAGTGGGCGGACGCCGACGGTGAGCTGGGGCCCGTCTACGGGGTGCAGTGGCGCTCGTGGCCGACCCCCGACGGTGCCCACATCGACCAGATCGCCGCGGCGGTGGAGCTACTGAGGGCCGACCCGGACTCGCGGCGCAACATCGTCTCCGCGTGGAACGTCAGCGAGTTGTCGGAGATGGCCCTGCCGCCCTGCCACCTGCTGTTCCAGTTCTACGTGGCCGACGGCAAGCTCAGCTGTCAGCTGTACCAGCGCAGCGCCGACCTCTTCCTGGGCGTGCCGTTCAACATCGCCTCCTATTCCCTGCTCACCCACATGATTGCGCAGCAGGTGGGTCTCGAAGTGGGTGAGTTCATCTGGACCGGCGGCGACTGTCACATCTACGACAACCACGTCGAGCAGGTCCGCACACAGCTCTCGCGGGAGCCGTACCCCTACCCCGAGCTGCGGCTGAACCGCGCCCCGTCGATCTTCGACTACACCTTCGAGGATTTCGAGGTCGTCGGCTACGAGCACCACCCGGGCATCAAGGCCCCGGTCGCGGTCTGATCCGGCGGACGACTGCGGTGACCGTGCGGATGGTGTGGGCGCAGGCCCGCGGCGGGGTGATCGGTGACGGCCGAGACATGCCGTGGCACATCCCCGAGGACCTCGCGTTCTTCAAGCAGGCCACCGTCGGGCGTCCCGTGGTGATGGGCCGCGCGACGTGGGACTCGATCCCGGAGCGGTTCCGCCCCCTGCCCGGCCGTCGCAACGTCGTGTGCACGCGGGACGCCGACTGGTCGGCCGACGGCGCCGAACGCGCCGGGTCCGTGGAGCGCGCCCTGGAACTCGCAGGCCCGGAGGCCGCGGTGATGGGCGGCGGCCAGATCTACGCCGCGGCGCTGTCCGCCGCGGACGAGTGTCTGGTGACCGAGATCGACGCCGAGGCGCCGGGCGTTGTGCTGGCGCCCGAACTGGACGACGCCTGGGAACTGGTCGAGGTCGGCGAATGGATCACCGACCCACGGAGTCGGGTCGAGGGGTACGACGACGAGGTGCGGCACCGGCACACCGTGTGGCGTCGCCGGAGAATCTCCTAGAACCACTTCCAGGTCTTGGGGATCTTCTCCCCCGCGGCGAGGATCTTGATCTTCGCGCCCGCCATGAACCCGTTGATCTCGATGTCCAGGTGGGGACCGCCGTAGACGTCGTAGCGCCCCTCGTCGATCCTCAGCTCGCTCATGGTCCGGTTGCCGGTGATCGACACCGAGACCCCGGGCGGGAGAAGGATCTTGGCGTTGGCGCCCCACAGATCCAGTTGGAGGTGGGTGCGCGGGCGGTCGACGACGGCCTCTCGGGCGTCGAGGTAGATCTCACCCAGCCACGACGTCAGTCGGTAGTCGTCCGGCAGCATCCAGCGGCCCTCGCGCTTGAGGGTGTCGAAGACGGAGGTCCTCTTCTGGCTCTCGTCCACGGTGATCGCGCTGCCGGGACGGGTGGCCGGCGGCGCGGAATGCACCGGGCCGACCGGCGCCGGTCGGGCGTGCTGTGCCGGGCCGGGCCGGTCGGCGGGGAGACCGCTCAGCGCCACCTCGAGTTCCGCGGGGCAGGTCGCGGCCCAGATCTTGGCCGCTCGGTCCGAGAACTCGGCGAGCGACAACTCACCTCGCCCCACCATCGCCTCGAGGCGCCGCTGGGCCAGGGTCCGTGGGTCGTTGTCCTGCTCCGGGTTCATGCCCCCAGGTTACTCAGCGCGTGAGGTCCTTCATCATCGAGCGCATGTCGGTGGTCAGTTCGTCGGCGAGGTCCTGCAGGCCACCGGAGATGACCTGCGAGAGGAGATCCGGGTTCTGGGCCTCGATCACGCAGCCGCCGCCGGACTCGCGGATCACCACATTGCACGGGATCATCAGGGCGACGTCCTTGCTCACGTCGAACGCCTTCCCCGCGAACCCGGGATTGCAGGCGCCGAGGATGAGGACACGCTCGATGTCTTTGTCGATCTTGTTCTTCAGGGTGGCCGTGAGGTCGATCTCGTGGAGGATCCCGAACCCGCGGTCGGCGAGCGCAGCACGGGTCGCCTCCACCGCCTCGTCGAACTCCATCTCGGTGAACGTGCCGATTCCGATGTCCATGTCGACTACCTCCGGTGTCGTCGGTGCTGGTCTTGTCGGTTCTGGTCTCCGGTGTCGTCCCCCAGCCTGCCACGGCGCCGGGCGGTGGTCAGGCGAGCGAGAGGAACAGCTTCTCGAGCTCGGGCAGGTCCACCCCGTCCGCGCCGGGTTCGCCGTCGCGGGTGATGCACTCCTGGATGTTCTCGCTGATGATCTTGAACCCCGCACGGTCCAGCGCCTTGGACACCGCCGCGAGTTGGGTGACGATCTCCTTGCACGAGCGTTCCTGCTCGACCATGTCGATCACCGCGTTGAGCTGGCCGCGCGCGCGGCGCAACCTGTTGAGGACCTGCTGCCTGGGCTCGGACACAGCTTTTGCGGACACTGCTTTGTCGGACACTGCTTTGTCGGACACTGCCCGCTCGGTTTCTGACATCGTCGTGCCTCTCGTGGGTCACTGATGGTCTCGGACGGTGAAGGTGGACTGACGCGAGACCCCCGTAGGTCCACCGGATGACTCCAGTGTACCCGCGGGGGTATATTTCCGCGAGTGCCGGTTACTGTCGGCCCAGCTGACGGTCAGTCGTCGTGGACGATGATCCCGCGGACCATGCCCTCGCCGCCGCGCTCCATGATCTCGTAGCCCTCGTTGACCTGGTCGAGGGTGAAGCGGTGCGTGATGAGCTCGTCCAGCTTGAGCTGCTTCTCGTCCCACAGACGCAGGATGTTGGGGATGTCGTGGAAGGCGTTGGCGGAGCCGAAGAGCGAGCCCTTGATGACCTTCTCGTACTGCGAGACGAACAGGCCGGGCAGGGAGATCGACTGGTTGTCGAGGCCGCCCATCGAGGTGAGCACGACGACGCCGCGCTTACCGACCATGTCGGTCGCGTCGGCGGTGACCTTCGCGTCGGCCACGCCGATGGTGATGATGGCCTTCTCCGCCATCGTGCCCCAGGTCAGGCCCGGCAGCTCGGCCTTGGCCTCGTCGACGTCCGTGTAGACGTGGGTGGCGCCGAACTCCTTGGCCTTGGCCAGCTTCGACTCGTCGGTGTCGATGGCGAGGATGAACCGGGCGCCCGCGTGCTTGGCGCCCTGGATGGCGTTGATGCCGATGCCACCGATGCCGAACACTACGACGGTGTCGCCGGCCCGGACGTCGGCGGAGTAGACGGCGGAACCCCAGCCGGTGGTGACGCCACAACCCACCAGGGCCGCGACCTCGAAGGGTATCCAGTCCTGGACCTTGACCACCGAGTTCATGTTGGCCACGGTGTACTGCGAGAACGTACCCAGGGTGCACATGGCACCGGCGGTCTCGCCGTTGTCCAGTGCGAACGGGTAGCGGCCGTCGGCCATCTCACCGATGGTGCCGTTGAGGCCACCGTCGCAGAGGTTGGTCATCCCGCGCGCGCAGGCCGAACACTTGCCACAGGCAGGGATGAACGACCCCACCACGTGGTCGCCGGGCTGAACGTGGGTGACGCCGTCACCGACCGCCTCGACGACGCCCGCACCCTCGTGACCGCCGACGATCGGCAGGCGACCCGGCAGGTCGCCGCTGGTGATGTGCAGGTCCGAGTGGCAGAGGCCGGCGACCTTCCACTTGACGAGCACCTCGCCGAAGTTGGGTCCGTCGAGCTCGGCCTCGACGATCTCGAACGGCTTGCCGAGCTCTCGGACGATGGCGGCCTTGGTCTTCATTGAACTCCCTCCGGGCGCGACGGGGCGAAGCCCGTCACTGGAACGTGTTCTAGCAACGTTAGCCCCATAGGTGAACCCCGTGGGGTGGTTACCGGAACGTGTTCCGGCGGGACCCCGCCGCCGCCGTCGTCCCGTCAGGAGAGTGGATCGACCCGCCGATCAGGGCTGCGCGTCACCCTGCTGCGCCTGCGCCTCCTCGACGGCCTTGCGGACCTCGTCCATGTCGAGCCCCTTGATCTGCTCGACCAGGTCGTCCAGAGCCTGCTCCGGGATGGCACCCGAGTGGCGGAACACCGCGATGCCCTCGCGGAACGCCATGAGCGTCGGGATGGACTGGATCTGCAGCATCGCTCCGAGCTGCTGCTCGGCGTCGGTATCCACCTTGGCGAAGGTCAGCTCGGGGTTCTTGCCCGAGACCTTCTCGTAGACCGGACCGAACGCCTTGCACGGGCCACACCACTCGGCCCAGAAGTCCACCAGGACGATGTCGTTCTCGGTGACGGTCTTCTCGAACTCGGCGGTCGTGATGTCGACGGTGCTCATACGAATGCCCTCCTAGCGCGGACGGGGCGGCTCTCGTCCCGTCTCGTTACGCCGCCAGCCTACGGACAGCCCGCGCCGGCGACGACCTTCCGCGACAATCCATACCTCTGGGGGTATGAATGCCGCGCGTAGTCAGTGACAACGTCGCCGGAGGCGGGTTATTCCCAGCTCCCCCCTGGCCTCACGCCTCCCGGGACGTCTCCCGGCGGGGCGGCGAGTCGAGGACCTCGGCGAGGAACTTCTCGAGCTGGTCGAGGAAGACCGCGTTGTCGTCGCCCGCGACCATGTGCCCGGCGTCGGGCACCTCCATCGTGTACGCGTGCGGGAGCAGCCCCCGCAGGTGCCGCACCGACTCGTCACTGACGATGTCCGACGCCGAGCCCCGGATGAGCAGGGTCGGTTGCGTGATGTGCGGGACGAGCTCCTCGAAAAAGGCGTTGCCGAGTTCCGCGTTGTCGGCCGAGGCGCAACCGGCGAAGCGGGGGTCCCAGTGCCAGTGCCACCGTCCGTCCTCGCGCAGCCGGAGGTTCTTGCGCAGGCCCTCGGGATTAGGCGGTCGCTTGCGCTGCGGCTGGTAGGCGGCGATCGCGTCGGCGGCCTCCTCGAGACTGGCGAACCCGTTAAACCCGGAGCGCATGAACTCCCCGACCCGCTCGACACCCTTTGCCTCAAGCTTCGGGGTGACGTCCACCAGGACGAGCGCACGGGCGACGTCCTTGCCGGTGCCCAGCGAGAGCATCGCGGTCATCCCGCCGAGGGACGCGCCGACGATCACCGGACGCCGGGAGGGGAACCGCTCGGCGACGATCGCCTCGAGGTCCGCGGCCAGCCGGTGGATGTCGTAGTCACCCTCCGGATCCCAGTCACTGTCCCCGTGACCACGGGCGTCCATCGCGGTGACCCTGTACCCCTCCCCCGACAGCCGGCGGGCGGCGCGGCTCCACGCGTGGCGGGTCTGGGCACCCCCGTGCAGCATGAGGATCTCCTCGACCGGGTCGAGCGAGTCGCCCGCCGGATCCACCGGATCCCACACCTCGCCGACCAGCGTGACACCGCCGTCGCGTTCCACCGTGAACTGCCGCGGTTCGCAGATCGTCTCGGTACTCGACATGTACGGGCCTCCCGGGATGGCGCCCACCCCATCGGTGGAACGTGTTCTCGTGCCGTTCTACCACGCCCGCTCGGCGATCACCCGCGTAGCGAGGTCCTCGGCCACCGCCAGGACCGTGTAGTAGGGGCCGCACCGCGGCAGCGAGGGCAGCGCCGACGCATCGGCCACCCGCAGCCCCTGCACCCCCAGGACACGTCCGGAGTCGTCGAGCACCTCCCCGACCCGCGCGGTGCCGGACAGGTGCTGCGAGGTCGAGACCGTGACGTCCCCGTCCAGGCCCATCCGCTCCGCCACCATCGCGGCGGCCCCGGCGAGGACGGCCGCGTCGTGCGGGTCCTCGGACAGGTGCACGGTCCCGTCGTCGCCGATCCGTCCACGACCGACCGGGGTCATCAGTGCCACCCCGATCCGGCGCGGCGCCGGCTCGAGGCCCGGGATGACGTGGTGCAGGGGGACGGCGTAGGGACGGATCTCGACCTCGGCCGCCGCGGCAAGCTGCAGCCGGACGACATGGGAGAGCAGGGGCGGCAGCCCCGCCGGTGCGGCCGGGCCGCCACCCGGGTACCGGTCCCGCTCCGACAGGACGTCCGCGGGCAGGTCCAGCAGCAGCTCCGGATGCTCCTGCACCCCGAGGCCGACCGGGTGTCCGGTGGACGGCCCGATCCCGGACCCCGTCAGCAGGGCGGCCGTCCCGATCGCCCCCGCACACAGCACCACCTGTCCGGCACCGATCTCCTCGTCGTCGTCGAGCACCACGCCGTCACACCGTCCGGCGACGCGCCCGCCCTCCCACCGGAGCCGGCGGACGGTCGCCCCGGTGCGCACCCGGGCCCCCGCGCCGGACGGGTCCCAGGCGTCGAACGCGGTGACGCGCCGCGGGCCCCGGCGCGCCTGACCGATCGCGGACACGCGGCCGGGGAACGCGGCGGCCACCTGCGCGGCGACCGGCCCCATCGGCGCCAGGCCGGGTCGGAGGCGCTCGGCGGCCCGGGCCAGTCCCACCGCGTACCGCCGCGGCCAGTCCGGACCCCACTCCGCGAGGTCCGCCGGCCGGGCCGGGGTGCAGTACCCGCCGTTGACCGCTCCGGACCCGCCGAGGGTGCGGCCGCGGGGCAGGTCGAGTCTCGCCTCGCCGAGTGTGGCGCGATGACGGGCGACGACCTGCGACCCCGGACCCACGTCGAGCAGGCCCGCGCGCGGCGAGGCGCTCGCGGTGCCGGACTCCACCAGGAGGACGTCGGCACCGGCCTCGGCGAGGCGGCGGCCCATCACGCAGCCGGCCGGGCCCGCGCCGACCACCACCACGTCGGCCCGCGCGCCGCCGCTCACCGCGTGACGTCCGGTCGCAGTGCGTCGAGCGAGCGCGCGGCCCACGCCGACCGCCACACGCCGACACCGTAGGCCAGGTCGTCGAGGCGATGGAGCAGGACGTGCCCGAGGGGTTCGTCGATCGGCAGCCGTCCGGGTTCCCGGGCGGTCCACCAGTGCCACAGACCCTCGGCCACCGCCGCGGCGAGGAGACGCTGGCGCAGGCCGCGAGCCGCGTGGGAACGGGACCGGGCGGTGGCGGCGAGCGCGGCCGCCGTGACCGGCCAATACGGGCGTAGTAGTGCCTGCGGTAGCTGACGGACCGACGCCCCGGCGCCCCGGGCGACCAACCCGGCGGCCGCGCGACCGTCCCCGGTGAGGCCGCGGGTCCGCCACCACGACCTCCCGATCGCACCGGCCGCGACCAGCGACCCCACCGGCGTAGCGCTCCACACCCCGATCGCCACGGCGAGGGACCACGGTGCGGCCACCGCGGGCGCCACGGCGGCCCCGTGGCCTTCTGCGAGCGGTGCCGCTCCACGCCCGTAGAACGCGCGCCGCGCCACCACCGCGCCGAGCGAGGTACGATGCCGGTGGGCCACGCGGGCGGCCGGCTCGTAGCGGAGATGGATTCCCGCGGCATCGGTGCGCCAACACAGGTCCACGTCCTCGGCGACGTGCATGCGTTCGTCGAACGGGCCGATTCCCCCGCCCTCGGGAGGGGGCGGCAACCGGTCGGGTCGTACCGCGAGCGCCGCGCTGGGGACGTACGCCACCCGTGTGCGGGGTCGGACCCTCGCAGGCTCGGGCCCCATGTCCAACGCGGAGCGGGCCGTCTCGTACCCGCGTACCCAGAACCGCCCCGGTTCGGCGGCCACGATGCGGGGCGCGACCGCGGCGACCCGGGGGTCGTCGAGGCGGGCGAGCAGGACGTCGAGCCACCCGGGCAGCGGGATCACATCGGCGTCGAGGTAGACCACCACCTGCGCCCCGGCCCCGACGGCCGCGGCGGTGCCCGCGTTGCGGGCGGCGGCGGGTCCCCTCGACTCGTCGTGGCGCAGGATTGTGGTGGCGGCCGGGGTGACGGAGGTGGCCGGGGTGGCGGGGGTGGTCAGGGAGGCGGAGGTGGTCAGGGGCGGCGTGGAGCCGTCGTCGACGACGACGAGGTGCAGTCCGCGGGCGAGTTCCGGCGCGAGCGCCTTCGAGAGCGCGGCGACCCCGGCGGCGTCGTCACGGACGGGGACCACCACCGCGACGGCCGCCAGCGGACGGGTGCCCGTCGCGGTGCCGGCGGGGTGGGCCATCCCCCGGTCCGTGAGGGCACGCGCGAGGGCCGCACCCGCGGGGGTGTCGGTGGCGACCGTCTCGCCGCCGTCCAGGAGAGCCGACACGGCCGGCGACGGCGTGATCAGGGTGACCGGGTCGCCACCCAGCACCCGCACGACGTCGCCACGGCGCAATACCCGGGTACGACGGTCGAGCAGAACGTGGGGGACCTCGCTCATCGCAGCATCCCGTCCTCCCCCGGCCGCCAGCGTCCGAGGCGGCCGCGGGCGTCGTCGAGCAGCGCCTCCCACAGGCGCCGGCCCTCGTCGGCGGAGGCGGTGGTGGGGTCGCCCAGCACCCCGTTCGGGCTCACCGCCGCGACGCCACCCTCGCGGAGGGCGGGCAGGATCCGCGGCAACGGTTCGACACATCCGGGCGCGGCGAGGTCGACCCGCACGAGGTCGGGGTGCAGATGCAGCAGGAGCGAGGTCTCGGCGTGACCGGCGTGGGTGTCCGTGGGGTCCTCGCTCGTGCGGCAGGGCAGCCAGGCGGCGTCGCGGCCCTCGTAGCGGAGTCGGGGTACCGCGAGGCGCAGTGCGTCGACGTTGCCGCCGTGCCCGTTGACCACGACGAGCCGGTCCGCCCAGGCGCTCACCGACCGGCCGAGCTCGATGATCGTCCCGGCGAGGGCCTCGGTGCCGATCGACACGGTCCCGTCGAACGCCTGGTGCTCCCCGCTCGCACCGTAGGCGAGGCCGGGGAGCACACGGACGTCACCGGGGGCGAGGGCGCGGGCGGTCGCGGTGGCCAGGAGGGTGTCCGTCTCCGGCGGCAGGTGCGGGCCGTGTTGCTCGGTCGCCCCGAGGGGCAGCACCGCAAGCACTCCCGCACCGGCCCGGCCGGTCGCGCCGATCGCGCCCGTCACGTCGGGTCAGACCTTGATCGCGCCCATGTCGACGGTGAAGGTCGAGGCGGTGATGGTCCGCGAGGCGTCCGAGGCGAGGAACATCACCGAGTCCGAGATGTCGTCGGTGGTGGCCATGCCCATCCCCAGGATCGGCGTGAAGTGCGGCAGGAACTGCGGCATGGTGTTGAACACCTCGAGCGCGTCGGGGTCCTCCGCGCCCATCGGCGTCTGGACACCGTAGGGGTGGATCGTGTTGACCCGGATACCGTGCTCGCCGAGCTCCTTCGCCGCGGTCTGGGCCAGGCCCACCACGCCGTACTTGGACGCCGAGTAGGGCGACTGCACCGGCATGGCCTTGAGACCGGCCACCGAGCTCACCAGGATGATCGACCCGCCGTTACCGGCGGAGAGCATGTGCGGGATCGCCGCACGCAGCGTCTTCCAGTACCCCGTGAGGTTGATGTCGAGGGTGTCCTGCCACTGCTGCTCGTCGAGCTCCCAGACCTTGCCCCAGTTGCAGATGCCCGCGTTGGCGATCACCACGTCCAGGCGGCCACCGAAGCGCTCCACGCCGCGGGCCACGAGGGCCTGCTGGAACGCCAGGTCGCGGACGTCACCGACCTCGGCGAGGATCTCCCCTCCCTCGGCCTCCACGCGCTCGATGGTGGTGGCCAGGTCGTCCTCGGTGGCGGCCCGGTACTTCACGTACTCGGACGGCGAGTCACACAGGTCCAGGCCGATGATCCTGGCGCCCTCGCGCGCGAAGCGGATCGCGTGCTTGCGGCCCTGGCCGCGGGCCACACCGGTGATGTAGACGACCTTGCCGTCGAAATCTCCCACTACAGGGGGTGTCCTTCTCTTCCGTGGTGGTGGGTCAGACGCCGAGACGGCGCATGAAGTCGTCGGGGATGACGTAGTCGTCGCGGTTCAGCTCGGAGATCGAGGACTTGCTCAGCCCGATGAGGCTCGAGTCGAGTCCGGAACGCATGATGTCGAGGACGTTCTCCACTCCCGCCTGGCCGTTGGCCCCGAGCCCCCACAGGTACGCGCGACCGATCATCACGGCCCGGGCACCGAGCGCGAGTGCCTTGGCCACGTCCGAACCGCGACGGATGCCGCCGTCGAGCAGGACCTCTACCTGATCGCCCACCTCGTCGGCGATCGGCGCGAGGCACCGGATGGACGCCGGGGTGGCGTCGAGGTTGTTGCCGCCGTGGTTGGAGACGGAGATCGCGGTGACCCCGGCGTCGACGGCCCGCTTGGCGTCGTCGACCCGGGTGATGCCCTTGAGCATGACCGGTCCGTCGTAGTTCTCCACGACCCAGGCGATGTCCTCCCACGTGGCCGGCGGGGTGCCCATCCACTCGCCGTAGGCACCGAAGAACGTCGGGCCCATCTCGCCCTTGCCCACCAGGTTGGGGGTCGTCAGATCGGGGAACCGCTTGTTGACCACCACGTCGCGGGCCCATTCGGCGGCCCAGCGGGGACGCACGGCGATCTGCGGGGCGAGGGTGATCATGGCCCTGGCGTCGAGCTTCTCCGGGATGGCCGGGCTGCCCCAGTCACGGCCCATCGAGAACGACCAGTCGGTGGTGAGGATGACGCCCGCCGCCCCGGCGGCCTTGGCGCGCTCCAGCCGCTCCAGCACCTTCTCCTTGCCGCCGAGCCAGTACACCTGGAAGAAGGTCTGCGGGTTGGCCGCGATGACCTCCTCAATCGGCTTGGACGCGAACGAGCTCAGTCCCATCGCCGTGCCGCGGGCGGCCGCGGCGCGGGCCACGTCCACCTCGCCGTCCGGCGTGACGGCCTGGACGCCGGTCGGCGAGATCATCACCGGCAGGCTGATGGGCTGGCCCATCACCGTGGTGGCCATCTCGCGGTCCTGCTTGGCGCCGATCACGTGGGGCTTGGGCTCGAGCTCGGTGAAGGCGTCCATGTTGTCGCGGATGGTCACCCCCGCTTCGCTTCCGCCGACGAGCGCCATGTACACGCTCTTGGGCAGCTTCTTCTTCGCGCGGCGCTGGGCCTCCGCGACCGACTCGAACCACGGGTTCTGGCGCCAGGGGTTGGCCTCGGCGATCTTCGACAGGCGGGACACGGTGGTGGGTGCTCCTTCTAGGGGGTTCGTCCGGTCTTGCGGGGTTGGTCCGGGCCAGCGGGGTTCGTCCGGGCGGGCCGGTTTCAGATCGGGGACTCGTCGCACAGGCTGGTGGGCCGGCGCGGTGGTGTCGTGACGAGGGTCAGCGGCACCGGGCCGGTGGGCTGCTTACGCGCCGCGAGTCCCATGGGCCGGGTGTGGTCCTGCGACGGGTCGGGGATGCTGCGCTCAGCCGCGAGCAGTCCCTCTCCGTACCCCTGGACGCACTCGGGGTCCGGGCCGTCCATCGGCAGCCCGGTGAAGAACTTGGCCGCCATGCAGCCACCCCGGCAACTGTCATAGAAGTCGCAGGACGCACACGCCCCGGCCGACTGCGGCTCGCGCAGCTCACGGAACAACTCCGAGGTCTGCCACACCGTCTCGAACCCGCCGTCGGCGACGACGTTGCCGGCGAGGAACTCCTCGTGGATGGCGAACGGACAGGCGTAGACGTCGCCGATCGGGTCGATCAGGCACACCACACGGCCGGCACCGCACAGGTTGAGCCCGGGAAGCGAGCCCTGGCCTTCACCGAACGCCGACAGGTGGAAGAAGCTGTCACCCGTGAGCACGTCGGAGCCGTTCGCGACCAGCCAGTCGTACAGGTCCCTCTGCTGCTCGGGCAGCGGGTGCAGGTCGTCCCACACGTCGGCGCCGCGGCCCGACGGGCGCAGGCGGGTGATGCGCAGGGTCGCGTCGTACTTGTCGGCCAGCGCCTTGAACTCGTCCAGCTGGGTGACGTTCTCGCGCGTCACCACCACCGAGATCTTGGCGTCGGTGAAGCCGGCGTCCTTGAGGTTCTGCAGCGCACGGCAGGCCATGTCGAAGGACCCCGGGCCGCGGACCGCGTCGTTGACCTCCGCGGTCGCACCGTCGATGGAGATCTGGACGTCCACGTAGTCGCTCGCGGCCAGGCGCCTGGCGACCTTCTCGTCGATACGGACACCGTTGGTGGAGAACTTCACGCCCACCTGGTGGCTGGTGGCGTAGTCGACCAGCTCCCAGAAATCGGAGCGGACCGTGGGCTCGCCTCCGCCGATGTTGACGTAGAAGACCTGCATCTTCTGCAGCTCGTCGATGATCGCCTTGCACTGCTCGGTGCTGAGCTCGCGCGGGTCACGGCGACCGGAGGAGCTCAGGCAGTGCACGCAGGCGAGGTTGCAGGCGTAGGTGAGTTCCCAGGTCAGGCAGATCGGCGCGTCGAGCCCGCGCTCGAACTGGTCGACGAGGCGGCCGACGGGCGCCGGGACGGGACGGTCGAGCATGCTGGTCATGAGGTCTCCTCGATCATGCGCGAGGCGGCGAGCTGGCCGAGCGCGTGCAGGTACAGCCGCGCTGTCGCCGGATCATCGATCGACACCCCGGCGGCGGCACAGGCGGCGCGCGCAGTGGGGTGGTCGGCGAGGGTGCGGACCACCTCGACGATGGTCGGCGACTTGAGGAAGCTGAGCTTGCGGGTGTGGAAGTGGTAGAGCAGTGCCCCGAACGGCTCGGGCCGGAGCGCCACCCCGGGGTGCAGGCGCCAGCCGGCGTCGAGGTCGAATTCCGCCGGGGCGGCTGACTGCTCGGCGTCGGCCGGCGCTGCTGCGGAGGTCATCTCAGTAGACCCCACACATGCCGTCGATGGAGACCTCCTCGATGAGGGCCTCCTCCAGCACGACCTCGGTGTTCTGCGTGTTCTCCATGACGTGTCCTCTCGTCTGGCACTCCGGCGACATCCCACCGGTTTCCGGTGAGATCTGCATCATATTGGCACTTAGTGCCAGTGGCAAGGGTCACTCATCTAGGCTCTCGTGTCATGGGAATGCCGGAACTGCCCGGAACCGGGACACGGCCCCCGGGACGTCGGCCGTCGACCACGCGCGCCTCCATCGTCGACGTGGCCCTCGACCTGTTCGCCCGGCAGGGCTACGACGCGACCAGCGTCGACCAGATCGCCGAGGCCGCGCACATCTCCCGCCGCACGCTGTTCCGCTATTTCCCCGGCAAGGCCGCCATCGCCTGGGGCGAGTTCGACGAGCAGATCGACCTCATGCTGGAGTACCTCGCCGACGTGCCCGAGCAGACGCCACTGCGCGACGCCCTCGCCGACGCACTCATCGCGTTCAACACGTTCCCCCGCGAGCAGACGGAGGCGCACCGACTACGGATGCGCCTCCTGCTCGGCGTGGACGAACTGCAGGCGCACTCGACCCTCGTGTACGCCGACTGGCGCCGGGCCGTGGCCGGGTTCGTCGCCGCCAGGCTCGGCCAGGCGGTGGACGATCTCGTGCCCGCCGCGACCGCGCACGCCGCGCTGGGGATCGGGCTGTCGGCCTACCGCCTGTGGGTGGCCGAGCCCGGAGCCGACCAGGATCGCCTCCACGAGCTCCTGCGTCACGGGACACAGATCCTCGCCCGAGAGGACGCGTTCGAGCCCAGTGGGCGACCGCGCTGAACTTACCGGCGGGTAACCTCGTCGTCGTGACCGACTCCGACACCTCCCCCACCCACCACGCCGACACCTCCACCTACCGGCTGTGGAAGACCGCCACCCGGCTCCCGTTCGGCTCCCGCCTGTTCAGCGCGGCGGTGAGCCTCAAGGCCCCGTACTTCCGCACGGCGTACCCGCACGTCGTCGAACTCCGACCGGGCCGCTGCGTCGTCCGCGGACCCGGCTGGTGGGGCAACCGCAACCACATCGGCACCTTCCACGTGATCGCGGCGTGCAACCTCGCCGAGATGGCCGTGGGCATGCTCGCCGAGGCCACGGTTCCCACCACCCACCGATGGATCCCCGTCGGGATGAACGTGCGCTACCCCGCCATGTCGACCGGCGGCATGACCGTCACCGCCGAGTGGACGGACATGCCGGACTTCTCGACTTTCACCAGCGGACAGGACGTCGAGGTCCCGCTGACGTTCGTCGACGACGCCGGGGTCGAGCCCATCACCGGCTCGATCACCATCCGCGTCTCGCCCGGGAAGAAGCGCTGAGACGGTACCGGCTCTCCCGTCGGCGGGCTCGTCGGCGGGCTGACCGGCGCGCTAATCGCGGGTGCGGGCGTCGAAGGCCTTGATCGCTATCGGGGCGATCACCACCGTCAGGCCGACGATCCACAACAGTGACGCCAGCACCGGGTGCTGCAACGGCAGGGCGGCGTCCGGACCGACCGCCGGAGCGTTCCCCCAGAGCTCACGCATCGCCTGCACGACCGAGGAGAGCGGGTTCCACTCCGCGATCGCCCGCAACCACACGGGCATCGACTCCGGCGGGGCGAAGGTGTTGGCGACGAACGTGATGGGGAACGTCGTGGTGAACATGACGCCGTTCACCGCCTCGATCGTCTTGAGCCTCGAGCCCACGACGATGCCGATCCAGATCATGACGAAGCCGAAGCCCAGCAGGATGAGGTACCCCAGCAGCGCGTCGAGGAGCCCGCTGCGGATCCTCCACCCCACGATGAGGCCCGTCAGCGACATGACGACCACGCCGATCGAGGAGTGGATGAGGCTGGACGCACTGCGCGCGATGAGGATCGACGATCGCTGGATGGGCAGCGTCCGGAAGCGGTCGATGATCCCCTTGTTGAGGTCGTTGCACAGCCCGGAGGCCACGACGAACGACGAGAACGCCATGGTCTGCGCCATGATCCCCGGCAGCAGCCACTCCCGGTAGTCCCCGCTGCCCGCCACAGCGATCGCACCGCCGAAGACGAACGCGAACAGCAGGACGAACATCACCGGCTGGATGGTGACGTCGGCGAGGTTCTCCGGCTGGCGCCTGATGTGGAAGAGGTTGCGGCGCACCAGCGCGGAGATCTGCCGGCCGAACGAGGGCCCGTCGGGACGGACCGGGACGGAGAAGTGCTCCCGCTCGGGGGACGTGGTGGCGGGGTCGGCGACGGTGCTCATACCCGGGTCTCCTGATCGGTGGTGTCGGTCTGCGGGTCCTCCGCTTTGCGGCCCGTGAGGGAGAGGAAGACGTCGTCGAGGCTCGGCCGTTGCAGGCCGATGTCGTCGAGCTCGATACCCGCCTCGGTGAAGTCCGCCGCGATCGCGGCCAGGGCCGAGACCCCCTCCGACGGCGCGGTGAGACGGCGCGCGTCCCGGTCGACGTGCAGATCCTCGATGCGCCCCGCCAGGACGCGGGCGGCCTCGTCCACGTCGTCCGGTCGGGACACCGTGACCACCAGGCTCGCCGCGCCCGAACGGTCCTTGAGCTGCAACGGCGTCCCGTCGGCGATGACGCTGCCGGGGTCGATGACGATCACCCGGTCGGCCAGCTGGTCGGCCTCGTCGAGGTACTGCGTGGTCAGCAGCAACGTCGTGCCGTCCCGCACGAGGCCCCGCAGGACGTCCCATAGTTCATTGCGCGACCGCGGGTCGAGCCCCGTGGTCGGCTCGTCCAGGAACAACACGGGCGGGGCGGCGACGAGGCTCGCCGCGAGGTCGAGCCGACGCCGCATTCCGCCGGAGTAGCTCTTCGCGACCCTGGTGGCGGCGTCGGCCAGGGAGAACTTCTCGAGCAGTTCGTCCGCGCGCGCCTTGACCGCCCTCTTGGGCAGGCCGTAGAGGTCGCCGATGAGGCGGAGGTTCTCGCGCCCGGTGAGCAACTCGTCCACCGTCGCCGACTGGGCCGTCAGCCCCATCGCCTTGCGGACCTGCGCCGGCTCACGCAGCACATCGTGCCCGGCGACCCGGGCGGTTCCCGAGGTCGGCGGGCTCAGCGTGGTCATCATCCGGATGGTGGTCGTCTTGCCGGAGCCGTTGGGGCCGAGCAGCCCGAGGACGGTTCCGGTGGGGACCGTGAACGAGATGTCGTCCACGGCGGTGAAATCACCGAAGCGCTTCACGAGGTGCTCTGCTTCTATCGCAGGCGCGGAGGAGGATCGGGTGCTCACCTAGAAAGGGTGTCCCCCGCCCGCGTCCGAGTCAACACTCACCGCTCGCTTTGCGGACAGTTCCTGTCAGCAATGGGCTCCGGCGGGCCCCGGAGCGGATGCCGACGGACGCCTGCCGACCTACCGTGGGGAGTATGCCGCGCATCACAGTGACCTCCGTCCACGTCGACGACCAGACCCGCGCACTGGCCTTCTACACAGAGGTCCTGGGCTTCGTGATCAAGCACGATCTCCCGGCCGGGGACTTCCGCTGGCTGACGGTGGTGGACCCGGGCGACCCGGGTGGCACGCAGCTGCTGCTCGAGCCCGACCAGCACCCGGCGGCGCGCGCGTACGCCACCGCCCTGCACGCCGACGGCATCCCGGCCGCGCAGTTCGAGGTGGACGACATCCACCGGGCCCACGACGAACTGAAGGAGCGGGGCGCCCGGATCGTGCAACCCCCCACCGAGATGGGCCCGGTGTGGGCACTGGTCCTCGACGACACCTGCGGCAACCTGATCCAGCTGGTCACCGCACCCGCGATGTGAGAGTCGTTCCCGCATGCGCCCGCCGGGGGCGCCCGGCGTATCGTGGGGAGGTTGCCAGCGCGATCGTCGCCGCCTCACGACCAAAGGATGACCGGAACCCATGAGCCCCATGTCGACCATCCCACCGACCATCGCCCGTTCGTGGCTGCTGCTGCCCGCGGACAAGTCCGAGCGCTTCGACGCCGCCGTCAACTCGGAGATGGACGTGGTGGTCCTCGACGTGGAAGACGGGTGTCGGCAGTCCGAGAAGGAACGGGCCCGTCGTGAGGTCCGTCAGTGGCTCGAGGCCGGGAACCACGCGTGGATCCGCATCAACGACGTCCGGTCCCCCGAATGGGAGAAGGACCTCATGGCGCTCGGGCACTGCCCCGGGCTGGACGGCGTGATGCTGGCCAAGACCGAGAACGCCGAGCACGTCTCCCTCACTGCCGCGCGTCTGGCCGAGAACACCCCGATCGTCGCGCTGGTGGAGTCGGCCGACGGTCTCGCCCAGGCCGCCGAGATCGCCAAGTCCGAGCAGGTGGTGCGGCTGGCGTTCGGCGTCGGTGACTTCCGTCGCGACACGGGCATCGGGTCGTCGCAGATCGCACTGGCGTACACGCGCTCGCAGTTCGTGGTGGCCAGCCGGATCGCGCGCGTGGCCCCGCCCATCGACGGGCCGACCATCTCCAATGACACGCAGGTCCTCAAGGACGCCGCCGAGCACGCGGTCGAGATGGGCATGACCGGCAAGCTGTGCCTCCGCGTGGACCAGGCGCCCTACATCAACGAGGTTCTCTCCCCCTCCGCGGCCGACGTCTCGTGGGCCGAGTCCGTGATCGATGAGCTCGGTCCCGGCGGTGAGCGCGCCCGCGACGGCGCCGACCTGCCGCGCCTGGCCCGGGCCCAGAAGATCGCGCGACTCGCGCAGGCGTACGCCGGGGCTCGCTGACGCGACCTCGCGCGCGAACAGGGCCCCGGCTGCGTTGTGCAGCCGGGGCCCTGTCGTCGTTCGCGGGGTGGGCGTGTTGCCGGGTCAGTGCACCCGCTGGAGCCGGACGTTGGCGAACTCGGTCAGTCCCCAGCGGCCGAGCTCGCGGCCGTAGCCCGAACGCTTGACGCCGCCGAACGGCAGGCCGGGCATCGTCGTGCCGTGTTCGTTGACGTAGGCCATCCCCACCTCGAGCCGCTCGGCCACCTCGGAGGCGCGGTCGACGTCGGTTCCCCACACCGAGCCGGACAGACCGAACGGGGTGTCGTTGGCGATCCGCACGGCCTCGTCGACGGAGTCGTAGCCGTACACCATGGCGACGGGGCCGAAGATCTCCTCGCGGTAGGCGTCCATCTCCGGGGTGATGTCGGTGAGGACGGCGGGCTGCATGAATGCGCCGGGGCGATCGATCGCCGCGCCGCCCGTGACGAGCGTCGCCCCCTGCTCCGCGGCGCGCTGGACCTGCTCGACCACGCCGTCGCGCGCGTCCTCGGAGGACAGCGGGCCCAGCTCGGTGCCCTCGTCGGCGGCGGGCCCGACGGCCAGTTCCTCGTAGAGGTTCTTCAGCCGCCCGACGAAGTCGTCCTTCATCTGCGCGGGCACGAAGATCCGCTTGGGCGAGTTGCAGGCCTGCCCGCAGTTCGACAGCCGCGCCCGGCCCACGGTCTCGACCAGTTCGTCGAGGTCGTCGGCGTCCAGGACGACGAGCGGGTCCGAGCCGCCGAGCTCCAGGACGCTGGGCTTGAGGTTCTTCGCGGCGACGGTGGCCACCGCGGCGCCGGCGCCCTCGCTGCCGGTGAGGGAGACGCCCTTGATCCTGGGGTCGGCGATCATCTCGGCCACCGTGTCACTGGAGGCGTACACGTTGACGTAGGCGTCCTCGGGGAGGCCGGCTCCGCGCTGGACCTTCTCGATCGCCGCCGACGAGCGGGCGCAGATGCTCGCGTGCTTGAGCACGATGGTGTTGCCCAGCAGCAGGTTGGGCGCCGCGAACCGGGCCACCTGGTAGTAGGGGTAGTTCCACGGCATGATGCCGACCAGCGGGCCGACCGGCTCGTAGGTCACCCGGTTGAGGCGGGCGTCCGGCACATCGAGGGTGTCGGACTCGAGCAGCGCGGGACCGTGCTCGCCGTACCAGCGGTAGATCGACGCCGCGAGGGCCACCTCGCCGCGGGCCTGCGCGGGGAGCTTGCCCATCTCGGTGGTGATCGCCTTGCCGAGCTCCTCTTGGTGCTCCTCGAAGGCGTCGGCGATCGCCAGGAGGATCCGTGCCCGCTCGGACACCTCCGTCGCGCGCCAGGCGGTGAACCCCTCGGTGACGGTGCTCAGGATGGCGTCGACGTCCTCGGTCTGCTCGTACTCGCGGTCGGTCCGGCCGGTCGACGGATCGTGCGTGACGTACATGCGGTCCCCCTTCGTGTGGCGTTCTCCACGTGGCGTTCACCGGGATCGTTCCCGGGTCGTGCCGCGACGGTAGGACGCCCGCGGGCCGGACGCATCCGGTCGACACGCCACGACCCCGCCGTCGTCGCGGGACGTCGGCGGGGTCGGGGTGCCCGTCGAGCCGGTTCAGCCCCAGCCCTGGGCGGCGCGACGATCGGCGTCGGCCATACCCTGATTGCCCTGGCCGGCGGCGCGGGAGATCTCGGCGAGCATCGACTGGAGCGCGGCCGCGGCCTGATCCCAGTCGTTCTGGTGCGCCTGGTAGGCGACGGCGGCGTCGCCCTCCCACTCGGCGACCAGCGGTGCGAGGTAGGCCTTGAGATCGTCGAGAGTGGTGCGCAGGTTGACCGAGGCCTGCGTGACCTGGCCGACGAGTGCCTCGATCGGGCCGTGGTTGTAGGTGATCTGTCCTGAGGTCATGGGGGTACCCTTCCGGTGCTGGCGGTGCTGGCGGTGCTGGTGGTCAGAGGTTGAGAGGCCCGGCGGCGCCGGCGCGGTTGATGAGCGCGGCCGAATCCTGGTCCGCTGCGTCGAACGATGTGCTGTTGGTGCGCATCGTCTCCGAGATCCCCGCCAGCGCGGTGTTGAGCTTGGTGCTCTGCTGCTGCCATTCGGTCATGATCTGGGTGAAGCGGGCCTGCGCGGCGCCCCTCCACACCGAGCCGCCGAGTTGGGACACCGAGTCCCGCACGGTGCCGAGCAGGCGGTCGATCTCCAGGTTCACGTCGTCGACCCTCCTGGCCGCGGTGTCCATGGTCCCGATGTGGGTGTTGAACCCGGTCATCTCGTCCTCCACTGTGGTCGGTGCGGAATCCCCTTCTGGGTCCGTCACAGTGTTCGACGCGCCCGTGGGGCGGTTCGGTTCCGCAGGATCGGTAAAAACTCGTCCGTCCCGCTCGTGTCCGGGCCGCCCGCGCGGTCCGGTCACGCGACCCGGTCACGCGGTCGCGTACAGGCGCCACGCCGCCTCGACCGGTGAGATCGCGGGGACCACGAAGGACAGCAGTCGGGCCCGGTCGCAGGCGTCCACGACGCGCTCGGCGAGGCGACCGCGCACCAGCACCTCGGTCGACCCGGTGCCCGCCTCACGCCGGCGACGGCGCACCTCGGCGACGGCGTCGAGGACCCGCGGCACCTCATCGTCGACCGCGGTGTCGCGACAGGGGTCCCGCCGGTGCACCACGGCCCGGTCGACGAGTACGAGTCCGCCACGGGTCCGCTCGACGAGTCCCACGGTGGTCCGCGTGTGGCAGGACTCCACGCAGAGCGCCCACCGTGCGGAGGACGACGGCAGGGCCTCGGCGGTGACCAGCGCGGACCTGACCACGTGGGCGGTGACCCCCGCGCCGTGGGCGGCGCCGACGAGCCGCGTGGTGCGGCTGGTCCCCCAGTCGGTGGGTACGACCAGCACCACGGCGTCGCCCTCGCGGGCCCCTCCCCACCGCAGTGCCCGGGTCACGGGGGCACCGAGGAGTTCTGAGACCGGGACCGACAGGCCCGCGACCTCGACGCGGTCACGGTGGGCGTGCGCGACCGGATCGGCCAGGCAGCGGTCCGGGAAGCGGCCGGCGGCGACCTCCACGCGGGCGGAGCACTCGAGGCGATCGCCCCCCGGCGGGAGCGCCGAGCCGTCCAACCCGGCGAGCACCGATGCCGGAGCGACCACCGGGGACAGCACCGCGGAGGCGGACGCCGCCGCCACCGTCAGCCCCGAGCAGGACAGGTCGACGGCCAGGGTCGCCGCCCGCGTGTCGGTCACACCTCGCCGCCCTGTCCCGGCTCGGACAGGGCGGTCTGCACCAGCCGGACGCCGCCGTCGCGGGTGATGAGTCGGCCCCGGCCCGCCGGCAGCGGCCCCGGCCGGATACCGCCGAGCAGTGGGCCCTCCTCCCGACTGCCGGACATGAGGAACCCGGCCCCGCCGAGATCCCGGATGCGGGCGACGAACGGGTCGAACATCGCCCGCGACGCCCCGGCGCTGCGCCGTGCCAGGACCACCGTCAGACCGATGTCGCGGGCGTGGGGCAGGAACCGGGTGAGCGGTTGCAGCGGGTTGCCCCCGCCGGTGATGACCAGATCGAGGTCGTCGACGAGCAGGTGGATCCGCGGGCCGCTCCACCACGACCGCGCCCGCAGTTCCTCCGGGGTGACGTCGGCGCCCGGCATGCGCTCGTCGAGGACGCGGACGAGGTGCTCGACCATCGGGGCCAGGGCGGTCTCGGTGGGCGCGTACCCCGCGAGGTGGTCTCCCTTGATCTCGCCGAGCATGGTGCGTCGGTAGTCGACCACGATGAGTCTGGCGTGCTCGGGGCCGTTTCCGGCTACCAGTCCGCGAGCCAGCGAGCGCAGCAGCGAGGTCTTGCCGCATTCGGAGTCACCGAGTACCAGCATCAGCGGGTCGCCCTCGAGGTCGGCGTAGACCGCCGTGAGGTCGGCCTCGTCCACCCCGAGCGGGACCCGGGTGCGGCGTCCGTCCGGGCCGGGGCGCGACAGACTCGCCAGCTGCGAGTACGGGAGCACCTCCGGCAGCATCCGGACCGGCGCCGCGGCGACGTCGCCCACCCGCGCCCGCCACCTGCGCGCGAGATGGCGGGACGCCTCGGCGGTCGCGTCGGCCATGCCGTCCGCGTCGACCCGCCCGTCGAGGCGGGGCTGGTGGACGAGCATGTGGTGACGGTCCGGCGTGAGCCCGCGGCCCGGGGCGGCGGGCACGGTCATCGCGGCCCGCCGATCGATCATCGAGTCGGTGGGATCCCCCAGTCGCAGTTCGACCCGGGTGCCGAGGGCGTCACGCAACGCCGGTCGGAGGTCCGCCCACCGGGACGCGGACAGCACCACGTGGATCCCGTAGGACAGCCCGTCCGCGGCCAGCCCCAGCACGGTCTGCTCGAGATCCTCGAACTCGGTGCGCAGGGCCTGCCAGCCGTCGATCACCAGGAGCACGTCGGGGTACTCCGCCACAGGGCGGCCGTCCCGGTCGACCACCCGGCGCCGCGCCTGGTCGACGGAGGCCACGCCGTCCTCGCGGAACGCGGTCTCGCGGCGACGGCGCTCGGCGTCCACCTCGGCGATCGTGCGGCGGATCTTCTCGTCCTCACCACGACGGGCGACCCCGCCGACGTGGGGCAGGTCCGCGACCGACTGCAGCGCCCCGCCACCCAGGTCCACGACGTACACCGACAGGCGGCCGGGGTCGTTCGTGGCCGCCGCGGACAGCACGAGCGTGCACAGCGTGGTCGACTTGCCGGATCGCGTCCCGCCCACCACGGCGACGTTGCCGTCCGCCCCGGAGAGGTCCGCGTGCCAGATGGCGCGGCGCTGTTCGAACGGCAGGTCCACCTCGGCCAGCGGGAACCTCAGGCGGGCCGGCCGACCGGCCGTCGGGGTCGCTCCGGAGCCCTCGGGTCCGGCCCCGGCGCGCTCGTCCGTCGGTTCGGTACCTACCGCGGCGTCGAGCGGCGCCCCCTCCCCGAGCGGCGCCAGCCACACCTCGTGCGCGGGCCTGCCGTGCCCGGCGAGTCGCCCCACCAGGACCTCGAGGAGGCTCGCGGACCCGTCGGCGGGCCCCTCGTCCGCGGCGCCGGAGGACGGGCGGGCCTCGTCGTCGTCGACCCCGGACGCCGCCGGAGTAGGGGCCGGCACGGGCATGTACCAGGACGTGAACGGGCGGACCGCCGCGCGGGCGACCGGTGCGGCCACCGACGACCCGTCGAGTCGACGGTCCTTCCGGTACGGCCCGGAGACGTAGGCGGCGTCGAAGCGCACCGGGTCGCCGGCGTCCACTTTGAGGTACCCGGCGCCCGGGGTGGCGGGGAGGTGGTAGGCATCGGTGACCCCGAGAACCGTGCGCGACTCGGTGGCGGAGAACGTCTTGAGCGCGATCCGGTAGGACAGGTGGCTGTCCAACCCGCGCAGCCGCCCCTCCTCGAGCCGCTGCGACGCGAGAAGCAGGTGGATGTGCAGGCTGCGGCCCAGGCGACCGATGGTGAGGAACAGTTCCGCGAACTCGGGTTTGGACGACAGGAGTTCCGAGAACTCGTCGACCACGATCACCAGCGCCGGGAGCGGTTCGAGCGGGGCTCCTTTGGCACGGGCGGCCTCGTACTGGCCGACGCCTCCGTAGTTGCCCGCGGCACGCAGCACCTCCTGGCGGCGGGTGAGCTCGCCCTCGAGCGCGTCGCGCATCCGGTCGACCATGGTGATCTCGGCCTGGAGGTTGGTGATGACGGCGGCGACGTGCGCCAGCGACTCCAGCCCGAGGAACGTGGCACCGCCCTTGAAGTCCACCAGGACGAGGTTGAGCGAGTCCGGGTCGTGGGTGGCGACCAGGCCCAGCACGAGGGTGCGCAGGAACTCGGACTTCCCCGAACCCGTCGCGCCGATGCACAGACCGTGCGGTCCCATGCCTCCGTGCGCGGCCTCCTTGAGGTCCAACTCGACGGGGGCACCGTCCGGGCTGACCCCCACCGGCACGCGCAGCCGGTCGCGTTCGCCGCGCCGCCGCCACGCCACCGCGGGATCGACCTGAGTGGCCACGCCGATGCCCAGCAGGTCCGGAAGCCCGGGCGCGCGGCGGGTCGTGGTGGAGCCGTCGGCGTGGGTCACCGTGTCGGCGGGTCGGTACCGGGACAGGGCCATGGCCAACCGCTCGGCCTCCGGCGGGCTCATCGCGTCGACCCGGGCGATGTCCTCGTCCCCGGCCTCGCTGCGCACGCGGGCCACGCGGTCGTCGTCGACCCGGATGCACAGGCCGCGGCGCAGCGCGAGGTCGCGCAGTTGCCCCGCGCGGCTGCCGGAGACCTCGAGCACCGTGACCCCGTCCAGTCCGTCCTCCGCCAGGAGACGTTCCGCGCCGGTGACGCCCACACCGTCGACGACGACGACGAGGTGCGCCCGTCCCGGCACGACCGGGGCACTCGGTGAGAACGCCGAACGGTCGGAGATGCCCGTTCCCAGCATCGACTCCGCCCCGGCGAGAGAGAACTCGGTGAGCCGGACCCGACCACCGCCGTCGGTGTAGTCGGGGTGTTCGTGGTGCGGGAGCCATTTGAGCCACTCCCAGGCCTGACGGGCGTCGCCCTCGCTCGCGGCCACCGCGACCCGGACCCTGTCGGGCCCGTGGGCCACGACGAGCCCGGCGATCATCGCGCGTACCGCGGAACGCACCACCTCCACCTCACCGTCGAGCGACAGCGCGGCGAACGCGCGCAGCTCCAGCGCCACGGGCAGGTCGTCGACCACCGAGTGCACGCGGACGAAGCGGCGCATGCTCACCACCGAGACCGGCTCCAGGTCGTCGACCGGGCCGGTGTCGGGCGCGTCCACCCGGGTCGCCAGTGCCTGACGGCCCGGGCCCACCCGGATGGTGAGGTCCTCGGGATCCGACTCGTCGCGTTCCCACATCCGGGGCGTGCCCACCAACGCGGGCAGCTCCACCGGATCCGGGTGACGCCACAGGGCGGCGGCGCGCTGGGCGGATGCGGTCGCGCGCACGGTGTCGCGGGTCTGGCCGAGATAGCGCAGGTAGTCCTTCCGCAGTTCGTCGGTCTCGGCGGTCTTGTTACCGCCGCTCAGAGTCCCCGCGAGCATGCCGACGGCGGAGACCGCCATCATCACCGGGAAGAGCATGAACATGGGATTGCGCATCATGCCGGTCCGCATCATCACCACGACCATCCCGCCCACGGCCACCACCAGCACGATCGGCAGGATGATCTGGACGAGGGGCCGGGGCGTGGGCCGGGGCAGGGCGGGCGGTGCCTGCAGCGCCAGCTCCCCACCGGGCATCGGCGGCGCGTCGAGCTTCTCCGCGCGGGTGAACACCACATCACCCATGAACGTCACCCGTGCACGTCACCAGTGATCGATCCCTTCGCTCCCGCCGGGTGTGACCCCGCCGCCGGGAGATGGCGTCCCCACGAGCGCCCGTCCGACCCGACAATATCGGCGTATCGGAAGGCGATGTTAGGGCAGTACACGTCCTGGCGGGGACACCATCCGGGCGGGATCGGGAGGATCTGGAGTGTCGCAACGTAGTGGGATCCGGGAGGTCGCGGCGGGCGTCGATCCCCTGGACCAGCGTCGGGTGTCGATCGTGTGCCGTTCCACCCGGGTGGACCTGAGTCTGCCCGCCCACCTCGCATTGGTCGCGGTGATCCCGGAGGTCGTGGACCTGATCCGGGAGCACATCCGCGCGGTCGCCGGTCCGGCCTCCGGCGTCGATGTCGACGCCCGGATGGGCGGTGACACCGGCGGGTCCTGGCAGCTCTCCCGACTCGCCGGCGGGCCCCTGGCGGTCTCGGAGACGCTCGCGCAGCAGCGGGTGCACGACGGGGAGATCCTCGTCCTCGACCACCGCCCCGTCCCCACGCCGGCGCCGCTCTTCGACGACGTCCTGCAGGGTCTCACCGAACCGGACGTGGCTCGCTCCCCCACCTGGGACCGGCGCGACGCGGTCACCACCGCGACCGCGACGGCGGCGGTGGCGGCGGCGGCGGCCACGGTGGCGTTGGTGCGCCAGTGGACGACCGGAGGCGGGCCCGCGGTCCCCCTGGTCGCGCTCCTGGCCGCCCTGCTCGGCCTGGCGGCCGTGGTGGCTCTGCGCCGCACCCCGGCGCCCGGCGCGGCCCACGCGGTCGCGGGGGCGTGCGCGGTCGGGTTCACCGTGCTGGCCGGCGCCACCGTCGGGGGCCCGCCCGGCGGGGCCGGCCACCTCGTGGGCGGGCTGACCGCCGGAGCGGTCCTCGCGGGCGTCCTCCGGTGGACCGTGTTCCGCCCGGGTCCGCACACGTACGCCACGGGCGCCGGTTACCTGGCCGCGGCCGTCTCACTGGCGGCCGGGGCGGTCGGCTCGACGGTGGTCGCCACGACCCGCGTCCCGGCCGCGGCGGCGGGAGCCGGGGCCGTCCTCGTCGCGCTCGTGTTGCTCACCGCCGCGCCGCGGATCGCGGTCTGGGCCGCCCGGATCCCCATCCCGCCCGTGCCCGCCCCCGGCGAGGACGTCGAGGCCGGGGACCTCGAGGAGATCGACCACGACGTGCGGGGCCGGGCCGGCGGGCCCCTGCCGACCCCGGACGTGCTGCGGCACCGGTTCCACACCTCGCGCTCATGGCTCACCGGCCTGCTGGCGGCGGCGGGGGCGGTCTGCACCATCGGGTCGCTCACGTCCCTGACCGGGAACGCCGGTGCGACCCGCTGGGCGGCACCGCTCGCATTGGTCCTCATCGTCGTCCTGGTGCTGCGCGGCCTCGGCTACGCGGACCGCGTACACACCGCCGTGCTGCTCGCGTCCGCGCTCGTCCTCACCGCCGGGGTACTGGTGGGCGCGGGGATCACCGTCGCGTCCCCGGTGGGCGTGGTGGTGCCGGCGGCCGTCGCGGTGGCGGCGGCGGTCGTGGTGGCCGCCTCGGTGGTACCCCACGTCGACCTCTCGCCCGCCGCCCTGCGGGCCGTGGGCGTGATCGAGGCGATCGGGATCTGCGTGGTCGTCCCCCTCGCCGTGGGCGCGATGGAGGTCTACTCGCTCGTCCGGCAGCGATGAGGATCCGACGCACCTCCGACACGAGCGGGGGCGGGCCCGGGTCCCGCGCCGCGCACAGTGCAGCCGCGCCCGGGGCCGCCGCCGTACTGCTGGTCGCCGTCCTCGCCGGGCAGCTCTCCGGGGCGCCCGTCGCGGCCGCACTGGAGCCCCCGGCGATCGATGGACCGGTCCCGGCGGCCACCGGGCTCGACGCCGGCCCCCTGCGCCTGGACGGCCCCTGCCGGACCACCGCGGCCTTCCTCGATCCCGGGGTGTCGCCCCCGTCCGCCACGGCGGCCGAGCTGGGCGGGGCCTGGATCCACGGCCGCGGCGAGGGGCAGGTCGTGGCCGTGATCGACACCGGCGTCAACCCCGGTCCACGCCTGCCCCGGGTACGGGGCGCCGGCGACGTGGTCCCCGGTCGCGACGGCACCGAGGACTGCGACGCACACGGCACCCTGGTGGCGGGAGTGCTCGCCGCCACCGAGGACGAGACCGGACACTCGGGGGTCGCGCCCGGGGTCGAGATCGTCTCCATCCGCCAGTCCAGCAGCGTTCTGCGCCCCGAGGCCCGTGACCGGAGCCGCGGACCGGACGGCCCGACCGTCGGTGCCGGGGTCGGCACGCTGTCCTCCCTGGCCCGCGCGATCCGGGCCGCCGTCGATGCGGGCGCGGACGTCATCAACATCTCCGAGGTGGCGTGCGTGCCGGCCGGCACGGTGCTCGCCGACGCGACCCTCGGCGGCGCGATCCGCTATGCCGCCGTGGACCACGACGTGGTGCTGGTCGCCGCCGCCGGCAACGTCGGCGACGCGTGCGGGGACCAGAACCCCGGTGCCGCCGACCCCTCGGTTCCGGGCGACGACGGCTGGGGCGACGTGGTCACCGTCGCCTCCCCCGCCTGGTACGACGAGCACGTCCTCACCGTCGCCGGCGTCGACGCCGACGGCGCCCCCGCCGACTTCTCCCTGCGCGGCCCGTGGGTGGACGTCGCCGCGCCGGCAGTGGGCCTGCGGTCCGTCGGTGCGGACGGGGCCGGGGTGTCCGACGTCGTGGTGGCCGGGGACGGGTCGCGCACGCCCGTCACCGGGACCAGCTTCGCCGCGCCGTTCGTCGCCGGCACCGCCGCGTTGGTCCGGCAGGCCCACCCCGGGCTCACGGCACGCCAGGTGATCGCGCGGATCGAGAACACCGCGATCCCCGCCGCCGGCGGGCACGACTTCGCGGTGGGGCACGGAGTGGTCGACCCCGTGGCGGCGGTGACGGGGGTTCGCAGGATCGGACGCCCCGCGCCCGCGACCACCGCGATCGCCGCACCCCCGGCCGAGCCGGGCCCTCCGGGTGCCGGCGTCGGCGCGGCCGTGGCGGCGGGTTCTCTCGCTCTGGGAACGATCGCCCTCGTCGTCGTCCTACTCCGGCCCCGCGACGACCGGGACACCCGGGCCTGACCCCGCGGGTCACCCGGCCGCGGTGGCCTGTCCCACGACCTCCGCGTCGACACCGTCGCGAGCGACCAGCGCCGCCCCGCGATCCAGGCGCGGCCCGGCCGGGAGCCGGTCGAGGACACCCCCGTCCACCGGCACCGGCGTCCCGCCCAGTCCCAGCATGGCGGCGGTCGGGGCGTCGGGGACGTCGAACCTCACGCCGGTGTCGGAGACGATGGTCGTCACGGCACTGCGTGTGGTCGTGCCGCGGCCCGTCGCCGCCACCAGTAGCCCGCCACCCGGGATTCCCACCGCGTCCACCGCGGGCCCGCCCCCGTCGGCCCCGGCCACCTCCCGCACGTCGCCCGGGCCCGGGGCGGTCGCCCCCGCCACGAGCGTGACGCGACGCGTGGCGGAGTCCCTGCTGCCCCCGTCGCGGACGCACAGCACCGGTGAGCCGGCGGTGTCCAACACCGTCGGGCGCCGGCCCGGGAACGCCTCGGTGTCCAGCGCGACCGACCTCGGCACACCCATTCGGTCCGGCGGCACCCTGACGACCGACCCGACCGTCGACGTCGACCGGATGACGTCCGCCAGCACGGGCCCCACCTCCTGTACCCCGTCCGCCAGAGCCACGTGGGTGCGCGTGCCGGTGGCCGTGTCGACGGTGAACACCTGCCCGATCCGGAGCCCGTCCAGGCCGTAGTCCACCGGCTCACCGGCCATGTCGATCACCGGGCGACGCACCGGGTCGACCTCGGGCAGCGGATCCACCAGCGCCGCCGTGACCGGGCGCGGGTCGACCCCGGCCAGGCCGAGGATCGACAGCAGGTCCCCGTCCTCCAGATCGATCCGCGCGCGGGTGCCGTCGCGCAACAGCCAGCCGGTCCCGTCCTGATCGGCCAACACGACCTCGTCGGCGCCCGTGTCCCGGCCCGGCCCGGCATCCTCGCGGGCGACGATGCTCGTGGCAGAGACGCGCGGGCGCCCACGCTCGGCGTCGGCCACCTCGTCACACACCGTCCACGACAAGGCGGCCGCCGCACCGGCGTCGCGGTGGGCGGGCAACGCGGACGGTGCCCCGGGGATGCCGAGCAGTCCGCCCCGCTGCGTTCCCGCGACGTCGGCGTCGCGCACGGTGCGGGGCTCGGCGGGCTCACCCAGCACGAGCCGCGCCGACGCGAGGTTGTGGACGGGGTGGACGGTCTCGCCGGCGCGGACGTACATCTGCCCGGAGTCCCGCCCCACCATGATCGTCGTGGCGTCGACGTCCGGGGCGGGGTCGAGCAGCGCCAGAACGGCGGCCCCGGCGACCCCGATCACGGCGCCGACCACACCCACCGTCAGCCCGGTGGTCTGGCGTTTGAGGGGGTCGTGCAGCATCCGGACATCGCGGGCGACCACGGCGTGTCGGGCCCGGCGGGTGAGGAAACGATGCCCGTCCACCTGCGCCCTTGTCGTCGGCTTGAGCGGCACGGCCCCGGCTCCCTCCCCTGATGTGACACCACCGTGACCGGGGGCACCGGGGGTAGGGTACGCCACGATCCGGCCCCCGTGGCCGGTCTTCCGAGGCCGCCGACCGGGCGCGGCCGGGGTGTCGCGGGCGTCGCGGAGGGGCGGGGATATGACGGCGGTTCCGACCTTCGCGGGACTGTCGGCCGTCCTCCTCACGACACTCGTGCTCACCGTGGTGTGTCCGCCGTCCTGGCAACCATGGGTGCAGTTCCTCGTGGCCGCGCTGGTGGCCGCCGTGATCACCGCGCGGCGCGCTGGGCGGCCACTGGTGGCGCGCGAGCGGGCCCCGCGGCGGCGGTCCGTGGACGTGGTGGACCTCGTCGCCCCCGACCGATCGACCGTTGGGTGCGTCGAGGGTGACCGGGTCGTCACCACGGCCGTCGAGATCTCGGCTGGCGCGCTCGTGGCCACCGAGGTGGGGCACGACGACCCGGCCGACCACCGCGGCGTCCGCCTGCCCCTGGCCGTCGTGGCGCGACAACTCGACCAGGGTGGGGTGGTCCTGGAGGGGATCGACGTGGTGGTCGACGGTCGCCGTGCGGCGGACGGCGACGACGGCGAGGTCTACGACTCCCTGGTCGGGCCGCTGGCTCTGATCTCGCACCGGCGCGTGCACCTCCTGGTGCGGTTCGATCTGGCCCGGCTGGCGACGGGGACGGGTTCTGCCTCGTGGACCGCGGGAGCGGGCGCCTTGCTGGAGCAGGTGGTCGCGGTGGCCACGGAGCGGCTGCGGCGCGCACTGGTCCACCACGGGGTGCCGTGCCGCGTCCTCGACGCCGCCGAGCTCGCCGAGGTCTACCTGGACGCCGAGGCCGACCCGGGGCCCGGGACGGGGCTGGTGGTCCGGCCGTCGGCGGATCCACGGGCCGTGATCGACGGGCTCACCGCCGTCCGGGCGGCCCGCCTCACCGAGGTCGTCCGGTTGCGACGGGTGGAGGGGCGCGACGACGTGGTGGACATGGTCACCACGGTGGGCCTGGCCGGGGTGTCGGAGCGGGGGGTGGCGGGTGGGATCTCGCCGACCGCCACCGCCGCCTGCCACCCGCTTGCGTCGGGGCGGGTGTCGCCCGTACCCGGCGAGACCCTGCCCGATGCGATCGCCGGATCCCTCGCCCGGCGGGCGGTCGACGATCTCTCCGACCTCGCTCCGCCCGCCCACGGCTGCGGCCAGATCCTCGGCGCGACCCGCACCGGCGCCGCAGCCGCCATCCAGCTCGCCGGCCCCCACCTGCGGTCGGTGCTGCTCGCCGCCCGGCCCGCCGTCTGCCGGCAGGTCGCGTTCCGCGCGGTCGCGGCCGGGTACCGGGTGGCCGTGGTGACCGATGTCCCCGACCGGTGGAGCCCGCTGACCGCGATCGGTGACGAGACCCGCTACCGGATCGTCGACCCCGATTCCTCCGACGTGGGTGCCCCTGTCGACGCCGTGATGTGGGACGTCGACGGCCCGCTGACGGAGGGCAGGATCGACGCGCTCGCCGGGCCGGGCGGCCCGGATGTCACCCCGCCCACCGTCATCCGGGTGGACGCCGACTGGGAGCTGCGCGGCACCAGCCGCCTGTCCTCGGCCGCCGCGACACCCGATCTCGTCCTGGACGGTCGGATCGACGGGTGGATCTCCGTGGAGCCGCGGGACGGCGAACCCCGCCGCGTCTCGGTCGTGGCGGGGCCGGGCGAGGACCCGTTCGTCGGGCCGCTCGCGTCACCGGACGGTAGCGCGACAGACGGTCTCACACCCTCAGGTGCTGCACCTTCCGCCACCCCGGATCATCGGTGACGGTGACGGACACCTCGCCCTGGTCCCACCCGGACGCGGCCACCCGCAGCTGCTCGTGCGCCGGGGTGGTGGAGTCCACGTAGAAGTGCAGGAGGCGACGGCCGTCGCAGCTCTCCGCTCCGACGCATTCCCCGTTGCCCTCGAGGCGCTCGACCAGGTGGTCCTCCAGGTCCCGTAGGCCCGGCAGGGACAGGGACCCGGGCAACCCGCCGTCCTCTACATCCGTATACGGGACGTGGACCGCGACGTGGCGGTCGAACTCCGGCGCCGACAGCGCGACCAGCGGGACCCGGACCACGGCCACGAGCGGTCCGCGGCCCGTCTCCCCGTGGAGGATCTGCCACGCCGGGTCGCCCAGCTCATCGGTGTTGTCCGCCGCGAGCTCGCAGAGGATCTCCGGCAGTTCCCAGAGCGGGACCGCCTCGATGCCGGGCGCGGTGGCGTTGGCCCGGATCAGTCCGACCCAGGTCTCCACCTGCTCCTCTCCGCACAGCGCGTCCAGCAGCAGGTATGCGGCGATCCCCAGGTCCGCGCCGGACAGCCCGGTGAACGCCGGGTGGTGCACGGTGACGTCGGCGCGGGACAGGCCCAGGTCCACCACCACCTCCGCCTGGTCGAAATCCAGCCGGTGGTCCCGGAAGTACATCGCGCAGCCCCGCACGGGCTCGCGCAGGTCGGCGAAGGACCACGACTCATCGGCGTCCGGCGCCGCCGCCAGCCACCGGCGCGCGGCACCACGCAGCTCGGGGACCCCGGCCGCGGTAACGGTGAGGCGGTGCGGTCCGCCCTCACGAGCCGGGACGAACTCCCACGACAGTCGCGGGTCGATGGCCTCGATGAGCGAGGTGATCTCCGGAACCACCCGGCGGGCGTCACCCGAGTCGAGCGCTGCCGTCGCGCGGCGCCTGCCGCCCTCGGCCCACCATCGCCAGAAGGTGGTCACGGCCCGGTCCGACCGCAGCCGGGCCGTCTCGACACGGACGCCGGAGAAGTCCAGCGACCGCGAGAGCTGCCGGGGTCGCGCCGCTCGAATCGCCATCTGTTCTCCTCCCGTCACCGCGGTCCTCGTGAACATGTCTCCACCCCAGTATCCGGATAACCCGACGATCGTGCCCGCGCCGACACACCCGCCGGGTGCCGAGCGGGCACTCCCGGGGCCTGAAGCGGGTGCGCCTGCGCGCCCACGCTGGCAGTGTCGTGGGTATGACCACCCCACATGATCTGGCCCGGCTCTCCTCCGGTACGCCCGAGGGCACGGAGCCGACGCGGCGGCCCGGCCCGCAGCTCCGTCCCGGCCACGACGGCCGGAGCGGCCCGCGGGTGCTCGTGATCGGCGCGACCGGGTACATCGGGTCGCGTCTCGTTCCCCGGCTACTGGCCGACGGCGCCGAGGTATCCGTGCTGGCCCGGACGCCGAAGCGCCTCGACGACGTGCCGTGGCGCGACGAGGTGACCATCCACTCCGGCGGCCTCGGGGACGCCGACGCGCTGCGCTCCGCCCTGCGCGACGTCGACGTCGCCTGTCACCTCGTGCACTCGATGGGTGACTCCAAGGACTTCGAGCGGGAGGAGCACGAGACCACCGAGCCGTTCGTCCGGGCCGCCGAGGAGGCGGGCATCGAGCGCATCGTCCACCTGTCCGGCCTCCACCCGGAGGACGAGACGGACCTCTCCCCGCACCTGCGCTCCCGAGCCGACGTCGCCCGGATCATGCTGGAGTCCACCGTTCCCGCGCTCGTGATCCAGGCCGGTGTCGTGATCGGGTCGGGCTCCGCCTCGTTCGAGATGATCCGCCACCTCACCACCCGCTTGCCGGGGATGGTCACGCCCAAGTGGGTCAGCAACCGGATCCAACCCATCGCCGTGCGCGACGTGGTGCACTACCTCGCCGCGGCCACCACGGTGCCCCTGGAGGGCGACCTCGCCCGCGGACGGGCCATCGACGTGGGCGGCCCGGACGTGCTGACGTACGGCCAGATGATGCAGATCTACGCCGAGGAGGCCGGCCTGCGCCGCCGCCTCATGGTCCCGGTCCCCGTCCTCACGCCCAAGCTGTCCTCCCTGTGGATGGGACTGGTCACCCCGCTCGAGCCCGGCCTGGCCAAGCCCCTGGTGGAGTCGCTGCGCTGCGAGGCCGTGGTGCTGGTCGACGACGCCGACGAGGTGCTCGGACCCCCACCCGGCGGGCGGACCAGCTACCGGGACGCGCTGCGCGAGGCCCTGCGGGTCCCCCACGGCCCGGCCCGCCCGCCGCTGTGGGACGGGGCCGACCCGCTGGACGATCCCGCGCGCCTGCTGCCCTCGGACGCCGACTGGGCCGGGGTCCGCCCGCCCACCATCGGGCGTGTGCGCGGCGGGCGATGAGCGACCAGCGAGAGGCGCCCGCCTCGCCCACCCACCGGTACCTGCGGGCGCTGCGATCGGGCGAGATGGACACCGCGCCCTCGCGGCCGGGCCGGAGGCGTGTCCTCGTCGTCGTCGTCACCCTCGTCGTCGGCGCGGCGGTGAACGCGTGGGCGCTGCGGATACCCGCCGGCGACGCCATGTTCTACCCCGCCACCGCACTGCTGGCCGCGGTGTGGCTGGGCGGGGCGTTCGCCTCCGGGCCGATCCGGGTGGGCTGCGAACCGTACCGGCCCCGCCGGCCCGTCCTGTCGTCGGTGCTCACCGCCGCCGCGCTCGCCGTGGTGTTCTGCCTCGGCGGGCTCGTGGTGGCGAGGATCGAGCCGCTGCGCGACCCCGTCGACGCCCTGCTCGACCACGCCACCGTGGGCAACCTCGTCCTGGTGGCGCTCCTCACCGCGGTCAACGGCGTCGCCGAGGAGTGCTTCCACCGCGGTGCCGTGTACTCGGCCGTCGCCAACCTGCGGCCCATCCTCACGACGACGGTGATCTACGCGACCGTCACGGCTACCGCGGGGATCCCACTCCTCGTGCTCGCGGCCGTCATCCTGGGACTGGTCACCGCCGTCCAGCGGCGGGCCACCGGCGGAGTGCTGGGCCCGGCGATCACCCACGTGGCGTGGTCGATGGTCATGCTGTTCGCCCTGGGCCCGATCCTCGACGCGGCGCCGGTCTAGTCCCCACAGCAGCCCGCGCCGGACCCCGTCCCGGACGCCGCGCCCGGCCCGGCTCCGTCATCGGTGCCCGCCGCCCCGCCCAGCCCCGGCCGCACCTCGCGGGTGACGAGGTTGCGCGCCGCCAGGTCGTCGTCAGCCGGGTAGTCCACCCCCACCAGGGCGAGTCCGCACGCCGGCGCGACCGGAACCGCGGATGACCGCTCGGTCTCGGTGAGCAGCCCGCTGATCCAGTCGGGGCTGCGCCGGCCCTCCCCCACGGCCATCACGGCGCCCACGAGGCTGCGCACCATCGACCAGCAGAACGCGTCCGCACTCACCGACGCCGTCCACACCTCGGCGGCCCCCGGCGCGTCCTCGCCGCGCGGGTCCGGCTCGGCACGCCAGTCGAAGCGTTGCAGCTCACGGATGGTGGTGGCGCCCTCCCGGCGACGGCAGAACGCAGCGAAGTCGTGTAGCCCCAGCAGCCGTTCGGACGCGTCGCGGACCGCGTCGAGGTCGGCGCCGCGCTGCCAGGCGGCGGTGTCGCGGGCGCGGGTCGGCTCGGGCCCCCACGGCGCCGTGGTGAGGCGGTACTCGTAGTGCCGGCGCAGCGCGGAGAACCGGGCGTCGAACGCGTCCGGGACCCACCGGGCGTCCATCACCGCGATGTCCGCCGGCAGTAGCCGCGCGAGCCGACGCACGAGCGCCTCGGGGCGTCCCTCCAGCGAGCGCTGGTCCAACCACTGCGGGTCCACGTCGAGATGGCACACCTGCGCTCGCGCGTGCACCCCGGCGTCGGTGCGACCGGCGACCGTGAGGACGACGGGATTGCGCAGGATCTTCGCGAGTTCGGCCTCGAGCACCCCGCACACGGTCCTCAGCCCGGGCTGGCGCGCCCAGCCGGAGAAATCGGTGCCGTCGTAGGCGACGTCCAGGCGGATCCGGCGAATGCTCACGGCCTACAGACGCTAGACCACCGCCGCGCGTGCCCGCCACACCGCCCGCCGCGGGCCGTTCCGGCACGATGGGGACCATGTCCACGTCCCCGTCCCCGTCCCCTTACCGCGCCGCGCTCCTCGCCGTCGGCGCGGCCGTCGCCCTCGCCCTGTCCTCCTGTGCCCCCGGCGACGACGACGAGGCCCCGCCCGCCGCGGCCGGTGCCGCCGCCACCGGCACCACCACCACCGACACCACAAGTACCGACACCGCCAGCGAGGCCGGGCCGGCGATCGGGAGATACGTGGCGCTGGGCGACTCGTTCGCCGCCCTGGGCCCGACCGGCGCCCCCACGAGCGGGCCGGCGGGGTGCCTGCGTTCGTCGCTCAACTACCCGTCGGTGCTCGCCGAGCAGCTGGACGTCGCCGAGTTCGTGGACGTCACGTGTGGCGGCGCGAGGACCGTGGACATGACGGTGCCCCAGATCGCGCAGACACCACCGCAGTTCGATGCCCTCACCGCGGACACCGACCTGGTGACGCTCTCCATCGGCGGCAACGACATCGGGTTCGGCGCGATCGCCGGGTGCGTGGTGCAGACGCCCAGGGCCACCGACGGGGCGCCGTGTCGCGAGCGGTTGGACGCGGGGGTCTCGTCGTCACTCGAGGGGCTCGGGGCCCGTCTCGACGCGGTCCACGCCGGGATCCGGGAGCGGTCCCCCGCGGCCCGCATCGTGGTGACCGCGTACATGCCACTCGTACCGCCGGACGGCGGCTGCGACTTCACCGAACGCGTCAGCCCCGGCGACGTCACCTGGACGCGGGCCGTCACCGACCGGGTCAACAGCGCGGTGACCGACGCGGCCGTCCGGGCCGGCGCCGAGATCGTCGTCCCCGACGACGCCGGGGAACGCCACGCCTGCGCCCCGGCGGACGAGCGGTACACCAGCTTCACCGGTGCGGAGACCGGCTCGCATCCGATGCACCCGACCGCGGCCGGCCAGCGCGCGATGGCCGCGGCGGTGGCAGACAGACTCTGACCCCACCGCGCCTGTGCGCCCGCGCCTGGAATCCCGATCCCACGCGCCGATCCCACGCGTCGCTCCCACGCGGCCACCCCGGATCGACGACGAGGGCCCCGCCACCGCGTGATGCGGTGGCGGGGCCCTGACGGCGTGATCCGATGCTGGCGATCAGGCCTTGTCGGCGTCCTCGCCCTCGGCGTGCGTGGTGTCCTCGGACACGGCCTCGGCGGTCTCTTCCGCGGCGTCGACCTGTGCGTCGTCGGCGGCCTCGACCTGATCGGCGATCGGGCTGTTGGCCTCGGCCTCGGCCGTGACGTCGTCGGTGGACTCCGCGGGGGCCGCGGCCGGCGCGGTGGCCGCCTTGGACGCCGCGGCGCGGGTGGCGCGCGAGGCCTCGGCGGAGGCGAGCTCCTCGGTGACGAGCGCGATCATCGCCATGGGCGCGTTGTCGCCCTTGCGGTTCTCGAGCTTGACGATCCGGGTGTAGCCACCGTCGCGGTTCGCGACCCGGGGGCCGATCTCGGCGAACAGCTTGTGCAGGACGTCCTTGTCGCGGATGACCTTGGCGGCCTCACGACGGTCGGCCAGCGTGCCACGACGCGCCTTGGTGATGAGCTTCTCCGCGTAGGGGCGCAGCAGCTTCGCCTTGGTCTCCGTGGTGCGGATCGCGTCGTGCTCGAACAGCTGGGTGGCCAGGTTCGAGAGGATGAGCCGCTGGTGGGCGGCGGATCCGCCGAGGCGGGCGCCCTTCTTGGGCTTGGGCATCAGATTCTCCTAGGAATGGTGTTCCGGGCGCTCGTCAGAGCTGCTCGGTCTCGGCGTAATCCTCGCCGCCCTCGTCGGTCCACGTGCCGGTCTCGGCGTCGTAGCCGGCGACCGAGGCGGGATCGAATCCGGGGGGCGCGTCCTTGAGGGACAGGCCCAGCTCCACGAGCTTGACCTTGACCTCGTCGATCGACTTCTGTCCGAAGTTCCGGATGTCGAGCAGGTCCGACTCACTGCGGGCCACGAGCTCGCCCACGGTGTGGACGCCCTCGCGCTTGAGGCAGTTGTAGGACCGGACCGACAGGTCCAGGTCGTCGATCGGCATACCGTAGGCGGCGATGTGGTCGGCCTCGGCCGGGCTCGGCCCGATCTCGATGCCCTCCGCCTCGTCGTTGAGCTCACGGGCGAGGCCGAAGAGCTCGACGAGGGTCTTGCCGGCGGACGCCAGGGCGTCCCGGGCGGTCATCGAGTTCTTGGTCTCGACGTCCAGGACCAGACGGTCGAAGTCGGTGCGCTGGTGCACACGGGTGGCCTCGACCTTGTAGGTCACCTTGAGCACGGGCGAGTAGATCGAGTCGACCGGGATCCGGCCGATCTCGTGGCCCGCGTCCTTGTTGAGCCCGGCGGGAACGTAGCCGCGGCCACGCTCGACGACCAGCTCGATCTCCAGCCGACCCTTCTCGTTGAGGGTGGCGATGTGCAGGTCCGGGTTGTGCACCTCGACGCCGGAGGGCGGGACGATGTCACCGGCGGTGACGGCTCCCGGACCCTGCTTCTTGAGGTACATGGTGACCGGCTCGTCCTCGACGGACGAGACGACCAGGCCCTTGAGGTTGAGGATGATGTCGGTGACATCCTCCTTCACGCCAGGCACGGTGGTGAACTCGTGCAGGACGCCCTCGATGCGGATGCTGGTCACGGCCGCGCCCGGGATGGACGACAGCAGCGTGCGCCGCAGCGAGTTGCCGATGGTGTAGCCGAAACCGGGCTCGAGGGGCTCGAGCACGAACCGTGAGCGGTTCTCGGAGACGACCTCCTCGGTGAGGGTGGGCCGCTGGGAGATGAGCATGTGCTACCTCTTTCGATTCTCGACGCCCGCTATTTGACGCCGTGGGAACCCACCGTCGCCGGGCGGGCCGCGGTGTGCGGCCCGCCCGGCGACGAGGGGGGACAGATCACTTCGAGTAGAGCTCGACGATCAACTGCTCCTGCAGCGGCACATCGATCTGCGCGCGCTCGGGGAGCTGGTGGACGAGGACCCGCAGGGTCGTCGGGACGACCTGCAGCCACGCCGGGACGGGACGCTCGCCGAGGGTCTCCTGGGCGATCTCGAACCAGTCCATCTTGGTGGACTTGGGACGGACGTCGACGATGTCGTACTGCGAGACCCGGTAGCTCGGGATGGTGACCTTCTGGTCGTTGACCAGGAAGTGACCGTGGGCCACGAGCTGACGGGCCTGGCGACGCGTCCGCGCGAGACCCGCGCGGTACACGACGTTGTCCAGTCGCGACTCGAGGATCTGCAGGAGGTTCTCACCGGTCTTGCCGGCGCGGCGGTTCGCCTCCTCGTAGTAACGACGGAACTGCTTCTCCATCACGCCGTAGGTGAAGCGGGCCTTCTGCTTCTCCTGCAGCTGGGTGCGGTACTCGGACTCCTTGATCCGCGCGCGGCCGTGGTGACCGGGCGGGAAGGGCCGACGCTCGAATGCGGTGTCTCCACCCACGAGGTCCACGCCCAGACGGCGGGACTTGCGGGTGACGGGGCCGGTGTAACGTGCCATGATTTAGTGCGTTCCTTCCGGCTCAGACTCGACGCCGCTTGGGCGGACGACAGCCGTTGTGGGGCTGGGGGGTGACATCGGAGATCGTGCCCACCTCGAGGCCGGCGGCCTGGAGCGAGCGGATCGCGGTCTCACGTCCCGAGCCGGGGCCCTTGACGAACACGTCGACCTTCTTGACGCCGTGTTCCTGCGCCTTGCGGGCCGCGTTCTCGGCGGCGAGCTGGGCGGCGAAGGGCGTCGACTTGCGCGAGCCCTTGAAGCCGACGTGGCCGGAGGACGCCCATGCGAGGACGCCACCGGACGGGTCGGTGATCGAGACGATCGTGTTGTTGAACGTGCTCTTGATGTGGGCCTGGCCCAGGGGCACGTTCTTCTTTTCCTTGCGACGGCCCGTCTTCTTGGGGCCCGCAGCGCGTGACTTGGGGGGCATTACTTCTTCTTTCCGGCGACGGTCTTCTTCGGACCCTTACGGGTACGGGCGTTGGTCTTGGTGCGCTGTCCACGGACCGGCAGGCCACGGCGGTGGCGCAGGCCCTGGTAGCTACCGATCTCGATCTTCCGGCGGATGTCGCCCTGGACCTCGCGGCGGAGGTCACCCTCCACCTTGTAGTTGCCCTCGATGTCGTCACGAAGGACGGTCAACTGCTCGTCGGTGAGGTCCTTGGTGCGCAGATCCGGGCTGATGCCCGTGCGCCCCAGGATCTCCAGCGACCGGGTGCGACCGATGCCGAAAATGTAGGTGAGCGCGATCTCCATGCGCTTGTCGCGCGGGAGATCAACGCCGGCTAGACGTGCCATGTGGCGTTTCTCTTTCGTCGTGCGGTAGGTCTGCTCCCCGACCGTCCCCGTTGTCGGATGGTCATCTCACGATGAGCAACCGTCCGGGGCCCCGGCCTCCGCTTCCGAGGGTGTGATCCCGCCGGCCCCTGTGGGGCTCGGCGGCTGGTGCGGGGAGTTGAGCGTCTTACTTGTACCGGTAGACGATCCGGCCGCGGGTCAGGTCGTAGGGCGAGAGCTCCACGACCACGCGGTCCTCGGGGAGGATGCGGATGTAGTGCTGCCGCATCTTCCCACTGATGTGTGCGAGGACCTTGTGCCCGTTCTCGAGTTCGATGCGGAACATTGCGTTCGGCAACGGCTCAACGACACGGCCCTCGACCTCGATGGCTCCGTCTTTCTTTGCCATGCTGGTTACGGTCCTCCACGATTCCCCGGGTGACGTCTACCGGATTGTCGGTGCACTGGTGGGCACACCGACGTATAAGCCTACGTCAGGTGATGGATCTGCGCCAATCGGGCACCGACAGGGCCCTCGCCGCCCGCTCGGCGTCCCCTCGGCGGTCCCGGTGACCGACGGTCAGACGTAGCAGGCCCGCCCCGCGGGCACCCCGTCGAAGCGCTGCTGGAGCCAGTTCATCGCCGCGGGCAGTTTCTCCACCGCGCCCATGAGGTGCTCCGGCGCGAGTCCCGGCTCCCACGTCAGCGGCGCGCCCTCTCGGCAGTACCGCTTGGCGGTCTCCTCCGCGTCCCAGAACGGCACGAGCGGGTCGGTCCCGGAATGCCACATGAACACCGGGACCCGGGGCACGTCCGGGCTCTGACGGATGCTGTTCTCCGCGAACGCCCGCATCAGCCCCTCCTCTGCCAGGAGGTCGCCTCCCCGGAGGACCATCGGGACGGACCGGAACGCCCCGACCGTCAACAGGGTCGCGGTGCAGCGCCCCTTCAGCTGGCTGTAGAGCGCCCACCCGTCCGGCGTGAGCTTCTCCTCGAGCCGGATCGCCTCCGGGTACTCCCGCGCCATGCCGACAGCCGCGGCGAACGCCAGGCCGAACGCCGGGTGCGGCCAGTTGCCGACCATCCGCGCCATCGTGGTCATGTCGGTCGGGACACCGCCCTGCGCCACCCCGACGAGATTCACGTCCGGGGCGTAGTCGTCGTGCAGGAGCGACACCCACGCGCTCGCGATGCCGCCCCCGGAGTAGCCGAGGGCGCCGAACCGGCTGTGCCTGGAATCGAAGCGCGGGTCGTCCCGCACCGCACGCATCCCGTCCAACACGATCCGGCCCGACAACTGACCGCCGGGATAGGCGACCTTCGGACCGAGGTGGTCCGTGATGATGACCGTCCATCCCTGGTCCAGACGCGTCCGCAGGAACACCATCGCGTTGTCCTGCACGGTCTCCAGCGTCGGGTGGACGAGGGTCTCGGTGGGCGCGCATCGCTGTCCGAGCGCATTGAGGTAGTGCTGGTAGCTCAACACCGGACCGTCGGGGCGGGCGTGGTGCGGCCGGACGACCGTCGCGGTGGCCAGTAGCGGCCGATCGCGGGAGTCGGTCGACCGGTAGGCGATCTCGGTGACCCGGTATCCGAGGAACGCCGGCATGGTCACGTCCCGGGAGTTGATCACCTCACCGAGAGGGGCGTCCGCGAGGTGTTGCGGATCCGCGTGGTAGAACGGCCCCGGCTGGGGATCCGCCTCGATCGACCCCGCGCCCCCCTCCATCACCGACTGGGCGGTGGAGGGGGCGACGCCCGGGCCCGAGATGTGGACGAGGGCGACAGCGAGCGTCACGACCAGCGCGACGGCTCCCCGCACGACTGATCGACGCGCGACGGACTCCTGCTCAGCGAGCATGCCGGGACCTTTGGAAGCAGATGTTCACTACCGGCACACACTGTAACCCGGTGTGGGCGACCGTCAGCGGTCGACCCGCTCCGATCCCCCGGAGCGGCGACCCCGGTCGCGGTGCGTCCTCAGCTGCGCGGGCGGGGCGTGAGGATCCGGGGGCCGTCCACCGTCACGGCGACCGTGTGTTCCCAGTGCGCCGCCGGCGACCCGTCGACGGTGACGACCGTCCAGTCATCGGACAGGGTCCGGGTGTCGGTCTCACCGCCCAGCACGAGCATCGGCTCGACCGCCAGGACCGAACCCTCCTGCAGCCGGGGGCCGCGTCCGGGCTTGCCCTCGTTGGCGAGGAACGGCCATTCGTGCATCTCGCGGCCGATCCCGTGGCCCCCGAAACCGTCGACGATGCCCAGGCTGACGCCGTGACGCTCCTCCGCCCTCCGCGTCGCCACCTCGAGGGCGTGCGAGACGTCGGTGAGCTTGTTCCCGGGCAGCATCGCCAGGATGCCCTCGTCGAGGACCTCCCGCGTGGCGTCGTTGAGGGTCGCGACCTCCGGGGCGAGAGTCCCCACCCCGAACGACCACGCGGAGTCCCCGTGCCACCCGTCGAGGATGGCGCCGCAGTCGACGGAGACGAGGTCCCCGTCCCCCAGGACGGTGTCGGGCCCGGGGATCCCGTGCACCACGACGTCGTTGACCGAGGAGCAGATCGATCCCGGGAACCCCTCGTACCCCTTGAAGGACGGCACGGCCCCGGCGTCCCGGATCAGTTGCTCGACGACCTCGTCGAGGTCACCGGTGGTGGCACCCGGGACAGCGGCCTCACGGGCGGCGATCAACGCCCGTCCGACGATACGACCGGCCGCCTCCATGGCGTCCAACTCACCCGGGGTACGCGCGGTGACCACGCCCTTGCGGGACCGTCCGAACACGGCGGGCGTCAGCGACCCAGCGCGGCGAGCGCGCGTGCGTTGATCTCGTCGACCTCACCGACGGCGTCGATGCTCTTGACCTCACCGGCGTAGTACTCGAGCAGCGGGGCCGTCTCCGACCGGTAGACCGACATGCGGTTCCGGATGACGTCCTCGGTGTCGTCCTCGCGCCCCCGGGCGAGCATGCGCTTGACCACGGTGTCGTCGTCGACCTTGAACTCCAGGACCGCGTCGAGGGTGTGGCCGGCCTCGCCGAGCATCTCCTTGAGCGCGTCCGCCTGCGCTGCACTGCGGGGGTATCCGTCCAGGAGGAAGCCCTCGGTGGCGTCGGGCTCGGCGATGCGCGCGGCGACCATGCGGTTCGTCACCTCGGCGGGGACGAGGTTGCCGGCGTCGATGTAGCTCTTGGCCTCCTTCCCGAGGTCGGTGCCCTGGGAGATGTTGGCGCGGAACAGATCACCGGTCGAGATGTGTGGGACGCCGAGCTTCTCCGAGAGCAGAGCAGCCTGGGTGCCCTTGCCGGCTCCGGGAGGGCCGAGGAGGACGAGACGCATGGTGGGGACCAGCCTTTCTACAGTTGGTGTGCTCGGACGAGGCCGCGCCTACTTGAGGAAGCCCTCGTAGTTGCGCTGCATCAGCTGCGCCTCGACCTGCTTCACGGTATCGAGGCCCACGGAGACCATGATGAGCACAGCGGTGCCGCCGAACGGCATGTTCTGCAGATCTCCACCCCCGCTGCCCATGTCGAGGAAGACGTTGGGGAGTACCGCGATCAGACCGAGGTACAGCGAACCGAACAGCAGGATCCGGTTGAGGACATAGCCCAGGTATTCGGCCGTCGGGCGGCCCGGGCGGATGCCCGGGATGAACCCGCCGTACTTCTTCATGTTCTCGGCCTGCTCCATCGGGTCGAACTGGATGGCCACGTAGAAGTACGCGAAGAAGATGATGAGGGCGAAGTACAGGAGGATGTAGCCCCAGCTGGAGGGGTTCTGCAGGTACTGCATGACGTACCGCTGCCAGAACCCGTCGCTCGACGGCTCGGGCCCCTGGATCAGCTGGGTGATGAGGATCGGCACGTACATCAGCGACGACGCGAAGATCACCGGGATGACGCCGGCCTGGTTGACCTTGAGCGGCAGGTAGGTGGAGGTGCCGCCGTACTGGCGGCGGCCGACCATGCGCTTGGCGTACTGGACGGGGATGCGGCGCTGACCCTGCTCGACGAAGACGACGGCGACGACGATGAGGACGACCGCGAACATGACGGCCGCGAACTTCATGGTCGACGAGTTCTGGTAGATGTTCACGCCCTCGGCCGGGATGCGGGACGCGATACCGGCGAAGATGAGCAGCGACATGCCGTTACCGACGCCACGGTCGGTGATCAGTTCACCGAACCACATGACGAGTGCGGCGCCCGCGGTCATGACGATGACGATGGTGAGCAGCGTGAGGATGTTGTCGTCCATCAGGACGGACTGGCCGTTGCCGAGGAGCTGCCCCCGGTCGGCCAGCGCGACGATGCCGGCGGACTGCAGGACGGCGAGCGCGATGGTGAGATAACGCGTGTACTGCGTCATCTTCGCCTGGCCGGACTGCCCCTCCTTCTTCAACTGCTCGAAGTACGGGATCACCACCGTGAGCAGTTGGACGATGATGCTCGCGGTGATGAAGGGCATGATGCCGATCGCGAAGACCGACAACTGCAGCAGGGCGCCACCGGAGAAGAGGTTCACCAGGGAGAACAACTGTGCGTTGTCCCCGGTCATCGCCGTGTCGAGCAGACCCCGGAGCTTGGGGTAGTCGACGCCGGGCGACGGGATCTGCGCGCCGATCCGGTAGAGGATGATGATCCCCAGGGTGAAGAAGATCTTCTTCCTCAGGTCCCGGTCCTTGATCGCGGACGCGAGTGCGGAGAGCACATGTCCTCCTGGTCGTGGTCGGCCGTCGGGCCGCCGGTCGTCGAAAGCAGATGCGCCGGGGGAAGTCGGGCCGACCTTCCGGCGGGCGCCGACCCCGAAACGCACAACGGGAAAACTCTATCAAGACGAGCGCAGGGGCCGGATCCGAGACTCTCGGACCCGACCCCTGCACCCGTCATCGACCCGTGAACGGGCCGGGCGGGGTATCAGGCCCCGGCCTCCGACACGCTTCCGCCGGCGGCCTCGATCTTGCTCTTGGCCGAGGCGGAGACCTTGTCGGCGGTCACGGTGACGGCCACGGAGATGTCCCCGTCGCCCAGCACCTTGACCGGCTGGTTCTTCCGGACCGCGCCCGCGGCCACGAGCTCGGACACGCCGACCTCGCCGCCCTGCGGGAACAGCCGCTGGATGTCGGACACGTTGACGACCTGGAAGACGACCTTGTTGCGGTTCTTGAAGCCCTTGAGCTTCGGGAGCCGCATGTGGATCGGCATCTGGCCGCCCTCGAACGCCGCGGGGACGTTCTTACGCGCCTTGGTGCCCTTGGTACCGCGGCCGGCGGTCTTGCCGCGCTTGCCGCCCTCGCCGCGACCCACACGGATCTTCTCGGCGTGCGACCCGGGAGCCGGGCGCAGGTGATGCAACTTGATAGTCATTCTCACTCCGTCTCTTCGACCACGACGAGGTGGTTCACGACGTTGATGAGACCCCGGGTCTGCGCGTTGTCCTCACGCACGACCGTCTTCCGGATGCCCTTGAGGCCGAGCGTACGCAGGGAGTCCCGCTGGTTCTTCTTGGTCCCCACGGTCCCGCGGACCTGGGTGATCTTGAGGCTAGCCATGATCAGGCCCCCTGTCCGGCACGCGCACGGAGCATGCCCGCGGGCGCGACGTCCTCGATCGGCAGGCCGCGACGAGCCGCGACCTCCTCGGGACGATGCAGACCCTTGAGCGCCGCCACGGTCGCGTGGACCACGTTGATGGCGTTGTCCGACCCCAGAGACTTGCACAGGATGTCGTTGACTCCGGCACACTCGAGCACCGCGCGAGCGGCGCCACCGGCGATGACACCGGTACCCGGCGAGGCGGGGCGGAGCATGACGACGCCGGCAGCAGCCTCACCCTGGATCGGGTGGGGGATGGTGGAGGCGATGAGCGGAACGCGGAAGAAGTTCTTCCGTGCCTCCTCCGATCCCTTCTGGATCGCCGCCGGCACCTCCTTGGCCTTGCCGTACCCGACGCCGACCATGCCGTTGCCGTCACCCAGGATCACCAGGGCGGTGAAGCTGAAGCGCCGACCACCCTTGACGACCTTGGAGACACGGTTGATGGTGACGACGCGCTCGATGTACTGCGACTTCTCCTCGTCGCGGCCGCGACGATCGTCGCGACCCCGGCCACGACCGCGGTCTCCGCCGCGGCCCTGGGCGTTGTCGGTGGTGGTCTTGTTGTCTGCGGCGGGGCCGTTGCTTCCGCCGTCACGACGCTGACGTCCCGGCATCAGACGGTCCTTCCGTTAGCGAACAGTGCAGTGGTGTTGGTCATCAGAACTCCAGCCCACCCTCGCGGGCGGCGTCGGCGAGGGACGCGATCCGGCCGTGGTACTTGTTGCCACCACGGTCGAACACGACGGCGTCGATGCCGGCAGCCTTGGCGCGCTCGGCCAGGAGCTGGCCGACCTTCGCGCTGCGGGCCTTCTTGTCGCCCTCGAGGGAGCGCACATCCGCCTCGATGGTGGAGGCTGCGGCCAGCGTGTGGCCGGCCAGATCGTCGATGATCTGGGCGTGGATGTGACGCGAGGACCGGTTGACGACCAACCGCGGACGCTCCGGCGTACCGGAGACCTTCTTGCGGAGTCGGTAATGGCGCCGGGCGCGACCCTCGCGACGTGCGGTGGAGACATCGGTGCCCAGCGGTGAACGCTTCTTGGTGCTGCTCATGATCACTTACCCGTCTTTCCGACCTTGCGACGGACCTGTTCGCCGGCGTAGCGGATGCCCTTGCCCTTGTACGGGTCGTGCTTCCGCAGTCGCTTGATGTTGGCGGCGATCTGGCCCACCTGCTGCTTGTCGATCCCGGAGATCGAGAACTTGGTCGCACCGTCGACGGCGAACGTGATGCCGTCGGGAGCGGTGACCGGAACCGGATGCGAGTAGCCCAGGGCGAATTCGAGATCCTGGCCCTTGGCCACGACGCGGTAACCGACGCCGAAGATCTCCATGTCCTGCTTGTAGCCCTCGGTGACGCCGACGATCATGTTGTTGACCAGCGAGCGGGACAGGCCGTGCAGTGACCGGTTGTCGCGGTGGTCGTCGGGACGGTTCACCGTGACGGTGCCGTCCTCGATCGAGACCGAGATCGCCCCGGGCAGAACCTGCGAGAGCTCGCCCTTGGGACCCTTGACGGTGACGGTCTGGCCGTCGACCCTGATGTCGACACCGGACGGGACGGTGATCGGAGCCTTGCCGATACGTGACATTTCTCGCCCCCCTTACCAGACGTGGGCGAGGACTTCCCCGCCCACCTTCTTGTTGTTCGCCTGGCGGTCCGTGAGCAGACCCTGGGACGTCGAGATGATCGCGACGCCCAGGCCACCGAGGACCTTGGGCAGTTCGGTGGACTTGGCGTACACGCGCAGACCCGGCTTCGAGATGCGCTTGATGCCCTGGATGCTGCGCTGGCGCGAGGGGCCGTACTTGAGGTCGATGGTGAGCTTCTTGCCCACCTCTGCGTCCTCGACGTTGTAGCCCGCGATGTAACCCTCCTGCTGGAGGATGGCAGCGATGTTGCCCTTGAGCTTCGAATGCGGCATCGACACGGTGTCGTGGTACGCCGAATTGGCGTTACGCACACGCGTCAGCATGTCCGCGATGGGATCGGTCATCGACATGGATGGACCATGTTCCTTTCTCGTAACGGTTCCCATGCAACACGTCCCGTACGGCGACCTGTGGGCCGCCCACGTGACGTCGTGGGCCTATCACGAAGAGTGCGAATGTTCTCTTGTATGGGATCCGGCGCCCCTCGGGCATCCCGGTGTTCCCGCCGCGGCCGGTGCTCTTCTCACCGGGGCGCGACCAGACGACTGGGCCGTCTGCCCGCCGCCGGGGAACCGCGATGCGGTGCCCCGGCGGGGACGGCCGGTCCGGCCGGTGGAGGAGGTCAGTCCTCCTTGAAGGGGAATCCGAGCTGCTTGAGCAGTGCCCGGCCCTCTTCGTCGTTCGTTGCGGTCGTGACGACCGTGATGTCCATGCCCCGGGGGCGGTCGACCTTGTCGACATCGATCTCGTAGAACATCGTCTGCTCGTTGAGGCCGAACGTGTAGTTGCCGTGGCCGTCGAACTGCTTGCCCGAGAGTCCGCGGAAGTCACGGATACGCGGGAGCGCGACGGTCGTCAGGCGATCGAGGAACTCCCACATGCGGTCGCCGCGCAGGGTGACGCGCGCACCGATCGGCATGCCCTCACGCAGCTTGAACTGTGCGATGGACTTGCGGGCCCGACGGACCTCCGGCTTCTGGCCGGTGATCAGCGTGAGGTCGTTGATGGCGCCGTTGATGAGCTTGGCGTCGCGGGCGGCGTCACCGACACCCATGTTGACGACGACCTTCGCGACGCCCGGGATCTGCATGACGTTGGCGTACTCGAACGTCTCGTTGAGTGCCGGCCGGATCTCGCTGCGGTACTTGTCCTTGAGGCGAGGGGTGTACCCGGAGGGAAGAGCGGTCTCAGTCATGGTCACAGGTCCTTCCCGGTCTTGCGCGAGACACGGACGCGCTTGCCGTTCTCGTCGGTGCGGATTCCGACCCGGGTCGGGGTGCCGTCGGCGTCCACGACCATCACGTTGGACACGTGGATCGGGGCCTCCTGGGTGACGATGCCGCCCGAGGAGGCGCCGCGCTCGGCAGCCGAGTTGGAGGTGTGCTTCTTGATGCGGTTGACGCCCTCGACGAGGACCTTCTCCTGAGCCGGGAAAGCCTGGATGACCTTGCCCTTGGCGCCCTTGTCCTTACCGGAGATGACCAGCACCGTGTCGCCCTTGTGAACCTTCATGTCAGAGCACCTCCGGAGCCAGCGAGACGATCCGCATGAACTTCTTGTCGCGCAGTTCGCGGCCGACGGGCCCGAAGATGCGCGTTCCGCGCGGATCGTTGTCGTTCTTGATGATGACGGCGGCGTTCTCGTCGAACTTGATGTACGAGCCGTCCGGGCGACGGCGCTCCTTGGCGGTGCGCACGATGACGGCCTTGACGACCTCACCCTTCTTGACGTTGCCACCGGGGATGGCGTCCTTGACGGTGGCGACGATGATGTCGCCCACGCCTGCGTAGCGGCGCTTGGAACCGCCGAGAACGCGGATGCAGAGAATCTCCTTGGCACCCGTGTTGTCGGCGACCTTCAGCCGCGACTCCTGCTGGATCATGGTTCTCCTGACCAGGTCTGTTCAATGTGTGCCGGATACCGACCCGACACACGCGGTCATGCCACCCGTCGACACGTCGAGACGTGCCAGGTCGGGCAACTGGTCCAGTGTAGGGTGCGCATGCACCGGGACCCAAATCCCGGTCAGCTACCGCTCGAACCGGCCGATCCGGATCCACGCAGGGAACCCGTCGAACCGCTCGATCCCGATGAGCCGGCAGCGCTAGCCCCGGAGTCCGCCACGCCCCCCGTCGTCCTCCGCCCGTTGGGCGCGGCGTCGGGCAGTCCGGAGAGGACGTGATCCATCCCCGGCCGCATCTCGGTGACGAAGACCGGCCAGTTGTGGATCCCGGAGGGCATGTAGTTCATCCTCAGGTCGACCCCGGGAACCGACGCGAGCGCGGCCTCGAGTGCACGGGTGCTCTCGTAGGAGCCCTTCTCGAGGACATGTCCGTCGATGAGCACGAGTTCGTTGCTGCCGAAGCGGCCGAGCTCGCTGGAACCCACCAGCCCGGTCGCGGCGCTGAGGTAGACCGCCTTGCCCTCGAGCCCGGAGGGGTCCGCCACGGTGTCGTGCTCCACCCACTCCCGGGACCCGCGCGGCCCCCACATGTTGGTGACGTCCCCGTGGCGAGCGGCCACGGTGAGTCGCGCGTACTGGTAGCCGAGCTCGTCGGTGGTCGAATAGGCGCCGCTGATACCGGCGGCGCCTCCGAACATCTCGTTCCTGTTGGCCAGATGAAGCGCCGCGGACGCCCCCATCGACACGCCCATGACCCCCCAGCTCCCGTTGTGGGCGAGCGGCCCCGCGGCCCCGGGTAAACCGGCCTCGAGCAGCGGCGGCAACTCCTCGGTGAGGAACGTCTCCCAGTTGTTGGGGCCCAGGACGGGATCGTCCGCCTGCCAGTCGGACCACATCGACGCCGGGCCGCCCGTCGGAACGATCACGTTCACCGCGCGGTCGCGCAGCGCGGGATCGCCCCAGCCCATACCCGTGCTCCACCCGGACGGGACCTCGGAACCGACGCCGTCGAGGAAGTACACGTTGGGCGCGTCGACGCCCGCCGGGGCGCGGTAGACCTCGACGCGGACCGTCCGTTGCATGGATTCAGACGTCACGGTCCACACCTCGGCGCGACGGTCGACCGCCTCCGTCGACGCGGGGAAGAGCGGCTCGATCCGCTGCACGGTGGAGCTCACGATGGATTCGTCACGTGTCGCCCGCGGCCCGGCCGGGGGTTGGGAGCTTCCCGGACGGGGGAAATCGCTGGAACCGATGGCGCCGACGGAACCGAGGACGGACGTGACCGGGATCGGGGCACCGAGCTGGGTCGACGCGGCGATACTGAGCGATGGTGCGCCCAACAGGCTCCCGGGCGCCACGCTGGGAACGAGGGATCCCGGATCGACTGACCCCGGGCCCGTGCTCTGGGCGCCGGCGACGGGAAGCCCCGTGGCCGTCGTCGTGATCACGACCGCGCCGATCGCGAGCGCACTCAGACCACGACGGCGATCGCCCCGCCCACTCCCCCGTCGGCCGAAATGTGGTTCGTTCCCCATATGACGATCCTGTCCTCTCGGCCAGCGTCGGACGCTGACACACTACTCAAAATTCGTTACACCACGGTGATCCGTTACATTCGGCCGTCCCGTGCGCCCCCGCAACGCGAAACGGCCCGGCCCCGGAGTCCCGGGGCCG
>NZ_JAUMSR010000001.1:837072-865524 GCF_032905965.1 Dietzia sp. IN118 | reverse complement strand
CCGGAGTCCCGGGGCCGGGCCGTTCGCATATGTCGAGTGGGGGCTTACTTGGCCCGCTCGAGCACCTCGACGAGGCGATACCGCTTGGAGGCGGACAGCGGGCGGGTCTCCATGATCCGCACGCGGTCGCCGACTCCGGCGGTGTTGGTCTCGTCGTGGGCCTTGACCCGCTCGGTACGGCGCATGATCTTGCCGTACAGCGGGTGCTTCACGCGGTCCTCGAGCTCGACGATGATGGTCTTCTCCATCTTGTCGGACACGACGTACCCGATGCGCACCTTGCGGCTGTTGCGCTCGGTGTTCTCGTTGGACTCAGTCACAACTGCTTCCTTGTCACTCACTTGGCATCACCCGGCGCCGCCGACAGACCGAGCTCGCGCTCGCGAATGACGGTGTAGATGCGAGCGATGTCGTGGCGGACGACACTCAGGCGACGGTTGTTGGTCAGCTGACCGGTGGCCATCTGGAAGCGCAGGTTGAACAGCTCTTCCTTGGCCTCACGCAGACGCGCGGTCAGCGCATCCGCATCGAGCTCACGCAGCTCGGGGGCGGTGGTTCCACTAGCCATCAGAACTGCTCCTCCCGGGTCACGATGCGGGTCTTGCACGGGAGCTTGTGCTGCGCGCGGCGAAGGGCCTCGCGAGCGGTCTCCTCGTTCGGGTACGACATCTCGAACAGGATGCGGCCCGGCTTGACATTGGCCACCCACCACTCGACCGAGCCCTTACCGGAACCCATCCGCACCTCGGCGGGCTTCTTGGTCAGGGGACGATCCGGATAGATGTTGATCCACACCTTGCCACCACGCTTGATGTGGCGGTTGATGGCGATACGTGCGGACTCGATCTGACGGTTGGTGACGTAGGCCGGCTCGAGAGCCTGGATGCCGTAGTCACCGAATGTCACCTTGGTGCCACCCTTTGCCCCGCCCTTACGGCCGGGGTGGTGCTGCTTGCGGTGCTTGACGCGCTTGGGGATAAGCACTGTCACGCCTCCCTGGTCTGGTTCTGCGGTGCCTCGGCAGGAGCCTCGGCGGCCGAGCCGGAACCGGCGCGGCCGGTCTCGGTGCTGGTCGCAGTGGTGCCCTGGGCCCCGGAGCGACGCGGACGACCGGCGCCACGCTCGCGGCGGGGACCGCGGTCGGCACCGCCACGGTTGCTGGACTGGGCGTACTGGTCGGACTCGCGACGGCCGCCGACCACGTCACCCTTGTAGATCCACACCTTGACACCGATACGACCGAAGGTCGTCTTGGCCTCGTAGGTGCCGTAGTCGATCTCGGCACGCAGGGTGTGCAGGGGGACGCGCCCCTCGTGGTAGCGCTCCGAACGGGACATCTCGGCACCGCCGAGACGACCCGAACAGACCACCTTGATGCCCTTGACCTGGGGCTGACGCATGGCCGACTGGATGCCCTTGCGCATCGCGCGACGGAACGCCACACGATTCGAGAGCTGCTCGGCGATCCCCTGGGCGACGAGCTGGGCGTCGGCCTCGGTGTTCTTGATCTCGAGGATGTTGAGGTGGACCTGCTTGGCGGTGAGCTTCTCGAGCTCCCCGCGAAGACGGTCCGCCTCGGCGCCCCGACGGCCGATCACGATGCCCGGGCGGGCCGTGTGAATGTCCACGTGGACCCGGTCACGGGTCCGCGAGATGTCGACCCCGGAGATACCGGCCCGCTCCATGCCCTTGGACAGGAGCTGACGGATCTTGATGTCCTCGGCGACGTAGTCGGCGTACTGCTTGTCGGCGAACCACTTGGACGTCCAGTCCGAGGTGATGCCGAGACGGAAGCCGTGCGGCTGGATCTTCTGTCCCATTTAGCGGGCACCTCCCTGGTTGCGACGTGCCCGACCGGAGCCGGTCTTCTCGGGCACGCTGGTCACCTCGATGGTGATGTGGCTCGTACGCTTACGCACGCGGAACGCACGACCCTGGGCACGCGGGCGGAAACGCTTGAGGGTCGGCCCCTCGTCGGCGTAGGCCGCCGTGACCACGAGGGTCCGGGGGTCCAGGTCGAGGTTGTTCTCGGCGTTGGCCATCGCGGAGGCGAGGACCTTGGCGACCGGCTCGCTGGCGGCCTGCGGGGCGAACCGCAGCGTGTTCAGCGCGTCGGCGGCGTCCTTGCCGCGGATGAGGTCGATCACACGACGCGCCTTCATGGGCGTGACGCGGACGAACTTGGCGGTGGCACGCGCGGAGAGCTTCTGCTCGGCCGTCGCCGTGCCGTCGTCGGTCTTCTTCGTATCAGTGCTCATCGACGCTTACTCTTCCGATCGTCCTTGATGTGCCCCTTGAACGTGCGCGTCGGCGCGAACTCGCCGAGCTTGTGACCCACCATCGAGTCGGACACGAACACGGGCACATGCTTGCGGCCGTCATGGACGGCGAACGTGTGGCCGATGAAATCGGGCAGGATCGTCGAGCGCCGCGACCAGGTCTTGATGACCTGATGCGTGCCCTTGTCGTTCTGCACGTCCACCTTCGCGAGGAGGTGTTCGTCGACGAACGGACCCTTCTTGAGACTACGAGGCATCCTAGTTTCCCTCCTTAACGCTTCTTACCGGTGCGACGGCGACGGACGATCATGCTGTCACTCGCCTTGTTGGGCTTGCGGGTCCGGCCCTCGGGCTGGCCCCACGGGCTGACGGGGTGACGTCCACCGGACGTCTTACCCTCGCCACCACCATGCGGGTGGTCGACGGGGTTCATGACCACGCCACGGACGGTCGGGCGAACGCCCTTCCACCGCATGCGGCCGGCCTTACCCCAGTTGATGTTGGCCTGCTCGGCGTTGCCGACCTCGCCGATCGTGGCGCGGCACCGCACGTCGACCCGGCGGATCTCACCGGAGGGCATGCGGAGGGAGGCGTAGGTCCCCTCCTTACCGAGCAGCTGGATGCCGGCGCCGGCGGCGCGGGCCATCTTGGCGCCGCCGCCCGGACGGAGCTCCACCGCGTGCACCACGGTGCCTGCAGGGATGTTCCGGAGCGGGAGGTTGTTGCCGGTCTTGATGTCGGCGCCTGCACCCGACTCGACCTTCATGCCCTGCTTCAGGTTGCGCGGGGCGAGGATGTACCGCTTCTCGCCGTCCGCGTAGTGCAGGAGGGCGATGTTGGCGGTGCGGTTCGGGTCGTACTCGATGTGCGCGACGGTGGCGAGCACGCCGTCCTTGTCATTACGACGGAAGTCGATGACGCGGTACTGGCGCTTGTGGCCACCGCCCTTGTGGCGGCTGGTGATACGGCCGTGACCGTTGCGGCCGCCGGTCTTGCTCAGCGGGCGCAGCAGCGACTTCTCGGGCGTCGAGCGGGTGATCTCGGCGAAGTCCGAGACGCTCGAGCCGCGACGACCGGGGGTCGTGGGCTTGTACTTGCGGATAGCCATGAGGTTCTCTCGTCCTTAACTCTTCCCGCCGTCAGGCGGTCAGACCCGGGATCTCGATGGGCTTGCTGTCGGCCGCGAGGGTCACGATGGCGCGCTTGGTGCTCTTGCGCTGTCCGTACCCGGTGCGGGTGCGCTTGCGCTTGCCCTGACGGTTGGCGGTGTTCACGGACTCAACGGTGACGCCGAAGATCTCCTGGATGGCGATCTTGATCTGCGTCTTGTTGGCGCCCGGGGCGACCTGGAACGTGTACACGCCCTGCTCGAGCAGGCCGTAGGCCTTCTCGGAGACGACCGGGGCGAGGATCACGTCCCGGGGATCGGCGACGGTGCTCACTTGTCGGCCTCCTTCGCTGCCTTGCCGGCGAACGCACGGCTCGCCTGCGTGACGAACGCGTCCAGAGCCTCGACCGAGAACACGACGTCGTCAGCGTGGAGCACGTCGTAGGTGTTGAGCTGATCCGGAGCGATCGGATGGACGTGATCGAGGTTGGCCACGGAACGCCATGCGGCGACGTCCTCACGACCGACGACGATCAGGATCTTCTTGCGGTCGGACAGGGTGCCCAGGAAGTCGCGGACACCGGCCGTCGACGGCTTCTGTCCCTCGACGAACTCGGTCACCACGTGGAGGCGATCGGCCGAGACCCGGTCGGAGAGGGCACCGCGGAGCGCGGCGGCCTTCATCTTCTTGGGGGTGCGCTGCGAGTAGTCACGCGGCTTCGGGCCGTGGACGGTGCCGCCGCCGGTGTAGGCGGGGGCGCGGGTCGAACCCTGACGGGCGCGGCCGGTGCCCTTCTGGCGGAACGGCTTGCGGCCGCCGCCGCGGACCTCGCCACGGGTCTTGGTCGAGTGCGTGCCCTGACGCGCCGCGGCGAGCTGAGCCACCACGACCTGGTGCATCAGGGGCAGGTTGGGCTCGACGCCGAAGATCTCGGCGGGGAGCTCGACCGAACCGTCGGTCTTGCCCGCCGGGGTACGGACGTCCAGCTTGAGGTTCACGGTGTTCTCCGTGGTGGTCATGCGCGCGCACCGCCCTTCACTGCGGAACGGACCATCACGAGGCCGCCGTTACGACCCGGGATGGCTCCCTTGATGAGGAGGACGCCGGCCTCGGCGTCCACCTTGTGGACCTTGAGGTTCATGGTGGTCACGCGATCGTTGCCCATGCGGCCGGCCATCGACTTGCCCTTGAAGACGCGGCCCGGGGTCGATGCCCCGCCGATGGAACCCGGCTTGCGGTGTACGGCCTGCGTACCGTGCGAGGCACCCTGGCCGGCGAAGCCGTGGCGCTTCATGGTACCGGCGAAGCCCTTGCCCTTGGAGGTGCCGGTGACGTCGACGAACGCGCCGTCCTCGAACACGTCGGCGCCGATCTCCTGGCCGATCTCGAACCCGGCGGCCTGCTCGGCGTTGTCGAGTCGGATCTCGGCGAGGTGACGACGGGGGGTGACCCCGGCCTTGTCGAACTGGCCGGCCACCGGCTTGGTGACCTTGCGGGGGTCGATCGCGCCGAACGCGATCTGGACGGCGTCGTAGCCGTCGGTCTCTTGGGTACGGATCCCGGTCACGACGCACGGCCCGGCCTTGACGACGGTAACCGGAACCACCCGGTTGTTCTCGTCGAAGACCTGGGTCATGCCGAGCTTGGCGCCCAGGATTCCCTTGATCTCGGTGTTAGTCATCTGTTCACTGTCTCCGCTGCACGTTGCTTGCTGACCGCTACGCGGTCGGAGGTCACTGGATGTTGACGTCGACGCTGGCAGGCAGGTCGATACGCATGAGAGCGTCCACGGTCTTCGGCGTGGGGTCGAGAATGTCGATCAACCGCTTGTGGGTACGCATCTCGAAGTGCTCACGCGAATCCTTGTACTTGTGCGGCGAGCGGATGACGCAGTAGACGTTCTTCTCGGTGGGCAGCGGCACGGGACCGACGACACGAGCACCCGTACGGGTCACCGTCTCGACGATCTTGCGGGCCGAGGCGTCGATAGCTTCATGGTCGTAGGCCTTGAGCCGGATGCGGATCTTTTGTCCCGCCACTTCGTCCTCTTCTCCTCCCGCCCGTGAGGGCGGCTGTCGTAAGCGCCCTCGCTGCGCGGGGACACTGTGTGTTCGCTTGTCATGTGTGACACCGTCAGACCGTCTACCACCCGGTCCCGTGCATCGGTGCTCCATCGTGGAGGACCCCGCCGCGCGCCCACGGGCATGACACGACTACGAGACCTCCAGAGGACGGAGTGCCACATCGCTCGCGCGAGGCGAGGATGACGGCGGACCGATCCGCTGCCGCTGTTGACGTGTCACGACGCGTCCACGCGGTCGGGCGTGTCGCCCTCCCGCTTTTCCGGCGGGTGATCACTCACCCGCCCCGGTCGTGCTCGCCCGACCAACCCGACTCTCCCCGGGGCCCATCGGGCCCATACGGGATCGCCGCCTTGTCCGGGCAACTTGACCAGTATGCAGTACATCGGCCGGAAGGGCAAAATCCCGGACGTCCCGGCGTCCTCGGGTGCGTCACGGACCCCGGCACGACGACCGGGTACTTCGGTAGCGTCGGGAAGACCAGAGTCCACACGCGGAGGAGACCACATCGTGAACAGCAGACGCGAGCCGCGGGACCCCGCCGCCTACAAACGGGACAGGCGGCAGGCGGTCCTGCGCCACCATCCGGACGCGGGCGGCGATCCCGATGAACTCTTCCGGGCACTCGCGGAAGTCGACCGCCGGCACGGGGTATCCGGTCCCGGGTACGACGCGCACGGCGCGAGTGCCGAACAGGTCGCCGCCGTCGCCGCGGCCGCGCTCGCCGGGGTCGCCGCGGTGGGGTTGTCGATCGCGATGACCATCCTCGGTCGTCGCAGGTAGTTCGGTCGCCGCAGGTAGCTCGCTCGTCGCACGAAACTCGGTCGCCTCAGATAAACCGGTCGTCCACTCCCCCGGGCACGCGTGAACCACCGCGAAATGCGGGAAGGGCGCCCCACCTGACGGTGGGGCGCCCTTCCTCGATCGACCCGGGGATTCACCCGGACCGAGCGGTCAGTGGATCACTTGATGATCTTGGTGACCTGTCCGGCGCCGACGGTGCGGCCACCCTCGCGGATCGCGAAGCGCAGGCCCTCATCCATGGCGACCGGCTGGATGAGCTCGACGCTCATCTCGGTGTTGTCGCCCGGCATGACCATCTCGGTGCCCTCGGGGAGGGTCACGACGCCGGTCACGTCCGTGGTACGGAAGTAGAACTGCGGGCGGTAGTTGTTGAAGAACGGCGTGTGACGGCCGCCCTCGTCCTTGGACAGGATGTACGCCTGGCCCTCGAACGTGGTGTGCGGGGTGTAGGCGCCCGGCTTGATGACGACCTGGCCACGCTCGACGTCCTCGCGCTTGAGACCACGGACGAGCAGACCGACGTTGTCGCCGGCCTCGCCGTAGTCGAGCAGCTTACGGAACATCTCGATGCCCGTGATGGTGGTCTTGGTGGCCTTCTCCTTGATGCCGATGAGCTCGACATCCTCGTTCACGTTGATCTGGCCACGCTCGATACGACCGGTGACGACGGTGCCACGACCGGTGATCGTGAAGACATCCTCGACGGGCATGAGGAACGGCTTGTCGGTCTCACGCTCGGGATCCGGGACGGAGTCGTCGCAGGCCTGCATGAGGTCGACGATGGCCTGGACCCACTTCGGGTCACCCTCGAGCGCCTTGAGCGCCGAGATGTGGACGACCGGAGCGTCCTCGTCGAAGTCCTGCGACGCCAGCAGCTCGCGGACCTCCATCTCGACGAGCTCGAGGATCTCCTCGTCGTCGACCATGTCGCACTTGTTCAGGGCGACGAGGATGTAGGGCACACCGACCTGACGGGCGAGCAGCACGTGCTCACGGGTCTGCGGCATGGGGCCGTCGGTGGCCGCCACGACGAGGATCGCGCCGTCCATCTGGGCGGCACCGGTGATCATGTTCTTGATGTAGTCGGCGTGACCGGGGGCGTCGACGTGCGCGTAGTGGCGCTTCTCGGTCTGGTACTCGACGTGGGAGATGTTGATCGTGATACCACGAGCCTTCTCCTCCGGCGCCTTGTCGATCTCGTCGAACGCGAACGCGTCGTTGAGGTCGGGGTAGGTGTCCGCCAGAACCTTGGTGATGGCCGCGGTGGTGGTGGTCTTGCCGTGGTCGACGTGACCGATGGTGCCGATGTTTACGTGCGGTTTGGTCCGCTCGAACTTCGCCTTCGCCACTTGGTGTCCTCCTGGACTGGTCTGTCCCCACCTGGAGGTGGGCACTGCTTTGTGTGGGATCTGATCTTACTCATCGTGCCGTGTTGAGCACGAACCGGCGGCCACCCGGAGGTTCGACCGTGCGCCGCCGGCATCGGCCCCACCCCGCCTGACGGCGGGGCGGGACCAGTACCGGTTACTCGCCGGTCGCCTTGGCGATGATCTCCTTGGCCACGCCCGCCGGAACCTCGGCGTAGTGGGAGAAGACCATCGAGTAGTTGGCCCGGCCCTGCGTCTTCGACCGGAGGTCGCCGACGTAGCCGAACATCTCGGAGAGCGGCACGTGGGCCTTGACGACGCGGGCGCCGGAGCGCTCCTCCATCGCCTGGATCTGGCCGCGGCGGGAGTTGATGTCGCCGATGACGTCACCCATGTAGTCCTCGGGCGTGACGACCTCCACGGCCATCAGCGGCTCCAGGATCACGGGCTGGCACTTACGGGCGGCCTCCTTGAAGGCCATGGAGCCCGCGACCTTGAACGCCATCTCGGACGAGTCGACCTCGTGGTACGCGCCGTCGACGAGCGTCGCCTTGACGTTGACCATCGGGTAGCCGGCGAGGATGCCGTACTGCATGGCGTCCTTGATGCCGGCGTCCACGGAGGGGATGTACTCCTTGGGCACGCGGCCACCGGTGACCTTGTCGCTGAACTCGTAGGTCTCGCCGGCTTCGACGGCCTCCTGGTCCAGCGGGCCGAGCGCGATCTGCACCTTCGCGAACTGACCGGAACCACCGGTCTGCTTCTTGTGGGTGTAGTCGAACTTGTCGATCGAGCCCTTGATGGTCTCGCGGTACGCGACCTGCGGCTTGCCGACGTTGGCCTCGACCTTGAACTCGCGCTTCATCCGGTCGACGAGCACGTCCAGGTGGAGCTCGCCCATTCCGCCGATGACGGTCTGCCCGGTCTCCTCGTCCAGCCGCACGGAGAACGTCGGATCCTCACGGGCCAGCTTCTGGATGGCCGTGCCGAGCTTCTCCTGGTCGGCCTTGGTCTTGGGCTCGATGGAGACGTCGATGACCGGGTCCGGGAAGGTCATGGACTCGAGGATGACCTGGTTGTTCAGGTCACACAGTGTGTCACCCGTCGTGGTGTCCTTCAGCCCGATGAACGCGTAGATGTGGCCGGCGACGGCCTCCTCCACGGGCATCTCCTTGTTGGCGTGCATCTGGAAGAGCTTGCCGACGCGCTCCTTCTTCCCCTTGGTCGCGTTCTGCACCTGGGTGCTCGGGTCGATGCGGCCCGAGTAGACACGGACGAAGGTCAGCTCTCCGAAGAACGGGTGCACGGCGATCTTGAACGCGAGCGCCGCGAACGGCTCGTCCTTGGACGGCTTGCGGAGGATCTCCGTCTCCTCGTCCCCGACCTTGTGGCCGTGGACCTCGCCGACGTCCAGCGGGTTGGGGAGGTAGGCGATGACGGCGTCGAGCAGCGGCTGGATGCCCTTGTTCTTGTACGCCGAACCACACAGCACCGGGTAGATCTCGGCGTTGACGACCATCTTGCGGATCGCCGCCTGGATCTCGTCCTTCGTCAGCTCCTCGCCACCGAAATACTTCTCCATCAGCGCCTCGTCGCTCTCGGCGACGGTCTCGAGGAGCTTCTCGCGGTACTCCTCGGCCTTCTCCTGCAGGTCGGCCGGGATGTCCTGCACCTGCGCCTCGGTGCCGATGTCGGTCTTGCCTGGCCAGACGAGCGCCTTCATCTCGACGAGGTCGACGACACCGTCGAACTCGTCCTCGGCGCCGATCGGGAGCTGCAGGACCAGCGGCTTCGCGCCGAGACGGTCGACGATGGTCTGGACCGTGTAGAAGAAGTCCGCGCCCATCTTGTCCATCTTGTTGACGAAGCAGATGCGGGGCACGTCGTACTTCTCGGCCTGACGCCAGACCTGCTCGGACTGGGGCTCGACGCCCTCCTTGCCGTCGAAGACGGCGACGGCGCCGTCCAGGACGCGCAGGGACCGCTCCACCTCGACGGTGAAGTCGACGTGGCCCGGGGTGTCGATGATGTTGATCTGGTTGTTGGACCAGAAACAGGTGACGGCGGCGGACGTGATCGTGATGCCGCGCTCTTTCTCCTGCTCCATCCAGTCGGTGGTCGACGCACCGTCGTGCGTCTCGCCTGCCTTGCGGTTGACACCCGTGTAGAACAGGATGCGCTCGGTGACGGTGGTCTTACCGGCGTCGATGTGCGCCATGATGCCGATGTTGCGGACCTTGTTGAGGTCGGTCAGCACGTCCTGTGCCACGGATTCTCCCGAATGTGAGTCGTCGGTGGCCCGTGCGGTCGCTGTCGACCGTCCGAACCGGGTCGGTAGTGCTGCCGGTACCTGCACGCGGGGCGTGAGGTACGGGCCTTGATCAATGATGCCACCCGGCGGGTGACAACGGGACCCTGGCCGGGGGGACGTGGATACCCACGCCCCGGCCCGGGTCCCGACGCGTCACCAGCGGTAGTGAGCGAACGCCCGGTTTGCCTCGGCCATCTTGTGGGTGTCCTCGCGGCGCTTGACCGCGGCACCCAGACCGTTGGAGGCGTCCAGGATCTCGTTGGCCAGACGCTCGACCATCGTGTTCTCACGACGCTGCCGGGAGAACGTCACCAGCCAGCGCATCGCCAGGGTCGTCGAACGACCGGGGCGGACCTCGACGGGCACCTGGTAGGTGGCGCCGCCGACACGACGGGAGCGGACCTCGAGAGCCGGCTTGACGTTGTCGAGCGCCTTCTTGAGGGTGATGACCGGATCGGTTCCGGTCTTCTCGCGGCAGATCTCCAGCGCGGAGTAGACGATGCGCTCGGCGGTCGTCTTCTTGCCGTCGAGGAGGATCTTGTTCACGAGCTGGGTGACCAGCGGCGACCCGTAGACCGGGTCGTTGATCAGCTGGCGCTTGGGGGCGGGACCCTTACGAGGCATTACTTCTCCTTCTTGGCGCCGTAGCGGGAGCGGGCCTGCTTGCGGTCCTTCACACCCTGGGTGTCGAGCGAGCCGCGGATGATCTTGTAGCGCACACCCGGGAGGTCCTTCACACGCCCGCCACGCACGAGCACCATGGAGTGCTCCTGCAGGTTGTGGCCCTCACCGGGGATGTAGGCGGAGACCTCGATACCGGTGGTCAGGCGCACACGGGCGACCTTACGGAGCGCGGAGTTCGGCTTCTTGGGGGTCGTGGTGTACACACGGGTGCACACGCCACGACGCTGAGGCGAACCCTTGAGGGCAGCCGTCGACGTCGCCGACTTCTTGTCCTGGCGGCCCTTGCGGACCAGCTGGTTGATGGTTGGCATGAACCGACTTTCTCTAGCTGGCGGCCTCCACGGGGGCGACCACCGGTCACTGGGACGTTGCTCGTATCCGGACTCTCGCGCGCCTGTCGCCGCGCACGGCCGACCATGTCAGCCGCTCTCGCTGGCCTACCGGGCACGATCGTCCAGCTCGCGCACTGCGAGCACGATGGTGAAGCCTAACCGCCGGGGGATGCAGCGGTCAAAATGGGCCGGTCGCGGCATCTCCCGCGGGCGGGGCTCCGGCCGCATCGAGGACCGTGTCCAGGGTATGGGCCCAGAATCTCACGATCTTGTCACGTCGCGCCGAGTCGTCGGACAGGACGTCCGCGAGCCCCAGCCCCCTAGCGAGGTCCAGGGTGGTCTGGAGTGCGCGCCGGATTCGCGCGTCACCCGGATCGCGACCCAGGGCGGCCGCGGCGATGGACAGGACCTCACGGGACATGTGGTTCTCGAGCGGGAGCACGCGGTCCCTGAGGGCCGGGTCTGAGGCCGCCGCGGTCCATACGTGGAGCGCGGCCTTGAACAGGTCGGACGTGTAGTGCCCGACTATGAGCCGGACCACCGCGACCGTTCGCTCGGGTCCGGGCTCGGGAAGGTCGAGGCCCACGGTCCGGACGTCCTCGAGTCGCTGTTCGATCATGTGCCCGAGCGCGGCGGTGATGAGGTCCTCGCGCGTCGGGAAGTGGTGCTGTGCGGCGCCCCGGGAGACGCCGGCGGCGGCGGCCACCGCACCCACGGTGGTCGCCGCCCAGCCCTGCGTCGCGAGGAGGTCGATCGAGGCACCGAGCAGACGCTCCCGCGTGATACGGCTCCTGTCCTGCTTGGGGGCGCGCTGCTCGGGTGCCGTCATGTGTCCTCCTGTTACCAGTCCTGTTCGTCGTAGATGATCACACCGCGGATGTTCTTGCCGTCGCGCATGTCCTGGTACCCCTGGTTGATCTCCTCGAGCCGGTACGTCTTGGTGACGAGCTCGTCCAGTTTGAGGTTCCCGGCGCGGTACTGGTGCAGCAGGTGCGGGATCTGCTTGCGCGGGCCGGTGCCACCGAAGATGGCGCCCTGCAGTGTCTTCTGCTGCATCGCCAGGTCCATGATTGACACCTGGGCGTCGACGGCCATCATGTCCCCCAGGCCCACCACGACACACCGGCGGCCCTTGCCCGTGAGGAGCAGACCGGGGAGCAGGTCTTTGCCCTCGACCACGCCCATCGTGAGGATGACCAGATCGGCCATCCGACCCCAGCTGATCTCTCCGACCAGTGCCATCGCCTCGTCCATGGAGCTGCAGGTGTGGGTGGCCCCGAACTCCTTGGCCTTCTCGCGCTTGAACTCGACCGGGTCGACGGCGACGATCGCGCGAGCTCCCGCGGCAGCCGCGCCCTGCACCGAGTTGATGCCGATGCCGCCGACGCCCACTACGACGACGATGTCGCCTTCCTTCGCCCCACCGATCTCGGTGGCCGATCCCCAGCCCGTGGCGACGCCGCAGCCCAGCAGGGCGGCCTTGTCGAGCGGGATGTCCTTCTCGATCTTGACGACGGAGGACTGGTGGACGGTCACGTACGGCGAGAATGTCCCGAGAACACACATCGAGGCGACCGGCTCGCCCGCGGTGGTGTGGACCCGGTAGGTGTCATCGCTGATCGCGCGGCCGGTCAGCAGGCCGGCACCGTTGTCACAGAGGTTCTGGAGCCCCTCTGCGCAGGGCGGGCAGGTGCCACAGGCGGGAATGAACGCCAGGACGACGTGGTCACCCTCCTCGATCCCGGTGACGCCCTCACCGACCTTGGTGACGACACCGGCACCCTCGTGTCCGCCGAGGATGGGGTAGGTCTCGAACTGCAGGTCGCCGGTGAGGAGGTGCTCGTCCGAATGGCAGAGGCCCGATGCGGCCAACTTGACCTGGACCTCACCGACCCTGGGATCGCCCAGATCGACCTCGACGACCTCCCAGCCGTCCTGCTTGGGCTCCCTGATGATGGCGGCCTTGGTACGCATGCATGTACTCCTAGTGTGAAGGGGTGATGTGGCGCTGGTGATGTGGCTCTGGTCACGTGACCAGCGCCACATCCCACGCTACTCCGTGTCGGTCGCCCAGGAGGGCTGTCTGCGTTCCAGGAACGCGGTCATTCCCTCGGCGACCTCGGGGGTCGTGAACAGACGGGCGGTGACTCCCGCCAGCTCCTCCCCACGCGCTTCGAGCTCGGCGAGCACGGGCGCCGCGAGCAGGGCCTTGTTCTCCTCGAGCCCCTGGGGTGAGCAGGGCCGGAAGGCGGCCACAAGCTCGCCGACCGCACCCTGGACATCTTCGACCGAATCGGAGAGCAACCCGATCCGCAGCGCGTGCCCGGAGTCGAACTTCTCCCCCGTCAGCAGGGCTCGAGCGAGGTCCCTCGAGTTCACGCGTGCGGCCAGGGGCACGGAGATCATCGCGGCCGCCAGTCCGAGGCGGACCTCGGTGAGCGCGAAGGACGAGGACGGACCGGCGATCGCGAAATCGCAGGCCGACACCAGACCCATTCCGCCCGCGCGTACGTGGCCGTCGACCGCGGCGATCACCGGCTTCGGGTGGGAGAGGATCGCGGACAGCACGCCCAGGAAGATCCGGGTCCGCTCGGCGGCCTGCTCTTCGGGGCTCCCCTGGTTCGCGGACGCCTCGGACAGATCCGCACCGGCGCAGAACGTCCCGCCGGCGTGCCCGAGGACGACGACGCGGGCGGTGTCGTCCCCGGCGGCCCGGTCGAGCGCCGCGTGGAGTTGCTCGATCAGGGGGGTCGAGAGGGCGTTGCGGTTGTGTTGCGAGTCCAGGGTGAGGCGGGCTGCGCCCCCATGGACCTCGTAGTGCACCAGCGTCTGGTCTTCCACCGCGCTCACCTCAGTAGCTCTTCGGCAGCCCGAGCGAGTGCTGGGCCACGTAGTTGAGGATCATCTCCCGACTGACCGGGGCGATACGGGGCAGACGCGACGCGGCGAGCATGCCGGCCAGTCCGTACTCGACCGACAGACCGTTGCCACCGAGGGTCTGGATGGCCTGGTCCACGGTGCGGGCCGAGACCTCACCGGAGGCGTACTTCGCCATGTTGGCGGCCTCGCCGGCCAGGTCGTCCCTGCCGGCGTCCACCAGGGCCGCGGCCTTGCGCATCATCAACCGCGCCAGCTCGAGTTCGATCTTGCATTGCGCCAGCGGGTGTGACACGCCCTGGTGGGCGCCGATCGGGGTCTTCCACACCTGCCGCTCGTTGGCGTACTTGGTCGCCCGGTCCATGGCGAAACGGGCGATGCCCACAGCCATGCCCGAGGCCATGATGCGCTCCGGGTTGAGACCGGCGAAGAGCATGAGCAGCGCCGTGTCGCCGTCGCCGATGAGCGCCTCGGCCGGCAGCCGGACATCGTCGAAGTACAGCTGGAACTGCCGCTCGGGGGTCCGCACCTCGGTGGGGATGTGCGTCTTGGCGAGGCCCGGGGCGTCCGTGGGCACCATCAACAAGGCCGGCTGGAGCTTGCCGCTGGTCGCGCCCTCGAGGCGGGCGACGACGAGGATGGCGTCGGCCTGGTCGACACCGGAGATGTAGGTCTTCTGCCCGCTGAGCAGGAAATCGGAGCCGTCGCGGCGGGCCGTGGTGGTGATCGCGTGCGAGTTGGATCCGGCGTCGGGCTCGGTGATCGCGAAGGAGGTGATGGTCTCACCGGAGGCGATGCCCGGCAGCCACCTCTTCTTCTGCTCCTCGGTGCCGAAGCGCGAGATGATCGTGCCGTTGATGGCCGGCGAGACGACCATCATGAGCAGGCCGGCGCCCGCCGCGGAGAGCTCCTCCTCCACGATGGCGAGCTCGGTCATCCCGGCTCCGCCGCCACCGTACTCCGCCGGCAGGTTCACGCCGAGCAGGCCGAGCTTGCCGGCCTCGGTCCACAACTCGTTGGTGGTCTCGCCGGTGTCGGACTTGTCCCGCATGTACTCGATGCCGTACCGCGAGCCCAGCTCGAAGGCCACCTGGCGGAGCTGCGTCTGCTCCTCCGTGTCGATGACGGGATTGGGGATCTGTGAGATGTCGGTCATCGTGATCGGTCCTGTTCGGTGTCGGTGTCGGTGTCGAGATCGGAGAGGACGGCGAGGACCGTTCCCGATTCGACCTGTGTGCCGACCTCCACGGGGAGCTCGGCGACGATGCCGTCGACGGCGGCGGCGATGGTGTGTTCCATCTTCATGGCCTCCATCCAGAGCAACGGCTGTCCGGCGGTGACGGTGTCGCCGACGGCGACCGCGACGCGGATGACCGCGCCCGGCATAGGTGCGAGCAGCGACCCCGCGGCGACCTCGGCGGCGGGGTCGGTATAGCGCGGCGGCTCGACGAGTGAGACGGGACCGAGCGGGGAGTCGACCTCGACGACGGTGTCCGCACCCGGGGTCTCGTAGCGGGCCACGGTGAAGACGCGACGCACTCCCCTGACCTCGAAGACGGCGGAGTCGGGGGCCACCGCCTCGACGGTGACGATCCCGGCGAGGTCTCCGTCCGGGCGGGCGCCGGAACGCTCGCGGATGTAGGCCACCTCGAACTCGTCCTCACCGTGGCGGAACGTCCGCTTCTGCAGCGTGCGCCCGACGTTGCGGAACCCGGCCTGGGCCAGCGCCACCGGTCCGGCGAGGTGGTCGGCGGTTCCGGAGACCACCGCCGCGGCCAGCGCGGAGATCGCGACGGCCTCGGGGCCGGCGAGCGGCGCGGCGAGCGACTCGGCGCCGTGGTCGTCGAGGAACGTCGTCGACAGGTTGCCGGCGATGAACTCCGGGTGCCGGAGCACGCGGACGAGTTGGGCGCGGTTGGTGACCAGACCGTGGACCCGCGCACGAGCCAGGGCACCGGCGAGGGAGGCACAGGCCTCAGCGCGCGTGCGGCCGTAGGAGATGACCTTGGCGAGCATCGGGTCGTAGTGCACTCCGATGAGGGCACCGTCGGCGCCCGGCTCGACGCCGCTGTCCAGCCGGATTCCCGGGCGGTGGGGGCCCTCGAAGCTCGAGGAGACCCCGCGGACGTCGAGCGCCCAGAGGGTTCCCGACCCCGGCGTGTAGTCGCCTGCGGGATCCTCTGCGTAGAGGCGGGCCTCCAGTGACCAGCCGTGGGTGGCCGGTGGCTCCGCGGACGGCAGCGGCAGGCCCGCCGCCACGTCGAACTGCAGGGCGACCAGATCGAGTCCGGTGGTGGCCTCGGTGACCGGGTGCTCCACCTGGAGGCGGGTGTTCATCTCGAGGAAGAAGAACTCGCCGTCGTCGGTGGCCAGGAACTCGACCGTGCCGGCGCCGGTGTACCCGATCGCGGAGGCGGCGTCGCGGGCTGCCTTGTAGAGCGCCTCCCGCATTCCCGGAGTCCGCTCGACGAGGGGACTGGGGGCCTCCTCGATGACCTTCTGGTGGCGGCGCTGGATGGAACACTCGCGCTCCCCCACCGCCCAGACGGTGCCGTGCGAGTCGGCCATGATCTGGACCTCGATGTGACGTCCACGCTCGAGGTAGCGCTCGCAGAACACCGCGTCGTCGCCGAAGGCGGACTTCGCCTCGCGCTGCGCGCCTTCGATCTCGTCGTGCAGCGAGTCGAGGGTGCGGACGATCCGCATGCCGCGACCTCCGCCACCGGCGGACGCCTTGACGAGCACCGGGAGCATGTCCTCGGTGAGGTCGGCGGGCTCGAGGTCGGTGAGCATCGGCACGCCGGCCTCGCCCATAATCTTCTTGGCCTCGATCTTGGAGCCCATGGCCTCGATGGCCGCAACCGGCGGGCCGACCCAGGTCAGGCCCGCGTCGATCACGTCGCGGGCGAACCCGGCGTTCTCAGACAGGAACCCGTATCCGGGGTGGATGGCGTCGGCGCCGGCCGCCTCGGCCGCGGCGATGACCAGATCACCGCGCAGGTAGGTCTCGGCGGGGGTGTTGCCGGGCAGGCGGACGGCGGCGTCGGCCTCGCGGGTGTGGGGCGCCTCGGCATCGGCGTCGGAGAACACGGCGACAGTGGTCATGCCGAGTAACCGCGCGGTGTGGTGGACGCGTCGGGCGATCTCGCCGCGGTTGGCCACCAGGACTGAAGTGATCGGAGTCGGGATTGATGAATTCTCCATGATTTCGTTCCTCACATCCGGAAGACGCCGAAGCGGTCGGTTCCGGCGACTTCTCCGGAGTGGATCGCGGACAGGCTGAGGCCCAGCACCGTCCGGGTGTCGCGGGGGTCGATGACGCCGTCGTCGTAGAGCATCCCCGACAGGAAGGCGGGCAGGGACTCCTTCTCGATCTGGTCGGCGATCGCGGTCTTGAGTCCGTCGATGGTCTCCTGGTCCATCTCCTGACCGCGGGCGGCGCTGGCGGCCGCGGCGACGGAGGTGACCACGTCGGCGAGCTGCTGCCCACCCATGACGGCGGACTTGGCGCTGGGCCAGGTGTAGAGGAACCGGGGGTCGAACGCGCGGCCACACATGCCGTAGTGGCCGGCACCGTAGGAGGCGGCCGTGATGAGCGACAGGTGCGGGACCTCGGAGTTGGAGACCGCGTTGATCATCATCGCGCCGTGCTTGATGATGCCGCCGCGCTCGTACTCCGACCCGACCATGTAGCCGGTGGTGTTGTGCATGAACAGCAGGGGTGTGTCGTATCGATTGGCCAGCTCGATGAACTGGGTTGCCTTCTGGGCCTCCTCGCTGAACAGCACGCCGCGCGCGTTGGCGATGATCCCGACCGGGTAACCGTGGAGCTCGGCCCAACCGGTGACGAGACTCGCGCCGTACAGCGGCTTGAACTCGTCGAAGACCGAGCCGTCGACGATCCGGGCGATGATCTCGCGCGGGTCGAACGGGATCCTGAGGTCCTCCGGGACGATCCCGAGCAGCTCGTCGGTGCCGTACAGCGGCTCCGCGACCTGGGCACGCGGGGCGCGCCCGGCCTTGGTCCAGTTGAGACGGCGGACGATACCCCGGGTCAAGCGGGCAGCGTCGGCCTCGTCCACCGCCAGGTGGTCGGCCAGGCCGGAGACTCGGGCGTGCATGTCGGCGCCACCGAGGGTCTCCTCGTCGGCGATCTCACCGGTGGCGGCCTTGACCAGCGGCGGGCCGGCGAGGAAGACCTTGGAACGTTCCTCGATCATGACGACGTGATCGCTCATGCCGGGCACGTACGCGCCACCGGCGGTGGAGTTTCCGTAGACCACGGCGATGGTGGGGATGCCGGCCTTGGACAGGCGGGTCAGGTCGCGGAAGAGCGCGCCGCCGGGGACGAACACCTCCTTCTGCGTGGGCAGGTCGGCGCCACCGGACTCCACGAGGCTGATGACCGGGATCCGGTTCTTCATGGCCACGTCGTTGAGACGGAGGACCTTGCGCAGCGTCCACGGGTTGGAGGTGCCGCCCTTGACCGTCGGATCGTTGGCGATGAGCAGGCACTCGACGCCCTCGACCACACCGATCCCGGCCACCACGGAGGCACCGGTCTGGAAGTCGGAGCCCCACGCGGCGAGCGCGCACAACTCCAGGAACGGGGACTCCGGGTCGAGGATCATGTCGATCCGCTCGCGGGCGGTGAACTTGCCGCGCTCGCGGTGGCGGGCGACCTTGCGCTCGCCACCGCCGGACAGTGCCGGCTCGAGATCCGTGGCGAGCTGGTCGAGCTTGCCCTCCATGGCCTGCCTCGCGGCACCGAACTCGGCGCTGGTGGTGTCCAGTGTGGAACGGAGGATTGTCATGCCGTGAACCCCAAACGTCGTCCGGCGAGGGTGGTCAGGATCTCGGTCGTGCCGCCCCCGATGCCCAGGAGCCGGACATCGCGGTACTGGCGGCTGACCTCGGACTCCGACATGAAGCCGAGTCCTCCGAACAGCTGCACCGCCTGGTTGGCGACCCATTCGGCGCACTCGACGGCGGTGTTCTTGGCGAAGCAGACCTCGGCGATGGCGTCCTGCCCCGACACCGCCAGGTTCACACAGTGGTGCGTGTAGGTGCGGGCGAGATCGATCCGACGGGCCATCTCGGTGACCGTGTTCTGCACGCCCTGCCGGGACAGCAGCGGGCGTCCGAAGGTCTCCCGCTCGCGGACCCAGTCCAGCGTGAGATCGAGGCAGCGCTGTGCCTGGGAGTATCCCTGGGCGGCCAGCGCGGCGCGCTCGCCGACGAAGCCGATCCCGATCTGCGCGAAGCCGTCGTTCTCCGCGCCGACGAGGTTCTCCACCGGCACCCGACAGTCGGTGAACGTCAGCTCGGCGGTGTCGGAGGCGCGCCAGCCGAGCTTGTCGAGCGGCGCCGAGATGTGGAAGCCCGGGGTGTCCGTGGGGATGACGAGCAGGCTCACACCGGCGGCGCCCTTGAGCTCCTCGCCGCCGGTACGGACGGCGGCGACGACGAAGTCGGCGCGCGTCGCGGAGGTGATGTACGTCTTGGCACCGTTGACGACGTAGTGATCGCCGTCCCGCCGGGCCGTGGTGGTGAGGTGGCCGACGTCCGATCCGCCACCGGGTTCGGTGATGGCCAGGGAGCCGATCATCTCGCCGGCGAGGGTGGGCTTGACCCAGCGCTCGATCTGTTCCGGGGTGCCGGACTGGGCCAGGTGCGGGATCGCGATGCCGCAGGTGAAGAGTGACGCGAACACGCCGCCGGACACTCCGGCCTCGTGCAGCGCCTCGCACACGATCATCGAATCGATCGCGTCGCCGCCACCGCCGCCGACCTCCTCGGGGAACGAGACCCCGAGCAGTCCCAGCTCGCCTGCCTTGCGGTGGAGCTCGCGCGGGATCGAGCCCGCGGCCTCCCACTCGTCGAGGTGGGGCAGGATCTCCCGCTCGGCGAAGCGGGTCGTGGCCTCGCGCAGCGCGAGACGCTCCTCGGAGTACCAGGGGTCGCCTGGCACATGGGGTGGGACGGCGGGGACGGTACGGCGTGGGATGGTCACTCGTTCTCCTTCGCTTGGGCCGGTGCGGCGGTCACGGGGGCGTTGATGTGGTCGGGGATGTCGACGACCCGGGAGCGGAGCCACTCCGCCAGGCCCTTGGCCTGCGGGTCCCAGCGGTAACCGTGCGCCACGCCCTTGCCGAGCAGTCCGTCGATGACGAAGTTGACCGCGCCCAGCTTCGGCAGCTCATAGCGCTCGATCGGCAACTCCGCGGCCTCGGGCAGGAGGCGTCTCAGCTCGTCGACGGTGAGGGTGTCTCGCATCCAGGCGTAGGCCTCGGCGTCACCGGCCCACAGTCCGATGTTGGCGGTGCCGCCCTTGTCGCCGGAGCGGGCCCCGAGGACGTCGCCCAGCGGGCGCCGGCGGGTCGACCCCGTCACCGGCACTGCGGAAACGAGCGGGTTGCCGTCGGCGTCCAGTCCGTCGGAGGCGTGGCCGTCGCCCATCTCCTCCGTCCTGGCGGGGGGGTCGATGTCGACCCGGGTCCCGTCGGGCAGGACCGCGATGTGCGGCACCTCGTTTTGGTCCAGGTAGGCGGGGATGTACACGCCGTACGGTCCCCCGCGGCCGGGCGGCGCGCTGGGGGTGGCGCCCGGATAGCTGGACAAGGTCATGGCGACCGCGGCATCGGAGAACGCTCGACCGACCACGTCGGAGTCCGGGTCCCAGGCGACGATGGTCATCAGCGCGGTCGCGGCGGCCTGGGTGTCGGCGTCGGGGTGGTCGGTGCGGTGCAGGCGGAAGTCCAGCTGCGCCGGCTCGCGCTCGAGCCCGGCCAGGAGCTGGCGCTCGACCAGGGCCGCCTTGTCCTCGATGTCCAAGCCCGTGAGCAGGAACGTGATCTCGTTGCGGAAGCCGCCGAGGCAGGTGACGGACACCTTGGTGGTGGGCGGTGCCGTCTCGCCCACGACGCCGGAGATCCGGACGCGGTCGGCACCCTCCTGCTCGAGCACGGCGGTGTCGAGTCGGGTGACGACGTCGGGTCCGCCGTAGCGCGCGCCGGTGACCTCGTAGAGCAGCTGCGAGGTGACGGTGCCGACGGTGACCGCGCCCCCGGTTCCCGCATGCTTGGTGATGACGGAGGTGCCGTCGGCGGCGATCTCGGCGATCGGGAAGCCGGGCTTCACCGGGTCGGCGATCTCGCCGCGGTTGAAGAAGGCGTAGTTTCCGCCGGTGGCCTGCGTGCCGCACTCGATGACGTGGCCCGCGGCGGTGGCGCCGGCGAGTGCGTCCAGGTCGTCGCGTCCCCAACCGAAGTGACTGATCGCCGGGCCGACGATCACGGACGCGTCCGTGACGCGGCCGGTGACCACGATGTCGGCCCCCGCGTCGAGGCACCGTGCGATGCCGAAGGCGCCCAGGTAGGCGTTGGCCGTGACCGGGAACCCGGCGTCCTCTGGGACGTCGAGCTCCCCGATCCGGGCGATGAGGTCGTCGCCCTCGACGTGGGCGACCTTCGCCGGCAGCCCCTGCCGATCCGCGAGTTGGCGGATGGCGTCGGCCAGCGCGGCCGGGTTGACCCCACCCGCGTTGGCCACGATCTTGACGTTCTTCTCGAGTGCCAGAGCGAGGCAGTCCTCGAGCTGGCGCAGGAAGGTCTTGGCGTAACCGAGCTCGGCGCTCTTCATCCGGTCGCGGCCGAGGATGAGCATGGTCAGCTCGGCCAGGTAGTCACCGGTGAGGACGTCGAGTTCGCCGCCGGAGAGCATCTCGCGCATCGCGGAGATGCGGTCGCCGTAGAACCCGGACATGTTGCCGACGCGCAGTGGCGCGGGGGTGGACGGTCCGGGGGTGGACGGCGTGGACGTGGACGAGGTCATGCTCGTGCTCCCTTCTCACGGCCGCTGCCGGGGAGTCCGGCGAACGCCTGGGCGATGCGGAGCCATCCCAGCGCGTCCTCGCCGTCCGCCTCCAGAGCGGTGTCGTCGAGGTGCACACGCTGGGTGACCAGCAGACAGAAGTCGAGGATCGGGCCCGTGACCCGCTGCTCGGCGTCGGCGGGGCCGAACTCGAGGACGGTGCCGTCGGCCTGTGTGAGGGCGACGTGGACCTCGGAGGCGGGTGCCTCCAGCCCGTTCATCATGTAGGCGAACGCGCGGGTCTTCCAGCCCAGACGGGCGACGTGCGGGAGGGCGCCGAGGAAAGCCGGGTCGGTGTCGACGCCCACGCCCAGGGCGTCCGCGACGTCCACGCCGTGCGCCCAGGTCTCCATGATCCGGGCGGTGGTCATGGACTTGGACCGCATGGGCGGGCCGAACCACGGGATCTTCTCCCCCGGGTCGGCGGCCTTGAGCGCGTCGGCGAGTTCGCCCCGGGCGAGGCGCCAGCGCGCGAGGACCTCGTCGCGACCGGTGGCGGCGATCTCGGCCGCGCCGGCGTCGACGAAGCCTGTGGGGTCTGACGAGGCCTTGTCCACCACGGCCTGGAAGGCTTCCGCGTCGCGGATGGCGGTGACGGAGACCTCGTCGGTCCAGGCCAGGTGGGCGATCTGCATCGCGACGTCCCAGCCCTCGGCCGGGGTATCGGTGTTCCAGCGATCGGCCCCGACGGTCTCGACGAGCTCGTCCACCCGGGCGTTGAGTGCGGCGAGGGCCGCGTGCGGATCCTCCGTCTCGGAGGGCTGGGGCTTGGTCATGGCGAGAACGATCCCACCTCCCCACGAATAAAGCAAGCGTGCTTGCTTGCTTTTGTCCGCCACCCCTGGAAGTCTTTGCCGTGGTGATCCCCGTCACTTCTGATGCGGGAGGCCCCGACCCCTTACGGAGACACCGTGCGACTAGATCTGACCGGGATCGACCCCGTCGACCACGCCCTGGCCCGCCGCTGCTCGGTGGGTGACCTCCCCACCCGGGCGGCGGCCACGTTCGCGGGCCGGACCGCCCTCACGGACGACGCGGGATCGTGGACGTATCTCGAGCTCGAGGCCGTGTCCAACCGGTTCGCCCACGGGTTGACCGCGCACGGGATCGAGGCGGAGGAACCGGTCGCGCTCCTGTCGATGAACTGCCGCGAGTTCGTCGCCACCTACTTCGGGACGGCCAAGGCGGGGATGGTCTCGCTGCCCATCAACCTCCTGTCCGGGTTGGACAACATCGAGCACGCCCTGACCGACTCGGGGACCCGCATCCTCGTGGTCCACGGTTCACTCGCGGAATTGGTGATGGGAGCGGTCGCCGCCATTCCCGCGATCCGCACCGTCGTCGTCGTCGGAGGCGTGCCCGACGGCCTGGAGGCCCCCGCCGACGGTCCCGCGCTGATCGGGTGGGACGACCTCCTGGCCGACGACGACACCAATCCCGACACGGTGATCGGCGACCGCCAGGTCGTGCAGTGCCTCTACTCTTCCGGGACCACCTCACGCCCCAAGGGCGTCCTCACCTCGCACCTCGCGGTGACCATGGCCGCGCTCGGCAACGGGGCCGTCTTCGGCCTCAACTGGGGAGCCGAGGCCTCGGTCACGGTCTGCCCGCTCCCCCTCTTCCACACCGCCGGCCTCAACGGGGTCCTGTTGTCCGCCGTCACCATGGGCGCGACCGTCCACCTCCTGCCGGGCTTCGACCCGGTCCAATACGCCGACACGGTCGCCCGGGTCCACGCCACCCACCTGGTCGGCCTGCCTCTCATGCTGGAGGCCCTCGCCGACGGCAGGGACCGCGGCCTCGACCTGTCCTCGATCCGGTTCCTGCTCTACGCCATGGCCCCGATGTCCGAGGAGATGCGCAGACGCCTGGAGTCCGCGCTCCCGGACGCCAGGATGGCGCTGGCCTCGGGGATGAGCGAGTGCACCCCGGCCACCGTGATGCAGTGGCCCGAGCTCAATCCGGACAAGTCCGACTCCTGGGGTTACCCCACCCCGATCGCGGAGAACCGGATCAGCGAACCGGGCGGTGCCGAGCTCATGCCCGTCGGCCAGGAAGGCGAGATCGTCTACCGCGGACCGACGGTGATGGAGGGCTACTGGAACAACCCCGAGGCCAACGCCGCGGCGTTCGTGGGCGGCCGCCTGCACTCCGGCGATCTGGGGCGTATCGACCGGGAGGGGGTCGTGTGGTTCGCCGACCGCGTCAAGGACATCGTCAAGTCCGGCGGCGAGAACGTCTCCTCGATGCACGTGGAGCGGGTCCTCATGGACCACCCGCACGTCGCCGAGGTCGCCTGCGTCGGGCGCCCGGACCCCAAGTGGGGCGAGCTCGTGGTCGCAGTCGTGGTGCCCGCCGAGGGCGCACCGGCCGAGGACGATCTCAAGGGCTCGGTCATGGAGTTCGGCGCGGAGCGGCTCTCCCCCTCGCACCGGCCGCGCGACGTCGTGGTGGTCGACTCCATCCCCCGCACGGCGACCGGGAAGATCCGAAAGGCCGAGCTGCGGGCGGCGCAATGACAGGGCGGGGTCAGGGGCCGACCTCCAGGAGCTCGCCGGGGATCTCCAGGCGGGCGGCGGCGAGGTCGGCTCCGAGCCCCGGCCGCAGTACCTCGCCCCGTGGCGGGCGGGCGACGAGATTGACCGCCCGGAGATTGGGCAGCAGGTAGCGCCGGATGTCCATACCGTCGAGAGCCGGGATGAGCTCACGGACCCGCTCGACGGTGAGTTCCCCGGCCAGCCAGGCGAACGCCGAGTCGTCCCAGGTCCACACCGCGATGTTGACCCCGCGGCCGACCACGCCGCGGCGCACGCTCGCGACCGAGCCCAGGACGGCGGTGACGGGCTCCCCGCCCGGGACGGCGCCCGGGGACCACGGCGTCGGTAGCTCGCCCGGCCCGATGGGCGCGGTCTCGACCGGCACCGGAACCGCGACGCGCGTGCCGTCGGGCAGGACGACCGAATGCCCCGACTCCCCCTGCGCCAGTGGGCGGGCGATCCGCACGGGCCGCCGGTCCTCCCGGGCTCCCCGGGTCATGGCGACCACCGCCACGACCGGCGGGGCCGGCTCCCCGCGCGCCCCGCTGAGGCGGACCCGGTCCGTGCCCTCCTGCGCCAGGCGGAGCGAGTCGAGCCGCAGCACCACGTCGGGAGCCGCGTAGCGGGCCCCGGCCACGCCGTCGAGGAGCTGGTCGGTGACGGTCCCGACGGTGACCGACCCGAAGGCGGACGGATGGCGCGTGACGACCGCGCAGCCGTCGTCGGCGATCTCGGCGATGGGGTACCCGCCGGTGACCGGATCGGTGGTGCGGGTGACGTCGGTGGTGGAGTCGACGACCCCGGTCGCGCCGGGGCCACCGGAGAGCACGTGCCCCACCGCGACCGAGCCGGCCAGGGCGTCCAGGGCGGACGGGGTCCAGCCGTGGTGCGCCGCCGCGGCGCCGACGACGAGCGCCTCGCGACTGACGCGCCCGGTGACGACGACGACGGCACCGGCGGCGAGCGCCCTCGAGATGCCGAACGCCCCGTGGCGCACCGTCGCGACGTCGACCTGACCGAGACCCAGATCGACCGCCCTGTCCGTCACGTCCCCGGAGTCGACGCTGGCCACAGCGATCTCGACTCCCGACTCGCGGGCCAGCTCACGCAGCGCGGATGCGAGCCCCTCCGGGTCCAGAGCGCCGGCATTGGTGACGATCCGCACTCCCCCGGCTCCGAGCCGCTCGAGACACTCGCCGATCTGGACCAGCGCCGCCGCCTCGTAACCGGGGCCGCCCGTCGCGCGCTGCCCGGCGAGTTCGAGCATCGCCTCGTCCGAGAGCATGTCGAGCGCGAGCACGTCCAGCGCCGCGGCCGCGAGGAACTCGGCCGTCGCCGTGGCACGGTCTGCCCGCGACGCCGAGACGTTACCTATGCGCAGGGGGCTCTGGGTGCTCGTCATCGATCCTCGGACTCCTAGTCGATCTGGGGCGGACGCCTACCCCAGCATGCTCCCCGTGGCAGCGAGGCGCGTGTGGAACGAGAAGGCGTCCTCGAGGATATGCGGCGTGTTGCCCGCGTCGGGACGGGCCTCGGCCCGATCGAGGTAATCGTGCAGGAGGGGCCGGAAGGCCGGGTCGGCGCACCGGTCCACGACGAGGCGCGATCGCTTGCGCGGGCTCAGCGCCCGCAGGTCGGCGAGACCGTGCTCGGTGACGATCACCTGGACGTCATGCTCCGTGTGGTCGACGTGCGGGACCATCGGGACGATCGCCGACACGGCCCCGTTCTTGGCCGTGGACGGGCTCAGGAACATCGACACGTATCCGTTACGCGTGAAGTCACCGGACCCGCCGATGCCGTTCATGATGCGGGTCCCGCCCACGTGGGTGGAGTTGACGTTGCCGTAGACGTCCGCCTCGAGCATGCCGTTCATCCCGACGATCCCCAGTCGCCGGACGATCTCCGGGTGGTTGCTGATCTCCTGCGGCCGCAGCGTGATGTGGTCGCGGTACAGCTCGAAGTTGTCCACCAACTCGGTCAGCCCGTCCTCGGACAGGGCCAACGCGGTCGCCGAGGCGTGGGCGACCGTGCCCTCCCGGATGAGCTGGAGCATCGAGTCCTGGATGACCTCCGAGTAGCAGGTCAGATCGGAGAACGACCCCGCCGCGAGCCCGGCGAGGACGGCGTTGGCCACGTTGCCGATCCCCGCCTGCAGCGGGAGGAGACTGCCCGCCGGCATCCGGCCGCCGGCGACCTCGTGCTGGAAGAACTCCAGGACGTGGCCGGCGATGGCCTCGCTCACCGCGTCCGGCTTGGTCAGGGCGCTCGCGGAGTCCCGCTGGTCGGTGGGCACCACGGCGACGACCTTGGCCGGGTCCACCTCGAGCAGCGGCTGGCCGATCCGGTCGTCGGCCCGCGACAGCATGATCGGCCTGCGCTGCGGCGGGAGCGCGGTGCCGTAGTAGATGTCGTGCATGCCCTCGACGCCGTCCGGGATCCACGAGTTCACCTCGAGGATCACCTTGTCCGCCACGTCGAGCCAGGTCTTGTTGTTGCCCACCGACATCGCGGGGACGAGCTTGCCGTCCTCGGTGATCGCGGCGACCTCCACCACCGCGACGTCCACGTCACCGTAGTGGCCCTGCCACACCTGCTGTGCCACGTGCGAGAGATGGACGTCCACGTAGTCCATCTCGCCCGAGTTGATCTTGCCGCGGGCCGTGGGCTCGCTCTGATACGGCATCCGCAACGCGATACCGTCGACCTCGGCGAGCATCGCCTCGGCCTCGCTGGCCACCGATGCACCGGTGAGCAGGTTGACGGAGAGCCTGCCACCTGCCGCCCGTACCGAACGGATGCGCTCGGCCAGGGCCGGCGCGAAGGCCTTGGGCGTGCCCGCGCTGGCGAACCCGCTGATCGCCACCGTGTCACCATCGGCGATCTGCTCCACAGCGGAGGCCGCGTCGGTGACCAGTCCCCGGAAGTGGGGATGGCGGATGCGTGAGGGGTCGTACGCGGTGCCCCGCTGCTGGACGGAGGTGCTCATACGCGGAGCCTATCGCCGGGTCGTCCGGGACCCCGACTCGCGATCCGGGCCCCACCCCCGGCCGGAGTGGGCGCCCTGCGGACCACCTCGCCGACGGCGGAGACGGGACACATCACGGCCCGCCCCTCACCGCGTCGCCCGCGGCCGCTCAGGCCAGGGTGCCGGACACGACCCGATCGGCGTCCAGCCGGACCGCCTCGAACCCGATCTCCCCTGCCGTGGTGCCCTCCGCGGGCCAGGGCGTAACGCCCCGGTCCCCCCGCTCCACCAGGACCAGGACCTCCCCGCCGTCGGGGCCGGATGCCCACACGAGGAGATGCGTGGGGCGAACGCCGTCGGAGCGGACCACGGCCCTGCCCTCGAGCAGCACCCGGCGCCCGCCCCCGCACCCTCCGGCGACCCGCTCCACAGTGGGCGGGCCGCCCGGGTCGTCGGCCCCGGCCACCGCCAACACCGCTCCCCCGCGGACGTCCGGCACCCGGCCGCCGGCGGCCGCGATCGCCTGCGCCGCGCGGTCGTGGACCCGGGGCGCCCCGGCCGTCGTCGCCACCGGCGGGGATTCAGCATCGGAATCGGCCACGGCGCCTGAACCTCCTGGTTGGTGTGGATAGACTGCCCATCATCCCACCGCCGCGTCCGACAGGAGTGAGCCTTGCCCCCCAGGACCGCCCCGATCCCCGATCGCATCGACCAGGCCCGCGCCAACTGGGAGCGAGAGGGCTGGACGGATGCCGCGCAGGGGATGACGGTGGTGACCTCCGTGATGCGTGCGCACCAAATCCTCCTGGCCCGGGTCGAGGACACCCTGCGGCCGTGGAACCTGTCGTTCCCCCGCTACGAACTCCTCCGTCTGCTGGCTTTCTCCCGCTCCGGGGCGCTGCCCATCACCAAGGCCTCGGAGCGCCTCCAGGTGCACGTCACCAGCGTCACCAGCGCCATGAAGCGCCTCCTCGACGCGGGACTCGTGGAGCGACGGCCGCATCCGACGGACGGGCGGACGACCCTCGTGGAGATCACGGCCGAGGGCAGGCAGGTGGTGGCCGAGGCGACCGCGGCACTGAACTCCGGCGTGTTCGCCGAGCCGGGGATGGACCAGAGCGAGCAGGTGGCGCTCATCGAGGCCATCGCGTCGCTGCGCCGGTCCGCCGGCGACTTCTGACCGACCCGGCCCGGCCGGCCGGCCGGGCGGGCGGGCGGGCGGGCCGCTCCC
>NZ_JAUMSR010000001.1:746054-837062 GCF_032905965.1 Dietzia sp. IN118 | reverse complement strand
GGTCAGCGTGCCGGGGCGATCTCCGGGCCCCGGACACGACACCGCGCCCGGCCCCCTCTCGGGTGGGGCCGGGCGCGGCTGCTCGTGGGGTACCGCCGTGTGGCGGTGGGTGACGCGAGGGCGTCAGGAACGGGTCACGGTACCTCGGAGGCGAAGGCGTCCGTCGTGGCGATGTCCTCGGTCTCGGCGTGCATCACGTTCTTGCTCGACTCCTTCATGAGCAGGATGCAGATGAAGGACATCACGGACAGCGCGCACAGCATGATGCCGACGCCGAGCGTGTTCCCGTCACCGATCATCTTGGCGGCGGCCAGGGGCGGCAGCGCACCACCGAGGATGCCCGCCAGGTTGTAGCCGAGGCCGGCGCCGGTGTAGCGGTAGCGGGACATGAACAGCTCGGGGAGCAGCGCACCGGCGGGGCCGTAGGCGATACCGAAGATGATCAGCGTGACGAACAGGACCAACCCGAACGCGAAGGCCGAACCGGTGTCGAGGATCGGGAAGATGAACATGGTCCAGAGCACCGCCAGCCCGACCGAGGTCCCGATGACCTTCCGACGACCGATGCGGTCCGAGAACAACGCGGACAGCGCGATGGCGGCACCGAAGACGAGGGCCGCGATCATGCCCATGCCGAGGACGAACGGGCGCGAGTGTCCGAGGGTCCCGGTGGCGTAGCTCGTGAGGAACGAGGTGCCCATGTAGAAGAGGGAGAACAGCGAGGTGAGCGCGCCACCCGCGATGAGGATCTCCTTCCACTGGTAGCGGAGTGCATCCGCGAACGGCAGCGTCTTGGGGGCCGGGGCCCTGTTCGCGGCCTTGTCGGCGGCCTCGGTCGCGGCGGCCTCCCTGGCCTGACGCTCCTGGTTCTGACGGAAGACCGGGGTCTCCTCGACCGAGATCCGGATCCACAGACCGATCAGGACCAGCACGGCGGAGAGCAGGAACGGGATGCGCCAGCCGTACTGCATGAACGGGCTGTCGACGTCCGCACCGGAACCGGCGATGAGGGAGAACAGCAGGAACGTTCCCGAGGACAGGAAGAACGCGAAGGCCACGCCCAGCTGGGGCCACATACCCATCATCCCGCGCTTGCCCTCGGGGGCGTACTCCGCCGTGAGCAGGGTCGCTCCGGCCCACTCGCCGCCGACCGCGAAGCCCTGGAAGAAGCGGCACAGGACGAGCAGCGTCGGCGCCCAGATCCCGATGCCGCCCTCGAAGACGCCGAACGCGCCGGTCTCGTAGCCGGGCAGCAGACCGATGAACACGGTCGCGACGCCCATGATGATCAGCGTCCAGACCAGGGTGCGCTTGCGGCCGATCCGGTCACCGAAGTGGCCGAAGATGGCGGCACCCACGGGGCGTGCGAAGAATGCGACGGCGAACGTCGCGAACGAGGACAACGTCGCGGCGGCGGGGTCCTGGCCCGGGAAGAACAGGGTCGGGAAGACCAGCGCGGCGGCGGTGCCGTAGATGAAGAAGTCGTACCACTCGATCGTGGTGCCGATCGAGGACGCCGCGGCGACCTTCTTCAGCGAGGTCTTCGGCTTGACCGGTGAAACCGCGGAGGACCGCGGTGCCGCGTTCCCCGGTGGGGTGTTCATGGACTGCGTCAAGACAAACTCCAGTCTTGTCGGGTTCGCCGGGTATCGGACCTCCGGCGAGGCGGGTGATCGCCGACGCATCTACGTCGATTGAGGAAAAGATATGTGACTGGGACCACACCCGATACACCCGAAAGTGGATGGTCGGTGATCCGGATCACGTCGCGGCCGGGTGAACCCGGCGCCGCCGGACCGGAATCGCACCGCCGCGGGTCTCCCTGGGGTGACGGGCGAGACGCCGACCACGAGCCCGAAGGAGCGCGCCCGATGCCTCGACCCACCCGTTCATCCGGTATCCACTCTTCGGCCCGGGCGCCGTCCACGGACTCGACGGCCGCGCGCACGAGGTACGCAAGAACGCACTCGCCGACATGGCCTATGACGACGAGCGCGCCGCACGGTTCTCCGAGCTGGTCGCCGGTGAACTCGAGGGGATGCTCGGCGACTGGGCGCGCAGCGGTACCGGCACGGTCTACGGCGACACCACCACGCCGTTCGGTCGGGCGGCGTTCCGCTGGGCGGGCCTCCCGCTCACCCCGGCGGAGGCCGATCGCCGGGCCCGGCAGATGAGCAGGCTGCTCGACTCGTTCGGAAAGGTCGCGACCAACCCGGTCGCCGAGGTCGAACGCTTCCCGTGGACGCGGATGCTCACCCGTCCCGCGACGGGCGTGCGGGTCGCGTTGCAGGACCGGGAGATTGCGGCGCCGTAGAGCCGCCCTCGCCAGCGCGTCGGCGCGCGACGAGAAGAGCGTTCCGCACACTGTCCTCTCGGGCGATGTGTGCGGAACGCTCTTCGCAACGGGGGCCGGTCGGGGCGCCTCAGGGCAGGACGCCGAGGAGCCGGGCGCGCGCGACGGACTCCATCCGCGACCGCGTACCGAGCTTGGTCCCGATGTTGCGCAGATACGCCTTGATGGTCTCCGGGGACAGCGACAGCCGCGCCCCCACCTCCGCATTCGAGCAACCGAGCGCCACCTGGGCCAGCACGTCGATCTCGCGCGGGGAGAGCACCGACTTGGCGGGCACCGGGATGCCCCCGGCTTCGGGAGACCGACCCACGCCGGCGAGGGCGGACCCGGCGGCCAGGAGCCGGTCGCGCAACGCCGGGTCACCCAGCTCCGCGGCGATCGCCCGTAGCTCTCCGTGGAGAACGCGCAGCTGCTCGCGGTCCGCGGCCTCGAAGCCGACGGGGTGCTCCGCGGCGGCGAGGTCCGCCATCCGCAGCCGTCGGTCGACCTCGTCCCTGACCTGGAACTCCGCGGCGAGGTCCGAGGCGACCGAGTTGAACGTCCTGGCGACGTGGTCGCCGAGCTGGGTGGCCACCCGCGCCGACCCGTAGAGGATCGTCCGCGCGACGCCCGAGACCATCACCGGCACCGAGATGATGGCCCGCAGTCCCTCCTGCTCCACCGCATCGGCGTAGTCGCGGGTGATGCTCGAGCAGTCCTCGTAGTCGCGGACCGTGGCGGGACGCCGCGACGCCATGACGTGCCCACCGAGCCCCCGGCCCTTGGCCACGGCCAGACCCTGCATCGAGTTCGTGCGCACGCCGATGAAGCGGGTGAGCTTCGCCGTCTCGCCGTCGGCCTGCCCCGCGAACACGATCGGCAGCGCGGACTCCTGCCGCGCGCGGCGCAGGGCTCCGAGGACGGCGTCCGAATCACTGGGTCGAAGGGTGGTCATGGTCAGCTCCCGAGAGTGGAGACGGTCAGCTCCGCGCGGAATCGCGGATGCTGGTGATGATGGCGCTGAAGTCCTTGCCACCGTTGTCCTGCGCGAACTCGTCGTACAGGGCCGCGGCCGCCGCACCGAGCGGCGCGACCGTACCGGTGCTCTCCAGCGCGGCCAGGGCCAGTCCCAGATCCTTGTTCATCAGGGCCGTGGCGAAGCCGGGCGTGAAGTCGTTGTTCGCCGGGGAGGTGGGCACCGGGCCGGGCACGGGGCAGTTGGTGTGCAGGGCCCAGCTGTTGCCGGTCGCCCCGGTGACGACGTCGTACAGGGCCTGGTGCTCGAGCCCCAGCCGCTCCGCGAGCACGAACGCCTCGCCGATCGCGATCTGGTGGACGGCCAGCACCATGTTGTTGCAGACCTTGGCGGCCTGGCCGGCCCCCGCGGCGCCGCAGTGGATGACCTTGCCCGCCATGGGCTCGAGCACCGGCTGCGCCGCGGCGAAGGCCTCGTCCTCCCCGCCCACCATGAACGCCAGCGTCCCCGCGGTCGCGCCCTTCACCCCGCCCGAGACCGGGGCGTCCACCTGGAGCATCCCCGCCTCGACGGCCTTGGCGTGCACCGCCCGGGCGTCGTCGACCGAGATGGTGGACGAGTCGATGAACAGCGTTCCGGCCTCCGCCTCACCCAGGACGTCGTCGTAGGTCGAGGTGACCAGCGCGCCGTTGGGGAGCATCGTGATGACGACCGCGGCACCACGGACCGCCTCGGCCGGCGTCCCGCACACGGTCACACCGGCCGAACGCGCGGCCTCCTGCGCGGCGGGAACCGGGTCGAAACCGCGGACCTCGTGGCCGGCACCGACGAGGTTGGCCGCCATGGGACCGCCCATGTTGCCCAGGCCGAGGAAAGCGACGGTCGGCAGTTCGTTGGTCATTCCTACGCTCCCAGTCCGCGCGCGGCGACGGCCCTGCCGACGACGACGCGCATGATCTCGTTCGTGCCCTCAAGGATGCGGTGCACCCGCAGATCCCGCACGATCTTCTCGATTCCGTATTCGGATAGATACCCGTAGCCGCCGAACAGCTGCAGCGACCGGTCGGCGATGTCGAAGCACCGGTCGGTGACGAACAGCTTCGCCATGGCACACAGCTCGACGTGGTCCGGCTCCTTGGCGTCCAGCGCCGCGGCGGCGCGCCACAGCAGGAGCCGACTGGCCTCCAGTTCGGTGGCCATCTCGGCCAGGGTGAACCGGATGGTCGGCTCGTCGATGAGCGCACCGCCGAACGCCTCGCGGTCCCGCACGTGTGCCACGGCCCGCGAGTACGCCTCCTGGGCCCCACCCAGCGAGCAGGCGGCGATGTTGATGCGCCCGCCGTTGAGTCCACGCATCGCGATGGTGAAGCCGAGCCCCTCCCCGCCGGTGTCCGCGCCGCCGATGAGATTGGCGGCCGGAACCCGGACGCTTTCCATGATCACCTGCGCCGTCGGCTGGGCGTTCCAGCCCATCTTCCGCTCGTCGGGGCCGAAGCTCAGCCCGTCCGAGTCGGCCGGGACCAGAAACGCCGAGATGCCCTTGGGGCCGGCCTCCCCGGTCCGGGCCATCACCAGGTAGACGTCCGACTGGCCGCCCCCGGAGATGAACTGCTTGGTGCCGCTGAGCACGTAGTGGTCACCGTCGCGGACCGCCTTGGTGCGCAGCGCCGCCGCGTCCGACCCGGCGCCCGGCTCGGTGAGGCAGTAGCTGGCGAACTTCTCGAGCGAGGCCAGCTCGGGGATCCACTGCCGGCGCTGCTCGTCGGTGCCGAACTCGTCGACCATCCACACGCACATGTTGTGGATGGACAGGTACGCCGCCACCGACGGGCACCCGCGCGCGAGCTGCTCGAAGATCCGCACGCCGTCCAGTCGACGCATCCCGCTGCCCCCGACCTCCTCGGAGACATAGATCGCGCCCATGCCCATCCCGGCGGCCTCGCGGAGGACGTCCTTGGGGAAGTGGTGGGTCTCGTCCCACTCCTGCGCCTTGGGACCGATCCGCTTGTCCGAGAAGTCGCGTGCGGCGTCGACGATGACCTTGTCGTCGTCATCAAGCGTGAACATGGGTGTTCCTCTCCTGGGGCGAGCCGGTCAGTCCATCGTGGGGATGTTGAAGTCGGCCCCGTCCTTGATGCCCGACGGCCAGCGCTGCGTGACGGTCTTGACCTTGGAGTAGAACTTGATCGACTCCGGGCCGTGCTGGTTGAGGTCGCCGAATCCGGACTTCTTCCAGCCACCGAAGGTGTGGTACGCGATCGGGACCGGGATCGGCACGTTGACGCCGACCATGCCGACCTCGACGCGGGAGACGAACTCACGGGCGGCGTCGCCGTCGCGGGTGAAGATCGCCACGCCGTTGCCGTACTCGTGGTCGTTGGGCAGGCTCAGCGCCTCCTCGAAGTCCTTGGCGTGGACCACCACGAGGACGGGGCCGAAGATCTCGTCGGTGTAGACGCTCATGTCCGGGGTCACCTTGTCCATGAGCGTCGGGCCCACGTAGTAGCCCTCGGAGATGTCCTCACCGTTGAACTCGCCGGTGTAGGCACCCACACCGCGACCGTCGACGAGGAGCTCGGCGCCGGCCTTCTCGCCCTGATCGATGTAGTCCAGAACGCGGGCCTTGGACTCGGGGGTCACCAGCGGGCCGTAGTCGGACTGCGGGTCGTGGCTGTGACCGACCTTGAGCTCCTTGACCTTGGGCAGCAGCTTCTCGAGCAGCGCCTCGGCCGTGCCCTCGCCGACGGGGACGGCCACGGAGATGGCCATGCAGCGCTCGCCGGCGGAGCCGAAACCGGCTCCGACCAGGGCGTCCGCGACCTGGTCCATGTCGGCGTCCGGCATGATGATCGCGTGGTTCTTGGCGCCGCCGAAGCACTGCGCGCGCTTGCCGGTGCGGGCGGCGCTGGAGTAGATGTACTGCGCGATCGGGGTGGACCCGACGAAGCCGACGGCCTGGATCGTGTCGTTGTCGAGGATCGCGTCCACGGCCTCCTTGTCGCCGTGCACGACCTGGAAGATGCCGTCCGGCAGGCCCGCCTCGGTGAACAGCTCGGCCAGGCGCACCGGCACGGAAGGGTCCCGCTCGGAGGGCTTGAGGACGAAGGCGTTGCCGCACGCGATGGCCGGGCCGGCCTTCCACAGCGGGATCATGGCCGGGAAGTTGAACGGGGTGATGCCGGCGACGACGCCCAGCGGCTGGCGCATGGAGTAGACGTCCACGCCGGTGCCCGCGTTCTCGGTGAACTCGCCCTTGAGCAGGTGCGGGATGCCGATCGCGAACTCAACGACCTCGAGGCCGCGCTGAATGTCGCCCTTGGCGTCCGGCGTGGTCTTGCCGTGCTCGATCGCGAGCAGCTCGGCGAGCTCGTCCATGTTCTGGTTGACCAGGTCCACGAACCGCATGAGCACGCGGGCGCGCTTCTGCGGGTTCTGCGCGGCCCACGCCTTCTGCGCGGCGGCTGCCTTGGCGATGACGTCGTCGACCTCGGCCGTGGTGGCCAGTGGTACGACCGCCTGCGCCTTGCCCGTGCTGGGGTTGAGCACCTCCTGGCTCCGCCCCCCGGTGGCCGCGACCCGCGCGCCGTTGATGTAGTGCTCGACCTGCCTGAGATCCGACATGGACGTCCCTTCCTCAGTGGGGCGGCGCGCGTCTGAGCCCGCTCACCCCTGTCCCGTGATGCCCATCACCATATACTTGCAACTCCTAGTAATCCATAGCCGGGCCCCGGTCGACCCCGGACCCTCCCCTTTCGGGTGTACCGCCAGCCCTCGCGGCAGCCCTACTGTGAGCTGACTCACTCATACGTTCCGTCGAAGGAGCATCCATGCCCCCGCTGCCCACCGAGGCCACCGTCCGGTTCCGCGCCGCCCGCGACTTCCTCCAGGCACACGCGCTGGACTACGACGCCGCGCGGGACGGATTCGCCTGGCCCGAGCTCGACGAGTGGAACTGGGCACTGAACTGGTTCGACGTCCAGGCCGAGGGGAACGACGACCCCGCCCTGTGGATCGTCGAGGAGAACGACGGCGGCGGCGCCCCCACCGAGGCCAAGTACTCGTTCGAGGAGATGCGGGTCCGGTCCGACCAGACGGCCAACTGGCTGCGTGAGCGGGGCGTCGAGCCCGGCGACCGCATCCTGCTCATGCTGGCCAACCAGGTGGAGCTGTGGGACGTCATGCTGGCGGTGATCAAGCTCGGTGCCGTGGTCATCCCCGCCACCACGCTGCTCGCCGAGGGCGACCTGCGGGACCGCATCGCGCGCGGCGGCATCAAGCACGTCATCGCGCGCGGCGAGCTGGCCGAACGGTTCGCCGACATCTCCGGCGACTACCAGCGCATCTCGGTCGGCGGGGACGAGCGGGGCGGCACGCCGGAGGGCTGGACCGACCTGGCCGGAGCGATGGACGCCTCCCCCGACTTCGAACCGACCCACACCACCCACGCCGACGACACCCTGCTCCTGTACTTCACCTCCGGCACCACGAGCAAGCCCAAGCTCGTCGAGCACACGCACGCCTCCTACCCGGCGGGCCACCTGTCGACCATGTACTGGATCGGCCTCCAGCCCGGCGACGTCCACCTCAACGTCTCCTCCCCCGGCTGGGCCAAGCACGCCTGGTCGAACGTCTTCACCCCGTGGATCGCGGGGTCGTGCGTGTTCATCTACAACTACTCGCGCTTCGACGCCGCGGCGATGATGCGCGAGATGGACCGCTGCGGCGTGACGAGCCTGTGCTGCCCCCCGACCGTGTGGCGGATGCTCATCCAGGCCGACCTGACCCAGCTGCAGGTCCCGCCCCGCCTGGCGGTGGGCGCGGGCGAGCCGCTCAACCCCGAGGTCATCGGCCGGGTCCGGGACGCGTGGGGGGTGACGATCCGCGACGGGTTCGGCCAGACCGAGACCACCGTGCAGATCGCCAACACCCCGGGCCAGCCCATCAAGGACGGCTCGATGGGCCGCCCGTGCCCCGGCTTCGACGTGGTGCTGGTCGACCCGGCCACCGGTCGGGAGCTCGCCGGCGACGGCGCGGAGGGCGAGATCTGCCTGCGCCTCGACCCCCGCCCGCTTGGACTGATGGTCGGTTACCACGGTGATGCCGAGCGCACCGACGCCGCCTACGCGGACGGCTTCTACCACACCGGCGACGTGGGGTCCCGCGACGCGGAGGGCTACATCACCTACGTCGGGCGCACCGACGACGTGTTCAAGTCCTCCGACTACCGGATCTCGCCGTTCGAGCTGGAATCGGTGCTGCTCGAGCACCCGGCCGTCGCCGAGGCCGCCGTCGTCCCCTCCCCTGACCCGGTGCGGCTGAGCGTGCCCAAGGCCTTCGTCGTCCTGGCCGGCGGCTGGGAGCCCACCGAGGCCACGGCGCGCGAGATCTTCGAGTACTCGCGCACCCACCTGGCCGGCTACAAGCGGGTCCGGCGCCTGCAGTTCACCGACCTGCCCAAGACAATCTCCGGCAAGATCAGGCGGGTGGAGCTGCGCCGCGGCGAGGTCGACAACGGTCCGTCGGTGGACTTCCCCGGTGAGTTCCGCGAGGACGCACTGCGCTGACGGTGGACGCCGTCCGGGGCGTGCGAGGACGGGCGACGACGACGAGGTGGTCGTCCCCGTCCGGTGCGCGGTCCGCGGGCGGCCGCCACGCGACGCGGGTCCCGAGGCGGCTCACGTCCGGAGGAAGCCGTCGATCTCCTCGGGCGTCCACGGCGCATGCGAGTGGAAATCGCGGTACGCCAGGATCTGCGCCTCCGGCGTGGGGAATCGTCCGACGAAGCCGCCCGATCCGGCGAAGACGCCCCCGGTGATCCCCGCGGAGAGGTCGGAGACGAGATAGGTGTAGAGGGGTGCGACGTACTCCGGGCCCGCCGGGTCCAGTGCCCCGGCCACACTCAGCTCGTCGAGCATTCCCCGGCGCCCCAGGTCCCGGATCTGCTCCTCGTAGGCCTCACCACTGGACAGACGGGTGCGCGCGCCGGGGCACACGACGTTCGCCCGGACCCCGTGCTCGGCCAGTTCCGCCGCGATCGCCATGGTGAGTGAGGTGACGGCGCCCTTGCCGGCCGAGTAGCCGGTCCCGCCGTAGTCGCCCTTCCAGGCGAACGACGACGTGGTGACGATCGCACCCGTTCCCGCCTCCACCAGGTGTGGCGCGAAGACGCGACACGGGGCGAACACCGTGCCCAGGTGGGCGTCGATGAGGTCGGCGAAATCGGCGTGGGACACCGTGAGGATCGACGACCCCGCCGGTTCGGGCACCCCGGCGCACGTGATGAGCCCGCCCACGACCGAGTCCCCCTCCCTCGCCCGGGCGAGCAGCTCCTCGGCGACGGCGGGCTCGTGCGCCGACCCGGCGACGCCGCGGATCCGGCCGGTCGACCGTGCCGCGAGGTCGTCGACCTGCTCGGCCAGCGCCCGTGGATCCCGGCCGTTGAGCACGACGTCCGCACCCCGGGCCGCCAGGTCCTCGGCCACCGCGGACCCGATCCCGCGCGAGGATCCGGTGACGGCGTACGCCCGCCCGCCCAGGTGGAGCGCGGTCACTGCCGGCGGTCGTGGTCGGGTCCGCGGGCGGCGAGGGTCCGCTTGGCCCACCCGTAGTCCGTCTTGCTGCTGGGGTGCCGCTCCACCTTGTCGACGACCCAGAACGCGACCGGGATCTTGAACCCCGCCAGGGTCGCGCGCAGCGCCTCCTCCAGGGCCGCGAAGTCCCCGGTGTGGCCGTCATCCCACTGGAGCACCGCCCCGACCCGGTGGCCGAACCGCTCGTCCGTCACGCCCAGCGCCACGGCGTCCTGCACGCCCTCGGCTGCCTTGAGCGCCGACTCGACCTCCTCGGCGAAGATCTTCTCGCCACCGGAGTTGATCACCTGGCTGCCCCGGCCGAGCATGATGATCGTGTCCGGGCCGTCGTACCTGCCGCGATCGCCGGTGAAGACCCGCCGGGTCCCGGCGATCTCGCGGAACGTCTCCGCCGACTTGGCGGCGTCCTTGTAGTAGCCACTGGGCTGGTAGCCGGCCTTGACGATCCAGCCGATCTCGGTGGAGTCGTCGGGCAGCGGCTCGTCGAAGTCGTCCACCAGTTGCAGGCCGCTGCCCCGGGGGATGCGGGGGCCGTGGTCTGCGAACAGGGACCCGTCGTCGACGTTCGCCCTCGTCACGACTCCCAGCCCGCCGAAGCCGCTCTCGGAGGACCCGAACGCGTCCATGATCATGAGATCGGGGCGCAGCTCGAAGAGTTCGGCCTTGACCGATGGCGAGAACAGGGCGGCGCCGGAGCTGACCATGAACACACTCGAGGTGTCGGCACCGGTGCCGCGCATCCGTTCGAGCATCGGCCGCACCATGGCGTCGCCGGCGAGGACGACGATCTGGATCTTCTCGCTCTCGATCTCCTCGAGCACGTCGGGCGCCCGGAAGTGCGGCAGGTAGTGGCACGTGCCCCCGGAGACCAGGGCGGTGAACGAGGGCATGAGCCCGGAGGTGTGGATGAGCGGGAGCAGGACGAGGTAGCGCGCGGGGTCCCCGCCCAGGCCGGCACGGGACTGGTGGTACTCGTCGGGCACCGGCTCCCCGGTGTAGTAGTCGCTGCCCCCGCCGAGGCTGCGCCACAGGTCCTCCTGGCGCCACATCACGCCCTTCGGCTTGCCGGTGGTCCCGCCCGTGAAGACGAGGAAGAGGTCGTCCGCGATGCGTTCCACCGGCGCCCGGTCCGGCGAGGCCGCGGCGAGGAGTTCCCGGGCGTCGAGCGTGCCGGACGGCAGCTCCCCCGCCCCGGATCCGTCCTCGACCACGATGAGGTGACGCAGCCGCTCCGCGTCCCCGGCCGCACCCGCCACCGCCGGGGTGAACTCGCGATGGAAGACCAGGGCGCAGGAGTCGGAGTAGTCGTAGAGGTACCCCAGCTCGGATCCCGCGTAGCGGTAGTTGATGCTGACGGGCACGGCACGGAGTTTGAGGACGCCGAGGAACAGCGCGATGCAGTCCGCCCCGTTGCGCAGGTGGATCGCCACGTGATCGCCGGGCCCCACCCCCCGGGAGGCCAGCCCGTCCGCCCACCGGTTGGCCTCGGCCTCCAGGTCCGCGTAGGTGAGCCGGCGGTCGTCCTCCACCACCGCGAGCCGGTCGCGTCCGTACGCGTCGACCGCGTGCTCGAAGAGATCTGCCAGGGTGTGTGCCATTACGGGGTCCTCCGGGGCGGGCTACTCGGGTGGAGCGGACTCGTCGGGTGGGGTCGGTTCAGACGGGCGTGATGGGGAGCGGGGTGCGGGTGGGTCCGAAGGTGAACGCCGCGCCGGTGCTGATGCGGGTGACGGCGACCTCCTCGCCCTCCGTGGCCGGCTCGTCGCCCAACCGCAGGACCGCCTCCACGTGCGAGCCGTCCGTCGGGACTCGCTCCACGGTCCAGTGCGGGTCGACCGCCTGCGCGGCGGCGGCGAGGGGCCGGAGCCCGTCCCGGGCGAGCAGCGGGAGCCAGGTGTCGTCGGCGAACCCGTCGGCGGCGGTGTCCCAGCGGACCGTCAGCTCGGTACCGTCCGCGGACACCTCCGATGAGTAGCCGGTGTAAGCGGTGGGCCCGGCGAGAGGGTGCACGTCGAGTACCGCGGCGAGGCCGAGCGCGTCGGGGCCCACGCCCAGGACCTCGCGGATCCGTCCCGCCGCGACACCGGCGATGCCGGTGGCCTGGTAGGCGAGGAGCCGGTCCGCCGTCTCGGTGTCCGACCGACGCCGCACCGACTGGTGGAAACCGACGGCGAGCAGGTGCATCTGGAGATAGACCTCGCGGGTGATCCGGATGAGTGCGGCGGAGGTGAACTCGGTGAAGACCAGGTCGGTCAGCAGTGGTCCCGCGTAGTCGTCGCGCGGGCCCTCGCCGGTCGTGTCCCGGGGCGCCGGGGGGTCGAACCGGAAGTCGATGATCCGGCTGGACGCGGACTCGAGCGCGGGTCCGGGCACCGGGAACGGCTCGCCGTCCGGGTCGATCCGCACCCGCCAGTGGCAGTGCGGGGTGCGGCCCTCCCGGGGCGCGGAGCGGGCGGTGGATGGGTTCGACGACCGCGAGCGGATTGGTGGCCAGCGCGGTGGCGGGAAAGGTGGGGTCCTCGATGTCGTGGCACATGGTGGTGACCAGCCGGTCCCCCATCGGCTCGACGTCCATGAGGGCTCCACAGTGGTCCAGCCAGAACTCACCGTTGTCGTGGTCGGTCACCGAGTACCGGAAGTCCATGAACTCCGGCGGGGCGCCCACGTCCAGTTGGAAGCCCTTGAAGATCTCGGCGACCCCGTCGCCGGTGATCGACAGTGCGTCCTTCATCCGGCGGGCGTAGTGGGGACTGGCGGCCTGCCATTCCTCGATCGCCACGTCCGTCGAGCACGGCCCGCGACTGGCCGGGGTACTCGTGGCCCCAGAACAGGGCGTTGGCCAGAAGCTTGGTCGTGGTCTCGTTACCGGCCACCACCATGAGGAACAGGAAGGACAGGATCTCGTCGTCGTCCAGCTTCTCGCCGTCGATCTCGGCGTCGAGCAGCGCGGAGGTGAGGTCCCCGGTCCGGGCGGTACGACGCTCGGCGACCATCCCCTGGTAGTAGGTGATGAGGTCGAGCGCGGCCACCATGGAGTCCTCCGGCACGTCCTGCACGCCCTCCTCGCGGTGCATGACGAGGTCGGCCAGCCGACGCAGTTCGGCCCGGTCGACCTCCGGTACGCCCATGAGATCCGAGATGACGTCCATGGGCAGCTTGCCCGCGTAGTCGTCGACGAAGTCGATGGTCTCCCCGTCGCGGGACCGGGCCAGGCACTCGTCCCAGTGCTGCCGCGAGATCCTCGAGATCCCCTCGGACAGGGCGTCCACGCGCCTGGAGGTGAACCCCTTGCTCACCAGCTTGCGCAGGCGGGCGTGGCGGGGATCGTCCATCGCGAGGAAGGACATCGTCTTGTAGGCGTGCGGCCCGTACGCGGCGGGGTCCAGCGAGACCCCCATGGCGTTGGAGAACACGTCCGGCGCGCGGAACGCCTCGCGGACGTCCGCGTGCCTGCTCAGCGCCCAGAAGTCGAGGTCCGGGTTGTTGTAGACGGGCGCCTCGGCGCGGAGACGGGCGTAGAACGGGTAGGGATCCTCGTGCACCGCGTAGTCGTACGGGCTGAACACGAGCGGAGCGGGCGTCGCGGTGGTCATCTCGGGCGTCACCTCAGGATCAGTCGTGCTGCGGATTCGATCGCGTCTGCCATGTCCGAGTAGGAGCCGTAGCCCATGCCCGCCCGGACGAGTGCCCCGGCGTAGACCATCTCCAGCGCCTGGACCACCTCGTCGTCGTTCCGCTCCCCCAACGCCGCCACGAGGCGACGTCGGATATCGGCGCCGATCCGTACCCGCAGGTGGGATACCTCGGGGTCGTCGCCCAACAGGGCGGCGGTGACGGCCGACGACAGTTCCGGCTCGTCGGCGAGGAGGAGCGCGACGTCGCGCAACACGGCGACCACCCGGTCGGCGGCGGAGCCACCGTCGGCGGCCTCGGTCACGTGGTCGTCCAGACGGCGCCAGAACACCTCCGCGATGAGGTGGCCCTTGGAGGAGAAGTACGTGTAGGCGGTCGCCGGTGCGACGCCGGCCCTGGCGGCCACGGCACGGACGGCCAGGCCTCCCGGACCCTTCTCCCGCAGCACCTCGACCGCCGCGCTGGTCAGGCGGTCGACGGTCTCGGCCTGCTGGCCGTTGAGCCTGCGCCGCGTCGATTCGAACCGAAGATCACTGGACATGTGTCTGGACAGTACACCACCGTCCGGACTATCGTCTAGACAGCTGTCCAGCCACTCTGGATCGATCCACCTCGGCATCGATCCACCGCTGAATCGACCCACCACGACGGAAGGCTCCGAAGTGACGACGAGCATCGCCGACACCGCCCCCCTGCTGATCGGCGGTGAGCTGCGACCCGCGACCGGGGGCGCCACGTTCGACGTCCTCAACCCGGCCACCGAGGAGGTCATCGGCCGGGCCGCCGACGCCGGGCGCGAGGACATGGACGCGGCCATCGCCGCCGCGCGCACCGCGTTCGACACCACCGACTGGTCCTGGGACCACGCGTTCCGTGCGCGGTGCCTGCGCCAGCTCCGCGACGCACTTCAGGGACACATCGAGGAGCTGCGGGCACTGACCATCGCCGAGGTCGGCGCGCCCCACATGTTCACGACCGGCCCCCAGCTGGAGGGGCCCGTCGCGGACCTGGGCTGGCTCGCCGACCTGGTGGAGGCCTACGAGTGGGTCACCGAGCTAGGGGAGTCCGAGATCATGGGCGTGCGCTCCAACCGCTCGACCCGGCCCGAGGCGATCGGCGTCGTCGGGGCCATCACCCCGTGGAACTTCCCCAACCAGATCAACTTCGCCAAGATCGGCCCCGCGCTGGCCGCCGGCTGCACCGTGGTGCTCAAGCCCGCCCCCGACACCCCGCTCATCGCCGCGGCCGTGGCCCGGATCGCCGCCGAGGAGACGGACATCCCCGCCGGCGTACTCAACGTGGTGTCGTCGTCCGACCACGGCCTCGGCGAACAGCTGACCACCGATCCTCGCGTCGACCTGGTCTCCTTCACCGGATCCACCGCGACCGGCAAGAAGATCATGGCCGCCGCCGCCGAGACGCTGAAGAAGGTCTTCCTCGAACTCGGCGGCAAGTCCGCCGCGGTCGTGCTGGACGACGCCGACCTGAACTCGGCGTGCTTCATGACCGCCCTCAACGCGTGTACGCACGCCGGCCAGGGTTGTGCGCTGACCACCCGCCTCGTCGTGCCCCGCGAGAGGTACGACGAGGCGGTCGAGGCGGCCAAGGGCGCCATGGCGGCATTCGCCCCGAAGGACCCCAACGACCCGGGTGCCTTCTGCGGCCCGGTCATCTCCGCGGTCCAGCGCGAGCGCATCGAGGGCTACATCGCCCTGGCGCGCCAGGAGGGCGGGACCATCGAGATCGGCGGCGGTCGCCCCACCGGCGAGGGCATGGAGCGCGGGTTCTGGGTGGAGCCGACCCTCATCTCCGGTCTCGACAACTCGGCACGCGTGGCGCAGGAGGAGATCTTCGGCCCCGTCCTGGTGGTCATCCCCCACGATGGCGACTCCGATGCGATCCGGATCGCCAACGACTCCCCGTACGGCCTGTCCGGAGCCGTGTGGGGCACCGACCCCGAGCGGATCGAGAAGGTCGTGGCCGGCATTCGCACCGGCACCCTCGGCGTCAACGGCGGCCAGTGGTACGGCGCCGACGTGCCCTTCGGCGGGTACAAGCAGTCCGGCATCGGCCGCGAGAGGGGCCGCGAGGGCTTCGAGGAGTACCTCGAGATCAAGTCCGTGGCCACCCCGGCCTGAGGCCCCGGACAGCCCCGGACAGCCCCGGAGAGCACCGGAGAGCCCGGGCACCCGGCACCACTGGCCCGGCACCTGGCCCCACACCACTCACCAGCACCACCCCATCCAGCATCACCCCACCCAACACCACCACGCCGACAGGAAGAGACACACACGACATGGGACGTTTCGACGGTAGGACCGCCATCGTGACCGGAGCCGCCGGCGGCATCGGCGAGGAGTACGCCAAGGTCCTCGCGGCCGAGGGCGCGAACGTGGTGGTCGCCGACGTGTCGACCGAGAACGGGGAGCGCGTCGCCGCGGACATCGTCGCCGCGGGCGGCCGGGCGGTCTTCCAGCACACGGACGTCTCCGACCCCGACTCGGCCAACGCCTGCGCCGAGGCCGCGGTCGAGGAGTTCGGCCGCCTGGACATCCTGGTCAACAACGCCGCGATCTTCGGCGGCATGAAGCTCGACTTCCTCATCACCGTGCCGTGGGACTACTACGAGAAGTTCATGTCGGTGAGCCTCAACGGTCAGCTGCTCATGGTCCGCGCCTGCTGGGAGAAGATGGCCGCCGCCGGCGGTGGCGCGATCGTCAACCAGTCCTCCACCGCGGCGTGGCTGTACTCGGGCTTCTACGGCCTGGCCAAGGTCGGCGTCAACGGCCTCACCCAGCAGCTCGCCACCGAGCTGGGCGGCTCGAACATCCGCATCAACGCCATCGCTCCCGGGCCGATCGACACCGAGGCCAACCGCTCCTCGACCCCGCAGTCGATCGTCAAGGAGATGGTCGACAAGCTGCCCATCAAGCGCATGGGTCAGCCGGAGGACCTGGTGGGGATGCTGCTGTTCCTGCTGTCGGACGAGGCGTCGTGGATCACCGGGCAGATCTTCAACGTCGACGGCGGACAGATCATCCGGTCATGAGCGGGCATCCGATCACGAGCGACCCGGCCCCGGCCCCCGAACAGAAGCCCGCCCTGCGGATCGGCCCCGGCGGTCCCGGCGACTCCCCCGCCCCGGTCGGGTTCATCGGCCTGGGCAACATGGGTGCGCCGATCGCGAAGCGCCTCCTGGCCTGGCCGGGCGGACTCGTGGTGTGCGACGTGCGCCCGGAGACGACCGAGCCGTTCGTCGCCGAGGGCGCCACCGCCGCCGCCACCGGTGCCGAGGTCGCCCGCACGGCGCGCCTGGTGTCGGTGACGGTGCTGGACGACGCCCAGGTGCGTGACGTCGTCGACGGACCCGAGGGGATCCTGCGCACCGCCGCACCGGGGACCGTGATCGTGGTCCACTCCACCATCGCCGACTCGACGGCTGTTGAGCTGGCCGAGGTGTGTGCGGCGGCCGGCGTCCACCTGGTGGACGCGCCGGTGTCGGGTGGCGCCCAGGGGGCGGAATCGGGTCTGCTCGCCGTGATGGTCGGTGCGCCGCGCGAGGTCTACGAGGCGTGCAAGCCGGTGTTCGCGCTGTGGGCGGGCATGCCCGTGCACGCCGGGGAGGTGGGTGCGGGCACGCGGATGAAGCTGGCCCGCAACCTCCTGCACTTCATCTCGTTCACCGCCACCGCCGAGGCCTCCCGGCTGGCCGAGGCCGCGGGCATCGACATCGCGAAACTGGGCCGGGTGGTCCGCCACACCGACGCCATCACCGGCGGCGCCGGGGCCGTGATGCTGCGGGACACCACCGCGCCGATCGCCACCGACGACTTCTGGCACGGCGTGTTCACCCACGTCCGTGGCCTGGGAGAGAAGGACCTGTCCCTCGCCCTGGGCCTGGCCGACCGGCTGGGCGTGGACCTGCCCCTGGGCACCATCGCGCTGCGCGACCTGGGCACCGGGTTCGGTGTCGGGCCGGGTGAGCTCGCCCGCCGCGCGGACGTCCGCGCGTCCGACGGCGTGTCCGGCGATGCGGGCGGGACCGGACGAGACCACGACGACGAGGAGAACCGATGAGCGACGCCGCGGACGCCGGGATGAGCCCGGAGCGCGAGCACGGTCTGGCCATGATGACCGAGGTGTACGGCTTCGAGATGTCCGACGGGCCGGGTGATTATTTCGCCGAGACCGCGGACCACCTGTTCGGCAGGATCTGGTCCCGCCCGGGCCTGAGTCACCGCGATCGCCGGTTGCTGCTCCTGGGGGCGCTGACGGCCCAGGGCAACACCGACATCGCGGACATCCAGGTGGGGGCGGCGTTGGGGAAGGACGAGCTGACGCCCGAGGAACTGGAGGAGATCGTGGTGTTCCTCTGCTACTACGCGGGCTGGCCCAACGGGACCAAACTCGGCAACGTGGTGGGCCCGCACGTGGCGCGTGCCCGCAAGGCCGCCCGCCGCGCCGAGAGCTGAGGGGCGGGCGCTAGGTTGAAACCCATGACCGCACCCGAGATCGAACCCGCGCTGCTCGCCGTAGCGCTCGCCGCCCCCGGCTTCATGCCGCTGGAGGAGGGCATCACCCTGTACGACATCGCCTGCGAGTTCCTGGGCGACGGTGTGGGAGTGGAGATCGGCACCTACTGTGGCCGCTCTACCGTGTTCCTCGGCGCGGCCGCCCGCGTGACCGGCGGCAGCATCGTCACCGTCGACCACCATCGGGGCTCCGAGGAGCACCAGCCCGGCTGGGAATACCACGACACCTCGCTGGTGGACCCGCACACCGGCCGCCTGGAGACCCTCGGCGCGTTCCGCCACACCATGTGGGACGCCCGACTCGATGACGTGGTGACCGCCGCGGTGGGCACGTCGACCCAGGTGGCCCGCGTCTGGGGCAAGCCCGCGTCGTTCGTCTTCATCGACGGAGGCCACTCCTCCGAGGCGGCGCAGGCCGACTATGAGGGCTGGGCACCATGGGTCGAGATCGGCGGGGCGCTGCTGATCCACGACGTGTTCCCGAACCCGGAGGACGGCGGCCGTCCCCCGTACGAGATCTATTGCCGCGCGCTCGAGTCGGGCCAGTTCACCGAGGTCCGGGCCGTGGACTCGCTGCGCGTGCTGCGCCGCGACTCCGGCGAGATCGGCGCGCCGATGCCCTGAGCCCCGCACGCCCCTTGACCCGCACCTCCAAGGATCCGCTACCCGGAACTCGGATCCGCTATTCCGATACGAGTAGCGGATCCCGATTCGGAGTAGCGGATTTCGTGGTTCGCGGAGAGCCGGGGCGGGGCAGCGGCGGGGTGGGTCACACCGCCCAGCGGCCGCCGGCGCTCCACGGGTCGCCGGGCGAGGGCCGACCGCGCCGTGAGTGCAGGAACCGCCCCACCACGGCTGCGCCCAGGTCGTCGACGTCCGGCGCCACCACCGTGCCGTCGACCCTCCGGGCGAGCGCGTCCAGGAATCGGGACAGACCCGGGTCGTCGCCCAGCCGGAAGAAGGTCGTCTGAGCCCCGGTGCGGGCGACCCGGTCCAACTCGTCGACGGTGATCCGGATGGTCTCGGGGTCCGGCGGGTAGGCGAACCACGGCTCCCCGCCGCTGAGCAGGTGAGCGGTGGGTTCGCCGTCGGTGACGATGAGCAGCACCGGCTGCATCGTCGGGTGCTCACGGAAGTACCGCCCGGCGAGCAGGAGCGCATGATGCAGGTTCGTGCCGGCCTCGTACTGCGCGTCCAGGGAGAGCAGGTCCTCCACTGTCCGGGTCTGGGCGAAGCGGCCGAACGAGATGAGCTGCAGCCGGTCCTGCCGGAAGCGGGTACTCACCAGGTGGTGGAGGGCCAGGGCCGTACGCTTCATCGGGACCCACCGCCCCTCCATGGCCATGGAGAACGACGTGTCCACCAGCAGCGCCACGGCGGCCTGGGTCCGCGCCTCGGTCTCCCTGACCTCGATGTCCTCGGGCAGGAGCCGGATCCCCGCACCCGTCTCGCCCCCCTCCGCGGCGATCCGGGAGATCGCATTGCCCACGGTCCTCGGCACGTCCCAGGACTCGACGTCACCGAACTCCCAGGCCCGGCTCGACCCCGTCTGCTCCCCCGCGGCCCCCGACAGCCTGGTCTCGCGCGCACCGGTCCGGCCGGACAACCGCTGCGCGGCGTCGCGGAGCAGTGATCTCCCGAGTTTGCGCAGCGCGGCCGGGGAGAGTCGGAGGTCCCCGTCCGGTCGGCGACTGAGGTACCCGGACTCGCGCATCTGTTGTTCGAGCCGCGACAGCGTCTGCACGGACACCGCCGCCTCGCGCCCGAGATGGCGGGCCACCGCCTCCAGATCGAGTTCGGACAGCGGGGACCTGTCGCTCCGGGAGAGCTGTTCGGCCAGCCGGTCGAGGTCCCCGAGTTCGGCCATGGCCGCGGTCCCCTCGGACATCCCCAGCCCCTCGGAGCCCTCGAAGTCCTCCGAGCCGTCCCAGTCCTCGCCCGGACGCAGGGACTGCAGCAGCCCGTCCAACCGGCCCAGCTGCTCCATCAACTCGGGCGAACCGAACGCCTGCTGCGACAGGGCCATGAGCTCCTCCCGCTGCTCCGGCGTCATCGAGCGCATCATCCGCTGGGCCGCGGCCGCCCGCGCGGCGAGGGTGTCGATCAACTCCTCGACGTCCTTCGGCTGCTCCGGGAACGCGTCGGAGTGCTTGTCCATGAACTCACGGAAGTCCTCGGGGGTGTCCTCTCCGCGGGCGTGCTTGTCGAGCAGTTCGGTCAGGTCCGACAACATCTCCGAGACCGCCGCCCGGTCGGCGTCGGTCGCGTTCTCCAGCGCCTGTTTCATCCCGGCGAATCGGGCGTCGAGCACCTCGGCGCCCATGAGGTCCTGGATGCGGCGGTACGCCTCGCGGGCGTCGGACGAGGCCCAGTCGTAGTCCTTGAGTTCCCCGACCGCGGCGGCCGGCGAGTCCGGCAGGTTCTCGATGGTCATCTCCCGCAGGGTGCGGTCCATCGGATCCATGGCGGTGTCGCGGGCGAGCTGTCCCCGCTCGGCGAGCAGCGCCTCGTCGAGCAGCCGGGAGACCTCCTCGAGGGTGCCGCCCAGGTGGTTCCGTTGCAGCAGTTCGCGGCGTCGACGCTGGATGCGTCCGGCCAGCTCGTCGAGGCCTGTCTGGTCGCGGCCGCCGGTGCGGAGGAACTCCCGCATGGACTGCTCCGGGGAGTACCCGGCCATGACGCCCTCGGAAACCGCGTCGAGCGCCTCGGACAGGTCGAGCGGGGGCGCGAGGGGGTCCGGCCCGCCGATGTAGCGCCCGTAGCGGGCGCGGGGCTCTGGTCGCGACATCGCGCACCTCCTGCTCCGGCGGCGCTCGGCAGCCGCCGATGCTGTCAGCCGTAGACGGCGGCGCCGTCCCCGGTCTCCTTGGACAGACGCCGTGAGAGGTAGAGCCCCTCCAGCGCCAGTTCGATCCCGCCGGCCCGCTGGCCGACGTTGGACGCCCGGACCCTGTCGGCGATCTCGTCGTAGAGCCCCGGTTCGGACAGCTCGGGCAGGGCGGCGAGGAATTCGGCGGCGGTGACGCTCGCGCCGGTCGTGAGGGTCACCGACCCGTCGAACGCGTCGACCAGCGGGGTCATGTCGATCCCCCGGAACAGTCCGCGGACGACGTCCACCGTGGCGATGCGCAGCAGGTACCGCAGGATCTCGGTCTCGCGCCCCTCCTCGCCGGGCTCGAACTCGATCTTGCCGCGCAGGACCTCGACGGCGGCGTCCACGTCGACGAGCCGTGCCACGGACTCACCCGGGTCGTCGGCACCCCGCACGGCCGCCCGCCGTCGGGCCGCCGCCGCGACGGTCTCCGCGCCGGCGATGGCGAAGCGGGCGGAGACGCCGGAGGCCTGGTTGATCGAGTCGGAGGTGCGCAGCTCGCGCGTGAACCGGGCGAGCAGTTCCATCAGCGGGTCCGGCACCTCGGCGGTCAGCTCGGCTTCCTGCCGCACGACCTCGATCTCGTCGGCCAGGTCGAGCGGGTAATGGGTCCGGATCTCGGCGCCGAACCGGTCCTTGAGCGGAGTGATGATCCGACCGCGGTTGGTGTAGTCCTCCGGGTTGGCCGAGGCCACCACCAGCACGTCCAGCGGCAGGCGCAGGACGTAGCCTCGGATCTGGACGTCCCGCTCCTCCATGACGTTGAGCAACGCCACCTGGATCCGCTCGGCCAGGTCGGGCAGCTCGTTGAGGGCCACGATCCCGCGGTTCGCACGCGGCACCAACCCGTAGTGGATGGTCTCCGGGTCACCCAGTCGGCGGCCCTCGGCCACCCTCATGGGATCGACGTCGCCGATCATGTCGGCGACGGAGGTGTCCGGGGTGGACAGTTTCTCCACGTAGCGCTCGTCACGGTGGCGCCACTGCACGGGCAGCGCATCGCCCTCACGGGCGATCCGCTCGCGCGTGGGTCCGGTGATCGGCGCGAGCGGGTCCTCACCCAACTCGGATCCGGCCACGACGGGCGACCACTCGTCCAGCAACCCGACGAGCGTGCGCAGCAGGCGGGTCTTGCCCTGACCGCGTTCGCCGAGGAGGACGATGTCGTGGCCGGCGATGATCGCCCGCTCGACCTGAGGGATCACCGTCGTGTCGAAGCCGTGCATGCCGGGCCACGGATCGCGTCCGGCGGCCAGGGCCGCGAGCAGGTTCTCGCGCAGCTCCTCCCGGAGGGTGCGGCTGGTGTATCCGGCGGCGCGCAGCTCGCCGAGAGTCTTGACGTTCGGCTTATCGCTCACACCGCCCACCGTAGCCCTGCGATGCCACTTCCGCTTCCGGCATAGGGTGGGCACCATGCGTGCAGTGCTGACCCTCGTCCTCAACATCATCTGGCTGCTGACCGCGGGCATCTGGCTGTTCCTCGGCTACGTGCTGGCCGGGATCCTCGCCTGCATCCTCATCATCACGATCCCGTTCGGGGTCGCGAGTTTCCGGATCGCCGCCTACGTGCTGTGGCCGTTCGGCCGGGAGGTCGTCGACCGGGGCCGTCCCGGCGGGGTGAGCACGGTCGCCAACGTCATCTGGTTCCTGGTGGCCGGACTGTGGCTGGCGATCGGCCACGTCGCCACGGCCGTCGCACAGGCCGTGACGATCATCGGCCTGCCCCTGGCGTGGGCCAACCTCAAGCTCATCCCGGTCACGTGCTTCCCGTTCGGCAAGGAGATCGTCCGCTCCGACCGGGCGGCGATGGTGCCGGTCGCCACCCGCTGACCGCCCGGTCGCCACCAGCTGACCACGCACCCCCGCACCGCGGCCGGGCCCGGTCAGTCCTCGATCGCCGGCTGGTGGTGGCTGGCGATCGACACCCGGTTGAAGGCGTTGATCAGCACGATCGTCCACTCGAGCGCCGAGAGCTGCTCGTCGGAGAAGTGGTCGGCGGCGGCTGCGATCGCGGCGGCACGTTCCTCGGCGTCGTCCAGCCGGGTCAGCGTCTCGGCCAGTCGTAGTGCCGCCCTCTCCTGGTCACCGAAGGCGTCGATCTCCCGCCACGCGGGCAGCAGGTCGAGCCGGTCCTGGGAGACCCCGGCCTTGCGGGCCGCCGGCACGTGGGTGGCCAGGCAGGCCGCGCAGCCGTTGAGCTGCGAGACGCGCACGTTGACCAGTTCGAGCAGCGACTCCTCCAGCCCGGCCTCGCCGGAGGCCTCCCGCGAGGCGACGGCGGTGCGGACGAACCGCTTGTAGACCTCGCGCTGGGTGCGGTCCAACTGCGGAACCCCCATGTCAGCCCTCCCCGCCGAATCGCGCCCGGTCGGCGTCCGTGGCCTCCCGGTACGCGCCGGCGAACTCGTCCGCGTTCTTGCCGAGGAAACCCTCCACCATCGAACACACCGGCACGATGGTGATCCCCTCCTCGCGCGTGGCCTCCACCGCGCCGCGCACGAGTGCGGTGCCGATGCCCCGGCCACCGAACTGCTCGTCGACCACGGTGTGGTGGAAGACGCGCTCGCCGGCGTGGTCGCGGAAATCGGCGTGGCCGGCGACCTCGCCGGAGGCGTCCCGGACCTCGAACGCCTCGGTGGAGTCGGCTCGGTCCACGGTCACGGTCGCGCCGGTCTTGTCAATGTACTCGGTCATCTGCGGTGTCCTCTCACATCGGGGTCGACTGCGCGCGCGGGTCCGGGTTGACCCGCGGTTTGAGGGTGGTGGTGGGCAGGGTGGGCGCGGGCAGCCGGGTCAGCCCCCGCGGGTCGTGGCCGATGTAGCCGTCCACGCGTCCGAAGCGCTCCGATCCGGCCTCCCACTGCTCGCGGTAGCCCGCGATCTCGTCGTGGGTCCGGCCGATGAAGTTCCACCACATGATGATGTCCTCCTCGAACGGGGTGCCACCGATGAGGACCGCCCGCCCGGCGGTGGTGCCGGTGTTGCAGATCGTCAGGGTGGTCTCGCCGACGCCGGTGTACGCGAGATGGCTGACCTCGACGTCGACGCCCTCGAGGGTCAGATCACCGGAGTCGACGAGCAGCCCGTGCTCGAAGGACGGGTCGACGTCCAGTCGCAGTTCGCCGCCGGGGTCGAGCCGGAGCTCCGCGGCGACGAGGGGGGTGTAGGTGGTGACCGACGACGACGAGCCCAGCAGCGACCCCATGAACACCCGCGCCGATCCGCCGGCGAATCCGACGGGGTCGGGCACGTGGTGGTCGAACCTGCGGCCGCTGCTCTCGCGGTGTTCCTCGGGTAGCACGGTCCACAGCTGCACGCCGTGCAGGACGGTGGTGTCCTGGGTCGAGACCTCGGTGTGGCAGATGCCTGCGCCGGAGGTCATGAGGTTGACCTCCCCCGGGCGCACCACAGCATGGTTGTCCCCGGAGTCGTGATGGGTGACGCTGCCCTCGAAGAGCCAGCTCACGGTCTGCAGGCCGGTGTGCGGGTGCGAGGGCACGTCCATGCCTCCGGTGGCCGAGACGTCATCGGGTCCGTAGTGGTCGACGAAGCAGAAGGCGCCGATGAGCGAGCGCTGGCGCTGCGGCAGCGTCCGGCGGACCGTCATCGCCCGCGGCCCGCCCAGGGGCACCTCGCGGGAGGTGATGATCTCCACGGCGGCCGCGCCGGGTTGTGCGTCCTCCGAACGGGGCCCGCCCGGCGCACCGCCGGCCTCGCACTCGATCTCGGGCGGGTCGGGGTCGAGGTTGCTCATTCGACGACCTCGCTCATCTCGGCCCGGGCGTCGACGGCCTCGCGGCGCAGCTCCAGCGTCTTGGCGTTGATCTTCCCGCCCAGCGCCAGGACGAGCGCCTTGTCCACGACCGCCACCGGCAGGTGGTCCAGGAGACGTCGGCCGAGGTCCCATCGCACGGCGTAGCGGCGGCGGGAGCGCGCGGTGGTGCCGGCAGTCCACACCGCCTCGGCGAGGACGGACGGGTCGGTGGCCTTGTCGTCCTCACCGGCGGCCATCTCCCCCATCACCGCGGCCATCGCGGCGAACGGCGAACCGGGGGCGGTCGATTCCTGGAAGCGCCGCCGGATCGAGGCGGTCATCCCGGTGCGGAACGGACCCGGTTGGACGAGCACGACGTCCAGGCCGAGGAACATCAGCTCGCGCCGCAGCGCGTCACCGTAGGCCTCGATCGCGTGCTTGCTCATGGCGTAGGCGCCGTTCATCGGCATGCCGTGCTGGGGGCCGGTCTCGGAGCTGATGAGGACCACCCTCCCGCGGGTCTCCCGGAGCAGGTCCCACAGGGCGTGGACGGTGCGCACGGTGCCCATGACGTTGACATCCAGGACCTGCTGCACCCGGTCCGGATCGGTCTCGGCCAGCGGCCCGATCCCGAGGACGCCCGCGAACGTGACGAGCGCGTCGAGGCGACCGTGCTCGCGTCGGACCCGGTCGGCCAGGGCGGTGAGCGAGGTGGAGTCGGTGACGTCCGCGGCGTGGGGCGTGATGCGGTCACCGCCGGGCGGTGCCTGGAGGTCGACGGCCACGACGTGCCAGCCCCGCGAGGCGTAGAGCGCGGTGGTGGCCGCCCCGAGGCCGCCCCCGGCTCCGGTGACGACGACGACGGGGGCGGCGGGCGCGCTGGTGTCCATACCCTGACGGTACCGGCGTGCGGAGTCCCGGTGGGGCTGTCCAGGTGGCCCCGCCCGCCTCAGACCAGGGCGTTGAGGCCGAGTTTGCCGGCGAGGCGGTCGATGTAGGCCAGGACCTCGTCCTCGGTCCGATCCGGGGTTCCGTAGACGAGCTCGTGGACGCCGAGCTCGCGGTAGGCGTCGATCTTCTCGTGATCCGGTTTCCCGTCGAGGACCACGATGTAGGGCTCGCCCTCCCGACCTGCCTCGGCCCACAGTTCCCGCAGCGTCCGTACGCTGCCGGCGATGTCCTGGGAGATCGGGGTGGTCATCCAGCCGTCGGCGCTGCGGCAGATCCACCTGAGGTTCTTCTCGGTGCCGGCCGCTCCCACGAGGGTGAGCGGGCCGGGAGTGCGGGCGGTCTTGGGCCAGGCCCAGCTGGGACCGAAGTCCACGAACTCACCGTGGTACTCGGCCTCGTCGCGCGTCCACAGCTCCCGCATGGCCTCGAGGTACTCGCGGAGCATGGTGCGCCGACGCTTCGGCGGCACGTTGTGGTCGGCCATCTCGTCCAGATTCCAGCCGTACCCCACGCCGAGCACGGTGCGCCCGTCGGAGAGGTGGTCGACCGACGCGATGGTCTTGGCCAACGTGACGGGGTCGCTCTCCACCGGGATGGACACGGCGGTCCCGAGACGGATGGTCGACGTGACCGCCGCGGCGGCGCCGAGGGCGACCCACGGGTCCAGGGTGCGGCTGTACCGCTCATCGGGGAGCTCGGCGCCGCCGGTGCCCGGGTGCGCGGCCTCGCGCCGCACCGGGATGTGCGTGTGCTCGGGAACGTAGAACGCGGAGAACCCGGCCCGCTCGGCGGCCACGGCGGCCGTGGTCGGCCGGATGCCCCGGTCACTGGTGAACAGGGTCAGTCCGAATTCCATGCGTTCTCCCTCGTGCGCAGCGTCGACCCGCCGCCTGACACCTGATCAGACAGGTGTCCAGCGGCGGTGTCGCCACAGACTAGCGCACGACTGCGGCGGGTGGGCAGACCTCGCCCGCCACGCAGTCGGCCGGATCCCCCGGCTGGGACTGCAGACGCTGCATGGTGTGGTGCGAGACGTAGCGGAAGATCTCGTTGCCCGGGGTGGTGCGAGATAGGGCGTCCGCCGCCAGCAACATGACGGCCGCGGTCCATGTGCTCAGCTCGACCGGCCACCGCTTGCCGTCGGCGAAGACGAGTCCGGTCCAGTAGGAGCCGTCGGTGTCCCGCAGGTGCTGCATGTTGGTGAACTGCGCGAGCGCCTGCTCGTGTCGCCCGGCCGCCTCCAGGGCGAGGACCAGCTCGCACGTCTCGGCCCCGGTGACCCACGGCCGGTGGTCGACGCAGCGGATGCCCAGGCCGTCCACCACGAAGTCGTCCCACCGGGAGTCGAGCCGCGCCTGTGCCTGGTCCCCCACCATCACACCGGCCAGGACCGGGTAGTACCAGTCCATGGAGAACTCGTCCTTGGGTGTGAAGAGCTCGGGGTGGGCGCGCAGCGCATGGCCCAGCCGGTCGGCGGCGGCGTCCCAGTCCGGCGCGCTCCCGCCGAGTTCCTCGGCGATCGCGACGCCGCAGCGCAGCGCGTGGTGGATGCTGGACGAGCCGGTGACCAGCGCCTCCTCGCAGAAGCCGTCGGGTCCGGCGCCCCACCACATCTGCCCCTCGGGACCCTGGAAGGTCAGCACCAGGTCGAGTGCCCGGCGCACCATCGGCCACATCGACTCGAGGAACCCGGGCCTGGCGCTCACCAGGTGGTGGTGCCACACGCCCACCGCGACGTACGCGCAGAAGTTGGAATCGATGTCACCGTCGGCGACGTGGTCGTCCTGCCACTTCATCGGCCACGACCCGTCGCCCCGCTGGGTGTCCCGGAGGAACCCGTACGCCCTCTCGGCGGCCTCCCACTGACCCGCGACGGACAGGCCCATCGCCGATTCCACGTGATCCCAGGGGTCGGTGTGACCGCCGGTGAACCACGGGATCTCACCGTTGGGTTTCTGGACGGAGGCGAGCCACTCGCCGGTGGCGCGGACCGCGTCGGCGTCGAGGACCCCGGGCACGGCGGGGACCGGACGTTGGCTGGTGACTCCGGTGTTGGGCGTCTGCACGGACGATCAGGCCTCCACGGGCTTACGCAGGTAGAACACGATGGACTTGCCCATCACCGGGTTGAGCACCTTCTCGGCGGTGCGGGTGATCCAGGGCCCCTTCATCAGGTCCCATACGAGCAGCTTGTGGTACGCCTTCGGCAACGGGTGGTCGTCGTTCTCCGTGCCCACCGCGCACTTGAGCCACCAGTACGGGGCGTGCAGCGCGTGGGCGAACCCGGTGCCGGTGACCTCCAGGCCCGCCGCGCGGAGCTTGAACCCCAACTCCTCGGCGGTGTAGATCCGGCAGTGCCCACCCGGGTTGGAGTGGTAGGCGTCGGACAGCTTCCAGCAGAGCTTCTCCGGCCACTCACGCGGCACGGTCACCGCGGCGACGCCGCCCGGCTTGAGGATCCGCACCAGTTCGGCGATGGCCTTGGTGTCCTCCGGGACGTGTTCGAGCACCTCGGAGATGAGCACCAGATCGAAGGTCGCGTCCTCGTACGGCATGTTGAGCGCGTCCCCGGTGACGGCCTCCCCCTTCGAGGTGGGCAGCCCCTCGCCCTCGGCCTCCATGGCGGCGAGCATGTCGGAGACCTGCTGCATCTCGTCGGCGTTCTGGTCGAACGCCGTGACGTCCGCGCCACGCCGGTAGAGCTCGAAGGTGTGACGACCGAGGCCGGCCCCCACGTCGATGGCTCGCATACCGGGGGTGACCCCGAGACGGTCGAAATCAGCGGTCAGCATGCGCGTCCTCCTGCTCACGGATGGTGTACTCACCGGACTCCGGGAGCACCTCGGGCACGTCATCGGTGACGTGCTCGTCGATCTCGGTCTGATCCGGCCCGAGGACCGGCCCGGCCGTCAGGTCCGGCAGCGCGTCGCCGCGGACCCGGGCGATAGCGGCCTCGTAGACCTCGACGGTCCGGCGGGCGACGGCGGCCCAGCTGTAACGCTCCATGACCCGTGCACGGCCGCCCTGAGAGAGGCGTTGCCGCTCGGCCGGGTCGGACAGCAGCGCGCTGATCTCACGGGCCAGCGCGTCGACGTCGCCCGGCTCGACCAGGCGGGCCGCCGAGTCGTCCGTGCCGACTACCTCCGGCAGCGCGCCGGCACGCGTCGCGACGAGAGCGCAGCCGCTGGACATGGCCTCCACCGCAGGCAGGGAGAATCCCTCGTACATACTCGGCACGACCGCGATCTCGGCCGACCCGACGAGATCGGCGAGCTCGTCGTCGTCGACCCCGGACACCAGGTCCACCGCGTCCCTCAGGCCCAGCTTGTCGAGCAGCCTGGCAGCCTCGCCCTTGCGCTTGAGCTTGGACACCAGCGTCAGGCGCACGCCCGGGTGCTCCTCGCGGACCCTGGCCAGCGCGCGCAACAGGACCGGCACGCCCTTGAGCGGCTGATCGGCACTGGCCACGCAGACCAGGCGGCCGGGCTCGCGCACGCGACGATGGTGGAACCGGTCGGTGTCCACGCCCAGCGGGATGGTGACGATGCGAACCGGATCGACACCGAAGTCGGTGGCGATGTCATCGGCGGAGTTGCTGGAGACCGTGATGATCTCCTGCAGCTTGCGGGAGACCCGCATCTGCATGCCCAGGAACCCGAACCAGCGCCACGTGGTGATCTTCTTGCGCAGCGGGGCCTCCTTCATGGCCAGCGCGCGATCCCGCGTGATGGGGTGGTGCACCGTGGCCACGACGGGGAAACCCGCCTTCTCCAGGTCCAGCAGGCCGGATCCCAGGCACTGGTTGTCGTGCACCACGTCGAAGTCGTCCAGACGCTCCCGGAGTGTGCGCGCGGCCCGCATGCTGAACGTCCGCGGCTCCGGGAACCCAGCGGTCCACATGGTGACCACCTCGAGCACGTCGATGAGGTCGCGGATCTCCCGCGGGTGCGGGGTACGGAACGGGTTCGCGTCGTTGTAGAGGTCCAGACTCGGGACCTCGGTGAGCGTGGGGCCCGGGTCGAGTTCCGGGTAGGGCTGACCGGAGAACACCTCGACCGTGTGTCCGAGTGCCGCCAACTCGCGGCTGAGGTGACGGACGTAGACGCCCTGGCCCCCGCCGTGCGGCTTGCTCCGGTACGAGAGCAGCGCGATCCGCACCGTCGATCGCCTCCTTCATGGTCGTCGGCCCGCCGTCGGCGAGTGTCGCGGGCCGCGACGGGCACATCGGGAAAGTCTAGAACACGTTCGCCCCGATCCCACACACGGCCGGACGAACGCACCGGACCCCCGGCGCGAGAGGCGCTCGGGGGTCCGGTGTCGGTGTCACTCCACGGTCGGTTAGTCGCCGTGGGGCCTGCTCAGTAGCCCAGGTCGTCCAGGCGGACCGAGGCGCCGGTGGCGTCCCCGAACCCGTCCTCGGGACCGTAGAAACCATCGCCGTAGTCCGGGATGGAGTACGCGGCGGCGCGGGCCTCCTCGGTGGGCTCGACCGTCGAGTTCCGGTAGCGGTTGATACCGGTACCCGCCGGGATGAGCTTACCGATGATGACGTTCTCCTTGAGGCCCACGAGCTTGTCCGACCGCTTGTTGATGGCGGCGTCGGTGAGCACGCGGGTGGTCTCCTGGAAGGAGGCAGCCGAGAGCCACGAGTCCGTGGCCAGCGAGGCCTTGGTGATGCCCATGAGGACCGGACGCGCCGAGGCCGGCGAGCCGCCCTCGGTGAGCACGCGGCGGTTCTCCGCCGTGAGCTCGGCACGCTCCACGAGCGCACCGGGCAGGAACTCGGTGCTGTTCGAGTCGTTGATCGCGACTCGACGCATCATCTGACGGACGATGACCTCGAGGTGCTTGTCGTGGATCGACACACCCTGCGCACGGTAGACCTTCTGCACCTCGTCGACGAGGAACTTCTGGACACCGTTGGGGCCGAGGATGGCCAGCACCTCGTGCGGATCGGCCGGGCCCTCGAGGAGGGCCTGCCCGCGCTCGAGGTGATCGCCGTCCGCGATCGGGCGGGAGGAGCCGTCCTCCAGCTCGATATGGGCCAGGCCTTGGCGCTTCGACAGCTTCTCGTAGACGATCTCGTCCGCACCGTTGTCCGGCACGATCGTGATCGTGTAGAAGCGCTCCTCCTCCTCGAGACGGATCCGGCCCGCCTCCTCGGCGATCGGCGCCTTGCCCTTTGGAACACGAGCCTCGAAGAGCTCCTGCACGCGCGGGAGACCGCCGGTGATGTCGTCACCGACGCCACCCTGGTGGAAGGTACGCATCGTCAGCTGGGTGCCCGGCTCACCGATCGACTGGGCGGCGACGATGCCGACGGCCTCGCCGATGTCCACCAGGAGACCGGTGGCCATCGAGCGGCCGTAGCAGGTCGCACAGACGCCGGTACCGGTGGTGCAGGTGAGGACCGACCGGACCTTGACCTTCTCGATGCCGGCGACGATCAGCGCCTCGATGTTCGGGTCACCGAGGTCGGTGCCCGCGGCGACGATCACGTTGCCGTCGGCGTCGAGCGCGTCCTCCGCGAGCGTCCGGGCGAACGTCGAGGTCTCGACGTGCTCGTCGCGCTCGAGGGACCCGGTCGGGCTGCCGTGGACGTCCATCACCGGGCGGGCGATGGTCGTCTCGACACCCTTCGACGTCCCACAGTCGGTCTCGCGCACGATGACGTCCTGCGAGACGTCGACGAGACGACGGGTGAGGTAACCCGAGTCGGCGGTACGCAGGGCGGTGTCGGCCAGACCCTTACGGGCGCCGTGCGTGTTCATGAAGTACTCGAGCACGGTCAGGCCCTCGCGGAACGAGGACTTGATCGGCTGCGGGATGAACTCGCCGTTCGGACGCGTCACCAGACCCTTCATGCCCGCGAGCGAGCGGATCTGGGTCATGTTGCCCGCCGCGCCCGACTTCACGATCGTCGGGATCGGGTTGGAGTCCGGGTAGTTCTCCTCCATGGCCTGACCGATCTCGTCGGTGGCCTCCTGCCAGAGCTTGACCAGGTCCGACTTGCGCTCCTCGTCGGTGATCTTGCCGAGGTCGTACTGCGACTCCAGGCGCGCGGCCTTCGCGTCGTACGAGGCGAGGATCTCCTTTTTGGCCGGCGGGACCAGCACGTCGGACATGGCGATGGTGACACCCGAGCGGGTGGCCCAGTAGAAACCGGTGTCCTTGAGCTTGTCCACCGTCTGCGCCACGACGATCATCGGGTAGCGCTCGGCCAGGTCGTTGATGATGACGGCCTGACGCTTCTTGGGCATCTGCTCGTTGACGAACGGGTAGTCCGCCGGGAGCAGTTCGTTGAACATCACGCGACCGAGGGTGGTCACGGTCAGCCACTCCTGGCCCTGCGTCCAGCCCTCGGGGAACTGCTCGGCCTCGACGTCGGTCGACGGACGCTGGTGCGTCAGTCGGACCTGGATCGGGGCGTGGATGTCCAGCACGCCGAGGTCGACGGCCATGATGGCCTCCGACGGCGTCGAGTACACGCCCACGGCGGGGGTGTCCTCGGAGGCCGGGACGTACGAGCCGGTCGCACCCTCGTCCAGACGGGTGAGGTAGTACAGGCCGGTCACCATGTCCAGACGCGGCATGGCGAGCGGACGACCCGACGCCGGCGACAGGATGTTGTTCGAGGCGAGCATGAGGATGCGCGCCTCGGCCTGCGCCTCCGCGGACAGCGGGAGGTGCACGGCCATCTGGTCACCGTCGAAGTCGGCGTTGAAGGCCTCACACACGAGCGGGTGCAGCTGGATGGCCTTGCCCTCGACGAGCTGCGGCTCGAACGCCTGGATGCCGAGGCGGTGCAGCGTGGGCGCACGGTTGAGCATCACCGGGTGTTCGGCGATGACCTCTTCGAGCACGTCCCACACCTGGTCGCGCTGACGCTCGACCATGCGCTTGGCGGACTTGATGTTCTGCGCGTGGTTGAGGTCTACCAGACGCTTCATGACGAAGGGCTTGAACAGCTCGAGCGCCATCAGCTTGGGCAGACCACACTGGTGCAGCTGCAGCTGTGGGCCCACGACGATCACGGAACGACCGGAGTAGTCGACGCGCTTGCCGAGCAGGTTCTGACGGAACCGGCCCTGCTTGCCCTTGAGCAGATCCGAGAGCGACTTGAGCGGGCGGTTGCCCGGGCCCGTGACGGGCCGGCCACGCCGGCCGTTGTCGAACAGCGCGTCGACGGACTCCTGCAGCATCCGCTTCTCGTTGTTGACGATGATCTCGGGGGCGCCGAGATCCATCAGCCGCTTGAGGCGGTTGTTGCGGTTGATCACCCGACGGTAGAGGTCGTTGAGGTCCGAGGTGGCGAAGCGGCCACCGTCGAGCTGGACCATCGGACGCAGCTCCGGTGGGATCACCGGGACGGCCCCGAGGACCATCGCGGCCGGGTGGTTGCCCGACTGCAGGAACGCGGAGACGACCTTGAGGCGCTTCAGGGCGCGGATCTTCTTCTGACCCTTGCCGTTGCGGATGATCTCCCGCAGCGACTCGGCCTCGGCGGCCAGGTCGAAGTTCAGCAGCAGCGCCTGGATCGCCTCGGCGCCCATGCCGCCCTCGAAGTACTCGCCGAAGCGGTCCTCGAGCTCGCGGTAGATGCCCTCGTCGACGATGATCTGGTTGACGTCGAGCTTGGTGAAGGTGGTCCAGATCTCGTCGAGACGGTCCAGCTCGCGCTGGGCCGACTCGCGGATCTTCTTCATCTCCTTCTCGCCGCCGTCCTTCACCTTGCGGCGCTGGTCGGCCTTGGCACCCTCGGCCTCGAGCTCGGCGAGATCGGCTTCGAGCTTCCGCGCGCGGGCCTCGATGTCGGAGTCCCGCTCGTCCTCGATGATCTTGCGCTCCTCGAGGACCTGGGCCTCGAGGGTGCTGAGCTCGTTGTGACGCAGCTCGGTGTCGACGCCGGTGATGACGTAGGCGGCGAAGTAGATGATCTTGTCGAGGTCCTTGGGCGCCAGGTCCAGCAGGTAACCCAGGCGCGACGGGACGCCCTTGAAGTACCAGATGTGGGTGACGGGCGCGGCCAGCTCGATGTGGCCCATGCGCTCGCGGCGGACCTTGGCACGGGTCACCTCGACGCCGCAGCGCTCACAGATGATCCCCTTGAAGCGCACGCGCTTGTACTTGCCGCAGTAGCACTCCCAGTCCCGGGTGGGGCCGAAGATCTTCTCGCAGAACAGGCCCTCCTTCTCCGGCTTGAGGGTGCGGTAGTTGATGGTCTCCGGCTTCTTGACCTCGCCGTAGGACCAGTTACGGATGTCCTCGGCCGTCGCGAGGCTGATGACCAGCTCGTCGAAGTAGTTGACGTCCTGCACGTAGGCGTCCTTTCCCGGGTGGGATGATGGCGGGCCCTCGCGGGGTGGGGCCGGGGGCCCGCCGTGGTGGAACTGAATTCTTCGGGTGCGGGGCGGGCGACAGGGCTGCCGCCCGCCCGCCTACTTACTGCGCCAGCTCGTCGGCCGCCGAGGACTCGTCGCGCGAGAGGTTGATCCCCAGGTTCGCGGCGGTGCGGTCGAGATCGTCGTCGTCGCCCTCACCCAGGGAGACAGCCTGGCCGTCGCTGGAGAGCACCTCCACGTTGAGGCACAGCGACTGCAGCTCCTTGAGAAGCACCTTGAAGGACTCCGGGATACCCGGCTCCGGGATGTTCTCGCCCTTGACGATCGCCTCGTAGACCTTCACGCGGCCCACGACGTCGTCGGACTTGATCGTCAGCAGCTCCTGCAGCGTGTACGCCGCGCCGTAGGCCTGCATCGCCCAGCACTCCATCTCACCGAATCGCTGGCCACCGAACTGGGCCTTACCGCCGAGCGGCTGCTGGGTGATCATCGAGTACGGACCGGTCGAACGCGCGTGGATCTTGTCGTCCACGAGGTGGTGCAACTTGAGGATGTACATGTAGCCCACGGACACCGGGTACGGGAAGGGCTCGCCGGAGCGACCGTCGAAGAGGGTCGCCTTGCCGTCGGCCTGCACCATGCGCTCGCCGTCACGGTTCGGCAGGGTGCAGCCGAGCAGACCGGTGATCTCCGTGTCCGCCGCGCCGTCGAAGACGGGCGTGGCCGTGTTGGTGCCGGCCTCGACGCTGTGGATCTCCTCCGGCAGCTTGGTCGCCCAGTCGGGCAGGGAGCCGTCCGCCTCACGCGGGACCTCCCAGCCGGCCTTGGCCAGCCAGCCGAGGTGGGTCTCCATGATCTGACCGATGTTCATACGACGCGGGACGCCGTGCGTGTTGAGGATGATGTCCACCGGCGTGCCGTCGGGCATGAACGGCATGTCCTCGGCGGGGAGGATCTTGCCGATGACGCCCTTGTTGCCGTGGCGGCCGGCGAGCTTGTCGCCGTCCTGGATCTTGCGCTTCTGCGCGACGTAGACGCGCACCAGCTCGTTGACACCGGGGGGCAGATCGTCGTCGTCGTCCCGCGAGAAGACGCGGACGCCGATGACCTTGCCGGACTCACCGTGGGGCACCTTGAGCGAGGTGTCGCGCACCTCGCGCGCCTTCTCACCGAAGATGGCGCGCAGCAGGCGCTCCTCCGGGGTCAGCTCGGTCTCACCCTTCGGCGTGACCTTGCCGACGAGGACGTCACCGTCACGGACCTCGGCGCCGATGCGCACGATGCCGCGGTCGTCGAGGTCCGCCAGGACCTCGTCGGAGACGTTGGGGATGTCCCGCGTGATCTCCTCGGCGCCCAGCTTGGTGTCGCGGGCGTCGATCTCGTGCTCCTCGATGTGGATGGACGTGAGCACGTCCTCCTCCACCAGGCGCTGCGAGAGGATGATCGCGTCCTCGTAGTTGTGGCCCTCCCACGGCATGATCGCGACGAGCAGGTTCTTGCCCAGCGCCATCTCGCCGTTCTCGGTGCAGGGGCCGTCGGCCAGGACCTGGCCGACCTCGACGCGGTCACCCTCGTCGACGATCGGACGCTGGTTGGAGCAGGTGCCCTGGTTCGAGCGCGCGAACTTCGACAGGCGGTAGGTCTGACGCCCGCCGTCGTCGTCCATCACGGTGATGAAGTCGGCCGAGACCTCCTCCACCATGCCCGGGGCGGTGTTGACGACCACGTCGCCGGCGTCCACGGCCGCGCGCAGCTCCATGCCGGTGCCGACGAGCGGCGCCTCGGAACGCACGAGCGGCACGGACTGCCGCTGCATGTTCGCGCCCATCAGGGCACGGTTGGCGTCATCGTGCTCGAGGAACGGGATCATCGCGGTGGCCACGGAGACCATCTGCCGCGGCGAGACGTCCATGTAGTCGACGTCGCCCGGCTCGACCATCTCGACATCACCGTGCTTCTTGCGCACGAGGATGCGGTCCTCGACGAAGCGGCCGTCGGCGTCGATCTCCGAGTTGGCCTGCGCGACGACGTAGCGGTCCTCCTCGTCGGCGGTGAGGTAGTCCACCTGATCGGTGACGACGCCCTCGTAGACGCGGCGGTACGGGGTCTCGATGAAGCCGAACGGGTTGACCCGCGCGTACACCGAGAGCGAACCGATCAGACCGATGTTCGGACCCTCGGGGGTCTCGATCGGGCACATGCGGCCGTAGTGCGAGGCGTGCACGTCACGGACCTCGAGCCCGGCGCGCTCACGCGACAGACCACCGGGGCCCAGCGCGGACAGACGACGCTTATGGGTCAGACCCGACAACGGGTTGTTCTGGTCCATGAACTGCGACATCTGGGAGGTTCCGAAGAACTCCTTGAGCGCCGCCGTGATGGGCCGGATGTTGATCAGCGACTGCGGGGTGATCGCCTCGGAGTCCTGCGTGGTCATGCGCTCGCGGACGACACGCTCCATGCGGGACAGGCCGACGCGGACCTGGTTCTGGATGAGCTCACCGACGGTACGCAGACGACGGTTGCCGAAGTGGTCGATGTCGTCGACCTCGACCGGCACCTCGCGGCCACCGGCCACCTGCATCGAGTCGTCGCCCGCGTGGAGGCGCACGAGGTACTCGATGGTGGCGGCGATGTCCTCGCGGGTGAGCGTCGTGGTGGCGTCACCCTCGGGGTCGGGCAGGCCGAGCTTGCGGTTGACCTTGTAACGACCGACGCGGGCCAGGTCGTAACGCTTCTCCTTGAAGAACAGGTTCTCCAGGAGCGCCTCCGCGGACTCGCGGGTCGGCGGCTCGCCCGGGCGCAGCTTGCGGTAGATCTCGAGCAGGGCCTGGTCGGTGTCCTCGACCGTGTCCTTCTCGAGCGTGGACATCATGATCTCGGAGAAGCCGTAACGCTCCTTGATCTCGGTGGTCGTCCACCCGAGGGCCTTGAGCAGGACGGTGACCGACTGGCGACGCTTGCGGTCGATGCGGACGCCGACGGTGTCGCGCTTGTCGACGTCGAACTCGAGCCACGCGCCACGCGACGGGATGACCTTGACGGAGTGGACGTCCCGCTCCGTGGACTTGTCACGCGAGCGATCGAAGTACACGCCCGGCGACCGGACGAGCTGGGAGACGACGACCCGCTCGGTGCCGTTGATGATGAACGTGCCCTTGTCGGTCATCATGGGGAAATCACCCATGAAGACCGTCTGGGACTTGATCTCACCGGTCTCGGTGTTCTCGAACTCGGCCGTGACGAACAGGGGCGCCTCGTAGGTGCGATCCTTTTCGCGGCAGTCCTCGAGGGACGCCTTGACCTCTTCGAAGTAGGGCTCCGAGAACGAGAGCGACATCGATCCGGAGAAGTCCTCGATCGGGGAGATCTCCTTGAGGATGGACTCCAGGCCTCCCTCGAGGTTCGTGGTACCGCGCGAGGCGGCCCTCTCTTGCCACTCCTCCGAGCCGATGAACCACTCGAACGACTCCGTCTGGAGGTCGAGCAGCCCCGGGACCGGCAACGGCTCGGAGAGTTTCGCGAACGAAACCCTCCGGGGCGCACCGGGAACGGTGGAGACTGACGTGGTCTGGCGGGAGACTGCCAAGATGGGTCCTTCCAGCACCTCACGTGATCACCACGGGCGGTGACCACAGATGTATCTGCGAGCGGTCCGCCGACGGGTATCCACCCAGGTCCGCCGCGATATCGAGGGCTCGGAAAGCACCCGGCGGAACCGGGAGTGAGCCGTCACGGACGGACGGGAGGGCAAATAGCAGCCAGCGCAACGACCTAATCTAGCGGAAGGCGGCGACAAAGTCCAGCCTGCAACGGAGTGTCCCCCGGAGGCTGGTCACATGCGTGGTCCGGCGTCCGTCTCTGCGCTGGTTGCCCTCGTGGCTCTCGCCTCATCGGCCCCCGGTCGGGACGTCGCACCCGGACCGTGTCGCACTCAACCTCTACGGCACTCGCCCGATGCCCCTAAAGGGTGACGGGTGAAAGCACTTTCGTCAAGGATCTGGCACGGTCGGTTGCCGGATCGGTTCCCGACCAGTCCTCGTCAGGAGGGCAGATCCGGGATCCTCGACAGTTTCCACACGCCGTCGATCTTGTCCAGACCGACGAGATAGGTGCCGCTGGTACTTCCCGCAGCCGCGCCGTCCCTGGTCATCGACACATCCTGGACCAGCAACACCTCGGCCTTGTCGCCCTGCAGGTAGGCGAGACCGGCCTCGCGGACCTCTGCGTCGACGCTCGTCGCGGACTGCTCGTAGCTGTCACGCAACGCGGGCCAGTTCTCGTCCAACTCGTTGACGAGCTTCGGGGTGAGGAATTCCCCCAGGGAGTCGTGATACTCGTCGAGGGTCTCGTGATCGATCGCCACGAGCCGCTGGACGTTGGTCGTCGCTGCCGAGAGGACCTCCTCGGTGGCCTCCCGGTCAACGAACGCCCTGTTGTCCACGTCGACCCCGGGTTCCGTCGCCAGGAACGCCCCGATGGCCCCGGCGGCCAGCCCCGTCGCGATGGCGGAGTACGCGATCGTGCGACCACCGGGCCGACGGCCGGCACGCCGTTCCCCGCGACCCGCCCCGGTTCCGTCGCCGCCCACCTCGTCGTCTCGTGCGTCCCACGACGTGGGGCCCGCGGCGTTCCCGCCCTCGGGTCGGGTCTGTCCGGCGTGTCCGGCCAGCCGCCTACGGGGCGCCGGATTGACCGACTTCTGGGTTCTCTTGATCGGTGGCATCAGCGACTGTCGTCCTTCGTCATCGTCCGGCGGAGGTGGTCGGCGCGGGGGTCGACTCCTCCTCGGTGGCCGGGTCGTCCTGTTCCTCCGGAGCGTCGAGCTCCTCCACGGACCGACCGGACTCGCCTACCGGGACCGTCACACCCACCTGGTTGACCGCGTCGGCCTTCCAGGTGCCGTCCTCTCGCGTCAGGTCCACGCGCATCGCCTGACGGCCTGTGATGTCGTCCTGGCCCTCCCGCTCGGAGTGGGCGGTGAACACCACGAGGACGGCCGCGTCGCCGGCCTCGAGATCCAGGGTCTCGACAGCGGTGTGCGAGACCGTCGCCGTGGTGACCGCCTTCTGCTCCACCACGCGCGTTCGCACGTCGTCGGCCCACTGCTCCTGCTCGGCGAGGAACTCACCGGCCGAGGCCTCCGCCAACTGCTCGAGCGATTCGTCGACGTTCCGGTGGTCGAAACTGAAGGCGTTGATTATCACCTGCGCGGCGACGTCGGATGCCGCCTCGCGCTCGGTCGCCACCTCCTGGGCCGCCCGCGCCTGGGTGTACCGCACCCCGAACACCACCAGCGTTGCCAGCCCCGCCACGAGGATACTCACCGCGAGGACCACCAGCCATCTCGGCACGGTCCCCGTCCCCCCGGGGCGGCGCGCATCCCCGTCCGTTACCTGCGAACCCATGGCGGCGACACTACCGGACCCACCGTCCGCCGAGTCGCCGCCCCGCCGCACGGTCACCGGGGGATCAACCCCTGCAACACCGCGAGCTGCGTGGCCGCCACGGACAGGTTGGCCCTGTCGGGGTCGATCTTGGGCTTGGCGTCCCAGGGCTGCGGCACGTCCGGGTGCGCGTACTCCACCCGGTCGGCACCGCGGACGGCGGTGGGGCTGCCGAAGGGCACGGTGCACTGCGCGTCGTAGTTGGGCGGGAAGTTCTGTTCCTGCCAGTCGAAGGACGGGTCCTGCGCCTTCATCTGGTCGATGATCTCCCACGTACCTTCGTATCCTTGCGTACACGCTGGTGGGTTGTTCGTCTCGAGGGACAGACCGAAGTGGATTGTCCCGTCCCCCGGGGCGACGGACATCCCGCCGGCGGCCAGTGCCGGCAACAGCTGCAGCAGCAACTTGAACGACGGCGCCAGTGGATCGATCGTCTTCATCGTGGCCGCCAGGTTCCGCACGGTTCCGGAGAGCGGGGCGCCGGAGTTCTCCACCAGATAGCGGGCCTCGTCGGCGAACTCCGGTCCCGTGGTGATCAGCCGTTCCAGGTCGGAGTCCGAGTCACGCAACGCCTCGGTGACCGTCCTGAGATCGCGGGAGAAACTGACGATCTCACCGGACTGGTCGGCCTGCGTCTCCAGGACGGTCGCCCCGTCGCGGATCAGCGTCTGCAACTGCGGCATGGTGCGGATACCGGACTCGGAAATCCGGATGAGGGAGTCCGAGAGTCGCTCCAGTTGGGGTCCCCGGCCCTGGAACGCCTTGCCGAGTTCATCGACGGTCACCTCGAGATCGTCCAAGGGGACCGATCGGGAAAGGTCGTCGACGGAGGCCAACAGGTTCTCGACGGGTACCGGCAACGCCTCACGTCCGGCGGAGACGACGTCCCCGTCCTCGAGATACGGCGCCGAGCTGCTGTTGGGTCGCAAGTCCACGTACTGCTCTCCGATGGCGGAGCGGTTGGCGACCACGGCCTCGGTGTCCGCCGGGACGTCGGGGGCGCTCGAGTCGAGGTCGAGCTCGACTCGCACACCGTCGTCGGTGAGCGAGAGCTCGCCCACCCGTCCGATCGCCGTGCCGCGGTAGTTGACGGCCGCGTTGGTGAACACCCCGCCGGTCTCGGGTAGGTCCAGATAGACCTGGTACTGGCCGATCCCGAACAGCGAAGGTAAGCGAACGTAGTTGGCACCTACATAGGTGATCCCGACCGCGGCGATCACACAGAAGGCGATGAGCTGGGTGCGGAGTGTCTTGCTCATCGGTTTCCTGGCTCTCCTGGTTCGGGCAGGTAGTTCTCGGAGAACTCCGAGACTCCTGGTGCGGGCTTGGGCACCACCGCCCGGTCCATGACCGGCGGGACCGGCAGGAGCGGCAGCACGATGGTCGTCCGCCGGTCCGGGCCGTTGTCGCCGACCCACGGGTTCTGCGGGTCCACGACGTAGGGCCCGCTCGTGGTGTTCGGACGGCGAACCACCGGTTCGCCCTGATTCGCCCCCAGATTCCGGAGCGTCTCAGAGATCGTCGCGTCCACGGAGAGAAAGATGTTGGCCGCGCCGCCGACGGTCGCCGGGATAGACGAGTCCGGGAACGGGAAGGTGGGGACGAAACCGATCAGTTCGATGAGCTCCGGAGTCGACTCGCCGAGGGACTGCAGCACAGGGCGCAGCGCCCGCAGGTCGGCGATGAGGTCCTCCCTGCTGGTGAGCAGGACTTCCGAGCCGACCTGGCCCAGTGTGTCGACCCGGCGCAGCATCTCCACGAACTGCGAGCGCTGCTCCTCGAGCACCGCCACCCCGGCGGGCAGCTCGTCGAGCGCCGCCTCGATCTGCTGGCGCTGATCGTTGGCACGCGACGTCATGAGGTTCACGCCCTCGAGGGCTTCGGTGATGCTGTCGCGCTGCCGGTTCAGGCCCCCGATGAGCTCCTCCGCCGATCGCAGGGTCCGGGTGAGATCCTCCTCGCGGCCGTCGGTGGCCTTGCGCAGTTCGGCCACGATCGGTTGCAGTTGGTCCACGCCGCCGCCGTTGAGCAACAGCGACAGCGCGCCGAGAACCTGCTCGATGTCGGTAGCCGTGCGGGTGTCCGAACTGGCGATGACGTCACCGCCGGACAGCTCTCCGGTGGGCGGCTCGTCCTCCGGCGGGCTGAGCTGCACGAACTTCTCGCCAAGGAGATTGGTCTGCTGGATCGAGGCCTCGACGTTGGCGGGGAGCTCCATGTCGCCGCGGAGGACGATGTCCACCTCTGCGGTCCACCCGTCCTCCGCCAGCGAGATACCGGACACGCGACCGGCGTCAAGACCATTGACCTTGACCGACGACTGCAGGACCAGGTCCAACACATCGTCGAAGCGGACGGCCACGTGCATGGGGTCCTCACCCAGGTCCGCGCCACCCGGCAGAGTGTAGTCCTCCAGATTCAACGAGCACCCCGCCGCGACGGCGGCCACGAGCGCGCTGGCACCGACCGCGCGGACGGCGCGACCGAGGATGGGCGTGGTCGGCCGGATCATCCCCGTCCCCCTTCCGAGGCGGGCGTCATCGGCCACCCGCGATTGCCCTGGACCGTCCCGGGAACCGGGACAGACTGATTCATCTCGCCAGCGAGGATGCCCAACGGCAGATCCGGGTTCGACGCTTGTAGATCGGCGTTGCGCTGCGGCGCGAGAGCCTCGCAGGCCTCGATATCTGCGCGCCGGAGGTTGTCGAGTTCGGCCAGCATCTGGTCCCCGGGGTTCAGGCGGCCAAGTGTCATGAGCTGGCACAGGACGCCGGCCGGGTCCTGCAACTCCGGGATGCCGAGACGTAAGGACAACAGCCCGGCCTCGGGGTCGTAGGCGCCGAGGAGGTTGGACAGAGCCAACGGAGCAGTCTTGAGGATCTCCTCGATGTCGCCCCTCTGGTCCGCGGTGATCTGACTGAGTCTCACCAAACGGTCCGCATTGCTGCGGATCACGTCCTGGTTGTCCCGCACGACACGCGCGACGTCCGCGAGGGCGTAGCTCAGTTCGGCGAGGGCGCCCTGGAGGTCCTCGCGCTGACCAGCGACAGTCTGGTTGAAGGTCGACATCTGGGAGTTGAACTGCCTCACCTGGGCATCGTTCTGCGCGAGCATCGTGACGAACGACTGCAGATTGACCACGGTCTCGCTGATGTCCTGACTCGAATCCGCCAGCGTCGTCGCGGCCTGCGACAACTCGTCGATCGACCGCCCGAGTGCGGCACCGTTGCCTCCGAGCGTGTCCGCGGACGCGGTGACGAACCGGTCGAGAGCGCCGTCCTTGTTGGCACCCTCCGGGCCGAGAGCATCGGTCAGTTCCTCCACCGAGGCGTAGAGCTTGTCCACCTCGACCGGTGTCGCGGTCCGCTCGAGGGGGATGTGCGCGCCCGATTCCATCTTGGGGCCGCCTGAGTAGGCGGGCAGTAGTTGGACGTTACGGTCAGGGACGACCGAGGGCGTCACCTGGACCGCCTTGGCGTCCGCCGGGACGTCCACGCCCCGGCGGACGTGGAACTCGACCTCGACGGTCTCCCCCATCGGGGTCACCTTGTCGACGGAACCCACCGTGACCCCCAGGATCCGGACATCGGAGCCCTCCGATATTCCGACGGCTGTCGGGAAGGTGGCGGTGATGCTGGTGCGTCCGAACCCCGTGACGGCGAGGAAAATCACAGTCACGGCGGCCACGACGACGACGAGCAGCAGCCCGACGAACGAGTACGGCATCTTCTTGTGCATCAGTTGATCCCACTCTGTCTGGCCGGCGCGCGGGCGCCGGGATAGAAGGGCGGCTCAGGAATACCCGGCGGGACGAGGTTGGTGACCACGGTGTCGAACCATCTGCCCGAGCCCAGAATGTTGGAGTACAGCCGATAGAAGGGCCCGAGGTTGTGGATGGATGCCCTCAGCTCTTCCTCGTGGTCGGTCAACACCGCCAGGGCGGAGTCGAGACTATCCAGGGTCGGCTTGAACTCGGCCTCGTTCTCCGCGACGAACCGGCGGAGTTCGATCGACAGTCCGCGCGTGGAGGCCAACACCAGCTTGAGACTCTCGGCGCGGTCGTTGAGTTCGCCCAACAACTGTCCGGTGCCGATGATCAGGCGCCGGAAGTCGTCATTACGGTCCGCCACGATCTGGGAGCTCGTACGCGTGGCCTCGAGTAGGTTCCGCAATTCGGCGTCCCGGCTGGACACGGTCTGCGACAGACGCGCCATGCCGTCGACCGCGCCCCGGAACTCCTCGGGCGACGCCTGCATCGCATCGGTGAGTGTGTCCAGGCTCGCTGCCAATTTGGCGTCATCGATCTCGTCGAGCGTCTCCGCTGCGGAGGAGAAAGCTGTGACCACGTCGTACGGGGCCACCGTCCGCTCAAGCGGGATCGGCTCCGACGTGTCGAGTTCCCCGGTTCCCGCCGGCGTGAGCGCGAGGTACTTCTGGCCGAGCACGGTCTTGAGCTGGATGCTCGCCCGGGTGTCGTCACCCAGCCAGGCGTCCTTGGCCCGGAAGCCCACGGCCACCTTGTCGCCTTCGAGCGCCACGTCGGTCACGACGCCAACCTTGACGCCGGCCACGCGGACCTCGCTACCGTCCGCTAGCCCGGCGGCCTCGGAAAAGTAGGCTGTGTATTTGGGTCCCGCCCCGACGATCGGTAGCGCGTCGAGTCTGAACGACACGGCGGTCAGGGCGAGGATCACCAGGACCCCGATCGCTCCGATGGTGGCGTTGCTGAACCTCGGCTCGTTCGCACTGCGCTTGCTCATGGGATTCCCCCTGCGTGGCACCGGGGCGCGACGTTCGTGTACACCGGCTGATTGATCGTGGGACCGCCGCTCGGAAGAAGGTTGGGCACGTTGGTGCCTGGGCCGTGCACCACGTCGAGTCCACAGAGATAGAACTGGAGCCAGGACCCGAACGAACCCATCCTGATGAGGTTGTCGGTCTTGCGCGGCAGGTTGATGAGAACCTCGCTGAGCGTGTCGCGGTTCGTCGTGATCTGGTCGGTGACCACCTTGAGGTGGTCGAGCGAATCCGTCACGGCGGGCCGCGTGGCGGTGACGATGTTCTCCGCCGACGAGGTCAGATCCGCCATCGAGTCGAGCGAACTGCCGATAGCGTCGCGCTCGTCGGCGAGTCCCTCGACGAGTTGCCTGGTGGTCACCACGAGCTGCTGGAACTGCACGTCCCGCTCGTTGATGGTCTCGAGGACCCGGGTGAGGTTGTCGATGACTTCGCCGATCACCTGATCCCGATCGGCCAGGTGGTTGGTCAGCTCACCAGTCTGGCGGACCAGGCTCGTCACGGTGCCGCCCTCCCCTTGCAGTACCCGCACCAGCGAGTCGGCGAGCGCGTTGACGTCCTCCGGCTGCAGGGTCGTGAAGAGCGGGCGGAAACCGTTGAACAGCGCCGTGAGATCGACCGCGGGCGAGGTCTTCTCGATTCCGATCGTGCTCCCTTCCTCCAGGGCCGATTGGACGGGTCCGGGCTCCCGGGAGATGTTCAGGTACCGCTGGCCGATCATGTTCCGGAACCGCAGTGCCAGGTGCACGTTGGCCGGCAGCGTGCGGTCGCCGGCCAGGGTGAAGTCCACCTTAGCCAGGTCGCGTTCGTGGATCTCCATCCCGGTGATGTTGCCCACCACGACGCCGGCTATCCGGACGTCGTCGCCCTCCTCCAGCATGGTCACGTCGGAGAAGATCGCAGAGTACTCCGTACCTTCCGCCCGGGTGCCGCCCCTGATGGTCACGGCGAGGACCGAACTGAGCAGCACTGTGACCACGATGAAGACCACCAGTTTGACGAATGACCCCAGCAGGCCGCCACGGAATAGGGCCTTCAGTTTGGCGTTCATCGGAAACCGACCTCCGTTCCGCGAAGCGCCGGGGCGCCGATCTGGCCGATCCAGGCAGGGATCTCCTGCGCGCCGCGCGAGGACGCGACCCCCAGGACGGTTCGGACGGTGTCGGTCTCCAGCGGCGAGCCGGCGTAGGCCATAGCCACCACGTCGGTGTCCTGACCCGCGGTCACGGTTGACGGAAACGGCATATTGGGCTGCTCGGGCACCGCCCGCCCGGGAGCCGGGGGAACCGAGCCACGGTTACGGAGTGCCGGAACCGGCCCGTCCCGGAGAAGCGGATTGGGCAGAGTCGGGATGAACGCGGGCCCCGGATTGCGGGTGGGGATCTGGTAGCTCCCGTCGGCGATCGCCCCGCCGGGGGCCCCACCGAAGTAGAACGGCTCCTGCGCCGGGTCGTAACAGCGGGGACCGCGGGTGTCGAAGAACCGCGGCTCGTCCTGGTTGGGCACGTAACGCCCTCTGGGATTGACGAGCTCGAGCGTCACCCGGATGGCGGGGTGCTCGGTGCCCACGCCCAGGATGGCATCGGACCGGTCCAGAAGTGTCATGAAATTCCCCACCGAGCACGGCAGTGCTGGCGAATACTCAGCCAGGTACTCCAGGGAGGTGCGCGAGTCCACCGCCAGGGAGATGAGGTCGTTGCGGTTAGCGGCGAGGAAACCGGTGAGGACCTCGGACGATTCGCTGATCCGCCGCAGTCCGTCGGCGATGTCGGGGCGGCGCTGGACCACCGTGTCGCCGGTGGTGCGCAGAGCGTCCAGAGCGTTGATGAGATCAGGCAGCGCCTCGGAATAGGTCTGGGAGAATGTCGCCAGATCCTCCAGCCCGGATTCCAGAGCGGGCAACTCCTGGTTGATGCCGTCGAACACCTGTCCGATCTCGACCAGGCTGGCGCCGATCTCGTCCCCACGGCCTGACAACGCCTGGTTGATCGCGCCGAGCGTGCCCGCCAGTTTCTCCGGCGGGACCGCCTCGAGAACGGGGAGTAGCCCGTCCAGGACGCGCCCCAACTCGATCGCGTTGCCGCGGGTGTCCTGCTCGATGGTCGCTCCCGGTTCGAGCGTCCCCACGGGCTGATCGGGGAACCCCAGGTCGACGAACCGCTCACCGAACAACGTCTTGGGGAGCAGGCGGCCACGGACGTTGGCCGGCAGTTGTTCGATGAGCGCCGGGTCGAACTCCATGTTGACCTGCACGCGGTCCCCGTCGGGTTCGACACCGGAGACGCGGCCCACGAGGACACCGCGCGCCTTGACGTCGGCGTCGTTCGGCAGCGCGAACGCCATGTCGTCGGTGTACAGGGTGACGCCGTCCGAGTCGGTGAAGGCGCGGTTGTAGATCGCGATGGTGGTCCCGACGAACGCCAGGACGATAATGATGAAAAGGGCGGCCAGCAACCGCTTGGAGAGTACGGAGAGCTCGTTCATCCCGCCACCCGCACCGTCGTGGTCGTGCCCCAAAGTGCCAGTCCGACGAAGAAGTTCAGGATCGCCACCACGACGATCGTGGTGCGGACAGCGCGCCCCACCGCCACGCCGACGCCGGCCGGGCCCCCGGACGCGGTGTAGCCGTAGTAGCAGTGGATCATCACCAGCACGAAGGCGAAGATGATCACCTTGATGAAGGAGTAGATCACGTCTTCCGGAGGCAGGAACAGATGGAAGTAGTGGTCGAACGACCCTGTGGACTGTCCTTGAATCATGGTGTTGACTCCCCGCGTGGCGAGGTATGACGAGAGCAGACCCACGACGTAGAGCGGAATGACGGCGATGAACCCGGCGATGACCCGAGTGGTGACGAGGTACGGCACGCTCGGAATCGCCATGACCTCCAAGGCGTCGATCTCCTCGGAGATCCGCATGGCACCGAGCTGGGCGGTGAAACCGCAGCCGACGGTGGCGGACAGGGCGAGCGACGCCACGACGGGCGCGACCTCACGGGTGTTGACGTAGGCGGACAGGAAGCCGGTGAGGACCGAGCTGCCGATTTGGTCGAGGGCTGCGTACCCCTGCAGGCCGACGACGACCCCGGTGAACCCGCTCATCATGACGATGACGCCGATGGTTCCGCCCAGGACCGCCAGTGTGCCGACTCCGAAGGTCACCTCCGCGATCAGACGCAGCACCTCGTGCCGGTAGTGGACGATCGTCTGGGGGATCCAGCGAATCGCGCGCAGGTGGAACGCGAGCTGGTCTCCCAGGGAGTCGAACGAGCTGATCGGGCCGCGGACGAGGGCTCTCAGCCGGGCCCTCGTGGGTCCGACATCAGTATGGATCGCCATTACGACCCCTTCGGGGGAACGATCTGCAGGTACATCGCCGTGAGGATGAGGTTGGCGAAGAACAGCAGGAGGAATGTGAGGACCACGCCCAGGTTGACGGCGTCGCCAACCCCCTTGGGTCCGCCCTTGGGATTCATGCCGCAGTACGAGGCGACGACGCCGGCGATCAGTCCGAAGATCAGCGCTTTGATCGAGGACATGATGAAATCGGGCAACTGGGCGAGGGCCCCGAAGGACATCAGATAGGCACCCGGGGTGCCGCCCTGCAACATGATGTTGAACACGTAACCACCGGAGATCCCGACGATGGAGACGAGCCCGTTCAGGAGCACCGCGACGAGCATCATGCCGAGCACCCGGGGGACGACGAGTCGTTGGATGGGGTCGATCCCCAGGACGCGCATCGCGTCGAGTTCCTCGCGGATGGAGCGGGCGCCCAGATCAGCGGCCACCGCCGACCCGGCGGCGCCCGCGATAAGCAGCGAGGTCACCAGCGGCGCGCCCTGCTGCACGACGGCGAGGACGCCGGTCGCTCCCGTATAGGCCTCAGCCCCGAGCTGCTGGACCAGCGAGCCCGTCTGCATCGCCACGACCGCCCCGAAGGGGATCGCGACCAGTGCCGACGGCAGGATCGTCACGGACGCGATGAACCACGACTGCTCGATGAACTCTCGGAACTGGAACGGCCTCCTGAAGACCCCTCTGAACACCTCGAGGAACAGTCGGAAGACCGCACCGGCGCCGCCCACCGCAGTCCGGACACCTCCGCCGACATCTGCTGGCGACACACCGGCCTTCACCGCGGGTTGCTGGTTCACGCCCTCCGCCATGCCTTTCCTCCGATCTCTCCGGCGTCCTCGGACCCATTAGGACCCGTAGTGGTCGTCGACAGCCGCTGACTGCCGCCACCCGCAGCGCCCGTGGTGGCGTCGACCGGCGCCGACGCTGTGACCCTACTGTTACCGTGGCCGCGGGCCGCCCACTCCTCGCGGATGGCGGTCTGGGCGCCCTCGGGGAGGGTGTCCAGCATCTCGGCCACACGCTTCTCACGGCGGATCTCACCCCGGCGCTCGGGGCCGCCCGGGGTGGGCTGCATCTGTGGCGGGACACCCGTGACCTCGTCGGCTCCCGGGGACCCGTCGTTGTGGCCGGCGTCCGCCTGTGCCTGCTCCTCGCGCATCTGCGCGTCGTCCTTCTCCTCGGACATCCCGATCGGTCCCAGCTTGGAACCGCGCAGGAACTGGCGGACCGAGGGCTCCTCGCTCGTGAGCAGCACCTCGCGGGGACCGAACATCACGAGCTTCTTGCGGTAGAGCATGCCCAGGTTGTCCGGGACGGTCCGGGCGAGGTTGATGTTGTGCGTCACGATGAGGATGGTGGCGTCGATTTGCGCGTTGATGTCGATGAGCGACTGCGCCAGGTACGTGGTGCGGACCGGATCGAGCCCCGAGTCCGGCTCGTCCACCAGGATGATCTCCGGGTCCAGGACCAGCGCACGGGCCAGGCCGGCGCGTTTGCGCATCCCTCCGGAGATCTCGGCGGGGAGCTTGCCCTCGGCCCCTGTGAGGCCGGTGAGCTCGAGCTTCTCCATGACGATGCTACGGATCTCGGACTCGGACTTGCGGGTGTGCTCACGCAACGGGAACGCCACGTTGTCGTAGAGGTCCATGGAGCCGAACAGCGCCCCGTCCTGGAACAGGACGCCGAAGAGCTTGCGGATCTCGTAGAGCTCCTTGACGGTGCACTGGAGGATGTCCGTGCCGTCGATGATGATCTTGCCGCGCTCTGGACGGAGCAGGCCGATCAACGACTTGAGGAAAACCGACTTTCCTGTGCCCGACGGACCCAGGAGCGCGCTGACCTCTCCCACGGGAAGGGTGAACGAGACGTCCTCCCAGATCGCCTGCGTTCCGAAGGACTTGGTCAGACCTTCGACGGATACCTCTGCGCCCACGACACCACTCCTCACTGCAGCCATCATCTGTGGCCACGGTCACTATAAACTACCGCTCCGGAGGCATGCTTTGTTACATCCCGTGGAAAAGTGTTTCGTTTTCGCGGCCAGAGGGCAGGCGGGCGTGAGGAAACGGGCGAGTGGAACGCAAATAGGACAGGGACGGCCCGGCGATATCGCCGGGCCGTCCCTGGTGAAGCGGTGGTGCGTCAGATCACTTGAGGGTGACCGTCGCGCCGGCCTCCTCGAGCTTGGTCTTGGCGGCCTCGGCGGCCTCCTTGTCGACCTTCTCGACGATCGCCTTGGGGGCGGACTCGACGAGATCCTTGGCCTCCTTGAGGCCCAGGCCCGACACGAGCTCGCGCACGACCTTGATGACGCCGATCTTCTTGTCGCCGGCCGACTCGAGGACGACGTCGAACTCGTCCTGCTCGGCGGCGGCCTCGCCACCGGCAGCCGGGGCGCCGGCAGCGGCGACGGCGACCGGAGCGGCCGCGGTGACCTCGAAGGTGTCTTCGAACAGCTTCACGAACTCGGAGAGCTCCAGAAGAGTCATCTCCTTGAAGGCCTCGAGCAGCTCGTCGTTGCTGAGCTTCGCCATGGTGGCGTCCTTTCTGTTGGTCCCGGTGCCGTCAGACGGCCCGGAAGCATGTGGGGTTAGTTTTTCTTGTCCTCGAGCGCCGCGAACAGACGTGCCAGCTGCGAAGCGGGCGCGTTGAACAGGCCGGCGGCCTTGGTCTGGTTACCCTTGAGGGCACCGGCCATCTTCGCGAGCAGGACCTCGCGGGACTCGAGATCGGCGATCTTGTCGAGTTCGGTGGCGGACAGCGGTGAGCCGTCCATGACACCGCCCTTGATGACGAGCGCCTTGTTGTCCTTGGCGAAGTTCTTGAGCGCCTTGGCGGCGTCCACGACCTCACCGGTGACGAACGCGATGGCGGTGGGACCGGACAGGAGGTCATCGAGACCCTCGACTCCGGCTTCCTCAGCCGCACGCTTGACCAGGGTGTTCTTGGCCACGGTGTACGTGGCCGCGTCACCCAGCGTCTTGCGCAGTTCGGTGACCTGCGGGACGGAGAGTCCGCGGTACTCGGTGACCACGGCGGTCGTGGAGTTCTGGAAGTGCTGCTTGATCTCCTCGACGGCCTGGACCTTTGCGGGCTTTGCCATGTTTCGCCTCCTTTCTGCATCATCTCGCCCGAGAAAACACGAACGCCCCGTGCGCAGGTGGCACGGGGCGTGGAGGAGCTGGCACGGGCCCCTGGGGACCCACGGCACATCCGACGCTGACCGGTGTTCTCCTGCGCGGGCCGTCCGGGCGCTCCCGGACCCTTCGACCACCCCCGGCGGGAGCGGCGACCTGCGGTCTTCGGTGAAACTTGATCAGGTGCCCGAGAGCAGAGCTCCCAGGCGTTCAAACTTCGGACCCAAGGATATAGGCGGCCGCCGTCGCATACCAAATCCGCCCGGGGGCGACGAATGGCGGGCCGGTCGGCTTTCTGACACATTGGTGCGGTGTCCCCAGCCCCGTCTCGCCTCGCCGTCGTCTACAACCCCACCAAGGTCGGAATCGACGAGGTCCGCCGCCTCGCCGAGGGGCGGGCGTCCAGGCACGGGTGGACGGATCCCGTCTTCTACGAGACCACCGAGGAGGACCCGGGCACCGGTCAGGCGGCACGGGCGGCCGCCGACGGTGTCGGACTGGTGATCGCGTGCGGCGGCGACGGCACCGTACGGTCGGTGGCGCAGGGCCTGCTCGGCACCTCGGTGCCGATGGGAGTCGTCCCCCTGGGAACCGGGAACCTGCTCGCCCGCAACCTCGGCGTCCCGTTGGACGATGTCGACCGTGCGTTGCGTGTCGCCATGAGCGGTCGGAGCCGCGCGATCGACCTCGGCGAGGTCCACTACACCGACGGCGACGGCGTGTCCCACGATGACGTGTTCCTCGTGATGCTCGGCGCCGGGATGGACGCCGACATGATCGCGGGCACCGACGACAAACTGAAGGCACGGGTGGGCTGGCTCGCGTACGTCGGCGCGTTCGCCAACACGCTGTTGCGCGGCCACCGGATCCGGGTCGAGTACGCCCTCGACGACGGATCGCCGATCCAGACCCGCGCGCGCACCCTCCTGGTGGCCAACTGCGGGATGCTGCAGGCGGGGATGGTGCTGTTGCCCGACGCCGTCATCGACGACGGACTCCTGGACGTTCTCGCTCTGCGCGCCAAGGGCCCTCTCGGGTGGGCGCAGGCGGGTGCGGTGCTGGCCCATCACACGTTCCAGCACCGGCTCAAGCCGATACTGCGGAGGAACTCCACCCAGGAGAGCGGGAAAGAAGAGCATCGGACCCGGCCACTGGATTTCCGCCAGGGCGTGGGGATCACCGCCCGCGTGTTGGAGAAACCGGCCGCGTTCCAGATCGACGGCGAGGACTGCGGCACCGTGACCGAGTTCTCGGCGCGGATCAAGCGGAGGGGGCTCACGGTCCGGGTGGCGGTCTGACCCGCGCTCCCCGACCTGCCCCCGGAGGTCAGGTCTCGGGCTTCACCAGCAGCGCCAGCACGTCGTGGATCTCCTCCACGGTGGGCACGGGCAGCGCTGAGCGCCCGTAGACGAACCCGATGCCGGCGTACACCAAGACGCCGGCGCGGATCCTCGCCCCCCGTTCGGAGAACCCGAGTTCGACGAACGCGTCGTGGACCACCCGCAGGATGCGTTGGTCCAGTTCGGCAACCGCCTCGGCGACGGTCTCGTCCGCCCTGGCCCATTCGCGGATCGCGGCCTCCCCCTCCCAGGCGCGGGATTCCACGAGCATCGCGCTCATGGTCTCCAGCCGTGCGTCGGGTGGCATCTCCTCCATGGTGACCAGACCACGGGCGGCGTCCATCTCCTGCGAGAAGTAGAGCCTGGCGATGGCGGCCATGAGCGCGTCGAAGTCGGCGAAATGCCAGTAGAAGCTGCCCTTCGTGACGCCGAAGTCGGCGCAGAGTCTGCTGATCTTGACCGCGGACCTGCCCTCGGTCATGAGCAGGTCCAGCCCGGCGCGGGCCCAGTCCTCCGCCGAGAGGCGCCCCGTGCGCGGACCGCTCGGCCGGGCGGACCATGTCGACCCCCGGGTCATCGGCCCGCGGCACCGTGTCGTGTCGTCATCGTCGTCACCCTACGTCGGACCGAGGGCCTCCATGACCAGAGCGCGCGAGTCCGGGTCGCGCCCGGGTTCGCCGTGCCACACGGGCCGGCTGCCCGCGAACGGCCGGACGACCCGCACCTCTGTGCCGGGCGGGGACTGTTCCAGCGGTGGGTGCACGAGCAGGTCGACCGTCGAGACGATGTCGGTGTAGACCACCCCGCGCGCCCAGAGGCCGTCCGCGTGGAGCCGGACGAGCAGGTCCGAGCCACGTACGGCCTCCCGAAACCCCTCGCAGATCGGGTCCATCCAGGCGGGTTCCCACGCGAGGATCGTGTCGTGGGTCCTCAGCCCGCGGCTGGGGTTCTCGACGTCGCCGACCCCCTTGGCCACCACCGCCAAGGCACCTGCGACGGCGCGGTGGCGATCCCGGGGACGGGCACGGCCGCGCCTGCATCCGCTTCGGCACTCGCGGATATCCAACCCCCGTGACCCCACGCGAAGCAGTGCCACGCCCACGGCTCTCACCCTCGGGAGTCGGCTCATGTCCCGTCGGGCCATCTCTCCCCCGGTCACTCGGTGATCCCCACCTCCGAACCATACCGTAGGGTACTGTGACTCGTGTCATAGCAGCGGGAGCTCTCATGGTCGGGTTCGGTGGCGGCGCTCGCGGGCCCGTGGTGACGATGCGAAGACTCCTCGGCACGGTGGCCGGTGTGGCGGGCATGGGACTCGTCGGCGCGTCCGCCACCCGCGCACAGGTCGGCCCGGGATCGCTTGGTCCGAGCCCGCTGTTGTTCCACTCCCCCGTCCTCGAGCCCTACGTGGACGAACTCCCGCGTCCGGACGTCCTGCCCGGAGAGTCCCTGGAACTGTCCGCGCGGACGGGCACCCACCGGTTCCACCGCGGCCTCCCCGGGACGATGACCTTGGGTTACGGCGCGGCCAGTTACCTGGGTCCGGTGATCGCACGCCGGAGTGCGGACGACGCTGACCTACCGCAATGAGATCTCAGTCCACCCACACGCCGCGGACATCGACACGAGCCTGCACGGACTGTCGGAGTCGGTGCGTACCCGGGTACCCACGTCGCTACACCTGCACGGCGGGGTCACCGAGCCCGCCAGCGATGGCCACCCGGAGCAGTCGTCCTTCCTCGGGCAGGGCCACCTCCACCACTTCGACAACCGGCAGGAGGCGGCCGGGCTCTGGCACCACGACCACGCCATGGCCATCACCCGCCTCAACGTCTACGGCGGTCTCGCGGGCGGCTACCTCCCACGCGACCGGTTCGACACCGGACGTCCCGACAATCCGTTGGGACTGCCCGCCGGCGAGTTCGAGATCCCGCTAGTCCTGCAGGAGAAGATCGTCCGCCCCGACGGCGCGGCGTCCATGCGCTCCACCCCGATCGTCCCGGAAGGCCATTGGGAAGGCGGGGCGGTGGGCGACGTCGGACTGGTCAACGGGGTGGGGCGGGTACGCCCAGGATGGTGTCGAGCAACGCTAGCGACCCCTCGAACGGTGTGCCGATGAGCAGCGCGGTGTCCAGGACCGGCAGCCGAAGGTCGAGGATGACCGTGCCGTTGGCGTAGTCCCCGCGCACCGCGTTGCGGTAGGTGTCCAGCGGGAACGGGAAGGTGGCCAGGTAGCGCAGTGACTCGGTGAGCGAGCCCCCGAATCCGCCAGTCCCTGCAGGACGGGGTCGAGGGACTCCAGACCGGCACGGAGGTCACCGCCGGAGGCCTCGACGACACGGCCCGCGGTCGCGGTGACGGTGTCCACCGCGCGGGTGGCCTCGACGAGCCGCTGCCGCCGCTGCGCGAGGACCTGGAGTGCGGGCCCGAGGTCGGCGACCCCGCCCTCCACCTCGTCGCTGCGGATCGCGAGTTCGGTCGAGAGCCTCTCCAGTGACTCCAACGCCACCACGATGTCCTCCTTCTGCGCCTCGAGCCCGGTGAGCAACTCGCTGAGGCGTCCCGCCACCGCCCGGACCTCGTCGGTGCGGCCGGTCATCGCGACGTCGAGTTCCCCGAAGACCTCCGCCGCCTGGGCCAGGCCGCTGCCGCCGAGGGCCGCCGCGAGCGTGGCCAGCGTCTGCTCCGTGGTGGGGTACCCGCCGCTGCGTTCCACCGGGACGAGGTCGCCGTCGGACAGCGTGCCCTCGGCGGGTTCGCCCGGAGGTGCCGACAGCTCGAGGTGGGACGCACCGAGGAGACTGCTCTGCCCCACCCGGGCCGTGGCGTTGCGCGGCAGGCGGACCTCCCCGTCGGGGTCGACCGTCACCTCGGCGAACCCCGGGCCGAGGCGGATGTCGGCGATGCGGCCAACCGTCACGTCGCCGACCCGGACACGGGCATTGCGGTCCAGGGTGGTGACGTCGGCGAGCTGCACCGTCACCGAGTAGCCGTCCGGCCCGCCCCCGGCCGTCCCGGGCAGCGGGAGACTGTTGGGCCCCTTCCAGTCGCAACCGCTCATCGTCGTCGTCGACACGACCAGCAGCGCCGCGCCCACGGCGCGCCGCCCGGTCACCGGACGCCCTCGGTGAGCAGGTCGGTCACGCCGACGCGACCGTCCGCCGGGCCGGCGGGGGTCGGGGACGCGTCGGCAGGGGTCGCGAGGGCGGGAGCCGGCCGCAGGTGGTCGTGGGTGTAGTCGAGCTGGTGCGGCAGCGCCCCGACGCCGCGGCTGGGATTGATCGCCACGGGCGGGTAGTCCACCGCCAGCGCGGTGAGCGTGGGGCCGAGCAGTCGCACGCACTCCTCGGAGGCGGTGTGCACGTCTGTCTCCTCTGCAGCGGCCAGGTCGGAGCAGATGAACTGCATCGGGTTCGCGAAGTCGGTCAGCGCGAGGGACGAGATCACCGCGTTCTGCGACGGCTGGTAGATCCCCTGCAGGTTCGACAGCGCGGTGGGTGCGACGTGCAGGATCTGGGCGATGTCGTCGCGCTGCTCGGCCAGCACCGTCAGCAGGTCGGTGGTCGTCCGGACGGTCTCGATGCCCACCTGCCGGTTGTCGCGGACGAAGTCGCGGACCTCGTCGACTGCCAGGTCGAGCTCGGTGAGCGCCGGGCCGATCTCCCCCCGGCCGCGCGACACCGAGACGGTCACCGCCGCCATCACCTCGTTGAAGGTGGTGATCTGCTCGCCGGAACCCTCCATCGCGGCGGTGAAGGCCTCGAGGTTGCGGACGGTGGCGAAGATGTCGTCGCGGCCGTCGGAGACGGTCTGCAGCGCCGCGCTGAGCTGACGGACCGTGTCGCGGACGTCGTCACCGCGATCGTCGAGCACCTCGTCCGCGGCGGCCACCGCGGGTAATCCGGTCGACCCCGATCGTGGCCCCCTCCGGTAGCGGGGCGGGCGTGCCGACGGCGACCGCGTGACCCAACCATACCCGAGGGCATTGTCATGCGGGTGAGCTAGGTCACTGTGTGCTCCGGGCTGCCGTACCGCGCGTGCGAACGCGAGGGAATCCGTGCCCGGGGCCGCTCGTTGCGATGGCGTCTCGCCCTCGCCGCAGCCCCATCTCCCCCACAGCCGCGCCCGAACATGGCGTCTCGCACGCCCCGAAGCGACGGCGAGACGCCATCGCGAGGAGCGGCTGCGTGGGGGGCGGGCATGCCGGCACGCGAGACGCCATCGGGAGGAGCGGCTGCGGACCGGTCGGCCGGCGGCCGGCCGCTCACGGCATGCCGGGAAATGCGGGAAGGCCCCGCGTCCGGATAACCGGTCGCGGGGCCTTCAGCCGAGCTGGTGGCGTCTCAGCCGAGCAGATCAGCTCGCTTCGGAGTCGGAACCCGCCTCGAGGAGCTTGGAGATCGCCGACGGATCGACCGGGATGCCGGGGCCGGTCGTCGTGGAGATGGTGACCTTCTGCATGTAGCGGCCCTTGGAGGAGGACGGCTTGAGGCGCATAACCTCGTCGACCGCGGCCTGGTAGTTCTCCGTGAGCTGCTCCGTGGAGAAGGAGGCCTTGCCCACGATGAAGTGCAGGTTGTTGGCCTTGTCGGTGCGGAAGGTGATCTTGCCGCCCTTGATGTCGCCCACGGCCTTGGTCACGTCCATCGTGACGGTGCCCGTCTTGGGGTTGGGCATGAGGCCACGCGGACCGAGCACGCGGGCCACACGGCCGACCTTGGCCATCTGGTCCGGGGTGGCGATCGCGGCGTCGAAGTCGAGCCAGCCGCCCTGGATGCGCTCGATGAGGTCGTCGGAGCCAACGACGTCGGCGCCGGCGGCCTCGGCCTCGGTGGCCTTCTCGCCCGCGGCGAAGACGATGACGCGGGCGGTCTTACCGGTACCGTGCGGAAGGTTCACGGTGCCACGGACCATCTGGTCCGCCTTGCGGGAGTCGACGCCAAGTCGCATGGCGACCTCGACGGTGGCATCCATCTTCGTCGAGCCGGTCTCCTTGGCCAGGGCCAGGGCGTCCAGAGGCGAGTACAGCTTGGTGCGGTCGACCTTCTCAGCTGCGGCCTTGAAGGCCTTGCTGTTCTTGCTCATGTCAGTTCCATTCCTGCCGCGTCTTCACGCGCGACGGTCGGGTGTGGTGCGGGCCTGAGCTGCCCTCCCACAGATGTTCGGGGGGTGGAGGTCAGGCCTCGACCGTGATGCCCATGGAACGGGCGGTGCCGACGATGATCTTCGCGGCCTGGTCGATGTCGCTGGCGTTGAGGTCCTCCATCTTGGTCTGCGCGATCTCGCGGACCTGGTCCATGGAGACCTTGCCGACCTTGGCGGAGTGCGGGGTGCCGGAGCCCTTCTGCAGGCCGGCGGCCTTGAGCAGGAGCTTGGCGGCCGGCGGCGTCTTCAGCTTGAAGTCGAACGACCGGTCCTCGTAGACCGTGATCTCGACCGGCACGACGTTTCCGCGCTGGTTCTCGGTGGCGGCGTTGTAGGCCTTGCAGAACTCCATGATGTTGACACCATGGGCACCCAGAGCCGGACCGACCGGCGGGGCCGGGTTGGCTGCGCCGGCCTGGATCTGGAGCTTGATGAGCCCTGAGACCTTCTTCTTCTTCGGAGGCATCGTCTTCCTCAGTCTTCCTGATTCTTCGACTGGATCTCGGCTCCGCGCTGTACACGCGGGAGGCCGACTGTCGTGTGCACCCGGTTCCCCACACGACCCCGGAAGGGCAGGCGGGAACACAGGCGCAACCTTGGAGAGTCTACGCGCGCGGCCGGTCGGAACCCTAATCGCCGACGACGGCCGGGCTGACAGACGAGCGACCCGCCCCACGCCGGGCGCGGAACGGGTCGTCGTGGGAGTTTCTCGGGTCAGTCGATCTTCTCGACCTGCGTGAAGCCGAGCTCGACCGGGGTCTCGCGACCGAAGATCGACACGAGGACCTTGAGCTTCTGCGCGGCCGGATCGACCTCGGAGATGGACGCGGGCAGCGTCGCGAACGGGCCGTCCATGACGGTGACCGACTCGCCGACCTCGAACTCCACCTCGACGGCCTGCGGGGCGAAGCCCTGGTCGTCGGCGGTGCCCGCGGCGGCGGACTTCTTCTCCGGCTTGGGGGCCAGGAACTTGGCCACGTCGCTCAGCGAGAGCGGGGTGGGCTTGCCGGCGGCGCCACCGGTCGCGCTGACGAACCCGGTCACGCCCGGGGTGTTGCGCACGACGCCCCACGACTCGTCGTCGAGTTCCATCCGCACCAGCACGTAGCCGGGTAGGACCTTGCGGTTGGCGACCTTCTTCTGGCCGTTCTTGACCTCGGTGAACTCCTCGACCGGGACCTCGACCTGGAAGATCTTGTCCTCGGCACCGAGGGTCACGGCGCGGGTCTCCAGGTTGGCCTTCACCTTGTTCTCGTACCCGGCGTAGGAGTGGATGACGAACCAGTCACCGGGAAGCTTCCGGAGCTGACGCTTGAAGGCGATGATCGGGTCGATCGTGGGCGCGGCCGCCTCGTCGGCCGCGGCCTCCTCGGCCGGAGCCCCCTCGGGCGCCTCGCCGGAAGTCTCGAGCGCCGACTCGGCGAGCTCGTCCTCCGCAACGGTCTCGTCGCCCTCGGGGACGGTCTCACCCTCGACATCCTCGTCGAGCTCGGTCTCGACCGCGTCGGTGGCGGCGTCCTGGTCCAGCTCGGCGCCAGCCGCGACGGTGTCGGCGGCGTCAGCCTCGGCGTCGGTGTCGATGGTGTCGGCGGGATCCGCAGCCGTGTCACCGAGCACCGCGTCCGCCTCGGTCGCGGCCTGCTCGGCGCCCTCGGCCTCGGGGCTCTGATCGATGTCGCTCACGGAAATGCGGTCCTCTCGAAGTTCGGCGGTCCGGATCTCGCCCCGGACCCCAGCGGCAGGTCTCTAGCGGTCGAAGACGAGCTCGACGAGCTTGCCCGCGCCGAAGTCGACGCCCGAGACCAGCGCGGTCATGAAGATGAGGAACAGGAACACCACGATGGTGTAGGTGACCATCTGGTTGCGCGTGGGCCAGATGACCTTGCGCAGCTCCTCGACGACCTGCCCGATGTACTGGAACGGATTCGTGCGGGCGGTCCGCGTGTCCTCCGGCTTGTCCGCGTCCGTACGGACCCGTCCGGCCACGGCGGTGTCGCCGCGCCCCGCCTTGCCGGTGGGGACGGCGGCAGCGGCGTCGGAATCGCGGACGCCGTTGACGTCGACGTCGTCGTCGCGATCCTGGCTCACGCGGCTACCTCCGGGTCGTCTGGTGTGCGGTAAGTGCAGGGGCGACAGGACTTGAACCTGCAACCTGCGGTTTTGGAGACCGCTGCTCTGCCAATTGAGCTACGCCCCTTCGGCCGGTCTCCCGGCCACCCGTGCCCTCCCGCGCCTGCGGGCCGCACGAACGCCTCGACTCTACAGTGTCGGCGACTGCCTGGCGGCAGCGCGGTCCGCGACCGCGTTCGGTCGGGCGTCCCAGTGTACGACAGGCGGCCGGTGGCCCGAAATCGCGCGGCGTCACCCCGCGAGCGAGACCGTGACGATCGCCTTGCCGAACACCTTCGCCCCGTCGCAGATCACCGCGAGGGCGACGTCGGCGGTCGACCCGTCGTCGGCCACCTTCTTCACCGTCCCCCCCACCTCGAGCCGCGCCGGCGCATCGACCGGGACGACCACGGGCCCGGCGAACCGGAACGAGGTCGCCAGCACGCGGTCGGCGCCCCCGGCCCACTCGGCCACGACCCCGATCGCCAGCGCGGAGGTGAGCATCCCGTGCGCCACCACCCCGGGCAGCCCGAGCGCCTGCGCCGCGTCATCGTCCAGGTGGATGGGGTTGTGGTCCCCCGACGCCTCGGCGTAGCGGCGCAGGTCGTCCCGCGAGATCGGCAGGGTCCGCGACGGAAGGACCTCCCCGGCGACCGCGGTCCTCGTCGTCGTCACGTCCTGCGCGGCCGCGCCTCGCGCGGCCGTGCCCTGCCCATGCACCTCCCGCCCGGTCATGCCTCCACCTCCGCGGTGAGCAGCGCACTGGTCAGGGTCTGGACGGGCTCGCCGGCGGCGTCGCGCAGCACGGTGTCGAACCCGATCATCCGCCCGCCGCGCGCCGACCGCACCCCGGTGACCGTGGCGGTGGCGGTGAGGACGTCGCCGACGCGGATCGGCCGGTGGTGCTCGCTGGACTGCGCGGTGTGGAGGGTGCGCGCGAGGTCGATGCGCAGGGCGGGGTGCTCCATCACCGCGCGTTGGACCGGCGCGGTCAGGGCGGCCGCGAGGGTGGCGGGGACCTGGCCGGTCGGCGCGCCCACCGCCTCGGCGAAGCGCGTCACCACCGTGTCGGTGACCGTGACCGGATCCCCGACGACGACGACGAGGTCATCAGCGTTGTCTGTGCTCACAGGCGCCGACGCTACCCGAGGGCGAGTCCGCCGAACCGCTGATACGACCCGTCCGCGCCTCCTACGGTGGGGGCAGTCGAGCAGGGAGTGCGATGTGAGCCACGACGAGCCGGCCCCGCGGGCCGGGCACGAGAAGGCTGGGCGATCGCCGGGCGGGCCCGGCGGAGACGCCCCCACACCGGTGGAGGGGCACGGCGGATCCCACGCCACGGCCGTCGCCGCCGCGCACGGCGTGCGGACGATGTTCACCCTCTCCGGGGCGCACGTGTTCCCCATGTACGACGCCGCGGAGAAGGAGGACCACGGCGTGGCACTGCTCGACGTGCGGCACGAGCAGACGGCCGCATTCGCCGCCGAGGCCACCGGCAAGCTCACCCGCTCGCCCGGCCTGGCCGTCCTCACCGCCGGTCCGGGGGTGACCAACGGCGTGTCCGCGCTGGCGCAGGCCTCGTTCTCCGGCGCCCCGATGGTGGTCCTCGGCGGGCGCGCGCCGGCCGGCCGCTGGGGCACCGGCAGCCTGCAGGAGTTCGACCACGTCCCGGTGGTGCGGTCGGTGACCGTGTCCGCCGAGACCGCCCGCGACACGGCCGATATCGCCGCCGCCACCCACCGCGCGTTCACCGCCGCCCGCACCGCGCACCGCGGGCCGGCGTTCCTCGACGTGCACATGGACCACTTCTTCGACCGGTGCGACTCCGTCCGGCCCGGACCGGGGCGGGCCGGCGACGGCTCCCCCGCCGCCGCGCCGGACCGCTCCCCCGACACCGACGCCGTCGACCGGATCGCCGACCTGCTCGTCGGCGCCGAGCGTCCCGTGCTGGTGCTGGGCTCCGACGTGTGGGCAGATCGCGGCGAAGACGCAGCGCTGCGGTGCGTCGAGTCGCTGGGCCTGCCCGTCATCCCCAACGGCATGGGCCGCGGGATCGTCCCGGCCGGGCACCGGCTACTGGTGACCAAGGCGCGCGGGACGGCGTTCGGCGCGGCCGACGTGGTGCTCGTCGTGGGCACGCCCCTGGACTTCCGGCTCGGCTACGGGGTGTTCGGCGGCAAGGAGGGCGCGACGCCGGCGAAAGTGGTGCACATCGCGGACTCCCCCGGGCAACTCGGCCACCACGCGTCACCGGCCGTGGCCACCGCGGGCGACCTGGGGCTCGTGCTGGACGCGGTCGTCGAGGCCGTACAGCGCCGATCGGGGGCGGCGCGCCCGGACTGGTCGACCTGGGCGACCACGCTGCGGGAGAAGGCCGATGCCACCCACGCCGCCGACCTGCAGCTCCTGGGCGCCTCGGCCGACCCCGTCCATCCCGCGCGGATCTACGGCGAGCTGCTGCCGCGCCTGGCCGAGGACGCCGTGGTGATCGGCGACGGCGGCGACTTCGTCTCCTATGCCGGCAAGTTCATCGAACCCGCCCGGCCGGGCAACTGGCTGGACCCCGGCCCGTTCGGGTGCCTCGGCGCGGGACTGGGCGCGGCCATCGCGGCCCGCATCGCCCGACCGTCCAGTCAGGTGGTCCTGCTGCTGGGCGACGGTGCTGCGGGGTTCTCCCTCATCGACGTGGACACCCTCGTCCGGCACCGACTGCCCGTGGTGATGGTGATGGGCAACAACGGGGCGTGGGGCCTGGAGAAGGGCCCCATGCAGATGCTCTACGGCTACGACGTGATCGCCGACCTCGCGCCGCGGACCCGCTACGACGAGGTGGTGAAGGCCCTCGGCGGGGCCGGCGAGATGGTCACCGATCCCGCGCAGATCGGCCCGGCGCTGGACCGGGCGTTCGCCAGCGGCGTGCCGTACCTGGTGAACGTGATAACCGATGTAGAGGCCATGTATCCCCGCTCGACATTTGGAGTCTGAACTGACGTGATCAACCCTGATTTCCCGCTGTGGCTACGGGCCTCCCACCTGATCAACTTCATCCTGATCGGCATGTTGCTCCGCTCGGGCTGGGAGATCCTGTCCTCGATGCCGCGACTGTGGTGGCGCAACGACTGCAAGCCCGGGACCGAGTGGTTGCGCTTCACCCGCCGGAAACTGCCACGGGAGGAGGGCGTGTACACCTCCCTGATGGACGAGAAATCCCTGTCACCGTTGATCGGCCTACCGGGTCGGGAGAACATCGGGCTGGGCCGGCACTGGCACGGGATCTCGGTGATGCTGTGGGTGCTCAACGGCCTGGTGTACGTGGTGCTGCTGTTCGCGACCGGACTGTGGCGCCGCATCATCCCCACCTCGTGGAGCGTGTTCGGCGAGGCGTGGGAGTCGATCCGGATGTACCTCGGGTTCCGGGCTCCGGCGATCGAACACTTCGACCCGTATGACGCCGCACAGATGCTGGCCTACACCGCCGTCATCTTCGTCCTCGCTCCGCTGCTCATCCTCACCGGCGTGGCCATGGCGCCGGCGGTGCGCTCGCGGTTCCCCTGGTACGTCAAGCTCTGGGGCGGCCACCAGGGCGCCCGGTCGCTGCACTTCATCCTCATGGTGCTCATCTCCGCGTTCATCGTCATGCATGTCGGGCTGGTGTTCCTGGTGCACGCCGAGCACAACGTCGTGCACATGGTGTTCGGCACCACCGACACGGCACGATCCGCCCAGGCCTTCACCATCACGATCGCCACCGTCGTGGCCGTGGTCCTGTTCTGGATCGCCCTGAGTTACTGGTCGCTGGCCGACCGCGCCCGGGCGCAGCGGTTCACCGCCGGGGTGTCCGAGATCGGCCGCCGCCTCTTCCTCAACCGGATGCGACCGCGGATGGGGCGGCAGAACACCTACACCGACGACGACATCTCCGAGTTCCACTGGACCAACGGCCTGCCGCCCACCGAGGACGAGTCGCCGGAGTGGGTCGAGGCTCGCGACGATGCCTGGCGCGGCTATTCCTTGACCATCGGCGACGACCTCTCGGGCGCCGAGAAGACCCTGGCCCTGGACGAGCTCACGGAGCTGCCGCGCACCTCTTATGTAGCGGTGCACACCTGCATGCAGGGCTGGTCCGCCACGTCCCGGTGGACCGGCGTACGACTGCGGGATCTGCTCGAGGTCCTCGGCCCCCAGCCGGAGGGAGCCCACTACGTGCTGATCGACTCCTACGGTCTGGCCCAGAAGATGTATGACAACCGGCCGCGGGAGCCGTTCTACGCGGTACTCGACCTCGACACGGTCTACGAGGACGACACGATTCTGGCCTACGAGCGCAACGGAACCCCTCTCGAGACGCACCTCGGCGCCCCCGCCCGCCTGCGGGTGGAGTCAAACCACGGCTACAAGCACGTCAAGTGGGTGCGCTCGATCCGGTGGATAGCCGACTACGCGGAGTACGGTGACGGCCGAGGCGGGACCCGCGAGGATTCCGCGCTGCAGGCGTTCAACGGAAGGATCTGACGTGTCCCACATCGTCTCGTGCCGCTTCGAGGTCAGCGGCGTCCGGAACGACAGGGACGTCAAGAAGGCCCTCCAGGCGCTCTACGACATCTTCGCCGAGCACGGACTGGGCCAGGCGACCTTCGAACTCACCGGGGCCGAACACGCGCAGCTGTACGTCAAACACCCGGACACGGTCCGCCCGGACCCGGCGATCATCGAGAAGGCCCTCGCCCGCGCGGGAGACTTCCGGGTGGTCTCTACCCATCTGCACTCCTCGAACTGAATCGCTGCACCGATGTCCCGAAACCCGGTTCGGCGCAACTGCGCACACCCGCACTCCTGCTCGGACGAGACCCGGCTGCGGGTACTAGCCGATGCCCCACTGACCCGGGAGCTCTCACCTGATGACCGGCGCGACCTCAACGGGCACCTGACCGCCTGGTCCTGGGCCGAGGGCGATCCGATGGTGCTCGCCGGGGATGAAATCCCCGGTTCGTATCTCGTCGTCTCCGGCCGCGCGCGGGTTACCCGGGACACCGCCGATGGCCGGGAGCTCACCGTGGACATCGCCGCCCCCGGAGACACCGTGGGGCCGTTGCACACGGAGGCTGCCGTCGCGACCGAGTCCGCCTGGGCGATGGAGACGACCTGTGCGCTCTTCCTGCCCGCTCACGCGCTGGCGGAGGTGGTCGGCGACCACCCGAGCCTCGCCCTGGGCCTGATCCGAATGCAACAGGATCGGCTCGCGCAGGCCCGGGAACAGGAGATCGGGCACACCACGCAGTCGGTGGAGCAGCGGGTCGGCTCGACGCTGCGGCACCTCGACCGCAAGCTCGGAAGCCTCCAGCGGGACGGCTCGAGTCTCCTCCAGGTCCGACTGCGCCGCGACGACATTGCGGGGATGGCCGGCACCACAGTGGAATCCGCCTCGCGCGCGATGGCGCGGATGAAGAAGGCGGGCGTCATCGACTCCGGCCGCGAATGGGTCTCGGTCCTCGACCGCGCCGCACTCGAGAGGCTGATCGCGGGCGATTAACTGGTCGGCGCCGCTTTCCCGTTGATTGATTGGCGTCAAGGAAGTCTTCTCCGGTTGCTCCTAGGTTCGGAGATGCACGTAAGGAACGTGCACCGTTCCCCCGAGGAACAGCAACCGTAGAGGAGCTGGGATCACCATGAGTGTCCGCGAACAGGTCAAGAGCATCGTTCTGCGTTCGGATGAATTCTCGTGCCCGTCGTGCATCGCGAAGATCGAGAACAAGTTGAACGGTCTGGACGGTGTCGAGTCCGCGGAGGTCAAGTTCGCCTCCGGACGAGTACTGGTCGACTACGACCCCGCGAAGGTCTCGGTACGTGATCTCGTCGCAGCGGTCGCCGAGGTCGGCTACGCGGTCAAGCCGTCGGCGTTCTGACGCGACGACACCGACCGCACGACGGCGACCGAAGGAGACAGGACAATGCTGAAATCATGGAAGACCTGGGGCGTGGTGGCGGCCTCCGGCCTGCTCATCGTCGCCTCGTGGCTCGTCGGCCGACTCACCTCGGCCGACGCGGTGGCGGACGGATTGATGATCATCGCCGCTCTCGTGGCCGGCTACCGGATCGCCGTCTCGGCGGTTCAGGCGCTTCGGATCCGGATGATCTCGATCGATCTGCTGGTCGTGGTCGCCGCCGTCGGGGCCATGTTCATCGACAACTACTGGGAGTCTGCGGCGGTCACTTTCCTCTTCGCCCTCGGCAAGGCCCTGGAGAAGGCGACTCTCAACCGCACTCGCCGGGCCCTGTCCGACCTCGTCGACTCGGCGCCCGAGACCGCCACCATCCTTCGTGACGGCGAGCCGGAGACCGTCGAGGTCTGGGAACTCGAACCCGGCGACCTCGTGCTGGTGCGCAACGGGGAGCAGGTCCCCGTCGACGGCCGGGTGCTCTCCGGCAACGGCGGCGTGGACGAGGCCACCATCACCGGCGAGTCCGTCCCGGCCGAGAAGTCCGAGGGCTCCGAGGTGTTCGCCGGCACCTGGCTACGGTCGGGAGTCCTGCGTATCGAGGCCGTCGGCATCGGTGCCGACACCACCCTCGCCCGGATCGTCCACCGGGTGGAGGACGCGCAGGACGACAAGGCCCGCACCCAGACCTTCATGGAACGGTTCTCGACCTGGTACACCCCCGCCGTGATGATCTCGGCGCTGGTGGTGGCCCTGATCCCCTGGTCGTTGGTCGCCACCATGGGCAACATCGAGCTCGCGCTCACCCTCCTGGTGATCGGCTGCCCCGGCGCCCTGGTGATCTCGATCCCCGTGTCGATCGTCGCCGGGATCGGCCGCTCCGCCAAGGACGGTGTTCTCATCAAGGGCGGCGAGTACCTCGAGAGTGCGGCCCGGGTCGACGCGGTCGTCGTCGACAAGACCGGCACCCTCACCAACGGTCGGCCGGTCCTGACCGACGTGGACGTGCTCGACGACGACTATTCGCGTGAGGACGTCCTGAGGCTGGCCGCCCGAGCCGAGACCGCGTCCGAGCATCCGCTCGCCGAGGCGATCATCTCGGGTGCCCGGGAGGCGGGACTGGAGATCGACCTGGTCGAAGCGGCCGAGCCCGTCGCCGGCAAGGGCATCCGCGCCGAGGTGGATGGCCGAGTGGTCGCGGTGGGCTCCGCGGATCTACTCGACCACCGGCCTGACAACGCACGGATCCTCGAACTCAACGACCAGGGCAGGACCGCGATGTTTGTCGGGGTCGACGGACGGGCGGTCGGGATCGTCACCGTCGCCGACACCATCCGTGACGACGCCCCGGCAGCGGTCAGGGCACTGCACGACGCAGGGATCAGGGTCGTCATGGCGACCGGCGATGCCCAGCGGGTGGCCCGTAATGTCGGCGCCGAACTCGGGGTCGACGAGATCCGTGCCGAGCTCATGCCGGAGGACAAGGTCGAGATCGTGCGCGAGCTGCAGTCCCGCGGCCACACCGTGGCCATGGTCGGTGACGGGGTCAACGACACCCCTGCATTGGCACTGGCCGACATCGGGGTGGCGATGGGAGCCGCCGGCTCGCCGGCCGCGATCGAAACCGCCGACATCGCGTTGATGGCGGACAGGCTCCCGCGGCTCCCGTACGCGCTCTCCCTGGCCAAGCGGACCGTCCGCACCATGCGACTCAACATCGCCATCGCCCTGGTGACCGTTGCCGCGCTTCTTGCCGGGCTGTTCCTCGGGGGCGTGACCATGTCGATCGGGATGCTGGTCCACGAGGTGTCCGTTCTCGCGGTGATCGCGATCGCGATGCTCCTCCTGCGGCCGACCCTCGAGAAGGACGGAACCGGGATCCCGGGACACGCGGGGGACCTCGTCCTCGGGACCGGAGCACGGGACGTGAGCCGGGTGTGATCAGACCCTGATGCCGTAGGAGTCGAGAAGACGACGAAGGCCGCCCGCGGCGAGCGGGCGGCCTTCGTGTTGAGAGTACCGGTGGGGGGACTCGATCCCCCGACCTCACGATTATGAGTCGTGCGCTCTAACCAGCTGAGCTACACCGGCATGCCCTGCCAGTCGGACGATCGAGCCGCCCCGCACAGTGCGAGCCCCCTGTCGGAATCGAACCGACGACCTTTTCCTTACCATGGAAACGCTCTGCCGACTGAGCTAAGGGGGCGGGCCGCGCTTCGCTGTTGGTCACCCAACCGCTTGGCGCGTAAGCCTTTAGCAGATTACACACACGGCCGAACGCGGCACAAATCGCCCGGTGGGGCGCTGTCCCGCCGGGCCCGCTGGCAGGATGGCCGGGTGCGCATCTCCGTGGTGATCCCCGTCCTCGACGACGCCCGCGAACTCGAGGGCGCCCTGGCCTCCCTCGCCACACAGACGCGGCTGCCCGACGAGGTCGTGGTGGTGGACAACGGGTGCTCGGACGACAGCGTCGCGGTGGCATTGGCCGCGGATGCGCGGATCGGGGTCCGGGTGGCCGTCGAGCCCGTGCGGGGCATCCCCGCAGCGGCCGCGGCAGGCTACGACTCCGCGACGGGCGACATCATCGCCCGACTCGACGCCGACTCCCGGCCCGGACCCGGGTGGCTCGCCCGGATCGAGGCCGCGTTCACCGCCGATCCCGAACTCGTGGCCATCTCCGGCCCAGGCGAGTTCATCGGCTTGGAGGGGTGGCGGGCCCGCGCCGCGAAGCTGCTCTACATGGACGCGTTCTTCGTCTCCGTCGGCGCCGCCATGGCCCACCCCGTCCTGTTCGGCTCGAACCTGGCGATGCGCCGCAGCGCCTGGGAGCGGGTGCGCGACGGGGTCAACCGCACCGACCCGGAACTGCACGACGACATCGACCTGTCGTTCCAGTTCGGCGCCGACGACCGCCTGTTGGTCGACCGTTCCCTGACCGTGGGGATCTCGGCCCGACCCTTCGACGACCCCGCGGCCATGCGGCGACGCTTCTCGCGGGCATTCCGGACGATCTTCCTCAACTGGCGGTCGAGCCCGCCGTCGCGGCGGTGGCTGGAGCGCGTCCAGCGCTGACCCGGCCCGGTCGGCCGAATCAGCCGGTGAGGCGGCGCGGGCTCACGCCCAGACGAGCACCGACCAGAGGATGAGCTGGGTGACGCAGAACCCGGCCAGCATATTGAGCACCAGGAAGCGCTTCCAGCCCTCGTTGGTCGCCTCGGCGGTGGCGTCGGTGACCCGCGTGTAGGCGGCCACCGTGGAGAGGTACGGCAGGATCGCGAACGCCGCCCCCGACGCCGGCCACGGCGCGGCGATCAGCAACACCAGCACCGCCGCGGCGTAGCAGGCCAGCGCGAACCACACGGCTGCCCGGGCACCGAGCACGGTGGCGACCGATTTCAGGCCGGCCTCGCGGTCGAAGCGCACGTCCTGCACGGCGCCGAACGCCTGGGACGCCGCGCCCCACAGCATGAACGCGATGAGGCACGCCCACACCCCGCCGCCGAGGTCCGCGCCGGCGATGGTCCACCCGACGATCGCCGGCGAGACGAAGTGGAACGCCGAGGTGACGGAGTCCACGAACGGGATCTCCTTGAACCGCAGTCCCTTGGCGCTGTAGGCGATCACCGCGAACGCACTCGCCGCCAGCCACAGCGACGACTCCAGCGTCCCGACCACGACGAGGTAGGCCAGGAACGGCACCGTCGTCACGGCCGAGGCCACGAGCGTCGCCGTGTGCCGCGACCGCTCGAGGACCGACCCCTCCACGCCGCCCTTGCGGGGGTTGCGCAGGTCCGACTCGTAGTCGAAGACGTCGTTGATCCCGTACATCGCGAGGTTGTACGGCACCAGGAAGAAGAGCGTGCCGATCACGCCCAGCAGGTCGAAACCGCCCGTGGCCAGGAAGTACGCCAGCGCGAACGGGGCGGCGGTGTTCACCCACGAGACCGGGCGGGACGACCAGAACAGGGTGGTGAGCAGACCTGGTGTCGCGGGCCGCTCGGGGGTGCGGACCTTGTCGTCGTCGTCCTCCCCCGGTTCCGGGGTGCCCGCCAGGGCCGCGTCCCCCCGGCCCGACACCGTCGGACTGCCCGCCACGGCACCGGCCCGCGGCCGGGCGGTGAGCACGAACCACACCGAGGGCATGAACACGGCCACGGCGACGGCATAGGCGAAGTCCTCGATGGGCGCCACGCCCAGGCGGATGCCGCTGGTCAGCGCGTCGTCGTAGGCCACGAGTCCGGCGGAGATCATGATGTTGTCGAAGATCGCCGTGAGGACGAGCAGCACCACGAGCGAGCCGCCGACCCCGATCAGCCAGCGTCGGCGGTCGGCCCCCCGCAGGCGCCACAGCGCGATGAGGGCGGCTGCGACCACCGGGATGGCCATGGTGGCGTTGATGGTCGAGTAGATGCTCACGGCCGCGCCCCCGCCCCGTCGTTCTGGGCGCCGCCGTTCTGGGCCCCGCCGTTCTGCGCGCCGTCGTTCTGGGCCCCGTTGTCTTGGGCGCCGCCGGACCGTGCGCCGCCGGACCGCGCGCCCCGCCGCCGCGAGATGTGCTCGACGGCCGTGACCACGCCCGTCGCGCACACCAGTGCGAGGTGCGACAGGAACGCGAGGAACACGACCTCCTCGAGCGGGATCTCCGGCGCGACCAGCAGGCCGGTCATGAAGTCGGTCTGGCCGCGGAAGAACACCCCGCTGCGCACCCCGAGGACGTCCCACGTGAGCAGCAACGCGACCGCCGCGGTCACGGCGAGTGCGGTCGCGGCCGGCGCGCGGAACGCCGCGAGCTTCCAACGGTGGTCGATGACGAGGATGCCGGCGAACGAGATGACCTGGACCGCCAGGTAGGCCAGCCCGATCACCGGTCGAACACCGTGCCCCGATCGAACACCGTGCCCCGATCGAACACCGTGCCCCCGCCGGGCTCCGCCACGGGCGCGGTGCCCGTGTCGCCGCGCACGTGCTTGAGGATCAGCTCGGCGCTGATGAGACACATCGGCAGCCCGATCCCGGGGATGGTCGAGGCGCCGGCGTAGTACAACCCGTCGACGTGCGTGCTGACGTTGCGGGTGCGGAAGAACGCGCTCTGCGCCAGGGTGTGCGCGGGCCCGAGGGCGGTGCCGCGCCACGCGCCGAGGTCGTCCTGGAGGTCGGCGGGGGCGATGGTGCGCCGCACGACGATCCGCTCGGCCAGGTCGTCGATCCCGGTCCAGTCGGCGATCTGGGCGATGGCCCGGTCGGCGGCCGCCTCGATCGTGGCGTCCCCCGCACCGTCGACGCCGCCGTGGCCCAGCGAGGGGTCCGCGGGGATGGGCACCAGGACGAAGAGGTTCTCGTGCCCCTCCGGCGCGATGCCCGCGTCCGGGTCGGTATCGGTGGCACTGGGGCGACAGACGTAGAGCGACGCCGGGTCGGGGATGTGCGGCTGCTCGCCGAAGATGGCGTCGAACCCCTCCTCCCACCGGTCGGTGAACAGCAGCGTGTGATGGGCCAGTTGCGGAAGCTCACCGCGCACACCGAGCAGCATGAGCAGTGCTCCGGGCCCGGGGGTACGCGAGTCCCAGTAGGACTGTGGGTAGGTGCGGAGGTGCTCGGGGAGCCACCGGGTCTCGAGGTGGTGGAGGTCCGCGGCCCCGACGACGAGGCCGGCCGGCAGCGTCCGCTCCGCCCCGGCCCGGTCGCGCACCCGGACGCCCCTGATCTGCGCCTTCGACCGGCGGGACCCGCGCGCGCGGGCGCCCTCGGATGTGGTGACCAGTTCGATCGCCTCGGTGCCCGTGTGGATGACCACACCCTGCTGCTCGGCGACCCTGCGGACCGCGGCGATCACCTCGGTGAACCCTCCGCGCGGGTAGAGGACACCGTCGGTGAGGTCGAGGTGGCTCATGAGGTGGTAGATCGACGGCGCCAGGTACGGCGAGGACCCGAGGAACACCGCGGGGTAGCCGAGGATCTGCTGGATGCGGCGGTCGCTGAACCGGCGGGCCACGAACGAGTGCAGCGGCTGGACGAGGCGGGCCACCAGCGAACCGGCCCGGGCCACCACGTCGGGGCGCACCAGGGCCGGGTACGAGGTGAAGTTGGTGTAGAGGAACCGCTTGAGCGCGAGGTCGTAGGTCGTCCGCGCCGAGTCGAGGTACCTGCCCAGCACGCGGCCGGCGCCGGGTTCGAGCGACTCGAACAAGGCGGTCGAGGCCGCGCGATCCGAGCGGATGTCGACCGACTCGGGGCGGTTCTCGAAGTACACGCGGTACCCGGGGTCCAGGCGCACCAGGTCCAGCTGCTCGTCGGCGGAGGTACCGCAGAGGCGGAAGAAGTGGTCGAACACTTCCGGCATGAGGTACCAGGAGGGGCCGGTGTCGAAGCGGAACCCGCCCGCCGACCAGCTGCCCGCGCGCCCGCCGACGGAGTCGGTGGCCTCGACGAGCGTGACGTCGCGCCCCTCGTGGGCCAATAGCGCAGCGGTCGCCAGGCCGGCGATGCCGCCGCCCACCACGACGACGGGCCCCTCCGGGGCGTGCCGGCGGCTCATCGGGCCACCGCCCCACCGCGCGCGGCACCGGGGCGGGCGCCGGACCGGCCGCGCCCGGCTGCAGCGCGGCCGATCACCGCGAGCTTCACCGGATCGGGCACCCGCACCCGGCCCGCGCTCACCCCGGATGCCCCGGCCGCCCGTAGGCGATCGTTGAGCTCGGCGAACAGGTCGTGGGCTGCGGCCACCGCCAGGCGGTCGCGGCCCGGGATCCGGTTGATCGCCGCCCGCGCGATGCGCAGGTCCGCGTCCACGTCGTCGGCCAACTCGCGTACGTCCTTCTCCGTCAGTGCCCGCGGGTCACGGCCCGGCAGGTAGTTGCGACCGAGTTCCGTGAAGTCTTCCCGGATGTCCCGGAGGAAGTTCACCTTCTGGAACGCCGCTCCGAGTGCGCGCGCTCCGGCGGCCATCTCGTCGTCGTCACCCAGTCCCCCACCGGCGAACGTCCGCAGGCACATCTCCCCGATGACCTCCGCCGACCCGTGGATGTACCGACGCAGCGACTCCTCGGTGTGTTCGGTGACGTCGATGTCGGCCTCCATCGAGTCGTAGAACGGATCCACCAGGCGCGCGTCGATCCCGAACCGACGCGCGGTGTCGGCGAAGGCGTGCGTCACCGGATCGGGGTCCAACCCGCGCTCGATGGCGCGGTGCGTCCGGCGGCGCGCCTCGGCGATGAGCTCGCGCGCGGCGACCGGGTCGTCCATCGCCCCGTCGACGACCTCGTCCCCGACCCGCGCCCACGCGTAGATCGCGGCGACGTGCGGGCGGGTGGCGGGTGCGAGCAGTCGGCAGGCCAGTGCGAACGACGTGGAGTACCGGCGCAGGATCACCTCGCTGCACCGGCGGGCGGCGTCGGTGAACTCCGCGTGGGGGCTCTGCTGGGTCATCGGGTCCTCTCCAGGGCGGTGGCCAGGTGGGGGCCGAGCGCGGCCCGGACGTCGTGCGGCACGGCCGGGGAGTCCAGCGCGGCGCGGGCGGCGGTGATGAGGTCCTCGGCGATGCCCACCGCGTGCTCGCGGGCGCCGCACTCGCGCAGCAGCTCGCGCGCGGTGTCGGGGTCGGGCGTGTGGCCGTTCCTCGTCGCGGGGTCGGCGGCCGGACGACCGAGGGCGGCGTCGATCCGCGGCCAGGCCTCGGTGGTGGCGGCGTGGGCCAGCAGGACGGTCGGTGCGCGCCGGAGCAGGTCGCCCTCGTTGGACTTGCCGGTCACGGCCGGATCCCCGAACACGCCCAGCACGTCGTCGATCACCTGGTAGGCGGTCCCCAGGTGGCGGCCGGCCTCACGCAGCGGGGGGATGACCTCGTCGGGCGCGCCGCCGAGCATCGCGCCCAGCACGAGGGGCAGGCACACGGAGTAGGCGGCGGTCTTGGCCGCGCCGATCGCCAGCGCGCGTTCCCGGTCGGCGGGCTCGCGCTCGACGCAGCCGTGGACGTCCGCGTACTCCCCGGCGATCGACGCGACGACCGCGCCCTGCACCTCGTCGAGCACACGGTGCAGCAGTGGCGCCGGCACGGGCAGGCGGGCGAAGTCGGCCATCGCGGCCACGAGCAGCAGGTCGCCGCCGAGCAGCCCGCCGACCTGTCCGAGGTGCCCCGCGGCCTCGGTCCCGATCCCCCCGGCGGTGGCCCGCGCGGTGGTGCGGCCCTGCAGGTTGGGCTGGCCGCGGCGCTGGTCGTCCCCGTCCGCCAGGTCGTCGTGGACCAGGAACGCCTCGTGCAGCAACTCCAGTGCCTGGCCCGCGGCGGCCCGCACGGCCTCGTCGGTGCCCCCGGAGGTGGTGTACACGGCGTCGAAGAGCGCTGAACGCATCCCCTTGCCGGAGCGGGTGGTCCGCCCGAGGTCATCGGCCCAGTCGTCCACTGCGGAACCCAGGCCCGCCGGCAGGTCGCCGGTCGTCATCCGATGTGCGGCGGTCATCGAAAGGAGTGTCATGTCCGGTGGTTCGGAGCCGGGGCCGTCGTGGATACGTCTCACCTCGATTCTTCTCGACGAGATGCGGCGTGACAGGTCGTGGGGTCGTGACACTGGGGACCGCGCGAGTTCACATTTTCACGGATTCCCGGGCGACAGGTCCCGAAATGCACGAAGACCCCCGCTTGTGGCAGGGGTCTCGCGTGCCAGATGATGGATTCGAACCAACGTAGGCTAAGCCGACGGATTTACAATCCGCTCCCTTTGGCCGCTCGGGCAATCTGGCGTGCACCTCAAGGGCGCTACGACACGATACAACGGCTGTGACCCCTGGTGCCAAATCGGGGTGCTCAGGGGTGGTGCGGCGGCGGCCTCCCGGGCCCGCCCGAGGCCGCCTCGAGCCCTGGCCGTGGCCGCCTCGGGCCCCGGCCGTGGCGGGTAGCCTGGCCGGGACATCCCCCAACGACAGGAGTACGTCAATGGCCTCGGAGTCCTCGTTCGACATCGTCTCGGAGTTCGACCGCCAGGAGGTGGACAACGCCCTGAACCAGGCCGCCAAGGAGCTGGGCACCCGCTACGACTTCCGCGGGACCGACGCGAGCATCGAGTGGAAGGGCGAGGACGCGGTGGAGATCGTCGCGAACTCCGAGGACCGTGTGCTGGCCGCCAAGGACGTCTTCGTGGAGAAGTTGGTGCGCCGCGGGCTGAGCATGAAGGCGCTCGCGGTGGGCGACCCGATGCCGTCGGGCAAGTCGTTCCGCCTGGTCGGCTCGCTCAAGCAGGGCATCGACAAGGAGAACGCCAAGAAGATCACCAAGCTCCTGCGCGACGAGGGCCCCAAGGGCGTCAAGGCGCAGATCCAGGGCGAGGAGATCCGTGTGTCGTCCAAGAAGCGCGACGACCTGCAGGAGTGCATCTCGCTGCTCAAGGGTGCCGACTTCGAGGTCGCGCTGCAGTTCACCAACTACCGCTGACCCGCCGACGGTGCCGTTCCGCATAGGCGGGGGTAGACGTCGGCTCCGCGCCGCCGCGCTGGTCGCCGCCGTGGGCCTGTCCTCGCTGGTGGGGTGCGCGTCCGGGGGCGACGACGACGAGGTCGCGCAGCAGCTGACCGTCTTCGCCGCCGCGTCGCTCAGCGGGGCGTTCACCGAGATCGCCGAGGAGTTCGAGGGGGCGCATCCCGGTGTGTCGATCCGACTGGGTTTCGACGGCTCCTCCGGCCTGGTGGACCAGCTGGCCGGCGGTGCCCCGGCGGACGTGTTCGCCTCCGCCGACGTCCGGACGATGGACCGCGCCGTCGCCGAGGGCCTGGTCGCCGGCGAGCCCACACCGCTGGCCACCAACGTGCTCACCCTCATCACCCCGCCCGGCAATCCGGCGGGGATCACCGGTCTCGACGACTCGCTGGACGGCGCACGACTCGTGGTGTGCGCGGCCGTCGTGCCGTGTGGTGCGGCGGCCCGCACGCTGGCGGACGCCGCGGGGATCGACCTGGCCCCGGTGAGCGAGGAGTCCACCGTCACCGACGTGCGCGGCAAGGTCACCTCCGGCGAGGCAGACGCGGGGATCGTCTACGCCACCGACGCCCGCGCCGTCGCCGACCGTGTCGAGCGGGTCCCGATCGCCGGTGCCGACGCGGTGCCGAACGTCTACCCGGTGGCCGTCCTCGACCGCGCCGCGGACTCCGAGATGGCCCGCCTTTTCGTCGACGCCGTCACCGGCCCCGAGGGTCGCGCGGTCCTCGCCGAGCACGGTTTCGGTCCGCCGTGACCCGGCCCCCGCTCCCCCGCTGGCTGCTCGCGGCCGCGGTGCTCGCCGTCCTGCTGGCGGCCCTGCCCCTGGCGGGCATGGCCGCGCGTGTCCCGTGGGCGCGGGTTCCCGAACTCCTCGCCTCGGAGGCCGCCCGCGACGCCCTGCTACTGAGCCTGCGCACGTGCGCGCTCTCCACGGTCCTGTGCATCCTGCTCGGCACCCCACTGGCGGTGGTGCTGTCCCGCAGCAGTGGGCCGATGGCGGCGCTGGCACGGACGGTCACCGCGCTGCCCATGGTCCTGCCCCCGGTCGTGGCCGGCCTGGCCCTGCTCATCACGCTCGGGCGCACCGGCGTCGTGGGACAGCACCTGTCCGTGCTGGGCATCGAGATCGGGTTCACGACCGCGGCCGTGGTGATCGCGCAGACGTTCGTGGCGATGCCGTTCCTGGTGGTGGCGCTCGAGGGCGCGCTGCGCTCGGTGGACTCCGGCCTCGAGCGGATCGCCGCCTCACTGGGCGCCTCCCCGACCCGGGTCCTGACGACCGTGACGTTGCCGCTGGTCCTGCCGGCCCTCGTCGCCGGCGCGACCATGTCGTTCGCCCGCGCTCTCGGGGAGTTCGGCGCCACCCTGACCTTCGCCGGTTCGCTGCAGGGCACCACGCGCACCCTGCCGCTGGAGATCTACCTCAGCCGGGAGGCGGACACCGAGACCGCCCTCGCCCTGGCCGTGGTGCTCATCGCGGTGGCCGCCGCGCTCATGGCGGTCTCCGCGCTCGTCGCCCGCAGGGCGGTGGTGGGCCGTGGCTGACCACCGCGACGCGTCGCGTCCCGCCGCGTCGCATCCCGCAGCGTCGCATCCCGCCGCCGAGCTGGACTGCCGGGTCGCCGCCCGCGACGTCGACCTCCACCTCAGCGTGCCCGCCGGCCGCCGGGTCGCGATCGTCGGGCCCAACGGGGCGGGTAAGTCCACGGCCCTGTCGCTGCTCGCCGGGCACCTGCGGCCCGACTCGGGCGAGGTCCGGCTCGACGGCCGCGTCGTCGGCTCGCCCCGCACCCACCTGCCCGCCCACCGCCGCCGCGTGGTGGCTCTCGAGCAGCGTCCCGGCCTGCTGCCCCACCTGTCGGCCGTGGACAACGTCGCGTACGGCCCACGCGCCCGTGGCGTCGGCAGGCGGGCCGCGCTCGACCGTGCCCGCACCGAGCTCGAGGCCGTGGGGTGCGGCGACCTCGCCGACCGCAGGCCGCACGAGTTGTCCGGCGGGCAGGCGCAGCGCGTCGCCCTGGCCCGGGCCCTCGCCGTGGATCCGGAGCTCGTCCTGCTCGATGAGCCCCTGGCCGCCCTCGACGTGGAGGTCGCCCCCGCGGTCCGGCGTCTCCTCGCTGATCGGCTCACCGGACGGGCCGTGGTCCTGGTGACCCATGATCCGCTGGACCTCTGGGCGTTGGCCGACGATGTCGTCGTCGTCGCCTCCGGCCGCGTCGCCCAGTCCGGCACGGTCGAGGAGGTCCTGGCCCGGCCCGCGTCCGACTTCGCCGCGCGCCTGGCCGGGGTCTCACTGGTCGAGGGGATCGTCGACGACGACGACGACCTGCGCACCCCCGGCGGCGACCTCGTCTCGGGGGTCCGCACGAGCGCGGCGGCGGGATGGCGGCCGGGGGCGCGGGCGGTGGCGACCGTCGACCCGCGGGCGGTGGCCGTCCACACCGACCCCGCACCCACCGGCTCCACTCAGGCCCCGACTTCGGCTCCGGCTCCCACGAGCCCCACGCAGCCATCCGCGCACGCGCCTGCGACGAGCCCGCGGAACTCCTGGCCCGCGCGGGTGGTCTCGCTCGTCCCCGCGGGGGCGTTGACGCGGGTGACGGCCGAGCTACGGGACGGTCAGCGCGTCGATGCCGAGATCACCAGCCGCTCGGTCGCCGAACTCGCGCTGGCCCCGGGTTCGCCCGTGATCCTCGTGGTCAAGGCTGCGCAGGTCGCGCTGTACCCGCGCCGCTGACCCCGGCGTCACTGAATCCCGCCCCTCGGCCACAGCCGCTCCTCGCGACGGCGTTTCGCCGTCACCGATGAGCACGCCAGACGCCATGGCAGCGAGCGGCTGTGATGGGGACTGGCAGGCGCGGGAGCGAGACGCCAGGCCCGGGGGCGGCTGCCGGGCCGTGCGGGAGCGAGACGCCAGGCCCGGGGGCGGCTGCCGGGCCGTTGGGGGAAGGTCAGCCGACGCGGTCGACGGTGAAGCGCACGAGCCGACGCAGCGCCTCGTTCGCCGGGCCGGCGGGCAGCACGTCGAGCTCGGTCATGGCGTCATCAACGTACTTCTCGAGCGTGGCCCGCGCGCGCCGCATACCGTCGGACGCGCGCAGCAACTCGAGGGCTTCCGCCACCTCGGCGTCGTCGGTCAGCGGCTCGGCGAGCAGGTCGCGCAGCCGCGCGCTGTCCGACGAACCCGCCTCCATGGCGTAGATCATCGGCAGGGTGTGGACGCCCTCGCGCAAGTCCGTACCGGGCGTCTTGCCCGACTCGGTGGACGGCGAGGCTATGTCGATGATGTCGTCGGCGATCTGGAACGCGATCCCCACGGCGTCACCGAGGCGGCGCAGGCTCCCGATCTGCTCGGCGGTCGCCCCCGAGTACTCGCCGCCGAACTGGGCGGCCGCGGCGATGAGCGAGCCGGTCTTCTCCCAGATCACCCGCAGGTAGTGCTCGGCGGCACCCTCGTCACGACTGCCGACGCCCGGGCCGACGGTCTCGCGCATCTGCCCGGTGACCAGTTCGGCGAACGTCTGGGCGATGAGCTGCACGGCCTCGGGTCCGAGGTCGGCCAGGAGCATCGAGGAGTGCGCGAAGAGGAAGTCTCCGGCGAGGATCGCGGTGGAGTTGTCCCAGCGGCTGTTGGCCGACTCGACACCGCGGCGCATGGCGGCCTCGTCCATGACGTCGTCGTGGTACAGCGTGGCCAGGTGGATCATCTCGCACACCACCGCGGCCTTGACCAGCCGCTCGCGGTCGGGCGCGGGGCCCAGCGAGCCCGAGAGCAGGGTGACGACGGGCCGGAACCGCTTGCCGCCGGCGGTGACGAGGTGCAGGGCGACCTCGGAGAGGAAGTCCTCGCCGGTCTGGAGTCGGCTGACGAGCAGCTTCTCGACCTCGTCGAGCCGTTCGCGCAGGTCGGCTGCGAGGTCGGCGTCGCCGACGTCCACGCCCGCCACCGTGTGGTCGGTCGCCGTCTCCGCGGTGCCGGTCACTGAATCGCTCGACATCCCCACTCGTCCTCGTCGCCTGGTGAAGGGTCGGCGTGGCCCGCCCTTCCCGACAGACTACGTTCCCGCGTCGCGGGCGGTGGCACCCCACCCCGCCCGAGGTCCCGGCGACCGCCGCACCCGCCGACCTGCCACCATGGAGCGCATGGAGTCAGGTATGGGTCTGCCCGCGTCGACGGACGTCCTCGTGGTGGGCTGCGGCCCGGCCGGTTCGGCGACCGCGACGTGGTTGGCGCGTGCAGGTCGCGAGGTCACCGTGCTCGACGCGGCGCGGTTCCCGCGCGACAAGACCTGCGGCGACGGGCTCACGCCGCGGGCGATGTTGGAGGTCGACCGGCTGGGTCTCGGCGGGTGGGCGCGGGATCGGATCACCATCCGCGGGCTCGAGTTGCGGGGCTTCGGCCACTCCCGGCGGGTGCCGTGGCCAGCCGGTGAACACGGTGGGACCGGGTCGGCGGTGCGACGGACGGTGTTCGATGACCGGCTACGGCAGGCGGCCGTAGAGGCGGGCGCCGTGGTGCATGACGCCGTGCGCGTGACCGACGTGGAGAGAGGCGACGACGGCGAGGTGACCGCCGTCCGGACCGAGGGCGGTCGCGTGGAGTGCCGAACCCTCGTGGTGGCCGATGGCGTGCGGTCGCCGGTGGGTCGTCTGCTCGGCCGGACCTGGCATCGCGACACGGTGTATGCCGTGGCCGCGCGATCCTATGTCCGGTCCGGGCGTCATGATCATCCGTGGATCGGCTCCGATCTCGAGCTCCGCGACGAGGCGGGCGCCATCCAGCCCGGCTACGGCTGGGTGTTCCCGCTCGGCGACGGCGAGGTCAACCTCGGGGTGGGTGCGCTGGCGACCTCGGCGCGGCCGGCGAACGTCGCGGTCAAGGAACTACTGCAGCACTACGCCCGTAGCGTCCGCGGCGACTGGGGCCTGGCCGGCGAGCCGAGGGCGGTGACGTCCGCGTTGTTGCCGATGGGCGGGGCGGTCTCGACGGTGGCCGGTCCCAACTGGGCGGCGGTCGGCGACGCCGCGGCGTGCGTGAACCCGCTCAACGGCGAGGGGATCGACTACGCGCTCGAGGGCGGCCGCCTGCTTGCGGAGTTAATCCTGGCGGGAGCGGGTGTCGGCCGAGGAGGCCCGGGCTCGAGAGTGGGCGCGGCCGGTTCGCACTCGCGCACCACTGCCGGTGACCTGACGCATGCGTGGCCCGCGGTGCTCCGCGAGACCTACGGCGAGTCGTTCGCGATCGCCCGGGACGCCGCGCGTCTGCTCACCTATCCGAAGTTCCTGCCGCTGGCGGGACCGGTCGGGATGCGTTCGCAGGCGCTGATGACCGCGGCGGTGCGGTGCATGTCCAACACGGTCGCCAATTCGGACCGCGATGTGGTGGCCCGCGGCTGGCGGGCAGCGGGGTCGATCGCCCGCAGGCTGGACCGTCGGCCCCTCTTCGCCGACTGACCCGCCGGGCCTCCGCCCCGGGCCTCCGTCCCGCCCGGATTACGCGTAGGGCCTCTGCCCCGCCCGGGTTACGCGTCGGGAATGGACCAGAGCGGCAGCGCAAGCGGCCGGAAAACGTACAAAGACGGCGCGCACCCCGGGAGGACGGCGCAGCGCGCCCGGGGTGGCGCCGCGTTCGCTGCGGCCGCGCCGGGGTCAGGCCGCGCCGGGGTCAGGCGGAGCCGGGGTCAGGCGGGGCGGCGCGCCAGGTGGATGGCCGCGATGCCGCCGGTGAGGTTGGTGACGCTGCCGCGCTCCCAGCCGCTGGCCTCGATGATCTGGAGCAGTGCGTGCTGGTCCGGCCAGTCGCGGATGGACTCGGCGAGGTAGACGTACGCGTCCGGGTTGGACGAGACGCTGGTGGCGATCTTCGGCAGCGCCCGCATGAGGTAGTTCATGTACAGCGCGCGGAAGGGCGGGAACACGGGCGTGGAGAACTCCACCACGGCCAGTCGCCCTCCGGGCCTGACGACGCGGGCCATCTCCCGCAGTCCGGCAGCGGTGTCCTGCACGTTGCGCAGCCCGAAGCTGATGGTGGCGGCGTCGAAGGAGTCGTCGGCGAACGGCAGCTTCATGGCGTCGCCCGCGACCTTGGGCACGTCCCGGCCGGCGCCCGCCCGCAGCATTCCCAGCGAGAAGTCCGCGGCCACGCACCACGCGCCGGACTTGGCGAGCTCGACGGTCGACACGGCGGTGCCTGCGGCCAGGTCGAGGATCCGCTCCCCGGGGCGCGGCGCGAGCAACGAGCGGGCCCGCCGCCGCCACACGTGGTCCATGCCCCCGGAGAGGACGGTGTTGGTCAGGTCGTAGCGCTTGGCGACACCGTCGAACATCGACGCGACGTCACGGGGCTGCTTGTCGAGATTGGCGCGGGACACGCCGTCGACGCTACCCGCCCCCGGCGCGCGTGGCCGATCAGGCCACCACACGTGGGGCTCGGCTCGTGCCCACACCACGCGCGTCCGTCCGGTCCACCACGATCGTGCGCGCGCGGACCCTGTCCATGCCACCCCTGCCCACGCCGACCCTGCCCGAATCGGACCGGGCGCCCGCCGCCGCGTAGTGGTCGAAGAGCTGGGCGCAGATCGCGTCCCAGGTCCGACCGAGGACGGTGGCGCGGGCGCCGGCGGCCAGTCGCTCGTGGTCGGCGAGCACCGCGTCCACGGCCGGCGACACCTCGGCGGCGTACCGGCGCGGGTCGAGCAGGACGCCGTTGACCCCGGTCTGCACGAGGTCGCGGGGCCCGCCCTGGTCCGGGCCGACGACGGGCACGCCGGACGCCTGCGCCTCCTGGATGGACTGGCAGAACGTCTCGAACTCACCGGGGTGGCAGAACACGTCCATCGTGGCGTAGGCCTGCCCGAGCTGGTCGCCGTGGAGTTCGCCGGTGAAGATCGCGTGGGGCATGGCGGCCTGGAGTGCGGGGCGGTCGGGGCCGTCTCCGACGACGACGAGGTGGAGATCTCCCCCCGGGCCCGACCGGTCGGCCAGCGACTGAAGGCGCTCGACGTGCTTCTCCGGGGCGAGCCTGCCGACGAATCCCACGACGGGCCGCCCCTGCGGGGACCACAGCGCGTGCAGGGCCGCACTGCGCCGGGAGGGCGAGAAGCGCTCGGTGTCGACGCCCCGCCCCCACCGGTACAGGCGCGGGATCCCGTGGGCCGCGAGATCCTCCATCGCGGCGGTCGACGGGGCGAGGGTGCGGTCGCAGCTCGCGTGGATCGCCCGGATCCAGGTCCAGGCCGCATCGGCGACGACACCGATCCCGTAGGCGTCGGCGAACCCGGCCACGTCGGTCTGGTAGACGGCCACCGAGGGCACGTCCAGGGCGCGGGCCGCGGCGGCACCGGCGGCACCGAGCACGAACGGCGACGCCAGGTGCACCACGTCGGGGCCGAAGTCGCGTAGGGCGCCGAACACGCTCGGGCTGGGTGCGCCGACCGGCAGCGACGACACCACCGGCACCCTCACCGCGGTGACCCGGTGGACGGGGTACCCCAGGTGGTGGTCGGGTCCGCTGGTGTCCGCCCCGGGCCCGCCGAGCAGCGGCGCGACCGCACTGACCAGCGGGTGCGCCCGAACGGCACCGGCGGCGCCCTGCCAGAAGCCGACCTGCCCGGACGGGGCCACCACCAGACAGTCATGCCCGTGCCGGCGCGCGTACTCCAGCACGCGCAGGACAGAGTTGGTGACGCCGTTGACGTTCGGCAGGAACGATTCGGTGACGATGGCTACGCGCACGACCCCACTGTCGCCGGGCCGGGACACGGGCCGGTGATCAGCGAGAAACGGTGCGTCGAACTCGTGGTGCCGCCCGGTGAACCCTCGGTGACGCGGCGGCGTAGGCGAGCGCCGCCAACGGGACGACCACCGCGGGCACGGACAGGGCGGGCACGACGGCGACGGTCCAGCTGCGTCCCGAGACCCGCACCAGATCGGGGTTCGCGCGCCGGAACTCGACCTGCACCCGCTGCCCCTCGACGAGCCCGGTCGGGTAGAACACGCCGGTCACCGGTCGGACGGTCCGGCCGCCACCGGCATCGAACTCCACGGCGGCCCGCCGATCGGTGACCTCGGTGACGAACGCGGTGGCGCTGCCCATGTCCCGGTCGATCCGCTGGTCGTTGATGAAGCACGCCAGCACGAGGAGCACGGCTGTGAGCAGTGAGAACACTCCCGCGGTCACGGCCACCACCCGCACGCCCCACCGGATACGGCGAGCGCGACGGATCTGCCGGGCAGAGACCGGGGCCGTCGCGGTCACCCGTCCGCCACGGCTTCCGAGCGCAGGGCCGCGTGGAGGTCGCGTAATCCCTGCCGGTCGGTCGCGACGCGCACCACCCGCAGTCCCTCGGGCACGACGTCGCGGTGCCCGTTCGGGAACGCGGGCTGCGCGAGCAGGGCCTCGAGTCCGGCCGGGTCGATGTCGGTGAAGGGCACCCCGGCGCCCGCACACAGGGCGCCCAGGTCGGCGCCGTGCGGGGTGCCGAAGACGCGCTCGAAGTCGGCGGCCAGGCGCGGGTCCCCCTGTTCGAGCAGGGAGAAGATGCCACCACCGTCGTCGTCGGCCACGACGATCGTCAGGTCGTCGGGGTGCCGCTCCCGCGGCCCGAGCAGCAGGCCGGACACGTCGTGCAGGAAGGTCAGGTCCCCCAGCAGCGCGACGGTCCGCCCCGGCGCCGACAACGCGACCCCGATCGCGGTGGAGACCGTGCCGTCGATCCCCGACGCCCCGCGGTTGGCGAACATCGCCACATCCGGATCGAGCGGGCCCACGAACGACAGGTCCCGCACCGCATTGGAGGCGCCCACCACGAGGTTGTCCCCGGCCCGGACGCCGCGGGCCACGGCACGCGCCACGTGCAGTCCCGTCGGCGCACCGGTCTCGAGATGCCGGTCCAGCAGCCGGTCCACGGCGGCGCGGGCACGGGCGTCGGCGCGGGCCGTGGTCTCGGTCCACTCGGGGTCCACGCCCCACCCGGTGAGGACGGAGTCGGCGAGCTCGGCGGCGCTACCGGTCGGGTTGGGCGAGCGCGGGCCGGCGTCGAGGATCACGAGGTCGACGTCCGGGTCCGCCAGCAGGCGCGTGACGGCGCGGTGCAGCGTCGGCCGGCCGGTGACCACCACCTGCTCGGGCCGCAGCGCCGGGATCGCCAGCGGGTGCACCGGGTGCAGCGGGACGGGGGCGCCTGGCTCGGCCACCGTCGGCACCGCCACCAGCCCCGACACCGGTGCCGCCCCGACCCCCGAGACGACCAACGTGGGGCGCGTGAGATCCACCGCCACGGCCGAATCGGCGGGCGCCGAGTCGACCCCCGCCCCCGCCCGCTGCACCCACGGACGACCGTCCGCACGCCCCTCCGGCAGACGACATGCCTCCGGGCCGCCGCCGACCTCGTCGTCGTCGTACCCCGGTGCGTCTCCCCCGAGAGTGAAATCCTCGTCACCCTCGCCCGGCACGAGCGGCTCGCGGAACGCGATGTCGACCTGCACCGGACCCGGGTCGGCCGCCGCGGTGGCGGTGAGGATGGCCCGGCCGATCGCGCTGCGCCAGTGCCGGTGCTCGGACTCGGGGTCCCCGGCCGCGCCGAGCTCGACGACCGCGCGCGCGTGCGGGCCGAACAATCCCACCTGGTCGATGGTCTGATTGGCGCCGGTACCGCGCAGCTCGGGCGGCCGGTTGGCCGTGAGCGCGAGGATCGGTACGCCCGAGTGGGCCGCCTCCACCATCGCCGGATGGAGGTTGGCCACCGCGGTGCCGGAGGTGACGACGACGGGGACCGGCCGCCTCGAGCCCAGCGCGAGCCCCAGCGCAGTGAACCCGGCGGCGCGCTCGTCGATCCGCACGTGCAGGGCGAGCCGGCCGGACCGCTCGGCGGCGGCCAACGCCAGGGCCAACGGGGCGCTGCGCGATCCCGGGCACAGGACCACGTCGGTGATCCCGTGGCGGATCAACTCGTCGACGAGGACACGGGCCTGTGCGGTGCTCGGGTTGCTCACGGTGGGGTTCATCGCCCCCCAGCCTAGTCGGGGGAGGTGCCCGGGTCGGCCGCATGCGCGAGCCGCCCGGCCAACCCCGCCAGCCGCTCCCGCAGCCCGTCCGGCGACTCCACGGCGAACGGGCCCGGTAACCGCGCGAGGTACCAGGCCAGCACGTCGAGGTCGGCGGCCCCGGTCTCCAGCCGGCAGGCCGGGCCGTCCGGGTGGTCCTCGGCGCGCAGCTCGGTGACCGTCCCGTAGGTGGGCGGGAACTGCTCGACCACCTCCGCCGCGGGTGCGAACACCACCACCCGCGCCAGGTGTTGGTACGGCGCCGCGGTCACCGCGTGCTGCACGTGCGCGGCCGGATCGGGCACGTCGGGGCGGGGGGTGAAGCGCCAGCGGCTGCGGTGGACGGCCCGGATGCGATCGAGCCGGAAGGTGCGCCAGTCCGCGCGGTCCAGGTCGTAGGACAGCAGGTACCAGCGCCGGCCCAGCACGACGATCCGGTACGGCTCCACCCGACGCTCGGTGTCGCGGCCCGCCCGGTCGCGGTACTCCAGTCGCACCTGCTCGGTGCCCCGGACCGCGTGGCCCAGGTCGATGAGTAGCTCCGGCTCCACCGGGGTGTCCGAGCCGGGGACCGCGACCATCGACTCGGCGACATCGGCGACCCGCTCGCGCAACCGGCCGGGCATGACCTGGTCCAGTTTGGTCAGGGCGCGCAGCGCGTGTTCGCCGACGCCCGCCACGGCGCCGCCCGCGGCCAGCCGCAGGGCGATCGCCACCGCCACGGCCTCGCGGTCGTCGAGCAACAGCGGCGGCAGGCGCCGGCCCGAGCCCAACCTGTACCCACCACCCGCGCCACGCTCCGATTCCACCGGATACCCCAGGTCACGGAGCCGGTCGACATCACGGCGGATCGACCGCGTGGTCACCCCCAGCTCGGCCGCCAGCTCGTCGCCCGTCCACACCGACCGCCGCTGCAGCAGGTCGAGCAGGCCCAGCACGCGCTGGGTGGTGGGCATCCTGTCCTCGGTCATGCCAGCAGTGTCCCACCCTCAGCTGACCGATCCTGTCCGGATGGGCTGACACGCTGGGCGGACACCACCACCGTCAGGAGACCACCGTGACCCCCACGACCCGCCCCATCGACTGGACAGCCCAGCTCGTCGACCAACTCGACTTCCACTGGAACGGCCAACTGCGGCCTCGCCTGGGGGGCATGACCGACGACGAATACCACTTCTTCCCCGCCGCCGACGAGCGCACCTGGGACGTCCGACCCCGTGGGACCGGCACCGCGCCCATGCAGGGCGGCGAGGGCGAGTACACCATCGACTTCGAGTTCCCGGAGCCGGTTCCCGCCCCGCTGACGACCATCGCGTGGCGGATCGGCCACGTCGTCGTCGGCGTCCTCGGCGCCCGGTGGCACTCCCACTTCGGCGGACCGCCCCACGACTACATGACCCACACCTACGCCGGCGACGCCGCGGGCGGACTCGCCCAACTCGATCGCACCTACGCGGGCTGGATGGAGGGCGTGCGGGCGCTCGACGCCGAGGCCCTGGCCGCCCCCGTGGGCGAGGCCGAGGGCCCGTGGGCCGAGTACTCCATGGCCGCCCTGGTCCTGCACATCAACCGTGAGGTCATCCACCATGGCGCCGAGATGTGCCTGCTCCGCGACGTGTACGCCCACACCCGCTGACACGGCGGCGCCGCCGTCGTCCCCGACCGACGCCGTCGTCCTGCTGCCCGCCACGAACACCCGACACACGAGGAGTCGTCATGCCCCTGTTCCCCGCCACCCGCGACACCGAGCGAGAGAACCTGCTCGAATGGATCGACGCCGCGCTCGTCAACGCCCGGTCGATCGTCCACGGCCTCACCGGCGACCAGCTGCGCGCCTGCCCCCTGCCCACCAGCGAACTGACGCTGGGCTGGCTCATCCTGCACATCGGCGAGGTCGGCGAGAGCTGGACGGCCCGCGCCGCCGCCGCGCCCGACGCGCCCGCAACGGGCGGTCGCTGCCGGAGGCGTTCGCCTGGGCCGAGACCGTCAACCGGGTCGACCCCGACGCCACCGCCGAGGAGATCCTCGCCGAATTCGACCGGCGGCACTCCGCCGCCCTCGACAACCTCCGGACGTGCGACCTCGACGCCCCGGTGCCGGTACCCGCCGAGATGCCGTGGTTCCCGCCCGGCCAGCCGCCGTTCAACGGACGCTGGGCGGCGATGCACGCGCTGAACGAGATCGCCCGCCACTCCGGACACGCCGACATCCTGCGCGAGGCGATCGACAGCCGGACGATGTACGAGCTGATCGCCGAGGACCAGGGCATCGACATGTCCTACATCGGAGCCTGGTTCGCCGCGCACCCGGAGGTGCCGGCCCCGCAGTGGTGACCGGCGCAGTGGTGACCGACGCAGTGGTGACCGACGCAGTGGTGAACGGCGAAGTGGTGGCCGGCGGCGGGGTGGCCGGCCCTCGGTGGCCGGCGGCGGGCTCAGTCCTCGTCGTACCAGCCGTCGAACGTGGTGAACTGGCCCTCGATCATCCCGGCGACCGCTCCCGGTTCGGGGATGAGTTCGGCGTCGGTGGCGATGCCCACGGAGACCGTGCCGTCGTAGCTGAAGATGCAGATCCCCAACGCCTGGTCGCCGCTCATCGGCACCCACCCGAGCATCCCCGACACCGGCTTGCCGGCCAGCGAGACGGTGGAGACGGGCCCGGGCACCGAGGTCAGCTGGCCGACGGTCTTGTTGGCGAACAGGTCGATCACCGCGTGCGCCACCGGGCCGGGCGTGACGGCCACGGTGAGCATGGTGGCGAAGTTGACGTGCGGCTCGAGGGAATAGCGCACCCGCGTCATCGACGTGGTGATCGCCTCGATGAGCTCGTCGGTGTCGTCGACCCACAACGGGAGTCTCATGAGGATGAGCGTGATGTGGTTACCCAGTTCCTCCGGCAACTCGTCACCGACCGGGGAGACCGCCATCGGCACCATGAGATTGATGTCGGAGACCCGCCGGTCGCCCTGGGTGTCGAGGTACTCGGTGAGCGCCTTGGACACGGCGGCCAGCATCACGGTGGTGACGGTCGTGTCGTGCACCTTCGCCACCCGCTTGACCGCCGCCAGGTCGAGCCCCGCGATCCAGGAGACCTTCTTCTCCGCGTGCGCCTTTCCGCTCCAGGACAGTTCGGGGGATCGCGGCTCGAACAGCAGCCGGAAGACGCCCCGGTAGGTGTTGGCGGTCCGGTTCTCCGCGTTGATGTTGTCCGTCAACGACTCCACGACGCGCGTCGGGACCCGCGTCAGCGTCCGACCGGGTGCCGCGACGTCCCGCGCCAGGCGGGCCAGCGTCAGCGGGAACCGGAGTGTGGCGCCGGTCACGCCCCGGGCGATCCCCCACGAGTCCTTGGCCAGTCCGGCACCCGCGCCGGTGACCGCCCCGAGGATGCCGCCGCCGGAGGGCGCGAAATCCCGGCCGACGCTGGGCAGGGACGAGTCGTCCTCGTGTTCGCACAGACCCAGCACGAGCTGGGTGAGCCGGATCCCGTCGACGACGCCGTGCTGGACGCGGAACAGGATCAGCGCCCCCTCCTGCTCGCCCTCGTGCCCGTGGTAGCCCTCGATGAACTCGGCCCGCCACAACGGTTGCCCCTTCGGCAACTGCACCGCCATCTGCTCGGCGATGTAGGCCTCGGCCTCGGCGCGACCGCCCGGCTCGGGAAGCCGGCTGCGCACGAGGTGGTTCGAGATGTCGTAGTCGGGGTCGTCGACCCAGTACCAGCGGCGGCCCCGGCGGACCGGGATGCGGTGGAACACCGGGTGGGCCTCGACCATCCGCGTCTGGATGGCCCGGGTGACCTCGTCCCAGTCGGGGATCTCGGCGAACCACACCAGACAGTTGATGTACATGAGGTTGTCCGGGCGGTCCATGAGCAGCCACAGCTGGTCGCGCAGGGGGATCCGGATCCCGTCGTTCGCCGCCATAGCCCCGGCTCCTCTCGCTCGCCGACCAGTCAACGCCGACCGCTCACTCTTGCACCCGTCGATTCGTCCCCACGCTAGAGCAGCGTCGACATGCCCCACCGGGCTATGACCGAAACGGCAACGCAGACGGCGGCACAATGGGCGGATGCGCATCGTTCACACCCCGGATGATCCCCCGGCCAAGGGCATGTACGCCCTGCTCACCGCGTCGATCACACCGCGCCCGATCGCGTGGGTGTCGACGATCTCGGCCGACGGGGTGCCCAACCTCGCGCCGTATTCGTTCTTCACCGTCGCCTGCGCCGACCCGGCGATCCTGTCCGTGACCTCGATCGGGCGAAAGGACACCTATCGCAACGTCGTGGGGACGGGCGAGTTCGTGGTGAACATCGGCACCGAGTCGCTGATGGAGGTCATGAACGCCACCTCGGCGCCCGTCGGCCCGGAGGTCGACGAGTTCGAGATGCAGGGGCTGACCGCCGACCCCTCGGACGTCGTCGCGCCGCCACGGGTCGCCGAGGCGCCGATCGCGTTCGAGTGCGTGCGCCATGACGTGATCGACCTGGGCACCAGCGCGATGCTGCTCGGACGCGTGGTGAGCGTGACGATCGATGACGAGATGCTCGCCGACGACGGTCTGCCCGACTTCGGATCCCTGCTGCCGCCGTCGCGGTTGGGCCGCCACCAGTGGGGGTACGCCCCGCGCACGCGCGAACTGCCCCGGCCGAGGAGGTGAGTGGGTCCCGGAGGTGACCGGTCCCGCGTCCGGCCGCGCCTCCAGCAGCAGCCCGTGCGTCGGCCGCCCTTGCGGCGCCCGCCCCAGTCGCACTAGCCCTGTCGCAGTAGCTCTGCCGCAGCTGCCCCTGTTGCAGCCGCCCCTGACCATGGCGTCTCGCGTGCACCGCGGTGTGGGCGGGACGCCATGGTGGCACGCGGCTGGGCCGCGCGGCTGGGGCGCGGGCGGTGCATAGCCGGTCAAGTAGCCGGCAGTCCGTCAAGTAGACGACAGTCCGTCGAGCTCTTTCCGACGCGCCTGCACACGACCGCCCGTGCCCCGGAATCCACAACCCCGGCCGTCTCCACAGGCCGAGCCGGAAGCGGCCCCCGCTGCGGCGATCCCCGCCTCCCCCAGCGCAATACTGCTTGGACATGAGCACCGATCACTCCCGCCCAGTCGTCATGTCCGCAGCCGAACTCCTCGCGCGCGGGTACAGCCGCCGAGCACGAGAACACGCCGAACGAACGGGTCAGCTCTACCGCGTTCGCCACGGCGTCTACGCACTCACATCGGACGTCCCCACCGGCCCCGACCAGGCCGAGGCCATACTCGAGATGCGCTCGCGGGCCGCGGCGGGGAGCATCAGCCCGGGGACTGCGATGTCCCACACGTCGGCCCTCGTGTTGCACGGCCTCCCCGTCCACGGAATGGATACCCTGCGGGTCACCACCACCAGGCACCGCCCCGGGAGCGGGAGCAGGCGCAGGAAGAACACGATCTGCCACAATCTCGATCTCGCCGACGTCGTGACCGAGGTGGACGGGATCCCGGTGACGACCCCGGCGCGGACGATCGTCGACGTCGCGCGGTCGAGTCCCTTCACCGGCGCGGTGTGTGCGGCGGACGAGGCGTTGCGTCGCAATCTGTGCAGCTCGGGCGACCTGGCGTCAGAGCTCGAGGCAGCTGCCGGCAGGGTCGGCATCGCGAGGGCCCGGGCGGTGGTGGCGTTCGCCGATCCGGGCGCCCAGTCTGTCCTCGAATCGGTCAGCAGGGTCACCATCAGCCGCGCCGGTCTGCCGATGCCGCAACTCCAGCGGGAGTTCATCTTCCCGGACGGGACCTCGACCTTCGTAGACATGTACTGGGAAGAATGGGGGCTCGTCGGCGAGGCCGACGGGTCGGGGAAGTACGGGATCGACGACGGCGAGGGGTCCGTCCGCCAGAAGCTGCGCGACGAGAAGAAGCGGCAGAACATCATCGAAGCACTGGGCAACATCTTCCGGCGTTGGCAGTGGGAGGACTATCTGCGCGGCAGGATCGTGCCCATCATCCGCGAGGCGATGAGGATCCAGAATTCCCTCGGACGGGGCCCGGGCCGCGCAGCGTGACCTCGGGCCAGCGCCCGGCGCCCCCGCCCCCACCGATGGCGTCTCGCTCCCGGGCAAGGCGTCTCGCTTCCGGACCTGGCGTCTCGCGCCCGGCGCGGCGTCGAAATCCCCCGCCAGCCGCTCCTGGATCTGGCGTCGTGCTCCTGCCGTTGTCCGCGATGGGCGTCCCCGCGCCTGGCCATGGCGTCTCGCCCTCCCCGCGGTGCGTGCGAGAC
>NZ_JAUMSR010000001.1:663867-746044 GCF_032905965.1 Dietzia sp. IN118 | reverse complement strand
CGAGACGCCATGGCCAGGCGCGGCTGCGGCGGGGCGGCTGCGGCGGAGCGGCGGGGCGGCTGCGGCGGAGCGGCGGGGCAGCTGCGGCGGGGCCGCTCAGAGAAGTTCGTAGCAGCGGCGGATCCGGTCCAGCCACCAGTCGCGGACCTCACCGCTCACACGCAGGCCCTCCAGTCTCGCCGGGTCCGGCGCCACCGGGCGGACCGGGAGACAGCCGTCCTCGAGGGCGAACGTGCCCGGTTCGACCACGTCCTCGACGAAGAACCCGCCGGTGCCCAGACCTGCGGCGGGAATCGCGTTGTCGTCGTCGGGTCCGGGACGGCCACGCCCGGCACCACCGGGCATCGCGGCTGCCGCGGCGACCCCCGCGGCGACGCCCACCGCCGAGTCGAGGGCGCTGGACACGGTGACCGGCACCCCGAGCTCGTCGGCCACCGCGAGCAGGCGCCGAGGCCCGCCCAGCGGCGCGACCTTGACCACCGCCCGGTCGGCGCCACCCGCCCGCACGACGCGCAGGGGGTCGGAGGCGCGGCGGATGGACTCGTCGGCGGCGACGTCCACGTGCACCCCGTCGGCGGCCAGGCGCTCCCGCAGTTGCACCAGTTCCTCGACGGTGGCGCAGGGCTGCTCGGCGTACTCCAGGCCCGGCCCGTCCAGTGAGACCGGGCCGGTGCCGGGGGCCCGCGCGACGTCGTCCGCACGCACCGCCTGGTCCAGCACCCGGATCGCGTGGGCGGCCTCGGCGACCGACCACGCCCCGTTGGCGTCCACCCGGACGCGCGCGCCGGGGCGGGCCTGGAGGACAGCGGCGACGCGGGCGACGTCGTCGACGAGCTGCTGCCCGGACTCGGCCACCTTGACCTTGACCGTCATACAGCCCGGGAAGCGGTCGAGGATCGCCGCGACCTCCCCGGCCGCGACCGCCGGGACCGTGGCGTTGACCGGGACCCGGGAACGCAGGGCCGGCGGCGGGCCCTGCCACGCCATCTCCAGCGCGGAGGCCAGCCAGTGGGCGGACTCCGCATCGTCGTACTCTCCGAACGGGCCGAACTCGCCCCACCCGGCGGGGCCATCGATCAGCGCGACCTCACGTTCGGTGACGCCGCGGAACCGCACCCTCATCGGCAGGGCCACCACGTGCACGCGGGCGAGCAGATCGTCGATCGACTCGGGGCCCGGTACGGATGTCATGGCTCCACGCTAATGTCGAACCCATGACCGAGAGCAGCGCACCGCAGGACCAGGCCACCGGAAACCCGTTCGACCCGTCGCAGTGGCGGGAGGTCGAGGGCTTCCGGAACGGGGAGGACCTGACCGACCTGACCTACCACCGCCACGTGGGCGAGGGCCGTGTCAACGGGATCGTGCGGATCGCGTTCGACCGCCCCGACGTGCGCAACGCGTTCCGCCCGCACACCGTGGACGAGCTGTACCGCGTCTTCGACCACGCGCGCCGCTCCCCCGACGTCGGCACCATCCTGTTCACCGGCAACGGGCCCAGCACTCGCGACGGCGGGTGGGCGTTCTGCTCGGGTGGCGACCAACGGATCCGTGGCCGGTCCGGATACCAGTACTCGACCGAGCACGACTCGGACGTCGCCGGCGCCACGGCCGACAAAGTCGACGAGGCGCGCGTCAAGGCCGAGGGCGGGCGGCTGCACATCCTCGAGGTTCAGCGGCTCATCCGCACCATGCCGAAGGTCGTGATCTGCCTGGTCAACGGGTGGGCGGCCGGCGGTGGGCACTCGCTGCACGTGGTGAGCGACCTGACCCTGGCCTCCCGCGAGCACGCCCGGTTCAAGCAGACCGACGCCGACGTGGGCTCCTTCGACGCCGGCTACGGCAGCGCCTACCTGGCCAAGCAGGTGGGCCAGAAGTTCGCGCGCGAGATCTTCTTCCTCGGCCAGGCGTACACGGCCGAGGAGATGTTCCACATGGGTGCCGTCAACCGGGTGGTGGACCACGCCGAGTTGGAGAACACCGCCATCGAGTGGGCGCGGCAGATCAACGGCAAGTCGCCCACCGCGCAGCGGATGCTCAAGTTCGCGTTCAACCTCACCGACGACGGACTCATGGGCCAGCAGGTGTTCGCCGGTGAGGCCACGCGGCTGGCGTACATGACCGACGAGGCGGTGGAGGGCCGCGACGCGTTCCTCGAGAAGCGCGAGCCCAACTGGGACGACTACCCGTACTACTACTGACGGTCGGGGGCTTGCCGGCCATGGACGCCACCCGCGAACTGCGCACCCTGCCCGTCCCCGGCGGCGCGGCGGTCGCCGAGGTGTTCCCCGCGCTGGCGCAGATGCTCGACGACCACGGACCGGCGCTGCTGCCGGTGCCGGCCGACGACCCGGCGCGCACCCGGATCCTCGTCGACAGCCAACGCCCCGGTGACCCGATCGACGACCGGACCGCGCTGGTGGTGAGCACGTCCGGGTCGACCGGCACGCCCAAGGGGGCGATGCTCTCGGCCGCCGCGCTCGCCGCCTCCGCCGAATCGACCGACACCGTGCTCGGCGGGCCCGGTCGCTGGCTGCTCGCGCTGCCCGCGCACCACATCGCCGGGCTGCAGGTGATCCTGCGGTCGCTGCGCGCCGGGCACGAGCCGGTCGTGATGGACGTGACCCGCGGGTTCGACCCCTCGTCCCTGCCCGACGCCGTGGCCGCGTGCCGCGCGGGTAGCGGCACCCGCGCCGGGACGGGAGAGTCCGCGGCCGGGGGCGTCAGCTCGGTGGCGGACCGCGCGTACACCTCGCTCGTCCCGGGTCAGCTGGCCAAGGTCCTCGACGACGGCCCGCCCGACGCCGTCGCCGCACTGGCCGAGCTCGACGCGGTCCTGCTCGGCGGGGCTGCGGCCGCACCGGAGCTGCTCGCCCGCGCCGCCGACGCCGGGATCCGGGTGGTCCGGACCTACGGCATGAGCGAGACCGCGGGCGGATGTGTGTACGACGGCGACCCGCTACCAGGAGTGACGGTGGAGGTCGACGACGACGAGGGCCGCGTCTGGCTGGCCGGCCCGCAGCTCGCGTCGGGGTACAGGAACGCACCGGGTCACCCCGCGTTCGCCCGGGAGGGATGGTTCCGCACCGACGATGCCGGGACGCTCGCCCCCGGGGGCGGGCTCCGGATCCTCGGCAGGCTCGACGAGGCGTTGAGCGTGGGTGGGCTGACGCTCCTCCCGCAGACCGTGGAGGATGCCCTCCGCACGCATCCTGCGGTGGTCGACGTCGTCGTCGTCGGGATCCCGGACGACCGGCTCGGGACCAGGCCCGTCGCGGCGGTCACACTCCGCTCCCCCGCGTCCCCGGACGACCTGCGCGCCCACGTGGCCGCGTCGCTGGGAGCGCATTCGGCGCCGGCGGTCGTCGCCGTGCTGGACGCGTTGCCGACGCTGCCGGGCGGCAAGGTGGACCGACGCGGCGTCGCGGCGGGCGTCATCGATGGGACAATCGGGGCATGAGCCGCGAGACCGATCCCGTCACCCACCGCGAGACCACTCCCGCCACCGACGCCACCCTCACCGAGCCCGGAGGCGCCACGCTCTCCCACTGGCTCGAGGGCGCCCGCCCCCGCACCTGGCCCAACGCGTTCGCCCCGGTGCTCGTCGGCTCGGCGGCCGCGGCGCTCGCGGGCGGGTTCGTGTGGTGGCAGGCGCTCCTGGCGCTCGTGGTGGCGTGGTCGTTCATCGTGGGGGTCAACTACGCCAACGACTACTCGGACGGCATCCGCGGCACCGACGACGACCGCGTGGGCCCGCTGCGACTGGTGGGCTCGGGACTGGCACGGCCGGCGACGGTCAAGCGCGCCGCGTTCGGGTTCCTCGGGCTGGGCGGGCTCGCCGGGCTGGTGCTCAGTGCGACGTCGGCACCGTGGCTGATCCTGGTCGGGGTGGCCTGCATCCTGGCGGCCTGGTTCTACACGGGCGGCAGGACCCCGTACGGGTACCGCGGGTTCGGCGAGGTCGCGGTGTTCGTGTTCTTCGGTCTGGTCGCCGTGATCGGTACGCAGTTCACGCAGCTCGGGTCGGTCACCTGGTACGCGGTGGTCGCGGCCGTGGCGGTGGGGAGCTTCTCGTGCGCGGTGAACCTCACCAACAACCTGCGGGACATCCCCTCGGACGCCGAGTCCGGCAAGATCACGCTGGCCGTGCGCCTGGGCAATTCGCGGACCCGCGGCCTGCACGCGGTGCTGGAACTGCTGGTCCCGCTGCTGGCGACGCTCGCCCTGATCCCGGCGACGCCCTGGGCGCTGCTGGGGCTGCTGGCGTTGCCGGTGGCGTGGAAGGCCAACGCGCCGGTGCGCGCACGGGCGATCGGTGCCGGACTCATCCCCGCGCTGACGATGGCCGGGATGGCGATGCTCGCGTGGAGCGTGCTGGTCAGCGCCGGGTTCGTGATCGCCTCGCTCTGACCCGGCGGTGCGCGTTCACCCCGGCGGTCCGCTGAGGCCCGGCGACGAGCCCCCGCGCGCCCGGCGCGGTACAGACGACGGCGGCCGGTCCCCCACCTCGGGGACCGGCCGCCGTCGATGTACGTGCGGACTTCGTGCCGGATGTACTGAGTGCCGAATGTAGTGAGTGCCGGGTGGACTACTTGCCGAGTGAGCCCTCGGGCACGGCGTTCCAGGCGGACTGGATCCCGTTGTTGAGGGCCAGGGCGGCACCGCGGAGGGCGTCCTTGACCTGCTCGGGCACCGGCAGCGTGTCGATGTCGGCGATGGTGATCGTGCCGGGCGCCGGAGGGGCCACCGGCGCGGCCACGGGTGCCGGAGCCGGGGCCGGGGCCTGCGCGGGACGCGGTGCCGGGGCGCCGCCGCCACCGGTACCGCCGGTGGTCCCGCCCGCACCGCCGGTGACGGTGACCGTGGTCGTCTCGGTGCGTACCGGGACGCCGAAGATGAAGGCGGTCGCCACGGGCTCGTACACGCCCGCGACGGTGGGGGTGCCCCTGATCGCGGTGGTGGCCGGATCGTAGGACAGCCCGGGCGGCAGGCCTCGGAACTGGATCGAGGCGCCGGGGGGCGGAGTGACGTAGTCGCTGACCCGCCGCTCCATGTACTCGCCGACGCGCAGCGTCAGGGACGGCAGGGCCGCGGGTGCCACGTCGGTGGCCTCGACGACCAGGGGCGCGTGGTCGGGCGCCTCCGCCTGGCCGGACGCGACCCCGACCGCGGCCATGGCGGCGAGTGCGAGGGAGGAGGCGACGACAGGACGGGAGATATGCATACACGCCTTTCGGTGGTTACCGCCGCGAGATCACGACCGCCCCACGGTAACCCAGGAATGCACCACACCCCGGGGCCATCTCACGAAGTGAGACGACCCCGGGGTGGAGGTGGTCACCGGCGACCTACCCGGCCGCCGGGAGCCTGTAGATCAGCCGCGACCGTTGGCGACCGTCGGCCCGGGGGCCTGGACCCTGTTCGGGGCGCCGGCGGCGACAGTCGGCGCACCAGCGGCCACGGTCGGGGCGACCGACCCGGAGGAGCCACCGTTGCCGGTGTCGCTCGATCCGCCGGTGGTGGTGCCGCCCGTGGTGGTCGAACCCGGCAGGGCAGGCAGGATCGCGGTGGAGCCCGGGATCGAGGAGCCGCCGCCCAGCGCGAGGCTGAGGCCGGCGATGCCGAGGAGGGCGGCGCCCGTCAGCGCCAGCCCGGGGGCCAGCGCCCCGAGGGAACCGGTGTCCGCGGGGAAGGACGAACCCGGGACGGTGATCTCGCCGCCGCCGGTCAGGTCCCCACCGGTGACGATCTCGGCGCCGGTCTGGGTTCCGCCGGTGGTGGTGGAACCGGGGATCGTCGAGCCGGTCGTCTCGGTGTCGCCGTCGGTGGTCGAGCCGGTCTGGGCGCCCGAGTCGATCAGGGAACCGAGCGGGGCCAGCGGGCCCAGGCTCTGGGTGTCCAGGCCGCCGGTGGCATCGCCGGTCGCCTCCCCGGTGGCGGTGGAGCCCGGGGTGCCGAGCGAGCCGTTGACCGGGGTCTCGGTGCCGGGGGCGTCGGTGTCCGGCACGTCCGGGGTCTCCGGTGCGCCGTTCGACAGGCTGCCGAGGCCGAGCCCACCGTTGGCCGCGCTGCCGAGCGGGCCGGTCGGCGCATCCGGGGCGTCCGGGTTCTCGGGGGTGACTCCGCCCTCACCCGTCGAGCCTGCGGCGAGCTCGGCAACGGAACCGGCGTCGCCGCCGAGGGAGGAGACGATGCCCGCCACGGCGCCGAGGATCGCGTCCGTGCCGTCGGAGCCCGTGGTGATCTGGCCACCGGCCTGCGCCTCGCCGCCCAGGCTGCCCTCGACTGCGGCCGTCCCCTCGCCCGAGGCGCCGGCCGGCGCGGAACCATTGGCGTTGTTGATCGTCAGGGTGACGGGAATCGTGACTAGTCCGCCCATGCCCCGACCGGTCACCTGAATGGTGTACACGCCCGGAGTGGTCACCGCGCCCGAGATGCGGCCGTTGCCGTCATACTCCAGCCCTTCCGGAAGTCCGGTGACGTCCTCAATGACGAACCCGGCCGACTGGGTGGCCTGGACCAGCGTCCCGGCGTCGAAGGAGAACTCCGCGCCAGCGTTGAACGATGGGGCAGCCACGGCGACGGTCTGGATGTCGTCACGGACGGTGGGCGCATCGGGAGCGGCGATGACCATTCCGCCCACGAGCGCGACCGCTGCTGCGGCTGCGACGGGGGCGGCAAGGCGACCCCGGACGATACGACGAGGACGGGCGAGGCGAGCACGCATCGGCTGGTTCCTTCCGGAGGGGTTCAGATCGCTCACTCCGCGGAACGGGAGGGCAGACCATTACGAGTGCCACTCTAACCACATGCACACCGACTGTCTACTTCTGTCACATAAGTCACTTAGTTCTCATAAGCCACACCAGTAACACACCCCCTGGGTATATTCGCGCGCGCGGATCCGCGCTCACCGCTTCGGCATGCGCAGCGCCGCAGGGAGACGGCCGCGGGAAAATCACGGCGGCCCGGCCCCCGTGTCGGGGCCGGGCCGCAGGAGACCGAGAGGCGGGGTCAGGCGCCGGGGACCGGGACCGAGGTCGCGAGCGCCGCCTCACCGGCATCCGCGTCGTCCGGGTCGCCACCGTCCCGGTTCGCACCGTCGGTGCTCGCATCGTCGGAGGCGGCGATCGAAGTTCCGGTTCCGGCCTCGTCGGCGGAGGTCGTGGTGGTGGCCGGGGCGGACGTGGTGGAGCTGGCGGTGGCCGTGCCGGTGACCGTGCTGACAGGATTGCCGTCACCGTCGACGATCACCGTGACCGGCGGCGGGACCATCTCGCCGCCGAAGACCAGCGAGCACAGCCCCTCGCTGAGCGAGCCGGCCTCGCCGACGAGCGCCGACCCGCGCCCCTCCCCCGCGACCACGTCGAGCAGATTCGGGAAGGAATCCAGCGCCGAGGTGATCAGATCCATGACGCCGGTGGGGACGCCGTCGATCCCCAGCAGCGGGGAGAACTTGGCGACCGAGCCGCCCAGGGCGGGCAGCTCGCAGACCTCATCGGTCTCGGGCGCGAGGTCACCGACGCTGGTGTCGTCCCCACTGCCGGAGTCGAGGCTGCCGGAGTCGAGACTTCCCGGCGAACCGCCACCGAGCGAACCCGAATCGGCACCCTCACCGTCGACTCCGCCCTCGCCGGAGGCGTCGTTCGAGGCGCCCTCGGACCCTCCGGCGAGGCTGGACGCGTCGGGGTCGCCCCCCTCGAGACTGCCGAGCGAGATGCTGCCGGACGTGGTCTCACCGGGGAGGGCACCGTCGTCCTGCGCGTTGACGACGGGGACGGACAGGGCGACCAGCGCGAGTGCAGCGGCGGCGGCGGTGACGACCTTGCGGGTGAACATGTGTGATGGACCCTCTTCGACGGCGACGGAGGTAATCGAGCCACTGCGCCCCACCGGGCCGCCCGAGGTCGACAGGGGGACTCTATCGCCCCGACCCGCGCCCCGTGGGGACATTGCCCGGGGGCGCGGGGAAGGTCACTGCCCGAGGCTGCCCGCGCCGGTCGTGAGCAGACCCAGCAGCGCGGCGGGGCCGTCGCCCGGAACAGCCGCACCGGTCGTCGCCCCGCCCGTGGTGGCATCGCCGCCCGCAGTGGTCGTCGCCCCGCCCGTGGCGGTCTCTCCACCGGTCAGGCCGCCGAGCAGCGACGGGGAGATCGAGCAGAGGATCTGGCCCACCGAGCCGAGGCTCTCGACCGAGCCGCCCTCGCCGAGCACGGACGGGAGCAGGTTGACGACCGTGTTGAGCAGAACCATCACGAGTCCGGCCGATTCGGCATCGTCGCCACCGGTCACCAGCGGCACCAGCTGGGCCAGCGAGGCACCGTCCATCTGCCCGTCCCCGACGACCGCGCACAGATCCGGGGTGGCGCCGACCTCGTCGTCGTCCCCGGTCGTCTCACCGTCGCCGGCGCCCGTTCCGTCACCCTCATCGCCGGCGAGGGTGTCGTCCTCGGCGGTCGGATCACCGGGGACCGCCGAGAGCGTGGGGTCGGACTGCGTGGCGGTCGTCGTGGTCTCGGTCGTCGCGGTCTCGTCCGTGGTGGTCGCCGTGGTTGCGGCCGGGCTCGTGATGGCCGGGCTCGTCGTCGCCTCCTCGTCCTCCGACGGGGCACCCGCGCCGTCGGTGACGGTGATGGCGACCTTCTCCGACTGCGAGATCCCCGAGTTGGAGACGGTGACGAGCACCTCGTACTCGCCCGCGCGGGTGGGCGTGCCGGAGATGACCCAGCCGTTCTGGGTCAGACCGTCGGGCAGGCCGGTGACCTGCACCGTCGTCCCGGGCGGGATGGTGCCGCCGGCGGCCTGGGCGACGACGGGCTCGAGGTCGAGGTTGACGGCCGTGCCGAGCGGGAGCTCCTGCGCACCGGCCTGGCCGGTCGCGTTCTGGGTCAGCTGGATGTCGCCGGCGTCGACGGCGGCGGGCGCACCCACCGCGGCGACGGTGCCACCACCGACCACGGCGAGCGCGGCCAGGGCGCCGCCGAGGGCGAGGGAACGGGCACGGGGGGCGGTGCGGTGCGAGCGTCGCTGGAACATGAGGTCACCTTGTCGTCCGGGAGCTGGGCACGACCGGGTCCGGCCCAGTCACACAGGTACCATACGTCACATCAGTCACATGGGCCACAGGTGCGGTGTCGTGTCGGACCGGGTCTCCACAACCGGGGTCCCTACACTCACCTCCGGACGCCACGCCGCGACGGAAGGACCCACGTGACCCCACCCCCCGAGATCGCGATCCGGGCCCACGGCCTGCGCAAGACCTATTCCCACGGGCGGGTGAAGGTACGCGCACTGGACGGCGTGGACGTGGCGATCGACAAGGGGCGCTGGACCGCGGTCATGGGCCCGTCAGGCAGCGGCAAATCCACCCTCATGCACTGCCTGGCCGGCCTGGACACGCCCGACCACGGCACGGTATCGATCGGATCGACCGAGATCACCCGCCTGGGTGACGCGGGACGTACCCGGCTGCGACGCACCCGGGTGGGCTTCGTGTTCCAGTCCTTCAACCTCGTGCCGGCGCTCTCGGTACGCGAGAACATCGCGCTCCCCGTGCGGATGGCGCTGCGTCGCCCGGACCGGTCGCGCCTCGACTCGCTGGTCGGCGAGCTCGGGATCGGCGACCTGCTGAAGCGGCGCCCGCACGAACTGTCCGGCGGCCAGCAGCAGCGGGTGGCCATCGCCCGCGCCCTCCTGCCGCGCCCGGACGTGGTGTTCGCCGACGAGCCGACCGGCAACCTCGACTCCGAGTCCGGCGAGTCGGTGCTGGGACTGCTCGGCGCGTGTGTCCGCGAGGCCGGCCAGACCGTCGTCATGGTCACCCACGACGCGCACGCCGCCGCCCACACCGACACCGTGGTGGTACTGGCGGACGGACGGATCGCCGACGAGGTCCCCTCCCCCACCCCCGAGGCCGTCCACACGGCCATGCGCTCGCTCACCGGCCGCCGGCCGGCCACCACGTGAGCCCCCACCTGGTCCTGGGTCAGCTGCGCGCACACGCGGGCCGCTACCTCGGCACCATCCTGGCGATCGCCGTGGCCGTCGGCTTCGTCCTGGCCTCGGTGGGCGTACTCCGCACGATGACCGCCAGCGCCGACGCGACCTTCGGGATGCGGTACTCGGGCACCGCCGTGCTCGTGCAGAACCTCGGCGACCGCACCTCCGCCGGCACCGACGCCGCGCGCGAGGAAGCGGCCGAGGCCCAGCGGCTCGGCCTGGGGGCCATCGCCGCCACCCCCGGGGTGCGGGCCGTCACCGTGGACGCCCAGACCTACGTGCGGGTCCGCGCCGAGGGACGCGCCCAACAGGTGACGACGACGACGGCGCTCGCCACCGACGACGGTCTGCGCTGGCAACCGCTGGCCGACGGGCGGCTCCCCGCCGCTCCCGGTGAGGTGGCGATCCGCAGTGACGCGGACCTCCCGCTGGGCGCCACGTTCGAGGTGCTGCCGAGCGGCGCCGGTGATCCCGTCCCCGTCACGGTGGTGGGGCTGTTCGACCTTGCAGGGCAACCGGACATGAACTCGGCGTTCCCCCTCTACACCGTCGACGAGCAGGTACAGCAGTGGGCGCCGAACGGGGCCGGGGGCGATATCCGTGTGGCCGGCGACGGCACGGTGTCGGACGAGGCGCTGGCGGCGGAGATCGAGCAGCGCCTGGACCGGATCCCGGGCACGTCCGCCGTCGAGGTGTCCACCGGCGCGGCCGAGGCGGACGCTCTCGCGGAGTCCTTCATCGGTAGCCGCGACGTCTACACCCGGGCCCTGCTGGCCTTCACCCTGCTGGCCGTCGCGGTGGCCGCCCTGGTCATCGGCACGACCTTCGCGGTGGTGTTCGCCGCGCGCGTCCGGGAGACGGCACTGTTGCGCTGCCTGGGCGCCTCGCGGCTGCAGTTGCGACTGTCCGGGATGGCCGAAGCCCTGGTCGTCGGCGCCGTGGCGACCGCCGCGGGGTTGGCGTTGGGTCGGTTCGCGGTCTCACTCGCGGCCCGGGAGGCCCCCCGACTCGGCGTGACGATTCCCCTGCAGGAGGTCAGCGTCCCCGGATCCGCCTATCTGCTCGCCGCCGCGGTGGGCGTGGGCGTCACCCTCGTCACCGCTCTCCCGCCCCTGTGGCGCGCCACCTCCGGCAGCCCACTGGAGGCGCTGCGCCCGGCCGATGTACGGCCCGACCCGTGGTGGCGGCGGCTGGCTATGGTCGCGGTGGGTGCCGTGGTGGGCGCCTTCGGCTGGCACTCGATGTCGGCGGCCGTCGAGGCGGGGGCCGTCGTCGAGGCCGGCGCGTGGGGCGTTCTCGCGTTCCTGGGGATCCTGGCCGTGGTCGCCGGTGCCCTGCCCACCCTGCTCGGGGCGCTCGGCAGCGTAGTGGGAGTGCTGCTCGGCCCGGTGGGTCTGCTCGGCGCACGGAACATCGCCCGCAGTCCGCGCCGCACCGCCGCCACCTCGGCGGCCGTACTGGTGGGCGTGACTCTCACCGCGACGATGGTGACCGGCATCGCCCTGCTCGGACCGGCCATCCAGGCACGGCTCGTCGACCGCGTCCCGCTGGACATCGCCGTGACCGCATCGAGCGGCGACACCCTGCCCGAGGGACTGCCGGGGACGCTGGCGGAGCTCCCGGGCGTGGACGAGTCCCTGGTCGTGACCGACATGTACGCGGAGGGCCCCGGGGGAAAGCGCACGGTCCTCAGGGTCGCCGACCCGGAGCGGGTCGGCGACGTGATGCGCCGCGACGTCGTATTGCCCGGGCCCGGGGAGATCGTGCTCCCGGAGTCCTCCCCCGTGGCCGCCGGTGCCCGCGACGGCGAGACCGTCCGGTTCACCTTCTTCTCCGACGACGACGGTCGCGACCTGGTCGTGCGTCGGACGAGCGATCAGTGGGCCCTGGCCGCGCCCGGGAGCGTGCCCGCCTGGCCCGTGGCGCAGTTGCCCGACGGGTCCCCGTGGCCGGAGGGTGTGGAGGTGCCCACCCAGTTCGTCCCACGCACCGAGGTCTGGCTGCGCATGGATGACTCCCTGGCCGGTCAGCAACTCGAGTCGGCACTGCAGGGCGTGCGTTCCGCCGTCGTGGACGCCGCGCCCGATGCGGCCGTGACCGAGAGCTTCGCCTCCCGCGAGCAGATCGCCACTTCTGTCCGGACCGTCCTCACCTCCAGCTCGTTGTTGCTGGCGGTGGCGGTCGCACTGGCCCTGGTGGGGGTCGCCAACACGCTCACGCTGGCGGTCCGGGAACGGACCCGGGAGATCACCCTGCTCAGAGGCGTCGGGGTCACCCGCTTCGGCGTGTGGCTCATGCTTGTCCTCGAGACCGCGTTGGTGGCCGCCTGCGCCGCAGCCCTGGGCGTGCTGCTGGGGGCGGCCTTCGGCACGGCCGGGGCGGCCGCGCTCACGGGGACCGGTTCCGGCGCGGGAGGCATCTTCAGTGACCTCGGTGGGGTCGGTAACGATGGTGTACCCGTGGCCGATCTGGTGAAGGTGGGGTTCGGGGGCGTCCTCGCGGCTGTCCTCGCCGCCGCCGTCGCCTCCGTCGGGGCGGTCCGATCCCGGGTCGCGTCGGACTAGATGCTCGCGCTTCCCGACCGTCCTCCGGGGTGAAAAAGACTCCACCCCGTCCGTCCGGTAGCCATCCTTTGGCAGAACTGAGACACTATCGTTATGAGAACTCGGGTGCTCCTCGCGGCCGGCGCAACAGCGCTGGTGGCCGCGTCCTGCGCGCAGCCGGAGCCACAGGTGCTCTCCGAGGCTCCGCGCTCTGCGTCCGCGACGGAGATCACGTCGCCGACCACCACCGAGCGTGACGAGCAGCTCGGGAAGTTCATCGCGCGATGCGCGACGGAGGCCGACGGCGGGACGCCCGGCCTCACCATCTTCACCGACGGATCGCAGAACGTCACCGATCACTGCCTGAGCAGGTACTACATCGGGGTCCAGCCCGCTCCCGGGGCACTGTACGTACCCGACGAGGAGGCCGGTACCTACGCGCCTCCCAGCGAGACCGCACCCGTCGAGACGACGGGCGAACAGTGGACGCCCGCCCAGCCGCGAACCGATATCGGGTTCGAGGATGATCAGGAGCTCCTCGGCGACGGGGAGACGACCGAGAATCCGGATGAGCCGGGCACCGAGGATCCCGACACGGACGATCCGGATTCCCCGACGAGCCCGACCGACGGGACGTCGCCCACCTCGCCCACGACGCCGCCCACGACCGAGCCGGGCGGTACCGAGCCCGTCGTGACGGATCCGACCACTCCCTGGACCAGCACTCCCGGCACCACCGAACCCGGCGACACCACCCCCACGGGGACCGGCTCGTCCGAGCAGCCGACGACGGTGCCCACCGTGACCGAGGCGCCGCAGGAACCGCAGCCGGGCCCGCTGACATCCGTGATGTCCGCCGCCCCGTCGGGGTCGGTCGGCCCCACCGGGTCGCAGACCCCCACCGAGTCGGGGACGTCAGTGGGGCTCCCCGCATTCCGCTGGCCCGGGTCGTTCTGGCCGGGCGGCCCGCAGGGCTGACCTTCCGAGGGCATGCCCTCCGACCGGGTGTGAACTCCGGCCGGACACCGCACGCCGGTCTGGTGCGACGAGCGTCAGGCCTCGTTCATCCGACGGCGCAGGTCCTCGCGCTTCTCCCGTCGTCCGGCGTCGACCGCCGCGATATCGGAGTTGATCTGCGCGCGCATCCGGCTGAACAGCACCATCGACAGGGGCAACGCGATCAACACAGAGATGATCGCGGCGACGAGCACGGGGACCTGCACACCCGCCAGGCTGCCGATCCCGATGATGAGCAGCGTCAACGCCACCACCAGCAGAAGTCGGACGACGGTGTAGACGACCATGTTGCGGGCCAGTCGCGCGCCGGGCGCGGACCCCTCCGGTCTGGCCGCCGGGCTGGCCGTCCCCTCCGCGGGGTGTGTTGTCTCGTCTCGCTCGCTCATGGTCCCCAGGATACGTATCGTGGTGGGAAGGAGGTTCGAGTGATCTGGCTGTTCGCACTCATCGGAGTGGTGACCGTGGCGATCCTGCTGTGGCGGGCCTTCGGGCCCGGGTCACGGCCGGCTCCCCCACGGGTGATCGCCCCGGACGACGACCCTGATTTCCTACGGGATCTGGACCGTCGCAAACCGCTGGACCCCTGACGTCGGCAGCGCACGGGTCCCGGCGCAGCCCTGCCCGATGCAGCCCTGCCCGGACAGGTCTCGTCGGCCGGGTCAGTTGCGTGACAGCAGGCGGACGATGGAGTCCACGGCGTCGCTGATCTGCGCCCCCGTGCGGTCGAACACCTCCGGCTCCCGGCCGATCGGATCCTCCACGTCGAGCGCGGGATCGTCGGTGTCGATACTCAACCTCGCCCGCGACAGACCCGCGAGCGTGACGGACTCGTCGGAGTCGGCGAGCCGGGCGGCCTCCAGGATCGTGTAGGTCTTCTTCCACAGCAACGGCGCCAGTTCCTGCACGGCATCGCGGTGCGCCCGGGTCGCGGTGAGGACGAGGTCGCGTCCTGTCAGCAGCCGGGCTGTGAGCAGTCGCGACGCGAAGCCCCCGCCGTCTCCCCCGTACCCCTGCAGCACCCGCAGGGTCTCGCGGTGGATCTCGACGCCATTGGCCGCCCGCGTCCCCGCGGAGTCGACCGACACATCGAGTCCGGCTGCCGCGGTTCGCGCGGCCAACAGACGCTCGGCCAGCGGCGACCGACACATGTTGCCCGTACACACCGTCATCACCGAGATCGCCATGGCGACGATCCTAGTGCGCGCTGCGCGTCACTCCCCGCGCCACTGCGGGGCGCGCTTCTCGAGGAACGCGGACATGCCCTCCTGGGCGTCGCAGGTGACGGCGTTGGTGGCCATGGTCTCGGCCATCTCGCGGTACGCCTCGTCCTGGGGCAGATCGATCTGCCTGTAGAAGGCCTGCTTGCCGATCTCCAACGTCAGCGGGCTGGAGTCGGCGATCTGCAGCGCCAGCTCATCGACCCGAAAACGCAGGTGGCCCTCGGGCACCGCCTCGTTGACCAGCCCCCAGTCCACCGCGGTGGCGGCGTCGATCGTCTCACCGGTCAACAGCATCTGCATGGCCCGCTTACGGCCGATGGAGCGGGAGACCGCCACCATGGGGGTCGAGCAGAACAGGCCGATCTTCACGCCCGGGGTGCCGAAACGCGCGGTGTCGACCGCCACGGCCAGATCGCAGGTGGCGACGAGCTGACAGCCGGCGGCGATCGCGTGGCCCTGCACCTCGGCGATGACCGGCTGCCGGATCGCCTGGATGGTCTCCATGAGCTGCACGCACGTGGTGAAGACCTCGCGCTCCTGCGTGAGGGTGCGGTCGACCATTTCACCGATCTCGTGCCCGGCGGACAGTGCGGGGCCGGACCCGGTGAGCACGACGACCCCACAGTCCGGGTCGTCACCGAGGTCGCGGATCGCCGCCGTCGCCTCCCGCATCATCTGCAGGGAGAGCGGGTTGCGACGCTCGGGCCGATCGAGTGTGACGCGGGCGATCGGGCCGCTGCGCTCGACGAGGACGAAGGGGGTGCTCATGGGGCCTCCGGAGGGGATGAGGGGCTAGCCTCCCCTGGTTCTACCCCGCGGCGCCCGTCGACGGGCCGGGACGGGGCCGGGGCGCCCCCACCGGGGCGTGGCGAGGGGCGTGGCGCTCCCCTCTGGTCACCCCGGGCCCCGGGCCGGGCCCGGCTCGGACCGGACCGGACCGGGTCAGTTCGCGGCGGCCTCGTGCGTGCCGTCGCACCACTGCTCGGCGGGGACGGTGTCCTTGACCTGGTCGACATGCTGACCGCAGCCGTCCCACGTGGTCTTGCCGCAGACGGGGCAGGTGACGGGGTAACACATAAGAATCTCCTCAGATCCGACATCATACCCTAGGGGGTATACCCGTAAGGGTATGTCAGTTCTCGTCCGGCCGCCACTCGGCGTCGACCCTGGGTGTGGCCTCACGCAGTCGTTCGACGTGGGCCCGGCACTCCTCCCACTGCGGGAGCCGGCCCGCAGCGGCGACGTCGAGCAGGCTCGGGGCGTCGCGGTCGCGCTCGCTCATGACGTGCTCGATCGAGGTGCCGTCGAGGGCCGATCCGGGCCAGTCGATCGCGATCTTGGGATCGAAGGCGTCGATGACGTGCTCGGCCCCGGGCCGCCAGCCCTCCGAACAGAAGTACATCACCGTGGATTGCGGCTCGAGGGCCAGGAAACCGTGCGCCACGCCCTCGGGGATGTAGATCGCCCGCTGCTCCACGGAGTCCAGGATGACCCCGGCCCACTCACCGAAGGTCGGCGAGCCCACGCGGACGTCCACGACCACGTCGAACACCGTGCCGGACGGGCACAGCACGTACTTGGCCTGACCGGGCGGGACCTCGGCGAAGTGCAGGCCGCGCAGGACCCCCTCCCCCGAGACCGACACGTTGACCTGCGCGAGATCGAAACGGTGGCCGGTCATCCGACGGAAGGTCTCGTCGGTGAACGCCTCGTGGAACACCCCGCGGTCGTCAGAGATCTGCCGGGGGGTGATCTCCCACGCCCCCGACACGCTGAGCTCGCGTAGCTGCACTCCGGTCCCGCCTTCCCGTTGTCTATCGATCCCGGTCGCCCCCGGCGCCCGGGTGACGACCACCCTAGCCGCGCATCGCGTCCACGATCTGCGCTGCCGTCCACTCGCCGATCAGCAGGCAGCCCATGGCGTCGTCGTGGACGGAGGCGTCCTCGTCCCAGCCGGTGACGACGAACTGGAAGATGTAGGTGGCCTCGTCGTCGCTCCATCCCACGATCAGACTCGAGGTCGCCATCCGGCCCGGCTCGGCCGTGTACATGCCCCGCAGGTAGCGGTAGACGCTGCGGACGGCGCCGGCGGACTCGTCCCCTTCACCGGCGACCTGCTCGAGCAGAGTCCAGTCGGGCAGTGCGTCGGCGGTGGCGACGATCATCTCGACCGCCTGCTCGGTGTCCATCGCGGGCGCGACACGGGCGCAGGTGGCCACCGCGTTGGGTGAGAACCCGTCACGGTGCGCACCCGGGTCCACGTAGATCACCGCGGACGGCTCGGGCGATTCGATGCGCTGCCACGGCGGGCTGTCCACCCAGGTCAGCGGCTGTGCGGCCACGGCCATCGGTGGGCTCGCCTCGAGAATGCGACCGGTCGACGCGCAGTACTCCTGGATAGAGGTCATGTCCGGGTCCCCGCGCCCCGTCAGCCCTGTAGTCCCGCGCCGACGATGTGCGCGCCACCGTCGACGACGAGGGTCTGCCCGGTCATCCAGTGCGCGTCATCGGACAGCAGGAAAGCCACGGGACCGGCGATGTCCTCGGGCACCCCCAGTCGCCCGGCCGGCAGCGCCGCGGACATGGCCTCCTCGCGGCCGGAATACAGCGCCTCGGCGAACCTGGTCTTGACCACGCCCGGGGCGACGGCGTTGACGCGCACGGCGGGTCCGACCTCTACGGCGAGCTCCTGGGTCAGCCGCATGACCAACGCCTTGGTGGCGCCGTACCAGCCGATCCCCGGCGACGGTGCCAGGCCGGCGATGGAGGCGATGTTGACGACGGCGCCGCCGCGCTCGCCGAGGCCCGAGTGGTAGACCTTCTGCGTCCAGGACAGGGTGCCGAGGGCGTTGACCTCAGTGATCTTGCGGGCCGCGGCCAGGTCGATGTCCACCGTGCGGCCGAATGCCGGGTTGATCCCGGTGTTGTTGACCAGCAGGTCGATGGGCCCGAACGACTCTTCGGCCCGGGCCACGACCTCACGCTGGTGGTCCTCGTCGTCGCTCTTGCCCGCCACCGCCAGCACCCGCTCCGGTGTGCCGAGATCGGCGACGGCGTCGTCGAGCCCCTCCTGGCCGCGCGCCGTGATGACCACCGACGCGCCTTCCGCGAGCAGGCGACGGGCGATGCCCAGGCCGATCCCGCGGCTCGCGCCGGTGACGAGCGCGGTGCGGCCGGCGAAGCGGTCCGGGACGACGGGGCCGGTCCGGGGGGCGGGCAGGGGGGTAGCGGTCACAGCCGTCTCCTTGCGAGGGTCGGAATGCGTCTGGCGTGCGTCGCCCAGCCTAGAGGCCATGTCGGTGTGCCAGGCCGCGCCGGGGCCTCACGGCATCTCCTCAGCGGACCCTCCGGCTTTCCTTCACTACGGCGCCGCCGGGCGCTAGAGTTCGTGACAGGTCCCATCCGGCCGCCCCCTCGGGCGGCTCCACTACCCCGGGGTGTGTGCATGTCACCACTAATTCCACGCGCTGGCGCGGACTCACCCGTGTGCTCGATCCTCGATATCCCGGGCCCGCGGTGGTTCACGGCGAGCGATCCCATCTGGCGGGTCCACGGCGACGTGTCCACCCCGATCGGCATCACGACCGGTCTGCTCATGCTCGCCGCCGACCCCGCCTACTCCGCCGGGATGATCGCGTGCGGTGCGGACGCCGAGCCGTGGACGATGGACGACTACCTGCACGACCTCGTGGAGATCTCGACGTTCGGCACGGTCGACGACGCCATGGTGACCATCGAGCACGCCCGCCGTGACCACAATTCGTTCTCCGGCACCACCGAGTACGGCGACTACTTCTACGGCTCCGACCCCGGGCTGATCGAGTGGTCGCAGGCCGCCATGACGTGGGCCCTGCTCGTCGCCTTCCAGCGCTTCTCGGGGCGTCCCCTGTCCACCGCCGAATCCGACCGGTACGTCTACCAGTGGGCGGGCCTCGCGCGGCTCCACGGTGCCCGCAGTTTCCCCTCGACCGTCCGCGAACTCGAGCAGCTCCTGCGCAGGTCCCGCGGCCGCGCCCGGCCCACCGATGCCGGTCGCCGCGCCGCGAGGAAGCTCCGGGAGGACGCCCGCGCCTGCCCCGGGGTCACGGAGAACTCGGTGATCGCGCACCGGTCGTGCACGACGGTCGTGGACGCCGCGGCGAGCCTGGTGCCGTCGGAGGTGCGCCGCGCGCTGGATCTCCCGCACCGTCCGATGGACCGCGCGGCCGTGTTCGGGAGGATCACCAGAGCGCACCAGGGCCTGTCCTCGCCGCGGCTCACGACCCGGGCGCCCATCGCGGCCCCGTCGGCGATGCGGGCCCGGCCCGCCTGAGCCCCGCCTCGCGCGGAACACCCCGGCCGCCCGGGGTCACCAGTGGCCGTTGACGCGGCCCTTGATCCATCCGGCGGCCTCCCACACCAGATGAACCGGCAGCATCCCGCGGTCGAGCCGCTCGACGGGCACCATCCGCACGTCCAGCCCGGTGGCGCTGCGCATCCATGTCCCCGCCCGGAGGGTGTGGGGCCGGTTGGTCACCACCAGGATCCGGTCCCACCCGCGCGCCCGCGCGATCGAGGCGACCGCCTGCGCCTCGCCCCAGGTGGTGCGCGGGTCGGGCGAGAAGCACACAACTTCTGCGCCCGAGGGTCGCGCGATTCCGGTGCACAGTCGCCGGGCCACCGTCTCGGAGTTGCCGCCGGGGTTGCTCACGAGCAGCGTGTCGGCGTACCCGGCCTCCACGAGGTCCCGGGCGTACAGGTGGCGACCGTCGTCGGCGCCGGCGAGCATCACCACGGCGTCGGCGCGGACGGGCTCGTCGGCGCGCGGCTGCAGCAGGAACGCGCCCCACGCGGTGAGGGCAAGCGCGGCGACGGCGGCGGCCGCCACCGCGGCGCTCCCGGCCGCGAGCACTGTGCGGCGGGTCCGGTTCACGACCCGGGCCCGGGGAGGCTGCCCCGCTCCCGCTGTCGCTGGGCGATCCAGCCCTCGTGGGCGATCGCGCGGACGAGATCCTGCGTCCAGTCGTCCATCGGCTCCAGCCCGACGGCACGCCACGAGGCATCGGAGAGCACGGAGAAGGCCGGCCTCGGGGCGGGGCGTGGGTACCCCTCGGTGGTGCAGGGTCGCACCCGCTCGGGATCCGCGCCGAACCACGTGAACACCGCCCGGGCGAGGTCGAACCACGTCGCGCGGCCTACCCCTGCCAGGTGCAGGGTCAGGCCCCGCGCGTCGAACTCGCCCCAGGCCTCCCCGCCGACGAGGCCGAGCAGTTGATCGGCCAGCGGCGCCGTGTAGGTGGGCGAACCCCACTGGTCGTCCACCACCGAGAGGGTGTCCCGCTCGCGCTCGAGGCGGACCATGGTGTCGACGAAGTCCGAGCCGCGCAGCCCCTGCCCGTGGCGCACGGGGCCGGTGTACACCCACGCGGTGCGGACGATCGTCGTCTCGGGGTACACCGCCAGCGCCGCCCGTTCCCCCGCGAGTTTGGTGCGCCCGTACGCGGTCACCGGCGCGGTCGGGTCGTGCGGCTCGAGCGCCGGAGCGGTGGCCGGGTCTCCCCCGCCGGGGACCTCGCCCGAGAAGACGTAGTCGGTGCTGATGTGGACCAGCCGGATCCCGCGGTCGCGGCACGCCACGGCCAGCGATTCCACGCCGTCGGCGTTGACCGCGTGCGCAGTGACCTCGTCGTCCTCCGCGCCATCGACGTCGGTGTACGCGGCCGCGTTGATCACGACCTCCGGTGCGTGACGGTCCAGGGCGGAGGCGATCGAGGCCGGGTCGGTGAGGTCGAGCTCGTCGCGGCCCACCGCGACCGCGCCACCGCCGAGCTGACGCCTCGATTGCCTGTCCAGGTAGTGCCCGAGCTGTCCGCGACCGCCCGTCGCGAGGATCCGCGGCCACCGGCCGGCGGTCACAGGTTGCGCCCCTTCTCGCGGCGCAGAATGTCCAGAAGGTACAGGCCGTACCCCGATTTGCGCAGGTTGTGGGCGCGGACGGTGAGCTCGTCGTCGTCGATATATCCCATCCGCCATGCCACCTCCTCCGGGCAGCCGATCTTCAGGCCCTGCCGGTCCTCGATCGTGCGGACGTAGTTGCCCGCGTCGAGTAAGGAGGCGTGCGTACCCGTGTCCAGCCACGCCGTGCCCCGTGGCAGCACCTCCACCTGCAGTCGGCCCTCGCGCAGGTAGTGCCGGTTGATGTCGGTGATTTCGTACTCGCCGCGCGCGGACCTGCCGAGCCCGCGCGCCACGTCCACCACGTCGGCGCTATAGAAGTAGAGGCCGGGGACGGCGAAATCGGAGGACGGGTCCTCTGGCTTCTCCTCCAGGCTGATCGCGCGGCCGTCGGCGTCGAAGTCGATCACCCCGTACTCGCTCGGATTGGAGACGCGGTAGGCGAACACGGCGCCACCCTCGGGCTCGACGAAGCGCCGCAGCTGCGTGCCCATGCCCGGTCCGTAGAAGATGTTGTCGCCCAGGATCAACGCCACCGACTCGTCGCCGATGTGCTCGGCACCCAGCACGAACGCCTGCGCCAGCCCCTCCGGCGCCGCCTGCTCCACATAGCTCAGGGCGATGCCGAACTGGCTGCCGTCGCCCAGCAGCCGGCGGAACTGCGGAGCGTCCTGGGGGGTCGTGATGACGAGGATCTCCCGGATCCCCGCCAGCATGAGCGTGGACAGCGGGTAGTAGATCATCGGCTTGTCGTAGACTGGCATCAACTGCTTGCTCGTCGCCAGGGTGAGCGGGCTCAACCGGGTGCCGCTGCCGCCGGCCAGGACGATGCCCTTCACAGCACCGTCTCCGTCCGCGCGTACTTCGCCTCGACGCGCTCCTTGACCGGCTCCCACCAGTCGCGGTGGGCGGCGTACCACTCGATCGTCTGCTGCAGGCCCTCGCGCAGGTCGGTGTGCCGCGGCTCCCAGCCCAGTTCCTCGCGGGTGGCGGTGGCGTCGATGGCATACCGCAGGTCGTGGCCCGGCCGGTCGGTGACGTGATCGAAACCGGGATCCCCCCCGGTGCCGGCCCCGTTTCCCCCGTCGCTGCCGGCGACCCCCATGAGGTCGCAGATCATCTGCATCACCTGCAGGTTCGAATGTTCGCCGTCCGCGCCGATGAGGTACGTCCGGCCCGGCTCGCCCGCGGCCAGGATGCGCAGGACCGCCGCGTTGTGGTCGTCGACATGGATCCAATCCCTCACATTGGCCCCACTGCCGTAGAGGCGGGGCCGGCGACCGTCCAGGATGTTGGTGATCTGACGCGGGATGAATTTCTCGACGTGTTGGAACGGCCCGTAGTTGTTCGAGCAGTTGCTGATGGTGGCCCGCACCCCGAAACTGCGGACCCACGCGCGCACGAGCATGTCGGCCCCGGCCTTGGTGGCCGAGTACGGGCTCGACGGGTTGTACGCCGTGTCCGGGGTGAACTTGGCCGGATCATCGAGCTGCAGGTCACCGTACACCTCGTCCGTCGACACGTGATGCAGGCGCGCGTCGTGCCGCCGGCACGCCTCGAGTACGGCGTAGGTGCCGACGATGTTGGAGTGCAGGAAGGGCCAGGGGGTGGCCAGCGAATTGTCGTTGTGGCTCTCCGCGGCGAAGTGCAGGACGGCGTCGTCCGGCCCCGTCAGCTCGGCGACCAGCCGGTCGGTGACCGCCGGGTCCGCGCAGTCCGCCTCGACCAACTCCACCCGCTCGTCGGGCAACCCCTTCAGGTTGGCGCGGTTGGCGGCGTACGTCATGGAATCCAGCACCGTGACGTGGGCGTCCGGGTACTCGCGGACCGCGGTGTGGACGAAGTTGGCGCCGATGAACCCGGCTCCCCCGGTGACGACGAGGCGCATGGGTTCAACCCTACCGCCCGGCTCAGTCGTCGCCCGAGGGCTCGTAGCTTGCCGGGTCGTCGCCTGCCGGGTCCTCGTGCCTGCCCGCCTCCCACCGTCGCTTGATCGCCCTCGACCGCCGCGAGTGCCTCACCGCCAGCACCGCGATCACGACGCCCGCCACGAGCGGCACCCACACCTTGCTGTACTCAAGCATGAACTCGAGCCACCCCGGCACCGTGACCTCGGGCAACGAGATCGACGGCAGGGTGATGTCGGGCCGCGGGATGGTCGGCAGGGAGATGTCCGGCCACGGGAGGTCGATGTCCGGGAGCCGCTCGAGGATCCACTCGACGACCGGTTCGAGGACCCGGCCGATCAGCGGCAGTAGGACGAGCACGGCGATGGCCCACCCGGACCGGCCCAGACCGGCCGCGACGGGATAGGCCACGCGCTTCCACGGCGAGGCCGCGATCGCGTCCTGCCTCGCCTCCGCCGCAGAGCCCGGCGGTGGATCGAAGTGGACGACGTCCCTGCCCTCGCGGAAGACCACCTGCCGCACAGCGGTGTCCGTGATGCTGGTCCGTACCTGCACTCGCGGGCCGGAGACGGACGCGGCCGCGGTGCTGTGCTCGCCCGGCTCGGGCGGGTCCGCGTCGAGCGAGAGCTTCGTGTCACTGATCTGCCGCGCCCTGGCCACCGTCACCCCGTCCCTCAGGAGCGCGCAGGCAGGGCTCTGCAGTGGCGAGGACCCTGCCGTCTCCCCCTCGGGTTTGCGCCGGAGGGGGTAACCGGGGTCGACCGCGTGCACCTCGTCGGATCGGCCGACAGCGAACTCGAGCCTGCCGTACTGCGGGTGGTCCAGCCGCCAGATCTCCGGTCGCGTGCCGGAGGCGGGGCCCTCCGGCACGCCCTCTGCGGGTTTCGGTCCGGGGTCTCGGTCTCGATCAGACACTGTCGGCACCCTACCTCCCTCCCGCGCGCTACTTCTGCGCGTCGGCGGGCTCGGTGTCGGCGGGCTCGGCGTCTACGGTTCGGGAGTCGGTGTCCTCACGCCGCAGCTCGCGGTACGCGGCGAGCATCTTGGCGCGGCGTCGGTTGTGCGCCTCAAAGGCCGAGTTGTCGCGCGGGGTCACCCGGACCGCCTCCTCCGCGGGGATCCCGGCGCGCAACTGCCGCACCCGCAGTACCTCCGCGTCCAGGCGGGCGCCGTACACCACCGCCATGTTGACCAGCCACAACCACAGCAGGAACACGATCACGCCGGCGAGCGAACCGTAGACCTCGTTGAAGTTGCCGAACCGGGAGACGAACAAGTCGAAACCCGCCGTAGCCACGCCGATGATCGCCAGGGCCGCCACCGCCCCGAGCGAGACCCAGCCGAGCTTGCGCTCCGTGACGTTCGGTGCGAACCGGTAGAGGAATGCCAGTGCGAGGATCGCCGAGACCAGCCCGGCCGGCCACTTGGCGATCTCCCACGTCGCAAGGGCCGTGTCCCCCAGCCCTATCCACCCGCCGACCGTCTCCGCCACCGGCCCGGTGAACACCAGCGCGAGGCCACCGACCGCCACGAGAAGAATGAGCAGAGCCGTGAGGATCACCGCGGAGGGCAGCAGCCGCCACAGCGGGCGCCCCTCCTCCACTCCGAAGACCGCGTTGATCGCCCGACCGAGCGCCCAGACGTACCGCGAGGCCGACGCCAGGGCGACCACCGTTCCGACGATGAGCGCGGTCCCGGCGGCGGGCGTGGTCACCAGCGTTTCGATCGGCCCGCGCACCGGGTCCAGGATCTCCGGCGGGGCGACGTCCGAGAGCATGTCCATGACCGCGTCGACCGTCCGGTCGCCCTGGCCGAACACGCCCAGCAGCGACACCACGACCAGGACCGCGGGGAACAGCGAGAGCACCCCGTAGAAGGTCAGCGACCCCGCGAGGTCCGGGCCCCGATCACGCAGGAACTCCGACACCGACCTCGTGAACACCATCCGCACCGTTCGCAACCGTCTGCGGATGGTCGCGACGGGCCCGCCAGAAGTGCTCATGCACTGATTGTGACCTCCCGGGCGGGGCATGGGGCGGACGCCGCGCCCACTGGCTGATCCGTCGGGGCCGGGCGGGGGTCAGTCGCGGTGGCGGGCCTGGTCGACCTGGGCCTCGCGTCGGACGTCTGCAGCCTCGTCGATGGCCTTCTGCTGCTTCTCGGCCGCCTTGTCGCTGGCGGTGGTGTCGCGCGGCGGGAGCTGGATGGTCTCCTCGGCGTGCATGCCCGCCTGGAGCTCACGGGCGCGCTCCATCTCGGCGTCCACCTCGGCACCGAACAGGAAGGCGTTGTTGGTGATCCACAGCCAGAGCAGAAAGACGATGACGCCGGCCAGCGAACCGTAGGTCGCGTTGTAGCTGCCGAAGTTGGTCACGTAAAAGAAGAAGCCGACGGTCGCGAGGCCCCACACCACCAGCGCGACCACCGCGCCGAGCGAGATCCAGCGGAACTTGGGCTGCTTCACGTTGGGGGCGAACCCGTAGAGGACCGCCAGGATGACGACGACGACGAGGACCAGCGCCGGCCACTTGGCGATGCCCCAGACGGTGACCGCCGTCGAGCCGAGACCGATGAGATCCCCCACCCACTCGGCGATCGGCCCGCTGACGACCAACATCACGCCGGCCAGGGCGACCAGGATCAGCAGCACGGCGGTGAGAAGGATCATCAGCGGCTTGAGCTTCCAGAAGGGGCGCCCCTCCTCGACCTCGTAGATGCGGTTCATGGCGCGACCGAAGGCGCCCACGTATCCGGAGGCCGTCCAGAGCGCGCCGAGAATACCGGTGATCAGGGCGATCCCGGCGGCCGGAGTGTTGACCAGTCCCTCGATCGGCCCGCGGAGTTCGTTGAGGGTCTGCTCCGGTACCGAACCCTCGACGAGGCCCATCACCGCGTCGACCGTGGCCTGCCCCTGGCCGAACACACCGAGCAGCGAGACCACGGCGAGAAGCGCCGGGAACAACGAGAGAACGGCGAAGTAGGTGAGCGACGCCGCGAGGTCGGTGCAGTTGTCCTTGGAGAACTCCCCTGCGGCGCGTTTGAGGCCGACTTTCCAGGCTCCGCCGGTGAGCTTGGTGGGCGACTCGGGCTTGCCGGTGTCGGGGTCGGCATCCGTGTGGGGCTTGTCGGTGATGTCGCGGCTGCTCGTACTCATACCAAGCACCTTTCCACCACCGGGCCTCCCCCGCATCCGGCCCGGCCGTCCCCCCGCGGGATTACGGACGCCGCTCTGTGCGTCACCCTCTTTGATGTCACGTCACCAAAGTGTCGTATCAACTACTTCGATTTCGTCGACCGTCACCGCACCAGAGGGAGAAACACAGTGAGTCTGTCCAACGCCATCCTCCGTGGAGTCACCGGGGCCTTCGTCCTCAACTCCGGCCTGAGCAAGCGCGGCATGCCGACCGAGGCCGCCCAGGGTCTACAGGGCTTCGCCGCGACGGGAGTGCCCGCCGTGAACAACCTGGATCCCGATTCCTTCGGCAAGTTCGTCGCCTACTCCGAGATCGGCATCGGCGCCGCCCTCCTCACCCCGGTCGTGCCCCGCCAGATCGCCGGCGCCGCCCTCGGCGTCTTCTCCGCCGGCCTGCTCGCGATGTACTTCCGCAACCCCACCATGACCGAGGCCGACGGCATCCGCCCCAGCCAGGAGGGCATGTCCCTGGCCAAGGACGCGTTCATGGCCGCCATCGCCGGCGCACTGGTCACCGACCGGTAGCCTCCCCCGCCGGCGGGCACGAGCCCCCACGGCGCCCGGCCCTGCCGGCGCTACGGCACCCGGCCCTGCCGGCGCGACGGCCCGGTCCCGCAGCACGCGGGGCCGGGCCGCTCGCGTTCCCGACACACGCGCGTTCCCGGCACACGCGCGGACACCTGCCACACACCCCGGACCGGATGCGCGGCCCACGCGGGTCGCCGACCATGGTGCGATGACGCAGAACCCGGAATCCGATACCCCGGCCCGCCGGATGCGGGTAGTCGTCACCGGTGCCAGCGGCAACGTCGGCACCCCGCTCGTGCGGCGTCTGCTCTCCGACGGGCACGACGTGGTGGGACTGTGCCGCCGGATCCCCCCGGCCACGCCGCCCTACTACGGCGCGCGGTGGCATCGGGTGGACCTGTCGTACGCCCGCGCGGAGGACCTGGTGGAGGTCTTCCGCGGCGCGGACGCGGTGATCCACCTGGCCTGGGGCTTCCAACCGACCCGCGACGTCGACCACCACCGCCGACTGGGCGTCGGGGGGACCGCCGCGGTCGTCACCGCCTGCCGTCTGGCGGGAGTGCCGCATCTCGTGCACCAGTCCTCCGTGGGCGCCTACGCCCCGGTGTCCGACGGCGGCCCCGGGGTGTCCGTGGACACCCGCGTCAGTGAGGGCGCCGAGCTGGGTGGCGTTCCGACCGCCGCCTACAACCACCACAGGACCGCCGCCGAGCACCTGCTCGACCAGCATGAGCGCGAACATCCGGGAACCCCGACGATCGCCCGCATGCGGGCCGCGTTCATCGTGCACGGCGAGGCCGCCTCGGGCCTGGTGCGCTACTTCAGCCCCGCCTTCGCACCGGCCCGGCTGATCCGGGCCCTGCCGGTCCTGCCCGTGGACCGTCGCCTCACCGTCCCCCTGGTCCACGGCGACGACATGGCCTCGGCACTCGCCGCCGCGGCCACGACCGGCGCGCAGGGCGCGTTCAACATCGCGGCCGAACCGCCCGTCACGCGCGACATGATCGCCCGCGAGCTCGGGGCCGTTCCGGTCGGGCTCCCGTTCGGGATCCTGCGGAGGTTGGTGCACGTCAGCTGGCTGCTCCACCTCCAGCCGCTCAGCATCGGCTGGGTGGACCTCGCGTTCGGCGTCCCACTCATGCACACCACCCGGGCCCGCGCGGAGCTCGGCTGGCACCCCACGGTCGCGGCCGACGAGGCCCTGCGCGAGATCGTCGACGCCATCGCCGCCGGACGGGCCGGGACGTCCCCGCCCCTGCGCCCGCGGACCCTGCGGGATGCGCTGGCCTCACTGCGCCGCGGCGGCCCCGTCGACGTCAGGCACCTCCCCTGACCGGGACCGACTATCGGCCCGCCGCGCCCTCGTCCGCGATCGCACCGAGGATCGCGTCCGCCAGGTCGGCGCGGCACACGACGAGGTCCGGCAGGTAGGTGTCGGCCACGTTGTACTCGAGCGGCGAGCCGTCGATCCGCACCGCGACGAACCCGCGGGCCAACGCCACCCCGGCCGGCGCCGCGGAGTCCCACTGGTACTGCCCACCGGCGTGGATGTAGGCGTCCGCCTCACCGCGGACGACGGCCGCGGTCTTGGCCCCGGCCGACCCCAGCGGCACGAGATCCCCGCCCACCGCCTCGGCGACCGCATCCGCGAACCGGGGCGGACGGGAGGCCGAGAGGACGATCCGCGGTCGGGAGCCCGTACGAGGGGGAAGAAGGCCACCCCCGTCGACCCCGCCGTTGCCCACGGGTGCGGCGTAGACCTCGTCGTCGTCGACCCCCGACACCACCCCGAGCGCCGGTAGTCCGACCGCTGCGGCGGTGAGTCGTGACAACGCCGGGTCACCGCCGCGCTCCCACAGGGCGACGTGGACGGCCCAGTCCGGCCGGTCACCGAGGCCGTACTCCCGGGTGCCGTCGACGGGGTCGATGATCCACACGCGGTCGGCGTCCACCCGGGCGAGATCGTCGGCGGCCTCCTCCGACAGGACCGCGTCGTCCGGGCGCGCGGCGGCGAGCCGTTCGAGGAGCAGCGTGTTGGCGCGGCGGTCACCGATGTCGCCGAGCTCCCGACCGGTGGGGCCGGAGGAGCGCAGGTCCACCAGCAGCCTCCCGGCCTCGATGGCGAGGTCGACGGCGAGTTGCTGGTCCGGGGTACGTGTGGCGGCGGTCATGCCCCCAGCCTAGGAGGCGCACTCCGGGCGCGGCCCGGGACGCCTACCGACGGCGCGACCGCAGCCCCCGGCGCCGGCCAGTCCCGTACTGGCGGACGACGCGGGCGGGCTCGTCCGGACACCGGTGTGCGTCGGCCGCGACCCGGGCCGCGCCCCGCGACGGCAGGACGCCGCTGCGGGCGTCGCAACGGTGACAGCCCCAGACCGCGCCGTCGGTCGTTTCCTCGACGTAGCACTGCCGCTGTCCGACCTCGTTCATCGCTCCCCCAGGAGAAACTGCGTCAGCCTCCAGCCGACGCGCAGATCGCTATTGTGTCATAAATTTTTACTACTGGACAGCGAAAACATCACTGCGCCCGGCGCCCCACCCCTGCGATGCCCGATCCCGTCCTTGACGGGCGACCGAGTGATGCCCCGCCTTCGCTAGACAGGTCGGTCTAGACAGCACTTCGGCTTTATGTCTACTGTACTGATCGACTTAATCGATTCACTATTCGAGGGATACTCGTGAAGACACTCATCGTGCTCGGCGTCGTCGGCGCCATCGCCCAACTCATCGACGGCTCCCTGGGCATGGCCTACGGCGTCACGTCCACGACGCTGCTGGTCGCGGCCGGTATCGCGCCCGCCGCCGCGTCGGCCTCCGTGCACTTCGCGGAGATCGGCACCACCCTCGCCTCCGGCGTCTCCCACCACCGACTCGGCAACGTCGACTGGCGGATCGTGCGCATCCTCGCGGTGCCGGGCGCGATCGGGGCGTTCGCCGGTGCCACCCTGCTGTCCAGCCTCCCCGCCGACGTCGCCAAGCCCGTCGTGGGGGCGATCCTGCTCAGCCTGGGCCTGTACGTCCTGTACCGGTTCCTCGCACTCGGCGGCCGTCGCCCCGAGTTCCGCGGGCGGGTCCGCACCGGGTTCCTCGTCCCGCTCGGACTGGTCGGCGGCACCCTCGACTCCCTCGGCGGCGGTGGCTGGGGCCCGGTCGGCACCACCTCCCTGCTGTCCTCGGGCCGGGTCGAGCCGCGCAAGGTCGTGGGCTCCATCGACACCTCCGAGTTCGTGGTGGCCGTCGGCGGGTCGCTCGGCTTCCTCGTGGGCCTGGGCGCCGCCGGCATCAACTGGGGTTACGCGCTGGCGCTGCTGGTGGGAGGTGTGCTCGTCGCACCGCTCGCGGCGTGGCTCGTCAAGCACCTGCCCGCCCGGGTGCTCGGCACGGCGGCCGGCGGCCTGATCGTCGTCACCAACTCCCGCACCCTGCTGGTGTGGGCCGAGGTGCCCTCGTCGGCGACCACCCCGATCCTGCTGTCCCTGGTCACCGTGTGGATCGGCCTGGTCACGTGGGCCGTGCTCGCCAAGCGGAGGGCCTCCGGCGACGACGACGACGAGGCCGGCATCGACCCTGCCGCGGCCGCCGAATCCGCCCCGGCGCAGCGCTGATCCGGGCCGACGCCCGGTGAGGCGGCCCCTCTGGGAGACTGTCGGCATGAGGGTCACCGCCAAGTCCGACTATGCGCTGCGCGCACTCGTCGAACTCGCGGCGGCCCAGCTCGCCAGCCCCGACGACGATCCCCGCGACAATCCGCTGAGCGCCGAAGAGCTGGGGCGGCGTCAGGACATCCCGCACGGGTTCCTCCAGGCGATCTTGTCGGATCTGCGGCGGGCCGGGATCGTGACCAGTCGCCGGGGCAAGACGGGCGGATGGTTCCTCGGCCGGGAGGCGGGGGACATCTCGGTCGCCGATGTCCTGCGAGCCGTCGACGGCCCCCTGGTGAGCGTCTACGACGTCCGCCCGGAGTCGGTGGTCTACAACGACCGTGCCGCGATCCTGCAGCACGTGTGGATCGCCTCGCGCGCGGCCCTGCGCCGGGTCATGGACGCCGTGACGATCGCCGACCTGGCCGCCGGGCACCTGCCGGGCGAGGTCCACGAGTTGACCCTCGACACCGACGCGTGGGAGCCCCGCTAGTCGGACGCCGGTTCCGCCGCCCGGTCCGCTCCCGCCGGACTCAGGTCGCCTGCTCGCGCCCGCGGTGGCGGTCGAGCCAGGACACGGCCGGGGACGACGCCGCGCCGTGCAGGACGATGGACGCGACGATGACCAGCGACACCGCGGGCCACAGCGACCAGCCGTCGTCCTTGGAGAAGTACTCCATGGCGTAGCAGAGGTAGAACAACGAACCCACGCCCCGCACTCCGAACGCCGAGACGAACAGGCGCTCGGGGGATCGGAGCCTGCTGTCGCCGATCAGGGCGATCCAGGCGGTGAGGGGCCTGATCACGAACAGCACGCCGACCGCCACCGCGGCGTGCGACCACTCCAGCCGGAAGACCGCGTCTGAGATGAACGACGCCCCGATCACCAGCAGGACCAGCAGGGTGAGCACGTGCTCGGTGTACTCGACGAACTCGTGGGCCCGGGCGTGCTTCTCGTCGGCACGCTCGGCCGACCGGACGCCGAGCGCGGCACAGAACACGGCGAGGAAACCCCACCCACCGACGAGTTCGCCGGCCCCGTAGGCCAGCAGCAGGGTGGCCACCGCGGCCGCGGGATCGGCGAAGCCGACCAGTCGGGAGTCACCGATGCGGACGCGGTAGAGCGCCGCGCCCACGAGCCGGCCGATCACCCAGCCGACCACGGCGCCGATCAGCGTCTTGCCGACGAGGTCCCAGGCCAGCCAGGTCCAGATCCACTCGCTCGGCGCGCCCTTGGTGGCCAGGAAGATCGCCAGATAGACAAAGGGGAAGGCGAGCGCGTCGTTGAGGCCCGCCTCCGAGGTGAGGGCGAAGCGGGCCTCGTCGTGTTCGTCATCGGCCTCCTCCCCCGTCCCCGGCCCCTCCACCTGGACGTCCGAGGCGAGGACCGGGTCGGTCGGGGCGAGTACGGCGCCGAGAAGTACCGCGACCGCGGGGGTCACGCCCAGTGCCCACCACCCCAGGACCGCGACCCCGGCGATGGACAGCGGCATCCCGATCGCGAGCAGGCGCCACGTGCTGGTCCAGCCGCGGAAGGACAGGGGACGATCGAGCGCCAGACCGACGCCGAAGAGCGCGACGATCACGGTGACCTCGGCCATCCGCTCGGCGAGCTCGGCGTGCTCGATCACGTCCACGAGCTGGGACTCGCTCGGCATGAGCCAGCCGATGAGCATGCCGACACCCACCACGATGATGGGCGCGGAGAGGACTCGTCCGCGGAGCAGCCGGGGCAGGAGGGAGCCCACGAGCAGAGCCGCCCCGATGACCGCGTACATGAGATCGGTGTTGGCCACCGAAGGAGTGTGGACCCCCCGGCCGCCGGTGCGCCACCGGAACACGAGCACTCCCTCCGGCCCGGGGGTCGGGCCGGAGGGAGGCGGGGTCAGGTGCGCGCTGCCGACTGCTCCGCGGGGGCACGCAGGTGCGCCGAGAACCGGCGCACCAGCACCCTCCACACCAGCGGCCCGGCCACGACGAGCACCAGGGTGATCACGCCGATCAGGGCCGGCGAGGCGCCCAGCATCGCCGACGCCGTCACGGCCAACACGATCGTGATGCCCCGGCGGATCAGCCCCTGCGGGACGCGGCTGGCGAACTTTGAGCCGAAGAACGTGCCGACCGCCCCACCGATCAGCAGGGGGACCAGCAGGTTCCAGTCGACGCCGGTGACCATGACGTGCCCGATCGCCGCCGCGATCACCAGCGGGACGGCCTGGACCAGGTCGGTGCCGACCAGTCGCAACGCCGCCAGGGTCGGGTACAGCAGCATGATGCACATCATGATGACGGTGCCCGAGCCGACCGACGTGATGCCGACCATCAGGCCGCCGATCACCCCGACCAACAGGGTGATGAGCGGCTTGACCGGGGGGTCGGGGTCGTCGCCGGTGCGGATGCGCCCGGACATCTCGAAGAACGCCCGCAGGAAGTAGGCGGTGGACGCCACGATCAGCGTCGCGCCGATGGCCTTCTTCAGCAGCCCCTGTACGTCGTCGGCTCCGATGGCGTGGACGAGCCACGCCCCCAGGTACGCCGTCGGCACCGATCCCAGGATGAGCCAGAACGCGATCTTGAGGTTGGGTTTACCGTGCCGCCAGTGCACGCCCGCGCCGACGACCTTGTTGACCGCGTTGACCACCAGGTCGTTGGCGACCGCCGCCGTCGGCGGGATGCCAACGAGAATGAGCGCCGGCGTCATCAGGGCGCCGCCGCCCATCCCCGTCAGACCGATCACCACGCCGATGACGGCGCTGACGACCAGCAGCCCCAGCGAATCGTAGGTCCAGAGGGCCTCGGGCACCGGCTCAGATTCCCAGGATGGAGCTGAGGATCCGCTGCGCGACCTCTTCCGCGGTCCCGTCCTCGGGGCGGACGTGCAGGTCGGGAGTCAGCGGCGGCTCGTACGGAGCCGACACCCCGGTGAACTCCGGGATCTCGCCGGACCGGGCCTTGGCGTACAGGCCCTTGGGGTCGCGGGCCTCGCACTCGGCGAGCGGAGTGTCCACGAAGACCTCGGTGAACGGCAGATCTGCCTTGGCGTGGACCTCGCGCGCCGCGTCGCGGTCGGCGCGCATGGGCGAGATGAGAGAACAGACGACGACGACGCCGGCGTCCGCGAACAGCGCCGCGACCTCCGCGGTGCGGCGGATGTTCTCGGCGCGATCCTCCGCCGAGAACCCGAGGTCGGCGTTGAGGCCGTGCCGCAGGTTGTCGCCGTCGAGGATGTAGGCGGGGTGCCCGGACTCGATGAGCAGTCGCTCCACCTCGGACGCGATCGTGGACTTGCCCGAGCCCGACAGGCCGGTGAGCCACAGTGTGCGGCCCTGTCCCCGGTCCCCGCGCTGGACGGCCCCGGCGTGCCAGACCACGTTGGACCCCGTGGTGGCGGGCCCGATGATCATGCCCGCGCCCACGGTGTTGCCGGTGATCTCGTCGACCATGATGAACGCACCGGTGTCGCGGTTGCGCCGGTACGGGTCGTACATCAGCGGGGTCTGCGTGCGCAGTCCGATGCGGCCGATCTCGTTGAGGTCGAGCTCTGTGGAATCCGGGTCGCGGTGCAGGGTGTTGACGTCGAGCCGGTACTCCATCCCCGTGACGATCGCCTTGGTGTCTCGGGTGGTGTGCTTGATGACGTAGCGCTTGTTCTGCTGCAGCGTGGTGGCGTCGTCGAACCAGCAGACCATCGCCTCGAGTTCGGTGCCCTGGTGCGGACGGTTGCCCGGACGGGCGATCATCTCGCCGCGGACGATGTCGATCTCGTCGTTCAGTGCGATCGTCACGGCGGCGGGCGCGGCGGCCTCGTCCAGCTCCGCCCCGCCCGGGCCCCAGATCGCCTTGACCGTGGACTGCCGACCGGACGGCATGACCACCACGTCGTCGTCGACCTTGATGATGCCGCCCGCGACGGTGCCGGCGAACGAGCGGTGATCCAGGCCGTCGGCGCGCTGGGGACGGATCACGTACTGGACCGGGAACCGGACGTCGGTGAGGTTGCGGTCCGAGGCGATGTGCACGTTCTCGAGGTGGTCCAGCAGCGCCGGCCCGGTGTACCAGGGCATGGAATCAGTCGAATCGACGGCCCCGTTGACCACATTGTCGCCCTTGAGCGCGGACAGCGGCACGAACGTGACGTCGTGGACCTCGAGCTTGGCGGCGAAGTCGGTGAACTCGGTGCGGATGGCCTCGAAGGTGGCCTCGTCGTAGTCCACCAGGTCCATCTTGTTCACGGCCACGACCAGGCGCGGTATGCCCAGCAGTGCGGAGAGGAAGGCGTGGCGGCGCGTCTGCTCGAGGACACCCTTGCGGGCGTCGACGAGGATGATCGCCACGTCGGCCGTCGAGGCGCCGGTGACCATGTTGCGCGTGTACTGCACGTGGCCCGGGGTGTCCGCGATGATGAACTTGCGCCGCGGGGTCGAGAAGTAGCGGTACGCCACGTCGATCGTGATGCCCTGCTCCCGCTCGGACCGCAGCCCGTCGGTGAGCAGCGCGAGGTCGGTGTACTCGTCGCCCCGCTTGGCGGAGGTGGCCTCGATGGAGGCGAGCTGGTCCTCGAAGATGCCCTTGGAGTCGAACAGCAGCCGACCGATGAGGGTCGACTTGCCGTCGTCGACGGAGCCGGCGGTGGCGATGCGCAGCAACTGGGCCTGGTCGGACATGGTGTGGCCGGTCTCCACGGTGGCGGCCTCGGGGTTCGGGACCGCGGTGGTGGGGGCCGAACCGGCGGTGGTCGGGGTGCTCATCAGAAGTAGCCCTCCTTCTTGCGGTCTTCCATTCCGGCCTCGGAGATCCGGTCGTCGGCGCGGGTCGCGCCGCGCTCGGTGACGCGGGTGCCCGCGACCTCGGCGACGACGGCGGCGTTGTCGGCGGCGTCGGACTCGACGCAGCCGGTGCAGGTGGCGTCGCCGACGGTGCGGAAGCGGACCAGTTCGGTGCGGGCCTCCTCGCCGGGCAGCGTCTCGAGGAACCGGGTGTTGGCCAGGAGCATGCCGTCGCGCTCGATGACCTCACGCTCGTGGGCGTAGTAGATCGGCGGCAGGTCGATGTCCTCGCGCTCGATGTACTGCCAGATGTCCAGCTCCGTCCAGTTGGACAGCGGGAAGACCCGGATGTGCTCGCCCTTGCGGTGGTTGCCGTTGTAGAGCTTCCACAGCTCCGGGCGCTGCGCGCGGGGGTCCCAGGCGCCGAACGCGTCACGGAACGAGAAGACGCGCTCCTTGGCGCGGGCCTTCTCCTCGTCGCGGCGGGCACCGCCGAAGACCGCGTCGAAGCGGTTCTCCTGGATGCCGCGCAGGAGGGCGGTGGTCTGCAGCCGGTTGCGGCTGGTGCCCGGACCGGTCTCCTCGACCACGCGGCCGGCGTCGATGTCGTCCTGGACGTGGGAGACGAGCAGCTGGACGCCGGTCTCCGCCACGACCCGGTCGCGGTACTCGATCACCTCGTCGAAGTTGTGTCCCGTGTCCACGTGCATGAGCGGGAACGGCATCGGCGCGGGCCAGAAGGCCTTGCGGGCGAGGTGGAACATCACCACCGAGTCCTTGCCGCCGGAGAAGAGCATCCCCGGGCGTTCGAACTGCGCGGCTACCTCGCGGAAGATGTGGACGGACTCCGCCTCGAGCGCGTCGAGATGCGAGAGCGTCACCGCCGACCTCGTCGTCATGCGACCTCCAGTGTCGTGGACCGTCCGGGGTACCGGGCGGCTGACGGCAGACAGATCTGTCTGCCATCGGGCATCCGCACCATCGTGCGCCCGCCGAGCCGCGATATGCACCTCGGCGAGGGCATCTGGCATACCCCTGTCGAATAACAGGCATACCCTGTCGACTATGCGACACGAACCGACCCATCGGGCGCTCTCGGTGATCGAGGCCCTCGCGAACGACGGCCCTCCCCTGCCCCTGGCCGAGCTCGCGCGCGTCGCCGGCGCCAGCCGGTCGACCCTCCACGCGGTGCTCTCCGAGATGGAGTCCCAGGCCTGGGCGGAGAAGGTCGGCGGCGGGTGGCGTGCCGGGCCGAGACTGCGCGAGGTGGGCACGGCGCTGGGCGCCGAGGTCGATCTCGTCCGGGCGGCCCGCGAGCCCCTCGAGGCCCTGGCCGACGCCACCGGCATCGCCGCCGTGGTCTTTGAGCTCCGCGACGGGATGGCCGAGGTCGTGGACTCGGTCGGTGCCGGCATGCGCACCGCCTCCCGGGAGGTCATGCCCGTCGGTCATGTGGTCCCGGTGCGTGCGCCCTTCGCCCGCGAACTGGCGGCCCGCCTCCCCGTGGTCGAGCAGCGCCGCTGGCTCGCCGACTCCGCGGGGCTCACCCCCGCCGCACGGGATCGACTCGAGACTGTCCTGCCGCAGATCGCGCGACGCGGGTGGTCGATCGAGCGACTGACCCCCGCACGACGCGAACTACTCCGGATGGCCGACTCCCTCGAGGCGTCCGGGATCGGTGCCCTGGTCCGTGACCGCGTGTCCGAACTGTTCGTGGAGCTGTCGGAACTCGACGTGACCAACGCGGAGCTCGACGCCGCCGCGGACCTGGCGGTGGCCTCGATCGCGGCACCGGTCCTGCGTGCGGACGGCCGCGCGATCGGATCGGTGGCCGTCGCCCCGGGCCGACGCATGACCGGTCGGGCCGTCGCCCGTGCCACCCGGGCGGTCAGCGCGTGCGCCGACTCGGTCTCCGCCCGGCTGGCCTCGCGCCCGGGCCGCGCCCCCGCCGTCGGCCTGCCCCCGCACCTCGTCCACCCGGCGCACGCGGCGCGCCACCCCTGAGCCCGGACCCGCCTGCCGCCGCCCCCACACCCGCCCGACCCCGCCCGACCCTCGCGGGCGCGACGACCTCCCGACCAACCGCCCACTACCGGGGGCATCACGCACGCCGCCGCGGCCGTATGGTGTAGATCACACACCCCCCGACCGGCCGGAGGCGCCCTGTGACCCAGACCGTCCGCCCCTCCTCCCCTGCCCCCGGTGAGGACCACATCGATCTGTCCTGGCGCAGATCCGCATCGTGCGGACTCACCCCGAAGAGCGCCCGGCCCGGGGCTCCCGACCCACGCGCCTCCCGCTCCCACCGGCTCGCGGAGGCCGCCCGTCCGGTCATGGACGACCTGGACGAGGTCCTCAAGGACACCGGGGCGATGCTCCTGCTCGCCGACCGTGAGGGTCGGGTCATCCGCTCGGTGCGCGACAACGCCCGGATCTCCCGCATGCTGCTGCGGCGAGGGGTCGACGACGGGGCGACCCTGACCGAGGACGCGGTGGGCAACAACGGAATCGGCACGGCCCTCGAGACCCGCGCCGGGGTGTTCATCCACGGCGAGCAACACTTCGCCGAGGTCCTGCGCGACTTCGCCTGTTACGGGCACCCGATCATCGACCCGCTCACGCGACGCCTGGTCGGCGCGGTGGATCTGACGGGTATGAGCGCCGACGCCTCCCGCATGTTCGCGCCGTTCGTACGGAAGATCGTCGCGGACATCGAGGCCCGCTACGTCGACACCGCCCGTGCCGACGACCGCGAACTGTGGCACCGCTTCGTCGAACGCACCCGCACCTCCGACACCGCGACCTGCGCGTTCGGCGACGAGGTCGTACTGGCCTCGCACTCGAGCCTGGAACGGCTGGACTCCCGCGACCTCGGCAGGCTCCGGCGCCTGGTCGACCGGGACGAGCTGGGCGACTCCGTGGAGCTGTCGGTGGGTACGGTCGGGGTGCTCTCGAGCCGTGTCGGCCGCCGTGGGCACCTGCTCGACCTGGTGTTCCCGGACCAACAGCACCCGGCCGTGCCCGTCCTGGGCAGCACCCGGCCTGCCTCCACTGCCGCCATGGCCGCGTCCACCCCGGGGAGGTCGGCGATGCCCGCCGCGTCCACGCCCGGCTCCTCCAGCGGGGCCACCGGGCGGGCCCACGCCGTGGTCGGCCCCTCCGGGTCCGGACGATCGACGACGGCGCGGGACATCGCCGGCCCGGGCGCCCTGCACGTCCGTCTCGCGGAAGCCGACAGCGCGGACGCCGCGTGGATCGGGCTCGTGGTGCCCGCCCTACGTGACCAGGGCGATCAGGGCAGGCCGCTGGTCCTGGACGACATCGACCTCCTCGACGACGCCGACCTGCGCCGCCTGGCAGCACGCCTACGGTCGGCGGAGGCCGCCCTCGTCGTCGTCACCAGTCGCGAGGACCCCCGCGCGGCGGTGACGGAGGCACTGGACGCGTGCGGGACGAGGACCGTTCTGCGGCCGCTGCACGAACGGGGGGCCGAGAGCGCCGAGATCGTCGCCCGGATGGTGACGGAACTGACCGCCGAGAAGGGGCTCGGCCCGACCGTGCCCACAGCGCGCTTCACGGACGCCGTCTGCGCCCTGGACCTGCCCAACGGACTGATCTCCCTGCGGTCGATCCTGAGCGAATGCCTCACCGAATCCGGGCACAGGGGATCGACGACCCTCGACGTGGACTCACTGCCGTCCCGCGCCCGCACCGGACGCCCGCCCCGGGCCGGGGAGCTGGCGAGAGGCGAGTACGACGCGATCGTCGCCGCCCTGGCCGAATGCGACGGCGTCCGGTCACGCGCCGCCAAACGGCTGGGCATCAGCAGGACCACCCTGTACGCCCGGATGCGGGAGTTCGGGCTGTCCTGACGCGCACACGGCGCCCGCCGTCACCGTGTCCAGAAACTGAACACTCCGGAGGGCCGACTCGCCCCCAGGATGAGTTGTGATCAGCCTCACAACCGAGGCGGTCGGATCTTCGGAGGAAATTATGACCGGCACACTCTCCCGCGACACCGGCTCGGGCACCGACTCCGGCGCGCACGTCGACGAGCGCCTGGGCGCCGAGGCCCGCGACTTCCTGGCCCGTCCGCATCGCCTGCTCATCGGCGGACAGTGGGTCGACGCCGCCGACGGCCGCACCTTCGCCACCCACGACCCTGCGACCGGTGCCGAGATCACCCGGGTCGCCCACGGCGGGCCCGAGGACGTCAACCGGGCCGTGGCCGCCGCACGCCGCGCATTCGACGACGGCGCCTGGGCCACCATGAAGCCGCGCGAGCGCGAGCAGATCCTGTGGCGCATCGGCGACCTGCTCGACGCCAAGGCCGAACTGTTCGGTCAGATCGAGGCGCTCGACAACGGCAAGTCCGTCGCGATCGCCACCGCCGTCGACGTGGCCTGGGCCGCGGACGTGTTCCGCTACTACGCCGGCTGGGCCACCAAGATCGAGGGCTCCACCGTCCCGGTGTCCATGCCGTTCGCCGGTGACAAGCAGTTCCACGCCTACACCCAGCGCGTGCCCGTGGGCGTGTGCGGGCAGATCATCCCGTGGAACTTCCCGCTGCTCATGGCCGCGTGGAAGCTCGGCCCCGCCCTGGCCACCGGCAACACCCTCGTTCTCAAGCCGGCCGAGCAGACCCCGCTCACCGCCCTCCTGCTCGGCGAGGTCTGCCAGGAGGCAGGCGTGCCCGACGGCGTGGTCAACATCATCACCGGCTTCGGCGACGCCGGCGCCGCCATCTCCGGCCACGACGACGTGGACAAGGTGGCCTTCACCGGCTCCACCGAGGTCGGCAAGCTCATCGTGGACGCCGCCAAGGGCAACCTCAAGAAGGTCTCCCTCGAGCTGGGCGGCAAGAGCGCCAACATCGTCTTCGCCGACTGCGACTGGGACGCCGCCGTGGCCGGCTCCGTCGCCGCGTGGATGTTCAACCACGGCCAGGCGTGCACCGCCGGCACCCGCCTCTACGTGGAGGACTCGATCTACGACGAGTTCACCCAGGCGGTGGCCGACGCCGCGTCCCAGGCCACCATCGGCCACGGACTCGACCCCGACACGGTGCTCGGACCCGTCGTGGACCAGGACCAGTTCGACAAGGTCTCCTACTACCTGCGCGCCGGCATCGAGGACGGCGGCCGCGCCCTGACCGGCGGGGCCCGCCATGGCGACACCGGCTTCTTCATCCAGCCGACGGTGTTCGTGGACGTCAAGCCCGAGGACCGGGTCGTGAAGGAGGAGATCTTCGGCCCCGTCGTGGCCGCCCTGCGGTTCTCCGACGTCGACGACGCCGTCCGCCAGGCCAACGACTCGATGTACGGCCTCGCCGCCGGCGTCTGGACCAAGGACCTGTCCAAGGCCCACCATGTCGCCAGCCGCCTCCAGGCCGGATCCGTGTGGGTCAACCAGTACAACGGCTTCGACACGGCCATGCCGTTCGGCGGGTTCAAGCAGTCCGGGTGGGGTCGCGAGCTCGGCGCCGGCGCGCTCGACCTCTACACCCAGACCCGGTCGGTCAACATCCAGCTCTGACACGACCGGCCCGCCCAGACCGGACCGCCCCCAGACCGGGACCCGGCGTCCCCGTGACCACTCCGGGGACGCCGGAGTCCCCCCCTTCCCACACCGTCGCCCTTCCCACACCGTCCCCTTCCCGCACGCCCCCGAAAGGACCACCACCGTGAAGACCAAGGCCGCCGTACTGTTCGACACCCACAAGCCGTTCGAGATCATCGAGCTCGACCTGGACGACCCGGGCCCCGGCGAGGTGCTCATCAAGTACACGGCCGCGGGCCTGTGCCACTCGGATCTACACCTGTCCGATGGCTCACTGCCGCCCCGCTTCCCGATCGTCGGCGGTCACGAGGGCGCCGGGATCATCGAAGCCGTCGGCGAGGGCGTCACCAAGGTCAAGCCCGGCGACCACGTGGTGTGCTCGTTCATCCCCAACTGCGGCGTCTGCCGCTACTGCTCGACCGGCCGGCAGAGTCTGTGCGACATGGGCGCCACGATCCTCGACGGCCACATGCCCGACGGCACCTTCCGCTTCCACTCCGGCGGGCAGGACTTCGGCGCCATGTGCATGCTCGGCACCTTCTCGGAACGCTCGGTCATCTCACAGCACTCGGTGGTCAAGGTCGACGACTGGCTGCCGCTGGACAAGGCCGTGCTCGTGGGATGCGGGGTGCCCTCGGGCTGGGGCACCTCGGTCTATGCCGGCGGAGTCCGTCAAGGCGACACCGTGGTGATCTACGGCATCGGCGGCCTGGGCATCAACGCCGTGCAGGGCGCCGTTCACTCCGGCGCCCGCCACGTCGTGGTGGTGGACCCCGTGCAGTTCAAGCGGGACGAGGCGCTGAAGTTCGGCGCCACCCACGCGTTCGCGAGCGCGGCCGAGGCCCACGCCGAGGTCGAGAAGCTCACCTGGGGTCAGATGGCCGACCAGGCGCTGATTCTCGTGGGCACCGTCGAGGAGCAGGTCGTCTCCGACGCGTTCGACGTGATCGGCAAGGGCGGCCGGGTGGTCATCACCGGCCTGGGCAACATGACGGACAAGACCGTGCAGGTCAGCGGCACCATGATGGCCCTGTTCGGCAAGACCATCACCGGCACGCTCTTCGGCTCCGCCAACCCGCAGTACGACATCGTCAAGCTCCTGCGGCTGTACGACGAGGGCAAGCTCAAGCTCGACGAGCTCATCACCACCACGTACACGCTCGACCAGGTGAACCAGGGTTACCAGGATCTGCAGGACGGGAAGATCATGCGCGGCGTGATCATCCACGACTCCTGATCCGGCCGTAGCCCCCATAGACCGGAGCCGGTCGGGCCGGGCGGGACGGCGCCCCCGCCCTCCCCATCCGACCGACTCCTCCCCCGACGCGCGTCGCCTCACCCCCTGGGCGGCGCGCGTCGGTGCGTCAGCCGGCAGCCGCTCCCGCGGATGGCGTCTTGCTCCCGCCGCTGCCCGCCCAGCCCGCAGCCGCTCCTCGCCATGGCGTCCCGCTCCCGCCGCTGCCCGGCAGCCGCTCCCGCGGATGGCGTCTTGCTCCCGCCGCTGCCCGCCCAGCCCGCAGCCGCCCCTCACCATGGCGCCTCGCCCACCCTTCGGTGCGCGCGAGACGCCATCCCGGCGTGCGGCTGCGTCAGGGTGTGGGCGCGCCGCCGGTCACCGAGAGCGTGTTGCCGGTCGTGTACGACGACTCCTCGGAGGCCAGATATACGTACGCGCCGGCCATCTCGACCGGCTGCCCCGGCCGACCGAGCGGGTTCTTCTGCCCGAAGTACGGCAGCTTCTCCGGCTTCTGCCCGCCCGTCACCTGCAGCGCGGTCCAGAACGGGCCCGGCGCGACGGCGTTCACCCGGATCCCCCGCGGCGCGAGCTGCTGCGCCAGCGCCTTGGACATCGTGTTGACCGCGGCCCGCGAGGTCGCGTAGTCCACCAGGCCCGGCGACGGCGTGTAGGCCTGCACCGACGAGGTGAAGATGACGCTCGCACCCGGCTGCAGATGCCCGAGTGCCTCCTGCATCATCCAAAACGGCGCCGAGATGTTGACGTTCATGGTCTCCGCCCACTGCTCGGAGGTCAGGTCCTCGAGGCTCTCGACGTAGGTCTGCCGGGCGGCGTTGAGCACCAGCACGTCGATCCCTCCGAGCCCGGCCACGGCGTCGCGGACGATCCCCCGCGCGACCTCTTCGTCGCCGACGTCTCCGGGCAGCAGGACGCAGGTGCGGCCGGCCTCGCGGACCAGCCGGGCGACATCCTCGGCGTCGGACTGCTCGGAGGGCAGGTAGCCGATCGCCACGTCGGCCCCCTCGCGGGCGTACGCGATCGCCACCGCGCGACCGATGCCCGAGTCGCCACCGGTGATGAGCGCGCGGCGACCCGTGAGCCTGCCGTGTCCGACGTAGGACGTCTCACCGTGATCGGCGGGCGGCTCCAGCTCGGAGGCGAGCCCCGGCACCGGCTGCGACTGCATCGGGATGTCGACCTCGTACTTGGTGGTGGGGTCGATGAGCGGCTGGGCGTTCGGGTCAGTGGTCACGGGAGGCCTCCTCGGAAGTCGGAATCTCGACCGTACGCTCGCCCACCCCGGCGGAAGCTGAACCGACACTTCTCCGCGCGTGCGCCCTGTCCAGCCACGCCAACTCCTCTTCGATTATCGAGGTCCGCATGAGAAAGCGCGCTATCCCGCCCGGCGCCCGCGACTTGATGCCCGGCTTTCGCGAGATGTACACCTTCATGATCTCCTGCTTGAGAATCCAGGACACGAAGAACATCACAATTGCGCCCACGAAGAACACATTCGTGAGCACCAGAACCGCAGGGCCCGTCTCCCGACCAACAAGAGGGCTCACGATGTAAACGGTCGACAGCAACATCGTGTAGAACGCCGAGAAGGTCCCGAGTATGGTGAGAAATCGTACAGCCTGAGCCGCGCGATACCGGGCAACCGCCTCCGCGCTGAGCGATTCCAACTCCGCTTCCAGATGAGCGCGTCCGCTGACCCGCTCGAGCGCGGCCGACAGCCTGTCGATCTTCTGGGAGAACCGCTCTCGACCCACGGAGGCTGTGATTAAGGCCCCCACCAGAGCGGGAATCGCCACAAGAAGAGACTCGGGAATGCTCGTCATGCGGCGACGCTAACTTGGCGCTACGACATCGCTATCGTCCCCTGACAGGCAATGGCAATGTCGGACGGTCGGCAGCAACGGGGGCGCCATCCTGAAAGACTGGGCGACATGCACAGCCGCCGTTCAGCACTCCTCCCGTCCGCCGCTCGTCACGTCGCCTCGGCAGTGGCGTCGGTGCTCGTGGCGGCGGGACTCGTCGTCGTCCAGGGCGCCGCCACCACCGCACCGGCCGCGCACGCCGCGCCCACCTGGGGCGCGTGCCCCGACACCGTGTCCACTCCCGGCGCGGTCTGCACGACGGTGACCGTCCCGCAGGACTACTCGCGGCCGGATGGCGAGACCATCGACGTCACGGTGTCCAAGCTCCCGGCCCGCGACCCGGGCGCCCGGCGCGGGGTGCTGTTCGGCAACGCGGGAGGACCGGGCGGGGACTCCCTGACCTACTTCGACGACAACGAACTCTTCACCTGGCCCGATGCCCTGCGCGATGAGTGGGATCTGATCGGCGTGCAGCCCCGGGGACTCGCCCACGCCGGGCCCCTGCAGTGCGCTCCGCTGAACCCGGCGGACGTCCTGATGTTGGCGACCAACGTCGGCGGAGCGCACCGGGCGGCGTGCGAATCGGTCAGCGGCGACGACTGGCGACACCTGACCACCGAGAACACCGCCCGCGACTGGGAGCAGGTGCGACTGGCGCTCGGCGAGGAGCGGATCTCGATCCACGGCCTGTCCTACGGCACCCTGCTCGGATCCACCTATGCGACGCTGTTCCCCCAGCACACGGACAAGGTCGTGCTGGACTCGGGCGCTCACCCGGACTGGATGTGGAACCAGGTCCTGCTCGAGCAGAACGAACCGCACAAGCGGCGGGTTCACGACATGTTCGACTGGATCGCGGCCAACGACGCCACGTACGGCCTGGGCGACACCCCGCTCAAGGTGTATCAGCGCTGGACGGAGCGGGTGCTCGCCGAGGCCGGCACCACCCCGACACTGGCTCCACCGCCCGCGCGCGTGGGCGATGTGCCGGCGGAGTGGCAGGCCCTGGCGCAGGCGTGGATCGACGGTACGACGCTAACCGGCCCGGCGCGGGCGCAGCTGGAGGGCCTCGCGCGGCAGCTGCTCAACCCCGGCGCGATGCAGTCGCAGTCGATCACGCTCGCCGCGACCCGGAGCCTCGCGCCACAGTCGCAGGGCTGGCCGATACTGGCGGCGGCCCTGCGCGACGGCACGCCCTTGGGCATGGTCGATCCGGAGATGCCGGCCGTCCCCGCGGAGGCGCTGATCGCGGTGAACATGCAGTCGGCGATCCTCTGCAACGAGAACCGCGTGGCCCCGCGACCACTGGACTACCCGGCCTTCCTGTGGACCCAGTTCGTCACCGGCGACATCTTCGACGCCACCGGCCTGATGTTCAGCTCGGGCGCGGCGTGCGCGGGAGCTCCCGCCGTCACCACGCCCGTCGAGGTGAGCGGTGACGCGCTCGAGGTGCCGCCGCTGCTGATCAACTCGGTGGCGGACCCCCAGACCCCGCTGCACGGCGCCCGCGCGCTGGGGGACCGGATGGGCGCACACATGATCACCGTCGACGGCGGCGATCACGGGCAGGTCGCCAAGGGCAACGACGTCGTCGACGACGCCGTGGTCGAGTACCTGCGCACCGGGCACACCGAGACCACCTCGGCGCCCGCGCCGCCGGCACCCGTCGCGCGGTGACAGCCCGCCGTGCCCGCCCGCGGTGGCGGGGCGACCGTTGCGAGGCGGCCGGGCCGCGCGGTCGACAGGCCTCGACCGGATGCGAGACGGCGCCGGATCACCCAGACTGCGGAGACGACCGGATTCCATCGATTCGAAGGAGCACGCATGCCCCGTTACCGCGTAGTGGACCCCGACCAGAACGTGATCGAGGAGAAGGAGTTCGCTGACGACACCAAGGCTTACGACTGGTTCAAGACGGTCGAGGTGCCCGACGACGCGCTCGGGTACGCCATGGAGGTCGACATGGACGGCAAGTGGACCCGGTTCGAGATCAACGACGGCGGCACCAACACCTCCCCCGCCGCCGACGAGGGCACCGGTACCCCCTGATCGTTCACGACACGATCTGACGCGGCCGGCCGCACCCCGCTCCACCGCGGGTCGGTCGGCTCTCGCGTGTCCGGGGCCGGGGCCCGCGCCTCCGGGGCCGGGCCGTCAGAGCCAGCCGCGCGCCTGGGCCTCCCGCGCCGCCTCGCCCCGCGTGGACGTATGGGTCTTGGCGATCGCCGAGGACAGATGGTTGCGCACGGTGCCCTGCGACAGGACCAGCTCGGCGGCGATGTCGGCGACGCGGGCCCCGGACAACGCGTGACGCAGGACGTCCTTCTCCCTGGGCGTGAGGGGGTCGGGGCCGGCGACCATCGAGTCGCGGGCGAGCACCGGGTCCACGACGGTCTCACCCGCGTTCACCCTCCGCACCGCGTCCGCCAGCTCGCCGGCGGGCGTGTCCTTGACCACGAAGCCGCCGGCCCCCGACTCGAGCGCGCGGCTGACGTAGCCGGGGCGGCCGAAGGTGGTGACGATCAGGACGCGAACGCCCGGGTGCTCGTCGCGGATCCGGCGGGTGGTGGTGATGCCGTCCCCGCCGGGCATCTCGATGTCCACCACGCAGACGTCGGGCCGCAGGCGCTCGACCGCCGCCAGGAGTTCGTCCCCGCGGCCCACCTCGGCGACCACGTCGATGTCCCGTTCCAGGGCGAGCAGCGCCGCGAGACCACCTCGGACGAGCGCCTGGTCGTCGGCCAGGACGAGTCGGATCGGCGCCGCCGCGGGGGCGGAGCCGGACACGGTCTCGCTCATCGCGCCCACCCCACTGCCACGATGGTCCCGGTCTCGCGTGTGTCGGACCCGGGCCCGCCCGCCCCGGGTCCAGCCGACCCGACCCCGGCCGCCCCGACCCCGGCCACGGCGGTGCTGCGGTCACACACCTCGAACCGCGCGCCGGCGTCGGCGGCCCGCGCCGCGAGCCCCTCGAGCCCCCGTCCCGCCGTGTCGGAGCCCGCAGTGCCGGAGCCGGCCTCCCGGCGGGCGCCGATCCCCCGGCCGTCGTCGGTGACGCGCACGCCGCCGGCGGTGAACTCGACGGTGACGCGGCGGGCCCCGGAGTGTCGGGCGATGTTGGTGCCCGCTTCCCGTAGCGTCCACGCGACGAGCACCGCGTACTCCGCGGGAACGAGATCCGGGGTGCCGTCCACGCGCACGTCCATCCCGGCGGCGCGGAGGGATGCGGTGAGGTCCGCGAGCTCGCGCGCGGGATCGGCGACGCGCATCCCGGACACGGTCTGCCGCATCTCCGCCAGAGCGGTGCGGGTGAGCATCTCGATGTTCTCCAACTCGGCGCGGGTGATGTCCGGGTCGGAGTCGAGTCGGGCGCGGGCGAGCTGTGCGCGGATGGTCAGGGCGGTGAGGGTATGGCCGAGCACGTCGTGGAGGTCCCGGGCCATCCGCTCGCGCTCCTCCACCACCCCCAGCGCGCGCCGGTAGTGGCCTTCGCGGTCGCTGATGCCCACGGAGATGCGGGTGCCGATCATCGACAGGACCACCGGGATCACCAGGAAACACGGGATGAGCATGGCGACGTTGCTCTCGAACAGCGCCGCGCCACACCCGATGAGGATCAGCGCCACCGCGGCGGGCACGCTGCGTCGGAGCGGCCAGGCGGCGGCGATGAAGCAGGCGATGAACGGCAGGAAGTTGGTCGGGCCGTTGATCCCCGCGGCGGGCAGGGTGCCGAACGCGCACACCACGAGCCCGGCCAGGTAGCCGAGGCCGAGCGGCGCCGGAGGCTCCGCCGGGGGGTCGAGCCAGTTCTCATCCGCCGCGAGCGGCGACTCACCACGGGCCGCGAGCGTCGACGCATCTCGGGTGGGGCGCGCCGTCCTGCGCAGGTGTAGCGGGTAGTCGCGGGTGACGGCGGGCGAGGCGAAGCCGGCGAGGTAGACGGCGGAAAAGACGGCGACGGAGGCCAGGCCCAGCACCGTGGGTGCGGTGGGCGCGCCGGAATAGACGACGGCGAGGACCGGGTAGATCAGAAAGACCTGCCAGATCAGGGAGAACAGGACATTCGGGCTGGTGAGGGCGTCCCGGACCCGGCGCCAGGTGGTTCTGCTGCCCGTCGTCATCGACCCGACCTCCCCTGCCGTCTCTAGTCCCGGCCCCGACGGCGACGCACCAGAACTGTTGCCGTCGTCCCCAGTATGAGGGCCCACGCGGTCACATTGAGCAGCGGAAGCCACAACGGGTCGGTCACGGACTCGGTCACCACCCCGCCGGTGAGCGGGAAGCGGGCCAGCGCGTTGATCCCGTACAGCGGCGTGAACCGGGCGAGCTCCAGCGCGGTCCCCGACAGCGGGATGAACAGGTTGCCGGCCAGGGCGAACAGGACCAGGCTCCCACCGGCCACGCCCAACGCGGATTCGGAGCGGAACGCCATCCCGGCGGTCAGTCCGTACCCGGCGAACACCGCCGACCCGATCCACGCCGCGGCCAGGGCCAGCACCCACGCGAGCGGCGTGGCTTCAGCCCCCGTGAGCGCGCCGACGAGCCCCACGGAGAGGACGGGCACAGCCGCCACCGTCATGGCCACGGCGGACTTGGTGATCACGAAGCCGGTGCTGCTCCACGGGGTCAACCCGAGTTGACGTCCCCAGCCCTGGAAGCGTTCGAGAGCGGCCCCGCCGCTGATCGAGGTGGTGGCGGTGACGGCGCCGTAGACGGCCATGGAGATCATGACGACCGAGCCCACGTTGCCGTGTGCGACGGGCTCGTCCCGGTAGGACTGGGCGCTGCCGAACACCAGGTACATGATGAGCGGCAGTCCGGCGATGAAGAAGATGTTGGTGATGTCGCGCAGAGTGCGGCGCAGGTCGATGGCCCAGTAGGTGGCGTTCATCGGGCGGCCTCCTGGTCGGGGTCGGTCGTGTCGGGGTCGGTGGTGTCGGGGGCTGTGGTGTCGGGTGCGGCGGTGAGGGCGACGAAGGCGTCGTCCAGCGACCGCGGGCTGATGGTGAGGTCACGGGCGGCGGTCCCGCGCAGCAGCGCGCCCGCGGTGGCGTCGCTGTCGGTGCTGGTGAGGATGACCCGGGTGGGTGTGCGTTCCACCGCGGTGACCCCGGGCAGGTCGTGGGGTGCGGGTTCACCGGGCCCGGGGGTCCAGACCGCGGTGACGCGGGTGCCCGTGGCCATCGCACGGATCGCCTCGACCGGGCCATCGGCCACGATCCGGCCGCGGGCCATGAGCACGATGCGGTCGGCGAACGCCTCGGCCTCCTCCAGGTGGTGGGTGGCGAATAAGACGGTCGACCCGGACGTGGCCTCGGCGTGCATGGTGGACCAGAACTCACGGCGCGTGCCCACGTCCATCGCGGCGGTCGGCTCGTCGAGGATGAGCAGGTCGGGATCCGGCAGCAGCGCCAGGGCGAAGCGGAGTCGTTGCTGTTCGCCGCCCGAGCAGCGGGAGACCTTCCGGCGGCCGATCGTGGCGATCCCTGCCCGGTCGAGTACCTCGCCCACGGAGAGCGGGTCCCGGTACAGGGCCGCGATGGCCCGGACGGTCTCCTCGACCGTGAGGTCGGACAGCAGTCCCCCGGTCTGGAGGACGGCGGCGATCCGCCCGTCGGCGACGGCCTGTCTGGGGACGGCGCCGAACGCTCGGGCCCGCCCGCCGGTCGGCTCGGTGAGGCCGAGCGCGATGTCGAGGGCGGTGGTCTTGCCGGCACCGTTGGGGCCGAGCAGCGCCACCACCTCGCCGGGGTCGATCCGCAGGTCGATGCCGCGGAGGGCGTGGACCGTCTCGGCGCGAGGCCGGGTGAACGTCTGGGTCAGGTCGTGGAATTCGAGGGCGGGAGCGGGCGCGTCGGTGTCGATCACCGCGCCGACGCGGCCTGGGTCCCGGGGGCGGGTGGAGCGGTGGATAACCATGCTTCCACCCTCGCTCACCTGCGAGGACGGCCAGAAGAGCCGCCTGTCACGACTTCACCGGTGACAACTGTCATGGGTCCCGGCGTCGGCACGCGAGAGCCTCGAGCCCGGATCGGCTACCCCTTGACCAGTCCCCCGTCCACGATGAGGTTCTGCCCGGTCACGGCGCGCGCCCACGGGGAGGCGAAGAACAGCACCGCGTCGGCGAGTTCGGCCGGGGTGATCGCGCGGCGCAGCGGCGTCCCCGAGGCGATGAGGTCGAACACCTCCGCAGGCGTGGCGGCGCTCGCGTCGGTGGTGCGCAGCAGACCGCCGGAGACCATGTTCACCGTGATGCCGTCCGGCCCCAGATCGGCGGCGAGGGTCCGGGTCAGCGACAGCGCGGCGGCCTTGGCGGCGGTGTAGTCGTGGTACGGCACGACCGGGTGCTGGAACAGATTGGTGCCGATGTTCACGATCCGTCCGGAACCGGCCTCCCGCATGCCCGGCAGCGTCGCCTGGGTCGTGGCGAGGGTGGCTTTCACGGCGCCGCGGAGTTGCGAGTCGAAGTCGTGCCAGGTCAGCGTCTCGGGTCGCGGGCGGGCGTCACCGTTGAACTCGAAGTCGACCAATGCGTTGTTGACGACCGTGGTGACGGGCGCGCCGAAGTGGCGACGGGCGGCGTCGACGAGGGCGTGCACCTCGTCGTCGTCGGTGACGTCGGCGCGGAGTGCGACGGCGCGGTCCTCGCCGAGCTCACGGACGAGGTCGGCGGCGGCCGCCTCGCTGCGGTGATAGTTGACGACGACGAGAGCGCCCTCTCTGGAGAAGGCGCGACTGATGTCCGCGCCGAGCCCGCGGGCGCCGCCGGTGACGAGGACGACCTGCTCGTCGATCCGCATGAAGTTACCGAAATCCACTGCCACTCACTTCCCGGTGTTCCCGGCGAGGGTGACGATGCGGCTCCGCTCCTCGGCAGCGCAGGGCGCGGCCGATCGGCGACGGCACAGGGACCACCGTTGCGGTGGCAGCGGTGCCGTATCGACATTCCTTCGCTGGAACTACCCAGATCAGGTTCGACGGGTGTGATCTCAGCCGCCCGGATGGGCAGCACCCCGTGTCGCGGACCACCCTAGATCACCGGACGCCCCGGCGGGCGGCCCCACGTCGATCCGCTCGGTAGGTGGTCAATCCGTGGTCGTTCCGTGGTCATCCAGCGGTCTCGTACTTGGCCGCCAGCTTCGAGAGCGTCTCGGTGATGCCCGCCGCGTTCTGCTTGGACACGCCCACGATCTCGAAGAACCTGCCGAGCTTGGACGGCCGGTTGTCGAAACTCTCCACGACCTCGGTCTTCCCGCCCGGGACCTGGGTGAACTCCCAACGCCACCGGTGACCGGCGGGATGCGCCCACTCGATCACCTTCTCCTGGTAGGTGTCGCGGTATTCGGTGACCGTGCAGGTGATGCGGTACGGCACGCCGTACATCCGCATCGCGGTGGTGAACTTGGCCCCGGCGTGCAGGGTCGACGGCCCCTGGACGTTGTCCCGCACTGTTCCGGAGCCGTCGACGAGCCCGTGCTTCCGGGGATCGTTGACGAGGGCGAACAGTTCCTCGGCGGGTGCGTTCACGGTGACGCTGCGGGCGACCACGCGTGGTCCGCGGTCGACGGTGCTGATTGCGGTCATAGGAGGAGAACCTTCCTTGTGGACTCGGCCCGCTCTGGGACTCGGCGGATCGGCGAGCTCGGGTGCCGTGCAACCCACCGTACGGCCGGACTACGACATCGTGCGCTCTTCGGGCATGCCCGATGGGTCAACTGACGGCCTTGAGCCCGACCACACCGCCGATGATCATGGCCAGGAACAGCACCTTCATCGCCGAGGCGGGTTCCGCCCCGGTGGCCATGGCGTAGACGACGGTCAGCGAGGCACCGATGCCGACCCACACCGCGTACGCCGTGCCCACGGGCAGCTCGCGCATGGCATAGGCCAGACCGGCCATGCTCACGACCAGGGCGAGGCCGAACACCACCGTCGGCCAGAGTCGGGTGAACCCCTCCGAACGGCCCATCGCGGTGGCCCACACGGCCTCGAGCACCCCGGACAAGCCGAGCACGACCCACGCCATGACAGCCTCCTGCGGGCCGTCTTGTCGCACACCGGGTACGGCACCCCTCGTCCGGAGGCCCCGGGCCGGGACTCTGATCCCCAGGGTGGCAGTCCCCGTGGCTCCGGACAACGTCAGATCCGTCACCGTGATAAGTCGCGCTAACTAAGGTGGCGTTCATGCGAGTGGGAACGGTCTCGGAGCTGTGGCGCTACCCCGTGAAGTCCATGCGGGGCGACCGCGTGGACGAGACGGCGGTGACCGAGCGCTGGGGCCTGCCCGGCGACCGGGGCTGGGTGATCAGGGATGAGGACGCCGGCGAGCTCCGCAGCGCCAAGAAGTGGGCGGAGCTGTTGCAGTTCCACGCCCGCTACGTCGAGGAGCCGCAGGACGACGCGACGCCGACCATCGAGATCGACTTCCCGGACGGCTCGTCGATGCGCAGCGATGACGACACCGTCCACGAGGCCCTCTCTGCCGCGCTGGGTCGGCGCGTCACCCTATGGCCGCGTCGGCCGGTCGACGATCACGAGCACTACCACCGTCGCGCCGTCGACGAGGCCGACCTGCGTACCCAGCTCGGCCTGGGGCCCGACGACCCGTTCCCCGCATACTCGGGAATGCCCGAAGATCTGCTGACCGAGCTCAGCTACTACGCCACCCCGCGCGGGACCTACTTCGACGCGATGCCGCTGTCGCTCCTGACCTGTACCGCCATGGCGTCACTGCAGGCCGCGGTGCCGGACGCGGTGATCGATCCGCGCCGGTTCCGCAAGAACCTCATCGTCACGCACGAGCCCGGAGGCGACGGGCATCCCGAGTTCGACTGGGTCGGCCGCCGACTGATGATCGGCGAGGTGACCTGCGAGGTCGTCATGCGCATCTCCCGCTGCAGGATGGTGACCCTCCCGCAGGCGGATCTGCCCCACGACCGCAGCGTCCTCCGGTCGCTCGCGCGCGACAACGGCGCGGAGTTCGGCGTCTACCTCCGCGCGCTCTCGCCCGGCACGATCCGGGAAGGCGACGAGGTCCGGCTCCTCTGACGGCGTGGCCGACTGAACGGCTGGAGCGAGGCGGGTCCGCCCCGGGCTGGGTACGGTCGGGGCATGCCCCCTGTCCCCTCCTCGACCCAACCGAATCCTGGCTTGACACTGAAGGTGGCCGTGGTCGGCGCCGGCGCGATCGGCGGGGCCGTCATCGAGGCGTTGGAGCAGGGGCGGGTCCCGGGCGCGGAGCTCGGGGCCGTACTGCGTTCCGGCAGCTCCGAGAGCGAGACCGCGGCGGCCATCGACGCGGCCGACGTGGTGGTCGAGGCCAGCACGGTCGACGCCGCCGACGACCTGATCCCGCGGGTCACCGCCACCGGCACGGACGTCGTCGTGTGCTCGTGCGGCGTGTTCGCCCGCCACGACGACCCCCGCGACCTCCTCGCCGGAACACCGGGCGCCGGCCGCGTGCTCGTACCGGCCGGGGCCATCGGGGGACTCGACGTCCTCGGGGCGGCCGCCCGCGCCGGGGCCTCCGATGCCACGGTCCGCCACTACACGATCAAGCGACCCACGGCCCTGGACGTCGACGAGCAGCTCACCGAGCCTCGCGGGGTGTTCCGCGGCTCGGCCCGCCAGGCGGCGCTCGAGTTCCCGCGCACCTCCAACGCATCCGTGGCCCTCGCGCTGTCCACCCTCGGCCTGGACCGGACCGAGGTGATCGTGGTCGCCGACCCGGACGTCGGACGCACCCGTCACGTCGTCGAGTGGGAGTCGCCGGTGGGCCGCTACGAGCTGCAGTTCGAGAACTCCGTCGACCCCGATTCCGGTGGCCGTACATCCGCGATCACCGCCTGGTCGGTGGCCGAGGTCCTGGGCGCCCTCGCGGCCGGCGCCGGTCCGGGGGTCGTCGTGCTCACCGGCGGCCGACCGGTGGAAGGCCACGCGACGAGCCCCTAACCTGTGGGTTCCAGTCGATCGAGAGGTGCGAAATGACCAACGCCCGACCGTCAGACCCCGACCCCAGCGAGAGCCCTGACGTGGACAGCCACGGCGCGGCCCCTGCCGGCATCACGCCGGACTCCGACTCCACCTCGTTGCAGTCGGACAGCGCCACCAGCAAGCAGGGCCCGACGGAACAGCAGAGCCCGACACCCCAGCCGGGCAACAAGAGTGCCTACGTGTGGATCGCGGTCATCGCCGTCGTCGTCCTCCTCGTCGTCATCGGCCTCGTCGGCTACGCGTTCGAAGTGTTCTGACGCCATGCCCGCCGCGTTCGACACCGTGATCGTCGGGGCGGGTAACGCCGGGGTCTCCCTGGCGGCCCGCCTCAGGCGCGACGGCGTGCGCAGCGTCGCGCTCATCGACCCTAGCCCCGTGCACCGGTACCGGCCGATGCTCAACTACGCGGCGGCCGGGCAGGCCCGCATGTCCCGGTACGAACGGCTCATGGCGACCGTCGTCCCCGACGGCGTGGAGCTCCTCCCCCAGGCGGCGACCCGCGTCGACCCGGCCGAACGCACGGTCACCCTCGACACGGGCGCCACCGTCGGTTACCGCGACCTCGTGCTGTGTCCCGGCCTGACCCCGCACTGGGACGCGATCCCGGGACTGCAGGAGGGTTACGTCGACGGGTGGGCGGTATCCGCGCACGTACCCGAGTACGCCGGCCGGGCGTGCGCCGCCCTGGTCCGCGTCCGTGAGGGCACGGTGGTGTTCTCGGTGCCGCCGGAACCCGCCTCCTGCGGCGGGACCGTGCTCAAGGCGATGTTCCTGGCATGTGACCGCTGGCGGCGCGAGGGCGTCCTAGACCGGTTCGACGTGCATCTCGTGACCCCGTTCCGCGGGCTCCTCGGGCTCGAGCACGCCGACCGGAGGCTGCGCCCGTTCATCGAGCAGTACGGCATCACCGTTCACGAGCAGTCGCGCGTCGACTCCGTGGACCACCACGCCCGCACGGTGTCGGTGCACGGCCCGACGCCCGCGGCCATCGAGGACGTCCACCTGGCCTACGTCACCCCGCACACCCGTGCGCCCCGGTTCGTCGCCGACTCGGGGCTCGCCACCGACGACGTCCCCGCCCTGGTCGACGTCGACCCGCGCACCCTGCGGCACACGCGCGTCGACACGGTGTGGGGCCTGGGGGACGCCGCGACGGTCGGCACCCGCCCGTCGGGCGGTGCGCTGCGCGACCAGGTCGGGGTGGTGGCCGACAACCTGCGCGCCGCCCGCGACGGTGGGGCGCTGAAGGAATACGACGGCTACACGGTCATCCCCGTCGCCGTGAGCAGGAACCGGTTGGTGCTCGACGAGCACGACCGGGACGGTCGGCCGGCCCCCTCGGTGCGCGGGATCGACGTCACCGTGCCACGGCGGATCACGTACGCGTTCGACCGGTTCGTCCAGCCCGTCGTGTACTTCTGCAAGCTCCTGCGCGGTCGCGTCTGAGCCGGCGGGCGTACGGCCGCGCGTCCGCGCTGCTCACTGCGTGTATCCGGCACCGTCGCGGTGCGGCGTGAGTCGGCGGACCGGCAGGACATGACGGTCGGGGGTCGAGTCGTTTGGGCACCCGTTCACGCCGGCGCGCCCCCGACGATCGCCACGCGCTCCATCACGCGTCGGTGCGGGAAGTAGTCGCTACACGCGTAGTGCTGCGTGGCGCGGTTATCCCAGAACGCGACCGTGCCGGGAGCCCAGCGCAGGCGGACCTGGAAGTTGGGCATCTTCACCTGGTCCAGTAGTCGCCGCAGCAACTCGCGCCCCTCGACCGGGTCCACGCCGTCGATCTCGGTGGTGAACAGGCTGTTGACGAACAGCAGCTTGCGGCCGGTCTCCGGGTGCGTCCGGACCACGGGGTGGTGCTGCGGTGGGTAGGCCCCCTGCATCGCCACCAGCTTCTCGGGCGTCATGCCGAGCCCGAACGACGGGGTGAAGTCATGGGTGGCGGTGAGCCCGTCGCTCCGCTCCTTGATGTCGTCGGGCAGGGCGTCGTAGGCGTTGCCCATGTCCGACCAGAGGGTGTCGCCGCCGGCGTCGGGCACCTCGATCGCACGGAGCACCGAGCCCATGGGCGGGCGGTCCTTCCAGGTCACGTCGACGTGCCAGATGTTCTCCATACCCGGGTTGTCCTGGCCGCGGTCGAACCGGACGACCTCCGGGATCTCGCCCTGGTCGAGGATCGGGTGGACCTCCAGCTCGCCCCAGTGGGCGGCGAAGTCGCGGTGCTGGTGGGCGGTGAGGTGCTTCTGGTCGCGGAAGAAGAGGACCTTGCGTTCGAGGAGCGCCGTCTTGAGCTCGGCGATCTGCTGGGGCGTCGGGGCGGCGAGATCCACGCCCTCGATGTCGGCGCCGATGAACGGCGTGACCGGCCGCACGCCCATGTGTTCGTAGGTGGCGGGCGGCGCGTCGTCGGCACGAAGCCGGAGGCGCTTGGGACCGAACTCGATCTGGTGATCGCCGATGGTGACCCGCATGGGGGTTCCTCTCGTGGCCGCGGAGCGCGGGCGGTGGGCGGGAGCGACCGCCGCCGTAGACAACTGTCTACAGCCGCGCCTGCCACGACTGCAGACGCTCGTCTACAGTTACGTCCATGGAACGACCCGCTCCGGACCGCCCCGTCGGCCGTGACGCCGTCCGCCACGCCGTCCTGGGCACGGCCCGACGGGTCTTCGCCGCCCGCGGGCCGCGCGCGCCACTGCGCCTCGTGGCCGAGGCGGCGGGGGTCAACCTCGGCCTCATCCACCGGCACATCGGCAACAAGGACGACCTGCTGGCCGCCGTGCTCGAGGACGGGCTGCGCCACGGTACCGCCCGGGTGGCCGAGCACGACGACGCCGGCCGGGCCATCCGTTCGATGCTGACCGGGGCTACCGCCAACCCGGATTTCAGCCGGCTCCTGGTGTGGCTGTCGCTGGACCCCGACTCGGTGGCGCGCCCGCTCCTCGACGCCTCGACCCGCCCCGCCCGCGCGGTGGCCCGCATGACCGATCCGCCGCCCACCGGGGACCTGCAGCTCGCCCTCGCGCTCACGGTGGTCTACGCCTGGCCCGTGCTGCGCGAGCAGGTCCTCGACGTCCTGGAGATCGCGCCCGCCGACCGCGCGGACGTGGACGACCGGATGGCCGCACTGCTGTCCGAGGTGGTCACCGGTGTGAGCGTGGAGGAACGACCGTGACGACGGCGAACTACCGGTGCACGAGGTGAGCGTCCGCTCGTTCCGGATGGACGAGTGCGCGGTGTCGAACGCGCAGTTCGCCACCTTCTGCAAGGACACGGGGTATGTCACCGAGGCCGAGCGGATGGGTGTGTCCCCGGTGTTCCACCTCGCCGTCGAGGCCGACCCCGCCGACGTCCTCCACCGGCTCGACACCACGCCGTGGTGGGTGGCCGTGCGCGGGGCGGACTGGCGGCACCCCGGGGGCCGCCAAATGGCGGGTCCTACCTGTGCCACGACTCGTACTGCTACCGCTACCGGGTGGCGGCGCGGTCGGCCAACACGGCCGGGTCAGCGACCGCCATCCTCGGCTTCCGCTGCGTTCGCGACATGTGAGCCGTGGGCGGCCGAACCCTGCCCGGCCGCACCCTGCCCGGCCGAACCCTGCCCGGCCCGCAGCGCCGCCTCGATCATGTCGTAGAGGTGGGCCACGACCTCCTCGAAGTCGGTGTTGACCACGGTGCTCCTGGCGTCGCGACGGTCCTCGTAGACCGCCAGCGCGCCGGTGAACATCTGCGTGGCCAGATCGATCCGCTCGAACGCCACCCGCCGCGGCAGGTGTGAGCACACGTCGATGAGGCGCACCACCACGTCGTCGGTAGCCGTGCGCAGCCGCACCTCCGGCGCCTCCGGGCCCATCACCGGACCCACCCGCTGCAGGAAGCGCGCGTAGTGGGTGGCGTCCGGCGACGCCCGCAGCAGCTCGACGATCGGCTCGAACAGGACCCGCACCAGCGAGGCGAGGTCCGTGCCCAGGCCGTGCTCGTCGATCTCGGCGAGCCGCTGCTGCCGCACCGAGTCCAGGGCGGTCAGCCTGCGCCGCAGCACCTGGCGGATGAGCCCGTCCCGGCCCCCGAAGTGGTACTGCACCGCCGAGTTGTTCCGTTGCCCGGCGGCCGTCGCGACGTCGCGCATCGACACGCGGTCGAGGCCGCGTTCCCCGATCAGCTTCTCGGCGATCTCGATCATCGCCGTCTTGGCGTCCCTGCTCTGGGAGGCGCCGTTCGCCCCGGCGTCGTCCGGGACTTCGTTCGTCCGCTCCATCGGACCCACTCCTCTACGCCTTCATCCTCGACCGACTGCGTCACGGCCGCGTCGGCCGACCCCGGCGGGCCGGCCGTTCGGATCAGATCTTGGCCGCGCCGGGGCTCCACTTGCGGCCGGCCGCCTCGCCCAGCTGGTTGAAGCTCAGGACGGTGAGGAACAGCACGAACGCCGGGATACCTACGAGGTAGGGATACCGCTCGAAGTCGGGCTGGCCGGCGCTGATCATGTTGCCCCAGGTCGGTTCGGGGCGGGGAATGCTCAGTCCCAGGTAGCTCAGCGACGCCTCGGCCACGATGAGCACCGCGACCAGCATGAAACTGTAGGACAGCACGGGCGCCACGATGTTCGGGGCCACCTCGCGCAACATGATGCGGATCTCGCCGGCGCCGAGCGAGCGGGCGGCCGTGACGAACTCGCGGCCGGCGAAGCTCATGGCGTTGGCGCGCACGAGACGCGCGTACGAGGGCACCACCATGACACCCAGGGCGAGCGTGACGTTGAGCAGTGTCGGCTCGAGGACCGTGATGATCGCGATGAGCAGGATCAGGGACGGGAACGCGAGCAGCACGTCACTGATTATGGACACGACGCGGTCGGCCCAGCCGCCCTTGTAGCCGGCTATGAGACCGAGCGCGCCGCCGATCAGACCACCGATGACGACGCCGCCGATACCCACGGTGATGGAGACCCTGGCGCCGTAGAGCAGGCCGCCGAGGATGTCGAGACCCTGACGGTCGGTGCCCAGCGGGTGGTCCGACGCCAGGTCCGGCGGGAGCAGGGACGGCGTCATGAGCGCGAGCGCGGGGTCGCGCGCCTCCCCCAGGGGCAGGACGTCGACGATCAGGGCGCCCAGCACGATGAGGACGGTCCAGCCGAGCGCCACCCACGTGCCGAGGCCGGAGAGCTTGGGCAGCCGGAGCTTACGCCGGGCGGGTGCGTCCGCCGCGACGGTCGCGGGGGACGCGCCGCGCGGATGGGTCGTATCGATGTCAGCCACGGTGGATCCTCGGGTCGATGAGTGCGTAGGCGACGTCCACGGTCATGTTGACCAGGACGTAGAAGGCGGCGATGACGATGACGCCACCGAGCACCACGGGAAGGTTGTCGTTCTGCACGGCGTCGACGATCATCGTGCCCATCCCGGGCAGGTTGAACAGCCGCTCGACCACCACCGTGCCGCCGATGAGGCGACCGAGGCTGATGCCGGCGAGGGTGATGATGGAGACCGTCGACGGCCGCAGGGCCTCCTTGACCAGGACGTGCCCGGTGGGCATGCCCTTGGCGCGAGCCGAGAGAACGAAGTCCTGCTGAAGGGTCGAGATCATGTCGGTGCGCAGGACGCGGGTGAAGATCGCAACCTCCATGAGCGCCAGGGTGAGGGCGGGCAGCGCGATGCTGCGCAGGTTCTCCCCCAGCCCCTCGTCCGGCGGCACGTAGCCCTGGCGCGGGAACTCGGGCAGGAACGTGGCGATCAACGCGAGCACCCCGCCCACGGCGAGGCCGGCGATGAGCGCCCTGCCCCACATGACGCCGGGCGCCCCGGGATCACCCCTGCGGCCCAGCGGCGACAGCGCCACCGCGAGCCCGACCACGGCGGCGAGGCCGAGGATGAGCTGCTGCGCGAACGAGTGGTTGAACACCAGCAGGTAGATGAGTAGGAGGCCGGCCACGAAGCTGGGCACCGAGATGAACGCGAACGCCACGATCGAGGCCACCTGGTCGAACACCCCGCCGCGACGGTAGGCCGACCACACCGCGACCGGCACGGCGATCGCCAGCGACAGGATGATCGACAGGAACGCGAGCTGGATGGTCACCGGCAGGGCGTTGCCGATCATCTCGGTGACGGGCTGGTTGGGCTGGATGAGCGAGTTGCCGAGATCGAGCGAGAGCGTGCTGCCCGCCCACTCGGCGAAGCGGACCGCCAGCGGATCGTCGAGACCCAGCTCCTCCCTGGCTGCCAGGTACTGCTCCTCGGTCGCGCCCGAGCCGACGGCCGAGGCCGCGGCGTCACCGGGGACGGCCTCCATCAGGAAGAACGCGCCGATCGCGGCGAGTATGACGACGACGACCGCGTGCAGAGCGCGTTCGCCAATGAACCTGAGCACGTGGGAGGCCCCTTCGTTCAGACACCGCATGAGGCGGTTACTTAATCGCCTTGACGCAGCCACACTAGTTCGTGATACTCGTCACAGCAACACGTTCTAAGTACATGTCTTAGAGCTGGTACTCACACCAGGAGGCCGCCATCGCCGCCGCACCACCACGTGGGCCCGGGACCACGGACCTGCTACTCGAGGTCCGGAACCTGCGCACCCACATCGACACCCCGGCGGGTCGCGTCACGCCCGTGGACGGGGTCGACATCTCACTGCGTCGCGGCGAGACGATCGGCATCGTGGGCGAGTCGGGGTCGGGCAAGTCGATGCTCGTCCGGTCGATCATGGGCATCGCCCCGTCCTCCGCACGGGTCGATCCGTCCTCGACGGTCCGCTTCGACGGCCGCGACGTGCTGTCGCTCACCCGTCGTGACGCGCAGAAGTTCTGGGGTCGCGAGATCGCCATGGTCTTCCAGGATCCGCTGACCTCGCTCAACCCCATCCGGACGATCGGTCGGCAGATCATCGACCCGCTGCGCCACCACCTGGGCCTGAGCCGCAAGGACGCGGTCGACCGCGCCGTCGAGATGCTCACCCGCGTACGCATCCCGTCGCCCAGGACCCGGCTGAACGAGTACCCGCACCAGCTCTCGGGCGGCATGCGCCAGCGCGTCGGCATCGCCATCGCGCTGTCCTGCGAACCCAAGCTGCTCATCGCCGACGAGCCCACCACCGCGCTCGACGTCACCGTGCAGCACGAGATCCTCGACCTGCTGCACGGCCTGCAGACCGACTCCGACATGGCGATGATCCTCGTCAGCCACGACCTCGCCGTGGTCTCGCAGCACACCGACCGCATCGGCGTCATGTATGCCGGCCGGTTCCTCGAGGTCGGCGACACCCGCGCGCTGCTCGACGAGCCCGCGCACCCGTACACCGGTGCCCTGCTCGACTCGATCCCGCGCCCGGACCAGCCACCGCACACCGTGCTCACCGTGATCGAGGGTCGCCCGCCGAACCTGCGGGAGATGCCCGTGGGCTGCCGGTTCGCCCCCCGCTGCCCGCGCGTGGCCGACGACTGCCTGGCCGTGGACCCGCCGCTCGAGGACCTCACCGGCACGCCCGGGCTCACCGCGGAGTTCTCCGTCCACCGCGTCGGCTGTCTGCACCCGACCGTCCCCGCCCCCATGCGCACCGCCAGCGAGGCATCATGACCGCCACTCCCCCCGACCTCGCCGGACCGGCGGCCGCCGAGACCGCGGACCGGCCCGCGGACGCCAAACTCGTCGTCGACGCCGTCACCGTCGAGTACCACACCCGCAAGGGCACGGTGCACGCCGTCACCGACGTCTCCCTGGACGTCCCCCGCGGCTCCACACTGGCCCTGGTCGGCGAGTCCGGCTGCGGCAAGTCCAGCCTCGGCCGCGCGATGCTGCAGCTGCCGCGCCCCTCGGCCGGGCGCGTCATGGTCGACGACACGGACCTGTGCGCACTGTCCGGCTCCTCCCTCAAAGAGGCGCGCAAGCGGATCCAGATGGTGTTCCAGGACCCCGTGTCCTCCCTCAACCCGCGCCGCAGGGTCCGCGACATCGTGGCCGAGGGCCTCGAGATCCAGGGCGTCGACGGTGGACGCGAGGAGATCCGTCGCCGCGTCGACGCCGCCCTCGAGGCCGTCGGACTCGACCCCGAGCACGCCGGCGGCCGCCGCCCGTCGGAGTTCTCCGGCGGGCAGTGCCAGCGCATCGCCCTGGCCCGCGCACTCGTCCTGGAGCCCGAGGTGCTGGTGTGCGACGAGCCGGTCTCGGCCCTCGACGTCTCCGTGCAGGCACAGATCCTCAACCTCCTCGAGGAGATGAAGGAGCGCTACCGCCTGACGATGATCTTCATCTCCCACGACCTGTCGGTGGTGCACAACATCGCCGACCGCGTGGCGGTGATGTACCTCGGCACCGTCTGCGAGGTCGCCGACACCGAGTCGCTGTACCGGGCCCCGGCCCACCCGTACACGATGCTCCTCATCTCGTCCGCGCCCACGCTCGGCGGCACGCTCGCCGACACGCTCGGCGAGGACTCCATCACCGCGACCAGCTCCGAGCTGCCCTCGCCCCTGAACCCCCCATCCGGATGCAGATTCCGAACCCGGTGCCCACTGGCCACCGACATCTGCGCCACCGAACGCCCCCCGTTGGTCGACATCGCACCCGGCCACCAGGTCGCGTGCCACCACCCTCTCCAGGAGAATCGATGAAGCGCACCACCAGCGCCATGGCCGTCCTCGCGGCCGCCGCCCTGACCCTGTCCGCCTGCGGCGGCGGGGAGGAGTCCACCTCCGCCTCCGGCGGCGCCGAGGGCCAGGCCCCCGACCAGTCCGAGCGGTGCACCGAGGACCGGGCCGGCGGCGAGATCACCGTGGGCGAGTTCTCCATGCTCCCGTCCTTCGCGCCCGGCCAGGGCCAGTACGGTGTCCGCGGCGGCGCGCAGTCGGCGGCCGTCTACGACCGGCTCATGGTGTGGAACCCCGAGGCCGAGGAGTTCGAGCCCAAGCTCGCCGAGTCCCTCGAGGCCAACGACGACAACACCGTGTGGACCCTCACCCTGCGTGATGGCGTCACCTTCTCCAACGGCGACCCGCTCACCGCGGAGGACGTCGCGTTCACCGTCGGCCTGCACAAGGACCCCGCCACCCGCTCGGTCGCCATGACCGACGCGATGGAGATCACCGAGACCCGCGTGGTGGACCCGCTCACCGTCGAGTTCACGCTCGCCCGGCCGTGGTCCGGGTTCCCCGTCGCGCTCGCCGGCACCATCGGTGAGGTCATCCCCCAGAAGGCCTACGAGGCCGCCGACCCGCAGGACTGGGCCCGCAATCCGATCGGCGCCGGCGCGTTCACGGTCGCCAACTACATCCCCGACCAGGAGACCGTCCTGGAGCCCAACCCCGACTACTACGGCGGGCCCGTCTGCCCCACCCTGAAGTTCATCCGCATCCCCGGCTCCCAGGGCACCTACGACGCGTTCCAGACCGACGAGCTCCAGGTCGCCTTCCTGCGCGGCGCCAAGTTCCTGAACATGGCCGCGTCCGATGACGTCCGCGGCTTCGAGGAGATCATCAGCTCCGGCTCGGTGATCAACATGAACTCCGGCAAGGCCGGCTACGACGGCATCCTCACCGACGTCCGCGCCCGCCAGGCCGTCGCCGCCGCCATGGACCGCGACCTGTGGAACCAGCGCCTGTACGACGGCGAGGGCCAGCCGACCTCCGCCCTGGTCGCCGAGTCCTCCCGCCTGTACGACGGCCAGGAGGGCCCGACGTACGACGTCGAGCGTGCGAAGGCGCTCGTGGAGGAGCTCAAGGCCGACCGCCCCGACTGGGACGGCGAGCTGCGCATGCTCATCTCCGACGGCCCCGAGAATATCGAGGCCGGCGTCGTGGCCAAGGCGCTGCTGGACGCGGCCGGGTTCAACGTCCAGATCGAGAACGCCCCGGTCTCCCAGGTCACCGCGCGTCAGTTCACCGGCGACTACGAGATCGTGATCGGCGGCCTGGCCACCTCGGACGCCGACCCGGCGTCCACGTTCGCCAGCGCGTTCACCCCGACCGGCGCGACCAACCTCACGGGCATCGACGACCCCGAGCTCACCGCCGCGGTCAACGAGCTCAAGGCCGCCGCGGACCTCGACGCCCAGAAGGAGGCGATGACCCGCCTGCAGGAGGTCTTCAACGAGGTGCAGCCGTTCACCGTGATGGCCAACGCCGAGCAGTACGTGGCCGTCTCCGACACGGTCGGCGGACTCACCCCGACCCTGTCCTCGACCGTCCTGTACGACGGGGCGTTCGTGAAGGAGTGATCACTCCCCCGCGGTCCTGACGGGCCGCCCCCGTACCACACAGACGTGCCCCGGGCTCCCGCCCACCGGTGAGAGCCCGGGGCATCTCTGTGCCGGAAACACCTATGAGCGGTGGGCCGACCGGCCCGCCGCCCCTCACGATCAGGAGAACAGATGACCCGCGCCACCAGCGCCCTGGCCGTCCTCGCCGCGACCACCCTCGCGCTCACCGCATGCGGAGGAGGCGGAGCCGATCCCACCGCCTCGGCCTCCGGCGCCACCGCCCCGGACCAGTCCGAGCGCTGCACCGCCGACCGCGTCGGCGGCACCATCACCATGGGCGAGTACGCGATGCTCCCCTCGTTCGCGCCCGGCCAGGGCCAGTTCGGTGTCCGCGGGGCCACCGAGTCCGCGGCCGTCTACGACCGCCTCATGCGGTGGAACCCCGAGGCTGCCGAGTTCGAGCCCAAGCTGGCCGAGTCGCTCGAGGCGAATGACGACAACACCGTATGGACGCTCACGCTCCGCGACGGCGTCACCTTCTCCAACGGCGATCCGCTCACCGCCGAGGACGTCGCGTTCACGATCGACCTCCACAAGGACCCGAAGAACGTCTCCAACGCGATGACCGACGCGATGCAGGTGGAGCAGGCCCGCGTGGTGGACCCGCTGACCGTCGAGTTCACGCTCACCGAGCCGTGGGCCGGCTTCCCGATCCTGCTGGCCGGGACCGCGGGCGAGGTAATCCCCAAGGACGCCTACGAGGCCGCGGACCCCGCCCAGTGGGCCCGCAATCCGATCGGTGCCGGCGCGTTCACGGTCTCCGAGTACATCCCGGACCAGGAGCTGGTGCTGGAGCCCAACCCGGACTACTACGGCGGTCCCGTCTGCCCCACCCTCGAGTTCATCCGTATCCCCGGCTCCCAGGGCACCTACGAGGCGTTCCAGACCGGCGAGGTCCAGGTCGGGTTCCTGCGGGGCGCCAAGACCGTCACCGCCGCCCAGGACGCCGGCGACCGGGGTTTCGAGACCATCCACCAGCGCCGGCTCCATCGTCAACCTCAACGCCGGTAACGCCGGATACGACGGCGTCCTCACCGACGAGCGGGCCCGTCAGGCGTTCGCCATGGCGCTCGACCGGGAGCTCATCGATCAGCGCCTCACCGGCGGTCTCGGCCAGCCCACGTCCGCCATCATCGCGGAGTCCTCACGCTTCTACGACGGGCAGCAGGGCCCCGAGTTCGACGTCGAGCAGGCCACCGCTCTCATCGACGAGGTCAAGGCCGACCGTCCGGACTGAAACGGCGAGCTCACCCTGCTCGTGGCGGACAGCCCGGAGAACATGGAGTCCGGCGTGGCGGTGAAGGCGCTGCTCGACGCGGCGGGCTTCAACGTCACCATCCAGAGCCAGCCGGTCGCGCAGGTCGTGGCCCGCCAGTTCACCGGCGACTACGAGGCCGTCATCGGCGGGCTGTCCCCCTCGGACGCCGACCCGGCCTCCACCTTCGCCAGCGCCATGACCCCCGGTGGCTCACTCAACATCCCGGGCGTCGACGACCCCGAGCTCACGAAGGCCGTGACCGCGTTCAAGGCCGCCGGCGACCTCGAGGCGCAGAAGGCCGCGGCGACCGACCTGCAGGAGGTCTACAACCGGGTCGTGCCGTTCGCCGTGATGGCCAATGCGCAGGAGTACGTGGTGGTCGACGACTCCGTCAAGGGCGTCTCGCCGAGCCTCTACTCCACGATGTTCTTCGACGGGGCGTTCGTCCAGGAGTAATCGCGCGGCCCGCCCGCCTCTCGAACACCGACGGCCCCGGATCCCGGAGACATCTCCACGGGATCCGGGGCCGTCGGCTGTCCGGGGTGGCGCGAGGCGGGGTGGGGCGGGCGGGCCAGGCGGACAGCAGCCTCGCCGCTCACAGCCGCGCCGCTCACAGCCGCGCCCCAACGTGGCGTCTCGCGCGCACCGCGGGGTGGGCGAGACGCCACGGCCAGGAGCGGCTGGTGAGATCCCGTGCATTTCCGGGAGCGAGACGCCATGCCAGGGGGCGGCTGCGCCGAGATGGGCGCACTCCGGCGAGCGCGGGAAGCCAACACCGAGCGCGAGACGCCAGGCGCGGGAGCAGATGCCAGGCGTGCCGGGAGCCCAGGAGCCCAGGAACCCAGGAGCCCAGAAGCCCCGGACGCGGGCCAGCTCAGGCCACTCGTCTGGCCGGGCCCGTCACCACCCGTCGTACCCCGGCGCCACACGCTGCCAGGGCGCGGCGGCCTCGAGCTGCCCGCACAGCCGCAGCAGCAGGTCCTCCCGGGCGTAGTCGGCGACCAGCTGCACGCCCACGGGCAGGCCGCGGTCGTCGGCGCCGAGCGGAAGGGAGATCGCCGGCTGCCCGGAGAGGTTGAACATGCTGGTGCAGACGGAGAACGCGGAGGACCGGGTCCACATCGACCCCGGGTCCGTCACGTCGAGGTAGCCCAACTCCGGTGTGGTCGTGGGCAGCGTCGGCAGCATCAGCAGGTCCACGCCGTCCGGCCCGAACTGCTCGGCCACGCGCCAGCCGGTCCGGTGTGCGGTCTGCAGGGCCCGCGCGACGTCGGGCGCGGAGTGGGTCATGGCGTTGTCGAGGATCACCGTGGTCCAGGGCTCGATGTCGTCGTCGTCGAGCTCCCTCCCCAGCGCGGCGAGCCGCGCGTCGACGGTCGCGCGCAGCTGGGCGCCCATGATGGCACCCACCGCCGACATCACCTCCATCACGTCCAGGTCGAGCTCCACCTCGCGCACCTCGTGGCCCAGCTCCCCCAGGAGCGCGGCGGTGCGGTCGACGGTGGCGGTGCACGCGGGGTCGGTGGGGAACGGTCCGGGCGCGACGCGCAGCAGCCCGATGCGCAGGCGGCCGGGGTCGGCGCCGACCTCGTCGAGGAAGGGCCGCGGCGGCGTGGGGGCCCCGTAGGCGTCGCCGGGGCGGTGGCCGGCAACGGCGTCGAGCAGCGCGGCGCTGTCGCGGACGGTCGTCGTCAGAGCGTGGTGGTAGGACAGGGGCGACGACAGCGCGTCGGGGTGCGGCCACGTGGGCACGCGGCCGCGGCTGGGCTTGAGTCCCACGAGCCCGCACATCGCGGCGGGGATGCGGATGGACCCGCCGCCGTCGGTGCCGTGGGCGACCGGGACCATGCCCGCGGCCACGGCCGCCGCCGATCCGCCGCTCGACCCGCCGGTGGAGTGCGCGGTGTCCCACGGGTTGCGGCACGGCCCGTGCAGGAGCGATTCGGTGGTGGTGGTCTTGCCCATCTCGGGCACGTTGGTCGTGCCGAGCACCACCATCCCGGCGGCCTTGTAGCGCTGGACCACGGTGCTGTCCACGTCGGCCACGACGTCGGCGAACAGCCGTGAGCCGTCGGCGGCGGGCAGGCCGGCCACGTCGGTGCCGAGGGCTTTGATGACGATCGGCACGCCGCGCAGCGGGCCGTCGGGCAACCCGGCCTCGACCTCGGCGCGCGCGGCGTCGAAGCGCGTGGCGACCATCGCGTTCAGCTGCGGGTCGAGGGCCTCGATGCGCGCGATGGCGTCCTCGAGCACCTCGGCGGCGGTGGTGGCGCCGGAGGCGATGTCGGCGGCCAGGGCGAGCGCGTCGCGGCCGGGGGTGTCGGTGCCGCCGGTGGCGGCGGGGGTGTCGGTCATTGCGGGGGCCTCTCGGTGCGGGGCGTCAGGCGACGGCGGTGGGTCGGGGGGGGCGACGACGACGACGAGGTCAGCCCCAGCGGGACTGGCCGCCGTCCAACGGGATGGTCGCACCGCTCAGATACGAGGCCTCGCCGGAGCACAGCCAGGCGACGGGGCGGCCGATGTCGGCGAGGGGGTCGCCCACCCGGCCGGCGGGTATGCCCGCGACGAACTCGGCGGCCTCCTCCGGGTTGTTCTCCATCCACCAGTCGAGCCCGGGGCTGTGGGCGTGCGGGGCCACGTTGAGCGCGCGGATCCCCTCGGCGGCCCACTCGTAGGCGGCGGCGCGGGTGAGGGCGCGGACGGCTTCCTTCACTGCGGAATAGATGCCGTAGTTGGCGGCGTCCCAGCGCACGGCGGCGGAGGTGACGAGGTTGATGACCGTGCCGCCTCCGCGCTTGGCCATCTCAGGCCGGGCGAGCTTCATCAGGGTCAGCGAGACGCGGGGGCCGCCCTCGAAGGCCTTGCGGAAGTCGTCGTCCGGGTAGTCGGACAGCGGCAGGGGCATGGCCATGTTGGCGTTGTTGACGAGGATGTCCACCCCGCCGAGGCGCTCTACGGCTGTGGCGATGATCTGTTCCGGTGCACCGTCGGTGACGATGTCGGCGGCGAGGCACTCGGCGGTGCCGCCGGCGGAGCGGATCTCCTCGGCGACGCGTTCGAGCTTGTGCATCCTGCGACCGACCAGCAGGACCGCCGCGCCTGATTCGGCGAGGCCGAGCGAGATGCCGCGGCCGACGCCCTGTCCTCCGCCGGTGACGATCGCGGCCTTGCCGGCCAGGCGGTTGTCGCGGTCGGCGCCGGACTGTGCGGCCGCGCCCGGCTGGTCGGTGCCCGCCCCGGGCGTGTTCTGGGTGTTCTCGGTCATGGGGTCCTCCGTGGTTGATCGGGATCTCGGTGGGCGGCGATCACGCCGTGATGATGGTGACGAGGCCGGCGACCACCACGAGGGCGATCACCGACGAGCGGAACACGTGGGTCGGCAGACGTGTGGCGATCGCGATGCCGAGCTGGTTGAACGCCACTCCGACGACGACGGAGGCCGCGAGCATGGGCGTCAGTTCCCGCAGGTCGACGTCCGTGCCCGCCCACAACAGCGCCAGGGACACGATGCTGGTGACGACGAAGTAACCGGCGAGGTCGGCGATGAAGCTCAGTGGGGGCAGCCTGGCGCGGCTGAGCAGCAGCACCACGGGCGGCCCGTTGAGTGAGGTGGTGGTGGAGAAGTAGCCGCCGATAGCGCCTGTGACCGCGGTGAGCCGGGCCGACGGCGGGCGCGCGACGCGTGCGGTCGGAAGTGCCATGGCCAGCCCACACAGGATGGTGATGACCCCCGCCGCCGGTTTGAGGTGCTCTTCGGGCAGCATGCTCACGGTCTGCACGCCCAGCCAGGCACCCGGGAGGCTCGCCCCGCCGAGGATGGCGACGCGTCGCCACTCGATGTGCTGGCGGAGTTGGTAGGTGACGCCCACCCTCGTCACCAGCGCCACCACGAGATTGACCACGACCGTCTCGGTCAGGCCGATGCCCGCCATGAGCATGAACGGGGTCGCCATGAGCGACGTGCCGAATCCGGTCATCCCTCCTATGACCGAGGCCACTGCCACGCACCCGGCCGCGACCCAGATCAGCTCCATGACGGTCCGTCCGACCCCCTACCGGTGCCCGGTGCTGCTACTCGGCGCTCGACGGTGCGAGGTGGTTGTCGTTGAGCTGGAAGCTGGGCACGTCCTTGAGGTTGATCATCGCCTCGTAGGTGCGCTTGTAGCCGGTCTTCGTGATCATCCAGCGCCCGTCGATGCGGGCGTAGGTGTCGGAGTAGAACGCACTGCCGAAGATCATCGTGTCGAAGGCGGGGACGATCACCCGGTCCTGCAGGTACCAGCGGCCGGTGGCGGTGTCGCCGTCGACCTCGATCTCGGGGTGGTGGGCCTGGTGCTCGGTGATGACGTCGTTCGTCATCTGACCCTGCAGTCCGGAGACCACCTCGTCGCGGCCGGTGTAGGACAGGCGCTTACCGTAGGACGCGGTGACGTCGGGCGCGAGCGTCTGGGCGAGCTCGTCCCACAGCCGCAGGTCGACGCAGCGGAGGTAGCGGTACTTGAGTGACTTGATGGCGTCGATGTCGTCGCGGCGGTCGGGAGTGCTCATCGCTGGCCTTTCGCAGGGGGTCGGGGCGCGCGTGTCGCGCGCACAGCAGCGACTGTAGTCAATTGTGTACAGTTCGGGAATGGAAACCGGGAAGAATGCCGTCGGAGGCGCGCCAGGCGCCCCGAACGGGGACGGCAGCAGTGGCGACGACAACCGTGGCGACGACGACAACGCGGGCAGCCCGTCCCCCACACGCCCGACCGGCCGCGACGAGGTCCGCTCGGCGGTCATGCGGGAGGCCCGCAGGTTGCTGTCCGATCGCGGTCCGAACGTCCCGCTGCGCGATATCGCCGACGCGGCGCAGGTCAATCTCGGCCTGATCCACCGGCACATCGGGCGCAAGGACGCGCTGCTCACCGAGGTGATGCAGGATGCGGTGCGTTACGGTGCCGCCCGCCTGGAGGACCTCGACGACGCCGGTGAGGCCGCGCGCGGGATGTTGCTGGGAGCCTCGTCGCACCCGGAGATCAGCCGGTTGCTCGCGTGGCTGGCCCTGGACCGCGAGGCGGCGTTCCCGCCGATGCTCGACCCGTCGCAGCGTCCGGCGGCCGCGTTGCGGCGGATGACCTCTCCCCCGCCCGCCGGCGACGTCGAGCTGCTGCTGGTCTTCACCGCCGTGTACGCCTGGCCCGTGCTCCGGGGCGCGCTGCTCGACGCGCTGGACATCCCCGAGGCCGATCGCGAGGGCATCGACGAGCGGCTGGCGGATCTGCTGGCCCGCGTCATCACCGGCGACCGCTGAGGCCCCCGCCCGGCCCCTCAGCGGTAGGCAGGCCCGTCGGGTGTGGCGTACTCGGCGGGTGTGGCGTGCTCGGCGGCGGGTGCCGGTTCGGTCGGCCCCTGGTCGAGGCGGAACGGCGGGTACTCGTCGCGCAGCAGCAGAACGTACGACGCGACCCGGTAGACCCAGCGGTTGAGGCCGACGTTCAGTGCGAACAGGCCCGGCAGGTAGCGCCCGGTGAACAGCAGGCCGATCGCGGCGATCAGCACCAGGAGTCCCAGCAGGGTGAAGCCGACGCTGATGCCGTCGTTGTCGGTCGAGGCGTCGACCGCCGCCGCGCCACTGCCGGTGATGATGCCGACGATCAGCAGGTGCGGGATCACCAGTAGCCACCACTTGACCAGCACGAGACCCCGCGACAGACGTTCGGGGTAGACGACGTCCAGATCGGCGGGGTAGTCCGCCCGGCCCAGCGCGAAGGGCGGGTACCGGTCGGTGCCCAGGGCGGCGTAGGCGTAGAAGCCGACCCGCCAGTGCCACCGCATCGCGCCCACGATGAAGGAGAACCACGAGCGCGGGTAGCGGCCGGTGAACAGGATCGCCAGGCCCGCGGCCACCGTGACCACGACCGCGGCGAAGCCCAGGACCGCCAGCACGATGTAGTGCGGAATGGCCAGCGCCCACTTGATCAGCCACAGTGCGCGGGAGACGCCCGGATCCAGATGGCCGGTCAGCCGCAGCGGATCGGGGCCGGTCAACCTGCCCGTGACATCGGCACCCGCAGCGTCAGCGACGCCCGGATGTCGACGCTCGACGTCGCGACCCAGCCCGGCGGCACCGAGCAGGATCAGCGGGATCCCGAGCACCAGACCGACGATCCCGGCGATCAGCGTGGCCGGGTTCGCGAATCCTAACAACTCGGTGTGGGCCCCCGCCTGCACGTCCACCCACACCGGGCGGCTGCCGTCGCTGTTCATCACGACGATCACCCAGTTCCCGGACTGCAGATCCACATTGAGGGTCTGCTGGGTGGAGCCGGTAACAGAGCGCTCCCAGAACCGCTCGTCGGCGGGAGGGCCCGGCACTCGCGTCCCGGGGACCTCGTCGACGTCGTCATTCGAGCCTGATCGGCCGGTCCAGTCCGAGGCGTCCATGCCATAGCCGTCGGCCCACGGGTCGGTGCCGAACACGGCGTGGGGCACGTCCCGGAGATACTCGTCGACGGCATCGGCGGGCGCCATGCCGAGGAACACCCGTTGTCCCGGGACGACGGGGGTGGCGCGGACCCGGACGCTGATCAGGTCCTCGAGATCGACTGCGCCCGAGGAGGCGGCCTGCTCCCCGTCCAGGTCGAGGGTGAACGGGGCCGTGATGATCGCGTTGCCGACCGAGCGGAACTGCTCGGTCTCGGTGTACGCATACCGCCCGTCCCGCTGTGAGGCCTCTGCTGCGGCGAGCAGGATGCCGGCCGCCGTGAGTCCCAGGCCCAGCGCCGTGAGCAGCACCCCGGCGACGAGCATGATCCAGTTGAGTGGACGGGTCCCCTGCCCGGATCTGGGCGGGGCCGTCGAGCCGGGGTTCGGATCGGAGTGGGACGGAGCGGGTTGCGGAGCACCCATAGCGGTTCCTCAGGAGTAGGTGACACGACACTCGTCTGGATCGACGATGCCGTCGTAAAGATGACTATATCGTTATATTCGCAGTGTAACTGCGTCGATTGTGTGTTGATTTCCCGTCCGGCCTCGACCCCCTCCGCCGCACCCGGCGGTGGCCTAGGGTGACGGGGTGATCCGCCGCCTCGTCTCCCGCGCCTTCTGGTTCTTCAGCCGTTGGGAGTTGTCGACCCGACCGGCTCCGGATCGACCCACGGTGCTCTTGGGCGCACCGCACACGTCCAACTGGGATTTCGTGTTCATGCTCGGTATCGCCTGGCGACTGGGCATCGACATGCACTGGCTCGGCAAGGCCAGCCTCTTCACCGGGTGGCGCCGGCCGATCATGCGGGCGCTCGGTGGGGTTCCGGTCGATCGGGCGAACCCCGCCCGGGTCGTCGAGGACGTGGTCGGGCAGGTCCACGCGGGCGAGACGTTCGGCCTGGTCGTCGCCCCGGACGGCACCCGCGGCGGGCACACGCACTGGAAGTCGGGTTTCTACCGGATCGCCCGCGAAACCGGCATGCCGGTGACGCTGGGCTACGTCGATCGCAGCACCATGACGACCGGGCTCGGCCCGACGATCGATCTGACCGGCGACGTGGCCGCGGACATGGACCGGATCCGCGCCTTCTACGCGGACAAGGCCGGGTTCCATCCCTCAAAGCGGGTCGAGCCCCGTCTGGTCGACGAGCGCCGGGCGGCGGGCACGGATGCCGACCTGCCGCAGGAGCAGCTCGACTGACGTCCGGACTGCTGTCGGGTTCCCGACCGCGATCGTCGGTGCGGGATACTGGCTCCATGGACGGCCTGCGCGTGACTCCGGGGCCCGGCGCGCCCCGTGGCCTCACGGTGCCGGCGGGAGACCTGGTCGAGCGCTTCTCGAGGTCGTCGGGCCCCGGCGGCCAGCACGTCAACACCGCCGATTCGCGCGTGCAGCTGAGCATCGACCTGGGCACCACGACGGCGTTGGACGAGGTCCAGCGCGAACGGGCCCTGCGCACCCTCGCCCCGAAACTGTCCGGCACGGTCCTCACCGTCAGCGTCGAGGAGAACAGGTCGCAGCGACGCAACCGGGCGACGGCACGCCAGCGCCTCGGAGAGCTGTTGCGCGAAGCGGTGGCGCCGCCGGTCGCCAGGCGTGCGACCCGACCCACCCGCGGTTCGCAGCGGCGACGTGTCCAGCATGAACGCCGCCGGGCCGAGATCAAGCGCAACCGCAGACGCCCCGACCACGACTGATGCCCAGCCGTAGGTTAGGTCAGGTCAGGCCAGGCCCGTCGCGGGGAGCGAGACGAACCCCCGGGTGAACGGCGAGAGCGCCCGAACCGCCGAGTCCCGGTCGACCCCGACCGTCGGGTGCGCGGCGTAGAGCTCCTCCACCGCGATGCGTGCCTGGAGCCGCGCGAAGTGCGAGCCGATGCAGAAGTGCGGGCCGCGGGCGAACCCGAGGTGCCCGCTGATCTCGCGCGTGATGTCGAGCTGCCCGGCGGTCGGACCGAACTCGCGCTCGTCGCGGTTGGCCGAGCCGTAGAGCATCATCACCTTCTCCCCCGCCGGGATCGTCGTCCCGCCGACGGTCACCTCGCGGGTGGTCGTCCGCGCGAGCGCCTGCACGCTCGACTCGAAGCGCAGGTACTCCGAGAGCGCGCCGGGGATCAGCCCGGGGTCGGCCGCGAGCAACTCCCGCTGCCGCGGATGGGAGTCGAGCAGCGCGACGGTGTGCGAGATGAGGTTGCCGGTGATGTCGTTGCCGCCGGCGACGATGACGAAGCAGAAGCCGAGGATGTCCCAGTCGTCCAGCCGCTCGCCCTCGATCTCGGCCTGAGCCAGAGCGGAGATGAGATCGTCACCCGGGTGGGCTCTCCGCTCGGCGATGAGTTCACCGAAGTAGGCGAACATCTCCGCCACCGCGTCCACCGCCCCGCCCTCGAGGCCGGCCGGGCGGAACCCCTCCTCCTGCAGGGTCGTCAGCGCACTGACCCACGGGCCGAACAGCGGGCGGTCCGGTGCCGGCAGGTCGAACAGGTGGGCCAGCACGAACGTCGGGATCTGCGCACTGAAGTCGCGGTGGAGATCGACCACCTCGTCGTCGTCGTACCTCTCGGCCATCTCCGCCAGCCGCCCACGGACGAAGTCGCGGATCTGCGGCTCGGTGGCGGCGACGCGCTTCGGGGAGAACGCCTTGGCCAGCAGCCGCCGCTTCCCGGAGTGCTCGGGCGGGTCCATCATGACGATGGTCGGGGCCAGCCCCAGTTTCTCGATCTCGTCGCGGTAGAAGGTCAGCCCGCTGGCGGAGGAGAAGGTCCCGGGATCGCACACGGCGGCGTCGACGTCGGCGTAGCGGGACAGCGCCCAGAAGTCGGGGTGGGCGGTGGTGCCGTCGCCGCGGTGATGGTGCACCGGATCGGTCTCGCGCAGCAGCCGGTAGCCCGGGTAGGGGTCGGCGAGGTGCGCGGGGTCGAACGGGTCGAACATGGGGGCCGTCGCCGGCTGCTGGGTCATGGCGGGCTGAGGCATGGCGCGCGGGGTCATGGCACCATTTAACACGGACTGTTAAACAATGGGAAGGGCCCCTCTAGACTCGAGCGCGTGCCCCGCCCCGTTAGCCCACGCTCCACCACCCCGCGCTCCACCACCCCACGCGCCACGGCCACCCGCGACGCTCTCTACCTAGCCGGACTGCGCCGCTTCGCCTCGGACGGCTGGCGGACGGCACGGGTCCGCGACATCGTCGCCGATGCCGGCCAGGGCAACGACTCCGCGATCAACTACCACTTCGGCGGCCGCGCGGGACTGCTCCGGGAGGTCCTGGACCGCGGCGTCCTGCGGATGGAGGCCGAGCGACGCGCGGACCTGCGAACGTGGGTGTCGTCGCCGCCCGACCTCGCCGAGATCGTGCGGGCGGTGGTGTCCCCGTTGGCGGACCTGTTGGACGACGACGAGGGCCGCTGGACGCTCCGGGTGATCGGCCAGCTGGGAGCGCTCGCGGAGGTGGGCCGGACGGTCAGCACCGGTCCGGTCGCGGACACCGCACTGCAGGATCAGCTGGAGATGCTGGTCGCGGCCGCGACGGCGGCGTGCGGCCCGGACCTGGCCCGCCACCGGGTCCGGCAGTTCATCGTCATGCTCACCGCCGAACTCGCGGCGCGGGCCTGCGATCCCCCGGAGGTCGGCCCCCCGCACGGCACCTACGTGGCGGACCTGATCGACGGGTTCGCGCGAGGGCTCGCGCGGCCTGCGCCCCGATCCTAAAGGACACCTCCAAGCCCCCCACCAAGCGTTATATCGTCTTGATCTCAGGCCTTGCGCCACCGGGCGGGATCAGTAGCGTGGGGGTATGAGCACTTCCGAGATGATCACGTCCCATCCGAATCCGACCGACGGCCTCGACGTGGACCTGCTCGCCGAGGCCATCGACGCGGCCGCGTCCTGCGCCACCACCTGCACGTCGTGCGCCGACGCGTGCCTCGCCGAGGAGTCCGTCGCCGACCTGCGCGACTGCATCCGCACCGACCTCGACTGCGCGGATGTCTGCGCCGCCACCGCCGCCCTGCTGAGCCGCCGGACCGGCAGCAACCTCGAGGTCGTCAAGGCGCAGCTGACGGCGTGCCGGACGGCCTGCGCCGCCTGCGCCGACGACTGCGAGCAGCACGCCGAGATGCACGAGCACTGCAAGCACTGCGCCCAGGCCTGCCGCCGCTGCGAGAAGGCCTGCGCCGACCTGCTCGCCGCGATCGGCTGAGCTCACGATCAACAGCGCCCCCGGGTGGCAGCCGCGCGAGCCGTCTGGACCGGCGGTCACTTCCAGCCTCCCTGTTCGCAGGCCACGTCATCCGAGATCGTGAAGTAACGCTTACCAAACTCTCGGCGATGGTACTGCTGGGAGAAGGGGTGGTGAGTGTCTCCCGCAGTCGCACAGAGCCGATCCGCGGCGGTGCCTTGCCGAGGGAGACACGATGGTCGGCTTCAGGCGGTCCAGACACGGAGATCGCCGCCCTGTCGGAGACAACGCCGCCACCCGGCAGACCCCTTCCCCGGCTCACGGCACCACAAAAGGCGCTCCGCGCCCGGCCTCCCCTCCGGGGCTCGGCTGGGCCGTCCTGGGTGTGGCGCTCCTCCTCGGCCTGTTCTTCCTGGTGCCGCTGGGCCTGGAACGATCGGCTGCGGTCGACCGTCGCCGATCCGGGCCCGAACGCCGGTGACTCCGAGGCCGAGCGCGACCCGAAGGGCGCCCGCGCCACCGGGGAAGACCGGGGCGGCGTCGGCGACGGCGACGGTTCGGCGTCCGTGATCATCCGGGTCCCCGCCGCCTGCCCGACCCCTGATCCCGGGGCCGTCTCGGCGACCACCACGGCGCATTCCGCCGCGCCGCCGGGCGGGTCCTCGCTGACGTCCGCGACCGCGCCCGCGACCGTGCCGACTTGTCCGCAGCCCACCCCGACCGGGCTCGCGCCGAGGCTCGCGGAGAAGCTGGGTGCGGATCTCGGCTCGACCTCCGGCACCGGCGGGGCGTGCGCGGGCTGACCTGCGGCGAACTAGAGCCCGTACTCGATCAGCGGCTTGCCCTGGGCGTCGACGAGCACGGTGAGCCCGCCCCCGCTCCCACCGGCCGAGCGCCACAGGTAGCAGACGCCGGTGCGGGTGTCACGCAGGATCTCCGCGGTCCCGCCGAACCCCATCGACTCGGAATGGATCTTCTCGAACCGCTTGTCCTTTTTCGCCATGCGCCCATCGTGGCACCGGCGGGGTGTGCCGGACAAAGGTACGACGACGACGAGGTCATCCCGCCCCGGGATCCGATTCAGGAGTCGATGTGGCGGAACAGTCCGCGGGTGGCCTCGGCGACGGCCCGGTCCGGAGCACGGAGTTCGAACGGGATGGCGGGGTGGGGCTCGTTGTCGCGGGTGCGCACCCGGGCCTCGGTGGTCTGCGGGCGTCTGCGACCGCCGATCAGGTGAACGGCGACGACCATTCCCGCGAACACCATGACGGTGAACAGGGCGGGCAGCATCCAGGTGGTGCGGGACATCAGTGCGGCTCCGGCGGCGAGTTCGGCGGATGCGACGGTGGCGTTCAACGACGACCCGATCGTCAGCAGTCCCGTCCCCAACGCGAGGGTCGCGGCGGTGAGGCCGAGGCCGGCGAGGGCGACCGTCGTGATCGTGCTGCGGCGACGTGCGGGGACCGTGCTCATGATGGATCTCCTGTCTGGGCGTCTATACAGGATTCGGAGGCCCCCGCATTCCGGATGGGTGGCGGACCGGAATGTTCCCGAGATTCACACTGCCGCCCCCCGGATCCGCACCGCGGCCCCTCAGGGTGACCCGGATTCGACCCTGAGATCGGCCTTGACCGGTGTCAACGGGGCGGTGTTGGGGGTTATGTTGGAGGGCGTCCCATCCCGCCAGCGACCCCTCGAATCGAGCCAGCATGAACGAGCAGTACGCGCGGCGACCGGACGGGCCGTGGTCCGAGGACTGGCTCGACCGGTCCGAGATGCCGGGGCAGGCCAACCCCACCGAGCAATTCCCCACCGAGCAGTTCCCCACGGCGCAGTTCCCGCCCGCCGAGCAGCATGAACCCCAGCGCTACGAACCCCAGCGCTTCGCCCATCCGCACCAGCCGGCCCAGCCGTACGCGCGACCGCCCGAGCCACTGGCCCACGAGGGTGGGTTCCCGTACGGCATGCCGCCCGCCGCGCCCTACGGTCCGACCGCCCCGTATGGCCCCGGCCAGCAGTTCGGGTACGCCGATCAGTACATCCCGCAGCACCTGCACGTGGCGCCGCACCAGTTCCCGCAGGGCCCCTACCCGCCGCAGTTCGGCTACCCGCCCATGCAGCAGACGGTGTACGTGCACGGCGGGCAGGTCAGGCGCGTCAACCACGCCCTGCACCTGATCCTCACGCTGCTGACCTTCGGGTTGTGGCTGCCGGTCTGGATCATCCTGGCGATCGCGGGTTCCTGACCGGCTCCCGCCTCAGCCGCCGGCCTGCCACCGCCCGGTGATGAGCGCGGTCAGCTCCTCGACCCACTCGTCGTCCAGCGCGGCGTCAGGGCTCACCAGCAGCCGGAAGATCGCCGCGCCCGCGACGACCTCCGCCAGCACGGGCAGGTGGTCGTCGCTCCGGCGGGCCCGACCGAAGCGCGATTCGAACGCGGGCAGGTTGCCGGCGAGCCGGGCGATCATCCGGGCGTGCAGGTCGGCGTCGGCCACGGTGTCGGCGATGAGGCCGGGCAGCGCGACGCGCACCTCGGGCCGGTCGAACAGCACGCGGACCGTCTCGACGAGCGCGCGGATGTCGGCTTGCGGGTCCCCGACAGCGGCACCAGCCCCGCCGCCCGCGCCGTCGGGTAGCTCGAACGCCGGGATCACCTCCGCCTCGAGCACCGCCTCGTGGACGAGCTGCGCCTTGCTCGACCAGCGGCGATACAGCGCGGCGGTGGTCGTGCCGGCGCGCGCCGCGATGGCGGACAGCGTCAGCGCCGGGTAGCCCGTCTCGAGGATGAGCTCGCGGGTGGCGGCGATGATCGCGGCGTCGATCCGGCCGTCGCGCGGCCGCCCGGGCGCGGACTTCGCCGATCCGCCGCGCGCGGTGTCGCCGTCTGCTGTCATGGTCTCACCCTAGTTCCGATACGCCGCACATCGTATTCCCGCCGCCGACGCGAGACCGCGAGACGCCGCCACCCAGCACCCCAGGGAGAGCCCCGTGCACCTGAGCCCTCTCGACGAGTTCCCCATCCACCAGACGCCCGCCCCCCTGACCTGGCCGGCCACTTCGGACCGCAACTTCTACGACCGCTCCTACTTCAACGTGTTGGACCGCGAGGGCCGCTTCATGGTGCTCACCGGGATCGGCTACTACCCGCGCCTGGGCGTGAAGGACGCGTACTTCGTGGTCCGCCGCGGCGACACGCAGACCGCGGTGCGGATGAGCGACGCCATCGACGAAGACCGCCTCAACCCCCACGTCGGCGGGTACCGGCTGGAGGTGATCGAGCCACTGCGGGAGATCCGGCTGACCCTCGAGCGAACGGAGGGCATCGCCGCGGACCTGACGTGGCGCGGCCTGTTCCCCGCCGCGCTGGAGGACCCGCACTCCATGCTCACCGACCGGCGGGTGACGCTCCAGGCCAGCCGGTTCGCTCAGGTCGGCTCGTGGGAGGGGTGGATCGAGGTCGACGACGACAGGCTGGAGGTCACCCACGACTCGTCGGTGGCCGCCCGGGATCGCTCGTGGGGTATCCGCCCGGTGGGCGAGGCCGAACCGGCCGGCAGGCCCGACACGGCCTTCCGGGGCATGTGGTGGCTGTATCTCCCGCTGGCGTTCGACGACTTCCAGCTGTTCCTCATCCTGCAGGAGGACCCCGACGGCCACCGCAGTCTCTACGACTGCACCCGCCGTTGGGCCGGCGGCCGGGTCGAGCAGCTCGACGGCGTGCGCATGGCCGTCGAGTACACGCCCGGCACCCGGATCCCGACGGGCGTGCGTGTGGAGTTCATGAACCGCGCGGGCGAGCAGATCCGCCTGGAGGTCGAGTCCCGGCTGTACGCGCCGATCGCGTTCGGCTCCGGCTACGGCGGCGATTCCACGTGGGCGCACGGCAGTTGGAAAGGCGAGGGCTTCACCGACCGCGTGACCTTCGACCTCACGGACCCGCAGGTCATGGCCGGCGCGGCATTCAGTCTCATAGACCACGTGGGCCACGCGGTGTGCACGGAGGCCGACGGCACCACCCGCGAGGGTGCGGGCCTGTTCGAGCACGGGGTCATCGGCCCGCATCACCCGTCCGGGTTCCCGGACTGGACCGACGGCGCGGGGGCCGGCGCGGACTCGGGGGCGCACGCATGAAGGTCATGACGGCACTGTTCGCCCCCACCGACGCGGTCCGGCGCGCCGAGGAGCTCAGGGAGGCCGGGGCGTCCGGCGTCTTCACCTTCGAGGGACCGCACGACGTGTTCACCCCCCTCGTGTTGGCCTCGCAGGTCGGCTGCCTGGACCTGATGTCCAACGTGGCGATCGCCTTTCCCCGCAATCCCATCCAGCTGGCGCACCAGGCCCACGACCTGCAGACGCTCAGCGAGGGCCGGTTCATCCTGGGCCTGGGCACGCAGATCCGGGCGCAGATCGAGAAGCGCTACGGCACCGGGTTCGACCGGCCCGTCGATCGCATGACGGAACTGGTCGGCGCGCTGCGGGCCATCTTCGACACGTGGGCCACCGGCGAGCGCCTGAACTTCCGCGGCGAGTTCTACCGCCACACCCTCATGACCCCGACGTTCGTGCCGCCGCCCAGCCCGTACGGCCCGCCGCCCATCTACCTCGGCGCTCTCGGCCCGCGCCTGACCCGCGCGGCTGCCGAGGTCGCCGACGGGCTGCTCGTGATGCCGTTCGGCACCACGCGATTCCTCCGCGAGCACACGATGACAAACGTGCGGGCGGGACTGGCGGCCGCCGGGCGGAGCGAGGAGGAGTTCGAGGTGGTGCCCGAGGTGATCGTGTCCGTGACGGACGACAGGAGCGACGACGACGACCAGATGATCCAGGTGGTCGCCCGGGCGCAGCCGAGCTACGAGCAACCGTGGCTACAGGTGGGCTACTTCTCCGGGCACATGTTCCTCAACCTCACCGAGGGCACCGCGCTGAGCTCGGGACTGCTGGGCAATTCGCTGGAGCAGTTCTCCACGTCGATCTGCGGGCGGGTGGTCGACGAGCTCGTGCCCACACCGCCGCAGCCGCTCCCGCGGCGACTCGGTAACACGGTGCGCCTGTCGACGTTCGCCCTCACCGCGGGCCCGGCCGTGCGGGGTCTGGGCGAGCAGATCGGCGAGTTCGAGGTCCCCACCGGCTGCGACCCACTACAAGCGTGGCGCCAACTCGAGGCGGGGATGCACCTGTACTGCGAGGTGACATTGACGCACGTGCGGTCGTCATCTCGCGCGGCGGTCGCGGCCAACGTGCTGGAGAGCGTGCTCATGCGGCAGGCCGTCGCCGCGGGCGGCACCGAGGACAACGGCCGCGCCGAGGCCTCCCGGCTCATGGCCGGCGCCGCAGATGTGGAGAGTGCGCTCATGCTGGCCGAGCTCGAGTCGGTGGTGCGGGCGTTGGCTGCTGACTCCGCCGCTACCGAGCGGTTTCTCGGAGCGGATCCCGGCGCGGCAGTGGAGGCGGTGCTCGCCTCGGCTGACGGGTGGGGCGTCGCGCTGCGGCGGTTCCTGTCGCGCCATGGCCATCGCGGGTATCGCGAGCTGTGTATGCGAGACGCGTCGTGGGCCGACGATCCCGAGGGGCTGGGCGCGATCATGCAGGTCATGGTGCGGTCCACGCTCGAGCGGGGTGGGCGGGCGTCCGAGACCGCGGAGGTCCCGGAGCCGGAGTCACCCGTGATCCGCCAGCTTGCGCGGTGGGCCCGGGCCGGTGCGCGGGGCCGCGAGGAGACCAAGTCCAGGATGGCGCTGATGGCGCACTCCTTGAAGCGCGGTTATCGGCATCTGGGCGAGGTGCTCTCGGCGTCCGGGCGGCTGCCCGATGCGGATCTGGTGTTCTTCTTCGACCGGCCCGAGCTGGCGCGGATCGTCGGCGCGCCGGGCCCGGTGACCGGCGGGCTCGCGAGTCACGGCTCGGACGGCAGCGTGTCGGCCTCCCCGGAGGAGTTGGTCGCACAGGCTGTCGAGCGTCCGAAGGCGCTGGCGTTCCAGGACGCGCTCGAGTTCCCGGACGTGTCGGTGGGTCGGCCGACTGCGTTGATCGCCCGGCCGCCCCGCGAGGCTGCGGGCGGCGAGATCGTGGGCCGTCCGGCGAGCCGCGGAACGGTGGCGGGCGTGGTGCGGGTGGCCCGGTCGATCGTCGATGCCCGGGAGGTGCAGCCCGGTGAGATCCTGGTCGCGCCCGTGACGGACGTGGGCTGGACTCCGTATTTCACGGTGATCGCGGCGCTGGTCACTGATATCGGCAGTTCTGTCTCTCACGGCGCGGTGGTCGCCCGCGAGTACGGCCTGCCATGCGTGGTCAACACCATCGACGCCACCCGAACGCTGCGCACCGGCGACCGCGTACGAGTGGACGGCGACCGCGGCGTGGTGACTCGACTGGAGGGGTGAGGGCCCGGCACCCAGCTACTGCGCCGCAAACTGCGCGGTCAGGTCAGAACGGTGGTGGGTCGATGAGTTCGTCGAGGCGTTCGTGGAGTAGGGCGCGGATGCCTTTTTCGATGTCGCTGTGGTGGGGTTTGTTGCGGGCCCACCAGCGGCTGGCGCTCTCGGGGGTGGCGCTGGCGGGGGTGGCTTTCTCGGGCGTGGTGTCGGTGGCCGCGCCGGTGGTGGAGCCGGC
>NZ_JAUMSR010000001.1:519117-663857 GCF_032905965.1 Dietzia sp. IN118 | reverse complement strand
GCGATCATGCAGGTCATGGTGCGGTCCACGCTCGAGCGGGGTGGGCGGGCGTCCGAGACCGCGGAGGTCCCGGAGCCGGAGTCACCCGTGATCCGCCAGCTTGCGCGGTGGGCCCGGGCCGGTGCGCGGGGCCGCGAGGAGACCAAGTCCAGGATGGCGCTGATGGCGCACTCCTTGAAGCGCGGTTATCGGCATCTGGGCGAGGTGCTCTCGGCGTCCGGGCGGCTGCCCGATGCGGATCTGGTGTTCTTCTTCGACCGGCCCGAGCTGGCGCGGATCGTCGGCGCGCCGGGCCCGGTGACCGGCGGGCTCGCGAGTCACGGCTCGGACGGCAGCGTGTCGGCCTCCCCGGAGGAGTTGGTCGCACAGGCTGTCGAGCGTCCGAAGGCGCTGGCGTTCCAGGACGCGCTCGAGTTCCCGGACGTGTCGGTGGGTCGGCCGACTGCGTTGATCGCCCGGCCGCCCCGCGAGGCTGCGGGCGGCGAGATCGTGGGCCGTCCGGCGAGCCGCGGAACGGTGGCGGGCGTGGTGCGGGTGGCCCGGTCGATCGTCGATGCCCGGGAGGTGCAGCCCGGTGAGATCCTGGTCGCGCCCGTGACGGACGTGGGCTGGACTCCGTATTTCACGGTGATCGCGGCGCTGGTCACTGATATCGGCAGTTCTGTCTCTCACGGCGCGGTGGTCGCCCGCGAGTACGGCCTGCCATGCGTGGTCAACACCATCGACGCCACCCGAACGCTGCGCACCGGCGACCGCGTACGAGTGGACGGCGACCGCGGCGTGGTGACTCGACTGGAGGGGTGAGGGCCCGGCACCCAGCTACTGCGCCGCAAACTGCGCGGTCAGGTCAGAACGGTGGTGGGTCGATGAGTTCGTCGAGGCGTTCGTGGAGTAGGGCGCGGATGCCTTTTTCGATGTCGCTGTGGTGGGGTTTGTTGCGGGCCCACCAGCGGCTGGCGCTCTCGTGGGTGGCGCTGGCGGGGGTGGCTTTCTCGGGCGTGGCGTCCTCGGCCGCGGCGGCGCTGGAACCGGCGCCGCCTGTGCTCGTGCCGTTCCCGGTGCCCGTCCCGGTGCCGGGGGCGGGTGGGGTGGGGTCAAAGGTGCGGGCGCGTTCGGCGTTGCGGCGTTCGGTGCGGTGGCGGGCCGCGCGGCGCGACCAGAACGTCGGCTCCGCGTCGGCCTTCTCGTCACCGGTGGGCCCGGGGCTGCGGCGTTGCTGCCGGGTCCACGCCTCGGTCTCGGCGCGGGCCTGTTCACGCCGGTACTCGGCCAGTGGGCCGGAGGGTCGGGTGAGCATGGTCGAACCGTCCGGGGTGCGCACGGTCAGGGTGCCGTCGGGCTGCAGGTCGTAGATCCAGTCGGAGAAGGTCTTGAACCGGTGATGGCGCCGGCACATCGCCGCGAGGTTGCCCTCGATGGTGTGCCCGCCCCGCTGGGGGTCGGCGTGATCGAACGGCACCACATGATCCAGATCACAGGCCTCGGCCGGGATCGCACAGCCGGGGTGGCGACAGGTGCCATCGCGCAGCCGGATCCGGCGGGCCAACTGGGCACCGGGCCGGTATTTCAGGGCGGTGCGGGCGTCATCGGCGGCCCCGATGCGCGGGTCGATGGGTTCGAAGGTGGCTCCGTCGCTGGTGGCGAGCATGTCGAGCAGGGCCTGCAGGGCGGCCTGGCCGGTGCGGGTGAACTCCACTCGGGCGCCGCCGGCGTCGCGGGCGGTGTTGCCGGTGGCGATGACGGTGACCTTCGGCCGCAACGCCACCCCGGCACCCGGCGCGCCGGGCCGGCCGGGGCGGGCCGGGGTGCCGGCTAGGCCGGGATCGCCGCACACCAGGGACATCAGGGCGTCGGCGCGACGCTCGGCGATCGAGTAGTCCTCGACCTCATCAGCGCCAGTGCCGTGGCCAGTGGTCGCGCCGCCAGTCCCAGCGCCCGCGGTGTCGGTCTCGGCTTGGGTGTTGGCGGCGGCTTGGGCGTCGGCGTACTTGTGGTCTTTCACGCGCTGGTCGAGGGCCTCGGCCAGGACGGCCGCTTCCTCGGTGGCCAGGATCGCCGAGACGCTGGACATGCCATCGACGCCCTTATGGAACCGCACCCCGCGGGTGCGGGCCGCTTCCTGACGGCGCAGGCGGATCCCGTTCGCGTCGTAGCGGGCGATGATCGCATCGACGTTGCCGCGGATGGCTTTCTCACCAAGGCGCACCCCGCCCTCGATCGCGGCGAGATACTCCTCGACGACCTGCCGCTGCACCGCCTCGAGCACATCGACGTGGACGGTGGCCATCTGCGAGGCCAGGATATTCGCAGCCTGCAGATCCAGCCGCCCCTGCGCCATCGCGGACAGGATCGCCGGATACCGCAGGTGCAGATCGAGGGCGAAGGTGATCATCCGTTCGGCCCGGCCCGTCGAGATCGCCATCGCCGACACCACGTACCCGGCCGCGACATCGATCGGATCGAGCACGACATGACCGGGCCGACACTCACCGCCGCCCGCCCCGGACTCCTCCCGGCGCTGGCATTCGACAAACAACTCGTAACAGGCCACGAACCGGCGCGCCGCCGCACGATTCTCGCCCATCCACCCCTCACGCGCCGCCGCCCGCAACCCCGACAGCGACACGGGCGCCGCGGAACCGGCGCCGCCACCAGACGAGGAGGGGCCACCGGCCGCGGCGTCTGCGTTACCGCCCATGTGCCCCACCCCCTGCCCGTGCGCCGCCTACCCGGTATCGAATCTGTGTTCTACAGTACGCACACACATTCGAGTACGCAAGGGTTGAATCAGGACATTTCGCCACCCGAGGCCCAGCCCTCTTGACTGGCGCAGAAGCCCTCAACCAGCAAGGTGGACTCGTCGCAACAGGCCCCCTCCACGCCGCAAGATCCCCCCGAAGCATCGACCACAACAGGCTCTCGACCCGGGACGATGCCAGCGAGACGATCTTTCGTTGCCGCCGCCCCTGGCGCCGCTCGCGGGAGGCTGCTAGAGGTGGAGGCACACGCCCCTGCGCCAGGAGGAGGACGAGATGATCGCCGAGGACCGTATCGACCCGGACGAGTACACCCCGGGCCCGGATTCAGTCACCGCACCCGAGGAGTACGAGCCCGAGGTGACCGTCGAGGACCCCTTCCGCGAGGCAAATCCGGCCGACGTTGCCGAGCAGGCCATCGAGCTCCCCGCCGACGACGGCGACGGCGAAGCGGTGGGAGACGACGACGAGGTCGCCTGACCCTGCGCTCCGCGCCTGAGCCGGGCGCGGAGCGTGCCGAACCGGCAAGGGGTGCAGCCAAGGTGACGAATCCGCCGTTGCGCCGCCCTGCCGGTGCCGCTAACCTTGCAGCACCAGAAGGGGAGTATCCCTCACACGCGTCGTCGTCATTCCGGCCCTCGGGCCCGGCGGCGCGGGCCGACCAGGCCGGGAGAGACCTTCGATCACCCACTGATCGAAAGGTCCCCGATAATGCACACCCCTCTCTGGCTCTGGCTCGCGGTCATCGCCTTCATCGTCGTGATGCTGGCCATCGACCTCGTCGCCCACCGCAAAGCACATGTCATCGGCGTCAGGGAAGCCGCGGTGTGGTCTGCCGTCTGGATCGCCCTCGGCGTCGGCTTCGGCGCGATCGTCTGGGCGGTCTGGGGCGCGGACTTAGGCCAGCAGTACTTCGCCGGGTATCTCATAGAGAAGTCCCTGGCAGTGGACAATGTCTTCGTCTGGGCGATCATCTTCGCCCACTTCGCGGTGCCCGCCCAGTTCCAGCACCGGGTCCTGTTCCTCGGCGTCTTGGGCGCGCTGGTATTCCGCGGCATCTTCATCGCCGGCGGCGCGCTGCTCATCCAGAACTTCTCCTGGATCCTGTACATTTTCTCCGCATTCCTGCTGTACACGGGCTTTCGCATGATCCGCCAGCGCGACGAGCACCTCAACCCGGACCAGTCCCGCATTCTCGCGGCCTTCCGCCGGCTGGTGCCCATGACGGACACGTTCCACGGTCAGCGGCTGCTGGTCCGTAAGGGCGGGCTGATCATGGCCACTCCCCTGTTGGCTGTGCTGGTGCTGGTCGAGACGACCGATGTGGTCTTCGCCGTCGACTCCATTCCCGCCATCTTCGCGGTCACCGACGAGGTGTTCCTGGTCTTCACGGCCAACGCGTTCGCGATCCTGGGCCTGCGCGCGATGTACTTCCTGCTGGCGGATCTGGTCCACCGGTTCGTCTACCTCAAGATCGGGCTGGCACTGGTGCTGATGTGGGTCGGCGCGAAGATGCTGCTCAAGATCGACGTCTTCTACATTCCGACCCCCATCTCGCTGGCCGTGATCGCGACCATCCTCACCGTGTCGGTCGTGGCGAGCCTGCGGGCCACGCGTGGTCACGAGCGCCAGAGCCCGCCGACACCGGCCGAGCCTCCGTTCCGCATCGCCACCGCCGAGGAGGACGCGCAGCTCGAGCCGCTGTTCCGTCGCGGGCGGACGCGCGGCGTGTCAGAGGACTCCCCCGCCGCGACACCACGCTGACCGTTGCCGAAGAGCGTCCCGCGCACACCCCGCGAGAAGCGGGTGCGCGGGACCCTCTCGAGCCCCAGCCCGGGTACGCGTGACGCCTTATAACTTCCGGTTTTCGGGAGTAGGGTCGGCAACAACGCCGGTGATCCTCGTCACTAGCACGGGCCGCACCGGCACCTCTACGAAAGGGCCGGTCATGAGTGTCAACAGTTTCGGTTCGAGGGATTCGCTGGCAGTCGGGGGCGTGGACTACGAGGTCTACCGACTCGATCAGGTCTCCACCGCGGTCCCGCTCCCCTACAGCCTCAGGGTCCTGCTGGAGAATCTTCTGCGCAACGAGGACGGCCGAGTGGTGACGGCCGAGCAGGTCGAGGCACTGCGGGAGTGGACTCCCCAGTCCCCGCCGGAGCGGGAGATCCAGTACACGCCCGCCCGGGTGCTGATGCAGGACTTCACCGGGGTGCCGTGCGTGGTGGATCTGGTCGCGATGCGCGATGCCATCACCGACCTCGGCGGCGACCCCAAGAAGATCAATCCGCTCATCCCCGGCGAGCTCGTGATCGACCACTCGATCATCGCGGACGTATTCGGCCGCCCGGATGCGTTCGAGGTCAATGCCGAGCTGGAGTTCGGCCGCAACCAGGAGCGCTACCAGCTGCTCCGGTGGGCGCAGGAGTCGTTCGCCGACTTCGTGGTGGTCCCGCCGAACACCGGCATCTGCCACCAGGTCAACCTCGAATACCTGTCCCGGGTCGTCTTCACGCGCGAGGGGACCGACGGTATGACCCAGGCCTACCCGGACACGCTCGTCGGTACCGACTCCCACACGCCGATGGTCAACGGTCTCGGCGTGCTGGGCTGGGGCGTCGGCGGCATCGAGGCGGAGGCCGCGTTGCTCGGCCAGCCGATGAGCATGCTGATCCCGCAGGTCATCGGGCTCAAGCTGACCGGCGAGTTGCGGGAGGGCACCACGGCAACCGATCTCGTCCTCACAGTCGCGGAGCTGCTGCGCCAGACCGGCGTCGTGGGCAAGTTCGTGGAGTTCTTCGGCCCCGGTGTCGCCGCGGTCCCGCTGGCCAACCGGGCGACACTGGGCAACATGAGCCCCGAGTTCGGCTCGACGTGCGCCATCTTCCCGGTAGACGACGAGACGCTGGACTACCTGCGGCTGACGGGTCGGTCGGAACAGCAGATCGAGCTGGTCGAGGTCTACGCCAAGGAGCAGGGCCTGTGGCACGACCCGGACAACCCGGCCGAGTACAGCGAGGTCATCGAGCTGGACCTAGGGACGGTGGTCCCGTCGATCGCCGGGCCCAAGCGGCCGCAGGACCGCATTGCGCTGGGCGATGCGCCGGCCGTGGTGCTCGGCAATCTCGATGAGGAGAAGAACCGGTCGGAGAAGGACGACGGGAGTCTGGATGACGCCTCGGCGGACTCCTTCCCCGCCAGCGACCCGGTCTCCCCCGGTTCCACTACGGCGAAGAACGAGCCTCCCCGCCACTACTCCGAGGAGCAGCTGACCGCCAACGCCGAGCTCGGGTGGCCGAGCGATCCGGCGGAGATCATGATCGACGGCGACGAGTCGCCGGTGATCTTCGACCACGCGGACGTGGTCATCGCGGCGATCACCTCGTGCACCAACACGTCCAACCCCTCGGTGATGATCGGAGCGGCGCTGCTGGCCAAGAAGGCCGTGGAGCGTGGTCTGAAGCCCAAGCCGTGGGTCAAGACGACGTTGGCCCCCGGGTCTCGGGTCGTCACCGACTACTACGACCGGTCCGGCCTCACCCCTTACCTGGAGGAGCTCGGGTTCGATCTGGTCGGCTACGGCTGCACGACGTGTATCGGCAACTCCGGGCCGCTGACCCCGGCGGTGAGCAAGGCGGTCAATGACAAGGACCTCAACGTCGCCGCGGTCCTGTCGGGCAACCGCAACTTCGAGGGCCGCATCCACCCCGAGGTCAAGATGAACTTCCTGGCGTCCCCGCCGCTGGTCATCGCCTATGCGCTGGCCGGGACGATGCGCAAGAACCTTCTTGAGGACCCGCTCGGAACGGGCTCTGATGGCGAGCCGGTCTACCTCCGTGATGTGTGGCCCAGCTCGGCGGAGATCAAGGAGGTCGTGGACGCCAATCTCGAGGCAGACATGTTCACCAAGGGTTACGCCGACGTCTTCGACGGGGACGACAACTGGCGCGGCATGGACGTGCCGGGGGGTGACAAGTTCGACTGGACCGGGGACTCCACCTACATCCGCCGGCCGCCGTACTTCGACGGCATGGCGGTGGAGCCCGAGCCGATGCAGGACATCACCGACGCCCGCGTCCTGGCGATGCTGGGCGATTCGGTGACCACGGACCACATCTCACCGGCCGGGGCGATCAAGCCCAGTTCGCCCGCTGGCGAGTACCTCCAGCAGCAGGGGGTCGAGCCGGCTGACTTCAACTCGTACGGGTCGAGGCGCGGCAATCACGAGGTGATGATCCGTGGCACGTTCGCCAACGTCCGGCTCCGGAATCTGTTGGCGCCCGGCACCGAGGGCGGGGTCACCACCCACTTCCCGAGTGGTGAGCAGACCAGCATCTATGACGCCTCGAACCGCTACGCCGAGGAGGGAGTGCCGTTGGTGGTGATCGCCGGCGCCGAGTACGGGTCCGGGTCGTCGCGGGACTGGGCGGCCAAGGGCACGTCGCTGCTCGGGGTCCGGGCGGTGATCGCGCAGTCGTACGAGCGGATCCACCGCTCCAACCTCATCGGGATGGGCGTCCTGCCCTTGCAGTTCCCCGAGGGCGAGTCCGCCGAGAGTCTCGGTCTCAAGGGCGACGAATTGTTCTCCATCACAGGGCTCGAGGGCCGGGACAGCGTTCCGGAGGAGGTGACGGTCCGGGCCGGTGAGGGCGACTCGGCGGTCGAGTTCACGGCGAAGGTCCGCATCGACACCCCGGCGGAGGAGGCGTACTACGAGCACGGCGGCATCCTGCCGTACATGCTCCGGCAGATGCTCTGATCCCACGCCCCGCGACCCGCCCCACGCCCCCAGCCCACCGTCGCGAAGAGTGTTCCGCGCACGTTCTGCGAGAGGCAGGTGCGCGGAACACTCTTCGCGGCGGAGCCGCATCAGCACCGGAGGTCTCGACGACAACGACCACGACGACGACGAGGTAAGCACCTGCCGACGCCTCGCAGCTGCAGGGAGAGCCGAACCGGCCCACACCGCCCGCGACGAGATGTGGTCGATCCGGCCGGCGCCGCTGCTCGGCGCAGGTAACGTCCGACATCATGCAGCCTTCGCCGGATCAGGCTTCCGAGAACCCGCCCGACCAGCCCGAGGTCATCCTCGATCGCCACGGCGAGATCGCCGTGATCCGACTCAACCGCCCGGCCAGGCTCAACGCGGCGACCTACGAGAACCTGACGGACATCATCACCGCGTTGGACAACTGCGATGCGGACGACGATGTGCGTGCTGTGGTCCTCACCGGCACGGGCCGGGCGTTCTGCGCGGGAGCGGACATCTCCGGCGGGGGCGACACGTTCGCGGCTGATCCCGATGCCGACACCGGCGAGGCCCCGCCGGACACCGGCGGTCAGGTCGCGCTGCGCATCTTCCGCATGACCAAGCCGGTCATCTCGGCGATCAACGGGTCGGCCGCGGGGGTCGGGGTGACCATGACCCTGCCGACGGACGTACGCATCGCCGCGGACACCGCCAAGTTCGGGTTCGTGTTCACGCGCCGGGGTCTGGTGCCGGAGGCGTGCTCGACGTGGTTTCTGCCCCGCATCGTGGGCATCTCCACCGCGATCGAATGGGCTGTGGGCGGCAAGACGATCCTCGCCGCCGAGGCCCTGGAGCGAGGGCTGGTGAGCGAGGTGCTCCCGGCCGATGAGGTTCTACCGCGCGCCATCGAGGTCGCGCGCGAGATGACGCGGGGGACGTCGCCCGTGTCGACCGCGCTGACCCGCCAGCTGCTGTGGCGCATGCTCGGCGCGTCCGATCCCGAGGTGGCCCACCGCGCCGAGTCGATCGGCATCTACACCCGTGGTAAGTCGGCGGACGTGCGCGCCGGCGTCACCGCGTTCCTCGCCAAGAAGGAGCCGGAGTTCCCGGACCGCGTGTCCGACGGCCTGCCCGACCTCTTCTCCTGACCCCGGCCGCTCTCGGGCCCCACAACCGATAGGACCCCCCATGCCTGCTGATGACCTCACGGGTCGCGTCGCGATCGTCACCGGATCGACCGCCGGACTGGGCGCCAGGTTCGCCCACGTGCTCGCAGGCGCGGGCGCGACTGTCGTCGTCACCGGGCGGCGCACCGAGCGGATCCGGGAGGTCGTCGAGTCCATCGGCCGGAGCGGCGGCAAGGCGCACGGCGTCCGGCTCGACGTCACCGACCCCGCCTCCATCGAGGACTGCCTCACCGAAGTCACCGAGCAGATCGGCCTCCCGCAGATCCTCGTCAACAACGCCGGCATTCCGGACGCGCAGCGTGCGCACAAGATGACGTTGGAGCTGGTGGACGCCGTGCTGGACACCAATGTCCGCGGCCCGTGGCTCATGGCGACCGGCGTCGCCCGCCGCCTGATCGAGGCCGGGGTGCCGGGGCGGATCGTCAACATCACGTCGATGAGCGCCTACCAGTACGACGGCAACGGAGCAGCGCTCTACTCCACCACCAAGGCCGCGGTCAGTCGGATGACGGAGGCCCTGGCCGTGGAGTGGTCGCGCACGTTCATCAACGTCAACGCGATCGCCCCGGGGGTCTTCGCCTCGGAGATGACCGACGGCATGCTCGCCCGCGTCGGCGACATCGCGCCCGGTCTCGCGCGCAAGCGTCTCGGCCAGCCCGAGCAGATCGATTCGACGCTGCTCTACCTGGTGTCCGACGCGTCGGAGGCGGTCACCGGCACCGTCATCAAGATCGATGACGGGCAGCTCCCCCGCTGACCTCTCAGCTAACCCCCGCTGGCCCCTCAGCAGACGGGCTGGCCCCTCACGCCGTGCACTTGCTCAGGTCGTTCTCGAGGAGCTCGTGCCCGACCGGGGTCACGTAGGTCGCCATGAGAACCACGTCCTCCGTCCCGTGATTCCGGCTCTCGTAGATCGAGCCCGCTTCCTCGATGTTCGAGTCCCCGACGCGGTAGATGCGGGAGCCGCCGGGGTGGCGATCGGAGTAGTGCGTGAGTTCGCCTTGCTTGACGACGGCGATCAGGGATCCGTGGTGGCAGTGTTCGCCGGTGCTCGCCCCCGGCTCGATCGTGATCTCGCGGAAGGTCACCGATACCCCGTCGTCGCCGCCGTCGACCTGCAGGTCGACGGGGCGGGCCTGTCGGCCCTGCACGATGTCGACGGCCAGGAAGGGCTGTGACCCCGCGATCGTCGAGGCGGGCGGGAGCGGCTCGGTCGGGTTCACTGTTCTCACCTCGGGCGACTCCGCCGTGGCGTCGTCGGAACCGCACGCGGCGGTGGCGAGGACGCAGACCCCGGCGAGTATGGAGATGGTCGATCTGGTCAGTCTGTGGCGCATACCTGCTGATCCCTGAGTCTGCTCGGACCGAAGGGGGATTCGGTCAGCTGAACAAACGCTATCAGCGAACGGGCCCCGAGTTCGGCCATCATCGTTCTTCTACCGAGGTCGGGGCCGAGCGGGCGTCGATCGCGACGGCCTGTAGGCGACGGCCTGAACGACGACGACGACGAAGTCAGCCCCTCAGCGAACCGCCGCCGGCTCGTGGAAGGCCGAACCGGTCGCGCGATCCCGCTGCTAGCGTGGGTTCTCACTCTCACCGACCCAGGAGTTGCCGTGCCCCTGCCCCACTTCGCGTGTCGGAGTCTCGGCCTCGCGGTCGCCCTGATCGGCGCGGTGAGCGCGCTCGGCTCCGCCACCGCTGCCGCCGATCCGGACGCCGTGGGAACTCCCGCCGCGGCCCCTCCGATACCCCGCGGGATGCCGCAGATCGTCAGCGACGTGCTGGGGCCGGAGGACCCCGCGTTCTGGAATCCGGCGATCCCGGGGACGAGGGTCCTGACCCCGCTCGAGCCGCGCGCCGAGGTGATCTGTGCGACGGGTTTCGTGCCGGTCATCTCGTGTTCGACCATCAACAGGTGGGACTTCGACTCGAGGCAGCGTTCGCTGGAGTTCGTGGACGTGCCCGCGATCGGTGGGCCGCCCCTACGGGTGTGGTTCGACGTGCCCCGCCTGGGCGACGGGTCCACGCGCGAGCCGGTGAACCGCGCCGTGACCTGGTGGCTGACGGATCGCACGCTCTCGTAGCCCGTTCACCTAGCCCACGCCCCGAGCGGCGCACTGTCGGGGCCGGGCCTCAGTCCTCGCCGACCGAGACGGTCACCTCGATGTTGCCCCGCGTGGCCCGGGAGTACGGGCACAGCTCGTGGGCCAGCTTCGCGAGTTCGTCGGCCTGCTCGGCCTCGACGTCGGGGATGATGACCTCGAGGTCCACGGCGATGTCGATGCTCTCCTCGCCCGAGCGCACCAGTGACACCCGCGCGCCCACGGACGAGCCGTTGATCGTGACCTTCTTCGCCCGCGCCGCGCTCTGCAGGGCGGAGTGGAAGCAGGCGGCGAACCCGGCGGCGAACAGCTGCTCGGGATTGTTGCCCTCGCCCGAGCCGCCGAGTTCCTTCGGCGGGGCCATCTCCAGGTCCACGGCCTTGTCGGCGGTGGCGACGTGCCCGTCCCGGCCTCCGCCGGTGGAGAGGGCTTCGACGGTGTAGAGCGCATCGGACATTCGGGAATCTCCTCGGTCGGGGGCGTGTAGGTGTGGCCCAACGTACGCGGCGGCCGCGAGCGCTGCCGCCTGACCGCCGGGGGTTAGGCGAGTGGCCAGGCCGGCGATCAGGAGGGATTCGGAGCCACCTCCGCCGCGGACGTGTGCCCGCGCGGCCTCACCGATCAGAGCTCAGCCGCGGCCGCGTACATGGCCGCGAGTTCCCGCAGGGTGGCGTGGTCCTGTCCGAGCAACCCCATGGGTGAGCGGCGGTCCGGCAGCGAGTCGGCCGGCGCTGTCCACCACGCGGTGGCGGCCTCGGGGTAGTGGCCGGCGTCGAGCATCCGGTTGATCATGGCGACGATGTTGTCCGGGTCGCGCGGGTCGAAGTGGTCGAGCTGGAACCGCGGGTAGACCCAGCGTCGGTCGCCGCGGAGCACGATGAGCCGGCCGTCCCTCGCGAAGGTCCGCAGCGCATCTGCGGGTGTGGAGCCGGGGACCACGCCCCGCTCGATGAGGATCTCGCATGCCTCGGTGGAGCAGGCGTGGGGTACCTGCAGCACGGCGCTGTGCACTGCGGAGGCGATCATCTTCCGACGGGCGGCAGCGGCGGGGTCGGCGGGCGGCCGGAACGGATCCCCTATCGGGAAGCGCGCTGCCCGGAGGGCTCCGTCGACCTGGTCGGCCACCCTGGCGAACGTCCTGCGCCGCCTCAATTCCCGCAGCATGACCTCGGTGAAGTGTCGGTCGTCGAGATCCCGCAGGGCACGCTCCGCGGTGTCCTCGGACACGGATCTCCGTGACGCCGTCCGGTTCTGAAGAGTCATCGCGGGCACCTCGCCTTCTCCAGCGAATTCTAGGCCGCGCGGTCGCCCGCAGCGAGGGGCTGGGCCGACTAGAAACATGCTGGAAACGTGGCCGCCGGTACGGGTCTCAGGACTCCGCCCGCCGCAGCTCGGCTGCCTTGCGGGCCAGGTACCGGCGCTCGGCCACCGACGTCGCCTCGGTGGCGGCGCGGCCGTACAGCCCGGCGGCCCCGCCGGTGTCCCCCGCCAGCTCGTTGAGGTACGCCTGCGCGGCGGTGCGCCGGGGCAGCGACTCCGGCAGGTCGACCAGCGCCGCCAGGCCGGCGTGCGGGCCGACGGCGTGGCCCACCGCGACGGCCCGCCCGAGCCGCGCCGCGGGGTTGTCGCGCAGGGCGAGTAGCTCGTCGTACCACTCGACGATCTGGACCCAGTCGGTCTCGGCGGTGCGCGCGGCGTCGGCGTGCAGAGCGGCGATCGCGGCCTGCGCCTGGTACTCCCCCAGCTGGTCGCGTGCGAGCGCTGCCTGCAGGATCGCGACACCTTCCGCGATCGCTCGCGCGTCCCATCGGGTGCGGTCCTGCTCGGCGAGGGGGATGAGTTCGTCGCCGTCGCCGTCGTCGTCGCCGTCGTCGTTGCTGTCACGGCCGGCCCCGCCGCCCCTGAACCGCGCGGCGCGGCGCGCGTGGTGCAGCAGCATCAACGCGAGCAGGCCCCGCACCTCGGGGTGGTCGATGGCCGCCGACAGGTGCCGGGTCAGGCGCAGGGCCTCCTCGGCGAGGTCGACCTCGCCGGTGTAGCCCTCGTTGAACACCAGGTACAGCACCCGCAGCACGGTGGCCACGTCGCCGGGCCGGTCGAGGCGCTCGCCGGCGATGGTGCGTTTGGCGCGGCTGATTCGCTGCGCCATGGTCGCCTCGGGCACGAGGAACGCCCGCGCGATCTGGCGGGTGGTCAGCCCACCCACCGCGCGGAGGGTCAGCGCGATCGCCGACGGCATCGGCAGCGACGGGTGGGCGCACAGGAAGTAGAGCCAGAGGGTGTCGTCGGTGGGTGCCGTCGCGGGCCCCGGGGCCGTGGTCAGGTCACCGGGGTCCGGAGGCGACGACGACAGCGACGACGAGCCCGGCCCCTGCTCCTCCGCAGCCCGCTGCTCACGACGCCGACGGGCGCCCTCGGAGCGGACGATGTCGAGGAATCTGCGCCAGGCCACGGCGGTCAGCCAGGCGCGGCGGTCGCGCGGTGGGTCGTCCGGCCAGACGCGCAGCGCCTCCATGAGCGCCTCCTGGACGGCGTCCTCGGCGGTGGCGAAGTCGGCTCCGCGGCGGATGAGGATGCCGATGACCTGCGGCGTCAGCGTCCGGAGGTCGGGGGCGGTCATGGCACCGGTGCGTCTAGGCGTGGCCGGTGCGCGGGCTGTTCTTCTGCAGGCGGTCGATGTGCTCGGAGGCCTCGGCCTTGGTCAGCGTCGTCGGGAGTTCCTCACCGGCCTCGCGGGCGAGGGTGTCGAGGTAGCTCTTCTGCGCCTCCGTCATGGGCTCGTCGCCGGTGACCCAGTCGTCGGGGTCACGCTGCACCGAGCTGCCGTCGGCGGTCCGGCCCTCGGGGACGGGCGAACCGAGGGTCTCCTCTGCGCGGTTCTGGTTCTCGTCGGGCATCGGGGTGGTCGCGTCCGGGTTGGTCATGCCCGCACGGTACGCCCGCGCTCCCGGTCGAACCACCGGCCAGTGCGGGGTGCCCGACGCCACAATGGGGATGGTCACTGGGACCTGCTGGGGATACGATGTGGGAAACAAGGTGGGATTCAGCAGTGACAGCCCACACGTCAGGGAGCATCACGATGGCGATACTTCATCGGCGGCCGGATCTCGCCGCGTACGAAGAGGCGAACCGGATGACGAACGCCGAACTCGTCGGTGCACTCCGGCCACTCCTGGGTGATCGGTTGGTCGCCTACTTGGGGCAGGTCAAAGAAACCCGTGCGGTACGGGGATGGGCCGACGGCACCCGACAGATCGCCGGGCCGGAAACCGTGGAACGGCTTCGAATCGCCTACCGGATCGCTCGAATGATCTGCGAGCGCGATTCCCCGGCGGTCGCCCAGGCGTGGATGCAAGGACTCAATCCGCTTCTCGATGACAGGGCCCCGGCTCTGCTGCTCCGCGATGGTGACGTCGGAGAAACCGGCCCGATGGTGCTCGCCGCCGCGCGTCAATTCGTATCGGTCGGATGAGCCGCGAGACGGTAGTCCGTACCGACGCCGGCGACATAGTCGTCCGGAGACACACCGCCATAACAGTTCACCGCGTGGGATTCGCTCCCACACCGTGGCAGTGGACCGATTGGGCTTACGCCGAGGACGGCCGATTCGATGGACGGTGGGACGACCCCGGAGGCTCCTGGCGGACCCTCTACGTGGGCGAGACCCGGCTCGCCTGCCTTCTGGAGCTCCTCGCGAGGTTCAGGCCCAGCTCGCGGGTGTCCGACGAACTCGCGGAGATAGAAGTCGACGGGGAAGACGAATTCCCGACCATCGAGGCGGGCACGATTCCACCCGACTGGTGCGAGGTGCGATGCAGCGGAACAGCGATGATGTCAGGCAGCTTTGCTGTTCCTGGTGATCACCGCTCGCTGGCCGCTCTGCGATCAAGGTTCAGAATGACCGCCCTCGGACTCGGGCTCGACGACCTCGATGCTGCGGCGATCAGGGACGCGAGACCCCGCACCCTCACACGGGGAATCGCCTCCTGGCTCCACGGGGTCACGGACGTAGACGACGTCCCACTCGACGGAATCGAATTCGCCTCCCGACACGGGGACGACCTCACCTTGTGGGCGATCTTCGAACGCTCCCGAGATGGGGACGTGTCGGCCATCCTGGCGCCGCGCTTCGACAACGCGGGTCTCGGAACGGGTGACGCAGACCTTAACCGCGCGATGGAATTGCTCGGCCTGCGCTGGGCCGACTGAGGCGGACCGGCCGCGGTCAGTCCTCGATCTCCGTGGGAGCGGTGAGCAGGGGCCGCAGTTCGAGCCACTCGCGGATCGGTTCGCCGCCCGGGCCCGGCGCCGCGGACAGCTCGGACGCGAGCGCCAGGGCCCGGTCGTAGTCGGCCACATCGATGATCATCCAGCCGGCGATCAGGTCCTTGGTCTCGGCGAAGGGGCCGTCGGTCAGCGGCGGGCGGCCCTCGCCGTCGTACCGCACCCACGTCCCCGACTCCGACAGTGCGTGGGAGTCCACGTACTCCCCGGAGTCCCGCAACCGGTCCGCGAAGTCCTCCATGTACTGGAAGTGGGCGGCGACGTCGTCGGGGTCCCATTCGCCCAGCGGCGGATAGGTGGGCTCCTCGGGTGCGGAGCCGCGATAGTGCTTGAGCATCAGGTACTTGGCCATGACAGAACCTCCTCGTGCTGTGCGACCCAGTGTGGTCGCTTCACCGGGGAGACGGAACAGGTCGCGGGTTCTCGACATCGGGGCCGCCGCCCACCGCCATGGCCCGAGCCGTCGCCGATCCGCCGCGCCGGGCGCAGAGTTTCTAGTAGAACTTGTTCCAGTAATCAATTTAAGAAACCGACTTAAGGATGGGCATGGGAACTCTGGACGGACGGGTGGCCGTGGTGACCGGTGCCGGGATGGGCATCGGCCGGGGGATCGCCGGGGCGCTGGCCCGCGAGGGCGCGTCGGTGGTGGTGGCCGAGATCAACGAGGCCGCCGGCACGGACACCGCGCAGTGGCTGCGGGACGAGTGGGGTGCGCAGGCCGAGTTCGTGCGCACCGATGTCACCGACAAGGAGCAGGTCCTGGGCATGGTGGACGCCGCCACCGACCGCTTCGGCCGCCTGGACATCCTGGTCAACAACGCCTGGCGGGGATCGGGGTTCGCCCGCCTGGAGAACATGACCGACGAGAAGCTGCGCGCGGGCTTCGACATGGCCGTGATGGCCGCGTTCTGGGCGATGCAGGCGGCCCTGCCGGAGCTGGAGAAGCGTGGCACCGGCCGGGTCATCAACCTGTGCTCGCTCAACGGCGTCAACGCACACATGTACTCGGTGCAGTACAACGCGGCCAAGGAGGCGTTGCGGACGCTCACCCGCACGGCCGCCCGGGAGTGGGCGCCGCGTCAGGTGTGCTGCAACGTCATCTGCCCCGGCGCGCAGAGCGAGGCCTATCGGCGGGTGGCGGAGGCCGATCCGGAGATGGCGGCGGGCATGGCGGCGGCCAACCCGATGGGCCGCGTCGGCGACCCGCTCGCCGACATCGGCCCGGTGGCGGCGTTCCTCGCGGGCGACGCCAGCCGCTACCTCACCGGCAACACCCTGTTCGTCGACGGTGGGGCGCACATCAACGGTGTGCAGTGGGCGCCGTCGGTGGACTGAGGAACGACGACGACGAGGGCCTTCAGCAGCAGGACGTGCCCGCGGTCGCGGCCTCCTCGGAACGGGTCGAATCGGCCGGGTCGTCGAGGTGCTGTGGGCTCGTGCCGAAGGTCTCGGAGTCGGCGAGGACGGTGTAGACCTCCCACTTCTCCCCCGCCGGTCCGGTGACCCACACCTTGTCCTGGGTGGCGAAGCAGCAGGTGGTGCCGATCTCCTCGTCGGTGAACAGACCCTCGTCGGTCAGGCGCGCGATCTCGGCGTGGACCTTCTCCGAGGACTCGACCTCCACCCCGAGGTGGTTGATCGAGCCACCCTTGCCGGGGTTCTCGAGCAGGACGAGCTTGAGCGGCGGTTCGGTGACCGCGAAGTTGGCGTAGCCGGGCTTGAGCTTGGCCGGCTGGACCCCGAAGAGCTTGGAGTAGAACGTGACGGCCTCGTCCAGGCGGTCGACGTTGAGGGCGAGTTGAACACGGGACATGGCGGCCTCCACCTGTGTGACATATATCGAATCGGTTTGCTCCACCAGAATGCTCCTGCTCTTCGATATATGTCAAGAGGGTCGCTACACTCTGTTCATGCCCAAAGCGCTCCCCGTGATCGACGTCAGCGGGCCGATCTGCTGCGACTCGGTGTCGGCCGCCCCCATGAACGATGCCGCCGCCCTCGAATTGGCTCTGCGCCTCAAGGCCCTCGCCGACCCGGTCCGCCTCAAGCTGGTGTCGATCCTGCTCACCGACAACGGCGACGGCGTGTGCACCTGCGATCTGGCGACGGGTGTCGATCTGGCCGAATCCACCGTCAGCTACCACCTCGGGCAGCTGCGCAAGACCGGCATGGTCGTCTCCGAACGTCGCGGCATGAACGTCTACTACCGGGCGCGCGCCGAGTCCCTCGACGCCCTGCGAGGGGTGCTCGACCCGAACTGCTGCCGCTGACCGCCCGGCAGGCTGACCAGTCAGTCGAGGCGTAAACCACCCCACGACCGCCGCGCCACGGCGGAGACTGAGTTCCGTGCACACGATCGAGGCAGAGGACTACCGGCGCGAGATCCTCGGCTACTGCTACCGCTACTTCGGCTGCTTCGCCGAGGCCGAGGACGCGACCCAGGAGACCATGCTCCGCGCGTGGAAAGCCCGGGACGGCGCCGGGTTCCAGGGCCGATCGTCCCTGCGTACGTGGCTGTACTCGATCGCCACCAACGTCTGCCTCGACATGACGCGGGCTCCACAGCGCAGGGCCCTGCCCACGGACCTCACCGAACCCGGCGCAGTGCCCGACGACCCCACGACGCTGACCACCCTGCCCGAGACCACCTGGATCGGCCCGGCGAGCGACGCGCACCTGGGGATCGACCCCTCTGCGACCGCGATCGAGCGTGAGTCCGTCCGGCTCGCCTTTGTCGCCGCCCTCCAGTACCTGCCGCCCCGGCAGCGGGTCGTCCTGCTCCTGCGCGACGTCCTCGACCACTCGGCCGCGGAGTGCGCCGAACTCCTGGGGATGACTCTCCCCTCCGTCAATTCCGCGCTCGCCCGGGCCCGGAAGACCCTGTCCCAGCACGAGACCGCGCTCCCCGGGCCGACGGAGAACACCTCGTCGTCGTCCTCGTCGTCACGGTCGTCACTGCCGTCCCGCCCCGACCCCCACGTCGACGCGCGCCTCCTCGAGCAGTACGTCGCGGCGTTCGAGGCCTACGACGTCGACCGCCTGGTCGCCCTGCTCACCGACGACGCCGAGTTCACCATGCCGCCGTTCGAACTCTGGCTGCGCGGAGCGGCGGAGATCGAACGGTGGTGGCGTGGTCCGGGCGAGGTCTGCCGGAACGCGCGCACGATCGTCACCTCCGCCAACGGCCGGCCAGCCGTCGCGGTCTACCACCAGGCCGGCGACCAGCGCTGGGAGCCGTTCGCGATCCACGTCCTCGACTCCGCCGCCGGCCGCATCTCGGCCATCACCCACTTCATCGGCGCGCACCACTTCGCCGAGTTCGGCCTCCCCGCACAGTTGCCGTAGTCGCGGAGCCCCTGTGCCCCCGACCCCGCCGGCGTGCTGGCCGACCGGCGCGCCGAAGAATTTCCCGCGGCACCGATCATTTCCGCCGCCCCGTCCCGTCTACCCCTGTGAAGGCAACTCCCCCGGGCCACGGGCACCCGCTCGACCGGCCCCCGAAACCCCGCAGGAGGGATCATCATGAGCCGCAGGATCACCGCGCACATGTTCTCCACGCTCAACGGCGTGTCCGAGCACGCGGAGCGCTGGCAGTTCGACGCGTTCGGCCCCGACGAGATGCAGTCCATGCAGCAGATGACAGCCACCACCACGGACCTGGTGCTGGGCCGCACGCTCTGGCAGGAATGGTCCGGGTTCTGGCCCACCTACGCCGACGACCCGTTCGCCCAGTGGGTCAACCCGGTCCGCAAGCACGTGCTCACCTCGACGCTGACCGGCGACCTGCCGTGGAACAGCACGATCGTCTCTGGCGACCCGGCGGAGTACCTCGAGCAGTTGCGCACACAGCCCGGAGGCGACATCGCCGTCGGCGGCGGGATCGAGACGACCCGGCGACTGGTCCTGGCCGGCCTGGTCGACGAGCTCACCCTGACCATCCACCCGGTGATCACCGGCGACGGTCGCAGGCTCTTCGACGACTCCGTCCCCACCACGCGGCTGCAACTGCGGAGCTCCACCCAGACCCCGGCGGGCAACATCGTCGCCACCTACTCCGTCCGCCCGGACACCCCGGCAGCCTGACCGACCGGCCGCCACCCACCAGCAAGGAGAACCCCATGTCATTCCAGGCCTACCTCGACACGATCGAGACCAAGACCGGACTCACTCCCCGGCAACTGGTCGACGCCGCCACCGAGAAGGGCTTCGGCCCCGGAACCAAGGCGGGCCCGATCCTCGCGTGGCTCAAGGAGGACTACGACCTGGGCCGTGGACACGGGATGGCGCTGGTCCACGTCATCACCAAGGGTCCGAAGATCGACCCGAAGCACGTGGGGTCGGGGGGCTCCCACTCCGACGCCTCCGACACGCTGTGGCTGGACGGTGCGGCCACCAACCCCGACAGATGACAGGGCGCCTGGCCCGTGACAGGGCCGCCGGCCGCCGCAGGCGCCCGAGGGGTACCTCCCCGACGAGCTCCCGGAGGGATGGTCTAGAGTTCTTTCTCGCAACGCGGTGAGCGAGAGCGAGCCTGCGAAGCGATGCGGATGTGGCGCAGCTGGTAGCGCATCACCTTGCCAAGGTGAGGGTCGCGAGTTCGAATCTCGTCATCCGCTCTCTCGGAAGTGACGACGACGAGGTCGTTCATTTCCCTCTGGACGCACACGCGCCGGGATAGACCGAACCGGCCACATTCGCAGTTACCTCAACCAACAGCCGGACGCCGCTCTACCCTCCTGACATGAGTCGAGGCGCGTCCCTCCTGCGAATCACCGTCGCGTACGTCATCGCCATCGCCGCCGGGTTGGCGTGGCTGGTGTGGGGTCCGGACACCGGGCAGTTGTGGCTGGACGGGCTGATCGCGGACATCGTCGCGACGCTGGTCATCTTCGGGTTCAGCCGCATCTTCGGGAACTCCAGCACGTACGACGCCTACTGGTCGGTCATCCCGCCGCTCCTGGCGTTCTACTGGTGGGTCGCCGCCGATGCCGGCGTGAACGACGTCCGCTGGTGGCTCATGATGGCCGTGCTGGTGGCGTGGGCGATCCGCCTCACCGCCAACTGGGTCCGCACCTTCCCCGGGATGCATCACGAGGACTGGCGCTACCCGCTGGTCCGCGAGCGGGCCGGGAAGTTCGGCCTCGTCGCCGACCTCATGGGGATCCACGTCTTCCCCACCCTGGTGGTGTTCGCCGGCCTCATCCCCGTCTATGTGGTGGCCACGCGCGCGGGGCAGCCGCTCGGCTGGCTGGACATCGTCGCGTTCGCCGTCGGCATCGCCGCACTGGCCCTGGAGACGGTCGCCGACCTGCAGATGCACCGCTTCCTCGCCACCCGTACGCCGGGCCAGGTCATGCAGACCGGGGTGTGGTCGTGGTCGCGGCACCCGAACTACGTCGGCGAGTGCGGCATCTGGCTGTCGATGGCCCTGTTCGGCCTGGCCGCCTGGCCCGGCGCATGGTGGGTGTTCGTCGGCGCCGCCGCGATGCTCGCGATGTTCCTGGGCGTGAGCATCCCGATGATGGAACGCCGCAGCCTCGAACGCCGCCCCGAGTACGACGACGTCGTGCAGCGCGTGTCCCGGTTCCTCCCGCGACCGCCCAGGAAGGCCACCGCCCGCGTGTGACGCGGCACCGCGTATGACCCGACCCCGCGTCGTGGTCGTCGGACTCGGCGACACGGGCGTCCTCACCGCCATCGCGCTGCGCGGGTACGCCGACGTCGTGGGCATCACCGCCACGCCGGAGTTCGTCAGCGGCCAAGAGCTCGGCCTGCGCCTGGCCCGGCCAGAGGCGTGGGAGCGGGACTACCGCATCGCCTACCGCCGGTTCCGCGGGCTCGACCGCACGCGCATCGTGCACGGCACCGCGACCGGCCTGGACCCCGAGCAGCGGCGCGTGCGCGTCACCCGCGCTGACGGCACAGGGGGCGACAGCACAGTGGCCGAGGAACCGTACGTCGTCGTCGTCTCCACCGGGGTGACCAACGGCTTCTGGCGCCACCCCACCCTCCGGGACGCGGCGGACGTCGACGCCGAGCTCGCCTCGCCGCACCAGCGCCTCGCGGCGGCCGGGTCGGTGGCGGTGATCGGCGGGGGCGCGGCGGCGGTGAGTGCGGCCGCGCAGGTCGCCGAGCGGTGGCCGGACACGGCCGTGGACCTCTACTTCCCCGGCGAGCGCGCGCTGCCCCATCACCACCATCGCGTCTGGCTGCGCGTGCGGTCCCGCCTCGAATGCCTCGGCGTGGGCCTGCACCCCGGGCACCGTGCGGACCTGCCTCCCGACCACGACACCCGCCACCTCACCGGCGGGCCCGTCACCTGGACCACGGGGCAACCGCCGGCCGGCGCCGACGTGGTGATCTGGGCGATCGGCCGCGTCACCCCCAACACGGCGTGGCTGCCCGGCGGGATGCTCGACGACCGCGGATTCGTCGCCGTGGAGCCGTCACTGCAGGTCACCGGGTATCCGGGGGTGTTCGCGGTCGGGGATGTCGCGGCCACCGACCCGCTGCGCACCTCCGCCCGCAACCGCGGACACGTCCTGCTCGCGCGCAACATCCGGGCGCATCTCGCCGGCAACCCGCTGCGCGACTACCGCCGGCCGCCGCGCCGATGGGGCTCGGTGCTCGGCCCGCTCCGTGACGGCCTGATCGTGTTCACGCCCACCGGCCGAGGCGTGCGCGTGCCGGCGCGGGTCAACGACGTCGTGCTCCAGCGCCTCATCACCCGCCAGGGGATCTACGGCGGGGTGCGGCGCCGGCCGCGGTGACGCCGGCGCTCAGGTGGTCCGGTCGGGCCGGGCGGGTCGGTCACCGCCCCGATGGGTGACGAGTCCGACGACGACGAGGAGGACTGCACTGGAAGTTCGTCGCTCTGTGGCCGCCCATAACGCCACCTACGGGCTCGACTGCTGGGCCACTCCTCAGCTACACTGAATCAGTTCTGCAGTAGTGATTCAGGAGGTGGTCCGGATGCCAACGCTGCCCCACGGTGCGAGGATTGCAGCTGCGCTCAAGCTGGCGAACATCTCCCAGCGAGAACTCCAGAACCGCACCGGGATCTCGCAAGCGACGCTGAGCCGGGTTGTCAGCGGCCATCGCGCCGCCAAAATGCCCGAGCTCATCCAGATCGCCGACGCCACCGGCGTGACAGTTGCTTTTCTGACTGGCTCAGACGCCTCCGAACGAGTGCAGTTCGCCGCTCGAGCCACCAACGGATCGGCCATGGAGCAAATGCACGAACAGCTACTTCACTTCATTGAGCTGGACGCCTACCTCGACGACCAGGCGATATTCGCGAGCATATGACGGGCACAGAGGGAATGTCCGCCGAGCAAGCCGGCAAGCGCGCGGCGATGGACTTCCGCGCCAGGCATGGGCTCGGCGTCCAACCCTTGGGCGATCTCGCGGCGATCATCGAGCAGTCCACGGGGATCGATGTCGCCGTCCTCGACGCGGACCGAGACCAGCACGGATTAGCGATGCGGGATCCGTCGCGCGGCGCCATCTTCATTGGCGTTGCGCGTACTCGCCACCCAATGAGGCAACGAAGCACACTCGCCCATGAGCTTGCCCATGTGATTTTCGACGACTGGAACGCAGGTCAAGACCTCAGCGAACGCTCTCCGGCAGAGGTTCGCGCCGACTCATTCGCGCGACACCTGCTGATCCCAGAAGAGGGACTCGAAACTCACCTGGGTCAGCGCGTGTCGTTTTCCGAAGCGGACTTGTCAGCGGTGGTGCAGTGGTTTCTGGTGTCACCGCCGATTGCCGCGATAAACCTGGAGCGTGCCGGGTACATCACCGAGTCGACTAAGCAGGAGTGGAGATCTCTCTCTACCCCGACGCTCGCCGCCCGCTACGGATGGAGCGACCAGTACCGATCTCTGGAAGCAGAATCCGACCGGCCGCGTCCACCGCGAAAGCTCTTGGCTCGCGCAATCTCCGGTTACGCAGAGGGCGTCGTCAGCGCGCAGACCATCGCCTCACTGAGAGGCATCGACGCCGAGCAAGTGGAAGCCGAATTGGCACAGGCAGGTGTCGTTCCGCGCAGGGCCGAAGTCTCATCGCTCGATGCATCCGACCTTCCCACCGTCAGTATCGACCTGAGCGACCTCGACGACGAGGGGCGCGAGGGCGGGACGGTATGACCCCGCGCCCGATCATGGACGCCGGACCCGGACTGAACTTCTTCGCCTCGCACAGCGAACGACTGCTGTTCGGCACGCTCGGCTCCCTCTGCGTGCCGGAAACCGTCGCGCGAGAGATGCGACAGAAGGCCACACATCCTCGGTTTGAAGCTGCTGGACGGGTAATGAGCAAGCTCACGCCGAAGTATCTGGAAGTCCTTTCCGACGACGAGACGGACCAGTTGGTACGCGCGGTCACCCGCATTAGCGGTACGCCCTTCGCCCAGCGCATTCGACGCTCCCGCGATCTCGGGGAGACCATGGTCATTGCCCACGCCGCGGTAGCTGCCGAGTCGGGAAGCGACGTGCTCGTACTCATCGACGACCGCGACGGTCGCGAACGCGCATCGCGGGAGAGCGATCGTCTACGTCGACTCAGGCACAGCGGCCAGTCGGTCGGGAGCATCAATCTCATCAGTACGCTCACCGTGCTCGAACGCGCCGCTGGCGGCCAATTCCTGCCCGACAAGCGTGCGCTCAGAGACCTCTACGCCAAACTCCGCCCGCTCGACGACGGCCTACCGCCGCTGAACTCGACTCGGCTGTTGGCCTTGCCCTGCTGGACCAAGATCTCAGGCGACGAGTAATGCCCGATTATGGGCGCTGGCTGAATGCACATTGGACGATTCCTTGTTGCGCCGGAGCGTGTGGCTACGCTTGCCTCGTAACCGCAGAACAGTCGAGCAAGACCGAACCAGGGAGGACTCGATGTCGCAGTCACTAGTTCACTTCCTGCTGGTCTACAGCTTCGACGAACAGCGACTCATCCACCAGGACGAGTTCACCGATACCGAGCTGGCCGTCGCCGCCTACGAGGACACCGAGGCGCAGTACCGCAACAGCGCCGACGTCGACCGTTTCGAGGTCGTTCTTGTGGGAGCAGACAGCATCCAGACCGTGATGCGCACCCACGGCCACTACTTCAAGGACTCAGACGAAGCCATGTTCGCCGACCTCCTCGCAAGTCACTAGCCCTGTTAGACCGCGCCGAGCCCCCGCCGCCGGCAAACGCAGGCGCCCACCAGCCCGGCCACACGGCGCCCGTAGTGGACACTTGGCCCATGACCATCCGCACTCCCCTGACGCCCGAGCTCCTCCGCGGTCACGAGTACCTCGAGACGACCTCGCGCGGTCTCAGACCGCATCGGCTCCCGGCCTGGGTCACCGGCCAGTTCCCGGATCCGCAGTTGCTGTCGGTCGAGGCGCAGCCCTCCGGGGTCCGGGTCGCGGTGGTCACCGACGCGGAGAGCATCGAGCTGGTCACCCACCCCACCCGCCTCGCCTACCGCGGTATCCACCGTCCCCGCGGGAGCATCGATCTGGTGGTCGACCACCGACTCGTCGCGAGCGACCGGCTCACCGGCGGCGACGCCATCGAGACGGACCTCCAGACCGGCGTGACCGAGCTCGTGCCCGGCCCACCGCACCTCACGCGGTTCACCGGGCTGGGCGCCGGCGAGAAACTCGTCGAGCTGTGGCTGCCGCACAACGAGCAGGTCGACCTCGTCGAACTCCGGACGGATGCCCCGGTGACACCCGCACCAACGGACAGGCGCCGCTGGCTCCACCACGGGAGCTCGATCAGCCACGGCTCCAACGCCACGTCGCCGGCGCGGACCTGGCCCGCCCTCGCCGCCCGGCTCGGCGGCGTGGACCTGCGCAACCTCGGCGTCGGCGGCAGCGCGCTCGTCGACCCGTTCATGGCCCGCGTCATGCGCGACACCCCCGCCGACCTGATCAGCCTCAAGCTGGGCATCAACGTCACCAACTCGGACTCGATGCGGCTGCGCGCGTTCGTCCCCGCGGTGCACGGGTTCCTCGACACGATCCGTGACGGGCACCCCACCACCCCGCTGCTGCTCGTCTCGCCGATCTACTGCGGGATCCACGAGGACACGCCGGGCCCGGGCGCATTCGATCCGGACACCTTCCGCACGGGCGAGGTGCGGTTCATCGCGACGGGCGAGACCGGGGACACCGCGCAGGGGCGGCTGACTCTCCGCGTCATCCGTGACGCACTCGCGTCGATCGTGGAGGCCCGGGACGACGAGAACCTCCACCATCTCGACGGCACCGCGCTGTACGGATCCGCGGACGCCGACGAGCACCCGCTCCCCGACGCCCTGCACCCCGACACCGCCACGCATGAGCTGATCGGCACGCGCTTCGCCCGGCACGCGTTCGGGGACGGGGGCCCCTTCGCTCACGGCGATCGCGCCCGCGGCGAATCGTGTACACACGGGCTATGACGACTACGCCCCCGGATCCGGATCCCAGCGACTCCCCCGACCTCGACGCGGGCGGCTCCCCCGTGGGTCCCATGACGCCGGACTCGGATTCCACCTCCCTGGCCTCGGACAGCGCTCGCACGGGCCAGAGCCCGACCAAGTCGAACTCGCGGGCCGGCATCGTGGTGTTGCTGGCGATCGTGGTCCTGGTAGTGCTGGTGATGGTCTTCGGGCTCGTCGGGAGGATGTTCGGACTGGGGTGAGCGGACGGGGTGACGACGACGACGAGGGCCGCGGCAGAGTCCGATCCTGCCGCGGCCCTCGTTGCGTGAAGGCTCAGCTCCCGGCGACGGCGCCGATCAGCTGCCCGACGTCGATGTTGTTGATGAGGTCGGCGGAGAACACGGCGGGGTCGGCGCCGATGTCGCCCAGCGCGCTCGAGCCGGAGGTCAGCGACCCCAGACCCAGTCCCTCGAGGCTGCCGGTGACGGCTTCGGCGGGGTTGGGCTCGCGGATCGTCACGCAGGTGTTGATGGTGTTGGCGACCTTGCGGCCGCTGGCCAGGACGAGGGTCGTGGCGGCGCCGGTGTTGAGCACGTCGCCGGGGGTCGCGTCGTCGGGCACGCGGTAGGTGGTCTCGAGGGTGGCCTTGGCGTTGCCGGCGGTGGTCCACCCGGCCCCGGAGTGGCGGACGGAGTTGGTGGCGGAATCGCGGATCACGTCGTCGGTGACCGTCGACCACGTCTGGCCGCCGACCAGGTACCAGACGCTCTCCCGCGCCCGGACCAGCTCGAACCCGGCCGGATGGAAGTCGTCGATCCGGCCGACCAGGGCCCCGGCGCCGCTGACGGTGGTCCGGAACGTCACGGTCCCGCCGGGGGCGGCGGTGCCGTCGCCCACGACCTCCTTGGTGAGGTGGTAGTCGGTCCACAGGGTGGAGGCGTCGTTGAACGTCACGGTCTGCTAGGTCGCGCACTCTGTGGCGGTGGGCTCTGCGGTGACGGGCTCGGCACCGGCGACGCCGGCCCCGGTTCCCGCGGCGAGCCCGGAGGCGACGAGCAGTGCGGCCGCGCCGGTAGCGACGGATCGGAGGGTCCGTGACGTCATGTGAATCCTGTCTTCAGGCGACGGCCGCGGGGCCGCTCGATGCGAGTGAGGTGGCCGGCAGGTGAGCTGGTGCTCATCACGTGTCGGCGCTTCCGATGGTAGGTCGGAATCCGACATTTTGGACGGTTGTCTTGGTTCTTGACGGTGTCAACCTCACGGCCGATCCCCGGCCGATCACAGGGCCGATCGCCGGGCTGTTCGCCGGGCTGATCGCCGGGCTGTTCGCCGGTCGGCCGCCGGGCCGCACCGTAGCGGCGATCGGTCGCAACCGGCAGCCGCCGCCGCTACGGTCGAGCCATGCCTCAATTCACTGTTCCAGGATTGTCCAGCGCCGACTCCGCCACGCTCGCCGAGACGCTGCAGAAGCGCCTGACGGCGTGCAACGACCTGCACCTCACGCTCAAGCATGTGCACTGGAACGTCGTGGGTCCCAACTTCATCTCGGTGCACGAGATGCTCGACCCGCAGGTCGAGCTGGTGCGCGGCTTCGCGGACGTGCTGGCCGAGCGCATCGCCACGCTGGGCGGTTCGCCGGTGGGCACGATGGGCGCGAACGCCGATCACCGCTCGTGGGACGACTACTCCCTCGGCCGGGACACCGCGCAAGCCCACCTCGGTGCGCTCGACAAGGTCTACGACGGCATGATCTCCGACCACCGCAAGGCCATCGCGGTGGCCGGCGACGTGGACCCGGTCACCGAGGACATCCTCATCGGCCAGACCGCGGAGCTGGAGAAGTTCCAGTGGTTCGTGCGCGCACACCTCGAGAACGCCGCCGGCAGCCTGCCCACCGGTGACGACGCCTCGGAGAAGGCCGCCGCCAGGGACGCCTCCGCCTGAGCCGGGACACGCGCTGAGCCGCAACACGCGCTGAGCCGTCGGGCCGGACCCCTCCCCGGGGTCCGGCCCGTCGGCGTCTCTGGACAGCCGGCGCCTCTGGACAGCCGGGGGATACTTGTGACGGGCGTCACTCGTCTGGTGCGTCCTCCGGCGAGTCAGCGAGGTGTGCAGCCATGAAGGCAGTCGTGTTCGAGGGTTTCAAGACCTTTCCCGTACTCAAGGATGTCGACCGGCCCTCCCCGGGTCCCGGCGAGGTCCTGCTCAAGGTGGCCGGTTCCGGTGCGTGCCATTCCGACGTGGGCCTGTTCCACGATTTCCCCGGCGATCCCACGGGCTTTCTCACCCCGCCGTTCACCCTGGGCCACGAGGTCTCGGGCTGGGTGGAGGAGCTGGGCCCGGGCGTCACCGGGCTGACGGAGGGCGACGCGTACCTGGTCTACGGCCCGATTGGCTGCGGCCGGTGCAAGTCGTGTTCGCGCGGGCAGGACACCTATTGCCAGGACGTGCCGTCGGTCGGCTACCTGGCCACCGGGCTGGGGCGCGACGGCGGCATGGCCGAGTACATGACCACCTACGCCCGCAACCTCGTCCCCCTCGGCGACGCCGACCCCGTGGCCGCGGCCCCGCTCGCCGACGCCGGCCTGACCCCGTATCACGCCATCAAGCGCGCGATGCCCCACCTCACCACGCCCGGGGCGACCGCGCTGTGCATCGGCCTGGGCGGTCTGGGCCTGGTCGGGGTGCAGATCATCAGGGCGCTCACCGGGGCCACCGTCTACGCCACCGACACCAAGCCCGACGCGGTCGCCGCCGCGGAGGCCGACGGCGCGATCGGTGTCCCCACCGAGGGCGCCGCCGAGAAGGTCAGGGAGCTGACCGGCGGGCTCGGCGTCAACGCGGTGTTCGACTTCGTCGGCGCCGCCCCGACCCTCGAGCTCGCCGCGGCCTGCGTGGCCCAGCAGGGCTCGCTGACGGTGGTGGGCCTGGCCGGCGACGACTTCGCCTGGAACGCCTTCAAGCTGCCCTACGAGGTCGACTTCTCCTCCACCTATTGGGGCACGCTCGAGGACCTCCACGAGGTGGTGGAGTTGTACCGGGCGGGCAGGATCTCGCCGGAGGTCCACGTGTATCCGCTCGACCGGGCGCTGGAGGCCTACCAGCAGCTCGTCGACGGCCAGATCAGCGGGCGGGCCGTGATCGCGCCGCACGGAACGTAACCCCGCGAGGACACCGCGCCCACCGCCCGCCGCAGGAGCCAGCCAGCCCTAGCGGTTGTCCCGCTCGCAGGCGATGCCGTCGTTGTCGCCGTCCATCGACGGGTCGTAGTACTCGCTGCCGCGGTGGATGGGGGCCACTCCGAGGTCCCACGCCTCGCGACAGCCCGAGAGCCGACGGGCCGGCGTGGTCGCGGGCGCGCTCTCGACCGGCGCGGGCATGAACTGCGGGGCCCAGACCAGCGGGAACGGCAGGAGCGGCAGGGTGGCGGGGTCGAATCCCATCGGGACCGGTACGACGATCGGCGCGATGTCCGGTACGGCGATGACCCCCGAACCGACGGGGATCTCGGCAGCGACGGCGGAGGGGGCGGCGCCGAGGGCGACGAGAGTCGCCAGGCCGAGAGCGGTGAGGGAACGACGGATCATGGTGTGAACCTCGAGAGGGAAGGCCATGGGAGTGGCGTTGAGTAGTGAGCTCAGATTAACCGAGGCACGTTCACGTCGCTGACCGTTTCGCGCGGACGCATCACACGAGCATGCGCCGGGAATGCGACCGCGAGAGCTCATAGGTCTTGACGATCCAGAACGTCGCGAAGGCGTAGAGCGCGGCGGTCTCGACCAGGAACAGCCACAGGGTGGAGTCCATCAGCCAGGCGATGAGCAGCGCCAGGGCCGGGAAGAGCAGGACCAGCACCACCAGGATCCGATAGCCCAGGCGGTAGCTGCGCTGCAGCTCCGCGTTCGGGATGGAGGCGATTGTCTCCTGCCCGTAGAAGAAGATCGACAGTGCCGCCAGGACGAAGAAGGACGTGGCTGCCACCGCGTGGGTGATGCTCACCGCGTTCAGTCCGGGCATCACCGGGTCCTCGGTCGGGAAGAGTGCGACGACGATCGCGAGGGTGCCGGCGGCGTTGAGCAGCCAGTTCTCACCGCGCGTATAGCCGCGGTACGCCACCAGAGCGACCCCGATCGCCACCAGGGTTCCGACGAACAGCCCGCGGGCCGGCGTGTAGTAGAAGGAGCTCAGCGAGTCCATCATCGGAAAATCGGGGTCGAGGGTGACCCACACCAGAAGTGCCACGGGAAGGCCGATGGCCGCGCCCGCGATCACCATCCGGAGCACGAAGTACGTCTCCACGATGTAGGCCGCCGGGGCCTCGCAGAAGGTCGCCCGATCACCCGGGGCCTGCCGACCACTCTCTGACTGCTGCACGCGCACACCTCGAATCCGACTCGGCCCCGCCGTGGTCTCAGCCTCGCAGTCGGGTACCCGTCTTGGTGTAGATCCGGTTGAGGTGCCCCTCCACCGTCCGCTTGGACAGGTGGAGTTCGGCGGCGATCTCGGCGTTGGTCAGTCCCTGCCCCACCAGGTCGGCGATCTGGGATTCGCGGCGGGTCAACGAGACCCCGGCCGGGACCGAGACCGCCGGGCCACCGACGCGGGTGAGGCCGGCAAGGGGCCCGCCCAGCTCGGTGGTCGCGAGCATCCGCTCCGCCTGGGAGTGGTACTGCGATCCCGGGGACGCCGCTTCGCGGGCACGGTCCGCGGCGACCGCCGCCACCATGTGCAGCCCGTACGTCCGGGCCCGGCGGGCCGCGTCCAGCAACAACCGGGGGTTGCGGGCCGACATCGCCACCGCCAGGTCGCGTACCAGCACCGGCACGTCGCCGGTGACGTCCACCTGGGCCAGTGCCCGGCAGATCTCCGGGTCCGCGGTGAGGACCCCGGCCAGGGCAGCGCGGGTGGCGGCACCGTTCAGCCCCTCGTCGATCAGCGACCGGACGACCTCGCCCGCCTCGTCGGGGCGGCCCAGGCAGACGAGCACCCCCGCCTCCACGCCGCGGATCTCGGGACCCACCGGCGAGTTGGCGTACCCCGGGATGGCGCGCATCCGCTGCAGGTACTCCTCCGCCGTGGCCGCCTGCCCGGACATCGCGGCGGCCAGCGCGTACAACGACAGCGCACGGGACAGGAAATCCTCGGGACCATCCACCTCGACGATCGCCACCGCGTCGGACGCCGCACTGATCGCGGCCGGCAGGTCACCGGCGGCCAGTGAGATCTCGGCGTCGACCACCCGTCGCACGCCGTGATCGACGCGCACGGAATCGTCCTGCTCCACGGCGACGACCGGCGCCAACTCGGTGAGCAGCGCAGTGATCCCGAAGCCGTGCAGCATCACCGACACCAGCGCCGCCAGGAACTCCTCCGACGCCCACGTCTGGTTGCCCATCGAGCGGGACCGGCGGGCCACGCGCCGGATGACCGCCAGGGCCGCATCGGACTGCCCCATGGCGTCCAGCGCGAGGGCGTGGATCGGCTCCAGGCGGCGCGCCCACTCGGCCGGAAGATCAGCGGTGAGCTCGCCGTAGGCGCAGGCCGCCTCGCGGTAACGGCCCGAGTAGCTCAGGTGCACCACGGCCAGCGCGTCGAGCACCGCGTGCCCCGGGTGGCCGGCGGGGAGCCACTGATGCGCTGAGGCGATCAGCGGCAGCGACTTCTCGGGGCCGCGGTCGCGGTAGTGCGCGAGGTCCGCGCGGGCCGTGACGTTCTCGATGAGCACCCGGGTGTGGTCGGCCCCGCCGGGATCGTCCCGCAGGCAGGCCAGCGAGCGGTCGAACATCGCCGCGGCGTCGGGCAGCCGGTCGAGCAGGCGGAGACACGAGCCCGCGATCAGCGACAGCTCGGCCTGCTGGAACGACGCTGTGTTGAGCGCGGAGCGCTGGGCGGCGTCGTGGAGCTCCACCCCGGTGCGGTAGTCGTGGCCGTCGAGGGCGGCGCGGGCGGCGGCCACCACACACCCCGCGTCGATGGGGCGGGCGTTGACCAGCGCCCACAGGATGATTCGCGGGTCCGGTTGGAAGGGAGCCGCCATGCCGGTGATCTCGCCTGAAGCCCGCCCGCCGGCCCGGTCGTCGGCCCGCTCGCTGGCCCGGCCTGCGTCACGGCATGCAGCGCGATCGAGCACGGCCGCGTAGACCTCGCGGCGCCGCCGGTGATCGGCGCCGGCCCGCAGCGTCCTGGCCAGGACCGGCGGCTGCACCGACAGCACCTCGATGCCGCCCTCGTGCCGCTCGAGCAGCATCCCGCGGGAGAGGAGGTCGCTCACCACGTCGTCATCGTGTAGCCGAGCCAGGTCGTCGAGCAGGATGCGTCGGGCGAGGGCCGCGGTGGTGAGGGGGCCGAGGTCCGCGGCGGCCGTGCGGGGGTCGATCCACAGGTGCGGGTCGACGGCCACGCCCGCGATCGCGGTCGCGGGATCCTCGACCAACTCCAGCCGATCGCGGGTGCGGCGGGTCAGCTTGCGGGCGGCCAGGTCGTCGTAGGTGGCGCGCAGCGCCGTGAGATTGCCGTGCGAGCACGCCCACAGCGCCTCGACCAGTCGCGCCGAGACGGGCATCCCGACGGCCGCCGAGACCACCTTCTCCGATTCGCCGCGCGTGAGCGGACGCAGCGGCAGCCGGGTGGTGCGGACGCTCACCTCGTCGTCGTATCCAGGGGGCAGTGCCGCGCCCACCCTTGCCGATGCCACCAGGACCGCACCCGGGGGCACCTCACGGGGCGGTCGGGGTCCGGGGCCGGCGACGCCGGGCGCACCGACCCCGGACAGCGCACCGAGACGATCCAGGTCGTCCCACACCACCACGGGGACGCCGGCGGCGCGGAGACCTGCGGCGATGTCGGCCGCGCACCGGCTGGCGCCTGCGCCCGGAGGCCCCACCACGAGCACGCCGCGCCGCGTGTCGGCACATCGCGCGGTCGCGCGTGCCACGGTGTCGGACCGCACCGCCGCACGGGTCGTGTTCCACGCGGGCACGGGACCCTCCTCGCTGCGCCGAAAAAATCAGGTGTGACGCACTCTATCGACACCTGTCTGCGGCGGTACACGCTATAGGCAATCTGTTCCGTTTTCGTGGAGAGGTAACCGCATGACCCGACCGTCGACCGTCACCGCCGCGTCGTGGATCTGGCTGTTCTGCGGCCTGTTCAGCACGCTCACCATCACAGGCGTGCTGGCGGCGACCGACCTGTTCGGGTTCGTCGTGCCGCTCGGCGGCCCCGAGGACGTGTCGACCGCCGCCCCGGGGGTCGCATGGATCGGCGCGATCATCGCGATGGGCATGGTGTCGGCGATAGTCCTGCAGGTGGTGGCCGCGGTGAAACTGCGCGACGGCGAGCGGTGGGCGCGGGCGCTGTTAACGATCGCGGCAGGCCTCACGCTGGTCACCGCGCTCTGGGACATCACCCTGTGGTCGGCGTGGGTGCTGCTCGGGGCCCACCTAGTGGCGTTCGTCCTGGCGTACACCGACTCCGCCACCGCGTACCTCGAGGTCCGGTCCCCCGACCCGGCGTGGGCGCCGGTCTACGCGTAACCCGGGCAGGAGGGTCGCTGGTCACACCGGCCGCCTACTGCTCACACTTCGCGAGATCCGTCTCCTCCGTCGGCATCCCCTCCGGAGTGAAGTGGGTGACCATCACCACCAGGTCCTCCGACCCCTCATTGACCGTCTCGTGCACGTACCGAGGGTCTTCGACCACCGAATCGCCGGCGCGGTAGACGTGTACGCCGCCGGGGTGGGCGTCGGCGTAGTGGGTGAGTTCGCCCTGCTCCACAACCACGACCAGTTGTCCGTGGTGGCAGTGTCGACCGGTGCCGACCCCGGGCGCGAGGGTGATACTGCGGTGCGTCACCGTCACCCCGTCGGCGCCGCCGTCCACAGCCAGCTCGATGGGTTCGTCCTGCTTGACTTCGACAATGTCCAGGGCGCGGATGGTATCCCGCTCCACTACAGGAGGCTCGGTCGATTGCGGGCTGCACGCGGCCGTCGCAAGCACGGGTACTGCGACGGCGAGTGCGACGCCGCCTCGGATCGATGGGCGCGTCATGGTCACTCCCCCGCGTCCGCTCGGACGGTCTCGACTCACAGGCTCGGCTCCACGCTAACGCACACCGGGACGCGGGTGAAGGATCGATTACGGAAGGTTGATAAGGGAACTGCACCGACGACGACGGCTCTCCCGCGTCCGCCCCCAAGCATTGGGAAGGCGGAACTGACGGGGTGGGCGGTCACTGCACGGCCGGTTGGCACTCCGGCCGCGGCAGGGAACTTTTTTCGTCAATGCGCGTCCACCAACGAGCAGAGAAAGGAAGCGGCGGTTTCGGGCTACAACCAGGCCGCTCGAGGGAGCAATCACGACTGCGGCGAATACAAGGTCAACCAGCCAGCCTGCGCCGACCATTTGGCGATTTACAGCTCTCGCGAACCACGCAAGAGCGTTGCCGGAGTCCAGTCTGGCCAATCAGGCTCGTCCACAAGTATGCCATTGATATATTGCGCAACCACGCGCGTTTTTGAGCGCTCGTTGCTGTATATCGTTGCCTGCCCACAGCGTGGGATGGCAGCTTGAACAAGAGGCCACACACGGTGGTAACGCTCACGGATCTTGCTTTCGGGAACAGAATGGCCGCCACTATTCACGCGCAGACGGACCCTTTCGACTGCAAACTGTTCGGGCACCATCAATACATGGAGGACCACTCGGAAACCCGCGTCGCGGGCACGATCAATTAGTTCGAGCTTCGACGGGTGCGAAAAGACCGTTTCTGCAATGAATGACCTGCGGCGCACAATAAGCTGGTTCCGAGTTAACTCCGCGACCTTTGCTGCTTCGTAGGAGTGCGACTCTGGGTCTGTCGGCCATTTGCGTTTAGCGATCTCGTCCGCATTTACAAACGGCACACCCAGTAGCGGCTGCAATTGTCGATCGACTAGTGTCGACTTACCCGCGCCGTTGCAACCCACGACCAAGTCTAGGCGCGGATTCACCAGTCAAGTACGACCGTAGATCCGTCTGGCCGGTATTCGACCATACGTCCAGCGTCATCCAACGCGACCGAGGCAAATCCTTCCGACGCGCGACGCTCTACATGATCGTCGCTACTTAGCCTTTCCTCCAGCCGGGCATCGAAACCGGCGTCGTGAACCACCGCGTCCTCCTCGGGAAGTAGCTCGCTCGGTATTGATCCCGTTTTTTCTTCAACCAAACGTCGATATACGGACAACCGAGCAATTAAGTTGCCGGCGATCTTTTTCCAGTCATCGACTTCCATGCCTCGACCGGCCACCACCGCAGAAGCTTTTCTATCCCCCTCGTGCACCTCTGGACCCAGTGAAGCATCTGTAAGCCGCTCATCGGACCCCGCCGAGCCTAGAGTGTTCACATAGTTTTCAATGAGCACTCGCGAAACAAACGTTTTGAGTTCGGAATCTAAGACGTTTTCGCTGGCGACTACAAGCCTTACCGACTTAGCGAATTCATCCGCGCGCGCTTCGCTACCACTTAGCGCCGATCGAATTGCCATGTATCCGGGACTTCCTGAGCCTGACAAGATCGCCTTATACGCGGAGTTGAATTTATCTTCCGAAGACGGTAGGTGCGAAATCCCCGCAGCCCTATCAGTTAGTGTCATTATCGGATCAAACTCCTTGTAGCGTCCGTAATAGAGGCTTCAAAAGCATAGTTCTTTACCGCCCTTAGCGAGGCCAACTCGTCCACCAATTGATCCCCCATCCTCTCCGCCGAAACATCAATCACAACGGGCCGCCGTGCGTCGATATCCAAAACAACCTGAACGCCGCCAGGCTCGTCGCCATCCGGCGGCAGGCTGGCTGTCGTGATAGCGACCGTGCCCTCTTCCGCTATGGGTAGGACTATTTTGCCGAAAAATCCTACCGCGGATTGCGTCAGGAAGGAAGGGATCTCGACAGTGGTTCTTACGTAGTCGCGAATATCTGTTACTCTGTCGGGGAGTTCGATCTTATTAATGTACCTAATTCCTACAGCTTCTATCCGGCGTGGGGCGACGGCCGCAACATAGCTAGAAAGGGCATTCGTGGCGTGCGCGAGGAATCTCTCCCAGGTCAAATATTTCTCAGTGGTGGAGTACACGAACTCAGTCGCCCCACAGAACGCTACGTGCTCACCTTCCTCCGAATAAGGCGTGGCGCTTGATTCAAACGTGTACCCCTTAATATGCGCGTCTCTGGTGGCGGTGGGGGGGTCGCTAAGTGTGTAACGGACTTCGCCGACAGCTTCAGCGGTCACCGTAGGGCCTGAGAAGGTATCTTGATCGCCGTATACGTGTTCCAAAGAGTCGAGTTCAAGCCCCAGTCTTGGTTCAACCTCGATGGACATTATTGCTTCCACGATCGGCGCGGCAGCATAACTCTCCACCGGCAACTCGATTTGCGGCGAAGACGTCAAAACGTTGACATCGTCGTCTCGGAGCTCATGGGTACTCACAGATCCCACACTAGCCGAGCGGTTACCGCCGCTTGGCGGACCGACATCGGCGATCCGGCGTTTCTAGGTCCTGACGGCTCCTGCATGCCTTCCCCTCAGGGCCCTGCCCTCTAGCAGTAGTGCCGATCCATCCCGCACTCATGCAGTACACATGAGTCGGCGCGCACCCCTACTCTGGATCACCGCCGCAACGTCGTTGTCATCGCCACCGGTCGCGCGGCTGCGCGCTGGCCTGATACCGCCAAACTGTGACTGGACGACCTCATCGTTGAGCCCTCGCGTGATCGGGAGCTCGGCAGCGCTGCCGCAAGGCTGGCGCGCCGGGGCCAACGGCAAGCAATGCCCATGACGTCCACGTCTCAGACAACGGGCAGCGGAAGTGGCGGGCCGGCTGGTACCGGCCCGCAGTCGCCGGGTGGCACGGAACCGGCCGTCCTCCGCCGCGCGGCGACCGCCGCCTCGCGCACCCCGATCTCATAGCGAGGTCGATTTTGATCGCGTTTGCTCAGGCGAGACCAGCACCGATCGCTCAATTATGAGCACTCGACGAGGCCGCCAACCAGAGCGTTCCGAGCTTTCAGTGTCAGTTCCGAGGGTGGTTTATGGGTGGGGCAGGCGTCGTGGGCCATGTCGAGACTCCCACGCGAGTGCGTGGTACGTTCCTACATCCTCACCTGGGGCGGGTCGGTACGAGGACTGCAGCTCCACCCCAGCCCGGGTAGCTCGCGTGAGCTTGGAACCCCTCATCTCACCCCGTCCGCTGCCGCCCGGCGAGCTTGTGCCGGTCGAGTTCGGTCATCCCACCCCAGACGCCGTAGAGCTCGCCGGCCTCGATCGCGGACTTCCGGCAGGTCTCGAGCACGGCGCAGCCGGAGCAGATCGCCTTGGCGGCGTCCTCCTTACGACGACGCACTCCCTTGGGCTCGTCCTCCGCACTGTAGAAGAGGTCGGGGTCCCCGATGCACGCTCCGTCGTCCCTCCACGCCCAGTACTCCGATGTGGGTTTCAGATTCCTGAACCGTGGCACTCGTACTCCTGTCGCGGAAGGCGGAAGATCAACGACGAAGTGTCTCCCGGGACCACCCGGGCGCGCCTCACCCTTAGGGGTGTAATCGCTGGCGCGGCCGGTTGTCGTCCGTTGCTAGGCTCTGCACATGCCGATCAGGGTCACAGTGGTCAATGACTACCTCGTCGTCGCCGGGGTGAACGCCTTCCTGGCCCCCTACTCCGACCGGATCGAGATGGTGGAGAAGGAGATGGTCACCAGCGGCTCGGCCACGGTGGACGTGGCCCTGTACGACTCCTTCGCCTCATCCCTGGGCAAGGACGACCGCCTCGAGAACCTCCTGCAGGATCCGACCATCGGGGCGGTCGCCGTCTACTCGTTCACCTCGGACCCGGCCGCGGTCCGCGACAGCCTCGACGCGGGCGCCCACGGGTTCCTGTCCAAGTCCCTGACCGCTCCCGAGCTGGTGAGCGGCATCGAGCAGATCGCCGCCGGGAACCGCGTCACCCTCACGGGAACGGGCCTGCCGATCATGGGTCCCGACAAGTGGCCTGCCAAGGAGGCCGGCCTCTCACACCGTGAGGCCGAGGTGGTCAGCCTGATCGTGCAGGGGCTGTCCAATGACCAGATCGCCGAGCAGTGCTACCTCTCGCTCAACACGGTCAAGACCTACGTGCGTTCGGCCTACCGCAAGATGGACGTGACCACCCGGGCGCAGGCTGTCGCGTGGGGCATCGAGAACGGCCTCAAGCCCGACCGGTAGGACTGAGTGCGACTTCACACGTGACGGGACGGATCCATTCGCCGGTGGAGGAGCCTGATGAACGCGTCGAAGTCGAACTCCTCCGGCGCACCGCTCTCCTCGCCGGTAATGAGCGCGCGGCGCAGTGCGGCGAGTTGGGTTTCGTGGTCCTCGAGGAGCCGGAGCCCAGCTCGGACGACCTCGCTGGCTGAACGGTAGCGCCCGGAGTCGACCTCGCGAGCGAGGAAGTCGATGAAGTGCTGGTCCAGACTGATGGAGGTATTCTGAGCCATGCGGCAACAATACCAATAGTTGGTATTACCGCGGCTCCGGATTCAGCTCCGGCCACGCCGATCGAGCGGGACCACGGTGGGCGGGCGGTCGCGGCGGTCAGAGAAGCGCGCAGAGAGAATAGGGCCAACGAGACCTCAAGAGGTCGAAGCACTCCCCCGGGTGAACCCTTGGGAACGGACGACGACGAGGCTCGCCTCCGCCCGGGTCGGCCCGCATTCACTGAACGGCGCGGAACCGGTCGCGCAGGAACGTGTCGTTTGCGGCTTTTGTCCTTTTGTATCCTTTGCGATTTTTGTCCAGGGGTTTTCTTGACCCGGAGATCCTGTTCTTCGGCTCGTGGCGGGGGCGATGAGCGCGGCGGCCAGCGGTCTCGACCCGAATGTCGTCACCGCCCAGCTCCACCTTGACGCTGGTGAAATGCGCGGGGCACTTTCTGGATGGGGTCGACGCTCAGTGTCGGCAGGTTCTCGCCTGTTTCGGGTGAGCTCTCCGGGTTGCGGCACCGACGACGCCCGTCACCACCAGTCGAGCGGGGTGCCGTAGAGCCGGTCGTGCGGCAGGCTGCGGGCGATGAGCTCGGTGAGGGCCTCGTGGTCGTTCTTCAACGCGGTACCGCGGCGGGTCGGGCGGAGCTCCCCCTTGTACTTGCGCACCAGCCCCAGCGCCCGGGCCCAGTCGCGCAGCTGCCAGATCGGGTACGTCTGGTCTTCGCGATTGTTCTTCCCGATCCACTTGCGGTCCCAGCCGGTGTCGATCATCAGTTGCTCGACCATCGTCGGCGGCAGGTACCCGGCCGCGGTGAGCTTGACGCCGTCCCCGATCCGCTCCAGCAGTATCTGCAGCTTGGACGCCTCATCCTGCTGGACTTCCCGGAGGGTGGCGGGCATGTCAGCGATCTCTACCACGCGCTGTTGCGCATCGTCGAGGTCGAACGCTTCCGCGTCCCACCCCGCCCAGAACTCGAGGGTGTGCGGGTCCCAGCCGTCCGGGTCGGCGTCCCCGGCTATCCACTCGTTGTATGACCAGATCCCTCCGCAGTCCTCCGGTGGGCATGCCCGGCGGCCGGCCACCACGGTTGCATCCGGGGACTCGCCGTCGTCGTCGTCGGGCTCCAGGACCTTCTCCACGGTGACGCGGTGCCACCAACTGTCACCGAAGTCGTACAGGTACAGGAACTTGTCGCCGGCACTGTGCGCCAGCTCGTCGAGTCGTACGTCGGCCTCGTCGAGCTCGCCCATCTCCCCGGCGTCGGGGTAGTCCATGGAGGCGAAGTGCTCGGCGTCGCGGTCCCGGCGCGACGACGCGTGGACGAACTCGTGCAGGTGACTGTTCGTCCAGCCCATCACCTCCTGCAGGATCAGGTGCAGGCGCGGCAGCATGAGGTCGCTGCGCAGGTCCAGGCGTCGCCAGATGGGCGGGGACGAGTCCTGCAGCTCGACCTTGACACGGTAGATCACCGGTGTCTCGCGCCTCGGGTGTCGCCGGTTGACGGCCGGGCGTTCCCACGGGGACTGGTAGGCAGCCCCGGCCGCCAGCGAGGCCATCAGCTCGGTCTGCGGGACTCCCGCGCTCGCCAGCGCATCGAGAACGGCCTGTTTCAGTTCATCTGCGGAGAGGTCGCCTGGTCCGTACGGGCGATCTATCGAAGGCGTCACCTCACCGACGATACGAGATGCGAGCGGCGCGCTAGGACACCCCCCGTTTGGAGAAGTAGTCTCACCTGCCATGGACACCGTCGAGCCCGGCCTGTTCGACCTACCCGAGCCCGCGCCTGAGCCCACCCCGCAACCCTCGCCTGCGCGGCCCCGCCCCGGGAGGAACCGCGAGACGTGGGCCTGCACTGTGTCCGCGGAGGTGGCGATAGTCGACACGGCGGCGGTGACGGCGGCGCTGGCCCAGTACCTTGAGGACACGGTGGTGGTCGATGCGTTCTCCGGTGCGGTGATCGAGGACCCGGCGAGCGAGGAGGCGGGGCCCGATCCCACCCTGCCGCCGCTGCCTCAACTGTCCTGGCTGATCTGGCCCACGGGCGGCGTGGAGGAGCTCCTCGAAGAGGGCGCGTTCCGGGTTCTCGATGTTGAGAGCGCTGTAACCACCGAGACCTACGACCGGGGCACGATCACGTGGACGGTCACGGTCAAGCTCACCGACGTCCAGCTCCTGCGTCGCGTCGCCACGCGAGCCCACCCCGCCGACGCCGACCTCATCGCGAACAGTCTGTCGGTCGCGTGGCAGCGCGCTGCCGACTCGTTCGCTCCCCTGCGTACGATCCCCGGGATCTCGTGGCGGCCGGAGTCCGTCGAGGTCGAGCACGTGCCGGCGCGGAAGCGATGACGACGACGAGGAGGTCAACCAACGCCACGGTCGGCCCGTCTCGGAGAGCCTCCGGAGCGTATCGAGCTTCACCCGATCAAGTTCTCCACGTTCGATATCCGATACCCGGTTCTGTCCAACGTGCAGCTTGTGCGCGACGTCTTCTTGCGTGAGCTCACGTGCCCAGCGCAGGCGTCGCGAAATTGCCGGTCCACCCGCTATCGAGAGTTACGGGCCGGATGTCGGTCGCTCACCCAATTCGAGTAGCAGGTCCCGAGCGAGGAAGTATGCAGCAACTGCGACTTGTTCAGGTTCACCAATCCCCTCCTCGGCGCGTCCCGCCATTGCCGATCCGAGAGCCTCCGGGCTACGAGCGAACAATTCATCGAGGAACCCGAGGGCGTCTTCTGTTGCGGCCGCGCTGAGTTCATGGGTTCGGAGCTGCGAGAACACTGTGGCCAAGTCATGTGTACCGAACGCCTGGAGGAGCCGGTAGGCGTCGTGCGCGTCTTTGTCGTTCAGTCGGTGCGGGGCATCAGCACGCTCGGCGACCTTATGTAGTTTGGCAACCAGCAATGCTGCAGGTCCAGCTACCCGGAGGCGGGCCCGACGCTTGTCTCGCGGATCGAGCGCAGGTACATCCATTTGTTCGTTGTCGACTAAGCATGCCTCCAGTCCTCGTGCCCGGCGGGCTGCGTGCTTCGAATGCGGCGGTATCCGAGCACCTCGCGCACCGCGACCGCCTCCACCGGCAAGCTCTTCTGGGACCATGAGGTCAACCGGTATCCCTTCTCGATTGAGCCAGGATCCCGGTTGATCGGAGAGGTAGAAGCCCGCTCGCGTCATGGCGTCGTCGATGAGCGGCTCGTCTGCGACCGTGCGAGGGTCGAGCGCGACGTCACTGTCTTTCGTTGCCTCCGCGAGTGCCACCCGGAGACCGCCGGTTCGAAGGTAGACCGCTTGCGCCCCGATCAGGACGAGAGACTCCCGGTGCTCGGACAACGCCTCGGCCGCGTCCAGCAGCGCAGACCGGGCACTGACGAGCAGATCGCCACTACCCCCTCCAGGACTGTTCATGTGCCCTCATCCATTCGATCAACTCGTTCGCCTCTGCGGGTGCCCGGCCCGGCCCGGTCATGAGGTCCACAGCCACCTGGGCCGGGCGGGCGACCGTGAGCCCTTCCAACGCGGTCATGGCGCGTTCCATGACGACGGGGTAAGTGGGTTCGATCAACAGCACGTTCGCTCCCGCTTCGGTCGCGCGCAAGCCCCAGTTCGCCGCTGCACGTTCGACGTTTCGGACGTACACCATCGCCGACCTGGCTGGCGCGTAGGCAGCCCACGCTGCTGCTGCGACGGACCCGGTCAGCGCGTAGTCGACGTCCTCTTCCTCGCGCACCGTATCGAGAAGGTCCGACAGGCCCCGGGGAGCGATCCAATGGGACACGGCATTGGACCGGAGTAACTGATAGTCGTCGCTCCATCTGCGCAGAAGAGCTGCCCAATCGGACACCAGGAATCGCCGGTCAGGCAGCCGCTGCGCAAGTTCCTGATCTTCGAGAAACTGCATCACACGGTATACCGACCCCACCGAGGCATTGGCGACGTCGGCGAGTTCCCGCACACGCCATGGCCCGGGAAGATCGAGTAGCGCTCTGACTACCTTCGCTGCGGGTTCTCCCTTGAGGGTACCCCTCGGGCGCCCTGGCCCCCGCCAGGGATCTCTTTCGGCACCACGATCCGAGACGAAGAGTGCGGGAACGGGGGATGAAACCCTCATATTGCCGGTCGCATCGATATATGAAATGCCAGCCGCGTCGAGCCGCGCACGGTCGGCGGGCGCGAGATAGCGAGTCAAGACCAGGCACCCACTGTCCGGCACCTGGGCCATAGTGTCGCCGCACCTCTTCCGAAGCGCAGGTATGTCGCGAGCTACGACGGCGCTCTTGACGGTGACACAGAATGTTGCGGCACTCCCATCGGGAGCCTCGGCGATCATCAGAGAATCTGCGCCGCCAGATGTCGACGATGTAGCGCCCTGCCTGGTATCGATCTTCCACTCCGGCGGGAGTCTCTCGCGAAGTGCCTGGGACGCGGCATCGACGAGTTCCGCCTCCGAAGGGGGTCTCGAATCTATCGTCTTGCCGTTTATCATGTTCGGATAATAGCGCCGTTCCGCAGCCAACGGAAGCGGACAATTTGCCGAACACCGCCAGGCGCGACGCGAGTCAGCCGCCTTCGGGCCACACCACGTCCTGCACCACCTCGTTGCGCCGCAGGAACCACGGCGTGAAAGGCGGGTCGAACCGGGCGCACCTCGGCGGACCGGTGGCGACCAGCCCGGCCCGGGTGATCCCGGCCTCGAGGTCGGCCAGGTGACGTCGATAGGCCGACTCGCTCCACCGTCCGGAGTAGCGCACCGCTGCGGCGACACGGTCGGGCACCTGCTTGACCCGCACCCGAGGATCGGTGGGCACCGGCGCGGTCGCGGCGGTCAGCGAGGCGGGCAGGACAAAGGCGACGACGTGCTCGTCGCCGTCGGCCTCGGTCTGCACCACGGGTGCGGTCATGGCGATCTTCTCGGAGCCTGGTGACTCCTGGACGACCGGTGCCGTCATGGCGATCGACCCGGCAAACTCGTTGTGACCGGTGATGTACCTGAACAGCGCCCTGAACGCCTGGTTGCCGGCGCTGCCGAAGGACCCGTGAACGGACACCTCCGCCACGGCGTGGGATGGGTACCGCCGCAGCTCGAACTCCGGGTACCGCTCGAGGACCTCGTACGGCTGCTGCTCGGTCATGAATCGACGGTACGCGGGCGAGCGGCCAGTGGCGGCGCCGCGCGTCAAGTCACCGGAGACTGCCAGGCGGGCATGCCCCTGGGCGACGTGGTGCGGGTGGAAGATCGCGACGACGACGACGACGAGGCCCACCTCCACCCGCCGGGCCCGCGGCCGCCGAGTCCGCGGAACCGGCCAGGTCAGCGACCCACACCGTACGCCCGTCTCCGGTTCGGCCTGTTTTCGCCGAACCGCAGAACTCTGCATGCCTCGTCACTAGCGTGCGACTCAGGGCGGTACTTCACCGGCCTACCTACTTTGGGAGGGCGAGATCATGGGCAAGCTGGACGGCAAGGTCGCATTCATCACCGGCGCCGCACGGGGCCAGGGCCGCAGTCACGCGGTGCGCTTCGCGGAGGAGGGCGCGAACATCATCGGCGTGGACGTCTCGGCGCAGATCGACACGGTTCCGTATCCGACGGCACAGCCGGGCGATCTGGAGGAGACGGTGCGGCAGGTCGAGGCCGCCGGTGGCCGCATGCTGGCGTCGGAGGTCGACGTGCGCGATCTCGCCGCGCTGACGAAGGCCGCCGACGACGGCGCAGCAGAATTCGGGCGGATCGACATCGTGATCGCCAACGCGGGCATCAGCTCAATGGCTCCGACTCTGGAAATGGACGAGAACACCTGGCAGACGATGATCGACATCAACCTCACCGGCGTCTGGAAGACGGTCCGGGCAGCGGTGCCGCACATCGTCGCGGGCGGGCGCGGCGGCTCAGTGGTGCTCACCAGCTCGTTGGCGGCGATGATGACCAACGCCAACATCGCGCACTACACCGCGGCGAAGACGGGAATGGTCGGCTTGATGCAGGTGCTGGCCAAGGAGCTCGCGCCGCAGAACATCCGCGTCAACACGGTGCATCCCACCACCATCGCCACTGACATGGTGCTCAACGACGCCACGTACAAGCTGTTCCGTCCGGATCTGGAAAATCCGACCCGCCAGGACTTCGAGGAGGCAGCGTCGCAGATGAACCCGTTGCCCCTTCCCGTTCCGGAGTCGATCGAGATCACCAACGCGGTGATGTACCTGGTCTCCGACGACGCCCGCTACGTCACCGGCAACACCCACGTGGTGGACGCCGGCGCGCGTCTCTGACGACGAGGTTCCCCGCCACCCCGCCCGACCTGCCGCCGCCGGGTGGCGCGGAACCGGCCGTGTCAGCCCGAGAGTTCGCGGAGCCAGTCGACGATCGCGCCTGCCAACTCGTCCGGGGCCTCCACCGGCAGCATGTGTCCGGTCTCCGGGATCTCGACATAGGTCACGGGACCACCCACGACACCGTTCGCACCAGCACCAGCACCAGCACCAGCACCAGCACCAGCACCAGCCTCGGCGCCGCTCGACCCGGCCCCATTCGCCTCGGCCCACCGCCGCTGCTCCTCGGTGGGCACCACCAGGTCGTCCGACGCGCCCACGATCAGCACCGGGACACCAACCTGCGCGGGGAACTCGCTGCGATCCGGCCGGGCGCCGATCGCCACCGAATGGGCGGCGAACCTCTCCGGCCCGTACACCCGTGCCGCGCGCAGCCGCTCGGCCCGGACCTCGGGGTCGTGGCCGCGGTCGCCGTAGTACACCGCACCCATGCCGTCGAGCGCGATCTCCTCGTACGCCTCCGAACTCAGGCCCGCGGCACGGTCAGCCCGCGCCTTCGCCGACTCCGGATCCTCGGCACCCACCGGGGCGGTGACCAGCACGAGTCCGGCCAGCAGCGACGGGTGCCGCTCGGCGAGATGCATGGCCACCACTCCTCCGAGGGAATGCCCGACGACGACACTGCCGGGCGCGACCCGGCCCTCCACCTCGTCGACGAGCGCGTCGAGGTCGGCCACGGCCGGAAGGTCCAGCGGCGTGGTGTGGACGCCGTCCGGCAGCGCGTGCATAACCGGCGCCCACGTCTGCGCGTCACCGTGGAGGCCGGGGAGGAGGACGAGGTCGGTCATGACCGCGAGGTTACCCACCCGAAACGCGCTCCGCGCCCCGCTCCGTCACTCCTCGCACAGACAGAACGGATGGCCCACCGGGTCGAGGGACACCACGAACCGCCCGTCGGGACTGGGCTGGTGTTCGTGTCGGCGGGCGCCGGCGGCGAGGACGGCCGGCTCGGAGTCGGCGATCGAGTCCACGTAGAAGTCGAGGTGCACCTGCGTGGGGACCGGCCCCTCGGGCCAGGTCGGCGCGCGGAAGTCGGGGACGGTCTGGCACGCGAGCGCGATCGCGCCCGGCTCGCCCTCCGGCGGCAGGACGTCGACCCAATCCGAGTACTCGGCATCGTCACGAATCCGCCAGCCGAGCATCGCCGCGTAGAACTCGGCAAGCTCTCGAGCATCGGGGCAGTCGAGTGCGACGACACACGCCGCGCGGTGATCCCGGCCATGGCACCACGCTACGACCTGCACTCCAGGCGCCTCAAGCGTTCATGGACCGAGGCTCCTCCCGGCGGCCGGAGCTGGGGCGCTCCCCCGGTGCGCTCTGGGAATCGGCGACGACGACGAGGGCCCGCCGCCGCCCGAAGCGACCCGCACCTGGCGGCGCTGCGCCCGACGCAGGCGGGGATCGCGACCCACATCGTGGAGATGGGCCGCAGCTGGGACACGCCGGGCCCGGACGGCAAGATCTTCTCGGGGATGCTCAATCCGGACAAGCGCTCCACGTGGCTCTCGGACACCACCAGCCAGCCGGTCAGCAACTTCATGGGCTTCGGGATCGACAAGAAGGTGGAGCGCTACGTCGGGGTCCTCGACGCCGAGAAGTTCTCGGGGGTCAACGTCTACCAGGGCCGCGGTGTCGGCGGCGGTTCGCTGGTCAACGGCGGCATGGCGGTCACGCCCAAGCGCACCCACTTCGAGCACATCCTCCCGAACGTCGATGCGGCCCAGCTGTACGGCACCTACTTCCCGCGCGCGAACGCCACCCTCGGCGTGAACCACATCGACCAGGCGTGGTTCGAGTCGAGCCCCTGGTACCAGTTCGCCCGCGTGGGCCGGAAGACCGCGCACCGCTCCGGGTTCGCCACGACCTTCGTGCCCAACGTTTACGACTTCGACTACATGAAGCGCGAGGCGGCGGGGACCGCGCAGGCCTCCGCGCTCGGCGGCGAGGTGATCTACGGCAACAACGCCGGCAAGAAGTCGCTGGACAAGACCTACCTCGCCCAGGCCGCCGCCACCGGCCGGCTCACCATCTCGCCGCTGCACCGGGTCACGGCGGTCGCCCCGGCCACCGGGGGCGGGTACCGGGTGACGATCGAGCAGATCGACGAGCAGGGCGCGGTGATCGCCACCAGAAACGTCACCGCGGACAAGGTGTTCTTCGCCGCCGGCAGCATCGGCACCAGCAAGCTGCTCGTGTCGATGAAGGCGCAGGGCCTCCTGCCCAACCTGTCCAACCAGGTGGGCGAGGGTTGGGGCAACAACGGCAACATCATGGTCGGGCGCGCGAACCACATGTGGGACGCCACCGGCTCCAAGCAGTCGACCATCCCCACCCTCGGGATCGACAACTGGGCCGACCCCACCGCGTCGATCTTCGCGGAGATCGCTCCCCTGCCGGCCGGACTCGAGACCTACGTGAGCCTGTACCTGGCGATCGCCAATAACCCCGAGCGGGCCCGCTTCCAGTTCAACTCCGCCACCGGCAAGGTCGACCTGACCTGGAGCGTGTCCCAGAACCAGCCGGGCATCGCCATGGCCAAGAGAGTGTTCGACACAATCAACAAAAAGGAAGGCACCGTCTACCGCACCGACCTGTTCGGTGTGTACAAGACCTGGGGCGACGACTTCACCTACCACCCCCTGGGCGGCTGCCTGCTCGGCAAGGCCACCGACAACCACGGGCGCCTCCACGAATACCCCGGCCTCTACGTCGTGGACGGCTCCCTCGTCCCGGGCAACGTGGGCGTGAACCCGTTCGTGACAATCACCGCGCTCGCTGAGCGGAACATGGACGCCATCGTCGCCAGCGACCTGCAGTAGGGGCCGCAGGCACGGTACGGACGGGCGACGCCGCGCGGGCCGGATCCCCACCGGGATCCGGCCCGTTCGTCGTGACGCGGGTGGGTACATGGGACGACGACGAGGTCCACCTCCACTCCGATCGACCCGCTGCCGTCGGGTGGCGCAAAACCGGCTCAATCAACCCGGGAGTCCGCGAACCCAGTCGACTAGTGCGCCGTCCTGCTCGTACGGGGAATTGACGACGACCCCAAACTAGCGAGCCTGCGCCGGAGTCGCTACGGCGGGCCGTACCCAAGGTCGGCTGGCTGGCCTTGCGTGGGCGACCTGCCCGCCGTGATTGAAGACTTCTGCGAGGCAGCGCCAGACGGCGTGTTCAACGGTCGCTGGGCGCAGAAAACTGTGCGGCGCGACCGCGTCACAAACTTGGGCGGGGGCTATTGACCCCACTTCCCGAGTTCTGGGCAGTTTCGGAATCTAGCGGTAGCCGCCGCTCAGCTGGATCTCGGCCCCATCAATCAGTTTCTGCCGTTCAACGGGGGGGATTCCGTCAACAGTGTTCGACACAGTCAATCGGAAGAAATCGGAGTCGGACTCCACTGGGATTTCGAAAGTGAACCCGCAATAGCCTCGATCTATCCAATCATCAGATTTCTTGGAGAGCGAAGATTGAAAGACAAGGGGGCCCGTCGCAAGAACTTTCCCCTCCGCATCAGCGATCGTCAATATCGACGACTCATCGAGATCCCCTCCTGCGCAGCTCTTTTCCCCCTCACTGAGACTCAGGAACTCACCCACCTCTGTGTCTGCGAGCGGAGAGTCGGCGGGGTCATACATCCAACCGGTGTGATCTCTGATCATCCCCTTCGCCGTGAAGCTCTTGGCGGAGGTTCCAATTCCGCCGACAACCAGCAGTACGATAACCACCAGAAGGAGCGCAACGACGACACCCACAAGGGCAGGCAGCAGAGGCCCTCGCTTGCCCAGCAATGCTGCGCGGAGGTCGACGCCTCTCTCAACTCGTGGTCGGGCCGGGCCGTGGTGGGCCTCGTCGGTCGCTCCCGAACCCTCGCCGGTGGAAGTTCTCATTATCCGCCTCCTGATTGGGCTCACCCCAGACGAGACGAACCTGTGAACCGAAGTTGTCACTAGCAAGACTAAGAGTAGTTTAAGACCTTAATGAACTCGAACTTTCAAAGAATGCGGCGCGCTCGCGGGACTGTCTTGCCGCCCTAGTGAGACAGCCCTGGCCCATCAAATGCCCCATCCCGTCGAGGTACACCGCGAACCGCTCGTCGGGACTGGGCTGGTGGTCGTACCGCTGCGCGCTGGCGGAAAGGACGGCCAGTGCGGAGGCGGCGATCGAGTGCACGTAGAAGTCGAGGTGCTCCTGGGTGGGGACCGGGCCCTCGGGCCAGTTCGGCGCACGGAAGCCGGCGACGGTTTGGGCACGGAAGGGGGCCTACGAGTGGGTTCACCGACGTGGCAGTGCGCGACCCGCATGTAGTTAGGATCCTGAACGGCACAAAGCCCGGGCGAGGCGTACCTTGTCTACGGCCCCGATCGGCTGCGGGCGCTGCCAGCCGTGCTCGCGCGAGCAGGACACCTACCGCCAGAACGTGCCGTCGGTCGGGTACCTGGCCACCGGCCTGGCCCGCGACGGCGGCATGGCCGAGTACTTGACCGCCAGGGCCCGCAACCTCGTCCCGATAGGCGACGCCGACCCCGTGTCCGCCGCCCCCTGGCGGACGCCGGCCTCACCCCGTACCACCCCATCAAGCGGGTGCTGCCGCACCTGTCTGCGCCGGTCGCCACCGCGCTGTGCATCGGGCTGGGCGGATTAGGCCTGGTCGGGGCGCAAATCCTCCGGGCGCTCACGGGGGCGACCTGGATGGGGGTCGTGAGCATATTCCAGCCCGGGGATCCTCCGGGCGCCCACGGGGTCGTCGGTGTACGCCACCGACACCAAACGCGAGGCAATCGCCGCTGCGGAGAAGGACGGCGCGATCGGCATCCCGAGCGAGGGGGCCGCCGAGAAGCTGAAGGAACTCACCGGCGGGCGGGGCATCGACGTGGTCTCCGACTTCGTGGGCGCGGCCCCGACCCTTGAGCTCGCCGCGCGACCGTGGCCCCAGCAGGGCGCGCTCACCGTGGTGGGCCTGGCCGGCGCCGACTTCCCGTGGCACGTCTTCCGCCTGCCCTTTGTGGTCAACTTCTCCTCCACCTACTGGGGCACCTTCGAGGCTCTCTGCGAGGTGGTGGAGCCGTACCGGGCGGGCGAGATCAACCCGGAAGTCCACGTCTATTCGTTCGACAACGCGCTACGGGCGTATCAGGAACTAGTTGTACTGCCCACGCAGGTTGTGTACGCGGTCTGCGGGTGAGGCGCCTCGTAGCGCGGTGTGGCCGCGGTGGAAATTGTAGTGGTGCAGGAATGCGGGTAGGCGAGCCGCGCGGTCGGATTCGCTGACGTACGCGGTGGCGTAGGCCCATTCCTCGAGCATGGTGCGGTTGTAGCGCTCGACCTTGCCGTTGGTTTGCGGGCGGTACGGGCGGGTGCGCTTGTGTGCGATATTGCCTCCGAGGGCCTCGGCGAAGGCGTGGGAGCGGTAGCAGGAGCCGTTGTCGGTCAGGACCCGGTGCACGGTGATCCCGGCGTCGGCGAAGAAGGCGTTGGCCCGCTTCCAGAATCCGGCGGCGGTCTCTTTGCGCTCGTCTTCTAGGAGCTCGCTGTAGGCCAGGCGTGAGTGGTCGTCGACGGCATTGTGGATGTACCAGTAGCCCATCCCGCGTTTGCGGTCACGTTTGCCCTTGGCGCGGCCGTGGACCTTGTGTCCGCCGCCGTCGGGGATGCGGCCGAGCTTCTTGATGTCCACATGCACCAGATCGCCCGGTGCCTCGTGCTCGTAGCGACGCGGGCGCCGTGTGTGTGCCCTGACCGGGGCGCCGGTGGCCGGGTCGGTGAACGCCAGCCTGACGCAGCCGTAGCGGGACAGGATCTTGTGCACCGTGGACGGTTGCATGCCCAGGTGGTAGGCGATCCGGGCCGGGCCCCACCGGCGGGATACGCGCAGACCGAGCACGCGGCGTTCCCGCCGACGCGGCGTCTGGGTCGGGCTGTGGTGCGGACGGCTGGAGCGGTCGACCATGCCGGCCTTGCCGTACTCGCGATACCTGTTCACCCACTTGCGCACGGTGCCCACCGAGACGTTGAACCGCTCGGCGGCGCGGAGACGAGTCCAGCCGTCCTCGACGACACACCGAGCCAGACGCAGTCTTCCCGTCGGAGTCAGCGGAGCGTTAGCGTGGGACATGAAGACCTCCGTTGTGGATGTGTTTGCTTGGTCGCTTTCACACCTCACACGGAGGTCTTCCTCATGTCAGCCCGCCATGCCGACCGGTGACACAACGTCCGTGGTCAGTACAACTAGTCGACGGCAAAATCAGCGGACGCGCGGTGATCGCCACGCACCGGATCTGGGCTGACGCCACTCCCGAAGAGCCGAAACACGAGCACTACGAAGGAGTCGAGAGATGACCATCGAGGACCTACCCGACCCGGTCGACTACACCCCCGAACCGGATTCCGTCACCGCCGCCGAGAATAATGAGCCCGAGACGAGCGCTGACGACCCCACCCACGAGGCGAACCCGGCCGACGTCGCCGAGCAAATGGCGGCGCTACCTGAGGGTGACGAGGAGCTGACCGACGACGAACCAGAGTCCGAGGCCGAGTGACGCTGGCCGGTTGAGGCTCGAGGATTGCTCGGCCGAAGCTCTAAAGTGCGAGCCGGGCCCGGCTGTTCACAGTGCGCAGTTCAGTTCAAAAGCGACGACGAGGCGCTAGCAGCGCTCCCCTGATCAGCACTCCGCGAGTCCGCCGACCAGCCGCCCCGCGTCGAAGCCGTTAATCAATCAGAGCGCGCCGTCCGCCATTGCGGGGTCCGTCCTGCTGGACCTCGGCGATGTCGCCAGTGCGAACGGCTTCGAGTGCTGTAGCCAGGGTCTCGGACTCTGCGGGATTGCAGGCGAGCTACGTCAGCCCGGGGGCTCCGGAAACGAACCCGACGCTGCCCAGACCCAACGTGACCGTAGTGGCGAAACCCCTGTGACTATATTCTGGACCCAATCAAGTGATTAGCAACTCTCGGCGCCATTAAATAGCCGGCGAGCAACGGCGCAAGCGCTATCAGGCCCACTTTCTTCACGGCCAATGTACCCAACGAGGAAATCGCGGTTATAAGGGCTGCCACATGCCAATGCTCGACCCCTTGAAAATCGACGAGTTGCTGGTAAACGTGATCTCGATGAGCGACGGTCAACTGATCGCCCCGCGAAAGGCGACAAAGAATCGTCCATCCCGTATCAGCCAAATAAACTGAGTACGGCAACCCGAGTAATAGAGCTTCGAATTTGTTGTTCGACCAACACTCGAGGGTCTCAAACGCAATACCAGCGCCGAAGAGATAACTCCCCACATCACCGAGGAAAACTTTCGCGGACGGAACGTTCCAAGGAAGGAAACCGATGCTTGCCCCAAGCATAGAATGGGCAAAGGCCGCATCTCCAACGAGGCCAATTTTCTCCAGGCGTGAAGCAGCGAATACAGACCACACCGACGCTTGACCCCCGGAAATACCGTTGATCCCGTCCATGAAGTTGAATGAATTAACGATAGTTGGCACAAGGACCACGCCCACGATCGGAGTCGAACGTCCACCGCACGCCAGTCCTACGGCCGCTCCCGTAACTGCCTGAGCACCTAGGCGCCGCACCGCAGACAACTGGTATCGATCGTCGAGGTACCCGACGGCAGCGAGCACAGCGGTCCCTACGCCGACTCGCACTGGTACCTGGACCCCTGCAAGGCGAGCCACAGCCAGCCCCACCGCGATCCCCCCGAAACATGCGGCGCCTCCGCCGCGAGGAGTTGGCGCAGCGTGCGAAGATCGCGAGTTGGGTACGTCCATTCGGTCGCCCGCGCGAAGTATCCGGACTACGCCGGGCATAGCTGCAGATGTGACAGCAGCCGCAACTGCCCCTGCAAGTAGTGTTGTCTTGGACATGGGAGCTAGCCTCCCATACCGGCGAGATTGCGTCGTAGTGCCATATCAATATGCATCTCTGGGAACGGAAGGTCATCCGAGTGAGAATCGGTATGCTGAGCCACTGGTTCGATCCAGAGGGAGGCGCCGCAGGCGGGCCGGGCACGATCGCCCGCGCTCTTCACCGCCGCGGGCACGAAGTCGATGTGGTCACTGGATACCCTATTTATCCCGCTGGCCGCGTGTTCGACGGGTACCGTATCCGCCCCTACATGCGGGAGAGCATTCGCGGCGTCAACGTTCACAGAGTCCCCATTTACCCGAGTCACGACGATAATGCCGGACGCAGAATGGCCAACTATCTAAGCTACGCAGCTTCGTCGACCGTGGCCGCACCAGTGTTACTTCGCAAGTCCGATGTCTTATTCGTATATTCGTCTCCAGCCACTGTCGCCACGGCCGCGGGGCCGCTCCGCGCTCTAAACGGCGTACCGTTTGTTTTGCAGATCCAAGACCTTTGGCCAGACACCGTAACGTCTAGCGGTTTCGTGGATAAGTCGACAAGATCTTCGATGGAGAAGGTCCTCCACGCGTACTGCAATGAGGTCTATCGAAGAGCTGCCCATATCGCCGTAATTTCACCCGGCATGGCCGAGCTGCTCGTCACACGGGGGGTGTCACGGCACAAGATTAGTGTTGTTCCAAACTGGGCGGAGGAATCCTCGTTTCGCCCAGTCCCGCGAAACCACCACCTTGCCAACTACTTGGGACTGACGAGGAAATTTACCATCATGTACGCGGGCAACTTCGGAGAGATGCAAAATCTCGATTCTCTCATCGAGGCAGCCGAGCTACTTCGTACACGAGAGGACATCGGTTTCGCTCTAGTAGGCGGAGGGGTCAGAAAAGAACAACTTGCACGACGGGTCGAGGAGCTCGGCCTCAACAACGTCACGTTCATCGAGCCCCAGCCGTTCGAAAAAATGGCAGATACCCTCGCCCTTGCAGATGCCCAATTGATTTCTCTCAAGGATGAACCCCTGTACCGGGTCACTATGCCAAGCAAGGTTCAAGCGAATATGGCGGCAGGCCAGCCCATCATCGCAGCCGTGGCTGGTGACGCCGCTCGCGTAGTCAACGCCGCCAACTGCGGCATGACCACGCCTCCCGGCGATCCTCGCGCACTAGCCGAAGCAATCGAAGAGATGGCAGACCAGGGTTCCGAAGCGTGGGCCGAATTTGGTGAACGCGCACGCAACTACTACCAAGCAAACTTCTCCGAAAAGACCGCCGGCGATTCGTTGGAAGAACTTCTCCGCCAGCACCGAAAGCGTCGGTGACACGTGGCACGAATACTGGTTGTCGGTTCGTCAGGTTTTGTGGGCGCTGCGGTTTGCACTTCACTCGGAGAACGGGGCCATGAGGCGATTCGACTACGAACGCCGCGCATAGACCCCGTCACGCTACGGCCGAACCCATCCTCGATTGCGAGCCTACGTGCGCATCTGAACAATTGCGCCGCCGTCGTCAATGCAGCAGGAGTGCCCGATTCAACCGGTGCGAAGAAGGCCGAAATGTGGGCAGCGAATGGAATACTGCCTGGGCTCCTCGCCTCGGAATGTTCGCGCTATGGGGTACGCTTCGTACATGTCAGCAGTGCCGCCGTTCAGGGACGAATTAGCTCGCTTGACTCAACAACCGAGATGAACCCATTTTCCGCGTATTCAGCGTCGAAGGCTCGCGGCGAAGTCGAGGCTTTGCGATGCGATTCGACGGTAATCTATCGTCCGCCTGGGGTTCATGGCTTCGACCGCAAGGTGACCCGCACAATTGCAAGGCTGGCCCGGTCACAATTTACTAGCGTGGCCGGCGACGGGTCGGCGAACAGCCCCCAAGCCCTTATCGAGAACGTGGGCGACGCGATCGCATTCCTCGCGGTGAGCAACGTGACCCCGCCCGCGATCGTCGCTCACCCTTCCGAGGGGGTGACGACGGGCGGCCTTCTGGAGGACCTAGGGGGCCGGCGGCCAGCGAGGGTCTCGCCAAGATTGGCCCGCGCGGCCGTCGCGGCAGCTTTTGGGGCTGCTCAGACACTCCCCTCGGCGGCGGGGCATGCGCGCCGACTCGAAATGCTCTGGTTCGGGCAATCCCAGTCTCCTAGCTGGCTGACCGGAGAGGGGTGGGTTCCCGTCCTAGGTCGAGACGCTTGGCGGGATCTTGGCCGTAGACTTGCAATCGAAATCCCTTCGGAAGGAAACTGAATGACCTCTCTGGCTGGAGCCAGCATCGCGATCACTGGCGGGACCGGATCGTTCGGCGCGACAATGGCGAGCCACCTTTTACAGAAGGGGGCCGCCCAGGTCAATATCTTTAGCCGCGATGAAGCAAAGCAGGATGAGATGCGATCGCGAATGGATGAACCACGCATGAAGTACTTCGTGGGGGACGTACGGGACCGCGAAAGCGTAGAGAACGCCTTCGTTGGCATAGACTTCGTCTTTCACGCTGCCGCCCTGAAACAAGTTCCGTCATGTGAGTTCTTTCCCGACCAGGCTGTTAAGACTAATGTTGACGGGAGCCGTAACGTAATTGCTGCGGCCCACAAACTCGGCGTGAAATCCGTCGTGTGTTTGTCTACAGATAAAGCCGTATACCCGGTTAACGCCATGGGAATGTCAAAAGCTCTGATGGAGAAGACCGCGCAGGCGTTCGCCCGCAACCATCCAGACTCCCCCACCACAGTCTCTGTCACCCGATATGGCAACGTCATGTATTCGCGCGGCTCGGTGATTCCCCTCTTCGTCCGACAGATTCGTGCTGGTAAACCTCTCACTCTTACTGAGGGTTCGATGACTCGCTTCTTAATGAGCCTGCAAGAGTCTGTGGACCTAGTTGAGCACGCGTTTTTCCATGCTCAACCTGGTGACCTATACGTGAAGAAGGCTCCTGCCTGTACGGTCGACACCCTAGCGCGGGCTACGGCCAAAGTTCTTGGAGTTGAGGAGCCAGAGATCGCACGAATCGGTATCAGACACGGCGAGAAAATGTACGAGACGCTCCTTTCTCGCGAAGAGATGGCGAAGTCGACCGACCAAGGCGAATACTTCAAGGTCCCCCTCGATGCTCGCTCTCTTCAATACTCTGGCTTTGTGGAGGAAGGAGACTCCGAAGTCCGAGAGGCAGAGGACTTCGATTCCAACAACACATCGCAGTTGTCGATAGATCAGACGGCTAATCTCATCGCGTCGCTCCCAGAGATGCAGAATGTCCTCGCGGAGATGAACCATTGAAGATTGTCCTCACAGGCGCCGGCGGGTTCCTCGGGTGGCATACGCGGCTGAGGCTTGCAGCGCTAACCGACCACGACGTCATCCCTGTCAGTCGCGCAAACTGGTCTCAACTAGGCGAGTTCGTGGCGGCTGCCGACGCAGTGATTCATCTCGCCGGGGTCAATCGTGCAACAACCGACGAAGAAGTTGAACAGGGCAACATCAACCTCGGAGCAGATTTGGCCCGGGCCGTTTCGGCCGCCGGTCACCCCCTTCGGGTGGTGATGTCTGGCACGATCCAGGTCGAGCGGGACAACGCCTACGGTCGTGGGAAGCTTGGCGCACAGAATCTGGTTGCCGAGGCGACCGTTGCTGCTGGGGGTCACTTCGTTGATGTTTGCTTACCCAATCTGTTCGGCGAGCACGGCGCACCCCACTACAACTCTTTTGTTGCTACTTTCGTCCACGCCACTATCCTCGGCGAGGCTCCCTCCATCAACGAGAATCCGGTGGAGTTGCTTCACGCTCAAGACGCCGCGCGGTCACTCCTGTATGCGGTGGAGAGCAACGAGACCTCGATTAGGCCCAGGGGGGCACACACCGGGGTGACAGAGGTTTGGGACATCCTTCAAGAATTCCACCGCTCATACGTCCCCGCCGGCGAGATCCCCGACTTAAGCAGCAAATTTCGCATCGACCTCTTCAACACTTATCGCGCATCGCTGTTTCCAAGAAACTACCCCATCGCTCTCGTCCCACGCCTTGATCGCAGGGGCGCGTTTGTGGAAACGGTGCGGTGCCGTGGCGGCGAAGGACAATCATCATTCAGTACTACCGTTCCCGGTATCACGCGGGGCGAGCACTATCATCTCACCAAAATTGAACGATTCGCCGTTGTCCAAGGCACGGCAAGGATAAGCCTTCGCAAAATGTTCAGCAAGGAAGTTTTTGACTTCCAAGTATCCGGCGATTACCCGGTCGCTATCGATATGCCCGTGGGATGGGCTCATAACATAACTAACACTGGCGACGGTGTACTGCTTACGCAGTTCTGGAGCCACGAACTTTTCCGACCCGAGTCGCCAGACACGTTCCCCGAACCAGTACGCCCAGAACTGAAGGAGGCACATCTGTGAAGGTAATGACAATAGTCGGTACCCGACCGGAGCTCATCCGCTTGGCCCGGGTCATCCATCGCCTGGATACAACACCCGGCATTGATCACGTGCTGGTCCACACTGGGCAGAACTACGACTACGCGCTAAACCAGGTGTTTTTCGACGACCTTGGGTTGCGACAACCGGACCATATGCTCGGCGTCAACACCTCGAGCTTGGGCGCAGTATTGGGCGGGACTTTAATCGCATCAGAAATAGTCATGCGTGACGAGAATCCAGATGCTGTCCTCGTTCTCGGTGATACCAACTCCTGTATCGCGGCCCTAATGTCTCGTCGATTGCGAATTCCGACTTACCACATGGAAGCCGGCAACAGGTGTTTCGATCTAAACGTCCCCGAAGAAACCAACCGTCGCATGGTCGACCATGTTTCTGACTTCAATATGGTCTACACCGAGCACGCCAGAAGAAATCTACTCGCAGAGGGCTTACATCCGCGCCGGATCCTCAAGACCGGATCACCGATGCGCGAGGTTCTTAATGCCTACCGTGACCAAATCGACGCCTCCACCGTAGTCGCAGATAAGGGCCTTGAGGAAGGCGGATACTTCCTCGTTTCAGCGCACCGTGAAGAGAACGTCGACCACCCCGACCGTCTACGTGCTCTTCTGGACTGTCTAACGGGCATCTACGAGAACTTCAAAATGCCGGTGTTCGTGTCGACTCATCCCCGCACGCGCAACCGTCTCGAGGCACTGCCGAGTTGGTCCGTGCCAGAGGGCATTAACTTCTCCGAGCCCCTGGGCTTTCACGACTATAACAAACTTCAACTCTCCGCAGCGTGCTGCCTCTCGGACTCAGGCACCATCGCCGAAGAGTCATCCATCCTAGGATTTCCAGCCGTCACACTTCGAGACTCCATCGAGCGCCCCGAGGCACTCGACACAGGTGGAATAATAATGACTGGTCTGCACTCGGGCGACGTAGTAACCGCAGTCCAGCTGGCGATGGACTGTAATTACTCCCGCAATGGGGTGAGCGACGTAACACCAGAGGACTACCTAATCGACAACACGTCGGAGCGAGCCGTGAAATTTATCGTATCAACCGCGCATCGACACCATCAGTGGGACGGCATTCGACATGGCCATTGACAGGAACGGACGCACCTACAAGACCTTAAGGCTGCTACGAGGTCGAACTAACGCGCTCAGGCGGGGATTACTCCATACGCCTTCCACATCATTTGTTCACGCGTCATCTTCTGTAGCTTCAGATCTCGAATTAGGAGAATACGCATTTATTGGGCCGGATTGTGAAATTGGGCCGATGGTAACTATTGGCAGCTACACGATGTTCGGGCCGCACGTTGCCATTGTGGGTGACGATCACAAGATCGATGTGACTGGCGTGCCCGCGCAATTCACAGGCCGCCCACCCCAGAGAACCACTGAGATTGGGCGCGATTGCTGGATAGGATATGGGGCTATCATCCTTCGAGGTACAACCATCGGTGACGGGGCAATAGTGGCTGCGGGATCAATCGTGACAAAGGATATTCCTTCGTTTGAGATTTGGGGAGGTAACCCCGCCAAGAAGATCAAAGACCGCTTCGATCTACACCAACAAGTCGCGCACCTCGAAGCAATCAACCGCGGAACTGTTACCCCGAAATTCGCTAACCCACAGGACCGTCTGAATGACTACTAAATCTAACTTACTCGTTGCATGTGGATACTACGATCAGTTTAGCGGCTATCAGGAAATTGGCATCACGCGCGCCCTTGCTCGGCGCGCGAACGTGACCGTTGTGGCCGGGGACAGGGTTAATCCGATATTCTCGGACGCGCATTTAGGCAATATTGGCGCTTCGCGAACTTACTCAACTGAAGTTACTATCGATCAGAACGTTGAAGTTCGCCGTTTCAAAGCGCACGAAATGAGATCCATGCTCGTCTCTCCTTCCGCCATCGGATACATGCGGAAGGGGAGATGGGACGGCATAGTCCAAATCATGCCGGGCCAACTCTTACCGGCAGCTCCTGCATTCATATGCCACGGTCAACCTCGCGCGGTCTTATACGGTGACAACGATGCGATGTATGCAAACCTATCCAAATCGGCAGCCCGAGCCAAGCGCGCAATCTTTAACGCGACTAAGGGTCAAGTCTACCGAGCCGTTAATAGGGAAGCAACAAGCGTCTTTGGGTATACCCAGAATACTTGCAAAATAATCGATCGGTTAAACTCGGGTCCCGACTGCTCTCTTTTGCCGATAGCTTTCGATAATGAGATTTTCTTTTATGACGAGGACCTTCGAAGAACGACAAGAGGCCATCTAGGATTTGATGAGAACGATGTGGTCATTTTCGCACCAGGCAAGCCACAGAAGCAGAAGCAGTTCATAGAACTTCTTAGAATATTTGCTGCTATCGCTCCAGGCACGAACGCGAAATTAATGTTTGCAGGTGCAGGTTCAGACCAAGCGTCAGACGAACTGCGGCAAGCGGTCAAAGTGAACAACCTACACCAGCGTGTGGTCATCCAGCCGTTCGTCGATAGCCGAACGCTAAACTCCCTGTTTAATGCATCCGATATCGGCGTATGGCCTGCAATGCCAGCGGCCACAATCCAGCAATCAATGGGGACTGGACTTAGGACCATCTTCCCAGAAAATGACTTGGTTGGCCATCTTGCCTACTCACAAGCGCAGTGCGTCACATTCGCCGAGGGCCTTTCTAAGTTTGCGACGACATTAAAGTCCTCTATCGAGGCAAACAGGGCGGGCGTCTCCCGATCCGCCCTTTCGCAAGGTTCTCAATGGCTCAGCACCGACTCCATCGCCGATAGAGTCTTGACTGGGCTGGGCCTCAACTAGACCGAGTGGGATTCTTATGAAGCATGTGCCACACGTCGCGACCCGCGCTCCGGGCCGCCGCACTCGCCCTATAAGCGGACTACTATTCCTGTTTCTCCTACTAGCGATAATGCACGAAGTCTACAGGCTCATTATTTCCCCCCAGTTCGGATACTTGGGCGAAGTCTACCGCACGCCGTCTTGGCCGTATCTCGCGCTTTCTTTAGGGCTCATCGTATGCTTATACTTCTTGCTTCCGGCCACCCTTGGCAACATTAGCGATTTCATCGCATGGATCCTGTCCTTAGTTTTATTTATCCCGGCAATCGCGGTACCCCAGTTTACCGGAATCGCCGCACCTGAACTTTCAATTATCGTGTCTTTGACGGCAGGCGTTTGCGGGATAGCAATCGTGGTTTTACTACGATTTCCCCCTTCGAATATGGTTCCCGTTTTTCCCGCAAGTTTCGCTGTGGTTCAAACCGCGATCGCGTTGATCTCGATCGCGACATATGTTTACCTATTGAGCGTGTCGGGCTTGGCGCTTGCAAGCCCGAATCTCGACGATGTTTACGCAATTCGAGACGGCTACCGTCAAACCGTTGCTGAGTCCGGCGCACTAATCGGGTACCTCGTGCGACTGCAAGGCAATGTCATAAACCCGCTAATCTTGATTCGCGGACTATACGGTGGGCCGAAATGGTTGTTGGCCGTGGGCCTTATTGGTCAATGGCTAATATACTCAATCACCGGATTCAAGACTGTCCTTCTATCCGGATTTGCGATATTCGCAATCGCTCTGTTGTTTAGACTTTATGGATCATTGCGGTTGAGCACTTTCATAGGATATTTCGCCGGCTTCAGCATTTTGGCGTTAGTCATCGACAAGCTCACTGCCTCGATGTTTCTATCGACCGTCTTTATCTATAGAACGCTACTGATGCCGGGCACGCTACCGTCGGCTTATTTTGATTACTTTTCGCATCGCGAGTTCTACAAGTGGGAGGACTCTGTTATCAGTTTCTGGAGTTCCTCGAGCAACCATAATTCTTCCCTGTCATACTTAATCGGGCAGTACATGACTGGAAATTCCGAGGTTTCCGCCAATAGTCACCTGATTGCTGATGGTTACGGGAACTTTGGATTCCTAGGCGTAGCCATTGAGTTGATTGTACTCTTATTGATTCTATTCGCCCTTGCGAGCAGCGCCAGAGGACTGCCGTTACCTGTGATCTGCAGCTTATCTATTGCTCCCCTCTTCGCTCTAATTAATTCAAGTCCGATTACCTCGATAATATCGAATGGGTTCCTGGCGCTAATTATTTGTTGCGCGGTCCTCCCTCGGGCCGGTTGGCGTTATTCTGACCAGCCGATATACGGCCCCACCCACGCTAGCCCATCGACTAGTGTAACTTTCTAGCCTTATTCGTTCGACCTGGATTCGAATATCTTTCTTTGGGCTAGGTCAGTGTGCCAGTCTGAAGTGGCCCCAATTGGAGGCGTAGTGCCGTTTTGAAATGGCCCCACCCTCGATCAACCAGACCCTAAGTTTCGTGTCGTCCGGCCAAGGACGTTCACGAGAGGCAAAGGGTTTAAGGAGAAATTGAGAGTGGAGCAGTTCGAACGTATCCGACGAAACGCCCGGGACGAAGGCCTGTCTATCGGGACTGCTGCACCCATAGGTGACATCTGATCTGCGTCGGCGTGTGTCGACGCTGGAAGTATGTGCACCATGCCGAAGGCGTTTCCCAAGGAGTTCCGCGAGGACGTGATCCGGGTCTTCCGCGACTCCGACGCGTCCGTGGCCCAGGTCGCGAAGGACTTCGGCATCTCGCCGTCGTGCCTCAAGCGATGGCTCACCATCGACGACAAGAATTCAGCCGATCCATCGCCAGCTGCGCGGAAGCCTGTTTGGGACGCCTTTCGGAAAGCGCGGCTCTGATGATCGGGTAGCGGTCGGACGGGCATCGGATAGCGGCCCGTCCGACCGCTTGGCCGCTATGGCGTTGCCGTGGCGAGGTGTCGTCTCATGTTCGGGCCGTCGAGGGCGATGATTTCGGCGCCGGCGACGATCCGGTTGAGGATCGATTCGGCGATGACCGCGTCTTGGAGCGACTTGTACCAATCTGGCGGATCGAACTGCGAGGTCACCAGCGTCGAGCCCCGCCCTTCCCGAGCGGCCAGAATGTTGAGCAGCTCCGCCGCGGTGTGCGGGGCCACCGGCGTGGTCAGGAAATCGTCCAGCACTAGCAGGTCGCAGTTGTCCAGATCAGTGAGGAAGTCCAGCCTGCGCTGCGAGGTCGGCTCCAGCACGACGAGCCGGTTGGCCAGGTCGTCGAGCCGGAAGAACCTCGCGGTGTAGTACTTTCGGCACGCGGCATTGAGAAGCGCCTGGGCGAGGTAGGTCTTGCCCACGCTGGATTGGCCGAGCACGACGAGATTGCGAGTGGCGTCGATCCATTGACAGCTGGAAAGTCGTGCGATTGGCTCGCGGTTGACGTTGCGGTCAGGCAGGTAGCGGATCTTGTCAAGCCCCGGGTTTGGTAGAGGGTGGTTATCTGGCGTCGACGAGGTCGTCGACGGGCTCGGGTGACGGTTCGACCGCCGCGTGTAGTGCTTCGTATTCGGCGGGTGGGACGTAGCCGATCTCTCCGTGAATCCGTCGATGGTTGAACCAGTCGATGTACTCAGCGACGGCGATCTCCAAGTCGTTGAGTATTCGTTCTTCTGACCTGACTTCCACAAGTTGACGCTGTTCTAGGGATCGGGATTGCGGTTTTCGCTGGTAGGGCGAGTTCGGGGCTGGCGTTTGTGACACTAAACGGCCCGGTAGCTTGGACGTGTGGGGCTGAAATTTCGGAAGGTGCCGACGGGGTCGGGGGCCACGGGCGTGCAGTTGGTCGAGTGGGTCAGCGGCCGGTTGGTGGTGCGCGAGCACCTCGGTTCGGCTCACACCCCCGGCGAGTTGGCGGCGTTGATCGAGGTCGCCAAGCAGCGCATCCAGGGCGATCAGCAGGCGTTAGACCTGGAGTTGAGTGAGCGCGGCGCCGCGGTGATCGACGTGCCGGCAGCGACAGCCGCGCGGATCCAGCAGTCCACGGCGCGGATCTTGTGGCAGGGATTGACCGGTACGTACTCCAGGCTCGGCTTCGACGTGGTGGGCGATACGGTGTTCCGCGACCTGGTGCTGTGCCGTGCGGTGGAGCCGACCAACAAGTTGGACTCGGTTCGGGTCCTGGGCGAACTGGGGACGCAACCACCGCACGTCAACACGCTCTACAACTGTCTACAGCGAGTGGTCGGCCGGGACTACCGCGGGCTGATCGCCACCGCCTGCTGGGCCCACGTCAACCGCGCCGGAGGCCCCGGTGTGGCGTTGGTGCTCTACGACTTGACCACCTTGTACTTCGAGGCAGAAAAAGAAGATGACCTGCGCAAAGTCGGTATGAGTAAAGAGCGCAAGGTCGACCCGCAGATCACCGTCGGCCTGCTGGTGGCCCGGGACGGGTTCCCGCTGGACGTGCACGTCTTCGAGGGCAACAAGGCAGAGACCAAGACGCTAATCCCGGTCATCACGGCCTTTCAGAAGCGCCACCAGATCAGCGACATGGTCGTGGTGGCCGATGCGGGCATGCTGTCGGCGGCCAACCTCAATGCGCTGGAAGATGCGGGCCTGTCGTTCATCGTCGGCTCCCGCACCTCCAAGGCGCCCAAGGAGCTCGAGGACCACTTCGGTCGCCGCGGCAACCTGATTGCCGACGACGGCGTCGTGGAGCTGATCCGCCCAATGGGACAGGGCCGGGACCGGCGAGACCGGCGGGTGGTGTGGCACTACAAATGGGAGCGAGCCAAGCGAGACCGGCGGACGCTGAACGCGCAGATCGACCGCGCCCAACGCGTGGCCGACCGGGCAGAACCACTCAAGAAGCAGCGGTTCGTCAAGGTCACCGACCAGAAGGTAATCCTGGACGAGGCCTCGATCCAGCGGGCCCGCGAATCTGCAGGTTACAAGGGGTATGTCACCAACATCGCCCCGGCCGCGATGGACGGCCATGCCGTCGTGGCGGCCTATCACGACCTCTGGAAGGTCGAGCAGTCCTTCCGCATGGCCAAGGCCGACCTGAGGGCCCGGCCGATCTTCCACCGCACCCGCGACGCGATCGAAGCTCACCTCACCGTCGTGTTTGCCGCCCTGGCCGTGGCCCGGCACCTGCAGGACGTCACCGGCATGTCGATCAAGAAGATCGTCACCACCCTGCGGCCCCTGCGCACGGTCACCGTCGCCATCGGCGACCACGAAATGCTCGTCGAACCCACAATCCCGGACGCCGCGCGAGCCGTCATCGACGCGATCAATGCAGGGTGACACTAAAACTTGTGGAAGTCAGGTCTGAGGGCCAGTCGTATTGGGTCTGGGAGCCGGTAGTCGCTTGACGGTTTGGACGTCGTCGGAGCCACTGAATATTCGTCTCACTGGGGTCCACCGGCATTGCCTCCGGGGGCCAGTGGCTGGGATCGCGAATATTGCGCTTGGGGGCCAGCAGTAGCGCCCGTGGGGGCCACCCGCTTCTAGGCTCCTTCCGCCGCGTGTATAGGGCGCGCGGCGGAAGGAGCAATCCGTGATGGTACGGAAGATCAGGGCGAAGCTCGTGTTGCAGCTTCGCGCCGAAGGCCTGTCCGGGCGGGCGATTGCCGCCTCGCAGGGCATGTCCCGAAAGAGCATCGCGGCAGTGTTGGAGGCCGCCGATGCGACCGAGACGAGCTGGGACGACGTCGCCGAGCTCACCGATGAGCAGGTGTACGCCCGCCTGTTCCCGGGTCGCGGGGAGCACGAGAGCGTGTTCGCCCAGCCGGACTGGGAGCAAGTCCACCGCGAGATGGCCCGGGTCGGGGTCTCGCTCAAGCTGCTGCACGGCGAGTACACAGACCGCTGCGCCCACGCGAAAGCGCCGGCGATGGGCTATGACCGGTGGTGCAAGACCTACCAGCGACACGTGATGGTGACCGGCGCCGCCTCTCGCGTCGGGCACAAGGCTGGCCAGACGGTCGAGGTCGACTGGTCCGGCCCCACGATGGAGCTCACCGACCCGGTCACCGGCGCGACGCGAAAGGTGTACCTGTTCGTGGCGTGCCTGCCATTCAGCCGGTACGCGTTCGTCTGGCCCAGCACCGACATGCAGCAAGACGCGTGGCTTCGAGCGCACGCGGCGATGTTTGAGAACTTCGGCGGGTCGGAACCGCGGATCGTGTGCGACAACCTCAAAACCGGCGTCGTCAAGCACCCGCGCGACGGCGAGATCGTCCTCAACGACGCCTACCGGGAAATGGCCGCCCACTACTCAGCAGCGGTCCTACCAGGTCGGATACGGCGCCCCAAAGACAAATCTGGGGCCGAGAACACCGTGGCGCACGTGGCGACCTGGGTGATCGCCGGCCTGCGGGACCGGACGTTTCACACGGTGCCCGAACTGGCAGAGGCGATCGGTGAGCGGATGGACGCCTACAACCGCGAACCGTTCCAAAAGCGTCCCGGCTCGAGACTGAGCGTGTTCACCGCCGAGGAGCGGCCGCTGCTCACGCCGCTGCCGGCGGTGGCGTTCGAGATTAGCCGGTGGCTCTACGGCCGCCGGGTCGGCCGCAATGGGCACGTTGTGTTCGAGCGGAACTTCTACTCCGCCCCGCTGGCGCACATCGGCACCGAAATCGATGTGCGGATCACCGCCCGCACGCTGGAGATCTACCGCGGCACCGAGCGGATCTCCAGCCACCTGCTGCTGCCCGCCGGATCTTTCGGGCAGTACCGCACCAACGACGCCGACCTACCAGCCGGCCGCCAGTACCAGCAGTGGGATGCACCCCGGGTACGGGCGTGGGCCGAGCGGGTGGGGCCAGCGGCGGTCATTGAACCGCCCCAGGTTTCCCGCCGCTCCCTATGTGGGTTGCAGCTCTCGGTTGAGAGCGGCGTAGTAGCTCTGCTCGAACTCGATGGGCGGGACGTAGTCCAGGCTCGAGTGGAGCCGTTCATTGTTGTACCACTCGACCCATGCGGCGGTGGCGTACTCGACGTCGGAGATCGTTTTGTACGGCCCGTCGTGGAAGATCGACGAGCGGATGCACTCGGCCTTGTAGAGGCCGTTGATCGTCTCCATGAGCGCGTTATCGTAGGCATCGCCGACGCTGCCGATCGACGGTTCGATCCCCTCGAGGGAGAGGCGTTCGGTGAACGCTACAGATGTATATTGGCTGCCTGCGTCCGAGTGGCTGATCAGCGATTTCGGCTCGACTGGGTGCCCTTCGCGGTCGCGTTGCCACAGCGCCATCCGCAGCGGAGTCATGACGAGGTCCGTGGCCATGGAGGTGGCCGCGTTCCACGCCACGATGCGCTGGGCGAACACGTCGACGATGAACGCCACGTAGGTGAAGCCGGCCCACGTTCGGACGTATGTGAAATCGGCGACCCAGAGCCGATCTGGCCGATCCGAGGTGAAGTCGCGATCGACAAGGTCCGGCGCCCGAACACCGTCCGGATCCGAGGAAGTGGTGTACACCTTCTTGGACCGGAGTACGCCGGATAGGCCCAGCGTGCGCATCACACGGTCCACTGCTCCTGGGCTGGCTGTGGTCAGACCGGCCCGGCGCACCTCGGCAAGCATCTTGCGGCGCCCGTACAGGCCCGCAGGCTGCATCTTCCGCCGCCCCTGCCCATCGGGTTGCCACACGAGCTTGCGGACGGTGTCCTCGACCTCGGCGTCGCTGACGGTCCTGGCCGCCACCACGCGCTGCGGCGAAGTCCACTCGCGGTAGGTCCGTGCGGCAATCTGCAGGCCCGCTTTGCGCAGGCCTCGGCAGATCGACTCGACCGCATGCCCCTCGGACCTCATCTGGTCGATGAACTCGCAGATCACCGGTTGCGGGGGTCGAGCTCCCCGATGCTCCTATGTCAAGTCTTCGTTAAGCGGCCGTCTGGAGAGCAGCGTTTGGAGCTTGCGGTGCTGCAGGTGGAGGAGGTGACGTGGCGTAGAGCACGGCCCGTGTTTCGTCTGCCCGCATCGCTGCGAAGACCCGATCGGATAGGCGGCGGCGGAGTAGGCGCAACGCCTCGGTGCGGGTCTTGCCGGAGGCGATGAGCTTGTCGTAGTAGGCAGTACCTTCTGCGCCGAGTCGCAGCTGGGTCACCGCGGCCATGTGCAGCGCGGTATTGATGCGCCTGTTGCCGCCCCGGGACAGTCTGACGCGGACCTTGTTTCCCGACCAGACGGGAATTGGGGCGGTGCCGTTGAAACGGGCGAAGGCGTCTTTGGACTTGAACCGCCTGACCCCGGCGGTCTCCCCGATAATTGTGGCCGCGCCGAGAACCCCGAGGCCCGGGACCTCGAGAAGACGTGGGTGATCCGCGCGCACCAGCTTGGTCAGGCGGCTCTCGATCTCATTGATCCGCCGCGTGAGCGACCGAATGTCCTCCAGGAGATCCCGGGCGATCTCGGCCACCGCCCCGGTGTGTTCGTAGAGTCGTGCGATCAGCTCATCCAGCAGGTGGTAGCGACGCAGTGCCCGGGACGGTATCTGCAGTTCAGGGTCGATCTCGTGCAGGAACCAGCGGACCTTGGACTGCATTGCGGTACGGCGCGAGACCAGGCTACGACGGTGGTCGGACAACAGCTTGATCTCCCGCACCGGGCCGGGCAGCTCGGCCGTCGGTAGATCATCTTCGCGCAGAGCAACGCGTGCAACGGCTTCAGCGTCGATCGGATCAGACTTGCCGAGTTCACGACCCGAACGGCGCATACCTGCCATCAACCTGGTGTGGACTCGCACCACCTTGTGCCCGGCATCGAGCAGGTCAGCTTCCAGACGACGGGTCAGATGCCGGCAGTCCTCGACCGCAATGCAGACGCCGTCGAACTGCTCGAGCCACGCCATGATCTTCTGATGCCCAGCAGGCCGAGCCTCGACCGTGAGTACATCGATTCTCTTGCCGACCTCGTCGACCGCGACGAGCGTGTGCCAATTCTTGTGGGCATCAATTCCAATGACAGTCATCGCCGACCTCCTGATGCGTTGCGTGCAGTACGGCACCGCCGTTCGAGACCGGGCACGCCTCAGTGGGGCAGTGTCAAGGGACATTGGGATCTCCCTGTGGGCGGTCAGTTCATCTCCCTGCTCGCGGACAGCTGATCTCCCTGTGCGCGGTCAGTTGATCTCCCTGGTGGTCGGTTAGTGCAATGGGACCACCCCTTGCCGGCGGTGGCTTCGGCGAGCCGGAGGGAGGTGCCCTCGGTGATGATGACGTGGGCGTGATGCGGGAGTCGGTCCACGGCGGCGGTGGCCAGGGTTTTGGGCATGAAGGTGTCGAATCCCGCGGGGTGCAGGTTGCTGGTGACCGCCAGGCTGCGGCGTTCGTAGGTGGCATCGACCAGGCGGTAGAACGCCTCTGCGGCGGCTTGACCTGCGGGCAGCATCCCGATGTCGTCGACGACGATGAGTTCAGCCCTGGTGATGCGGGCGATGACTTTGCCGGCGGAGCCGTCCACGTTGGCGCGTGCCAGGGCTTCAGTCAGCGATTCGAGGGTGAACCAGGAGACCCGCATGCCGGCGTCGATGACGTTGTGGGCCAGGGCCTCGACGAAGTGCGTCTTTCCGGTGCCTGAGGGGCCACTGATGGCGAGGTTCTCGGCTCGGTGCACCCATTCCAGTCCGGCGAGCGCTGACTGGGTCGGCGCGGGGATGGAGGAGTCGGCTTCGCGCCAGGAGTCGAACGTCTTGCCGGCGGGGAGTCCGGCCGCCTTGCGGCGGGCGGCTTTGGTGGCCTCGTCTCGTCCGCGGATCTCCTCGGCGAGCAGGACCCGCAGCAGTTCGGTGGGGTCCCAGCGTTGGGCCCGGGCGGTGGCCAGGACCTCGGGGGCGGCGGCCCGCAGGTAGGGCATGCGCATTCGTTTGAGTACCGCGGTCAGGTCCTCGGGCAGTGGCACCGCCGGCGTGGTGGTCGGTGTGCTCATCGGCCGGTGTCCTTTCGGGTGCCGAAGCCGGCCCAGGCTCCTGTCCCAGGCTGAGCGGAGTGGGCTTCGTCGGCGATGACCAGGTCCGCACCGGTCGCGCCGGTGGCCAGGTGCCGGACGATCGCTGCGACGTCGCCGTCGGCGAACCGTCCGGCCGCGGCGGCGGTTCCCAATGCCGCGTCAACGCTGGCGGCACCGACCAGGGCGGCCAGCTCGACGGCGTCGACCATCTTGGCCCGGATCCGCGAGGTCCCGGCGGCGGAGGCCTCGATCAACCAGGACTGGGCTCCATCGCCCAAGGCCAAGAACTCCTTCTCGGCCTGGGAGCGAGCCTTGGGCCGGGGTGGGCGCGGTGCCCCGTCGGGCTCCTGCGGGTGATTGGGGTAGTGGCCCAGATCGATGCGAGGCGTGCCCGGGGTGGACAAGTGGTGCCGCGCCACCTCGCACAGTCCCCGCCGATCGGCGACCCAGTCCGGGGCCACGGGCAGCCGGTCGAGGTCGGCGACGATGACCAGGTCCATGCCGTCTGCGCGGACCCACACCTCAGCGCCGACCAGTCCCGGCGGGGTGGAATAACGCACCGACCCGAACCGGATGGTCTGATCGGTGCCCACGGTGCGGGTCTGCCCCAGCGCCATGGTGTGCGGCGCCGTCGGCAGTACATGCAGACGACGGCGTTCATCGATCAGCGCCTCATTCGGGACCCTTGCCGATTCACGATGCTTACGGGAGTTGACCTTGGCGCAGAACTGCTCGCATGCGGCCTCGAGCTCGGTGAACGAGCCGTACTGCTCCCGCAGGTTCGCCTCGGTGGGCACCACATCGGCCTTGGCTAACCGGACGGTGGACTCGGTGCCGCCCTTGGACTGCGGATCGAACGGCACACAGGTGTGCACCTGGGTGCCGTAGTGACGGGCGGCCTGGACGATCTGCGGATGCCGCACCGGCACACCGGCGACGTGATCCACGCTGACCGTCTTGGCGTTGTCGGTCAGCACGTAGGTCGGCACCCCGCCCACGCGGCGCAGGGTCGCGTCCAGGCAAGCGATCAGCGTGGGCAGTTTCTGGTCCCACACCGGGATGACTACCCGGAAGCGGGACCACGCCAACCAGGCGCAGAACAGCAACGTCGAGCGCAGAACCCCGTCCGGGCCGGGGACTTTCGGCCCTTCGCCCCAGTCGAACTGCAGCCACAGGCCCGGCTCGGTGATCCACGGCCGGTAGGTGCGCTGATGCCCGGCCCGCCACGCGGCCTTGACCTGCGCCACCGCCCGCCTGGTCGTGCGCTCGGTCCCGGTGAACCCCATGGCCACCAGCCGTTCGTGGACGATATCGGCGCGGACCTTGCCGTTGCCGCGCTCGACCCACTCCTCGATCTTGGGCATGTACTCATCGAGCATTCGCGGACGGCGGCCCGCGCCGGTCACCGGACGTCCCTGGTCACGAGCGGCGACGTACCGCCGCACGGTCTTGGGATCCACACCCGCCAACTGTGCGGCGGAGTGCGCACTTTCAGTCCTGAGTTCCACAAGTTGACGTCGTTCCCGACTGCTTCGTTAGGATCGCTGCAGGTCACGGGATTGAACCTGCCGCGCGTGGGTCACTAATTGAGCGGAAGTTGGAGGTGGTGGGTCTGTACGTGGTGCAGTCCAAGACCGCCTCCGGGGCCATCGGCGTGCAGATCTGGGAGAAGGTCCGTGGCCGGCGCCAGATGGTTGCGCATATTGGCTCCGCCCACACGCCCGGCGAGCTCGCGGCATTGATCGAGATCGCCAAGCAACGAATCAATGCTGACCAGCACGAACTCGAGCTCGGACTAGTGGACCGGGCATCTGCGGTGATCGATCTGCCCGCCAGCTCGGCAGCCGTGGCCAAACGGTCGTCGTCACGAATCCTGTGGCAGGGCCTGGTGGGCAGTTACGAGCGGCTCGGCTTTGACGTGGTGGCCGACTCGGTGTTCCGCGACCTGGTACTGGCCCGTCTGGTCGATCCGACGAGCAAACTCGATTCGGTACGGGTGCTCAGGCGACTGGGCTTGGATCCTCCGCACGTCAACACGCTCTATAACTGTCTGGGTCGGGTGGTTGCCCGCGACTACCGCACCCTCATCGCTACCGCTTGCTGGCGCCACGTCACGGCCGCCGGCGGCCCCGGCGTCGCCCTGATCTTGTATGACCTGACCACGTTGTACTTCGAGGCCGAGAAAGAAGACGGCCTACGCAAAGTCGGCATGAGCAAGGAACGCCGAGTGGATCCGCAGATCACTGTCGGACTGTTGGTAGCCCGTGACGGATTCCCGCTGGACGTGCATGTTTTCGAGGGCAACAAAGCAGAGACCAAGACCTTGATCCCGGTGATCACCGCCTTCCAAGAGCGGCACGCAATCACGGACATGGTCGTCGTGGCTGACCTCATGACCGCACAGACCAACAACCAGAGGGGTCAAGATTCACCCGTCACGTAGGGGTCAATTTTCGCCCGCCGTTGACACCGTGTCCAAGAGAAGGCCCCGGGCTGGCCAGTCGCCGGAGCAGGCGCGCATCGCTGAGCTGGAAAAGCAGATCAGCAAACTCGAGTCAGACGCCGCCCGGAAGGACAAGGTCATCGCCGATCGTGACGCCGCGTTGGAGGTCATGGGAAAAGGTGTCGCGTTCTTGGAAGCGCTCTCCAAGAAAAACAAGGGGTGACCAGGGCCGCCTGGCGCACCTGGCAGGCCGAAACCGCGCAGCTGCTGACCGCGCTGCTGGGTGTGGTGCGGTCCTGCGCCCTGGTCGGTAGGTCGCGGGCGACCCATCATCGCCAGGCCAATCCGAAACCGCGCCAGTATGGGCCGCACCCCAAGGCCCGCCATCCTGCCGAGCTCACCGCCGCCGAGCGCACCGCGATACTGGAAGTGCTCACCAGCGAGGCCTACGCCGATCTGTCCGTGGCCCAGGTGTGGGCCCGCGAACTCGACGCCGGCCGGTATCACTGCTCGCAGCGCACGATGCACCGGATCCTGGCGGCCGAGGCGATGAACGGCGAGCGTCGTCGGCAGGCAACCCATCCACCACGGGCGATTCCCGAACTGGTCGCAACCTCAGCAAATGCTGTGTGGTCGTGGGACATCACGAAAATGCGGGGCCCGGCCAAGGGCATCTGGTACCACGCCTCCGTCGTCATCGACATCTACTCCCGCTACGTCGTGGGCTGGCGCATCGAGACCGTCGAAGACGGCGAACTGGCCGCCGACCTGGTCGCCGCCGCCATCGCCGAGCAAGGCCAGGCACCGGGGTATCTCCACGCCGACGGGGGCGCGGCGATGACCTCGAAGCCGTTGGCCTCACTCCTGTGCGATCTGGATGTAACCCGGTCGCACAATCGGCCGCGGACCAGCAACGACAACCCGTACAGCGAGTCGCAGTTCAAGACCATGAAGTACACGCCGAACTACCCCGAGCGGTTCGCCAGCATCGGTGCCGCCCGGGCATGGATGAACCGATTCATCCACTGGTACAACCACCAGCACCGGCACAGCGGGATCGGACTGCACACCCCGGCCAGCGTCCACGACGGCACCGCCGAGACCATCCGCGACAGGCGCCAGCTCGTGCTCGACGCCGCCTACGCCAAACACCCCGAACGGTTCACCCGACGACCGCGCCCACCCCGACTGCCGGAAAAGGCGACCATCAACGACCCCGACGCCCGATCACCCGAAACTAGCCAAGCCCAACCGAGCACCTCACGTCTCATTTGATTTGACACGCTCCGTGATGCGGCCAACTCCTATCCTTGCCAGCCGGTCCCAGACCAGCCACCCCAAGACTCACAGCGGTTCAGACCGAGGGACCAACCAAGCATGTGAGCGACGCTGGACCCGATATCAATTAAGCTATCCGGCAGGCTCGAATCTCTCTAAGCATTATAAAGATATAAATCGCATAAAATGCGCACAAGATTCCGTTTGTATACCACAGGTATGCGAGGGCACTCCACTCTTGCATATTGGCTACAAATACCGTCAAGCCAATTGCCCCAAGTCGCGATCCATCCCATATTAGCTGAACGTTTGATCGCCCGAAGACGGCAATTAATTGCCCAAATGGCCCTACTAGAATCAGCCCAAAGATGTAAGGCGCGTAAGCGGCCAGATAATCACCGACCCCTGACCATTGGCTGCCCAGGGCGGCAGTCCAGACGCGATCAGGGGTCAAAATAAGTGCGCATACGGCGACGAGACCCCCTACTGACAGTGGCACCAACAGTGCCCGGAGCAGCCCAATAGGATCTTCTCCCGCTCGCACTTTCCGGCCAACCCACCCGATCACAACGGGCGCAACGGCTGCTACCAGGATACCGATCGGCACAGCCACAATTCGTTGGGCGATCGCGGCGAGTCCAACCTCATGCGCCCCGGATATCCGTTCGATAACGAGCGGTGCGTTCCAAACCACTAGAACGTTTGCGCCGGCAGATAGCGTCAGAGTAAACGCGTTTCTCATTTGCAAACGAAAGTAGCGGTACAGGTAAAGCTTTGTGTTGGACCTGAATATTCGCCGCGCGGCACGCAATCCGAGAACTTGAATGGAAACGGCCGCCACATAGCTTGCCGCGATCCCCAACTCTAGACCGATGGCACGAAACTGCCCGTCCACACCCAACGAGATTCCGGCCTGCGAGCTACCTTGAACAGCTTTTGATATTGCCAGACCATTCAGTTGCTCGTATCGAGCAGCATATTGCGTTAGTACGAGGGTGCTCGCCATCGCAAGGATCGAACCCGCCAGCAAGAGAGAAATGACCCACTCACCAGTTGCCATGCGCAAGATGGGAACGGCTGCGATCGAGATAAATGTGGCCGCGATTAGAGCGATGCGAGCAGCGCTTACAGCATCGACGTCGTCCGCTCTAGCAATCTGCGCCTCAAACCGGCTCTTCGCATCTGAGTGTGGGTGAGGGCGACACGCCGGTGAAGCAGTAGGGAGCAAGAGGGTCGAGGCCCTGAAGGATTGGAAGTACCTCTACACCCAATCCCGAAGGGGCCTCGACCCATGTCTGAGCCTATCGGGTGCTGCCGGCCTGCCGCTGGCGCCGCACCTTCGTCTCGTTGTTCCCGCTGCGATGTTCTCGTCGGTCTCGATGACGTGTACGTCCTTGATGCGCGCATGGTCGACGAGCACCTAGAGGTGACCGTCGAGTCCGAGCCTGGGCCTGTCGGGTGCCCCGACTGCGGCGCCGTCGGAGTAGGCCATGGCCGGCAGGTAGTGCGTCTGGTCGACATCCCCTCGTTCGGTCGCCCCGTCACGATCATCTGGCGCAAGCGCCGCTTCCTGTGCCCGGGAGCGGCGTGCGAACGCTGCACCTTCGTCGAACATCTTCCCGGCCTGGCCTCGCCGCGGCACGCCACCACGACCCGCGTAGTGGAGTGGGCGGTACAGCAGCTGCGACGAGAGCACGCCACCGTCAACGGACTGGCCCGCCAGCTCGGCACCGCGTGGCACACCGTGTGGACGCCGGTCAAGGCCGTGCTGCAGTCGCTCGCCGATGATCCGGACCGCTTCGACGGCGTCCTCACCCTCGGAGTCGATGAACACATCTGGCACCACGTCTCCCGCCGCAAACGCGGGCCGAAAGAACTGACCGGGATGGTCGACCTCACCCGCGATCGGGACGGAAAGGTGCAGGCCAGACTGCTGGATCTCGTGCCAGGCCGCTCCGGGGCAGTGCTGGCCGACTGGCTCACCGGACGCGGTGAGGGCTTCACCAGCGGTGTCGAGATCGCCGCCTTGGATCCGTTCCACGGCTACAAGCGGGCCATCGATGACGAACTCGAGGACGCCACCGCGGTGCTCGACGCTTTCCATGTCGTCAAGCTCGCTCTCGGTGCCGTGGACGAGGTCCGCCGTAGGTTGCAGCAGCAGATCTGCGGGCACCGCGGACGTAAAGGCGACCCGCTCTACGGGATCCGCACCATCATCCGCTGCGACCCGGCACGGCTGACCGAGCGGCAGTGGCGACGGTTCAATGACGCACTGGCCGCCGACCCCAGGCACGAGGAACTGTTCCTCGCCTGGCAGATCGCCCACGAACTCCGACAGGCCTACCACCATAAAGACCTGCCAGCCGGGCGCAGCGCTGCGGAGAAGATACTCGCGACCTTGCCGTCCTGCCCGATCCCAGAGATCGCCCGCCTCGGCCGCACTCTTCGCAAGTGGAAGGACTCCTTCCTCGCCTACTGGACCACCGACCGATCCAACAACGGAGGAACCGAAGCGATCAACGGCCTCATCGAACTCCACCGGCGCCTGGCCCGCGGCTACCGCAACCGCGACAACTACCGCCTGCGGATGCTCCTCATCGCCGGCGGGCTACGGACCTGACCCCACACTTAGATGCGAAGAGCCCTCAAACCGAAGCGTGGCAAGGGTCCCAACAATGCTCATTATGGCCAAGAACAACTGGGCCCTGCCGAACGCCTCTGGCCCGTACAGTCTCGATAGAGCCGGAGTACAGACGTATAGGACCAATTGACCGATCACGAGACCAGTCGCCAGCGCCCCCACTCGTCGCGTCAACGCCAGCATTCGTTGCATAACAGTTTCCAGTCACACCGGTATAACTTGACCGCAGTTCGCTGACTCAATGCATGCCTCTGCTACGCGCACCGTGGCCAACCCCTGCCTCATCGTCACGATGTCGGCGGGCCGACCGAGCACCGCGTCGCGGAAATTCTCGTGTTCTACGCGCAGTGGCTCCGGCTTCGAGAATGCAAAACGGACCATGTCTCCCTCGCTCACCCCTCGGAACTGGGAAATCTCGTCCCACGTCGTCTCGACTTCTCCGTTGGCAAAAAAGGTGAGATCCGCAGTTAGTGTGTCGGCTACAAAGGCGCCCTTTTCGCCGGTGATTACTGTCGTTCGCTCCTTGAGCGGGGAAAGCCAGTTAACGAGGTGGTTGGTCACGGTCCCGCCGGACAGTTTTCCCACGACGGCGACAAGATCCTCATGTGCACGCCCCGACTTAAAACCTGTCTGAGCGGCGACGCTGATGAACTCCTGTTGGGTGACCCAAGCGGTGAGGTCGATGTCGTGGGTTCCGAGATCCTTTACCACACCTACGTCTGCGATCCGCCCAGGGAACGGGCCTTGGCGGCGGGTAGCCACCTGCAAGATCTCCCCGAGGTCGCCGTTCTCGATTCGTATGCGGGCCTGCTGTAGAGCCGCGTTATACCGCTCGATATGCCCGACCCCGCCCACCAGGTCGGCCTTTTCGAACGCTGCAACGATGCGCTCAGATGAGGCAGTGTCGTGTGCCAACGGCTTCTCGATAATCGTGTGGACCCCCGCTTCGGCGAGTTCCAAGGCCACCTCCTCGTGGAGGCCCGTTGGGACCGCAACCATGCAGTAGTCGATGCCCTTGGCGATGAGTTCAGTTACAGATGAGACTAAATTCCGTCCGTTGGCGACCCCGAACCTGTCACCACCAGGATCGGCGATCGCCACGAGTTCGACTCCATCGAGTGAGCCAAGCACACGAGCGTGATGACGCCCCATCATTCCCAGGCCAATGAGTCCTGCTCTGAGATCCGTCATGTCAGCTCCCCGCCTTTGCCAGTGTGTTGACCGCTGCGACGATCCTGTCCAGTTCCGCCGCGCCAACCGACGGGTGCACTGGAAGCGACAAACACTCTCGCGCCGCGATCGCTGTCTCCGGCAGATCAACCTCCGCAACGAACGGGGCGAGCAAGTGGTTGGGCACCGGGTAGAACATCCCTGACCCCACGCCGAACTCGTTCTTAAGCGCGGCAGCGAAACCGTCGCGATCATCAGCGATTCTCACTGTGTACTGGTGGTAGACGTGCTGCGCGCCGGTGGCCACCGGCGGCACCACGACGCCCTCTAGGTGAGCGTCGAAGTGCGCTGCGTTGGCCCGGCGGATCTCCGTCCAGGCGTCGACCTTGGTGAGCTGTACCCGCCCGATTGCGGCATGGATGTCGGTCATCCGGTTGTTTAGGCCGACGACCTCGTTGTGGTACTGCTTTTCCATGCCTTGGTTGCGGTAGAGCCGCAACTTGCGCCCGGTTTCGTCGTCCGCCACCGAGACCATACCTCCCTCGCCGGAGGTCATATTCTTGGTGGGGTAGAGCGAGAACATGCCGAACCGGCCGAAGGCCCCGACCGGAGTTCCGTCAAGGGATGCACCGTGCGCCTGAGCCGCGTCCTCGAAGACATCGAGACCACGGGATTCTGCTAGGTGGAGGATGGCCGGCATATCTGCCGGATGGCCGTAGAGGTGAACTGGCATGATCGCCCGAGTGCGACCAGTGATCACGGCCTCAACCGCAGCCGGAGAAAGGCAGAACGAGTGCGGGTCGATGTCCGCGAACACCGGCGTTGCGCCGGTGAGCGCGACAGAGTTGGCGGTCGCCGCGAAGGTGAACGACGGGACTATGACCTCGTCCCCGGGACCAATCCCGCTGGAAAGCAAGCCAAGGTGAAGGCCCGAGGTACCGGAGTTCACTGCAACACACTCTCGGCCCAGGCCGAAATGAGCTGAGAATTCATCCTCGAAAGCCCCGACCTCGGGACCCTGTGCGATCATGCCGCTGCGCATCACGCGGTCGACGGCGGCTCGCTCCTCATCACCGATGAGCGGTTTGGCGGGGGGAATGAAGTCCATCAACTTGTCTCCTCGATCAAGGTGTCGCCGGTCTCGCGGAACCGGTCGCCGGTTTGTGGACACGTCCAGGCACCATTGCCGGCGTCCTCGAGTGGCACCCCGGCCCGGCCGACCCAACGGATGCGGCGAGCGGGAACTCCCGCGACGAGGGCGAAATCGGGGACGTCCTTGGTCACAACGGACCCCGCCGCGACCAACGCCCAGCGCCCGATGGTGACCGGGGCTACGCACACCGCGCGAGCACCGATCGAGGCACCCGTCCGGCACGTGACGCCCACCGCCTCCCAGTCGTCTCCCCGCTTGAGGGAACCGTCCGGGGAGATCGAGCGTGGGTAGTGATCGTTGGTGAACACCGCGGCAGGGCCGACGAACACACCATCTTCGAGTTCGGCCGGTTCGTAAACGAGCGCGTAGTTCTGGAGCTTGCAGTTGTCGCCCATCGTCACCCCGGTGCCCACGTAGGCGCCCCGCCCGATGACGCAGTTCTCGCCGACTCGCGCCTCCTCGCGCACTTGGGCGAGGTGCCACACCGAGGATCCGTCGCCGATCGTTGCCGTCTCCGCGACGTCGGCTGAATCCACCACACGTACCGCCATCAGTCTTCGGCCCCGTCGGTCGCGCGCCCCACTACGAGGAAGGCGGCCGAACCGAAACGGTCGGCGGCGAGGACCCGTCTCCCGTCCACGACAATGCGCACCCCGGGCAGGTCGTCGGCGGAGAGCGCGCGGTAGGAGGCGTGATCAGCCTGCACAATGGCAACGTCGACGGGACTCCCCAGAGTGTACGGTTCCCACTCGAAGCCACGTAGCTCCTCGTCGGAGTACATAGGGTCGTGGACGCTCACCTCGGCGCCGGCCTCCCGAAGGGCCTCCACTGTGGCGAAAACTCCGGAGAACGCTGTCTCCTTGACCCCGCCTCGGTAGGCGGCGCCGAGAACGACTGCCTTCTTGCCCTCAAGTGACCCGCCGGCGGCACCGACGGCCAGTCCCACGGTGTAACTCGGCATCGCCGTGTTAGCCTCGCGCGCAGCACGGACCACGGTGGCGTCCGGGTCGTTCCACAGGTACAACCGCGGGTACACGGGGATGCAGTGCCCGCCAACGGCGATTCCCGGTCGGTGGATGTGGCTGTACGGCTGCGAGTTACTCGCCTCGATGACCTGGTAGACGTCGATGCCGTTCTTCGCTGCGAACACGCCGAACTGGTTGGCCAACCCGATGTTGACGTCGCGGTAAGTAGTCTCAGCGAGTTTTGCCATCTCCGCGGCCTCGGCCGAACCCAGATCCCACACGCCGTTGCCTCGCTCAAGGTCCGGGCGGGCGTCAAACTGGAGGACCTGCTCGTAGAACTCACTCGTGCGGCGCGCACCCTCCTCGGAGAGTCCACCGAGCAACTTGGGGTACTTGCGAAGGTCTTCAAAGACCCGTCCGGTGAGCACCCGCTCCGGGGAGAAGACGACATGGAAATCCGCTCCCTCGGTCAGACCGGACTCCTGCTCGAGCTTCGGCTTCCACCGAGTCCGTGTCGTGCCTACGGGCAAGGTGGTCTCGTAGATCACGAGGGTCGAATTCTCCGAACGGAGTCCACGCGCGATGTCGCTGGTGGCGGAATCCATCCATCCAAAGTCCGGACGGGCCTCATCATCAACGAACAGCGGCACCACAATCACGACGACATCGCTCTTCGATACCGCTTCTGCGGTATCGGTCTGAGCAACAAGTGCACCCGCGGATACGACCTCTGCAAGGTACTCCGCCAAGTGTGCTTCGCCCGGGAACGGCTCTGTTCCGCTATTGACCAAGTCCACCACGTTCTGATTGACATCCGCACCGTACACGTTGTGTCCAGAACGGGCGAACTGAACGGCGAGCGGAAGACCGATTTTCCCAAGGCCGACTACTGTAATTCTCATTAGCGCAAATTCTCGCTCTCAGTAAGATGTGGCGTGGTCTAGCGGGTACACATTCCGGTCCAGCCAGTTCCTCGCCTGATCGTGATCCGAGATGGCATCGATCTCACTCCGGTCAAACGCAACTGGCGGCACTTGAACTTCAGAGAGAGCCTCGTGCTCGTTACTGACCTGCGGCGCTTCGGTGTCGTCGAATAGTTCCTCCGACAGCTTTTCGTTGTCACGTAGACCGGTGTAGACAATCTCCAATTGCTTTCCCGACTGCTCGATAAGCGTCTTGGCAACTTGTGCGATCTTGATGGGCTCGCCCATATCCAAGACGAGCGTGTCGCCACTCGACCCGACGGCTGCTGCCTGAAGCACCAGCTGGCAAGCCTCGGGGATGGTCATGAAGAAGCGGTCAACCTCAGGGTCAGTCACCGTGAGGGGACCGCCATCCTTGATCTGCTTCTCGAAAACCGTCAATACTGAACCGCGCGAACCGAGAACGTTGCCAAAGCGAACAGATACGTACTTGGCGCGCTCGTTCTTATCAGCTTCTGCCGCGGTGAGTCTTTCCGCTATTCGTTTGCTCGTGCCCAGTGCCGAACTCGGGTTCGCGGCCTTATCTGTAGAAATATTGACGAAGGTCTCTACGCCGCTCATTGAGGCGGCGTCGAGCAGGTTCAGTGTTCCGAGAACATTTGTTTTGAGAGCCTCCAGCGGGTATTGCTCTAGAAGAGGCATGTGCTTGAGCGCCGCGGCGTGGAACACAATCTGGGGCTTCCGCTGGGCGAAGATCTCCAAGATCGAACTCCGGTCGCGGATCGACGCGAGGATCGTGTCGTCACCGTCGAGCATCGCCTGGTCCTGCAGAGAGAGCTGAACCGAATGAAGGCCCGATTCATCTCGATCAAGCATCATGAGTTCAGCAGGCCGAAACCTGCTTATCTGGCGGCACAGTTCGGAACCGATCGAACCGCCCGCGCCGGTCACCATAATCCGCTTTCCGCGAAGGTACTCGGCGATCTGCGTCTGATTGAGTTGGGCTGGCTTACGTCCCAACAGATCATCCACGTTAATTTCGCGAAGCTCATCCGCAGCGACCCGACCCCGCATCATCGAATCGAGTGGCGGCAACACCAGAACTCGCAAACCTGCCGCTTCTGCACGGTCGCGAATGTCGATGAGCTCGTCGCTGGGCAGGCTCGGTACTGCGAGCAGGAGAGTGGAAGCCCCCGTCTTCTTGGCCAACTCTTCCAGCGCCTCGCGTCCACCATGCACGCGGACACCCTCGATCACCATGTGGCGCTTGCCTGCGTCGTCATCCAGGATTCCGACCGGGTTGAAGTGGGAGACCTCGGAACGACGAAGCTGGCGCACGAGCTGGAGTCCGCCGTCGCCCGCACCGAAGACCAGCGCACGTTCCGCGTCCTTTGTCCCGCCTGCACCGAACAGCCTCTTCCGCCGCACGAGCGATCTGAGGACAAGCGCGCTGAGGATGGTAAAGGCTCCGGTTACGATGGACGTGGAGCGTGGGACCCCCTCGTACTGCCCTCCGACGATGTGACCGAGGAAAACCGTGAACGTGACCGCCGAGAAGACAAACGTGACGACACTGGTCTCCAGGACGCTGCCGGGCACGAACCGGCCACGGTACAACCCGACCAGCCAGCCTACGATCCACGTCAGCACGATGAGCGCAACTAGAACCAGGTACGCGTTCCCCATCCTCAGGGATTGAGCCAGCCGGTCCACCGAAAAATCGAATCGCATCCACAGGGCAAGGACGAACATCGCCGCCCACAAGACGGCATCGACGGCAATCCACTGGGATGTGCCGAGACCGATGGGGCGGCGAGCAGGCCCACTGAACCGTTCGGCTTGTGCATCCCTAGTCATCTCGGGTCCTCCCTGGGTCTACAAATGCTCTGCACTGGAAAGAACACTTAGGCTTTCCCAGCCGTTGAGGGTGTCTTGGACGAGTAGTAGTACGAGTCGTAGTACCCGGCTGAGCCCTTCTTGGCGGGCTTGTTAGCCACCGTCACGATGCCCAGGAGGCTGGCGTCTGCCTTCGCCAGGTTGTCCACTGCCTGCGCGACCTGATCAGCGGTGGTCCGGTGTGAGCGGACCACGAGCAGTGCGCCATCCGTGATCCTCGCGAGTAACGCACCGTCCGTCACAGGAAGAAGCGGCGGAGAGTCGATGATCACGTAGTCATACTTGCTGCGCAGTTCGTCGATGAGGTGTCGCGCCATATCGGAGGCGAGGAGTTCGGAGGGGTTGGGCGGCAACGGGCCGCATGCCAGTAGATCCACGCCGTCGTGTCGCGTTTCTTGTACTACGTCGGCAAACTCGGCCTGACCGGACAGGATGTTGGTCAAGCCCACCTTGTCCGGCATGGACATGTAGCTGACCACCAGGGGGCGGCGGAGGTCCGCCTCGATCAACAGAACCCGGTTACCGGACTCGGCGAGGGCAAGCGAGAGATTGATTGCGGTCTCGGACTTGCCCTCTGTGGCCACTGACGAGGTCAGCACGAATACGCGCGGGGGGTTGTCGACGTTGAGAAACTGCAGGTTGGTACGCAGCCGCCGGAAAGATTCCGCCGCCGGGGAGTGTCCTTCACGGAAGGGAACGATGTGCTCGGCGCCATTTTCTTTGTCCTCGGCCTTGCGGAACGGAATCGACCCCACAACTGGCTTATCCGCGATCGACTCCAATTGCTCCGCGGACTTAACCCTGCGGTCGAAAGCGTTGATGAGGAGCGCGATGCCGATCCCAGCGAGGAGACCCAGGACAAGCCCGATTGCCACGTTCTGTTCGGTCTTGGGCGCGATGGGCGAAGTCGGCAACGCGGGCGGATTGACCACGGTGAGCTTCGCCAACGCCGGGCCGCCGCCATCTGGGGTCTCGAGGCGGTTGATGGCCTCGGGGAGAACTTCGCCGAAGCCCTGCGCCAACTGCAACGCACGCTGCGGGTCGGAATTCGAGACCGCAACATTGAGCAGAACGGTCTTGGCGTCGGCGGTGGCCGTGGTCTCACCAGCGACCTGGGTTGGCGTGAGGTCCGCCCCGGCGGCGTCCACCACCTGCTGGGTGATGTCCGTGCTCTTGACCAGCGCGGCGTAGGACTGCACCCGCTGCTGAGCGCCGAGTGACCCCTGGTAGGCCGCCGCGGCGGAATCCCCGCCAGCGACGGTCACGTAGAACTGGACCTTTGCTTGGTAGCTCGGGGGGGTGAGCAGGCTCATTCCTAGCGCTAAGAGACCCCCGATGAGCGTTGCAGCCACGATGACGATCCAGCGGGCTCGGAGCACGGACAACAGGTCCCGCAGATCCACTCCAGGGTCCTTTCCTTTAGCCTGGATCCACCGATGAGATGAACTTCTAGCGCGGTGTGGGAACGCGAGAATGCCCTTCTGAACTGGCAAGATACGACTTGCTTAAGGTCCGTATCGCCAATTCAAGAAGGGCATCCCGCAGATGCAACTATCTCACACTCTGCCCGTAAGCTTCGCGACGTTCGATGAGCCCAACCTCGTGTCGGGCGCCGGCCTCGTGCCGCTGATGAAACTCGCCGACCGGGCGGGCCTGCACCGGCTCGGTGACGAGCATCTGAGCGTGCCCACCGACAAGGGCTCCAACGGTGGAGTGAAACTGGCCTCGCTCGTGGCCGGGATGGCCGCAGGCGCGGATAGCATCGACGACATGGCCCTGCTGCGCCACGGGGCGATGGGCACACTCTTCGACCGCCCGTACGCCCCTTCGACGCTGGGATCGTTCCTGCGGCAGTTCACCTTCGGCCACGTCCGCCAAACCGATGCGATCGCCTCGCGGTTCGTGCGCGCACTGGCCGAACACACCGGACTGCTCGGTCATGAGTCGGACACCGGGACGGTGATGGTCGATATCGACGACACGATCGTGGAGGTCTACGGACACGCCAAGCAGGGCGCCTCGTTCGGCTACTCCGGGGTACGTGGCCTGAACGCGCTGCTGGCCACGGTCTCCACCGAGCAGGCTGCTCCGGTGATCGCCGCTCAACGGCTGCGCAAGGGCTCTGCCGGGTCCCCGCGAGGGGCTGCCCGGCTGGCCACCGACACGCTGGCACTGATCCGCCGCACCCACCTTCACGGCCGTGACGTGCTGGTCCGAGGCGATTCGGCGTTCTACTCCCACAGCATGGTCACCGCCTGCCTGGCCGCCGGAGCCGAGGTCTCGGTCACCGTACGCATGGACCCGGCGGTCAAACGTGCCATCGCCACCATCGACGACGACGCGTGGACCACGATCAACTACACCGACGCGATCTTCGACGAACACACCAACCGTTGGATCTCCCGCGCCGAAGTCGCCGAGGTCGACTTCACCGCATTCACCTCGAAGCCCAAGAACGACCAGGTGCCGGGTCGGCTCGTGGTGCGCCGTATCCCCGACCTGAATCCCAAGGCTGCAAGTGGGCAGGCGAGCCTGTTCGATACCTGGCGGTTCCATGCGTTCTTCACCACTACATCCGTAGAGCAGTACGACACAGTGGCGGCCGACAAGACCCACCGCGCACACGCGATCATCGAGAACGTCCACGCTGACCTGAAAGCCTCCGCGCTGGCGCACCTGCCCTCGGGCGTGTTCAACGCCAACGCCGCCTGGCTGACCTGCGCCGTCATGGCGTTCAACCTCACCCGCGCCGCCGCCACCCTGACCACAAGCTCGAGCCTGGCACGCGCGACGACCGCGACGATCCGCCGCAAACTCATCAACATCCCGGCCCGGATCGCCTCCTCAGCCCGGCGGCTCCGACTCCATCTACCCGAAAGCTGGCCATGGCAAACAGCCTGGCAGGCGCTCTACGACACCGTCTTCTCCCCGCGCCGGCCCAACGTGCCGATCTGACTCCCAACTCCAGCACCTACGACCAGGAACCAAAGTGGAAAGCCGGGCAGACCGGCGGACCTCACACGCCCTCCATACGGTCACGACCCACGACCATGCCAGCGACCGCCCCGGCTACTTCATCGGTGAATTGAGGCTAAGGTTCGGAGATGTAGCGCTGGAGGATCGCGTGGACCGCCCGCAGGGTGTCGGTGACCCGTGTCGATCCACCCCGAACTCGGTGGTGGACCATCTGGTCAGTGGCAGATCATGGTCAGCTGGGTGTGAACACGCCAGTGCCTTGACCTCGGCGACCTCGACCGGGGTGAACACCCGCGGTCGCCCCGGTCGGGGCCGATCCTCAAGCCCCTCCAGGCGCTCGAGGCAGAAGCGATGCCGCCAGCGGCGTGCGGTGTCCTCACACACCCCGACCTCGCGGGCGATCGCAGCGTTCGCGTCACCGTCTGCCAGCGGCGAGCACGATCCGGGCCCGCAGCACCTCACGGTGTGGACAACTCGCGGCGTTCCGGAGCGTGTCAAATCAAATGAGACGTGAGGTGCTCGGTTGGGCTTGGCTAGTTTCGGGTGATCGGGCGTCGGGGTCGTTGATGGTCGCCTTTTCCGGCAGTCGGGGTGGGCGCGGTCGTCGGGTGAACCGTTCGGGGTGTTTGGCGTAGGCGGCGTCGAGCACGAGCTGGCGCCTGTCGCGGATGGTCTCGGCGGTGCCGTCGTGGACGCTGGCCGGGGTGTGCAGTCCGATCCCGCTGTGCCGGTGCTGGTGGTTGTACCAGTGGATGAATCGGTTCATCCATGCCCGGGCGGCACCGATGCTGGCGAACCGCTCGGGGTAGTTCGGCGTGTACTTCATGGTCTTGAACTGCGACTCGCTGTACGGGTTGTCGTTGCTGGTCCGCGGCCGATTGTGCGACCGGGTTACATCCAGATCGCACAGGAGTGAGGCCAACGGCTTCGAGGTCATCGCCGCGCCCCCGTCGGCGTGGAGATACCCCGGTGCCTGGCCTTGCTCGGCGATGGCGGCGGCGACCAGGTCGGCGGCCAGTTCGCCGTCTTCGACGGTCTCGATGCGCCAGCCCACGACGTAGCGGGAGTAGATGTCGATGACGACGTAGGCGTGGTACCAGATGCCCTTGGCCGGGCCCCGCATTTTCGTGATGTCCCACGACCACACATCATTTGCTGAGGGTGCGACCAGTTCGGGAATCGCCCGTGGAGGATGGGTTGCCTGCCGACGACGCTCGCCGTTCATCGCCTCGGCCGCCAGGATCCGGTGCATCGTGCGCTGCGAGCAGTGATACCGGCCGGCGTCGAGTTCGCGGGCCCACACCTGGGCCACGGACAGATCGGCGTAGGCCTCGCTGGTGAGCACTTCCAGTATCGCGGTGCGCTCGGCGGCGGTGAGCTCGGCAGGATGGCGGGCCTTGGGGTGCGGCCCATACTGGCGCGGTTTCGGATTGGCCTGGCGATGATGGGTCGCCCGCGACCTACCGACCAGGGCGCAGGACCGCACCACACCCAGCAGCGCGGTCAGCAGCTGCGCGGTTTCGGCCTGCCAGGTGCGCCAGGCGGCCCTGGTCACCCCTTGTTTTTCTTGGAGAGCGCTTCCAAGAACGCGACACCTTTTCCCATGACCTCCAACGCGGCGTCACGATCGGCGATGACCTTGTCCTTCCGGGCGGCGTCTGACTCGAGTTTGCTGATCTGCTTTTCCAGCTCAGCGATGCGCGCCTGCTCCGGCGACTGGCCAGCCCGGGGCCTTCTCTTGGACACGGTGCCCAGTGTTCCCGCTTCGATCTGGGCCCGCCACTGCTTGACGCTGGAATCGTAGAGGCCCTCTCGGCGCAGCACGCGGCCCTTCTGCCCGGACGGGGCCTGCTCGTACTCGGCGACGATGCGCCGCTTGTACTCGGCCGTGAACGCCCGCCGGGCCGGCCGCCCGGTCCGCGGGGCCTGAACCGTCTCCTGCGTCGAGGTCGTCGGCGTCGGCTGCGAGGCCTCCATGGCCGCGTCAGTAGTTGCAGTGATAGTCATGCTGGGTTCTCCTTCTCCTCACGCCCCAGCCTCTCAACCAGCCAGCCCGGGTGTCTCACCTCAGTCTGGCGGATAGGGGAGCCTGAAGCTATTGAACGCCACGCCCAAAGAAAGGGCGAAGCTGAAGGCACTGGAGTGTTCCCGCTAAAGTGGCCACTGCAATTAAGCGGCGAGTTCGTATATGTCTCTGAATCCTAGTTCAAACTCGGCTGGTGTCAAATAGCCCAGTGTGGAATGTCGTCGGGCCCTATTGTAGTACTCCTCAATCCAGGTGAATGTGCTCTTTTTGAGTGCTTTTAGAGTGGGCCACGGGCGCGTGTGAATGAGTTCCTTCTTGTAGCTCGCGAAGAATGATTCTGCGACCGCGTTGTCGAAACAAATGCCAGTGCGCCCCAATGATCGTCGGATATTGTTTTTCGTGCAGTACTTATCGAAGTCGGTGGACGTGTATTGAGTTCCGCGATCGCTGTGGAATATGACTTCTCCGGATGGTCGACGACGAGCGATGGCCATGTCCAGTGCGTCGGTGACCAGCTCGGTTCGCATGTGGTCGGCCACGGCCCATCCGACGACCATCCGGGAGTGCAGATCGATGACGGTGGCCAGGTACGCCCAGCCGTTCCAGGTCCGTACGTAAGTAATATCGCCGCACCATTTGGTGTTCGCCTCGGCCGCCGTGAAGTCGCGGCCGATGAGGTCAGGTGCCCCAACGGGGCTGTCTCCGGCGACGGTGGTGCGTTTCCACGCCTTCGGGTGGCGGCCTTCCAGACCTGCGACCTTCATGAGCCGCCACACCCGCTTGTGCGAGACCCGGTGGCCGCCGGCGGCGAGTTCCGCACGCATGCGCCGAACGCCGGGACGGCCGTTGAGGTGCTCGTAGTGGTACTCGATCAGCGCTGTTAACTCGTCGTCTCGGAGGTCTCGAGCTGAGCGCGACTTGCCGCGCCACTTGTAGTAGCCAGAAGTCGATACGCCGAGTTGAGCACACATGAACGTGACCGGATATGAATCGGATTCAGCCCAGTCCGCGATAGCCGCGAATTTCACCGCGGGTCTTTCGCGAACCAGGTCGCTACTTTTTTTGCGAACTCCACCTCCATCCGGGCGTGCTTCACTTCTTCGCGAAGGCGCTCGAGTTCCGCCCGCTCGTCCTCATTCAACGGGCGGTCAGACTCACCGTTTCCCTCGTCTCGAGTCTTCTTCACCCATTTCCCCAACGTCATCTCGTGAACGCCGATACTGCGTGCAACTTCGGCGATCGCACGGCCATCATCGATGACCAAACTTACCGCGTTGGCCTTGTACTCGGCAGTGAAGCTCCGACGAGTAGATCCCATAATCCGCTCCCTCTATCTTGGGGGAACTCACCGCTCATCTCCGGGTGTCCACCAGAGCGGGAACGGTCCATCCTGAACGCGTAGCCCGTCGCTAGACGTTGTAGCTAGGCCGACTTCTTGGTCGGAGCCTTCTTCGACGCCGTCTTCTTGACCGGGGTCTTCTTCGCCGAGCTCGAGCTGCTCCTCTTGGCCGACGACTTCTTCCCGGAGCCGGAGCCCTCGTCGTCGTCGTCGTCTTCGTCGTCTTTGTCATCGTCGTCGCTGGAGCCCGCGTCTCCCCCGCGGTCCTTCACACTCGCCCGCAGGGCGGCAAGCAGGTCGGCGACCTCGTCGTCACCGTCGTCGTCGCTGGCCTCCTCGCGCTCCTCGACCGTGAACGCCTCTCCCCTGGCTGCCTTGGCCTCAATGCGCTCGTTGAGCTGGATCTGGTAGTCGTCCTCGTACTTCTCCGGCTCGAAATCCCCGTGATCCGGACGCGGCCGAGGCCGCGATGGAGGTGTTCGTCGACCGCTCCGCCCGGTACTACCGCCGCTACCTGGCCGACGTCATCTCCCAGCCCGTGAAGTGGGAGCTGTAGCTCATACCCCGTGACGCGCCAGGTAGGCGGCGGTGGCCGGGTCAGCGGGAAGGAACGTCTCGATGACCAGTTCCGACAAGGTGACATCCAGAGCGGTTCCGAACGTTGCCATCATCGCCAAGAACGACAGACGCGCATCGCCGACTTGTACGAGCAGCGGAGCATACACGGGATTCGCATCGGTGTCGGTCGGCTGTCGGTCATCGGAACCGTGGTGGGGGTAGGCGGCCAGCTCATCGTGGAGCGAGAGCATCTCGTTGTCAGCGAACGCCAGGGCACTCCGACGAAGTCCGCCGAGCACGAATGCGCGCCACTGAGAGAAGTTGGCGATGTGAGGTGCCATGCCCTCCGGATGCAGCGTCATGCGCAGTGCGTTGAGTGGTCGCTCGGCGAGCAGATCCGGGGAGACGACCTGGGTGAGTACACCGACCGCAGCGTTGGTCTCGATCACATTCCACATCCGGTCCACCGCCAGGGCCGGGTACGGCTCGTGGGCTGCGAGAATCTCGCGCACCGCAGTCCGAGCCGATGCCATTCCGGGAGAATCCAGGTCATTCTCGGAGTAGCGCGGCGCGAAGCCGGCAGCCATCAACAATTGGTTGCGGTCCCGCAAGGGTACATCGAGGTGCTCTGCAATCCGAAGCACCATCTCTCGGCTGGGTTGGGACCGCCCGGTCTCCACAAAACTGAGGTGACGAGTGGAGATTGCTGCCCCGTTGGACAACTCGAGCTGGCTCACTCGCCGATGCATGCGCCATTGCCGGAGCAGTGCGCCGACAGAAACGGAGGCGGCGGTGCCGGTGTTCGTCGTCATGGGACAAGTCTGTCCCAGTGAACGACCCGGTTCCATGACCTCCCAGGTAATCGACGCCACGACTCGGCTGAGTTCAGAGTGGAGTCCGGACGATCGGAACCGCTGATAGTCCGACTTCGTGGGAGGGCGACATGACCGACATCTACTACGCGGACGATCTCGAACCCGGCCAACAGATCCCACTCGGGAGCTACACCATCACCGAGGAGGAGATCGTCACCTACGCACGGCAGTGGGATCCGGTGTTCATCCACACCGACCCGACCGCGGCCGCGACAACCCCGCTCGGTGGCGTCATCGCCAGTGGACTACACACCTTGGCGATCTACCAGCGCTTGGCCGTGCCCGCCTTCTGGTCCCGTTTCACGGGAGGGGTGGGACGCGGTTTCGAGATTCAGTTCCGTCGGCCGGTGCGGCCGGACACCACGTTGATCGGACACCTGACAGTGCAAGAAATGACTCCACGACCCGAACGCGGCGATGCGAAAGTGACCATAACCGCAGAACTCGCCGACACCAGCGGCGAAACCGTTCTCGAGCTGACCAACCATTCCGTACTCCCGCTCCGCAGCGCTGCCGCAGGCTCAGCTTGATTGCTGCCAGCACACCGGGAGGAGCGCTGCGGATCTCTGGATCGCGCGGCTGTCGGTGGGGGCTAGGCGGACTTCTTGGCGGGCGTCTTGCGGGCTGTCGACTTCTTGGCGGTCGACTTCTTGGCGGTCGACTTTCTCGCCGCTGATTTCTTCGCCGGCTCCTTCTTTGCCGCTGCCTTCTTGGCGGGAGCCTTCTTCGCCGCCGTCTTCTTGGCCGGGGTCTTCCTTGCCGAGCTCGAGCTGCGCTTCTTGGCCGACGACTTCTTCCCGGAGCCGGAGTCCTCGTCGTCGTCTTCGTCGTCGCTGTCGTCTGCGTCGCCGCCGCGATCCTTCACACTCGCCCGCAGGGCGGCAAGCAGGTCGGCGACCTCGTCGTCACCGTCGTCGTCGCTCGCCTCCTCACGCTCCTCGACCGTGAACGCCTCTCCCCCGGCCGCCTTGGCCTCGATGAGCTCCTTGAGCTGCAGCTGGTAGTCGTCCTCGTACTTCTCCGGCTCGAAATCCGTCGCCATCGTCTCGATCAGCGAGGCCGCCATCTTGACCTCCTGCGGCCGGACCTTCGCCTCCTTGTCCAGGCCCTCCAGAATCGCCGGGCGGATCTCGTCCGGCCACAACAACGTCTGCAGCATCAGCACGTCCTTGTACACCCGCAGCGCACACAACCGAGTCCGGTTACGCAGCGTGAACGTGCAGATCGCCAGCCGGTCCGTCGACTCCAGCGCCTCGCGCATCAGCACATACGCCCGGTTCGAGCGCGACGCCGGCTCCAGGAAATAGGCGTTGTCGAAAGCCACCGGATCCACCTGGTCGGCCGGGACGAACTCCGTCACCTCGATCTCGTGGGACTGCTCCACCGGCAGGCTCGCCAGGTCCTCCTTGGTCAGGATGACCATCTCGCCGTCCTCCGACTCGTACGCCTTGGCGATGTCGGAGAACTCGACCTCCTCACCGTTGTCGTCCCGCACCTTCTTGTAGCGGATGCGCACGCCGTCGGGAGTACGCGATAGACAGCGCCTTGCGGCAGCCGAACGCCGGTGCCCCCGCTTCGGAAGGCCTCCGTAGCCTGTATCCGTGAGACCACGCTTTCGACGCCGCCGCAGCATCGTGGTGCTGGCGTTCGTCCTGGTGGTGGGTCTTGCGGTTACTGGTCTGTCCGCCGCGCGGGCCGTGCTGTTTCCGCAGGTCGACTCGCCGGAGCACGTCGATGCGATCGTGGTGGTCGCCGGCTCCAACGACGACCGCTACGTCTACGCCCGCAGCCTCGCCGAAGAGGGCGTGGCCGACCACATCCTCGTCTCCCAGCCGCCCAGGGGCACCGGCCGCTACGCCGCCGCCATTGACTCCTACTGCGCCTCCACCCCGGTACTCGCCCGCGACGGCCGTCAGATCGATGTCGAGTGCTTCGCCCCCGACGTGGACACCACCGAGGGTGAGACCACTGCCGCCACCCGCATCGCCCGCGAGCGCGAGTACAGCTCACTGCTGGTGGTCACCTACTGGGGTCACGTATCGCGAGTGCGAATATACTTCGAGCAGTGCTTCGACGGACCCGTCTACGTGACCGACACGCCCCGGCCGCTGTCCAAGTCGAGGAAGGACGCCTTGCTGCACGAGACCGGTGGCTACCTCAAGGCGTTCATCAAGCCAGCCTGTTGAGCGTGCGTGCGTCGCGGAACGTCGCCGCCGGGAGTGGTGGACCAATGAGGCGCGGGGCAGAAAGCTGATAGGCGGTTTGCCTCCGTGGGCGCTGGTTCCCCAGCCGGTTCTCAAACGCCACTGGGTCGGCACCGACGGACTACTGAGCTCAAGACGATTGAGTCGCCGGGGCCGCGGAGGGGGAGCCCGCAGCCGCCGGCGACTCTGTCGCGCACGATGCAGGATCGCGACCAAACGCGGTCAGCGTAGTCCGCATCGTTGCGGAGCCGGCGACACCTCGAGGGGGGATAAGGCTACGCCACCGACTGCCAGCGACAATATCCGCAGAGTGGCTACTACACAACTGTCAAGTTTGTATGCATGCCTAACGAATCAAGGCCCGTCAGGGCGGGCCTCCGCCTCCCGCAGAGCGCCCAGGCGGACCGGGCCAACCTGTTGATTAATCAGCAGGACGAGTCAATCGCGTCCTATGGTCAAGGAACACCCCCGCATTCCCCTCACAAAGGACCACCATGACCACGCAGACCATCGACATCCCGCACCTGGGCGGCTCGACCATCGGCTACAGATTCGGCCGCACCTACGACCCCTCCCTGCCCACCCTGGTGATGGCCAACTCGTTCACCACCTCCGTCGAGCTGTACCGCCCGCAGTTCGCCGACGACTCGCTCAGTTCGCGGATGAACCTGCTGGCGATCGAGCCGTACGGGCACGGCGCCACCCGCTCGCGGCACCGGCACTTCACCTACTGGGACAGCGCGATCGCCAACCTGCAGGTGCTCGACGCACTGGGTATCGACACTGCATTTGCCCTGGGAACCTCGCAGGGCGGGTGGATCGTCACCCGGATGGCGCTGCTCGACCCCGACGCGATCCGCGGCATCGTCGTGGTCGGGACCTCGATGGACTACGAGAGCCAGGCCAGCATGGAGCGCGGCTGCTGGGACGGCTCCGACTTCTGCAGCCCGGCGATCGACGCACTCGCGGCCCCCGTCGGCGACGACTGGGTGGTCGACGACGACTTCGTCCTGGGCGTCCTCGCCGCCGGCCTCGGCGAGAACGTCTCCGACGCGGAGAAGCAGTTCTGGCTCGACACCTACCGCACCAACTATCGCGGCGATGAGGGCCGGCACCGCCTGCGCACCGCGTCGGTCAACCTCCGCGACCGCGACGGCCTGGAGGCCCGGCTCGACGGCGTCACCTGCCCGGTCCTGTGGCTCCAGGGCACAGGACCGGGCAGGTGTACTCGGTGGCCAACGCCGAGGACGGCATCACGCGCTTCACCACCTCCCCCTCCGCCGAACTGCAGATCGTCGACGGCGGCCAGCACTTCCTCACGGCCTCGGATCCCGACACCGCCAACACCGCGACCCTGGCGTTCGTGGAGAAGTGGAGCTGACGTCACCGCGCAGTGAGCGACTCCCCGATCGCCTGGATGTACTCAGCCCGCACACAGGGCGCGACCATAGCATCAGGCCAGTGAGACCCCGCTCCGTCGCCGCCTGTCCACACTCGTGTCGGCGCTGCTCGTGCTGGGTGTGCGGGGGACCGTCGTCGTCGCTGGACTTACCGCCGCGCAAGCAGCCCTCTTCCGCAGACCGATTCGTCGGACGCGTCTCCGCCACCGGCAACCTCGGCATCGCGATCCCCGTCGGCGACGACGGCCTTCTCCGCGTGGGCACGCTCTACCGGGGCCGGTGGCGTTCGTAGATGGGGATTAGGGGCGGGAGCGGTCAGGCCGGGACTTAGTGCGCGCAGCGCGTGGTGCCCCTTCCGCTCGAGGAAGGGGCACCACCGCGTTTGCGGCCGGTTCGAGCCCAAGTATCCAGCTAGCTCGTGAAAATGCAGCAGTACGCGATGGTTGGCTCCCTCGAGGCGGGGCAGGGATGGACCCTACTGTTCCGTCGCGTTCCAGTCTCACTCCTCGGTTAGTGCATTATTCTCCATGTGAAACTCTCTCTTGCAGCTCTGGCTTCGCTTACCCTCTTGACCGTCGTTGCTCTAGCAGGATGCAGCGAGCCCAGTACTCCAATCAAGCCTGCTCCAGACAACACCGTGGAGGCAGAAATTCCCGATGTGCAAACTATCGCAGGCAGGACCTTCGAGAACGGAGTGCTGACCACACCCGATATGAAACTCAGCATCACAGATTACCGTGTGATCCCGGTAGGAGCTGAGGGCAACGAATATGGGAATACTCCCCTGCTCGCGATCTGGTACGACACCACTCATCTCGGTACCCCCGACAGAGAGGTCTCACCTCTGGCCGCCTTCATCGTGAACTTCATGGCCTACCAGGACAACGACCCCAACATCGTTAACAAGCTCAGCATGGGAGCCCTGCCCGATGACACCTACTTCGATACCCAGTCAGCAACGCTCAAGCCCGGCGGCACCATTGCGAACGCCGTGTCGTATCAACTGACGGACACGACTACCCCCGTTGACCTCGTGGCGATCCACCCTCTCGGGGAGGTCGGTCGAATGACCTTCACCCTGAACTGAGCACTGCAGCGGCGAACACGGGGCGGGGTGCAGCGCACCCGCCCCACTTCAGGCCGCCACTTCGCACCTGAGCGGTGTGAAAGCCCTACTACTGAACCCTGGCAGGCTTCTGTCACGTCTTATTGGTAGTGGACGCGTGCTGCTCTTAGGTGCTCGTCAGCCGATCACCCCGCGGGTGACCGTACGCACGGAACCCTTACTTGTAGTAGCCAGCCACGCTGGCAAGGTAAGTCGGGCATTCCCTGCCATAGAGCTCTACCAAGAACGGCACCGATTCTCCGTCGGCCAACTCCTTATCATTCGCCCCCGATCCCCTGCCTGCCTCGAAAAGCAGCTCGTCGTCGTCGAAGCAGAACACACTAACGGTGTAGGAGCCATCTATTGGGACGCCGCTTCGATTCGTAGCTTCCCCCACGAAGGTGTCACCCAAATGGTTCATTTCGGTGATTACGAGCGGGGCACGGTGGTATGAAGCCATGCTGGCCTCGTCGTATTCCACATCGAATGAATACTCGGCGTCGGAGGGAATTTCGACCGACGATGGGATGTAGATGTAGGAAGTACCGATCGCTCCAGGCTCAACGTGCGCGGGCATGTCGCCTTGACTGCCTCCGGTCGCGACCAGCTGACCGCCGCTACGAACCGTCGCGGTCCATTCCATCTCCGCGATGTAGTCGTCCGTATTGTTCCTATAGACAAATAGCAGCTTAGACCCTGTCCTCGGACCGACCATGATGACCGACACCTCCCCCGGGTCGCCCTCAGCGAAACCGGGATCCGCCGTCCCGCTTAGGAGCTCACCGTCCTCGTACGGCCAGGGCACCCGCTCCGAACTGTCTGAGTCAGGGTATTCAGCGATGTCAGGGGGCGGCGCGACCGCGGTGACCTGCGCTCCCTGAGACGGCCCCTCGCTGGATGAACCGGCCGACGAGCCGCATGACGCGAGCATGACGGTACTGAGAAGGAGAGCGGTTAAGCCGGCTAAGATCTTCATGAGCAAGACCTTACAGATGTAGTCGGTTTCGACCAGCCATAGGCCACGACTGCCGTGTACCCGCCCCGGCCCGCGCCGGGCCCGCACTAGACGGAGTGCTGGCCTTCTCTGCACTGGCGCTGTTTTCAACTGGCGCTATTTTCAGACGAATAGTCCCGATCTTGAGCTTGGCGTGCCGCGTTCCTCGCAAGAGCAGACGCCGTGTTAGTTGCGTGCGCCGTCGGAAGCGCTGCTTAAGAGCCTCGAGAGTCGACTAAATCTGTCGCCCGAGGCCATGCGTTTGCAGCTCGGCGCGGTCGAGGGATGCCAGCGCCGCCACGACCTAGGCGCAAGTCAGAGTTCGCGGGGTCGGTTCCTCCAGCGGGGCGAAATGTGGTGAATGGTTGGCCGGGATCTTTCGGCCCACCGCGCCACGGGCCAGTGCGTCCGGGTAGCGGGCGGGGCCGATCGAGCCCACGGTCCAATACGTGCACGGCACCCCGAACGCATCCGGGATGCGAGAGAGATCCTCCGACGCGGTGACGCGGGTGGCCTCGTACACTACGGACTGCCCGAAGTGCTCGACGAACGGCAGTGCCTCCCGCATAAGCACCTAGGCGAGCGTCAGCGCACAGTGAGCGACTCCCCGACCGCCTGGACGTACGCGTACTCGTCCCCGAACAGCAGCTGATCGGCCTTCGCCCGCCGGAAGTAGTGATGCAGCGGATGCTCCCAGGTGAACCCGATCCCCCCGTGCACCTGGATCGCCTCCTCCGCCGCCGTCATCGCCGCGCGCGAGGCCAGCACCCGGGACGCCGCGGCGAGGTCGGCCACCTCCGCCGCGCTCGGCCCGTCAGAACCCTGCTCGGCGCCACCCGAGGCGTCCAGCACGGTGGCCTCGGCCAGCTCGATCGCGACGAGTAGATCGACGAGCTTGTGCTTGATGCCCTGGAAGGAGCCGATCGTCCGCCCGAACTGCTGACGCGTCCCGGCATACTCCACCGCCATCTCCAGGCACCTCCGCGCGAGGCCCACCTGCTCCGCGGCCAGCGCGATGAGGATGCGCGAGCGCACCCCCTCGAGACGCGACGCGACATCCGGCCCCGAGATGCGGCGCGCCGCGGCTTATCCCGGTCGAGTCCCGCGAATAGCCTCTCGGATAACCCGGTTCCGTGCCTACGCGAGAAGGTTGATCTCTTGCGCACGATCCCACCTAGAACAGATCGGACCTACCGTGACCTCTGCTGTCGCCAATATCGCCGCCTGGACCTTCGTCGCAGAGTGCCCGATTCCAGAAGATATCGGGCCTCTGCTCGTTCAGGGTGAGCAGCCGATCGCCGCGTACAAGACATTCCGCGACTCGGCGATCTTCACCACCAAGCGCCTCATCGTGCGGGACGCACAGGGACTGACAGGCAAGAAGGTCGAGATCTACTCCCTGCCGTACAACGCGATCAACATGTGGTCGTCCGAGAACGCGGGGAGGATGCTCGACTTCAACTCCGAGCTCGAACTGTGGACACGGGCCGGCCACATCAAGATCAACCTGAACCGGGGAGTCGACATCCGAAAGCTAGACCACCTCATCGCGCATGTCGTCCTGGAGTGTTCCCGCTAAAGTGGCCACTGCAATTAAGGCTCTTCGCATCTGAGTGTGGGTGAGGGCGACACGCCGGTGAAGCAGTAGGGAGCAAGAGGGTCGAGGCCCTGAAGGATTGGAAGTACCTCTACACCCAATCCCGAAGGGGCCTCGACCCATGTCTGAGCCTATCGGGTGCTGCCGGCCTGCCGCTGGCGCCGCACCTTCGTCTCGTTGTTCCCGCTGCGATGTTCTCGTCGGTCTCGATGACGTGTACGTCCTTGATGCGCGCATGGTCGACGAGCACCTAGAGGTGACCGTCGAGTCCGAGCCTGGGCCTGTCGGGTGCCCCGACTGCGGCGCCGTCGGAGTAGGCCATGGCCGGCAGGTAGTGCGTCTGGTCGACATCCCCTCGTTCGGTCGCCCCGTCACGATCATCTGGCGCAAGCGCCGCTTCCTGTGCCCGGGAGCGGCGTGCGAACGCTGCACCTTCGTCGAACATCTTCCCGGCCTGGCCTCGCCGCGGCACGCCACCACGACCCGCGTAGTGGAGTGGGCGGTACAGCAGCTGCGACGAGAGCACGCCACCGTCAACGGACTGGCCCGCCAGCTCGGCACCGCGTGGCACACCGTGTGGACGCCGGTCAAGGCCGTGCTGCAGTCGCTCGCCGATGATCCGGACCGCTTCGACGGCGTCCTCACCCTCGGAGTCGATGAACACATCTGGCACCACGTCTCCCGCCGCAAACGCGGGCCGAAAGAACTGACCGGGATGGTCGACCTCACCCGCGATCGGGACGGAAAGGTGCAGGCCAGACTGCTGGATCTCGTGCCAGGCCGCTCCGGGGCAGTGCTGGCCGACTGGCTCACCGGACGCGGTGAGGGCTTCACCAGCGGTGTCGAGATCGCCGCCTTGGATCCGTTCCACGGCTACAAGCGGGCCATCGATGACGAACTCGAGGACGCCACCGCGGTGCTCGACGCTTTCCATGTCGTCAAGCTCGCTCTCGGTGCCGTGGACGAGGTCCGCCGTAGGTTGCAGCAGCAGATCTGCGGGCACCGCGGACGTAAAGGCGACCCGCTCTACGGGATCCGCACCATCATCCGCTGCGACCCGGCACGGCTGACCGAGCGGCAGTGGCGACGGTTCAATGACGCACTGGCCGCCGACCCCAGGCACGAGGAACTGTTCCTCGCCTGGCAGATCGCCCACGAACTCCGACAGGCCTACCACCATAAAGACCTGCCAGCCGGGCGCAGCGCTGCGGAGAAGATACTCGCGACCTTGCCGTCCTGCCCGATCCCAGAGATCGCCCGCCTCGGCCGCACTCTTCGCAAGTGGAAGGACTCCTTCCTCGCCTACTGGACCACCGACCGATCCAACAACGGAGGAACCGAAGCGATCAACGGCCTCATCGAACTCCACCGGCGCCTGGCCCGCGGCTACCGCAACCGCGACAACTACCGCCTGCGGATGCTCCTCATCGCCGGCGGGCTACGGACCTGACCCCACACTTAGATGCGAAGAGCCGCAATTAAGCGGCGAGTTCGTATATGTCTCTGAATCCTAGTTCAAACTCGGCTGGTGTCAAATAGCCCAGTGTGGAATGTCGTCGGGCCCTATTGTAGTACTCCTCAATCCAGGTGAATGTGCTCTTTTTGAGTGCTTTTAGAGTGGGCCACGGGCGCGTGTGAATGAGTTCCTTCTTGTAGCTCGCGAAGAATGATTCTGCGACCGCGTTGTCGAAACAAATGCCAGTGCGCCCCAATGATCGTCGGATATTGTTTTTCGTGCAGTACTTATCGAAGTCGGTGGACGTGTATTGAGTTCCGCGATCGCTGTGGAATATGACTTTTCCGGGTGGTCGACGACGAGCGATGGCCATGTCCAGTGCGTCGGTGACCAGCTCGGTTCGCATGTGGTCGGCCACGGCCCATCCGACGACCATCCGGGAGTGCAGATCGATGACGGTGGCCAGGTACGCCCAGCCGTTCCAGGTCCGTACGTAAGTAATATCGCCGCACCATTTGGTGTTCGCCTCGGCCGCCGTGAAGTCGCGGCCGATGAGGTCAGGTGCCCCAACGGGGCTGTCTCCGGCGACGGTGGTGCGTTTCCACGCCTTCGGGTGGCGGCCTTCCAGACCTGCGACCTTCATGAGCCGCCACACCCGCTTGTGCGAGACCCGGTGGCCGCCGGCGGCGAGTTCCGCACGCATGCGCCGAACGCCGGGACGGCCGTTGAGGTGCTCGTAGTGGTACTCGATCAGCGCTGTTAACTCGTCGTCTCGGAGGTCTCGAGCTGAGCGCGACTTGCCGCGCCACTTGTAGTAGCCAGAAGTCGATACGCCGAGTTGAGCACACATGAACGTGACCGGATATGAATCGGATTCAGCCCAGTCCGCGATAGCCGCGAATTTCACCGCGGGTCTTTCGCGAACCAGGTCGCTACTTTTTTTGCGAACTCCACCTCCATCCGGGCGTGCTTCACTTCTTCGCGAAGGCGCTCGAGTTCCGCCCGCTCGTCCTCATTCAACGGGCGGTCAGACTCACCGTTTCCCTCGTCTCGAGTCTTCTTCACCCATTTCCCCAACGTCATCTCGTGAACGCCGATACTGCGTGCAACTTCGGCGATCGCACGGCCATCATCGATGACCAAACTTACCGCGTTGGCCTTGTACTCGGCAGTGAAGCTCCGACGAGTAGATCCCATAATCCGCTCCCTCTATCTTGGGGGAACTCACCGCTCATCTCCGGGTGTCCACCAGAGCGGGAACGGTCCATCCTGAACGCGTAGCCCGTCGCTAGACGTTGTAGCTAGGCCGACTTCTTGGTCGGAGCCTTCTTCGACGCCGTCTTCTTGACCGGGGTCTTCTTCGCCGAGCTCGAGCTGCTCCTCTTGGCCGACGACTTCTTCCCGGAGCCGGAGCCCTCGTCGTCGTCGTCGTCTTCGTCGTCTTTGTCATCGTCGTCGCTGGAGCCCGCGTCTCCCCCGCGGTCCTTCACACTCGCCCGCAGGGCGGCAAGCAGGTCGGCGACCTCGTCGTCACCGTCGTCGTCGCTGGCCTCCTCGCGCTCCTCGACCGTGAACGCCTCTCCCCTGGCTGCCTTGGCCTCAATGCGCTCGTTGAGCTGGATCTGGTAGTCGTCCTCGTACTTCTCCGGCTCGAAATCCCCGTGATCCGGACGCGGCCGAGGCCGCGATGGAGGTGTTCGTCGACCGCTCCGCCCGGTACTACCGCCGCTACCTGGCCGACGTCATCTCCCAGCCCGTGAAGTGGGAGCTGTAGCTCATACCCCGTGACGCGCCAGGTAGGCGGCGGTGGCCGGGTCAGCGGGAAGGAACGTCTCGATGACCAGTTCCGACAAGGTGACATCCAGAGCGGTTCCGAACGTTGCCATCATCGCCAAGAACGACAGACGCGCATCGCCGACTTGTACGAGCAGCGGAGCATACACGGGATTCGCATCGGTGTCGGTCGGCTGTCGGTCATCGGAACCGTGGTGGGGGTAGGCGGCCAGCTCATCGTGGAGCGAGAGCATCTCGTTGTCAGCGAACGCCAGGGCACTCCGACGAAGTCCGCCGAGCACGAATGCGCGCCACTGAGAGAAGTTGGCGATGTGAGGTGCCATGCCCTCCGGATGCAGCGTCATGCGCAGTGCGTTGAGTGGTCGCTCGGCGAGCAGATCCGGGGAGACGACCTGGGTGAGTACACCGACCGCAGCGTTGGTCTCGATCACATTCCACATCCGGTCCACCGCCAGGGCCGGGTACGGCTCGTGGGCTGCGAGAATCTCGCGCACCGCAGTCCGAGCCGATGCCATTCCGGGAGAATCCAGGTCATTCTCGGAGTAGCGCGGCGCGAAGCCGGCAGCCATCAACAATTGGTTGCGGTCCCGCAAGGGTACATCGAGGTGCTCTGCAATCCGAAGCACCATCTCTCGGCTGGGTTGGGACCGCCCGGTCTCCACAAAACTGAGGTGACGAGTGGAGATTGCTGCCCCGTTGGACAACTCGAGCTGGCTCACTCGCCGATGCATGCGCCATTGCCGGAGCAGTGCGCCGACAGAAACGGAGGCGGCGGTGCCGGTGTTCGTCGTCATGGGACAAGTCTGTCCCAGTGAACGACCCGGTTCCATGACCTCCCAGGTAATCGACGCCACGACTCGGCTGAGTTCAGAGTGGAGTCCGGACGATCGGAACCGCTGATAGTCCGACTTCGTGGGAGGGCGACATGACCGACATCTACTACGCGGACGATCTCGAACCCGGCCAACAGATCCCACTCGGGAGCTACACCATCACCGAGGAGGAGATCGTCACCTACGCACGGCAGTGGGATCCGGTGTTCATCCACACCGACCCGACCGCGGCCGCGACAACCCCGCTCGGTGGCGTCATCGCCAGTGGACTACACACCTTGGCGATCTACCAGCGCTTGGCCGTGCCCGCCTTCTGGTCCCGTTTCACGGGAGGGGTGGGACGCGGTTTCGAGATTCAGTTCCGTCGGCCGGTGCGGCCGGACACCACGTTGATCGGACACCTGACAGTGCAAGAAATGACTCCACGACCCGAACGCGGCGATGCGAAAGTGACCATAACCGCAGAACTCGCCGACACCAGCGGCGAAACCGTTCTCGAGCTGACCAACCATTCCGTACTCCCGCTCCGCAGCGCTGCCGCAGGCTCAGCTTGATTGCTGCCAGCACACCGGGAGGAGCGCTGCGGATCTCTGGATCGCGCGGCTGTCGGTGGGGGCTAGGCGGACTTCTTGGCGGGCGTCTTGCGGGCTGTCGACTTCTTGGCGGTCGACTTCTTGGCGGTCGACTTTCTCGCCGCTGATTTCTTCGCCGGCTCCTTCTTTGCCGCTGCCTTCTTGGCGGGAGCCTTCTTCGCCGCCGTCTTCTTGGCCGGGGTCTTCCTTGCCGAGCTCGAGCTGCGCTTCTTGGCCGACGACTTCTTCCCGGAGCCGGAGTCCTCGTCGTCGTCTTCGTCGTCGCTGTCGTCTGCGTCGCCGCCGCGATCCTTCACACTCGCCCGCAGGGCGGCAAGCAGGTCGGCGACCTCGTCGTCACCGTCGTCGTCGCTCGCCTCCTCACGCTCCTCGACCGTGAACGCCTCTCCCCCGGCCGCCTTGGCCTCGATGAGCTCCTTGAGCTGCAGCTGGTAGTCGTCCTCGTACTTCTCCGGCTCGAAATCCGTCGCCATCGTCTCGATCAGCGAGGCCGCCATCTTGACCTCCTGCGGCCGGACCTTCGCCTCCTTGTCCAGGCCCTCCAGAATCGCCGGGCGGATCTCGTCCGGCCACAACAACGTCTGCAGCATCAGCACGTCCTTGTACACCCGCAGCGCACACAACCGAGTCCGGTTACGCAGCGTGAACGTGCAGATCGCCAGCCGGTCCGTCGACTCCAGCGCCTCGCGCATCAACACATACGCCCGGTTCGACCGCGACGCCGGCTCCAGGAAGTAGGCGCTGTCGAAGGCCACCGGATCCACCTGGTCGGCCGGGACGAATTCCGTCACCTCGATCTCGTGGGACTGCTCCACCGGCAGGCTCGCCAGGTCCTCCTTGGTCAGGATGACCATCTCGCCGTCCTCCGACTCGTACGCCTTGGCGATGTCGGAGAACTCGACCTCCTCACCGTTGTCGTCCCGCACCTTCTTGTAGCGGATGCGCACGCCGTCCTTCTTATCGACCTGCCGCGCATGCAGATCGTGGTCCTCCGTCGCCGAATACACCTTGACCGGCACATTCACCAGACCAAAGGAGACCTCGCCCTTCCAGATGGATCGCATGGGGAAAGTATGCGATATCGGGGCGCGTGGCGCCGCCGGTCGCGGGCAGGCGCAACTGGAATGCTGTGGTGCATGCCCGCCGACGTCGGTCCCCTCCTCCTGCTAATCGCGGCGGCATCCGTCATCCTCGGCACGGTCCTGCAACGGGTCAGCGGGATGGGGGTCGGGCTCGTGGTCTCGCCGACGCTCGCGCTGCTGCTCGGGCCCGTCACCGGCGTGCTGCTGACCAACATCACGACCACCGTCTCCGCGGCCCTCATCGCGATCACGCTGTGGCGCGACATCGACTGGCGCCGCTATCTCCACCTGGCACCGCTGATCGTCGTGGGGTCCGTGCCCGGCGCCCTCCTCGTGGGCGCTGCCGACCGCAGCTGGCTCGAGGTGGTGATCGGCGCTGCCCTGCTGGGCACCCTCGTCTTCACAGCACTCGTGCGCATCCCGCAGGTGGGCGGTCGGTGGCCGGCTGCAGTCGCCGGGACGGCCGGAGGATTCCTCAACACCGCGGTGGGAGTGGCCGCGCCCGCGATGCTCGTCTACGCGCAGGCGACGGGCTGGAACCAGCGGTCCTTCGCCGCCACCCTGCAGCCGATCTTCTTCACCATGGGCGCTACCTCCGTCATCACCAAGGTCGGTCTCGGGGCCGCGCCGATCTCCGGGTTGCCGCCGATCGGCGTGATCGGGCTCGTCGTGGCGATGGTTCCGATCGGCATTCTTCTGGGTGGCGCGGTGGCCACGCGAGTGTCCGCCACGGTGGGGCGACGGGTCGCCGTCGTCGTCGTCACCCTCGGGGCTCTCACCCTCCTCGGGCGAGGGATCGGGGGGTTGGCCGGGGTCCTCTGAACGGTGGGCCGACCTCGCCGTGACAGCCGACGCGCCGTCGGCCTGTTCGCGCCGAGGAGACACAATGGGGCCATGGCATCCCCGGAACAGCGCGCACAGTTCGAACGATTCGCCCCGCTCCTGGTCCGAGAAGGCGTCGACGTACAGACCGCGACCATCGCCGACCTCCAGGCCGGAATGGAACGCGCACAGCAGCGCCACAAGGCCGCCGTCGAGCAGGTCCGGGCCGTTCTCTACGCCCACGAACGGGGCGACACCTCTGCCGCCGGCGAGCTCCTCGAGGCCCTGGAGCTGACCGCCGATACCTCTCCCCCGCCGATCCCCGACGCCCTGACCGTGGCCTCCCGCTTCGGCCAGCTCGCCCAGTCGGTGGCACCGGATCTGCCCGCCGCCGTCATCGCCACGGTCCGCGACAGCGCACGGCTTCCTGACGCCCCGGACGGCATGGCCGGCCTGTGCGACGCGGTCCTGCTCGACTGCGACGCAACCTCCGGCATGCGCACCGCGATCGGCGAGCACGGGCTGGCCTCCGCCCTCTACGCGGCCGCGGCCATGACCAGCGCGGTGTTCAGCCTGTGGTCGAAACAGTCCGGGCGGTCGATGGACGAGCTCATCAGTAGCCACGCCTGAGCGGTCAGGCGGTTACGCGGGCGTCGGCGACGGTCGGGACCACGGGTTGCCGTCGTCGTCGTCACCCTCGGGGCTCTCACCCTCCTGGGGCGAGGGACCGGGGGCCCGGCCGGAATGTTCCTCGGGGGCGCGTGGTTACTCGGCGGGGAAGCAGTCACTCGTACCACCAATCCAGCGGAGCCGTCCCGACTTACGGGTCCCGCGGGAAAGAGGAACAATGACCGTCTCAACCAGCACCGTCCGCGCCGTCGGAGTGACGACCTACGGGGGCCCCGACGCCCTGCAGGTCGTCGACGTCCCCGCCCAGGAACTCGGGCCGACCGACGTTCGCGTGCGCGTCACGGCCGCCACCATCAACCCCACCGACACCTACACGCGCAACGGTTCTCGCTCGAAGACCGGAACCCCGCGTGGAGCTGCCGACGTCCCGGGCATGGACATCGCCGGAGAACTCGTCGAGATCGGCGAGAACGCGCAGACCTCCCTGTCGGTCGGCGACCGGGTGATGGGGATCGTGGTCCCCCGCGACGAGCACGGTGCGTACCGCGAGGACATCGTCTTGCCTGCACAGTCGATCGCCGCCGCACCCCGCGATGCCGACGACGTCGCCGCGTCGACGCTTCCGATGAACGGGCTCACCGCCCGGCGCGCTCTCGACCTGCTGGGGTTGAAGCCCGGTGAGGTGCTCGCGGTCACCGGCGCGGCCGGATCGACCGGTGGGTATGTGGTGCAGCTGGCCAAGCATGCCGGCCTCGTGGTGGTGGCCGATGCGTCCGAGTCTGACGAGGAGCTGGTGCGGTCGCTCGGCGCCGACCAGATCGTGCGGCGGGGCGAGGGCGTCGCCGACCGCATCCTCGAGCGCTACCCCGACGGCGTCGACGGACTCTTCGACGGAGCCGTGCAGGACGCCGCCGTCCTCCCCGCGGTCAAGACCGGTGGCGGGGTCGCGACGGTGCGCTGGTACCAGGGCGACGGCAGCCGCGACCTCAAGGTCCACGCCGTGAGCGTTGCGGATATGGCCGAGGAGCAGGACAAGCTCGACGAGTTGCGGCGGTTGGCGGAAGACGGCGTGGTCACCCTCCGTGTTGCGGACAGCTACGCGCCCGCGGACGCGTGGCGAGCCCACGAGCGTCTTGAGGCCGGTGGGACTCGGGGGCGGTTGGTGATTGACTTCACGAAATGAGGGGTGGGGGCGGGTCGGTGGCCCGGCGGGTCGGTGGCCGGCTGCGGTAGTTGGTGCTTCCGGAGGGTTCCTCAACATCGCGGTAGCCGCGGCCCGCTGGGTCGTAACTAGGGCCACCGTCATCCTAACGAAGATAGAATCGTTCCCGTGGCCCTTGATTTTAAAACGTTCGAAGACGCTATCGCGTTCGCAGACGACATAGGCGGGCCGAGATCAGTACTTCTCGGAAATGGCTTCAGCCAAGCATACAGCGATAAATTTAACTACGGCAGACTTCGCGATGTAATCCCAGCGAGCAGCCTCAACGTGGACCCCGTCAAGCTTTTCGACAAGGCGAGCAGTTCCGATTTTGAGACTGTGATTAAACACTTGCATAATGCAGCTTCGATCCTGCAATTGTATGACAATTCCAATGAGACTCTCCACTCCCTGCTCATGCAGGACGCAGATACAGTCAAGCAGCTATTGGTTGATTGCCTAAGTGAGATTCATCCAGAGTCATCATTCGATATCGACCCTGGGAGGTACGAGTCAACAAAGAAGTTCCTTGCCCCCTTCGGAGAGATCTTTACGCTAAATTACGACCTCCTGCTGTACTGGTGTTCACTACAAGCGAGTATCGAACCTGCCATACCAAAGGGCGACGGATTCCGCAGCCGCGACGACACGCTGAAGTGGGAAACCCCTAGCAGCCTGGAAGGGCAGCAGGTGTTTTACCTACATGGCGCAATGCACTTTTATCAAGATGAATACGATGTCAACAAATTGAGACACGGCGGCCCAGGCGGTAAACGGATACTCACCCAGATCCGCGACAACGTGCAATCGGGCAGGTACCCCCTTGTAGTCACCGAGGGGAGTCAAGCAGACAAAGAAGCGCGAATCGGAAATAGTCCGTACCTGAATTATTGCCATATGCGACTTTCCAAGCTAAAGGGTCACCTATTCATACATGGCGCCGCATTGTCCGAAAACGACCAACACATCCTCGAAAAAATTGCCAGCTCCGAAGGACTAAATTACGTTTACGTAGGACTTTTCGGCGCCGCCAACGACGAACACGATAAGATTCAGGCTGCCATGCAGGGACTCATCCGAAAGCAGAAAGAGACCAGGAGAAGCGCAACGGATGACGCCGAACTCCAAGTGAGGTACTACCCCTCGGAGACAGCCTATATATGGCAAGAAGAATCGTGATCGAATCTCTGATCTCACAGGATCCCAGGCTCGCACTATCGGCCTAAGTGAACTCTACTCCGGCTAAGTGAATTCCCCCGGTTTCGACACTTCAGATCACTTCGCCGGAAACCCACTGGCAATTGGCGGAAGATTCGCGCCCCAGAATGAAGTGACGTCAATCCGTCGACCATTCGAAACTGGTTCCGACTGGTAGGTACCGGCAACGCCGGTCGCCAGTGTCCGACTCGAGTGCCAGAGTGAACCCATGGCGAGCAAGGGTGAGAACGAGTCGGTCGAGGTCGACGGGCGGACCATCCGGTTCACCCACGCCGACAAGGTGCTCTACGAGGCCACCGGCACCACCAAGGCCGACGTGCTGGAGTACTACCTGGCCGTCGCCCCGCTGCTCATGACGTACGCGGGCCGGCGGCCGGTGACGCGCAAACGCTGGCCCGACGGCACCGACGACAAGTCCTTCTTCGAGAAGAACCTCCCCTCCCACGCGCCCGACTGGGTCCCGCGCGTCGCGATCGAGCACTCCTCGCGAACCGTCCGCTACCCGGTGCTGGACTCTCCCGCCACGCTCGCGTGGTTCGCGCAGCAGGCCGCGCTCGAGCTGCACGTGCCGCAGTGGACCCTGGAGAACGACGAGCCGGGCCGGACGCGCCGGATCGTGATCGACCTCGATCCGGGCGAGGACGTGGATCTGGATACGACGGCGAAAGTGGCCCTCCGCGTCCGCGACCTGCTGTCCGAGGCGGGACTCGACTCCTTCCCGGTGACCTCCGGGTCCAAGGGGATCCACCTCTACGCCCGCCTGGATAAAGCCGTCACCGCCGCCAGCGCCTCCAAGGTCGCCAAGCAGATCGCGCAGTCGCTCGCCAAGCAGACCCCCGACCTGGTCACTGCCACCATGAAGCGCTCCATCCGCGAAGGCAAGGTGTTCGTCGACTGGAGCCAGAACAGCGGCGCCAAGACCACCGTCGCCCCCTACTCCTTGCGCGGGCGGGCCGAACCGTGGGTCGCCGCCCCGCGCTCGTGGGAGGAGCTCGGCGACGGCGGACTCGCTCACCTGCACTGGGACGAGGTGCTCAAGCGCCTGGACTCCGACGGCGACCTCCTCGACGGGCTCGAGGGCACAGCCCAGAAGACGGCCACCAAGAAGAAGTCGACCTCCTCCACCGGTTCGGCATCGCGGGCGAAGAAATCGGGAAGCGGCAAGAAGAGCTCGTGGTCGTCGTCCGATGACGAGGACCCCGAGCCCGCCGCCACAGCCTCCACCGACGACAACACCACGCAATCTACGGACGTCGAGGGCTGCAACGCCGAACCCGCCAGCGAGGACGCGGTGGTCACCAGCCTGGCCGAGTACCGGCGCAAGCGGGATCGTCGGAGTACGCCGGAGCCGTTCGAGGGTGAGGTCGAGACCGATCGCGACGACGTCGACGGGCCGATCTTCGTGATCCAGGAGCACCACGCCCGCCGCCTGCACTTCGACCTGCGGCTCGAGCACCACGGGGTGCTGGCGTCGTGGGCCGTGCCCAAGAACCTGCCGACCGAGCCCAAGGACCGGCGGCTGGCCGTCAACACCGAGGACCACCCGCTGGGCTACGAGACGTTCGAGGGCACCATCCCCAAGGGCGAATACGGCGCCGGCCACATGACCATCTGGGATCGCGGCTGGTACGAGTGCGAGAAGTGGCGCTCCGACGAGATCATCGTATGGCTGCACGGCGAGAAGGTCTCCGGCCGCTACGTGCTCGTGCGCACCAGCGCGGAGAAGAACCAGTGGATCGTGCAGTACATGAAGGGCCAGTCGCCGGACTCCTTCTACGGTGGGCGCGACAACCCGAAGTCGTCGTATCCCGAGGGCGATAAGCGGGCGAAGGGGTCCGCCGCGAAGCGCTCTGGGGCGAAGAGTTCCGGGGCGAACCGCTCCGGCGGGTCGACCAAGGCCTCCGACTCCGGCACGAACTCGGGCGCCGACTCCGGCGGCCGTCCCGACACTCCCCCGCTGCCGATGATCCCCACCGCCGCCGAGGTCACGGCGCTGCCGGAGGACAAATGGGCCTTTGAGGGCAAGTGGGACGGTTACCGGGTGACGGTGGCGACCAGCGGGGCCGGCGGGCAGGCACGCCTGGTCAGCCGCAACGGCAACTCCATGGACTGGCTCTCCGACGGGTTCCCCGGGCTGGCCGACGCCCTGGAGCGGCCGGCGGTGATCGACGCCGAGCTCGTGGTGCTGGGCTCCGACGGCGTCCCGGACTTCGCCTCGCTCGCCAAGCAGGCAGCCGCCGAGGGCGGCGATTCCTCGCTGCCGCCGGTCGAGCTGTTCGTCTTTGACGTGCTGCAGGTCGACGGCGTGGATCTGCAGTCGCAGGCATGGGAGCGTCGTCGCGAAGTGCTGGAGCTGCTCACCCCGGCGCTGGAGGGCGTGGACCGGGTGCACGTTCCCGCCGTGCTCGACGGCCCCGGTGACCGCGCCCTGGCCGAGGCGGAGGAGTTCGGCTGGGAGGGCATCGTCGCCAAACGCCGGAACTCCCGGTACGAGTCGGGCCGACGGTCCAAGGCGTGGCTCAAGGAGAAGCTGCTCACCACCACAGAGGCCGTCGTGGGCGGCTGGAAGCCGGGCAAGGGCGGACGCTCCGGCTCCCTCGGCTCGCTGCTGCTGGGCCTTCCCGCCGAGAAGGGTCTGACCTACATCGGCCGCGTGGGCACCGGCTTCACCGACAAGCAGGCCCGCGCGCTGCTCGAGGAGCTCGAGCCGCTCAAGCGCAAGACCAGCCCGTTCGTCGAGCAACTGCCCGCCGACGCCCGCCGCGACGCCAACTGGGTCCTGCCCAAGCTCGTCGTGGAGGTCCGCCACCAGGGCTTCACAGACGACGGCCACATGCGCCAGTCCTCCTGGCGCGACATCCGCCGCGACAAGCTGCCCGGGGATCTGTAGGCACCGGTGCGCACCCTACGGCGGCTCTCACCGGCCGTCCGGTACTGACGGGGGCTCCCGCTGAGCCCTACCTAAGGGCGGGTAGCGCTACCGCTCCGTCGCGCTCCTTCCGCGCGCTCCAGATCCGTCAATCAGGACGATCGTCCAGACCGGTCTGTTCACCCCCGCGAAAGCCGAGGGCCGCCTCAGATGCGGTGCAAATCAACGGTTGTCCCAGGTTCTGGCGGAATGTGACTTTCTGAACACTTCCCCACGCAACGGTTGCTACCCGACGGTAGATAAGCAACACTAAATGAGATGCATCAACAAGTTGAGTTGGTGCCCCAGTCGCTCTCTCAGAAAGGCTCGCCATGAGCACTGCGCCCCAGACCCCCCAGCCCGCCGCCAAGAACCAGAACCGCCGCAAGAAGGCCCGCGCCATCATGGCGTCCGGTCTCGTGCTGGGCGTCGGCGCCGCCGTCACCCTGGCCGCGTGGTCGGACACCGTGTGGGGCGCGGGCACCTTTGGTACCGCGGGCAGCGACTTCAACATCCAGGGCAACTTCACCGGCACCGAGGAAGGCTGGGATGAGTTCGTGACCGCTGATGACGCGGGCCCCATGACCTTCACCCAGAACGCCAACGCCCTCATCCCGGGCGTGCCCGTCTATCAGCTGGTCGGCCTCCGCGAGACCAAGGAGAACCTCGGCGCGGACATCACGCTGACCCGCACGACCTCCGACGCCGGCAAGCTCGCGAACCTCGTCAAGGTGGCCGTCGCCGACGCCGGCACCGCGCTCACTGCGCCCACATGCGATGCAACCGCCACCTTCGGCACAGCGACGGCCATCGGCGCAGCGATGACCGATCCCGTGCTGACAACCGACGTCGAGGCGGGCGGTTACCGCTGGCTCTGCTTCTCCGCGACCCTTGACGCCGGAGCCACCCTCGATGTCGCGAATGTGACTTCCGAGAAGATCCAGTGGCAGTTCGCCGCGACCTCCCAGGATCCCGTCTGATCCACTCGCATTGCCGTGGTGGGCGCATCGAGCCCACCACCGCAATGACTGAACACTCTTGTTCACGTTCCGGTTAGGAGACCGCATGAGCACGCCGACCGCGCCGACGCCGTCTGAGGCCCCCGCCGTTGCCACCTCGCACCGGGCCCCGCGAGGCCGGTCGGTGTGGTCGTACATCGGGGCAGGCATCGGCAATGTCCTGGCCGCCGGCGGCGTCCTCTGCGTGGTGCTGGTGATCCTCGCGATCACGATGAACATCTCCCTGATCATGTTCAAGACCGGGTCGATGTCCCCGACGATCCCCACCGGGTCAGTGGCTGTGGTCAAGGAGATCTCCGCCGACGAGATCCGGGTGGGCGACGTCATCACCGTCGATCGCGGAGAGGGCCAGCTCCCGGTCACCCACCGGGTGGTCGAGGTGTTTCCCCAGACGCCGGGCGAGGCGCTCGTGCAGATGAAGGGTGATGCCAACCCCGACGTCGACCCTGGCATGTACCGGGTAGAGACGGTGCGCAAGGTGCTGTGGTCGGTGCCCGAGTTGGCGAACGTCATCGTCTGGTTCAGCAACCCGTTTGTTCTGGGCGGGATCACCTTGCTCGCCGCGCTGGGCGTGCTGTGGGCCTTCTGGCCGAGGGACGAGAGTGATGACGAGGTCGAGAGGACGAACGCAGATGCGTAAGTCTCACCCGCAACTGCGGACCTCCTTAACGATCGCCGGAGTGTTCCTCCTCGTCGCCAGCGTTGCCCTGGTCGTCGGCTCCGTGCGTCCGACAGAGGCCAGCTGGCAGGACACCGTAACCGGAACGTCGTCATTTACGACCCACAAGGACGTCGGCAGAAACAGTGCTCGCGCGACTGCGGCGTACGGGAGCATGACCTACCGGATCGCTGACCAGGAAAACCTTCGCAAGGTCGAGGCGCTCGGCAAGTCCGATAGTGCGGTACTCGGGCTCTCCACCGGCCCGACCACACGTAGTGTCCGGGGCGCGCTCCTCAGCATTCCCGCGTCGGTCGCGGGAACCGTCTGTGCGCGTTCGACCGCGACCGGCGTGATCTGTTCCGAAGACCCGCAGTCGACAGCTACCGCTTTCGCCCAGGCGCAGTCGTCCAAACTCGAGGTGTCGACCGTCGGGCTTCCCCTCGTTCGTTACGCCACCGCGGACGACGCCAAGCCCACCATCGCAACCGCGGCGTGCACGCCGGGAAAACCGGGCGTGACAGGGTTTACAAAGAACGGCTCCGTATACGAGTCCGTATATCTCGGACGCGGAAGCAGCCTTGTAGAAGTGCCGATGCCGGGTCGCAACAGCGAGACGCGAAAGCAACGAACGTACGGGAGCGTCACCTACACCGCCCGCCTACAGCGCACCGAAGTCAGCGGACTCGGGTACGCCAGAGCTGAGCTCAGACTCCACGTGACCGCAGATGGCGCCACGGGTGATCCCTGGACTCTCCACCTCATCCTGGCCAATGCCGAGTGTGGTGTCTCGCGGGGGATCGAGGAGAACCTCGCCCAACCGACCGCAACGAACTTCCAGTCTTTGGCGCCGTCAGTTGCGTCCTTCCGCACCGCTCAGCCACCTACTGCGCTAAAGCCGATCATCGATGTCGTCGACGAGGATGCGCCCGAACGCCCTGACGACGGGACCACTCTTCCCACACTCGACGGCGCCGCTGACGACTCGGCCACCGGTGCCACTACGAGTGCGACCACATCCACCGAATCCCCGGATCCGCTCGACGCCGAGACCGCGGATCTTGATCCCCGAGCCGAGTCAGGCGAGTCCGCCGGCGCGGAGACCGCAGTCCCGACAGAGAACGCTGCGCCCACAACCAGCGAGCCGACTACAGCCCTCACCGCCCCCACCGGCCCCCAGGAGCTTGAGTCGGTGCGCGTCGGGCGAGAATTCGCAGTCGTGAACCGCGACGGCGTCGAACTGGGCACCGCGAAGGTCGACGACATCGTGCGGACGCCCGGCTGCGGAGTCGAGCTCACGCTGAGCATCATGACCTCCGCCGAGGCGGGCCCGGACCGGTGGGCGTCCGTCGCCCCGGACGACTTCGCCGAGGTTCGCCCCGGCGGGTCTACCCGCGAGGCCTCACGGATCAGCTCGGACTGCGAGCGAGCCGCGCGTTCGACGACCACTTCCCTGTCACCGGGACGGGACTACGAGATCGTCATCGCCTTCCAGCTCGACGACTCCGCCGACCAGGCCATGCTCCGGCCCGACGGCACCGCCGGGTGGATCTTCGACCTACCGTCGCTGACCACTGTCGCCGTGACGACCAGCCCGACGGCCGCCACCGCCACCGAGCAGGCCCCCGGCGCGAGTACCGACACCGGCACCGAGCTGACGAGCGCGGTCGAGACAACCGAAGCGTAGGAGCCCCGCACGGAAAGCTGCCCCGGCCACGGAAGGATCGTGGTCGGGGCCGAGCCCGTCCGCCGGTTCCGCACACCGGGTGGCGGCGAACGGCGGCCGGAGCTGACCTCGTCGTCGTACTCTCCGGCGACGCACCCACAGCCCCGAACCAGGACCGCTCTCGCGGACGAGTAGTCACCCACAAGTCGCTGACCTGCGGCGCCCTGCACGGGCCCTTCACGGCACCGCAGGTCAGGGCAGTGTTCAGGGGGCGTCGTGTGCCGCGGTCCGGCTCGGCGGTCAGTCAGAGACGTACGGATTCGTCGCGGCATGACGGCCGACACGGACCGGGACCGCGAACAACATGACCGCGACGAACGCGGCCATCACGGCCGCCGCGACGAGGCCCCACGCGGTGCCCAGAACCAACGGGAACACCAGCGCCACCAGACCCACCAGCGCGATGCCCAGGATCGCCAACCCGGTACGGGCCAGCCTCGCCGACAGCCGCAGCACCCGATCCTTGCGGTGGGAGCGGAACACCGCGCGGTGGATCATCACCGGCGCCAGCAGGAGCACCGTCGACGCCAGCGTCAGCGAGAGCACCGCCAGGTAGAGGGCGCGAGCGCCGTCGCCGATCTCAGCGAAACGATCCTGGAACGGCAACACCAGCAAGAAGCCGGTGAGCACCTGGCCGCCGGTCTGGACGATGCGCAACTCCTGCAGCAGCTCGATCCAGTTGCGGTCGATGCGCTGCGCTTCGGTCTCGTTGCGTTCAGAGGCCTCGTGGTGTTCGGTGGCCCGTCCGGGCTCGTCGGCTCCTTCGATGTCCATGCCGCTCCCCTCCCTCCTACGCGTGCCCTCGATGATCGTCCGGTTGCCGCGGCGGTGGGGTCCAACCGGCGATTCGCCCGGCCGGGCCGCTGACCTGGGGTGCCCTGAACGGGGTCTGCAGGGCACCCCAGGTCAGCGCGGTTGTCGGTCGCGGCTGGCGGCGTGGCAGTGGGTGGCGACGGCAATCGACGACCGCGGGCCCGGTGGTGCGGCACGATGAGCGCATGGTCAAGCCGTCCAACACCGCCGCCATCGCCTCCGCCACCGGCCGCCCGTGGGACGAGTGGGTCGAACTGCTCGAGCAAGCCGGGGCGCGGGAGAAGAACCACACCGCGATCGCCCAGCTGACGCTCGAGCACATGCCCGGGTCGGTGGAACGGGCCGAGTGGTGGGCGCAGGGCACGGCCATCGCCTACGAACAGCACGCCGGCCTGCGCGTTCCGGGGCAGTCCTGCGACGGCGACTTCCAGCTCTCCACCTCGCGGACCGTCGCCGGAGACAAGGACTCTGCACTGCAGGCGTGGACCGAGCTCGTCGCCGGGCGCGAAGAGTTCGGCGGGATCCCGGTGGACGGCGAGGCGTCGGTGACGCGGTCGGAAAAGTGGCGCTACTGGCGCGTCCCGCTGGCCGACGGCACGCGCGTGGCGGTCAACTTCAGCGACAAGGCCGGCGGCAAGGCCAGCGTGGGGCTGGCGCACACCAAGCTCGACTCGGCCGAGGCGATCGCCTACTGGCGGCCGGTGTGGAAGGAGCTGTTGGCGCAGCTCAGCTGACCGCCCGGCCGGTTCGGCGGGAGCGAGCGACTGCGTGCGGGGGCGGCGGTGGCGGCCGTTGTCGTCGTCGTACTCCCCCGATGGCTACGCGCTGCTGTTCAGTGAGGTCGACCGCGAGTTCGTCACGCAGTTCATCGAGCGCAACCTCGGCCCGGTGCGCGACTTCGACCGCACCCGCGGCACCGCGCTACTCGACACCCTCGAGGCGTGGTTCGGCGCCGACGGCAGCCCCTCCGCCACCGCCGAGCGACTGTTCGTGCACGTCAACACGGTGTACCAGCGGCTCGACCGGCTCGATTCCGTACTGGGCACCGGCTGGCGCCGCGGCGACCGCGCGCTGGAGCTGCGGCTGGCGCTGCGCTTGGCGGAGTTGCGGGGGGCGTGAGGCGCGGGGTGTTAGGGCCGCGGCCGGCTCCCAGTGATCCACGCACCCGCCCCCTCACGAGCGACGGATGGTCTTGGCATGGGCGCTCGCCTGCCGTACGCTTGCGTCATCTGCGACATGTACGACACGTGCAACATCTGCATTCAACGAAATTCCGCCTTGTCAGCGGCGAGCAGGAGTGACCTCTAATGCATGCTCTCGCGACCGAGAACGTTCCCGTCGACCAACTCGACGCCCTCGAAGATTTCGCGCGATCCGACGCTGGCCCTGAACTGCGCGACCTTCTCCTCGACCTGACCCGCCGGGTGCGTGACGGCGATGAAGTCATCACAATTGACGCTGATTCCACGCTCACCCCGAACCAGGCGGCCGAGCGACTCGGGATGAGCCGCTCCCACCTCTACAAACTGCTGGACCGCGGGGAGATCCTCTTCCATCGAGTGGGCCGCGACCGACGCATTCGCGTGCGCGACCTTCTCGAATTCCAGTCACGCCATAACCGCGATCAGCGCGAGCTCGCCGAGCGCTTCGCGCACCAGCAGAAGACCGCCGCCTCTGTCGAGGACGAAATCGCCGACCTGCTCTGACGAAGACCTCGCCCTGGGTTCTCTTCAGAACGACGCTGATGTGCGACTTCTCAAGCAGGAGACTGCAGCACGCCTCCGCACCGAGTGGGAACTGGAGGCCCAGCGAACAGTTCTTGACGCACTGCGCAGTGTTCACTCCGGTGGGGAGTACCGAGCCCGAGTCCACCATCCGATCCCCGGAGTAGGCGATCTCGCTCACGTGAGCTTCAGCGTGGAGGCCGTGCGCGAAGATGACTATCGAGCGGACGAAATCACCGTGGAGATCACGCCTGAGCCACGCTTCGCTGCGAGTGATCTCTTATGGCAATTGACGATTCGAATTTTGATCTCGATTGATCCACCAGAGCAGGGCTGGGATCGCTACGGGGATATCTACTCCAACATCGCGGACCCGGGGGCATGGGCGAAGCGACGGGAGGCGCTGGCGACTTTGGTGACAGCGGGCGACCTGGCTCTCTCTGAGCCGGGGTCGATGAGCCACTACACCCATCGTGAGCACCTTGCGGGCAAGACGATTAACGGGGAAGCCGTACGCGCACTCTGCGGCCCTTTTTTCGTCCCGCGGCAAGACCATCACTCTTTGCCCCTCTGTCCGAAGTGCGCGGAGAGATACGCGGCACTCTGAGTAGGCATCAGGGCATCAGGATAGTGACACACGCTGAGGTGGCCTCATGGCCCTGCGCCGCCGACCCCCAGTGGACAACCAGCGAACCGATTGGAGACGCGGGCCCCGCTCTCCCGGAGGCGCTGACCTGCAATGCCCTGAACGGGCCCTGCAGGGCACCGCAGTTCAGCGGTGGTTTCGACGCAACGCGGCAGGGGGGGGCCGACTGTCAGACGGCAGGCTCAGACCACAGTGCCCGGCACGACCACCGGGTCAACTGCCGGGAAGTTGCTCTTCGCGTAGCCGGCGATCGATCGGATGCCCGCGATGTTGATCGTCCCGCCGACGGCCGCGCCCGCCACGGGCACGACCTTGACCAGGTTGATGGACCCCGTGGTGCCGAACTTGGTGACCAGACGGAAGCCCACCGCCTTGTTGATCTTGGTCAGGACGGTGCCCGGCACCCTCTTCAGGGCCGCGACGGCCGTCTTGGTGCCGATCTCGACGCCGGCCTTGGACATCGCCTCCACACCGGCGGATCCGATCAGCGACACCGCGATGACACTGCGGACCTCGTCGCTGTCGACGTCATATCCGCGTAGGTGCGCAACGGCCGCGATCATCCGGGTGGCGCGGGTGTAGAAGACGGTGACATCCGTGGGAATGGCCACCGCCATCGTGGCAAGCCCGCCAAGCCCGGAAACGAACCCCGACGCGCCCACGACCCTGGTGTGCGTGGCGATGATCCGCTTGATGGCCTTCTCGGCGTCGCCACCGGAGTGCTTGAGCGCCTCGTCGCCAGCGGGAGCTGCTGGTCGGACGCATCTCGCACCTGCAGGAGATGGTCTCCGCAGTCGACCGCATGAAGGAGGCGATCGATATGAACGCACCACTGACCCCTCAGGACAGGGCGGCGATGGTCTCCGCACCCTTGACCGGTCCGAAGCCGTTCACTCACGAATCGAGGATGAAGTTGATGGTGGACGTGGCCGCCGCTTCCATATCGCCTTCGGAGATCGACTTGGTGATCTCCTTGACACGCTTGGGTTGGGCAATCGCCATGAGGGGGCGCCTTTCGCACAGGCCTGAGGGAACGGTTCGCTCTCACTGCGGCCGATCAGTGAGCCCGCGGCGCCGGGGAGGGAGTCTCGGCGCCGAGAAGAGAACAAGCAGTCTTTGCCCCGAGCGGTTAACGGTGTCGACAATTCGGTGTGGGACGCGCGCCCGCGGCGTGGCCGGTCCGACCCCTCTAACCTGGGGCGCCCTGAACGGGCTGAGCAGGGCACTCCAGGTCAGAGGCGGTATCGGCGGGCGGCGGTCCGGATGCAGGCGCCGGCGCAGGCGCGCGGGCGCGGTGTCAGATCGCCAGTGCCGACGAGACGTCGTGGGCGGCGGTCGCATCAGAGGCGCCTGAGTGCGAGATCCGCCCGGACTCCATGACGTAGTAGACGTCCGAGGCCCGCAGCGAGAAACCCACGTGCTGTTCGACGAGCAGGACCGAGAGGTCGCCGCGAGATGCGAGATCCACGATGATGCGCTCGATCTCGGCGACGACGTTCGGCTGGATGCCCTCGGTGGGTTCGTCCAGCACCAGCATCCGGGGTTCGGTGATGAGCGTCCGGGCGATCGCCAACTGCTGCCGCTGGCCGCCGGAGAGCAGGCCGGCCTTGCGGTCGAGCAGCTCCTTCAGCGCCGGGAACAGGTCCAGCGACTCGTCGATCAGCGCCTTGCCGCGCTTGCGCCCATCGGCGACGAGCTGCAGGTTCTCGGCCGTGGTGAGCTGGGTGAACGACTGCTGCCCCTGCGGGACGTAGCCGATCCCGCGGGCCACCCGCGCGTGCGGACGCAGGGAGGTGATGTCCTCGCCGTCGAACTCGATCGTGCCGCCCTTGCACGGCAACAGTCCCACCGCGGTCCGCAGCAGCGTCGTCTTGCCCGCGCCGTTGTGACCGAGGATCGCAGCCACTCCCCCGGCCGGAACCTCGAGGTCGACACCGTGGACGACCTCCGAGCCGCCGTAGCCCGCGCGGACGCCGGTCATCTTGAGCAGTGCGGTCATCGTGGGGTCTCCTCGGTCTCGTCTGCCAGCTCGGTGCCGGTCGCGGCGGCGGTGCCCAGGTAGACCTGCTGCACCTTGGGGTCGGCCTGGATCTCGGCGACGGTGCCCTCGGCGAGCACCTTGCCCGCGGCCAGGACGGTGACGGTGGTGGCGAAGGCCCGCATGAAATCCATGTCGTGCTCCACCACCACGACGGTGCGGTCGGCGGCGATCCGCTGCAGCAGTTCCCCGGTGGCCTGCCGCTCCTCGGCGCCCATCCCGGCGACGGGCTCGTCGAGCAGCATGACGTCGGAGTCCTGCACCAGCAGCATGCCGATCTCCAGCCACTGCTTCTGCCCGTGCGCCAGCACCCCGGCTTTGGTGCCGGCCAGGTGCTCGAGCCCGATGGTCTCCAGCGCCTCGGTCACCTTGTCCTCCCGGCCGTGGCGGCGCCGCAGCAGGGTGAGCGGGCCGCGGCGGGCGCCGGCGGCGATGTCGAGGTTCTGCTCGACGGTGAGGTCCTCGAACACCGACGCCGTCTGGAACGTGCGGCCGATGCCCATCTTGGCGATCTTGTGCGTCTTGAGCCCCAGCACCGGCTGGCCGGACTTGTCGACGGTGCCGGTGGCGGGCACGAGCCCGGTGATCGCGTCGACGACGGTCGTCTTGCCGGCGCCGTTCGGGCCGATGAGGAAGCGCAGGTCGCCCTGGATCAGGGTGAGGTCGACACCGTCCACGGCCTTGAATCCGTCGAACGTCACCGTCAGGTCGCGGACCTCGAGGTAGGTGCCTGCGCCTCCTTCACCGGAGCGAGTGCGGGCGGACGCGCGGGCGGCGGAGCCGGGCAGGCCGATCTCGGCACCGGTCAGGGTGCCGGCGGACAGCGCGGCACCGATGCCGAAGGCGGTGGACGGGGTCATCGGGACTCCTCGGGGGAAGCGGCGCCGGGCGCCGACGCATCGGGATCAGGTTCGGCGATGCCGGTGGTGGCGGGCCGGTCGGAGGTGGCGGAGTTCGTCGTCGTCGTTGTCGTCGTCGTTGTCGTTGTCATTGCGGGGGTGCCCTTCGCGCGGGGACGTCGCATCACGAACAGCGACGCCAGGCCGCCGGGCAGGAACCCCACCACCACGATGAACAAGATGCCCTGCAGGTAGGTCCACTGCGACGGGTAGGCCTCGGAGAACGCGGTCTGCGCCCACGCCACCCCGATCGCGCCGAGCACCGGGCCGAGCAGGGTGGCGCGGCCGCCGATCGCGACGCCGATGAGGAACGCGATCGAGGGCGCGATACCGATCGCCGACGGCGAGATGATCCCCACGATCGGCACGAACAGCGCCCCGGCGAGCCCCGCGGCGAAGGCGGCCACGGCGTAGGCGAACGACTTGACCATCGCCGGGTCGTAGCCGAGGAACCGCACGCGCTCCTCCTGGTCGCGGACGGCCACGAGCAACTCGCCGAACCGGGAATTCATGAGCTGGCGCACCAGCAGCACCACGAGAAGCAGCGCGCCGCCGGCGAGGAAGTACAGCATCCGCCGGTTGGCCGGGTCGGACAGCGCGAACCCGAAGAACCCGGTGAAGCGGTTGAGCCCGTTGGACCCGCCCAGCTCCGGCCGGCTCACGAGGAAGATCGCGGCGGCCGCCGCCAGGGCCTGCGAGAGGATCGCGAAGTAGGCGCCCTTGACCTTGCGGTTGAATACCAGGTAGCCGAACCCGAACGCCAGCAGCGGCGGGACCAGCAGGATCACCGCGAGCGTGAACCCGGGCGAGGCGAACGGCACCCAGTACCCGGGCATCTCGCGCATCCCGGCGATCTGCATGAAGTCGGGCAGCGCGTCGGCGCCTCCGCGGTCGCGGGCGTCGGAGATCTTGAGGAACATCGCCATCGCGTAGGCGCCCACGCCGAAGTACACGCCCTGGCCGAGGGTCAGCATGCCGCCGCGCCCCCACGCCAGACCGATGCCACTGGCGACGATCGCGTAGCAGAAGAACTTGGCCAGCAGGCTCAGCCGGAAGTCGCTGAGCAGCGCGGGCGCGAGGCCGAAGATGATCAGCGCGGCCACCGCGAGCGCGGCCCAGAACATCCACCGTGGCCGCTCGGCGTCGCCGGTGAGCAGGCGTCGGGCGCGGGTGCGCCGGGGCGGCGAGGCCGCGGGATCGGGGGCGGTGGTGGCAGCGGAGTCGGCGGAGTCGGCGCCGCCAGCCGCTCGGGTGACGGAGATGGTCTTGGTCATGCCAGGCTCCTGGTCTTGACGGCGAACAGGCCCTGCGGGCGCACCTGCAGGAAGATGATGATGGCGACAAACACGAGCACCTTGGCCACCGACGCGGTGGTGGAGTACTCGAAGAACGAGTGCAGGACCCCGAGCGCGAACGCCGCGATCACGGCGCCCCGCAGCTGGCCGAGACCACCCACGACCACCACGAGGAACGCGTCGATGAGATACGACTGGCCGATCGTCGGGCTCGTTGAGCCTATGAGCGTGAGCGCCACCCCGGCGACGCCGGCCAGGCCGGAGCCGATGAAGAACGTGGTGATGTCGGTGCGGCGGGAGCTGATGCCCGACGACTCGGCGAGGTCACGGTTGAGCGTGACCGCCCGGATGCGGCGGCCCATGGGCGTGAACTTCATCGCGGCCATGACCGCGGCGACGCAGGTGATCGCCAGGACGAAGATGAACACGCGAGTCAGAGGCACCGACGCACCGAGCAGTTCGACGCTGCCGCGCAGGAACTCCGGCACCGCCACGTTGACGGCCGGCGCGCCCCAGATGTCTCGGGCGATCTGCTGCAGGACCAGGCCCACACCGAACGTGACGAGCAGGGTGTCCAGTGGACGGGCGTAGAGGCGCCGGATGAGCGTCACCTCGAGCAGCACGCCGAGCAGGCCGCCGACGACGAAACCCAGGGCCAGGGACAACAGCAGGCTCATCCCAGAGGCGGCGGTGATCTGCTGGACGACGTAGGCGGTGTAGCAGCCGGCCATGATGAACTCGCCGTGGGCCATGTTGATGACGCCCATCTGGCCGAACGTCAGGCTCAGGCCGAGGGCGGCGAGCAGGAGGATGGAGCCGATGCTCAATCCGGTCGCGAGTTGTCCGATGAGGATGTCCACATCGGCTCCTTTCTCCGGGTCCCGCCCTCCCCCTCCCCCGCTCCCGACTGACGGGCCGGGAGCGGGGTGGGTCGGGCGGGGTGGGCGGGGCTGGGTGATCCGGGCTGACGGTCGGGCGTCAGTTCCCGGACAGGTCGCCGGCCCAGTCGTAGGACTCGAGGAACGGGTCGGGCTCGATCGCCTCGCCGGAGCTCCACACCTCGTAGATCAGGCCGTCGGGGCGGATCTCGCCGACGATCGCGGTCTTGGAGATGTGGTTGTTCTCGCCGTTGATGGTGACGGTGCCCTCGGGGGCGTCGAAGCTGACGCCGTCGGCGGCGTCCTGGATGGCGTCGACGGCGAAGGAGTCCGCCTTCTCGACCGTGTTCTTCCACAGGTAGACCGACGTGTACGCGGCTTCCATCGGATCGGAGGTGACGCGGTTCGCGCCGTACTTCGCCTTGAACGCGTCGACGAACGCGGTGTTCTCCGGCGAGTCGATCGTCTGGTAGTAGTTCCACGAGGTCAGCTGGCCGTCAATATTCGCGGCGCCGATGCCCTGGACCTCCTCCTCGGCGATCGACACGCTCACCACCGGGGTGTCCTCGGCGGACAGGCCGGCGTTGGAGTACTCGCGGAAGAACGCCACGTTGGAGTCGCCGTTGAGCGTGTTGAACACGGCGTCCGGGTTGGCGGTGCGCACCTTGTTGACGATGGTCGAGAAGTCGGTCGAGCCGAGCGGGGTGTAGTCCTCGCCGAGGATCTCGACCTCGTTGGCCTCGGCCCACGCCTTGATGACGCGATTGGCGGTCTGCGGGAAGACGTAGTCCGAGCCCACGAGGTACATGGACTCCACGCCCTGCTCCTTGAGGTACTCCAGGGCGGGGACGATCTGCTGGTTGGTGGTGGCGCCGGTGTAGAAGATGTTCTCCGACGCCTCGAGGCCCTCGTACTGCACCGGGTAGTAGAGCAACGCGTTGGCGTCCTCGACCACGGGCAGCATCGCCTTGCGGGAGGACGAGGTCCAGCCGCCGAAGATCGCGGCCACGCAGTCACTGGTGATGAGCTTCTGCGCCTTCTCCGCGAACACGGCCGGGTCGGAGGCGCCGTCCTCCACCACGGGTTCGATCTGCTTGCCCAGCACCCCGCCCTCGGCGTTGATCTGCTCGATCGCCAGCGCCACCGAGTCACGCACGGTCTTCTCGGAGATGGCCATGGTGCCCGACAGCGAATGCAACGAGCCCACCTTGATCGTGTCGCCGGAGGTGTCCACGCAGGACTCGGCGGCGGCCGCGGCGGTGTCGCCGGTCCGGCTTCCGCAGGCGGTGAGCGCACCCGCACCCAGGATCACGAGGCCGGCGGTGGCCAGTGCACGCCGGGTGCGGATCGAGCGCGGCGTCTGGCTCGCGCGAGCTGTCTTCCCAGAGGAGATGGAGGTGGAGTTCACGTGGTTGACCTGACCTTCACTGACCGGCTGTCGAGTGCTCCCGCGGGCTGCGGGGCTCGAAGCGCGATGTGGATAAAGGTAAGGACATGATGTGAGTCAGCTGAGTCGCCGGTGTTTCGCCACCGTTGCCTCTACCGGCGTTGTGTGAACGCTGTGTTTCTCGTCCACCCCGCGATACAAGTGCGCGGGCGCGGCCGGCTGAGCCCGCACGCCGCTCCTGCGCGGGGTTACGCGTCCCCTTCGGCTTGTGATGCCTCTATGTACGCGTACGCGCGGGATGTGCTGGCGGAACGGTCCATAGAGGGCGCATACCTGGGCGTCGGCGGGCTGGGCGGCGGCCGTCGTCTCTCGGGGCCGGCCCGGCTCTCAGCTCTTGCGCAGGTCCGGCGCCGGCGCACCGAGGAGATGCACTCGCGCGGCGGACCAGACCGCGCGCACCGCTGCCTCCACGTTCTCCTGCCCGCGGCCGAGCACCCGCAGCCAGGCGCCGCAGCCGTCGGGCAGGGTGCTCACCCCGCACCGCACCGCATCAAGGCCATCCGAGTTCGGGGTCGCGGACCCGATCGCCTCGGCCGCGTCGCGCATGACCGCCGCGAGCTCCTCCGCCGGGCCGGGCGCCACGACGAACAGGGTCCCGATCGCGTCGGCGTCTCCTGTGACCAGCGGGTGGCCGGCCTCGTCGCGAGTGATGTGGGTGGTGTCCACGGCGAGCAGGGTGCCGTCGGGGCGGGAGATCTCCACGGCCGAGACGTAGGCGGCCACGTCCCAGCTCTCCCCGCGGGCCACGCGTCCGGCGGTGAGGACGTCGCCGGCGATGAGCACGGCGTCCTCGGGCACCTCGGCCCGCAGCCGCTGCTGGAACCTGCTGCCGCCGTACGGAATGAGCGGGTCCGGCAGCCACTCGCACACCGCGCCCTCGCCCAGCGTCAGGGAGACGGTCTGCGTGGCGTAGCCGACGTCCATCCGGTGCACCCGGTTCGCGGCCTGCGTGGTGACCAGCGCCTGCGCGCCCTCGGCCAGACGGACCTCCATGTCCAGCCGGTCGCCGCCGACGATCCCGCCGCCGGTCGACATCACGTACACCGTCGGCATCTCGCGGAGGACCGGGTCGATGTACAGCGACCGCATCACCTGCAGCGGCGACTTCTGGAACCGTTCGGCCAGTACCGTGCGGCCGCGGCCGTCCCGGCGGAAGGCCAGGTCCAGCACGCCGACCTTGCCGGGCGAGCCGACGGGCAGCGCGCCGGGCCCGGACTGCGGTCCGGCGGCGACGGCGGGCCACACGAACCCCGGGTCGGCGGCCCGGGTCAGCCGGTCGCTCACCGTGCGGGCAGCAGTTCCACCCGGCGGGACTCGAAGTAGTCGAGCACCTCGGCGATGCCGGTCCCGGAGAGGCAGTCGGTGAGCGCGACGGGCTTGCCCGAGCGGACGCGGTCAGCGTCCGAGGACATGATTCCCAGATCGCAGCGCACGTACTGGGCGATGTCGATCTTGTTGATCACCAGCAGGTCGCACTCGGTGATGCCGGGCCCGCGCTTGCGGGGCATCTTCTCGCCTTCGGCGGTGTCCAGGACGAAGACGAACAGGTCGACCAGTGCCGGCGAGAACGTCAGGGTGAGATTGTCGCCGCCGGACTCGTAGATGAGGGTGTCGACGTCCGGGTGGTCCTCGAGCATCTCCGCCCCCACCGCGAGGTTCATGGTGGGGTCGTCGCGCACGGCGGTGTGCGGGCACGAGCCTGTCTCCACGCCCACCACCCGGGCGGGATCGAGGACTCCGGCCAGGGTGCGGCGGACGTGCTCGGCGTCCTCCTGCGTGTAGATGTCGTTGGTGATGACGGCCGGGGTGCGTCCCCGGGCGATCAACTCTGGGACCAGCGCCTCGATGAGAGCGGTCTTGCCTGAGCCCACCGGCCCACCGATCCCGATCCGCAACACCTGCTGTGCCTCTGCCATGCAACGAACGCTAGTGCAGCCGTGTTTCGGCAGTGTTGCGCGGCGTACGCAGCGCGGCCCTGCCCTCGGCGGGATCCGCCCTGACCTGCGATGCCCTGCAGCGCACGTTCAGGGCACCCCAGGTCAGAGCGCTACCGGGTACGCAGGTACTCCGGTCAGGAGGGTGGAGGCCGGGTCACGAGGCGAACAGCCGGGCGTCGGCGCGTTCGTGGTGGCAGGACGCCAGGTCCAGCACTGGCGCGAACCCGCCGAGTTCCTCCAGCGACCGGCCCACCGCGGCGTCGGCGACCTCGGCGATCACCGGAGCCGCCCCGCGCACCAGCGCCTGCGCGGTGCGGTGATCGGCCAGTCGTAGTCGCAGCGCGGCGCCGGACAGGCTGATGACCAACGCTGTGAGGTCTGCGGCCACGGCCTCCCGCCGGCTCAGCCCGCCGCGGGCGTAGACCACGCCCATGACCACCGACTGCGACCCCGGCGACCGGCGGGCCCGGACGTGGTCGTTCCATGCGGACACCACCGGGTCGTCGAGTAGCTCGGCGGCCAGGTCGAGCACCTGTTTGCCGGTGCGGGTGGCGCCGTCGCGGAACTCGCGGGTCAAGCGGGTGGCGTGCAGCCGCCGGTCGATGCGGGTCAGCGCGGCGAGCAGAGCAGCAGTGTCAGTGCAAGCAGGATTGGCGGCCGGCGGCGGGGCGAGCTCGTGGGTCGCCGCCCAGGCGAGGGCCAGCGCGGTCGCCTCGGCCGGGCCAGCGGAATACCGCAGGATCCCGTGCACGGCCTCGGCCACGGACCGCGCCCCGGCGGCGGCGTCGGCTCCGGCCCCGGCGTCGACAGCGCCCAACTGCCGGAGCCCCTCGAGCCCGTGCGAGAGCGTGTACATGCCCGAGGGGAACGACGAGTCGGTGAACTGCAGGGCCAGCAGAAGCGTCGACAGTTCGGCACGGCCCGCGCCCTGCACAGGGCCCGCAGGGCAGCCGCCGGCCGCGTCGTGGTCGTCGTGGTCGTCGTGGTCGTCGTGGTCGGACATCACGCGAGGTAGTGGAGCTGGGCCAGCGGCAACGTGGTGGCGGGGGCGATGGTGGCGGGCTCGCCGTTGACGGTCACCACGTAGGTCTCGGGATCCACCTCGATGACCGGGCAGCGGTCGTTGCGGACCATGTCCTTCTTGCCGATCCCCCGGCAGCCACGCACGGGCAGGCACGGCGAGGTCAGGCCCAGCTCCTCGGGCACGCCGGCCTCGATCGCGGCGGCGGACAGGAACGTCACCCGCGTGGACTGCAGCGCCCCGCCGTACGCGCCGAACATCGGGCGGTAGATCACCGGCTGCGGCGTGGGCAGCGACGCGTTGGGATCGCCCATCGGCGCCCACACGATCATCCCGCCCTTGATGATCAACGACGGCTTGGCGGCAAACGAGTCGACCGGCCACAACACGAGATCGGCGAGCTTGCCTGGCTCGATCGAGCCGAGGTGGTCGGCGATGCCCGCCGCGATGGCGGGGTTGATGGTCATCTTGGCGACGTAGCGCAGGACGCGCTCGTTGTCGTTGCGGTCGCTGTCCTCCGGCAGCGGGCCCCGCTCGACGCGGCAGTGGTGGGCGGTCTGGAACGCGCGCTGCCACGACTCCCCGATCCGGCCCATGGCCTGCGAGTCCGACGAGAAGATCGAGATGATCCCCTCGTCGTGCAGGACGGTCTCGGCGGCGATCGTCTCGGCGCGCACGCGGGAGTCGGCGAAGCTCACGTCCTCCGGGATGTCGTGCGACAGGTGGTGGCACACCATGACCATGTCCAGCAGTTCGTCCACCGAGTTCACGGTGTACGGCAGCGTCGGGTTTGTCGAGGCGGGCAGGACGTTGGGCTCGCCGCACACCCGCAGGATGTCGGGGGCGTGGCCGCCGCCTGCGCCCTCGGAGTGGAACGTGTGGATGGTGGAATCGCCGAACGCGGCACGCGTGTCCTCGTAGAAGCCCGACTCGTTGAGGGTGTCGGTGTGGATCGCGACCTGCACGTCGTACTCGTCCGCGACCTCCTGCACGCAGCGGATCGCCGCAGGCGTGGTGCCCCAGTCCTCGTGGATCTTCAGCCCCGCCGCGCCGGCCACGATCTGCTCGACCGCCGACTCGGGCTGCGACGTGTTGCCCTTGCCCAGCACCCCGATGTTCACCGGCAGCCCGTCGGCGGCCTGCAGCATCCGCCCGATGTTCCACGCGCCCGGCGTGCAGGTGGTGCCCTTGGTGCCCTCCGCCGGGCCGGTGCCGCCGCCGAACAGGGTGGTCACGCCGTTGCTCAAGGCTTCCTCGACCTGCTGTGGCGCGATGTAGTGGATGTGGGTGTCCACGCCGCCGGCGGTGACGATCTTGTGCTCACCCGCCACCACCTCGGTGCCGGGCCCGATCACCAGCTCCGGATGCACCCCGTCCTGCAGGTGCGGGTTGCCTGCCTTGCCCACGGCCACGATCCGCCCGTCGCGCACACCGATGTCGCCCTTGACCACACCGAGCACCGCGTCGACGATGATCGCGCCCGTGATCACCAGGTCCAACGCGCCCGACGCCCGCGTGCCCGCCGGGTCCTGCGCCATCCCGTCGCGGATCGCCTTGCCGCCGCCGTAGACGGCCTCGTCGCCGTAGCCGCTGCTGCCGTCGGTGGTCACCGCGTTGTGGTCGGTGGCGATCTCGATCACCAGGTCGGTGTCGGCCAACTGAAGTCGGTCGCCGACCGTGGGTCCGTAGATATCGGTATAGGTGGCGCGCGAGAGCACGGTCGGCGGGCCCTCGGCTGCGGGCACAGCGTCCGGGGCGGGCGCGACCTCGTCGTCGTCGTTGTTGTCAGGGCTGTCGCCGCCCCCGCCGCTGTGCAGGAACCCCCCGGCGACCATCCGCTCCAGCGCGCGCTCGCGCACGGCCGGGTCGTCGAGCGGGCCGTCGACCAACCCGGAGAACCCGTGGCACACGCGCTCGCCCGCGAAGTCGACCAGTCGCACCGTCCGCGTCTGGCCCGGTTCGAAGCGCACCGCCAGGCCCGCGCCGATCGCCAGGTGCCGCCCGTACGCCGCGATCCGGTCGAAGCGCAGCTCCCGGTTGGCCTCGAAGAAGTGATAGTGCGAACCCACCTGGACGGCGCGGTCGCCGGTGTTGGTCACGCGCACCTCGATGGTCGCGCGGCCGGCGCCCAGCTCGATGTCCCCGTCGCCGTAGAGGTAGTGCACCGAACCGGACATGTGTGGCTCCTGGGGTCGTCGGGGTGGGGTGAGTCGGGGTGGAGTGGCTGGGGTGGCTAGTGGGAGTGGGTGTAGACGGAGCCGTCGGCGGCGACGTGCGAGTGGGCGTACCCGTGGCCGTCCTCGGCGTCGAGGGCGGCGTCGATGCCGTCGTCGCCGTGGTCGAGCCGGTGCACGGCCTCGCGGACGCGGGTGTCGATCACGCTGCGCAGCACGGCCGGGCCGAACAGGTGCTCGCCCTCGCCGGGCAGCTCGAGTCCGGTGACCGGCGCGGGGGCGAGGGTCGCCGAGACCAGCACCGGGCGTCGGCCGCCGAGGGCGCGGACGCGCTCGAGCCCCTCGGCGAGGTCGGGATCGGGTTCGTCGCCGCCGTGGAACGCCACCTCGACCAGGCCGGGCTGCCCGTACTGCCGCGCGAGCCGGGCGAGGCGGTACAGCTCGGCGTCGGCGAACGGGTCGATCGCGCGGCTCACCACGAGCGCCGAGCACACCGCGCCGTGCCGCCTGATCACCGCGCGCAGCCGGGTGATGAGCATCGTCGCGTCGCCGAGCGGCGCCGCCAATGCCACCGGGCCCATGGAACCAGCGGAGCCCGGGGCGAGCCGTGCGCGGTCGGTGCTGCCCCGGACGTCGCGTAACGTCCGGGAGCAGTCGGCGACCATCGCGGGCGCGCGGCCGAACGTCATGGGGACGACGACGACGACACCGGCACCCTCTCCCGCCGAATCCGGTCCCCCGGGCCTTCGCGCCTGCTCCTCCACCAGGTCGGCCAGGTCGCGGCCCGGCCGTGCGGCGGGGATGTCCAGGTCCGGCATCTGCTCGGACTCCGGGCCCAACGCGAGGACGATCCGGGCGGTCGCCGGGTCGGTGGGCTCGTGGCCGTGCTCGTGGGCGTCGCCGTGCCCGTGGGCGTCGCCGTGCCCGTGGCCGCTCACGCGCTCTGCTCCACCGGCCCGATGGGGTCGTGCACGGTGACGAGTTTGGTCCCGTCGGGGAACGTGGCCTCGACCTGGATCATCGCCAGCCGCTCGACCACGCCGTCCATCACCCGGCCGGCGTCGAGCACCTGCCGGCCGAGGTCCATGCACTCGGCGACGGTGCGGCCGTCGCGGGCGTGCTCGACGATCTCCCACGAGATGAGCGCGGTGGCCTCGGGGACGTTGAGCAGCACCCCGCGCTCGAGCCTGCGGCGCGCGACCTCGGCCGCGGTGAACAGGGTGAGCTTGTCCAACTCGCGGGGGGTGAGCTTCATCCTGGGGTCCTCTCGTGCTCGGGCGGCGGCGCGTCCGGGGACCGGCATGTGCGTCCGCGTGCGCGTCGACGTTTCTGAACGCTAGCGACGTTGTGTGTCGGCAGTGTTACTTGGTTCCGGCCCGGGCCTTCCTCCCGCCGCACTCCCGCCGCGCCCTCGCCGCGCGAGCCCCTGACCTGCGGTGCCCTGCGGGCGGCGTGCAGGGCACCGCAGGTCAGGGCGCCGGGGCCGATTGTTACGCCGTGTTACGACTGCCGCGTCGGCGGTGTTCCGGGCCCCTGCCGCTGCGATGATGAGCCCGTGCCCGAGACCACCACACCCCCCGTTTCCTCTGATTCTGCCGAGACCGTCGATCCCGCCGTGAGCGGATTCGATGCCGCGCGCGCAGAGGAACTGATGCCGGTCCTGACCGAACTCTCCGGGTCGAAGACCTGGGCGCGCGCGGTGTTGGAGGGGCGGCCGTACGGCTCCCGCGACGCGCTACATGCGGCGGCCCGGCGGGTGCTCGACGAGCAGAAAGACGCCGAGGTGCTGGCCGCGGTCGACGCGCATCCGCCGATCGGCGCGGGCTCGGGCGGCGCGGGCGGCGGCGCAGACACGGGCGCGCCCCGGGAGGTCGGTCAGGCCTCGGCGCGGGAGCAGAGCGCAGCCGCCACCGCGGACGCCGAGCTCGCGCGCCGGCTCGCCGAGGGGCAACGTCGGCACGCCGAGCACTTCGGCCACGCGTTCCTCGTGTGCGCGACCGGGCTGTCGGCCCGGGACATCGTGGCCGAACTCGACCGGCGGATCGACCTCACCCCGGCAGAGGAGCTCGCGACCACCCGTGACCACCTGGCCGCCATCAACGCCCTGCGGCTGGACCGACTGCTCGAGACCGGAGCCCTCTGATGTCGCTGAGCACCCACGCCCTGGACACCGCCACCGGCACCCCGGCGGTCGGCCTGGGCTACCGGCTCACCGACTCCGCTGGCACTGACCTCGCCTCCGGGGTCACGGACGTCGACGGCCGGGGCCCCGATCTGGCGCAGGTCGAGGTCGGGGCCGGGGTGTACCGACTGGCCTTCGACACGGGCGGCTATCACCGGGCCGCCGGAGTGAGCGGCTTCTACCCGGAGGCGGTGGTGTGCTTCGAGGTGACGGACCCGGCCGCGCACCACCACGTGCCGCTGATCCTGTCGCCGTTCGGGTACAGCACCTACCGCGGATCCTGAGGCGCGGGGCTCTCCGACGCTCTGACCTGCGGCGCCCTGCACCGGGCCTGCAGGGCACCCCAGGTCAGTGCCGGTCAGCGTCCGATGCCCCGCCGGGCGCACTGCTCGCGCAGATCCGCGGCCAGGGCCCGCTCGTCGGCGGTGACGAGCTCGAAGTCCCGCACCACCACCTGGCCGCCCACCACCACGTGGCGGGGCCGGCGCCCGGGTGCGGCCCACAACAGTCCTCGGATCGGATCCGCGACGCCGGCGTCCGCGACCCCGCTGACGTCCCACACCACCAGATCCGCCGCCGACCCCGGGGTGAGCCGGCCCAATTCGGGGCGCCCCAGGCCGTCGGCGCCGCCGGCGGTGATCATCTCCAGCACCTCGAGCGCGTCCAGAGGCCTACCGGCGAGCGGGGCGACCTGTATCGCCAGGCGCGCGTCGGCCAGGAGGTGTCCGGCGTCGTTGCTGCCACCGCCCGAGGTCCCGAGTCCCACGGTCACCCCGGCGTCGCGCAGTCGGGCCACCGGCGCCACGCCCCACCCCATCGGAAGATCGCAGGCCGGGGCATGGGTCGCGGTGACCCCGCTCCCGGCGATCGACGCGATCTCGGGGTCGGTGATGTCGCAGAGGTGGGCGAGGGTGACGTCGGGGGCGAGCCAGCCCCACTCCTCCAGCAGGTCCAGGGGGCGACGGCCGTACAGTTCGGCGGCCCGGGCCACGTCGACCTGCTCGTTGGCCTGGGTGCGCCGCCGCAGACCGAGCCGGCGCGCGACCTCCCCCATGGCGGCGAAGGTCGCGGGCCCGTCTGCGTGCACACCCGACGGCCCCACGGCCAGCTGGCGCATCCCGTCGGCGGTGGTCCCGCCGGACGCGCCGGGCAGGTGCGCAGCGTGGATCGCCTCGACCGACGCCGCTGCGGCATCCGGGTCGTCTCCGGCGGTGCCGCGGACGAAGGCCAGTCGCGATCCCAGCGCCTGCGCGCCGGCGTACGCAGCACCGGCGATCTGCATGGGGTCCGCGCCCGCCGGCCAGGTGAGGTGGTGGTCGGCCACGGTGGTGACGCCGCACAGCAGTGACTCGGCCAGCGCCACGCGGGCGGACAGTTCGACCAGCTCATCGTCGACCCGCGCGGCGACGTAGGCCTCGCGCATCCGGGCCAGCCACACGGCCATCTCCACGCCGCGGGTACCGGGCAGGGTGCGGAACGCGCTCTGCAGCAGGTGATGGTGGGCGTTGACCAGGCCCGGGGTGACGACGCCGCCGTCGGCGTCAAGGGTCTCGACCACGGCAGCGCCGTCGGGCGCGGCGGCAGCATCGTCCGGCGCGGCGGCGATCCGCCCGTCCACGCACTCCACCGTGGAGGCGTCCGCCGACTCGAGCCCCGGCGACCAGACCGCCGAGGCACCGGTCACCCGCAACACCCGCGCGCTCACGCGCGGCCGCCGGTCGACACGGCGGCGGACGGGGTCCGGCCCGTCGCCGCGGGAGACCCGCCGTCGCGCGGCGCGAACGACCTCATCCACACCAGGTCCGGGGTCAGGGGGATGAGGTCCTGCCGCACTCCGGTGGCCCGCCGGACCGCGATCCCCACGGCCGCGGCGACCGGGCAGTACGGGGCCTCGGACATGGACTTGGCGCCCAGGACGCCCTCGGGCTCGACGGTGTCGGCGAAGAACACCTCGGTGCGCGGGACGTCGCCCATGCGGGGTGGGTGGTAGTGCCGCAGGGTCGCGTTGGTGACCGCGCCGGTCTCGTCGAGCATCACCCGCTCGTACAGCGCCGCCCCGAGGGCCTGGGCGACGCCGCCCTCCACCTGCCCCCTCAGCTGCTGCGGGTTGAGGACCCGCCCGGCGTCGACGGCGTGGACGCTGTGCAGGACCTTCACCGTCCCGGTGTCGGGGCACACGGCCACCCGCACGCCCTGCACGGTGAACGCGGCCTGCCGACCCAGCCCGTCGGCGCACCCCTCGGCGGACACCGGCAGGCGGGCTCCGGCGCGGAGCAGCTCGGCGACCCGGGTTGCCGCGCGGTGCAGGGCGCGCCCACCGACCACGGTGCCGGCGGAGCCGAACGCACCCGTGTCGTGGGTGAGCAGGGCGGTGTCGGACGCGTGCAGGACCACCGAGTCGGACGGCACGCCCAGCGCCTCGGCGACGATCTGGGTGTGCACGGTCGCTGTGCCGTTGCCGAATTCGGCCGTGCCCACGTAGGCGTGCACGGTGCCGTCGGCGGTGATCTCGACGCGGGCCGAACCGTGGTGGCCCCCGGGCGGATTGGTGGCGATCATGCACAGCGCGATCCCGGTCCCCTCCGCCCACCCGGGCGGCGCGGTCTCCCCGCGACCGGAGGCCAGGGCCCCTGCCACCAGGTCCAGGCAGTGGTCGAGTCCGTAGGAGGACAGGGCCAGCTCGTCGTCGTCGCCCGCGGAGCTCACCAACGCGTCACCCGGGCGCACCACGTTGCGCCGCCGCAGCTCCACGGGGTCCAGCCCGGCGGCGTCGGCGAGTTCGTCCAGCGCGCTCTCCAGGGCGAACCCCACCTCCCCCAGCCCGTACCCGCGGAAGGCCCCCGACGGCACGGTGGTCGTGTAGACGGCCTCGGCGGTCACCCGCTTGGCCGGGCAGCGGTACAGCTCCACGGACTCGGTGATGGAGTGGAACATCACGCCCGCGGAGTGGCCCCCGTAGGCGCCGGCGTCGGACAGCACGTCCAGCTCGAGAGCGGTGAGCCGGCCGTCGTCGTCGCAGGCCACGGTGACGGTGGTGCGGTACGGGTGGCGCACGGTGGCGGAGGTGAACTGCTCCGCGCGCGAGTACTCCCACACCACGTCGCGGCCGGTGCGCAGGGCCGCGAGCACGGCCAGGTCCTCGACGATCATCTCCTGCTTGGCGCCGAACCCGCCGCCCACCCGCGCGGCGTGGACGCGCAGCTCATCGCGGTCGAGGCCGAAGATCCACGCCAACTCGTCGCGCACGAGAAACGGCACCTGGGTAGAGGAGCGGATGTCGAGCGACCCACCGACCCGGGGCCCGCCGTCGACGTGCCGCACGATCACCGCGTGGGTCTCCAGGTGCGTGTGCTGGACCCGCGAGGTGCTCCACGTGCCGGTCACCGTGTGCGCCGCGCGGGCGATCCCGGCGTCGACGTCGCCCACCTCGCCGAACCAGTCGGCCACCACGTTGCGCGCGGGGTCGGCGATCCGGGACTCCGGACCCTTGTCGCCGTGGATCGCTGGCGCTCCGGGGGCACGCGCGGCCTCGGGATCGAGGACCGACGGCAACACCTCGTAGCGCACCTCGATCAGCTGGCAGGCCCGCCGGGCGAGTGCCTCCGACTCGGCCACCACCGCCGCAACGCGCTGACCGTGGTAACGCACGACCGGGTCGAGCACGCGGGTGTCGTCGGGATCGTCGGTACGTCGCTGGTGGCGGGCGGTGGAGAACAGGACGTCGGGGTCGTCGTGGTGGGTGAGCACGGCGACCACGCCGTCCATCGCGAGGGCGCGGGAGGCGTCGATCGACACGATGCGGGCGTGCGCGTGCGGGGAGCGGAGCACCGCGAGATGCGCGCAGCCCGTCAGGTCGGTGTCCAGGGTGAAGGGTTCGGCGCCGCGCACCACGCGCTCGGTGGCCGGGGCGGCGACCGGGCTCCCGATCCCCCCGGCGGCGCACGCATTCCGGGCCCCGTCGAGGGCGTCCTCGACCGCCCGGTAGCCCGTGCAGCGGCACAGGTTGCCCTTCATCGCGGCGATCCTCGGCGCCGGCCCGCCGTCCCGGGCGCACGGCGCGTGCCCCAGCCCGGTGACCGTGGTGACCATCCCCGCCGTGCAGAACCCGCACTGGAACCCGGCGGCGCGGGCGAACGCGGCCGGCACCTCGTCGGGCACCCCGGCGGCGGTGCGGACGTCGGCGCCCTCGGCGCGGTGCGCGGGCAGCACACAGGAATGGGTGGGCACGCCGTCGACCAGCACGGAACACGCACCGCAGTCGCCGGTGTCGCAGCCCTTCTTCACCGCGTGCACCCCCGACTCGCGCAGCAGCGTCCGCAGGCACTGCCCGGGGCGCGGGTCCAGGTCGTGGGCGCGTCCGTCGACGGTGATCAGCATGGTGCCTCCCGGTACGTGGGGTGGGTGAGTTCGGCGACGACGGCGAGGGACGCGATCCCCGCCACGTGACGCCGCCAACCCGGATCGCCCTGGGGGTCGTCGTGCCAGCGGGGCAGGTCGCGCACGGCGGCCTCGGCCTCGCCGGCCGTGGGGGGCCGGTCCCAGGTGAGCACCTCCGGGGCGGGCACTGCGGCGGTCACGACGAGCGTGCAGCGGCCGCCGGGGTCCAGTCGCCCGGTGACCAGGGAGCCGGAGCGGCCGCTGGGCACCAGCGAGTGCCGCCGGACCGCGTAGCGCGCCCGGCTCGCCGACGCGGGGATGACGAGCGCGCGCAGGATCTCGCCCGGGGCCAGGCAGGTGCGACCCGGGCCCACCACCACCTCGGCGGCGGGGACGGTGCGGGTGCCGCCGTCGGGGGTCCAGATCTCGGCGGTCGCGTCGAGCGTGCAGGCGGCGGCGGTCCCGGCGCCGGCGGGCAGGGCTGCGCAGAGGTTGCCTCCCCAGGTGCCGCGGCCCCAGATCTTCCACGAGGCGAGCAGGCAGGAGAACGCGTCGTGGAGGAACGGGCGCAGGGGCGCGGTGAGCGGGTGGTCGAGCACGGTCCGCAGCGTGGCGGTAGCGGCGACCCGCAGGCCGCCGTCGGGCAGCGGTTCGACGTCGGGCCAGCGCAGGTCGAGCAGGTCCACGAGCGCGGTGAGCGGGGTGGTCTCCCCCGGCGGGGCCGCGGCGCCGGCCGGGTGCAGGTGCGCCTCCCCGTGCAGGGCGGTCCCGCCGGCCAGGGCCGTGGCGCCGGCGAGCAGGGCCGCGTGCGCCTCGTCCCGGCTGCGCGGTCGGTGGAGTGCGGTGACGCTGACCAGGTCCACCGCCCTCACCCCGCCCGGGCGAGCAGCCGCCGGCGGGCGGCCACCACGTCGCGGGCCACGGCGTCGGTGTCCACGGTGAGGACCTGCCCGTCGGCCACTATCCGGAGCCCCTGCACCCACACCCCGGCCATCGGCGGGCGGGACCCCAGGACGAGCGCGGCCACCGGGTCGTCGATCCCTGCGTGGGCCGGGGTGTCCAGGCGCCACAGTGCGACATCGGCCTGGTATCCGACGGCCAGCCGCCCGATCTCGCCCTCCCGCCCGAGCGCACGGGCGCCGTCCACGGTGGCCATCCGCAGCGCCGTGCGCACGTCCATCGCCCGGGGCCCGCGGGTGGCGCGGGCGAGCAGGAGCGCGGTGTGCATCTCTTCCCACAGCACGCCCGACTCGTTGCTCGCCGAGCCGTCCACGCCCAGCCCCACCGGGATCCCCGCGGCGAGCATGTCCGGGACGCGGGCGATGCCGGCGCCCAGACGACCGTTGGAGACGGGGCAGTGGGCGGCCGCCATCCCGCCGGCGGCCATCGCGGCGATCGCCGGGTCGTCGAGGTGCACGGTGTGGGCGAACCATACGTCCGGGCCCACCCAGCCCACCGACTCCATGTACTCCATCGGCGTGCTGCCGAAGCGTTCGCGGCAGAATTCCTCTTCGTCGTCGGTCTCGGCCAGATGGGTGTGCAGGCGCACGCCCCGCTCGCGGGCGAGCTCGGCGCTGGTGCGGAGCAGGTCGCCGGTCACGGAGAACGGTGAGCACGGTGCCACGGCGATGCGGCACATCGAGTCGGGCCCGGCGTCGTGGAAGCGGTCGATGACGTCGGCGGTGCCGGCGAGGATCGCGTCGATGCCCTCCACCACCGAGTCCGGCGGCAGGCCGCCCGAGCTGCGGCCCAGGTCCATCGACCCGCGGCTGGGGTGGAAGCGCAGCCCCACTGCCGCGGCCGCGTCGATCTCGGCGGCGAACACGTCCCCGGCATCCGCGGGAACGACGTAGTGGTGGTCCGTGGTGGTGGTGCAGCCGCCCAGCGCCAGGTGCGCGAGCCCGCCGAGGGCGGCGGTGTGGACGTCGTCGGCGTCGATGCCCGCCCACACCGGGTACGAGGCGGTGAGCCACTCGAAGAGCGTCGCGTCGGCCGCGAGCCCCCGGGTGAGCCACTGGTACAGGTGGTGATGGGTGTTGACCAGGCCCGGGGTGGCCAGACAACCCGTGCCGTCGACGCGCTCCGCGCCGGCCGGGATCCGCGCCGGATCGCACGGCCCCTCCCCCACCGCGGTGATCCGGCCGCCTTCGAGCAGCACGTGGCCGGTGGTGTACTCGGCACCGGCCCCGGCCCCGATCCCGACCCCGGCCCCGGCCCCGGCCCCGGCCATGGTCGCGACCGCGCAGTTCTCGATGAGCACCGCCGCGGCTCCGGAGGTCATGCGCGCACCAGGCCCGGCGTGAACGCCGGGGTGAACCCCCGCGCCCGGGCCGAGCGGATCATGCGCTCGGTGAGCTGGGCGTCGGCCTCGTCGGCGAGCGGGTGCAGGCTGCGCGCGCCCTCCGCCACCAGGCGTCCGCCCACGTAGACGTGGGTCAGATTGCGCAGCGAGCAGGCCAGGACGTACGTGGCGACGGGGTCCCAGATCGGTCCGGTGGCCGGGGACGTGGGGTCGACGACGACGAGGTCCGCGTGCTTTCCCACCTCCACGCTGCCCACCCTGCCGGACAGGCCGAGGGCCTCCGCGGCCCCCAGGGTGTGCATCCGCAGGACCTCGCGGGCGGCCAGCACCGCGGCGTCGGAGTGGACGGCGCGCTGGGTGTACAGGCCGATCCGCATGTTCTGGAACGGGTCGGACACGTCGGTGCAGGACTGGTCGTCCAGGCCCATCCCCACGCGGATGCCCGCGTCCCGGAACCGCGTGATGTCGGCGATGCCCGAGCCCAGCCGGCCGTTGGAGGTGGCCTGCCAGATGACGGCCGAGTCGGTCTCCGCGACCCGGCGGACCATGTGGTCGGTGGGGTGAACGAAGTGGCCGAAGGAGAAGTCGGGGCCCAGCACCCCGGCCCGGTCGTACCAGTCGAACTTGGCCCGCTGTACCTCGAGATGCTCGGCTGTCTCGACGAAGTGCGCCTGGTTGCCCACGCCGTGGGTGGCCATGGCGTGGCGCTCGCGCTCCGCGGTGACCGGCGACGAGGACCACTGCACCGACCCGAACACAGACCCACCCAGGTCCAGCTCCTGGGGGACGGTGCGCAGCCGGTGCTCGGTGACGTGGGCGAACGCGTCGAAGCACTCGGCCTCGGGCAGCTGCTCGTCGTCGAGGCGGGTGGAGGTGAGGCACCGGAGACCGGAGTCGGCCTGGGCGTCGATCTGCCGGGTGAGGAAGTCGACGTCGTGGACCCGCTCGGCGACCAGGGTCGAGGTGGAATGGTCGAACACCGCCACCACCCGGCTCTGGGTGAAGTTGTAGGCGCTGGTCACGCCGTTGCGCAGGAAGTCCAGGCAGCCGGCGAGGGTGAACCAGTACAGGTCCTCGGCCTCCGCACCGACCATCATCTCGCCCATCGTCGACACCCAGCCGTAGAGCGTGTCGTCCGGGGCGGTACCGCGCATCCCGGCGGTGAACAGGTGACTGTGCGCGGAGACGAACCCGGGCGCGAGGATCGCACCGCCCAGGTCGTGGACCGTGCCCGGCAGGCCGGGCGGCGGGTCGCCGGGGCCGAGTCCGACGATGATGCCGGCGTCGTCCACGTGGACCCAGCCGTGGAACCAGGCGGGGGCGGCCGGGTCCGCGGACACGGGCAGGACCAGCGCGTCGGTGAAGGTGATCATGGGTTCTCTCGTTCTCTCGTCTATCTCACCGCGGGAGGGGTACCGCAGGGGTTCCGCAGGGGTTCAGCCGGGCAACTCCTCGGCACGCCACCGCTGCCCGTCCGTCACGAACCGGCGGCGATGGGACGGCTCGTCGCGTCCGGCGGCCCAGAAGGTCACGGACCCGGGCCGCAGCCGCATGCCCAGCCACGTCTCGGGCGGCAGCGTCGGCGACGGACCCAGACGGTCGATGGTGGCGGCCCACATCCGGCGCCTGCCCGGCGGCGCGAGCTCGGCCGTCGCCACGTCGTTGGTCCAGGCCAGGAGCTTGAGGTAGTCACTGCGCAGGTGGTAGCTCGCGAGGTGCTCGTCCGGATCGGTGGGCCCCGCGACCCCGGTGACCGTGAGCTGCCGCGTTCGGTCCGCGGAGACCACGACCAGCGTCGCGCGGGGGTCGGCGGCCAGGTCCAGTGCCTTCTGGGACCGCGAGTCGGTGTGGAACGTGGGGCCCTCGGTGGTGGCCCCGGAGACCAGCAGGTGCCGACAGTGCGGGGTGCCGTCCGGGCCGACCGTGGCCAGGACCCCCAGTGGCGGATCCGCCGGGTCGATCGCCAGCCACGCGACCATCGCCTGCAGCGGGTCATCGGCGGGGCCGGGCATGGTGACGACGGGCAGCTCGGTGGAGGTCACGGCGCACCCCCTGCCGCGGCGGCCGGGGCGGCCGGGGCGGTCACGGTGGCGGCGGCGGTCACCCCGCGCGCCGGGTCGAACTCCTCGATCTCCGCGAGCGCGGCGGCCACGGCGTCCACGTGATCGGCCACCAACCGGCGGCCGATCACGGCGTCGGCCCCGGTGGGGTCGCCGATCACCCCGGTGTCGGACAGGTCGTCGGCCAGCCAGCCGAACCTCACGGGGCCGGTGAACCCGATGTGCTGACACTCCGCGATCCCGGCCGGGACCCTCGCCTCGGCCGCCGTCATGTCGACGAGCTCGGGGTGCAGGTGGAGCATCATCGACGTCTCCGCCCACCCGGCGTGGATGCCCATCCCCAGTTCGGTGGGGCCCGGGACCGCGCGCCCGGCGTAGAGGAAGGTGCGCAGTCCGAAGCGGCGGCGCAGTTCGCGCAGCGCCACCTCGAGCAGCGCCGAGTTGCCGCCGTGGCAGTTGACGAACAGCACCCGAGTGAACCCGCTGGCCCGCAGCGCCGAGCCGAGCTCGACCACCTCGCGCATCAGCGTCTCCCCGGAGATCCACAACGCCCCGGTGAGGTTGGCGTGCTCATCACTCTTCGTGTACCCCAGCGCCGGCATGAGCCAGGCGTCGACGCCCGCCTCCGCCGCGGCGGCCACCGCGTGGGCGGCCACGTGCTCGGCGACCAGAAGGTCGGTGGCCAGTGGCAGGTGCGGACCGTGGGGTTCGATCGCGCCGGCCGGGATGACGGCGACGGGGTCACCGGATCCGACCCGGCCCGCCTCGACGGTCGTGAGTTCGGCGTACCGCCGCTGCGGCCCGATCACGCCTCCCACCGCCCGGGGTTGAGCAGGCCATACGGGTCGGTGCGGGCCGCGAGCGCTCGGACTGCCTCGGTGTCGTGGTCCACGCGGTACTGGTGCGGCGAGTGCACGCGCACCCCCAGCTCCTCCAGCACCGGCACACCCGCGTACGCGGCCTCCGGCGAGGTGTAGTGACCGTTGAGCATCCCGAACATCCGCCCGTGTCCCGCCTCCAGGTGCAGGGTCCCGCCGGGGTACACGGCCTCCACCTCGTCGAGGCGTTCCACCAGGGCGTCGCCCTGGCACTCCATGTGGAACCAGGTGTCGGGTTCGGCCTTCTGCAGCCAGTGAGTGGGGTGGTTGTAGGACAGCGTCGAGACTTTGATCGTCTCGTTGACGCCGCTCCGGACCGCCTCGACCACTCCTCCTGCACCGTCGATGATCGCCCGGACCTCGTCCACCGCGGCGGCGTCGACGATCGCCCGCAGGCTCGCCCGGCCGGCGGGGATGGCCTCGTCGGCGGGCAGACAAGAGGCCACGTGGGCGCCGTCCGCCGAGCACAGGCGCGGCGCGGGTTCGACGAGGTGGACCCGACGCACCGCCGCGAACGCGTCGTGGTGGTCGTCGAAACTCGCGTACACGCACCGCCAGTCCTGCAGCGGTTCGATCCGCACCGTGGCGCGCACGATGATCCCGGCGACCCCGTAGGTGTGGACGAACGGCTGGGCGTCGGCACCCTCCAGGTGCACGATCTCGGCGTCCTCGTGGGCGAAGACCACGTCGAGCGCCTCGACGAACCCCTGGTGGTTGCGGCCGTGCACGATCGTGCCGGTGCCCGCCGACCCGCCGGCGAGGAACCCGCCGAGGGTCGACTGCACGGTGGACGGGTACATCCACAGCTGACTGCCGTGGTGGGAGGCCAGCCGCTTCTCGAGGGTCAGCATGCGGACCCCGGCCTCGGCGGTGACCACGCCCGCCTCCGTGTCCACGTGGTCGACGCCTCGCAGCGCGGTCAGGTCCAGGACCAGCCCGCCGTGCAGCGGGACCACCTGGCCGTAGTTGCCGGTGCCCTTGCCCCGGGAGGTGATGGGCACCCGTCGGCGGACGGCCGCGCGGACCACGGCGGGCACCTGCTCCACGTCCGTCGGCCGGCACACCACCTCGGGCCGGCCGATGGGCCACTGCGCCCGGAGGATCGGGCTGAGGTAGGACCCGTCCACCGACGCCTTGTCCAGGGCGCGGTCGTCGGTGTGCACGGCATCGGGACCGAGCAGGTCGAGCAGGTCGTCGACCAGGCCGGCGACGTCTGCGGTGGATCCGGGCGATCCGGTGGGCGGGGTGGGTGTGGCGGGTGCGGTGGAGGTCGCGGTCACGAGGGGCTCCGATCGGGTGCGGGGGCGGCGGGAACTGAAAAAGTGAACCGGGCAGCGGAGCCGGATCAGTTCATCCCGATGGCCGGGTCGATGAACTGGTTGGTGGCGACGGTCCCGGGCGAGACGTCCTCGGCGATCGCGACATCGGCGGCCTCGTAGACGCCCTTGACCTTGGCCACCATGTCGGCGAGGCGCTCGTCGTCGAAGTCACCGATCGTGGCGTTGGGTCCGTTGCCCACCAGTTCGCGCTCGAGCATGGCCTCGACGGCGAAGTCGGCCAGCTCAGCGCTGTAGACCCAGCCAGTGTTGAACTGCTCGACGGCGTCCACGATCACGGCGTTGGTGCGGGCCGGGTCCTCGAAGTACTCGACCTCGGCCTGCTGCAGTACGGGCACCAGCTTCTCCAGGCACGCCGCGCTGTCCTCGAGCTCGGCGCTGCGCACGGCCATCATCGACTTGTAGATCGGGTAGCCCAGGTCGTGGAGCAGTTGGTACTTCACCGGCTTGCCCCATTCGGCGACCTCGTTCTCGTAGATGAACGGCTCGGCGCTGGCGAAGCCCTGCTGGGCGACCGCACCGCCGGAGGCGACGAAGTTCGAGGGCGAACCGTCGTAGCTTCCGTCGACCTGGGCGGGGTCGAGGATGCCCTCGCCGAGGAGATAGTCCATGTAGGCGTTGCCCTCGAAGTACAGGACCCGCGTGTTCTCGTCCTTGAGGTCGCTGACGGTCTCGACGTCGGGGTAGGTCTCGGGGTCCCACATGATCATCTGCGGATTGATGTCCAGCGGTGCGAAGACGCCGATGGTGGGGTTGTTCAGCGAGTTCTGGACCGCCTGGTCGGCGTCCACGTAGCCGAGCATGATGTCGGTGTCCTGGTACATCTGCGCGGTGACCTGCTGAAAGCCGATCGCGGGGCCGCCGGCCCGGACCTCCACGTCCACACCGGTGTACTCACCGGAGGCGAACAGCGGCCCGGAGACCGACTTGGCGCCGGCGTCGATGGTCGGCTCCGGTCCGAGGAGTTCGTAGAGGTGGCCGTGCTCGGCCTCGGGGTTCCAGTCCGTCTGGACCACGACCTTCTCGGGGCAGACCTCGCTGAGGTCGACCGCGCCGATCTCCCCGCTGTATCCGGAAGAGGCCTCCGCGGACTCGGAACCGCCGCAGGCGGTGAGCGTGACGGCGCCGAGGGCGCAGAGCGCGGCCACGGAGACGGCGGTACGGGGGGCGGTGGTGCGTCGCATGGGAACTCCTGGGTGTGGGTGACGGAACGACGAGATGGGAGCGAGTGCTGTATTGATGTGATCAATAAAGGAGAGTGAACCGCTGCCGTGTTTCAGTGGTGTTGCGGGTTCGGTCGGGAGTCGTTACGGCTGGTCGCCGGGGGTTACGACTAGCGGTCGGCGTCCGGGTTGTACCAGCGCCCCACGACCCGACGGGACAGCAAGCCGAAGAACAGGAACACGGCCACGCCGAGCAGGGAGGCCAGGATGATGGAGGCGAACAGTTCCGGTGACTGCAGGCGGGCGCGGAAGGTGTCGATGAGGATGCCGATGCCCGGGTCGCCCTGCTTGAAGAAGAAGTCGCCGACGATCGCACCGACCACCGACAGGCCGGCCGCCACGCGCAGGCCCTCGAACAGGGCGGGCAGTGCCGCCGGGGCCTCGAGCTTGCGCAGCACCGTCAGGCGCCCGGCGTGGTGGAGCGTGAACAGCCGGCGCAGGCCCGGGTCAACGGACTTGAGACCGAACAGCGTGTTGGACACGATCGGGAACAGTGCGATCAGCACGCACACGAACACGCGGGCGGTGAACCCGAAGCCGAACCAGAAGCCGATCAGGGGCACCAGCGCGAGGATCGGGATGCACTGCAGCACCACCGCGTAGGGGAACAGCGAGCGCTCGGCCCACTTCTCCTGGCTCATGACGATCGCCCACACGACGCCGATCACGAACGCGATCGCCAACCCCGTCAGCGCGACGGTCGCGGTGCGGCCGAGCGCCTCGAGCATGCCCGAGATGCTGGGCCCGAACAGCCCGTCGGTGACCACCACGTGCGGCGCCGGCAGCAGGAACCGCCGCGACGGTTCGAGCACCACGTAGCTGACGAAGTACCACAGACCCAGCACCGCGGCCAGGACCGCCAACGGGCCGCCGTAGCGGACCACGGGCCCGTCGGCCGAGAGGCGGAACCGGGGGCGGGCGGGGCCGGCGGCGGGGGCTCCCCCGGCCGGTTCGGCCACGGGGCCGGGGCCCACGTCGGCGGCGGTGACCTCGTCGTCGTCGTCGTTCTTCACGTTCGCGCGGGCGGTGATTCCGTTCATCAGTGTGCCTCTCATCAGTGCGCCTCCTCGAGTGCCTGAGAAACCTCGCCGACGAGGTTCATGTAGTCCGCCGTGTATCGGATCTCGGGGTCGCGCTCCGGGCCGAACGGCACATCCACCGAATGGGTGATCCGCCCCGGCCGACCGGACATCACCACCACGCGGGTGGACAGGTACACCGCCTCCGCGACCGAGTGCGTGATGAACAGCCCGGCGAACCGCTTGGCCGCGAACAGCCCCAGCAGCTCGTCGCCGAGGCGCTGCCGGGTGATCTCGTCGAGCGCGCCGAACGGCTCGTCGAACAGGAACAACTCCGGGTCGAGGGTCAGCGAGCGGGCCAGCGAGACACGCATCTTCATGCCGCCCGACAGCTCCCGCGGCAGCGACGTCTCGAACCCGGCCAGGCCCACCAGTTCGATCGCCGCCGCCGCGCGGTCACGGCGTTCGGTGCGGCCGATGCCGTCGAGCTCGGCGAGCATCTCCACGTTCTGCTCGACCGTCCGCCACGGCAGCAGGGTCGCGTCCTGGAAGACGTAGCCGATGCGGTCGGTGCCGGTCTGCATGTAGCCGTCGGTGTGGGTGGCGAGCCCGGACGCGAGGCTGAGCAGCGTGGACTTGCCGCAGCCGGACGGGCCCACGACGCTGACGAACTCTCCGGCGCGGATCCGCAGGTCCACGCCGTCGAGCGCGCGGGTGCCGTTGGGGTAGGTCACTCCGACGCCGTCGAATCCGAGGATCTCGCTGCCGGGCCGGGCGGCCTGCGCCGCCCGCATGTCGGTGGGTGTGGTCATCGGGTCTCCTCGTAGGTGGGTGTCCGTGGGTGGGTGGTGGCGGCTTGGTCGTCGAGCAGCGCGACACCGGGGTCGACGACGACGAGGACCTCCCTCGCCGCCACCACGCAGCCCGCCCGCAGCACGATCCGGTCGGGTGGCGCGTCGGCGATCACGTCATCGAGCCCGCCCGCCCGGACCAGCAGCAGGTCGGCCCGCAGGCCGGGTGAGGGGCCGGCGGGCGGCAGACCCATGACCTCGCGGGCGCCGCCCGTGACGAGTTGCCAGGCGGTGTCCATGTCGAGGTGGGCGGCCACGATCAGCAACATCGCCGTCTCGGTGGCGTCGGAGCGGCCGACCGGGTTGAACGGGTCGCGCACGTTGTCGGCGCCGGCGGCGACGGTCACGTCGGTCTCGAGCAGGGCCCGCACCGGGGGCAGACCGCGCGGGACGGAGGTGCAGCCGGCGCGGCCCTGCAGATAGAGGTTGGTGATCGGCAGGGTCACCACCCCGACGTCCGCCCGGCTCAGCGCGCCGGCCGCGCGGGATTGGCCAGCCCCGTCGAGCGAGCCGATGCGGCAGCAGTGCCCGGCAGTGCGGATCTGCCCCGGCGGCCAGGTCGCGACACGGTCGGTGAACACCTCGAGCATGGCGTGGTCGCCGTCGAGGAACTCGTCCACGTGCAGGTCGATGCCGGTGCCCAGCTCCTCGGCGAGGTCCACCAGTCGGTTTGTCTCGGCGACCGGGTCGGTCGAGATGTGTGGGGCCCCGCCGATGAGGTCGGCACCGGCCGCGATCGCGGCGCGGGCCCGGTCCGACGGGTCGACCTCGTTGACCATCACCGAGATCTGCAGGTCCATCACGCCGGCGAGCTCGTCGCGGACGCGGACGAGAGCGCGGACGCCGCGCAGCGGGTCGTGGTCGTCGTGCAGGTCCACGTGGCTGCGCACCGCGGTCGTCCCGTTGGCCACGAGCTTGCGCGCTGCGGCGAGGGCGCGGGCGTGGATCTCGTCCTCGTCGACCGTCGCGGCGTAGGCCCGCCACGCGTCGATCGCGGCGCCCAGATCGCAGCCCGGCGGCCGCGTGGCGCCCCAGCTCAGGGCCTTGTCGAGGTGGGCGTGTGGCTCCGCGGACGCGGTGAGCACCATGTAGCCGCGGGCGTCGATCACCGATTCGCCCCCGGTAGGACCACCGCGCGTCGGGGTGGTCCCCGCATCCGTCACGGCCACGACCACCCCGTCGACGATGTCCACGTCGACCACCCGGCCGCCCTGCAGCCGGGCCCCCGCGATCCGGTCCACGTGCCGCGGCGCGACTCGCTCGGCCCCGGCTCCGCGCTGTGCATCGCGCTGTGCCGCTCGTCGTGGTTCCATCGTTCCCCTCCTCTGCCGACTCGTGCGTTCCCCGCCGACCCTCCGACTCGGCCCCTCTCGGCAGCCCGGGCTTTCTGATCGGGTGCGGCACTTGTGCATCCGACCCCGGGGCGGGATAGTGACCCCGGGTATTGATCGGATCAATAATGGTGAGTGTGGTGGCCCCGTGTTTCGGCGGCATTACCCCGCTGTTCCGGCGCGGTTCCGGTGTCCGCCGATTCCGCGCCAACGCGACTACATGCACGAATACCGACCCCGGCAGACCGCGTCCCACCAGATCCCGCCCCGCCAGACCCCGACCCGCCCCACCCCCCCCCCCCCCCCCCCCCCCCCCACCCCCCCCGCCCCCAAGGCAGGCCCCCGACCCCCCCCACACGCGGCCCCCCGGGGCCGCCCCCGGCCGCGCCCCCGCCCCC
>NZ_JAUMSR010000001.1:483341-519107 GCF_032905965.1 Dietzia sp. IN118 | reverse complement strand
CCCCGCCCCACCCCCCCCCCCCCCCCCCCCCCCCCCCCCCCCCCCCCCCCCCCCCCACCCCCCCCCCCCCCCCCCCGACCCGACCCGCCCCGACCGCAAGGGAGGCCCCATGACCACCGCACGAGGCGACTCGCTGGACCGTCTCGGCGCGCGCATCCGGCACCACCGCCGCCAACTCGGACTGACGCTCGTCGAGGTGGCCGACCAGGCCGGGATCTCGCAGCCCTTCCTCAGTCAGATCGAGCGCGGTAAGGCGGCGCCCAGCATGTCCACGCTCGAGGGTCTCGCCCACGCCCTCGGCACCACCCAGGCCCACCTCCTCGACGCGGTCACCGCCGGCGGGGCCTCCGACACCGGCGGACCCGGAGACTCCGGCCGGGACCCGGCCCATTCCGACCGGGTCGACGTCCAGCGCTCCACCGAGGGCGCCACCCTGACCCGTGCGGAGGGCACGGTCGGCGGTCACACCCGACTCCTGCCCGGAGGCCCGGGGGGCACGCAGTTCCTCGAGTTCGTGGAGACCAACCACGTCCCGGGCCGGTTCTTCGAACACCCCGGCCAGGAATGGCTCTACATCACCCGGGGCACCGTCCTGCTCGAGGTCGGCGATTCGCTCACCCGACTCGAGGCGGGCGACGTCGCGAGGTACAACGGCACCCTCCCCCACCGGTGGTACGTCCCCGACGGCGGCGAGGCGTGCCTCATCGTCGCCCGACCGGGTTGACCGCGACCGGGTTGACCGCGACCGGGCCGCCCGACCTGCGCCTGACCAGTACGACCACCACGACCACCCACCTCACTGCCCTGGGACATCCCCGCCCCGGCGCCCTCCCTCGCGCGCCGACCTGGGGCGCCCTGCGGGGGCCGAGCAGGGCACCCCAGGTCAGAGCACCCAAGACCGTGCACCGCCCACGGCGCCACACCCTTCACCGAACCAGAAGCCGGACCCGGACCCGGACCCCCCCGAGACCGCCCGCACCACGCATGCCCTCTACCTGCGGTGCCCTGCGGAGGGTGCGCAGGGCACCCCAGGTCAGCGGGCGCCGCGGTGATCAGCGACGACGACGAGGCCGGGCATCTCCCCGTAATGAGATGACACTCGCTCGCGTGTTCGATCCAGTCTCCCTGCCCACGATGTCAGACCTAGAACATACGGTCGAACCATGACGAGCACCTCCAAGTCCGACGCCCATGATTCCGCCTCCCATGCGGCGATCGTCCCCGATGCCCCCGACCCGTTCGTGCCGCCTAAGGGGTTCACCACAGCGACCGGTCCCGCCGTCGACGTGATCGTCCCGGAGGCCTACGCCCGGTGGGATCCACATCAACAGCGCGGATATCTCGCCCAACGCCTGATCAACGCGGCCGAGGGACGCACCGTCGCCTTCGCCTACGATTGCGTCCGGGTCGCGGGGCAGCGCGACCGCCACCGGGACCCGTGGGAGACCGCCGCCTCGATCGTCAGCGCCTCGATGGCGTTGTCCCGGCACGGCGCCTCGCGTCTGGTCACCACCGCGGTCGAGTTGACCGAGCGGCTCCCCCGTACCGCGGCCCTGCTCGCGACCGGATGGATCGGCATCCTCGCCGCCCACACGATCGCCGAGGAGACCGCGATGGTCTCCGATGAGCTCATGCCCGAACTCGACAGGCGGATCAGTGAGGCACTGGCTCCCACCAGGCGCCGCACACACCCGCCGAGACTCGGCCCGCTACGAAAGATGCTCACCAAGACCGTCTCGGCGTGCGACCCGGTCGGGGCCGACGCCAGGGCGAGGGAGGCGCGGCGGGACCAGGACGTCGAGATGGTGCCGCTGGCCGACGACAGGGCCCTCATCACAGCGCACCTCACCGCGGAGACCGCCGTGGAGATCGCCGACCGTATCGAGGCCCTCGCGCGCACCGCCTCCGAGGACGACCCGCGTTCTCTCGGTGAGTTGCGTGCCGCGGGCCTACTGGCGCTGAGTCGCGGGTGGGCCTGCCTGCCCGACGTCGACGGCGAACACCCCGGTGACCCGGACGGACAGGCGGCCGCTCGGCGGGTGACCATCTACGCCTACGACGACGGCAGTCCGGACAACCGTGGCCTCACGCTGGCCGGCTACGGGCCGATCACCGGTCACACCGCCGACCAGCTGGAGCGCAGCGCTCGTCGCCGGATCGACTCACTGGCAGATCTCGCGGACCCCGACTGCTACGCGGCCCGGCGGTACACGCCCTCCGAGGCGTTGGCACGCTTCTGCAAGGGCCGCGACGGCACCTGTGTCTTCCCCGGGTGCCAGACGCCGGCCGAGAAGACCGACCTCGACCACATCATCCCGTTCGACCATGACAACCCGGAGTGCGGCGGGCACACCACGTCCGATGATCTCGGCTCCCTCTGCCGCTTCCACCACCGACTCAAGACCGAGGGAATCTGGGCTTACTACCGGGACATCGACGGAACCTACGTCTGGCTCCACGGCCCCAATCACCCGGAGGCGGATCCGGGAACGCGCATCACGACGGCCCCCGGTGGACCGCTGGCCGCGCTCGCCCCGCCGCGGCATCCGGAGTCCAGCCGACGGCAGCAGGACGCGGCCGAAGCCGGCAGGACCGGCAGCGGCTCACCGGCGTCGAGGAGGCGCCCCCACCTGCGTCACCGCCGCGCGGCGGAGCGCAGCAGACTGCGGGCCCAGGCGCACCATCGTCAACAGGAACCCCGGTCAGGGCGCCCGCCGCGCTCGGCTCCCCCGCAGGATGACCGGCCCCAGCAGGACCAGCCGCGGTCCTCGGCGTTCGATGATGAGCCGCCGTTCTGATGGCGGGGCCGTCAGTAGCGGGGTCTCGTCGGGTACCAGCCGTCGTCGGGGCGGTGCGGGCCGATCGACCGGACCTCGCGGAACTCGAAGCCCGCGAAGTCGTCCGCGAGGCGGTCCCAGTTCTCGCGAGTGATCGCGGTGGTGACCGCCCCCGCGATGCGACCAACACCTCCGTAGATGCCGGACAGCTGGTTTCCGGTGACGCCCATGGACGTGCGCGCGCCGGTCGAGAAGTGGTGCAGCCTGGTCACCCAGGGCGCGGAGCCCGGTCGGCGTTCGGTGAACTCGAAACCCGGTCCGAGGTAGGGGTTGCGTCCTGCCGGGTGGCCGGCGGCGAAGTCGTGCACGTCGGCCCACAGGGCGATGTCGTCGACGAACTCCGCGAGCTCCGGGCGCAGTCGCAGGTCGACCTCGTACCCGGTCGCGGCGATCACCACATCGGCGTGGAACCGGCCGGCGGGGGTGACGATGGCGAGCTCGGTCCCGCCCGCGCCGTCGTCGACCACCGCGACCGAGTCCCAGGCACAGCCTGTGCGCAGTGCGAAGTCGGGATGGGCGAAGCACCGCCACACCGTGTGCTGGGTCGGCGGCTGCGGCAAGCCCCCGCTGAACAGGGTGAAGTCCCACTTCGCGCGATCGTCGAGGTCGTAGAAGCGTTCCTGCATGCCGGGGAACTCCATCCACCGCAGCGGGTTGGAGTCCGGGACGGTGTCCCGCCGCATGAACACCTCCGCTCGCGCGGCGCCGTGGTCGAGCGCGGTGGCGGCGTTGTCGAACCCGGAGGCTCCGCCGCCCAGGACGGCGACCCGCCGGCCGCGCAGGGCCTCGAAGTCGATCGGGTCCTCGGTGTGGAACCAGCGCTCGCGCGGCAGCGCACGGACCATCTCCGGCACCCGCTGTCCGCCGCCGCCGCTGAGGCCGAGGGCGAACACGATCCGCCGGGCGGTCACGGTCTGGGTGGCACCGCCGGCGGCGGCCACCTCCACGACGAACGGGCCATCCGCCGTGGCGGGGCGGTGCACGGCGGTCACCTGCGTCTCGTGGCGGACCTCGATCCCCGCTGCCTCGCGATACCAGCGCAGGTAGTCGTTCCAGTCCAGGCGCGGAACGAGGTCGATCTCCTGCCACGCCTGCTCGCCGTAGACCGCCTCGAACCAGCGGCGAACGTGCAGCGACGGGACGTCGAACTCGATGCCGCGCATGTGTTTGGGGCTGCGCAGGGTGTGCATGCGTGCGTAGCGGTCCCAGCAGCCCACCCGGTCGGCGGGCCCGTCATCCACCACCAGGACCCGGTCGATCCGTTGACGTCCGAGGGCGAAGGCGGCGCCGAGTCCGGCCTGACCGCCTCCGATGACGAGCACATCGAGTTGCGCGCATCCGGGTTCGCGCGGGATCCAGTCGCGAGCATGGCTCGTGGTGGCGATGTCCTCGCGGACGCGCGCGGTCAGCGCGGCCAGCCTGGCGTCGGCGTCTGCGAGACGACGGGGGCTGCGGCCCGCGGTGGCGGGGCTGGTGTCGCCCGGAGTGGGCAGCGTGGGCGCGTCGGGCATCACGGAGGTCATGGACGTCTCCTGCGGCATCGGGACCCGGGTCCTGTGCCCGGGCGGACACCGCGCCGCTGCCTGACTGATGACTCGGCCGCCGGGGCGTCGGTCGCCCGGCGGCCGGGTCGGCTGGGCCGACCGCACCGCCGCGGTGTCGCCTCCGAGTCTGACACCAGCGCTTTTCCGCCGTGTTACGCCGACGTGAGGGCGATGTGGCGCGCCGGCCGATCCGCGTCGCCGGCGGCGACGTCCCGCGTGAAGCTCGCCAGCGCCGCGCACAGTGGGCCTGGTGCGGACAGCTGCGGGACGTGGCCCGTGTGGAGCGTGACCACCCGGGCACCAGGGGTGAGCTGCTGCATGCGTCGCTGCGCGATGATCGGCACGGTGCGATCCCCGGTGGCTTCGACGTACAACCGCGGCAGGGCGCCGAAGCGCGCAGGGGTCCAGGCGGCGGAGATCAGCCGGGCGCTCTCCCGCTGCGGACGCAACCGTCGCGCGGCAGCGATCGCCTCCCCCTCCAGGGCATCGTGGAAGAACACCGCCGCCGCGGCCTCGGGCGGGACCGAGGTCTCGCGACCATCGGCGCTCGACTCGAGCCACCGGGAGATCCCCACATCCGTGGGCAGGCCGATCCCGGCGCAGAGCTGCGCGAAGTCCACCCCCGAAGGCAGCATCATCCCGGCGACGAAGGCGACCCCGGCGACCCGGTCCGGAATCAGTTCGGCGACCCGGGTCACCACGACCCCGCCGCCGGAGTGCCCCACGAGAACGGCGGGTCGTTCGAGAAGCCGCACGAGTGCCGAGACATGGTCGGCCAGGGTGTCGAGGTCGACCACCTCGTCGTCGTCGCCGCCAACGCCCGGTAGGTCGACCACATGGGGGCGGAGGCCGGCCGCACGGAGCGGACCGGTGACGGTGTCCCACACCCAGCCGCCGGCCCACGCGCCGTGGACCAACACCACGTCCGTCACGGTGTCGACCTCCATTACCGGGCCGACGCCGCCAGGACCCGGGCCGCCTCGCGAACCGCCGCGGTATTGGCCTTGCCGTGCCGGGACCCGGCGAGCTTGGCTGCGATGTGTTCGCGGACGGTGACGGGCTCGTAGGCGTCGCCGTCGGTGCCCACGAACTCGGGCAGGGTGGCCACCACGGCGTCGACGTTGCCGTCGTGAAAGAACGCGGCAGAGCGGCGGCGGACGATGCGGCCGTCGACGATCGGTGGCGCCACGCGGTGCAGGGTCGACATCCACCGGTCGTTGGTCAGCCGCGCGGTGAGGTCGCCGAGGTTGACCAGCAGGCCGTCCTCCACGGGCTGGACGTCGTGCCAGCCTCCGTCGGTGCCGAGGACCTGGAGACCGGCAACCCGGTCGGCCCACAGGACCGTGACCAGACCGAAGTCGGTGTGCTCGCCCATTCCCTTGAGTTCGCCGTCGAGCGAGACGGGCCCCTCGTCGAGGGCGTAGTTGACCATGCGGAGAACGTCGATCGAGTGGTCGGTGAGCTGCTCAAAGTACCCCGCGGGCTGGCCGAGGGCGTCGGCGAAGACGCGGGTGAGCGTGCGCGCGACACGGGAGGCCTCGGCGAAGTAGGCATCGACCCGCTCGCGGAAACCGGGCCGCCGGCCACCGGGGAGATCGGGCCACACGTTGATCCCGTAGTCGTCCTCCGACAGGTCCAGACCGATGAACGAGCGTGCCTCGACCCCCACGTTGAACGCCTCGAAGAAGTCGTTCATCCGCCCCGCGGACTCCACCCCGAGGCTCAAACTGAGCGACTCGCTCCTGGGCGGGCTGTACCCGCGGTTCGCACCGTCCACGCGGTAGGCCTTCTTGGCCTCGAGGGGCAGTGCGAAGAAGTCGTCGATCGCGCCGGCCAGACCGTCGATGACCGCGGGTGCCACGCCGTGTCCGACGATCTGCATGAACCCGACGGTCGAGCAGGCCTCGTCGATCTCGCGGGCGACCCGCGCGCGGTCGTCGGAGGACCCGCCGACGACGTAGGGAGACAGGTCCACCGTGGGGACGTGGAGACCGGGGTGATCAGTGGTCATGAGCTTCTCCTGTGGCGGAGTGGCCGGCCGAGGTGACGGGGGCCGGTGTGCCGGGCCGCGGCGCCCACCACGCGGGGTGGGGGCCGGTGCACGACCATGTCTACCGAGGGCGGGTTCCGTCGCCGTCACCCGCGTGTGACCACCGTATTAACGGTCAGCTCCGCGGGAGCCGGGCGGCCATCGCCTCGAGCGCGTCCGCCGTGAGCCGCCCGTGCACCCGGAGTCGCGCGATGCCGCCGTCGGGGAAGACGTCGATGCGGACGAACCGGACGGGGTCGGGGTCTGTGCCGGGAGTGTCGGGGCCGGCGGGGGCCCCGACGAGGAACCGGTGGCGGCAATCGGGCTGCAGCGGGGTGCGGGGCACCAACTCGACCCAGGTCTCGGGGCGGTCGAGGTCCTCGGCCCTGCGGATGCCGTGCAGGGACGCCGATCCGGGGGCGTTGCCGACGTAATAGGAGGTGTCGATCTCCACGTGATCGACCGTGCCCGGGCCGGCCAGGGCAATGGTGACGTGGTCGTTGCCGTCGTCGCGGCGGCGGGCGTTCTCCCAGCCCTCGCCCATGTGGCGGGAGCGGCCGGGGGCGATGATGTTGGCCGGTGACGAGTAGAACAGGTCGGAGCAGTCGACGATCCGCCCGCCGTTCTCCGCCGCCGCCAGGTCGACTGTGCCCGCCAGGAACCGGGGGTCCGGCGCGGGTTCGCCGTGCACCCGCAGCCTGGCGATGCCCCCGTCGGGGATCATCCGCAGCCGCACGTGGGTCACGGGCGTCTCGTCGGCCACCGCGTAGGCGTTGCGGGTGTCGCCCTGCGCGGGGGACGGCGGGACCAGCGGCCGCCACGATGCCGCGGCGAGCTGCTCGGCGTCCGGGTAGCCCTCGACCCACGCACCGTCGAGGGCGACCTGCGGCGGGTAGTTGCCGCGGAAGAAGGCGGTGTCCACCACGACGCCGCGGACCACGCCCGGCACCCCGAGCCGGATGATCGCCGCGTCCTCGCCCGGCGTTCGACGGCGACGGCTCTCCCAACCGTCGTAGACCTTGCCCTTGTGCCCGAACAGGGTCGGGTCGAAGACCGGCTCGCCGGGCAGGAGCAGATTCTCCTTCTCGGCGAAGAACTCGTCGTCGGCGTGGACGACCGCGCCCGCGAGGGTGCGGGAGGCCAGATCCGGCAGTGTGAGGAAGTCAGGCGTGGTGGACGGGGTCGCGGTCATGCGGGGGTCTCCATTCTGGACGAGGCCAGGGAAGGGATGGGGCGGAGCACCGGGTGGCCCGCAGCCGGGCGGTCCAGGTCCACGCGGTGGCCGGCGAGGTAGACCTCGCGCACGACGCCGGCCAGGGCCCGTTCGGCGTAGGCGGTCACGGGGTTCTTGTGCTCCAGCCGCTCGGGCAGGACCACGAAGGCGTCGTCGGGGGCCAGGACCACCAGGTCCGCGCGGGCGCCGGGACGGATAGCCCCCCGGTCGGGAAGGCCGACGAACGCGGCGGGCCCGGAGGCCATCCACCGCACCACGTCGGGCAGCCCCATCCCCCGGCGCCGGGCCTCGGACCACATTATCGGCAGGCCCAGTTGGACGGAGGCGATCCCGCCCCACGCCTCACCGAAGTCGCCGGTGTCGAACCGCTTGAGCTCGGGCACGCACGGGGAGTGGTCGGAGACCACCAGATCGATGGTCCCGTCGCGCAGCCCCTCCCACAGTCCCTCGCGGTTGCCGGCCTCCCGGATCGGCGGGCAACACTTGTAGTGGGTGGCACCGGGTTGGATCTCCTCGGCGAAGAGCGACAGGTAGTGCGGGCACGTCTCCACGGTGATCGGCAACCCCTCGGCCTTGGCGGCGCGGATCAGCGGCAGTGCGTCGGCGGCGGACAGGTGCAGGATGTGCGCGCGGCACCCGGTGCGCCGGACGCCGTCGATCACCTGCGCCACCGCGCGGACCTCCGCCGTCACGGGCCGCGAGTCGAGGAACCCGGCGTATGCCGGCCCGGACGGCGCGGGCTGCGCGTCGATGGTCCCGGCGTCCTCGGCGTGGACGATCAACAGGCCGTCGAACGACGCGATCTCCGCCATGGCCGCGAGCATCTGCGCCGGGTCCAGCGGCGGGAACTCGTCGATCCCGGAGTGCAGCAGGAAGCACTTGAACCCGAACACGCCGCGGTCCCACAGTTCACGCAGCCGGCCGAGGTTCTCCGGCACCGCGCCGCCCCAGAAGCCGGTGTCGACGTGCAGTTTGCCCACCGTGCTGCCGAGTTTGGCGTCGAGCGCGGCGGGGCCGGTGGTGACGGGGCTGGAGTTGAGGGGCATGTCGATCAGGGTCGTCACGCCGCCGCGGGCCGCGGCGCGGGTGGCGCTGGCGAAGCCCTCCCAGTCGGTGCGTCCGGGTTCGTTGACGTGCACGTGGGTGTCGACCAGGCCGGGCAGCAGGACCACGTCGCGGGCCAGGGTCACCGTGTGGGCGCCGGTGGGTGCCCGGTCGAGTGCGCCCGGGGCCACGTCGACGGTGGTGATGGTGCCGTCGGCGACGACGACGAGGGCCTCCCGCTCGGCACCTTCGACGATCGCCCGGTGGGCCCGGATCACCAGGTCGGGGTGGGTCATCTGCTCTCCTCATGGTCGGTTCCCGGGCGTGTCAGCGCGGCCAGGTCGGCGCGATCGACGCCGGCGCGGGTGGTGATCTCGTCCGCGGTGACGGCCCCGCAGTCCAGTGCGCGGACGCAGAAGTCGGCCAGGGCGCGGGCGGTGGCGGGTTCGTCGAGGTATCCGGCGTCCGGGCCCGTGCCGAGGTAGGCGGCGATCCTCGCGCACGCGGCCGGCACCGAACGCCGGTAGAAGGCGTAGGTGGCCACGTACCGGGACACCAGCTGCGCGGGATGCAGGTCCCAGCCCTGATAGAAGCCGCGGCGCAGTGACCGGTCGATCAGCCGCGCGTGCAGACGCCACCCCGCGCGCACCGCCTCCGCGTCGCCGACGGGCAGCCGGTTGGTGGAGCCGTCGGACAGCGCCACCCCGGTGCCGGCGGCCGCGACCTGCATGACGGCTTTGGCGTGGTCGGCGGCCGGGTGGTCCATGGCCTGGTACTCGGCGGCGATCCCGCAGGCGGCCGAGTAGTCGTAGGTGCCGTAGTGCACACCGATGCAGCGCCCGTCGGCGGCGTGGATCAGCCGGGCGACCAGTGCCGAACCGTCGGGGGCGCAGATCGACTGCGGGGTCTCGATCTGGATCTCGAACCGCAAGGCGCGCTCCGGCAGGCTGCACGCCGCTTCGAGGTCGCGGCAGATCCCGACCATCGCGCGCACCTGGTCGACGGACGTCACCTTGGGCAGGGTGGGCCGGAACCCCGCCAACAGCGCGTCGCGATCCGGTGCGGCGGCCAGCCCGGCGACCACGCGGGTGAACGTGAGGACACCCCGGCGGCGGGTGGCCGGGTCGAGGGACCCGAACCGCACGCCCCAGAACGGCGGCGACGACGACCGCCCTGACCAGCGGGTGATCACCTCGGCCAGCACCCGGTCCACATGCCCGTCCTCGTCGCGGTCCCGCCTCCCGGGGGGCACATCCCGCTGGGTGAAGCCGTCCTCGAAGTCGATGCGCAGGTCCTCGACCGGTTCAACCTCCAGCTTGGCCCGGACCAACGCGTGGATCGCGGGGGCGTCCGCCGGGGCCACCAGATCGCCACCGCCGGAATCACCGCTGACCTGGGCTCCCCTGAACACCCTCTGCAGGGCAGCGGGGTCCGGCAGGTGTTCGTCGAACGCGGCGAGAGCGACCGCGCCCACTTCGCTGACAATCCCGGCGTGCACGCGATCCGCGGGCAGGTACAGGGTGTGGACGGGTTGGCGACCGGTGGGCGGCCCGGGGAACAGCTCGGCTTGCTCGGCGTCGTGGGCCGCGAGGCGGGCGTCGACGCCGGCGAGGACGACGTCCGGGTCCGGGCCGACGACCGGGTCCGGTGTGGGGAGTGGGTTCACGCGTACTCCTGGGAACGAGGGGGTGGGCGCGACCCGCCCGCTACACCTGTCTATCGACGCACGGTTCCGCCATGGTCACCCACGCGTGTCCCCCGTGTTACGCCGCGAATGGATGCGCCCGACGGCGCTCACCGGTGGATCGCGGCATCCATCCCCACCAGCGGTGCCCCGGTCCCGCCCCGGCGATGGGCGACGAGCTCGGCCGCGATCGACAGCGCGGTCTCCGCGGCAGTTCGCGCGCCCAGGTCCAGCCCGATCGGCGAGTGCACGCGCTGCAGCCCCGCCTCGGGGACCCCCTCCGCGCGCAGGTCCGTCATCCGCTGGGTGTGGGTGCGTCGGCTGCCCATCGCGCCGATGTACCCGGCGCGGGTCCGCAGCGCCTCGACCAGCAGCGGGATGTCGAACCTGGGATCGTGGGTGAGGACGCAGATCGCGGTGGAGACGTCGACGCGGGTCCCGGCGAGGTACTGGTGCGGCCACCGCCGCACCACCTCGGCGGCCGCCGGGAAGCGCTCGGCGGCGGCGAACACCGGTCGGGCATCGCACACCGTCACCCGGTACCCGAGCTGCGCACCCATCGGTACGAGGGCTTCGGCGAACGCGGTCGCGCCGAACACCAGCAACCGCGGCGGGTCGAGCCGGTGCAGGAAGGCGCGGGCCGGCAGGGCGGCGCCGTCTGCAGCGCTGTCGGCGGCAGGGGCGGCGGCAGGGTCGGCGAAGATGACGCCGGTTCCGCGCCCCTCGGCGATCGCCGCGGCCACCGGCCCGCCGGCCCAGGGCGGGGCCTCGTCGTCGTCGACCCCTGTGCCGCCGTCTCCCCCCGCCACCATCCACTGCCCGGCGCACGGGCCGTCCAGAACGGTGGCCGCGACCACGGCGTGGCCCTCGCGCGCGGCGGCGAGCAGTCGGTCAACGGGGTGCGCGGGGCCCGGCGGTGGCGCGGGGCCCGGCGGTGCCGCGGGGGCGAGGGGTTCGACGAACACCTCGAGCGATCCGCCGCAGGTCGGGCCCACGTCGAGGAGGGGGTCGGGGAGTTCGTCGTCGTCGGGGCCGAAGCGCGCGAGGGCGGGGTGGCCGTCGGCGATGACCTGCTCGCACAGGGTGTACACCGCCGCGTCCACGCAACCGCCGGAGACGCCGCCGACCACCTCGCCGGTCGCGGAGACCGCCATCGCGGTGCCCGGGGCCAGCGGCGCCGACCCGCCCGTCGCGACGACCCGGGCCAGCGCACACGCGACGCCGGCGGCGCGCCAGCGGGCCAGGGTCTCGGCGACGGGGATGTCCATGCGCTCAGGATGGCGAGGTCACATTGCCGAGGTGTTACCGCCGGGGTTCAGTCGTGGCGCGCGCCCATGAGGTGCAGGATCCGGTGCACGGTATCGTCGACGAGGGTGTAGCGCACGATGCGACCGTCGGCGTCGTCGCGCGTCGCGCTGACCCAGCCCTGGTCGCGCAGGATCCGCAGCGCCTGGGACGCCGCGTTGCGGGTGATGCCGACGGCGTCGGCCAGGTCGGAGACCGTCGCGAAGCCCGGCCCGGCGTGGTGCATGTGCGCCAGGAGACCGAGGCGGGTGGGGTCGGCGAGCAGGTCGAAGCGCGCGGCCCAGTCGTTCACGTCCATCGGTTCACGTCCATCGGTTCCTCCGTAACAGCCGCGACACATTCCGCCTCTACGCTCGGGCGCACTAGATGTCCGACCGGACACGTATCTCCCGTGGGTAGGAGACGCACTTGAGACCGTTCTACGCCGTCACCGGTGTGTGCCTCGCAGTGGCCCTGGCCGCGTCGGGATGCGCGATGCCGTCCGCCGCTGGTGACGGCGGGGAGGGTGGTGGCAGCGGCGGCGGGAGCGTCGGCGGCCGGGTCGTGCTGGCCGACTCGGCGCCGCTGGGCGAGTTCAACCCGGTCTCCGGTTATGGCTCGACCGGCGTCTCGCCGCTGTACGAGGGGCTCCTGCGACCGGCGGCGGAGGACGACGAGACGCTGCCCGACCTCGTGCCCGCGCTGGCCGCAGCCGACCCGGAGGTCAGCGACGACGGGCTCACGTGGACCGTCCGACTGCGCGAGGGCGTGCGGTTCCACGACGGCACCGCGCTCGATTCCGGGGACGTCGCGGCGACCTACCGGGCGGTGGCCGATCCGGTGTCGGGCTCGCCGATCGCGTCGGACTACACGTCGATCGCCCGGATCGGCACGCCGGACCCGCTCACCGTGGAGTTCGGACTCGACGCACCGGACCCGGGGATGCCCGCGCGACTGCTGCTCGGCATCGCCCCGTCCGAACTGCTCGCGCCGGGGCCGGCCGCGGAGTCCCCGCTCAACACCGCGCCCGTCGGCACCGGCCCCTACCGGCTCCAGCGCCTCTCCCCCGGCGAGGCCGTGCTGGTGGGCGATCCCGACCACCGCGACGGCGCCCCCGACGTCGACACCCTCGTCTTGCGATCGGTGCCCGACGAGAACGCCCGCGCCCAGATGATCGTCACCGGCGAGGTCGACGGCACCGTCCTGCCACCCGCACTGGCTGCCGGGCTGGCCGGCCGCGACGGGCTGGAGCTGGTGTCGGTGGGCAGCGCCGACTGGCGGGCCGTGGCCTTGCCCAGCGCGCACCCCTTCACCGGCGACCCGGCGGTCCGGCGCGCGCTAACGCTGGCCGTGGACCGCGAGTCGCTGGTCGAGCACGTCCTCGCCGGGCACGGCCGGCCCGCCACCTCGCCGATCACCGACGCCTACCCGGAGTTCGAACCGGTGGGCGTAGCCGGCGAGCAGCCCGATGCGGACCCGGCCGCGCGCCGGGCCGACGCGCGGGGCCAGCTCGCGGAGGCCGGGTGGCGGCCCGGGCCGGACGGGGTGCTGGTCCGCGGGGGCTCCGCCGACAGGGCCGAGTTCGTGCTGGCCTATCCCGTCGCCGACTCGCTGCGCCGCGAACTCGCCTCGGCGGTGGCCGACCAGCTGCGCGAGGTGGGCGTGGCCGTGGAACTGTGGGGCGGGACGTGGGACGAGATCGAGGCCCGCGCCGGGGAGGTGGCGGTCCTGCTCGGCGGCGGCGACAACCCGTACACCGTCGACACCCAGGCCTACCGGACCCTGCACTCGCCGACCCCGCTGTCCGGACCGCTGGACAACCCCGGTGGCTACGGCAACGCGGACGTCGACCGCGCCCTCGACGCCGCCCGCCGGGCCTCCGACCCGGCCGAACGGACCCGCCTCTACCGGCAGGCCCAGCAGGCCTACCACCGCGACCCCGGGCACCTGTTCCTCGTGACGCTCGACCACACCTATCTCGTCCGCGACACCGGCCACACCGGCCCCGCCCCGATCCTCGAACCGCACTCCCACGGCGCGACCTGGGGACCGTGGTGGGCGGTCGCGCACTGGACGGCCCGCCCGTGATCCGCCGACTGCGCGAACGTCGGGCCGACCTCGCCCGCGTCACGATCCGCCGCGCGCTGGCCGTGCCGCTCGTGGTGCTCGCCGTGACGCTGGCGGCGTTCGTCATGGCCGACGCCTCACCACTCGACCCGCTGGCCGCCCACCTCGGCGACGGCTACGAACGCCTGACCGACGCCGAACGCTCGGCCGCCGCCACCGCCCTCGGCACCGATCGGCCCTGGTGGCAGGCCTGGACACAGTGGATCGCGGGACTGGCGACGGGCGACGCCGGCTACTCCCCCACCTACCGCCAACCGGTGCTCGACGTACTCACCGAGCGACTTCCGTGGACCGTGGGACTGTCTGCGGTGGGGCTGGGGATCGCCCTCGTCGTCGTCGTCCTCTCCGGCCTCATCGCGGCAGCGCGCCCCCACGGCGCGGTCGACCGGGCGCTCGCCGGGGCGGCGGTCACGCTGAGTTCGATCCCGACGTTCGCGCTGGCCCTGGGCTCGGTGGCGGTGTTCTCGGTGGCGCTGGGGTGGCTGCCCGTCTCCGGCGCGGCCCCGCCCGGCCAGGCGGCCACGGTGGGCGGCGTGGTGCGCTACGGCATGCTGCCCGCGCTCGTGCTGGCCGCCGGGCAGGTGCCGTGGATGCTGCTCGCGTTCCGGCGGGCGGTGCTCGACGCGGAGGCGTCGCCGGCCGTCGCCGAGGCGCGGGCCCGTGGACTGGGCGAATGGACCGTTCTGAGCAGGCACGTCGCACCCGTCGCGTGGGCGCCGCTTATCGCGCTGCTCGGCTCGCGGGTGCCCGAAGTGATGGTCGGATCGCTGGTCGTGGAGACCGTCTTCGCGTGGCCCGGGGTGGCGGCTGCGACCGTCGACGCCGCGCTCGGGGCCGACTTCGCGCTGCTCGCCGCGGTGACGGTGGCGGCGTCGCTCACCGTCCTGGTCGGCACGTGGCTCGCCGACTGCCTGCTGCTCGTCGCCGACCCGAGGGTGCGGATCGATGCGTGATCGAGTGGTGGGCGGGGTGATGCTCGTGGCCGTGGTGGCGTTCGCCCTGGTGTGGCCCGCGATCGCGCCCGCGGGCATGGCCTCGTCGGGGTACCTGTCTGCCGACCTGTCGCCGACGTGGGCGCACCCGATGGGCACCGACGGGCTGGGGCACGACCTGTCCGTCCGGGTGGCCCAGGCGCTGCGGGTGTCGCTCGCGGTCGCCGCGGGCGCCGCGGTGCTCGCCGGAGTGCTCGGGGTGGCGGTGGGCGCCGGAGCGGCGGCGTGCGGTGGCCGGGTCGACGCGGCACTCATGCGGTGCACCGACGCCGTCGCCGCCGTGCCGCACCTGCTCGCCACGGTCGTGGTTGTGGCGCTGTTCCGGGGCTCGCTCGCCGCCATCGTGGTGGCCCTGGCGCTGACGCACTGGCCGGCCGTCGCGCGGGTGGTGCGGGCTGAGGCGCAGCAGATCATGGCGTCGCAGTACGTCGCCGCCTCCCGCGTCGCCGGGGCGTCCCCGCTGCAGCTCGCGCGGTGGCACGTCCTGCCGGCCGTGGTCGGGCAGGCCGGCCTCGCGATGGTGCTCATGGTCCCGCACGCCGTGTGGCACGAGTCGACCCTGTCGTTCCTCGGCATCGGGATGCCGCCCGAACGGCCGAGCCTCGGCACACTGGTCGCGCTGTCCCAGTCCGGACTCCTGATCGGCCGGTGGTGGCCGCTCGCCTTCCCCACCGCCGCGCTCATCGCCGTGACCGTGGCGGTCGCGCTGCTGGGGCCCGGGTCGGGGCGGCGAGGGGCGGTGCGGGGCGGGGCGCTGCGGCGCGGGGCCCCCGTGGGTGACCACGACCCCGGCGACCACCACCGCGACGACCACCACCGCGACGACGACGAGGTGGGCGCCAGCCGGGCGAGCCTGACGGTGGACGATCTCGTGGTGGCGCACCGGGCCCCGGGCTCGGTGCGGGCGGTCGACGGGGCATCCCTGCGGATCGAGACGGGCCGGGTCGTGGCGATCATCGGGCCGTCGGGCGCCGGCAAGTCCAGCCTGCTCGACGCCTGCGCCGGGATGACCCCTGCGGGCGCGATCACCGCAGGCCGGGTGGCGCTGGGCTCTGGCGGGTCGACCGGTCACGTCCCCCAGTCCGCCGCGGCCGCGTTCACCCCGACCCGGCACCTGCGGGGGCAGCTCGAGGAAGGACTCGCCGTTGGGCGCCGGGGCCGCGGCGACCGCCGCGCCCCTGACGTCGACGCCCTGTGCCGGCTCGTGAGGGTCAATCCCACCCTGGCCGACCGGTACCCGCACCAACTCTCCGGCGGCCAGCTGCGCCGGATGGCGATCGCGGCCGCGCTGAGCACGAACCCCGCCGTCCTGCTCGCCGACGAACCCACCACCGGCCTGGACGCCGACCTGGCCCTTGCCGTCCTGACGACGCTGCGCCGACTGGCCGACGACACCGGGCTCGCAGTGCTACTCGTGGCCCACGACCACGCCACGATCGCGGAGAGTGGCGTCGCCGACGAGGTACTCGAGATGCGTGGCGGGCGGCTCCGGCCGGTCGCGGAATTGGTGTCGTCATGACGCTGTCCGCACGCGGGGTCGCCTTCCGGCACGCCGGACCCGACGGATTCGCGTTGCCGCCGACCGACCTGACCGTGCGCGGGGGCCGGGTCACCGCGCTCGTGGGGCCCTCCGGAAGCGGCAAGACCACCCTCGCGCACCTGCTCGCCGGGCTGCTGGCCCCCACCGCCGGGACGGTGACGGTGACGGACGAACCCGGCGCGCCGACCGACGGCCCGGGTGTGCGGGAGGTGCGGCGCCGGCGCGGCCGACTGCCCGGGCACACGGCGCTGCTGGATCAGGACCCGATGGCGTCGGCGGACCCCCGGATGACGCTCCGCCGGATGATCGCGCTCCCCGGACGGCTGCGCGGGAGCCCGGTGGACGTGGAGGCGCTCGCCCGGGAGGTCCGACTGGACCCCGGCCTACTCGACCGACGGCCCGAACAGGTCTCCGGCGGACAACTCCACCGCGCCTGCCTCGCCCGGGCGCTGGCCCAGCGGCCGCGTTACCTGATCGCCGACGAGGCCACCGCGCATCTGGACCCCGAGAGCACGAACGCGATCGCGGGCGTCCTGCGGGCCCGCGCCGACGGGGGGCTCGGCGTCCTCGCGATCACCCATGATCAGCGGCTCGCGGCCGACTGGGCCGACGTCGTCCACACGATGGGCGACGCCGCCGGAAGCTAGTTCAGCCCGGCGTAGGAGTGCAGGCCCGAGACCACAATGTTGATGAAGAACAGGTTGAACACCAGCACAGCGAAGCCGGCGATGTTGATCCACGCCGCCTTCTTGGGGCCCCAGCCGCTGGTCGCACGGGCGTGCAGGTAGCCCGCGTAGAGCACCCACGAGATGAACGACACCGTCTCCTTGGGGTCCCAGCCCCAGAAGCGGCCCCACGCGCTCTCGGCCCACACGGCGCCGAGCAGGATGCCCACGCCGAAGACCGGGAAGCCGATGACCGTGGTGCGGTACGCGAGGCGGTCGAGGGTCTCGGCGGCCGGCAGTGGACGGGCCAGGCGGGCGCCCCACCCGTGCTCCTGCCCCTGCGGCTGCCACACGCGGATGAGGTACATGATCGACACGACACCGGGGATGAGCAGGATGCCCGAGCCCAGCGCGATGATCGACACGTGGATCGGCAGCCAGTACGAGCGCAGCGCCGGCACCACGGGAGCGGCATCCGAGTACAGGTGGGTCCCGCCGAAGAACAGCAGCACCAGGATCGGCACCAGCAGATACGGCCACACCACCTGCAGCGCGGGCTTGCGCAGCCAGATCAGCCCCGCCGCCACCGCCAACAGCGTGCTGCCCAGGATGAACTCGTACATGTTGCCCCACGGGAACCGCTCCGTGGACAGCCCCCGCAGGACGAGGGACGCGGCGTGGAACACGAACCCGAGCACCACGAACAGCTGCGCGATCCGCGCCCAGCGCACGTTGCCGGCCGAGGCCCGCTCCTCGTCGCCGGTGTCGGTGAGGGACCGCGACTCGGTCAGCCCGGTCCCGCCGGCCGTGACCAGCTCCTTCTCCGAGACCTTGGCCACGCGGAAACCCGCGTAGTAGATCAGCGACGCGATCAGCGCCAGTGCATAGATCCCGAAGGCCGTCCGGAACGCCAGGTCCGAGTAGGTGGCCAGCGTCTCATCGATGGGCAGGCCCTGTGCGAGGGTCAGAGTGATCACCGGGTGTCGTCCTTCCGCGCAGCGTCGGCGGCGGTGCCGCGACTAGTTGAAGTGTGGCCCGTGTCGGCCTCACCCGGCAACACGGGTGTGACAGCCGCCGCCGAGACCAGCCGGTCCCGGAGCTCGTCGAACTCGCTCCCCCAGCCCGATCGGTCCGTCTTGGCCAGGCCACCCAGATCGACACGGGTGACCTCGTCGTCGTCGACACTCACCCGCGCCCAGATCCTCCGGCGCCGCACCATCAGGCTGAGCACCAGGCCCGCCATCATCACGGCGGCGGACACTCCCACCCAGATCTGCGTGGGGTCGGAGGAGACCTGGATGTTGACGAACTCCTCGGCGCCGTCGAACCGGACCTCCGTGCCGTCGGGGAGGGTGGTGGTCTCGCCGGGCCTGAGGTTGACGCGGGCCTCGCGGTTGAGCGCGCCGGACTCGATGAGGTCCGGCTCGAGCGAGAAGACCGACTGCGGGCGGCCCGTGTCCAGGCCGGCGTCCCCGCGGTAGACGTCGATCGCCACCGCCGGGTCGTCCATGCGCGGGAACCGCGAGCTCAGCAGGGTGCCCTCGAACTGCGCGGTCGGCGCGAACAGGCCCTGGATGGCGATCTGCTGCGTCCGCCGCTCGGCCAGATCGGGGTACATGCCAGCGGGCGGGTCGAAGCGCATGATGCCCGAGGACAGGAACGTCTGCAGCTCGGTCGGTGACCAGTGCTGGGTGTCCGTGCGGGTCTCGCCGTTCGGGAACGTCACCGTGAACGTCGGCGCGAAGCCGTGACCCTGCAGGTAGACGCGGGTGGAACCGATGCGCAGCGGGTGGTTGACCCGCATCTCGAACGGCTCCCACGTGTCGGGGTCGGTCGTGGTGACCTCCTCCGTGTAGCGCACGTTGGAGGTGAACATCTCGGCCTGGCCGTTGGACAGGTAGTCGGCGCGGAAGTCCTCGACCTTGATGCAGAACTGCTCGAGGTCCGTGCCGTCCACCAGCAGGCCGGCGCGGAACGAGTCGTACGCGCTGGGCGTGGTGTTGCAGAACGCCGGGGACTCCTCATTGGCGACGATGACGCGCATGCCCTCGGCGTAGACGAACTTGCCGGCCGCGAACATGACGAGCAGCGCGAGCAGGCCGAAGTGGAAGACGATGTTGCCGACCTCCCGCGAGTAGCCGCGCTCGGTGGACAGCTCGATGGTGCCGGGGACGCGGCCGTCGCCGTCGTTGCGGCGGACCCGGCCCTTGAGCTCGCGGCGGATCTGGTCCGCGGCCTGCTCCGGCGTGGCCGTGGTCCGGTATGCGGCGTGGTGCGGCAGGCGGGACAGGTTGCGCGGGGTCAGCGGCGGGGGCGTGCGCAGCTGGCGGACCAGTTCGAAGCAACGCGGGGTGAGGCAGCCAACCAGCGAGACGAACAGCAGGACGTAGATGGCGGTGAACCACCAGCTGCTGAAGACGTCGAACAGTTGGAGCTTGTCGTAGGTCTCGCCCAGCCACCCGTTCTCGGCGATGTATTCGTTGACGTTGCCCTCGTTGAGGCTGCGCTGTGGCAGGAGCGCGCCCGGGATGGCGGCGACGGCCAACAGGAACAGCAGGATCAGCGCCGTGCGCATGGCGGTGAGGGTGCGCCACGCGTTGCGGAGGAACGCGGTGACGGCAGCGGTTCTGGGCATGGGGTCCATCTGCGGGTCGCGGCGCGCCGAGGCGGCTCGGGCCTTACTCGGCGCCGGTCGCACCCAGGCTAGTGGGGCGAACCTGAGCGAATCCTGGCAGGGTGCGGCCAACCACGAGGAGGTCGCGTCGGGTGTGGCGGGGGTCTCCGGCCGGCCGCCGGAGTCTCCCCCGCCGCGGGGGTTCCTGGTCGGTTGGGGCCGTCACCACCGATAGTCGAGGAACTTCCCGTCCAACGTGATCACCACCCGGTCCCCGTCAGGGTCGGCGCGACGGTTGATGTCGACCGTGAAGTTGATCGCGCTCATGATCCCGTCTCCGAATTCCTCGTGGATCAGCGCCTTGAGCGCCGGCCCGTACACCGACACCGCCTCGGTCAACCGATAGATCGTCGGATCGGCCATCACCTCCGCCGGTGTGCCGCGGCTCGGCTGCAGGGCGAGGCTCTCCGCCACGGTGTCGTCGAGGCCGAGGAGGTCGCACACCGACCGTGCCTGCTCGGTCGACAGCGGGTGCTGGCCGAGTAGCGCCGCGGCGGTCCACACCAGCGGGGTCCCCAGATGCTCGGCCAGGTTGGCCCAGGTGCGGCCCTGGCGGATGCGGGCGGAGTCCACGAGCGCCGCGGCCTCGTGCCTGGACATGATGGGGGTCATCGAACGGATCCTCTCGGTGGGCGGGTCGGCAAGTCGGCGGGTGGGCGAATCGGCAGGTGGGCTCGCGCGCGTGCGGGGGTCAGACTGCGGCGGGCTCGGTGGTCGCGCGCTCTGTGGTGGCTCGCTCTGTGGTGGCTCGCTCGGTGGTGGCGGGCTCGCTGCCGGTGTCCGGAGCACCGACCGTTGCCGTGTCCGTGTCAGGGGACGACGATCGCCGGGCCTTGGTGCGCGCGTGGGTGACGTAGAGGGTCAGGCCCACGAACAGCAGCCCGCCCACGAGGTTGCCGGCGACGGTCGGGATCTCGTTCCACACGAGGTAGTCGCCGAGGGAGAAGTCGCCGCCCAGCATCAGGCCGGTCGGGAACAGGAACATGTTGACCACGGAGTGCTCGAAGCCCATGTAGAAGAACAGCATTACGGGCATCCACATGGTCAGTGCCTTGCCGCTGACGCTGGTGGACATCATGGCGGCGACCACGCCGGTGGAGACCATCCAGTTGCACAGCACGCCGCGGAAAAACAGTGTCAGCATCCCGGCTGCACCGTGCTCGGCGTAGCCCAGCGTGCGGGATTCACCGATCTCGCCGAGCCGCTGGCCCACCTCGTCGGGCGCCACGTTGAACCCGTAGGTGGTGATGAACGCGATGAGGAACGCCACGGTCAGCGCGCCGGCGAAGTTGCCGACGAAGACCAGTCCCCAGTTGCGCAGCATGCCCCCGACCGTGACGCCGCGGCGCTTGTCGAGCAGGGCCAGTGGCACGAGGGTGAACACGCCTGTGAGCAGGTCGAAGCCCAGCAGGTACAGGAGGATGAAGCCGACAGGGAACAGCACTGCTCCGAGGAGTGCACTGCCGGTCTGGACGGTGACGGTGACGGCGAATGCCGCCGCGAGCGCGAGGATCGCGCCGGCCATGAATCCGCGGATGAGTGTGTCGCGGGTGGACATGTGGACCTTCTTCGCCCCGGCGTCGATCATCGCGCGGGTGAAGTCCTGGGGTTGGACGTAGGACACGGGTGCCTCCAGCTGTGCGGCGGTGGTGGTCGTACCGCGCCAAGTCTGGGAGGTCTGTGTGTCTGGCCAGTGACCTCACTGTGTGGGCTGGTTACCCTTTGCTCACCGCGCGGGGGATCTCCCGTGAGGCCCGCGCTGCTCGGGCGGGCACGCGGGCCGGCAGCATCGGTGTTCCCAGGTCGGCGCCCTGGGTCGCATCCTCGCCTGCCGCTCGCGTTGCTTAGTGCCGGTCCGCACCCCCGCCGGTGTAGTCGCGGCCGATTACGCGCCCTCGGAACGGTTCGGGCTGGTCCGACCGCACGGCCGAGGTTGCGTCTTCCACGGGTGCGCGGCCGAGCACCGCGGGCGCGACCTTGACCGGTTCGCCGATGATCGCCGTGGTGTTGGTGGCGTTGGTCAGGTAGCTCGCGGGGGTGTGGCCGCGGCGGTCGTTGTTCTGCCCGGCCCCTGCCGCTCCCATCACTCCACCCATCGGCATTGCCCCAGCTCGCCCGGCGTGTGCCGCACTTGGTGACGACGACGAGAACGCCCCGGCACCCGGTCCCGCGGCACCTGCGCCTGCCGAGCCGGCCCCGGGAGCTCCTGCGGCCGGGCCGCCCGCACCGAACCCGGCCAGGGTGCCGGCGCCGCCCATGCGTGAGGCTCCTGCACCTGCGGCGGCGGCCCCGCCACCTCCGACCAGCCCGGCTGTCGAGCCGAACCCGCGATCCCGGTTGCGGTTGCTGTCGCCGACGGTTCCGCCGCGGATCCCCGGGATCCCGGTCGCGCCGCCGGCTCCGGCGCCAGCGCCGGTCTGCTGACCGTGTGCGCTCGGTATCGGCGCGAACGGCGCCCCAGCTGCGGTCGTCGTGGCGTTGACACCGCCTCCCGCCCCTGCCGGTCCCGCTGACGTCGGTGTCGATCCTCCGTCGACCGCGCTTGCCCTCGCAGCCAGGAGAGCTTGCTCAGTGGCGGCATCTGTGGCTGCGGTGGGCGTGCTCGTCGTCGTCATCCCCGGCACTGCGCCGCCCACGGTCCCGGCGGACACCGGCGCCTCGTCACCCGCGCCGCTCGCGCCACCCGTGAGGGCGGCAATCGCGGCAGCATTCGGCGCCGCCGGCTGGGCGGGCCGCGGAATGCCCTCGGTGTTCCAGACGCGCGCCATGTCGATGCCGTTCTGTCCGCCCAGCGCCGAGGTCGACACCACCCGGTACGCGGCGGTGAAGTCGAGGTCATCGAGGTTGGCGTCCATGACTGCGGGGCTGTACTCGGTGTTGACGATCGCCCTGGCCTGCTCCTCCGCCGCCGCCATGCGGGCCCGCGACTCCGCAGCGGCGCTCAGCCCCGCAGGTCCGTGCTCCCGGCCGGAGAGCTGCGCGATCGTGGCCTGCGCTGCCTGCTCGGCGATGTTGGTGCGGGTGGTGACGAACCCGTCATGCGCGCGCCTGGCTTTGGCTGCGACCTGCTCCAACTCCGCCGACAGGGCGAACGCCGAGTTCACCAGGCCCGTCACCGAATCCTGCGCGCTCGACGCGAACTCACCCTGCCAACCACTTCCGAGGATGTTGTTGAGGTCGCTGTTGAGCTGTTCCGCAGCTGAGTTCAGTGCCTCCGAGACTCTGGTGGCCCGCTCATCGATGTCGCTGAACTGGCTCGGCTGCAGCCCTTCGGCACATTGTGCGATGCGCTCCAGCGGCGAATCCGACACATCCTCCGGCCCCACTCGCCCGTAGGCGCCCATGACGCACATGTCCTGGAGTGCGAAGACGTCCGATTCGCTCGCATGGATCAAGCCGAGGCTCTGCAACCCTGCGGGTTCTTCGGCCGCCTTCGACAACGCTCCCGCCAACGCCTCATCCTGCGCCTCGATGAGCCCCCCGGCGGCGGCGAACAGCATCGCCATCGCTCGAGCTTGCGAAACGAACCCATTCAATAGTGTTCGCAGGTCTTCGTCGACAAAGAGGGAATAAACCGTACCAATTTGACGAGCAGTGGGGAAAGCTCGCAGGTTGGCCTTCTGATTGTCTACTGCCTGTGACACCGCCAACTCAGTGACAGATTCGGCAAAACGGTTGCTCGCGTCCACGCACCGATTCGCGGCATACTCATCAAGATTCAGAATCACTTGAAGTCCCCTTTCGGGACAAACGGCAACACCGATTCGGTCGCGGCGTCCAACGCATCACATGCGTTTACTAACTCTTTCCCCTTGAACCTGCCGAGCCCATCTGTCGAATCCAATCTCAGCCACACTGTTCCAGCACTAGTGAAGAACAGCTGGAGGCAAGTCCCTCCCAGAGTGTCACCCTTCTCTACTAATCGGAGGCTCGTCCTTCCAGACTTTCGATACTCACGATCGCGAACTACGAACGCTCGATCGGCGAGGTACTCCTCACGGGCTTTCCAGGTGGACAATGCCGAAAAGTGAACCTCCGGGCTCTTCCAGCCGCAGGACATTAGGGTTCCAGGTTCGTGACGGGTGAGACTTTCGATGGGCTGGACGGCTTTTCCGACCCCCTCTTCAATAGCTTCGATTGGAATCTCAGCACACGGGTCGAACAGGGCAGGCCTCTGCTCGATCGGCAGATCCCAGGGATTGCCCGGCTTCTCGGCAGCGGCTGGGCTCGTCGTCGTCGACGTATCTTCTCCCCCGTCAGTCGACGCGCACCCGGACAGCACTACACCGGCGGCCACCACCGCGGCTACGAACGCTCTACTTTTCCCCACAACCTGTACGACGGGCCGAGCCGCCGAACGGTTCCCCCGACCTGAGGTTCGCGGCGCCAAATCGCGTCGCCGCAGGTCGGAAGGGGCGTCGTCAGGTCGGTAAGCGCTCACGATCAGAGATCATCGCAATCGTCGCCAGCCGACGGGTGGGTCATCACAGTGCCGGGCCCAGAGATTTCTGTGCCGGGTGCGGAACCGGACGGTGGGCTCGCGACGTCGTACCTGGTGACGGACAAGCTGCAGGAAGAGCGAGGCGTGAGCTACACGATCGGGCAGATCGGTCGCTGGGACACCACCGCGCTGACCGCCGCCGGGGACGCCATTGCCACCCGTCGTGCCACTGCAGAAGGGTTACGGACATCCTTGGCCGACGGGCGGGACACGCTTTCCGAGGGCTGGTCCGGCGTCGCCGCAGACGCGGTCATCGACGCCGCCGAAACCGAGAAGTCACACGTCACCAAACTCGCAGACGGACTCGAAGACCTCACCGACGCCCTGTCCCGAGCCGAAGCAGCCCTGCAACCCGCAGTCCAATCGGTACGCGACCGAGTCCGGGACGCCGTCAGTGCCGGACTGGTCGTCGGCCAAGACTCCGTCGGCCCCGCACCAGGCCGCGACGACATCACCCAGGACACCGTCAACGCCCGTGCCGAAACGATCCGCATGGCCCTGGACACCGTGCGGTCGCTCGACGAGCACTACGGTCGCGAGATCGACCTCGTGGCCACCCGGATCCACGATGCGATCCCGCCAGAAGTCGACCGGCGACCGATACCGGGAGGGTCACGAAACGGTTGGTTTGGCGCAGTCGACGCCGTGACCGGCGCGGCCGGCTACGGGTTCCCCATAGCGGCCGACGAGCTGGACCCCGAAACTCGTGGAAAACACAAGCTCAACCCTGTTGCGGACGCCCCCGGAAAGGCGTGGGCTGGCGTCCTACGCGGCCTCGGCAGAGCGGCCGGCCCTGCCGGCGCAGCCGTCACCATCTACGACGGCGTCGAGGGATACGCAAGGGGCGAAATCTCGGCTACTGAAGCGTCACTGGAGACAGTAAGCGCTCTCGCCGGTGGCGCCACAAGCGGTGCGGCGCTCGGGGCCATGACGGGCGGTGCTGTCGGCCCACTTGGCGCGATCCTCGGCGCTGGCGTCGGCGCAGCGGTCGGCAGCTACTTGGGAAAGAAGGGGGGAAGTGCGGTGTTCGACCGTTACTTCACCCCGTGACTAGGAGGAACCGAATGGACGACGACAAACCTTCCCTCAACCACAAAATTCGCTGGATCTGGCTAAGGCCGCCGACCTGGGCTGCATTCACACACAACATCCGCCTAATAGTGGCTAACGACCCCTCGGTCGTCGTTCGAATTTTCGGAGGTCTGGCGGTTATCGGCGGAGTGATCATCTGGGGCGAGTTCTTTGCCTAGTTTAGCCAGCAACGGACAACATCGCTGGACTTGGGATTCCGGTCGCGAGATTTGTGCCAGAGTCAGTTGTTGAGCAGATCTCTGCATTCCTCTTCAGTCGACTGCTCGATGCACTCCATCCACCGGACCTGGCCGCCAACCCAGGGGCGCCGGGCTTCCTGTCCGACATAGTGTCGCCACAGGTAGTTGTCGCAGAGGATCGCAACGCCACCGGCGTCAACTGCCCGGCGGGCGATATCCGCTCCGATACAACTTTCGCCAAGATGCCTTCTTGGTGGGAGGCCACTTGCACAAACCAGTTCGCACAGTCCCCCGCAAGGCGAGCTGAGTCCGGGCGCAATCGGGCGAGTAGTCCGCGAGCACGCGGCGGTGATGGCACCGGCGTTCCTCTTTCACTGACGCGAACTGGAACGACGCGGTCGTGTCGTACCCAGGTGATCTAATCGAACGCATGAGCGACACCGGGATGCGAGCCACGGCCAGCAGGGAGTTGACCGCCGCGCTGTCCGCGCTCGATGCCCACCTTGAGCGCGACTGGGCAGAGGTGTCACCGGCCGAACTGCACGCCGAACTGGTCGCCCTCGAACAGGCCCAACGCCGCATCCGCGCCTCCCAGGCCCGCGTTTTGGCCACCGCCCGCACCTCGGGTACCGCGCGGCAGATGGGATTCGTCAACGAGCGACAGATGCTCACCGGCGGCCTGGGCCTGGCCCCCGGGGAGGCGCGCGGCCGACTCGACGACGCCGCCATCGCCGACTCCGCCCGCATGCGCGCCACTGCCGAGGGCACCCTGTCCGCCGGGCACCTCAGGATCATCAACGCCGCCCTGGCAGCCCTGCCCGACGACTACGACGACGAGGCGCGCGCACACCTGGAAGCGCAGCTGATCGCCCTGGCCGCCGACCAGTGCACGACCCGCCGCCTCCAGGAACACGCGCACCGACTCCTGGACGCTGTCGATCCGGGGCGCACCGAGCGCGGCGCAGCAGAGCGAGCCCGCCGCCGCTCGGTCACGTGCGGCGGCCAGGGACTGGACCTGATGGCCCGCGCGGCGATGACCATGGACCCGCAACTGGCCGCGCTGATGCGCGAAGTCCACGCCCGCTGGGGCCAGCCCGGCCGCCTGTGGCCCGACCCCGAGGAGAAGGACACCCGCACCGACGGTCAACGCATGCACGACGCGATGGTCCACGCCCTTCAACTTGCCCTGTCCGCAGATGCCGCCAAGACCGGCGCACCGGCGGCGATCGTGGTCCGCGTGGACCTCGACCAGCTAGCCACGCTCGCCGGCTGCGGCGAGACCGACGGTGGAATCCGCGTACCCGTGCCCCAGGCGCTGGCCATGGCCCGCGGCAACCACTGGTTCCTGGCCCTGTGCGACAAGGAGATCGACCTGCGACTGTTCCGCAGTCGCCGCACCGCCTCCCGCTACCAACGCCTGGCCCTGTTCGCCGCGTACGGAGGCTGCACACACCCCGACTGCGACCAGGACGCCCGACACTGCGAAGCCCACCACGCGGGCAGACCCTGGGCCGCCGGAGGCCTCACCAATATCGACGAACTCGCCCTGGCCAGCGGCGACTGCCACGCGATGATCCACGACACCGGCTGGTCCACCACCCCCGACTCGCGCGCGCCCCAGGGCGTCAGGTGGATCCCGCCCGCCGGAACCCCCCGCGCGGCCGACCCGCCACGGCCCAAACCCGGACCACCACCACCGTCACCACTCGAAGCGCCGATACTCCCGTTCGCGCTTCTCCACGACCTCGACGCCGCAATCACGCAACGCCACGACGCAGTCCGGGAGGCGGCGTGATGCCGCCCGGCGTGGGTGGGTCAGATGGGCAGCGTGGTGTCCGAGATGGCGAAGTCGCGCAGCCAGTCGATGAACAGCGCCCACCCGCCGGACAGCAGCAGCAGGCCCACGATGATGAGCATGACGCCGCCGAACACCTGAATGGCCCGGGTGTGCTTCTGCAGCCAGCCGACGGTCCGCATCGCCCAGGTGGAGCCGAACGCCACGATGATGAACGGAAGGCCCAGGCCGAGGCAGTAGGCGACGATCAGCAGCACTCCGCGCGCCGCGTCGACCCCGGTGCCCGCGGCGACCGAGAGCGCGGCAGCCAGGGTCGGACCCAGACACGGGGTCCAACCCAGGGCGAACACGGCGCCGAGCATCGGGGCGCCGATCCAGGTGGACAGCGACTTGGGCTGCATGCGGGTGTCCCGCTGCAGGGTGGGGACGAGGCCGATGAAGACGAGCCCCATGAGGATCGTCACCACGCCCCCGAGACGCTGCAGCAGCTCTTGCTGGGGTGCCAGGTACTGCACGGTGCCCAGCACCATGGCGCTGAGCATCACGAAGACCACGGTGAATCCGCCAACGAACAACAGCGACGCGCCCACCACACGGGCGCGCGAGGACCGTCGGGTGCGGCGCTCCTCCATCGTCAACGTGGCGGTGGCGGCCCGCTGGCGTTCGGCGGCGGCAGCGGTAGCCGGCGGACGTTCGGCGCCCACGACGCTGGCGAGGTACGCCAGATAACCGGGCACCAGCGGGATGACGCACGGCGAGGCGAACGACACGAGGCCTGCCAGGATGCACGCGCCCAATGCGAGCAGGATCGGGCCGCTGGCCACGGTCTGCTGGAACGTCTCCCCCACACTCTGTGCGAGCAGGATCGTCTCCGGGTTCACGTCTGGTCGACCTCCTCGGCGAGGAGCTCGATGACGGTCTCGCGCAGCTCGTCGTCGGTGATCTCGGCCAGATACACGGCGGCCACCCGGTGCTGCTTGTCGAGGATGATCGTCGCCGGCACCACGGACGTCGGGAAGCCTCGCAGCGCGGCGACCGCGGCGTTACTGGGATCCCAGATCGAGGGGAACGTGATGCCGTTGTCCTTGACGAAGTCCACCGGCTTCTGCCGGTTGGGGTCGCGCAGGTTGATGCCGAACACGGTGGCACCCTGGGGCTCGAATTCCTCCTGCAGGCGCTGCAGGTCGTCGGACTCGGCCCGGCACGGTCCACACCACTGGCCCCACAAGTTGAGGATCACCACCTCGCCGGCGAAGTCCTCCTGCACGGTGAGTGTGCGGTCCGGGTCGAGCAGGTCGGGACCGGTGAGCGTCGCGACGGGCTTGCGCTCGGCCGGGGGGTCGTAGTGGATCTCGATCTGCCCGTCGGGGCTGACGAACTCGAACGTCTCCGGGCCCACCACCACGGCGTCGTCGCCGGTCGCACAGCCGCCGACGAGGGCGCCGGTCACCAGCAGCGCGACGAGGGCGGCCTTGGGCTTGCGCATGATTCAGGCTCCAGTCTGCGACGGGTCGGATGCCCCCGCCGGTTCCGAATAGACGATGTCGCGCAGTGTCGTGCCCTCGAACACCAGCGAGGTGATCGAGGCCAGCGAGCACTGCCGCTTGCGCGGGTCGTGCCACAGGCGCCGCCCCTCGAGGAAGCGGCGTGTGGTGTAGACCGGCAGCTGGTGACTCACCAGGACGGCCTCGTGACCGCGGGCGGTGTCGAGGGTGGAGTACACGGCGCCGATCATGCGGTGCGCGATCTGCAGGTAGGGCTCACCCCACGACGGCCGCATCGGGTTGAGCAGGATCGGCCAGTACTGCGGGTCGCGCAGGGCGCCGCCGGGGCCGCCCACCTTGCGCCCCTCGAAGCGGTTGTCTGCTTCGATGATGTCGGCGTCGATCCCCACCGGAAGGCCCAGTGCCTCGGCGAGAGGGGCCGCGGTCTCCTGGGCACGCTGCAGCGGCGAGGCGACGATCGACACGATGTCGTGCCCCTGTCCCAGCACCCGGCCAACGGTCTCGGCCTGGCTCCGCCCCAGCTCGGACAGTCGGAACTCGGGCAGCCGCCCGTAGAGGATGCCCTCGGGATTGTGGACCTCACCGTGACGCACCAGGTGCACGATCGTCTGCGTCTCGCCGGCGCGAGCCGAGGTGTCACGAGGGGTCGACGACGACGAGACCGGCTCTCCCGGAGCGGCGATCGTCCCCGGCTCGGCCCCGTAGGCCGCGGACCCCTCCGGCTGCGACTCGAGGGGAGGCTCAGCCGGGGCCGCGGTGGCCCCGGACCCGCCCAGCGACGGTGGCGCCACGGCGGGGGCGGGATGATCTCCCCGGAGGGGGATCGGCAGTGAGGTGGGTCCCGTCGACGGGACGGCGAGCCGCCCGCGCAGTCCTCGTCCGCTGCTGCTCATCGGCCCGTCTCCGGGGCGGACGCCGCGGCGGCAGCTTCCGCAGCCACCGGCAGCGCGTCGGAGATGTGCTGGAAGTCGTCGTCGGTGAGCGCGGTGGAGACGAACCAGGTCTCGAACGCGCTGGGCGGAGCGTAGATGCCGCGGTCGAGCAGCGTGTTGAAGAACGGCGCGTAGCGGAAGGTCTCGGCGGCCTTGGCCCCGGCGTAGTCGGTGACCTGATCCTCGGAGAAGAACATGCTGATCATGGTGCCCGCCCGCTGGATGGTGTGCGCGACACCCGCGGCCTGCAGAGCGTTGCTGATCAGCGCCTCGAGCCGGTCGGCGTTGGTCTGCAGCGTGTAGTAGCAGGAGTGGTCGGCCAGCCGCAGGGAGGTCAGACCCGCGGCCACGGCGACGGGGTTCCCGGACAGGGTGCCGGCCTGGTAGACGGGGCCGGCGGGGGCGAGGGCGGCCATGACGTCGGCGCGACCTCCGAACGCGGCGGCGGGCAGTCCTCCGGACATGACCTTGCCGAAGGTGGTCAGGTCGCCGGCGACACCGTCGATCCCCCACCAGCCGCGGTCCCCGGCGCGGAATCCGGTCATGACCTCGTCCATCACGAGCAGTGCCCCGTTGTCGGAGCACAGGGTGCGCAGTTCTTCGTTGAAGCCGGGCAGCGGCGGGACGGTGCCCATGTTGCCGGCGGCGGCCTCAGTGATCACGCAGGCGATCTCGTCGCCGTGGTTGGCGAAGGCCACCCTGACGGCGTCGATGTCGTTGTACGGCAGCACGATCGTGTCGTGGGCGGTCGCGCCGGTGACGCCGGGCGAGTCCGGCAGCGCGAACGTGGCCAGGCCCGACCCGGCGTCGGCGAGCAGTGCGTCGACGTGTCCGTGGTAGCACCCGGAGAACTTGACGATCTTGGAGCGGCCGGTGAATCCGCGGGCCAGGCGCACGGCGCTCATGGTGGCCTCGGTGCCAGAGTTGACCAGGCGCACCTCGTCGACGGAGGTGCGGGCGACGATCTCGCGGGCGAGGTCGACCTCACCCTCGGTCGGGGTGCCGAAGCTCAGTCCGCGGGTGGCGGCGTCGCGGACGGCGTCGACGATCTCGGGGTGGGCGTGCCCGTGGATCATGGGGCCCCACGAGCAGACGAGGTCGATGTAGGTGTTGCCGTCGACGTCCGTCATGCGGGAACCCCGCGCTTCACGCATGAAACGCGGGGTTCCGCCGACGGAGTTGAAGGCGCGGACCGGGGAGTTGACTCCGCCGGGGATCAGCTCGCAGGCCTCGGCGAAGAGCTCGGCCGATCGGGTGGTGCCGGACATGCCGGACGGGGTCTTGAAGGCATCACTCGAAGAGGTCACCGGACCAGTGTCTCAAAGTCCGGCCGCGAGCACCCCCTCGCGGTCTCAGCCCTGCGGCGGAGCCGGCGGGGCGAGGGGGGCGAACAGCGACTTCGCGGCGGCGTCGACCTGTCCGGCGAACTCGTGTACCGCCTTCTCCGCGTCGGCGACTGCAGTCTCCGCCTGCTGCTGCAGCTCCTGCGGCGTGGGCAGCGGTACGGGTGCGGGCGCCGGCGCAGCGACGGACCCCGAGGCGGGCGTCGGCGCGGCGACGGAGCCGACCGCCGGGGCCCCGACGGAACCGGTGCCGGCGGCGTTCACGTCGCCGGTGCCGGCGTCGCGGTGGGTGCCGTACCAGTCGTCAGCACCGTCGACGGGAGCGGACATGCCCTGCTGGGCGGCGGCAGTGCGCTCGGCCTGGCCCCACTTCGGCAGGGGCTCCGGCGACGGCTTGCCCGCGACGTGGCCCGGCTCGGCGATCCCGGTCTCCAGGAACTCCATCACGAGCTTGTCGATGGCCTCGTTGCCCATGCGGAAGGTGCCGTGGTCGCCGCCACCGACGGTGACCAGTGCGCCACCCATGGCCTCGGCCACGCGGTGCGCGCCGGCGATGGGGGTGATGGCGTCGTCCTCGGAGTGCAGCACCAGCGGCTTCTCGTCGAGGGCGTCACCGTTGGGGCTGATGGTCTTGGCGACCGGCTGCCAGCCCACGCAGTCGTCGCCGGCGGCCTCGACGGCGGCGCGGGCGGTGAGGCGGTTGCCGCCGGTGTACTTGTCGGCCTTGGCCGCGATGACTCCCAGCTGGTCGGCCGGGGCAGCGGTCTCGTTGCAGGTGATGATCGAGTTCATCTCGATGTCGGTGCGGTACACCGGCGAGCGGTTCTCCTGCGCGGCCAGCATCAGGGCCACGGTCTCGTAGTCGGCACGCGCGATGGTGCCGCCGTCGTTGTAGTACTTGAGGACGTGGGCGAGCATCGGCCAGGCCTGCTCGGAGTAGGTGGCGCCGACCGTGGCGTCGTAGAGCCCGGTGGTGGCGTTGTTCGTCAGCCCCTGCAGCGCCGCGGCGCGGGCGAACCCCTCGACGCGTGCGCGGGCGGGGGCGGTCCCGTTGATCACGTCGAGCGCGGGCTTCTCGACGGCGCTGCCGCGGAGCTCCACGGGCAGGTCGCCGGTCTGCGCCGGCGGCGGGGTGAGGTTGGCGGGGCCGCCCACCTCCTGGTCGGTGACCCACTTCCAGGAGTGGAAGACCTTCAGCGGGGTGTCCCCGAGGCCGTAGTAGTCGTCGCGCTCGGCGATCCAGGCGAAGATGTCGTTGACCCGCTGCTCCTGGGCGAGCGCACCCTGCTCTGCCTGTGTGTTCCAACGCCAGTCGGGGTGGGTGTTGGAGTCCAGCACCATACGGCCGGTGGCCTCGGGGAACAGGGTGGCGAAGTCGGTGCCGATCGCGGTGCCGTAGGACACGCCCACGTAGTCGACCTCTGCCAGCTCGAGCGCCTCGCGGACCGCGTTCATGTCGCGGGCGGCGTTCTCGGTGGTCATGGACTTCATGTACTCGGGGTCGGTCCCGTAGCACGCGTCGTGGAGCGGGTTGACCGTGTTCGGGCCCACGTAGTCCACGTTGCAGACCATGGGATTGGAGCCGTACAGCCCGCGGGGCTGGACGGCCACGAGGTCGTGGTTCTCGTACAGGCCGGCCGGGTTGGCGCCGTCGAGGGCCGGGCTCCAGAAGTTCAGGGCGTAGTTGCCGGGCCCGCCGGGGTTGCCGAACACGGTGGAGCGCGCCTGGCCGGACGAGGCCTTGATGCGGGTGAGCGCGATCTGGGTCTTGGCGGCGTCGGGCGCGGTGTAGTCCACGGGGACCTCGACGGTTCCGCACTCGAGACCGGCGGGGACGTACTCGGCCTCGATGCCGAGCATCTCGGTACAGTCCTGCCATTCGACCTGGGCGGCCGAGGCCACTCCCGATCCCAGAAGTGCGATCGCTCCCACGACCGCGGTGGTGCCAACGAAAGTGCTGGAAGGCTGCACCGATCCCCGTTTCCCTGTGCTGTAGGCGTCACTCCGGCGAATCGGACGCATCGACCACTCATTTTTACGAGCGTCACATACGTCCGAACCGCCCCAAATGTAGCCTGTGGCCGACGCCACGACGCACCGCCCCGGGCACACTCAGAAAACCGTCATCCGATCGTTACCGCGGCGTTCGCTGCGCCCGAAAAAGCCCTGGCAGAAGTAGATCTGTCAGGATTCGACCCGGGGGGCGCGCCGGAGGACTGCGAGGGTGGTCAGGACCATCGTCAGCCCCGCCAGGACGGTCGCGGCCAGGAGCAGCCGGGGATCGGTGTAGATGCGTTCGATGCTGCCCTCGACGGGCGGGTCGATGACCGGCGGCGCGCCCGTCACGATGTCCCTGGCGAACCACCACAGCACCACGGCGAGTACAGCGCAGGCGACCGCGGCCACGCCGAGGCGACGCGAGTTCACTCGGGTCCCGGCTCGCGCGGGAGACCGTCGACAGCGCCGGCCAGGGCGGCGTGCAGGGCCGCGGGGTCGCGGGACCAGGCGCGGACCTCGCCCCCGGTGTCGAGTCGCAGACCCACAGCCGCCCGCCGGCGGGGCATCTCCCGCAGCTCGCCGAGGAGTCGGGCCGTCTCCCACGAAGCTACGGAGTCGTCGGCGGCGGGGAGGGGCAGCACCTCCTCGATCCGGCGCAGTTCGAGCTCCTCGGTGCCCTGGAGGTACACGTCGGGGGTCAGGCGGACACGACCGTGGACGCGGGTGGCGGCGATCATCACGCCGTGGCAGAGGGCGGTCGCGATCGCGCAGACGGTGAGCATCAGCCAGTGCACCGGGGCGCCGGTGGCGAGCTCGAACCCTGCGGCAGCGGCGCAGAACGCGGGCGCCGCGAGGATCCAGGCCCAGCTCCAGCCGTCCTCGGCGTACAGGATCGGCCCCTCGGGTTCGATTCCCGGCCGGGCGGCGGTGGGTTCACTTGCCGGCACGCGCGCCGCCTCCCGGGGTCGTGTACTGGATGGCCTCGGCCTTGTGCTGGCGCCACACGGCGGCTGCGGCGCACAGTCCGGCGAGGATCTGGAGGGCGATGACGACGAAGCTGATGACGTCTCCCCGCTCCCCCGCGGTCGCGACTCCGCCGAACACACCGATCACCACGGACACGGCGTCGACGACGAGGAAGATGGCGACGATGTCGAGCATCGTGCGGGCCCACCCCTTGCCCGCTCGCAGCCGGAAGGCCAGCCACACGGTGACGGCGGCGACGATGAGCGCCAGCACCGCCCCGGCCGCCAGAGCGATGGAGAACATGCTCTCGACGGAGACGTCAGCGGACCCGGTGTTGGCGACCGCGTCGCGGAAGGCGTCCCGCGTGGCGGTGGGCAGGTCCCCGAAGCTGGCGGTCGCGGAGTTGATCAGCATGCCGAGCAGTCCGAACGCGGCGGCGGCCAGCCACAGCACCCACGCGGTGTGGATCTCCTCCGGCGGCGGACCGGCCGGCTCGGCGGGCGGGGCGATGCCGGGGTCGGTGGGCGGCTCGCCGGGCGCGGGGCTCCCCCCCGTGGCGCCTTCCGCATCGGGGCCGGGTCCGGTCCGGGCGGGCGGGCGCCACGGCCCGCTGCCGCGGGTCACCGGGACCCCCACCCGTCGGCGAGGAGGCGCGCGGCGTGCAGGGCCCAGTAGGTCAGGACGATGTCCGCGCCCGCGCGGCGGATGGAGGTCAGCGATTCCATGACGGCCGGGTCGTGGTCGATCCAGCCTCGCTCGGCGGCGGCGGAGATCATCGCGTACTCGCCGGAGACCTGGTAGGCGGCCACCGGCACGTCAGAGATCTCGGCGGTCTGGCGCAGGACGTCGAGGTAGGACATGGCGGGCTTGACCATCACCATGTCGGCGCCCTCCTCCAGGTCGAGCTGCACCTCACGCAGGGACTCGCGCAGGTTGGCCGGGTCCTGCTGGTAGGTGCGCCGGTCGCCGCGCAGGGACGAGCCGACGGCCTCGCGGAACGGGCCGTAGAAGGCGCTGGCGTACTTGGCGCTGTAGGCCAACACCGCGACGTCCTGGTACCCCTCGCGGTCGAGGGCTTCGCGGATGGCGGCGATCTGGCCGTCCATCATCCCGCTGGGCCCCACGACGTGGGCTCCGGCGGCGGCCTGGGCGACGGCGAGGTCGTTGTAGGCGGCGAGCGTGGCGTCGTTGTCGACGATCTGCTCGCCGCGCGGGTCGATGCCGAGCACACCGCAGTGGCCGTGGTCGGTGAACTCGTCGAGGCAGGTGTCGGCCATGATCACGAGGTCGTCGCCGACCTCGGCGCGGACGGCGGACAGCGCGCGGTTGAGGATGCCGCCGGGGTCGGCGCCGCAGCTGCCGGTGGCGTCCTTGTCCGCGTCGAGGGGCACGCCGAACAGCATGATGCCGCCCAGTCCCGCCTCGGCGGCGGCGACGGCCTCGCGCCTCAGCGAGTCGACGGTGTGCTGGACGACCCCGGGCAGCGACGAGATGTCGCGCGGGGCCTCGATCCCGTCGGCCACGAACGCGGGGAGCACCAGCTGTCGCGGGGCGAGCGTGGTCTCGGCGACGAGCCTGCGCATGGCCGGCGTCGAGCGGAGTCGACGCGGGCGCACCAGCGGCGCGGGAACGGACGTGGTCTCGTCTGGCGGTGTCGTCACGACCCCCACTGTACGAAAGTCGCCGGTGGTCGGGCGCGGCGCTCACCCGCGCTGCGCCGGGACGCGGGCTCGTCGACCCCTGAACACGCGCCTGCCCCGCGCGGCTGGTCGGCCGGGCGGGGCAGGCGGTGCTGGCGGTG
>NZ_JAUMSR010000001.1:422930-483331 GCF_032905965.1 Dietzia sp. IN118 | reverse complement strand
GGCGGGGCTGCGGCTCAGCGGCGCCGGGCGCGGCGGCGCGGGGGCGGCAGTTCGCCGGCCGCGCGAAGGTGGTCGGCGTGCGCGGCGAGGGCGTCGACCAGGTCGAGGACGGACGCGTTCTCGGGCTGGACGTCCACTCGCAGGCCGAACTCGGCGGCGGTCTCCGCGGTGCGCGGCCCGATGCAGGCGATGAGCGTGCGCGCGTGCGGCTTGCCGGCGATGCCGACCAGGTTGCGGACGGTCGAGGAGCTGGTGAAGCACACGGCGTCGAACCCGCCGGTCTTGATCATCTCGCGGATCTCGGCGGCCGGCGGGGCGGCGCGGACGGTGCGGTACGCGGTGACGTCCTCGATCTCCCAGCCGCGGCCGGTGAGGCCCTCTGCGAGGGTCTCGGTGGCGATGTCGGCGCGCGGCAGCAGGACCCGGTTGACGGGGTCGAGCACGTCGTCGTACGGCGGGAACACCTCGAGCAGGCCGAGGCTGGACTGCTCGCCGCTGGGCAGCAGCTCGGGCTGGATGCCCAGTTCGCGGACGCGGGCGGCGGTGCCCTCGCCGACGCAGGCGATCTTCACGCCGGAGAAGGCGCGGGCGTCGAGGCCGAACTCGACGAACTTCTCCCACACGGCGCGCACGGCGTTGGAGGAGGTGAACACGACCCACTGGTAGCGGCCGTCGACGAGGCCCTTGACGGCGCGCTCCATCTGGGCGGGGCTGCGGGGCGGCTCGACGGCGATGGTGGGCACCTCGACGGGCACGGCGCCATGCTCGGCGATGCGCTCGCTCATCTCGGCGGACTGCGCCTTGGTGCGGGGCACGAGCACGTTCCAGCCGAACATGGCGCGCGACTCCCACCACTGGTGGCGGTGACGCTCACCGGCGGACTTGCCGATGGTGACCACCAGGTCCCCGTCCATGTCGCGACCGACCTCGGCCATGGTGGCCAGGGTACCGTCGGCGGACTTCTGGGCGCAGAGCGAACCGGAGCAGGTGACGGTCACCGGGGTGCCGGCGGCGAGTCCCTGCTCGGCGAGGCTGGAGGCGGCCTCGGCGAGGTGCCGGCCGGTGGTGCGCAGGACGATCGGGCCGGGCGAGCCGACGAGGGCGGCCCAGTCGACCTTGCCGCGGCCGTCGGCGAACACGTAGCCGGAGCCGAGCGCGATGCCGGCGAAGGCGGGCACGGCGGTGGCCTCGGCGACGCCGGGGACGACCTCGAACGGCACGACGGTGCGGCCGACGGCGGCGATCTCGGTGACGGTGGCGTCGGTGGTCATGGGGTCGCCGGTGACGAGACGGACGACGTCGCGACCCTTCTTGGCCTCGGCGACGAGCTGCTTGGCCACGGCGGCGGGCTCACCGAGAACGGGGCGGACGTCGGCGGCGGTGGGCGCGGGCAGGGCCTTGAGACGCTTGATCTCGGCCTTGTCCTCGGCGGCCACGGCGGCGTCCATCTCGGCCCGGCGCGCGTCGAGCAGTTCCTGCGGCACCGGGACCTCGGTGGCGACCAACGCCAGCACGTCGGCCGAGACGTCGGCGTCGGCGAACACCAGCGGGTTGCCGGTGAGGACCTCTTGGGCCCGGCAGGTGAGCATCCCCGCGTTGCCTGGACCGCCGCCGACGAAGCGGACGGTTCCGGGGCGGGTGGTGCGTGCTCGAGTCATTGTTCGTCTCTCCGTGGGGTGGGTGCCGCGCGCTGGCTGCGCGCGAGATGGGAGTTCGGGGATCAGGGGTCGGTGACGGTCGGTGGCGCCGTCGTGGATTCCCTCGGTACGAGTGGGGCGCGTTGCTCGGGCGGTTCGGCGGCCATGAGGTCACGGGCGCCGCGGTCGAGCAGTTCGGCCGCGAGGCGGCGGCCAAGCTCGTCGGCGGCGGCGATCGGTCCGTCCGGGTGGTCTGCGGTGGCGGTGGTGCCGTGGGTGCGCAGGACGGTGGAGCCGTCGTGGGCGGCCGCCACCGCGTGCAGCGTCAGTTCGCCACCGCTGTCGAGTCCGGCGCCGTCGAGTTCGGCGCGCGCGCCGACCGGGGCGGTGCAACCGGCCTCGAGGTCGCGCAGGAGCCTGCGCTCGGCGGTGATCCGGACCCGCGAGGGCAGGTGGTCGACGACGGTGAGGGCCTCGGCGGCCTCGGTGTCGTCGGCGCGACATTCGACGGCGAGGGCGCCCTGCGCGGGGGCGGGGAGCATCTCGTCGATGCCGAACCGGTGGGTGGCACGCTCTCCCGCACCGGTGCGGTCGAGGCCGGCCGCCGCCAGGACGACCGCGTCGAGGTCGCCACTGGTGACGTATCCCATCCGCGTGTCGATGTTCCCGCGCAGGGGGTGCAGGTCGAGGTCGGGGCGCAGGGCCGCGAGCTGGGAGCGCCGGCGCGGGGCGGAGGTCCCGACCCGGGCGCCCTCGGGCAGCGTGGCCATGGTGAGCCCGTCGCGGGCGATGAGCACGTCGGACGGGTCGACGCGCGGCGGCACGGCGATGGGGGCGAACCGGTCGTCGGGCGCGGTCGGCAGGTCCTTGTACGAGTGGACGGCGATGTCGCAGTCCCCGCGCTCGAGGGCGGCGCGCAGTTCGAGGGTGAACACGCCCACGCCGATGCGCTCGACCGGGGCCATCACCACGTCGCCGCGGGTCCGCACGATCACCAGTTCGGCCGGGTACCCGGCGGCGATGAGGGCGTCGCGGACGTGCCCGGCCTGGGTGGTGGCCAGGGTGCTGCCCCGCGTGCCCACCTTCAGGGTCCTGCTCATGACGCCTCCTCGCTTCTACCGTCCACGGTGTTGTCAAGGTCGAACAGTGTGCGTACGACCGCCGCGTAGTTCTCGCCGTCCGGTTGGGCGGCGAGTTCCCGGAACCGCACCGTGGGCGGGTGCAGAAGCTTGTCGACGACCCGGCGGACGGTGTTGGCGACCTCGTCGCGGACCTTCTCGTCCATGTCTGGCAGCCGGGACTCGAGCCGGCGCATCTCGGCCGCGACGACCTGCCCGCCGCGCCCGCGCAGCTGCCCGATGAGCGGCCCGACGCCGGCCATGCGCTCGGCCTGCGTGTACGCGGTGAGCTCGGCGTCGACGATCGTGCGGGCGGCGTCGGCGTCCGCGGCGGCGGCGGAGGTGGCGGGGTCGGCCTTGAGCGCCTCGATACCCAGGACGGTCACGCCGGGCAGGCCGGCGACGGCGGGGTCGACGTCGCGCGGCATGCCGAGGTCGCAGATGACGAGCGGGCCGCGGTCGCCGCGGCGGGCCAGCGCGGTGTGCACGTCGCCCAGGGTGACGACGGTGCCGACGGCCCCGGTGCAGGTGAAGAGGATGTCGGCGCGGGCGACGGCCTCGGCGAGCCCGTCGAGGGGGAAGGCCGTGGCCGGGGTGCCGGAGTCGCCGGCGATCTCGGCCAACCGGTCGGCGCGCTCCGGGGTGCGGTTGGTGATCTCGATGTGGGAGATCCCGCCGCGGCCGAGGTGGGCGACGGCCAGGCCGCCCATCGCGCCGGCCCCGAGCACGACCGCGCGGCGTCCGTCGAGAGTGCGGCTGGCGCCGTCCGAGAGGATCTCGGCCGCGCGGTCCAGCGCCACGGACACGACCGACGCGCCGGCCGAGTCGATGCCGGTCTCGGTGTGCACGCGCTTGCCCACGTGCAGCGCCTGCTGGGCGAGCCGGTGCAGGGTGGTGCCGGCCGCGCCGATCTCGGACGCCGACTGGTAGGCGGTGCGGATCTGGCCGATGATCTGCTGCTCGCCCACGACCATCGAGTCCAGCCCCGAGGCCACGGAGAACAGGTGCTCGGCGGCGGACTCGGAGTAGCGCACGTACAGGTGGCGGCTCAGTTCGTCGGCGCCCAGGCCGGAGTGGCGCGAGAGCAGGGTCACGACGTCGTCGAGCGCCGGGTGGAACGCGTCCACGGCGGAGTAGACCTCGACGCGGTTGCAGGTGGTGACGATCATCGCCTCGTCGACGTTCTCGCCGGCGATGAGCTCCTCGGTGAGCCCGTCGCGCTCGGACTCGGAGACGGCGACCGCCTCGAGCAGTGACACCGGCGCACTGTGATGGGACAGCCCCACCAGGAGAATGCTCACAACCGACCCCCGGACGCCAGGGCCTCGGGGGCCCATGCCAGAATGGATGCCAACTCGTCAACTCGGCGAGGAGACGGTCGGAGAACAGACGGGGCCCCGCAGGACGAACTCGCGGAACGCTGGTCCACAGTCGGTCGTCTCCCGTCGGTGTGCACGGCTGCGTACAAGGCGCTCCCATGGCGGAAACACCCTGCCGGGACGGCCGTGGCCTCAAGCCTGCGTACGACCCGTAACGGGCTCCACCGTAACCCGCCTGACACCCCGGGACAAAACCGTGACAGGGGCGGATGCTATATCCGGCCGCCCTCCCGCGCGCACCGTGAACAGCACGGACCGCAGTACGGTGGCATCCGTGCCCCCTCGCCGCAGGTCCTCGTCGACCATGTCCGCCGCGACCCGCGCCCGATACGCGAAGCGTCGTCAGCGGCGTCTGTCCCGCGTCGACAACGACCTCACCGACCCGCAGTGGGCCCGGATCCTCGACGCGTGGAAAGCCTGCGCCTACTGCTCCGCGACGGGGCCGGCGCTGCAGAAGGACTGCGTCCAGCCCATCTCACGCGGCGGGCGCTACACCCTGGAGAACGTGGTCCCGGCCTGCGCGTCGTGCAACGCGAGCAAGCACAACGCCGAGGTCACCGGGTGGCTGCGGCGCAAGAAGCTCGACGAGGGCGCGTTCCTGCTCCGGCACGCGACCATCCTGCGGGACCTGCGCGACGCGCCGCGGGAGGAGTGACCGCCCACCGTCGCGGCCGCCGCCGCGCGCACCCCCCGGCACCGCCCGCGCCCGTCGGCCGGTTCAGTCCCATCCCGGGAACGGGCCGGCCCCGGCGAGGGTGGCCAGCAGCTCGTCGTCGTCGACCTCCCAACACGAATGCTCCGCGCCGTCGACCAACACCACCGGCAGGCGGTCGCCGTATTCGGCGGCGAGTTCGCGGTCCGCGGCGTGGTCGACGTCGGTCACCTCGAGCCGGGCGCCCGCACCCTCGCACAGTGGGATCAACTGGCCGTGGACGCGGACGCAGCTGCCGCAGCCCTCGCGGGTCAACAGGGTCACCGTGTGCACCATGGCTCGATAGTGCACCACCCCCTCGGGGCTGCCCTAGGATGGGGTCCCCGCGCCCCTTGAGGAGGTCCCGCCCGGTGAACGACTCCCGCCCGGTGAACGACGACGCCGACGACAACGACGACGACAACGCGCCCACCCCCGGCGGCGAGGCCTCCGAGGACGCCGCCGAACCGGTGGAGTCCCACCGCTCCCGGTCCGGCCCGCGGCTTCCCGGTCGTGCCGATCTCGGCTCGGCTCTGGGTCGGCTGCTGTGGCGGCGCCGCGACGCGCGGATCCAGCGGCGCGCCGGTGAGGCCTCCGCCCAGCACGCCGTCAAACTCGACCCCGGTGCCGAGCCCGGCCCGCCGCTGGCCGACTACGACCCCGCCGAGGGCGAGGGCGAGGGGTCCGGCGCGGGCGCGGGTGCCGGGACCGCCGTCGCCGACCGCCCCGCGGACGCCGTCGCAGAGCGTGTAGCAACCGACCGTGCCGCCGCCGACCGTGCCGCCGCCGAGACCGACGAGTCGCTCGAGCCGTTCGTGCCGGACCCGCGGGTCGCGGCGTTCTTCGACGTGGACAACACCCTCATCCAGGGCGCGTCGATCATCCTGCTGGCCCGCGGGCTGGCCAAGCATCGCTTCTTCACCGCGCGCGACGTCGCCGGGTTGGCGTGGTCGCAGGCCAAGTTCCGGATCTCCGGGGAGGAGAACGCCGAGGACGTCGCCACCGGACGCGACAAGGCCCTGAGCTTCGTCAAGGGTCGCACCGTCGCCGAACTGACCGAATTGAGCGAGGAGGTCGTGGACACCTCGATGCTCGACCGCGTCTGGCCGGGCACCCGCTCGCTGGTGCAGATGCACCTGGACGCCGGGCAGCAGGTCTGGCTGGTCACCGCGACGCCGGTGATGCTGGCGCGGGTGATCGCCGCCCGGTTGGGCCTGACGGGTGCGCTGGGCACGGTCGCGGACGAGGAGTACGGCGTCTACACCGGCCGGCTCGTGGGCGACATCCTGCACGGGCCCGGCAAGGCGCACGCGATCGCCAAGCTCGCCGAGGCCGAGGGCTTCGACCTGGCCAAGTGCTACGCGTACTCGGACAGTTTCAACGACATGCCGATGCTCACGATGGTGGGCAACCCGGTCGCCATCAACCCGGATTCGAAGCTGCGCAAGTACGCCTCGGAGAACGGCTGGAACATCAAGGACTTCCGCACCGTCCGCAAGGCCGCGAAGAAGGCGATGCCAGGCGTCCTCGCCGTCGGCGGGCTCGCGGGCGCCCGAGCGGCCGCGCGCTCGGACTACGCCAGCCGCGCGATGGACCGGGCGCGCCGCATCTTCTGACGCGGGTCCACGCCGGGGCGCTCCCCCGCCGCCGGCTCAGCCGAAGAAGACGCTGCCGCGGCGGGCGAGGTTGCGGAACAGCGTGTTCTGGATGGTCTCCCGGACCTGGTCGGTGATCTCGAAGACCACCATCGGGTCCTCTGCGGCGTCGGGCCCCAGGTGCGAGGTCTCGATCGGCTCGCCGAACTCGATCGTCCACTTGGTGGGCAGCGGGATGCCGCCGAGCGCGCCGAGGAGCGGGAACGCGGGCGTGACGGGCATGTACGGCAGGCCGAGCAGCCGCGCGAGCGCCGGGACCTCACCGATCTTGGGGTAGATCTCCTCGGAGCCGACCACCGAGCACGGGATGATCGGCGCGCCAGCGGCCAGGGCGGTGGCCACGAACCCGCCGCGGCCGAAGCGCTGCAGGCGGTAGCGGTCGGCGAACGGCTTGCCGAGCCCCTTGAAGCCCTCCGGCCACACGGCCACCACGTGACCGCTCTCCAGCAGGCGCTCGGCGTCGGCGGCACAGGCCAGGGTCGCCCCCGCCCGGCGGGCCAGCGGCGCGGACACCGGCAGCGACATGGCCAGGTCGGCGGCGAGCAGACGCAGGGCGCGTCCGGCGTGGTCGTGGACGGCGACGGTGGTCATCATCCCGTCGAGCGGAAGGACGCCGGCATGGTTGGAGACGATCAGGCCGGCGCCGTCGGCGGGGATGTTCTCGGCACCGATCACCTCGACCCGGAACCAGTGCTCGAACAGCGGCCGCCACAGGGGCAGCCACACGTTGGTGTGGAAGTGCTCGTCGAACCCGAACTCGTCGACCTCGTACCCGCCGGTGACACGGGTGGCCAAGAGCTCGCCGGCGGCGTTGACGGCGTCGGCGAGGGTGGACAGGGCGCTGACGTCGCCGGTCGCGAGCATCGTGTCGACACCGCGGGTCAGTTCGCGGACGGGTGCCAGGACCTCGGCGTCGAGGGGCAGTGCGTCGACCACCTGACCGATCGAGCTGCGCAGGGAGGTGAGGAACCTGTCGACGATCCTGCCGAGCTCGGTGGCCGCGGCATCGCTGTTGGTGGTCTCCCCTACGAAGCCCTCGCCGACGGTTCGGTAACCGGGGGCGTCGCGTCGGCCCTCTCCCCAGCGGGGGCCGCCGAGTGGTTGGGACAGGTCGAATTCCGGGCCCTTCACGGCGCCCCCTCCTCGCTCGGGTCGGGCTCGTTCGTCTCCGGCCGGTTCGAATCGGGCTCGATCGGCTCCGGCAGGGCCCCTATCGACTCGAGCTCGCCGATGGTCGAGTTCACGCCCGCGCGCAGTCGGCTGGCCACCGGGCCGGGCAGTCTGCTGGCGATCTTGGCGGTCTTGCGCTCGAGTGCGGCGCGCGTGACGAGGGGCTCGGCCCCTGAGTCGACGAGGTAGGCGTGCAGCGCCTCCTCGGTGGTGTACCGGGGCGTGAACCCGAACCTGGTGCGCATCCGGGTGGTGTCCATGGTGCGGCCGTACCGCAGGTAGCGCAGCTGCGAGGGCCCGATGTCGCGCAGTCCCTGGCTGGAGAGCAACCGCGCCGCGAGTTTGAACGTCTGCGGCATCACCGGCAGCGGGATGTGGCCGGCGCGGCGGATGGCCTGCGTCAGGGTGAGGATGCCGTCGGCCGCGATGTTGTACGTCCCGGGGGGCGCCCCCGTCGCGGCGTGCAGCAGCGCATCGAGTGCGTCCTGCGGGTGCAGCAGCTGGATGCGCGGGTCGTACCCGGCCAGTACCGGCGCCACCGACGGCAGCAGCAGCTCGCCGACCACCGTGGGCTCGGGCAGCCCGAGGATGGCCGGGATGCGCAGGATCGTCACGTCGATGTCCGGGCGCTTGCGGGACATCCCCCGCACGTAGCCCTCGACCGACGAGTGGTCGAGGGGGATGCCGCCGCTGGGCAGGCGCCGGGCGGCCATGTCCTCGGTGAACATCGCCGGGTCGACCCCCGAGGAGCCGTACACCGAGGTCGACGAGATGAGCACGAACCGCTTGACCGTCGCGGCCCGTCCGCACGCGGCGATCACGTGCATGGAGCCCATGATGTTGGCCTCCTTGACGGCCGCGCGGCCGCCGGGGGCGAAATCGGTGTGGTGCAGCCCGGCGTGCACGACCGTGTCGATGCCGGCCTCACGCAGAATCCCCTGCAGGCGCGGGGACTGCGGGTCGAGGCGCACGAACTCGGCGTCGCGCATCCGTCGGCGGTGCTGCGGCGACGGCTTGACCGAGTCGATCGCCAGGACGCGCTCGACGGAGTCGTTGCGCAGCAGCATGCCGACCAGGTGGGCGCCGAGATACCGGCTGCCGCCCACGACCGCGACGGCACGAGCCGGGCTACGGTCGGGCAGTTCGGTGTCCACCCGGCCGAGTCTAACTGCGGACCCCCCTGCCCATGTGCGCGGACCTCGCCGCCGACGCCGGCCGAGCGGCGCCCCGCCCTGCCCTGCCCCGCCCTGCCCCGAGTCGACACCCCGCCCCGAAATACACCGATGCCCGCCACCACTGTGGGTGACGGGCATCCGCTACAGGCGTGAGTCCGGGCGCTACCGAGGCGCCGCCGGACTCACTTACCGAGTTTGCGACGCTGCACGCGGGTACGGCGGAGCATCTTGCGGTGCTTCTTCTTGGACATACGCTTGCGGCGCTTCTTGATCACAGAACCCATATCGGGGTCACCTACCTGTCGACTACTGGTCTGGGGCCTTACAGCCCGCGAAGGGCCTTGACTTGCGCTCCGGCGCCTGAGAGCGAGCTCGAAAGCCGGGACGGAACCCATCCAGACTACCTCTCGCTCCCCGCGGCCACGAAAACGGGCCGGACACCGCCCCGCCGGGGCGGTTCAGTGCGTCAGCCCGCGGAGAAGTACGACGTGTCGAGGTACTCGTGCACGGCCTTGGAGTGGACCCGGAACGACCGCCCCACCCGCACGGCGGGCAGTTCGCCCGAGTGGACGAGCCTGTAGACCGTCATCTTGGACACGCGCATCAGCGCGGCGACCTCGGCCACGGTGAGGAACTGCGAGCCCCCCGCCGCCTGTGCGCCGCTATCGGTCTTGTCGGTAGTCGCCATTGTCACAACCCTTCGTGGCACGCGTCGTGCCGCAGGCTTCCCCTCCTGCGGTACGGACACGCACGTGCTGGGTATGAGCCTAGCGTGAATGGTGTGATCAATGCGACGGGAGTGGGCGAATTACATCGACGACACGCCGCCCGATCCGCGCCTCACCCGCCCTGAACTGGGCTTGTGCTACATAAGCGACCCGCCGGGTGGGTCACATCTCACCCGGCGGGCCGGTTCGGTACGCGCACACCCGGCCCGTTCGGTCGCCTCGGCGACGGGCCCGGGTGGCGGGGTCAGTCGATCTCGTCGTCGTCGTCGCCATCGGTGGAGGCCAGTGCCAACGCCCGCGACCGCGACGCCGCCGCCTCGACCGCGTCCGCCACCGCCGAGCGCAGTCCCCCGGCCTCCAGCCTGCGGATCGCCGCGGCGGTGGTGCCGCCCGGGGAGCTGACGTTGTAGCGCAGTTCGGCGGGTCCCTCGCCGCCGCCGGTGAGCATCGCGCCCGCGCCGAGCGCCGTGCCGGCCGCCAGCTTCAGCGCCACGTCGCGCGGCAGCCCGCGCTCCACGCCGGCGTCGACCATCGCCTCCGCCATGAGGAAGAAGTAGGCGGGGCCGGACCCGGACACCGCGGTCACCGCGTCCATCTGGGCCTCGGTGACGACGACGACGAGGCCCACGCTCTCCATGATCGTGGACACCTGCTCGAGATGCTCATCGCGCGCATAGCGGCCCTTGCAGAGCGCGGAGACGCCGTGCCCGACGAGCATCGCCGTGTTGGGCATGACCCGCACGACCGGCGAGCCGGCGCTGAGCTTGTTCTCCAGCACGGTCGTCGGCACGCCGGCCGCGAGCGAGACCACGATCGACTCGTGGACGCTGTCGGAGATGGCGTCGCCGATGCGGCCGACCACCGCCGGCACGTCCTGGGGCTTGACGGCAACCACGATCACGTCGGCGCCCTCGCAGCCGATGTCGAGGCTGGTGGACAGGATGTTGTATTTCTTGGCCAACTGCTCGGCGCGGGCCTCCACGGCCTCGATCACCACGATGTCCGACGGCTCGGTCCCGGCCTCACGGAGTCCCGCGATGAGGGCCTCGCCGATGCGTCCGCCACCGACCACTGCGATTCTCGTCATGCCCTTTACAGTGCCACACGCGTGCGCGGCCGGCCGCCGGCCGCGGGGGACGGGGCTGCCCGCCGGCCGCGGTCGAACGGGGCCGCCCGCTCGCGCCACCCATCGAATCGCGCCCGCCGCCACCGCCGCCTATTCGATGTCGCTCCACCTATCGCATCCGGTGGGTGGAGCGACATCGGATGGGCGGCGGGAGGGATTCGGTTGCCCGTCGCCGGTTCCCGCTCGCGCACCGCGGCTGAAACGGCCCCGCCCGCACCTGGAGCAGGCGCGGGCGGGGTGCGGGTCGTGGCCGGGATGCGGCTAGGAGACGAGTCTGAGCAGGAGTGGCCCGCACGTCACGCCCAGGCCGACGATCACCGCGAGGGCGATGCTGACGGAGTCGTTGCTCCTGCGCAGGACGCGGACCATGGCCACCAGTCCGACGATCACGACGATCGCCAGCGCAAAGGCCACCCACGGCAGGTCGCGCCAGAGCAATTGGAAGCCGATGAACAGTGCCGCGCCCGCGACCGCGGAGGCGAGCACCTGCGCGACGAGGATCAGCCACTGCGACGCCGGCGACCGCTCGGGCTCGGCTCCGCCGGGGGCGTCGTCGATGTCACGGTACTGCGAGCTGTCCGGCTCCGCCGGGGTCTGCTGCGACGCGGGCGCGGGGGTCGGAGCGTCGGCCCGGTCGGCGCCGGGTTGGTCTGTGCTCGTCCGGTCGGCGACGGGGGCGTCGGCCCCGGGCCGGGCGACCGGCTGCTGGTCCGCTGTCGTTGCGCCGGCCTTCGTCGCCTCGGTCTGCGCCGCGTCGGTCTGCGCCGCGCCGGACTTCGTCTCGTCGAGCTTCGGCCGCTCGGTTCCGGTGCCCGCGCCGGCCACTGCCGCGGCCATTCCCGCGACTCCCGCACCTCCGGCGGCGGCAGCGGTCGCCGCACCCAGGGCACCCCCGCGCGTGGCGGAGTCGGAATCGTCGGACTGCTCGGCGGTCGCCTCGGGGGCGCGGCGGGCGGTCGAGCCACTGCCCGACGGCACACCCCATGCGGAGGCATCGGCCCCTGCGGCGGGCTTGTCTGCGGCGGCGGGCTTGTCGGCCGCCGGAGCGGCGGGGGTCCCGGCGGACTTCTCGGTGACGCGCTTGTCTGCTGTGACGGCCGTGTCGGTGGCCCCGGAAGCCTTGCCGACCTCGGCAGAACCGGAGGTCGCGGCAGACTTGTCGGTACCGGACTTGCCGGTGGCGGGCTTGGCGGTGGCGGGCTTGTCGGTGCCGGGCTTGACCGCCGGGGCGGTGGACGAGGCCGGCGCGGCCTTGTCTGCCGTTCCGGCCGCTGCGGACGGAGCTGACTTGTCGCCCGAGCCCGGGGCTGCGGTGCCGGCGACACCGGCAGCAGCAGCGCCCGCAACACCTGCGGCCGCGGCGCCGGCGGGCCCCACGCCCCCACGATCAGCGGGCGTCGGGCGGGTGGCGGGAGCGTCGGACCCCGACTGCTCCGCATCCTTGCGCTTGCGGCCGAACAGCCCGCGCAGACCGCCCTTCTTTCCCTGCTGGCCGGCGTCATCGGAGGCGGAGCGCGACGGGGCGGGCGCGGACGGAGTCGCCGACGTCGGGGCCTGCTGCGGTGAGGCGGCCGGCATCCGCGTGGTGGCCTGCTGCGAAGCCGGCGGTGTGGTTGCCGACGGCGGGGTGGACGGCGTCGTGGTGGCCGTCGACGAGGCCGGCGGCGTGGTGGTGCCCGATGGCGTGGTGGCCTTCGCCGCGGACGACTTCTCGGCCGACCCGGCCGGCGTGGACGCGGGCGCCCCTGCCTCCGGGGCCCGCCGCCGTCCCGAGGGCCGCGGGGTCTGCGGGGCCTCAGAGGTGGACGACCTCGTCGTCGTCCCCGGGGTCTCCCCGGCGCCCGTCGGGGCACCACCGTCGGCACCCGACTCCGCGTCCCGCTCGGCGTCGCCACCGGCGGCCGCGGCCTCTTCGGCCTCCCGCGCCCGACGCCGCGCCGCGCGACCACCGAGCACGGTGTCGTCGGTGATCTTGGGGATCTCACCGGTGAGCTCGGAGACGCTGAGTCCGCCGCCCTCGTCGGCCCGGCGACGCCGACGCCCGGCCGGGGCGTCCTGCTGCTCCGCGCCCATGCGCTTGAGCAACTCCGCCACGGTGATCTGCTGACCGTCTGAATCCTCGGCCATCGTCAGCTCCCCTTCCCGTCGCCGCCCACGTCCCGGTCGAGACGCTGCAGGATGAGCCCCTCTCGCAGAGCCCACGGACAGATTTTCACACTTTCCAGACCCAACGCACGCATGGACGCCTCCGCCACCAGCGCTCCCGCCACCACCTGATGCGAGCGGTCGGAGCTGATGCCCTCCAACTCTGCCCTGTCGGCGGCCGTCATGCGGGAGATAAACGCGATCACCTGCCGCAGACCGGCGGCCGTGAGGACCCGCTCCACGCGCGGGCCCTCCGACGACGGCGCCGCACCCGTGAGCCGGGCCAACATACGGAACGTCTTGGAGGTGGCGCACGCGAGGTCGGGCTCACCGGCCGCCCGGAGTTCCCGGGCCGGCCCGTCGAGCTCGGCGTCGATGTAGTCACGCAGCTGGTTGATGCGCTTGCGCTCCGGCGGGTCGGTCTTGAACCAGTCGTGGGTGAGCCGGCCGGCGCCCAGCTGCAGACTGAACGCCTGCTCGGGCAGCTCGTCCTCCCCGTGGGTCATTTCCAACGACCCACCACCGATGTCGAGGTTGATGATCCGCCCCGCGCTCCAGCCGTACCACCGACGCGCGGCGAGGAACGTCATGCGCGCCTCGTCCTCACCGGAGAGCACCCGCAGCTCGATGCCGGTCTCCTTCTCCACCTTGGCCAACACGTCGTCCGAGTTGGCCGCGTCGCGCACGGCGGAGGTGGCCAACGCCATGACCTCGCGGCACTTGGTGGCCTCGGCGAGCTCGGCGGCCTCGTTGACCGCGTCGATGAGCCGGGCGATGCCGGTCTTGGAGATATTGTTGTCGTCGTCCAGGTACTCGATCAGGCGTAGCCGGGTCTTGGAATCGTTCATGGGCGTGGGATGACCACCCCGGTGGGCATCGACCACCACGAAGTGGACCGTGTTACTTCCCACGTCCAGGACACCTAATCTCACACGACCACCCTAAACGGTCTACGGTCGCAGGTTGTGACCGCCACCGAACGCCCCCCGACCCCGGGCGCCCCTCAGCCCGAGGTCCCCCTCGACTTCCCGCGGGAGTGGTACACGTTCCCCGACCCCGCGAATGACGAACATCTGATCTCCGCCGACATGACCTGGCTGCTGTCGTCGTGGACGTGCGTCTTCGGCACGCCCGCCTGCCACGGCATCGACCGCGACCAGCCCGACTCCGGCTGCTGCACGCACGGCGCCTTCCTCTCCGACGACTCCGACCGGCAACGGCTCGAGGCCAACGTCGCCCTGCTGCGTCCGGAGGAATGGCAGCACCGCGAGGCCGCCCACGCCGCCGCGACGGCGGAGGGGGCCGCGCAGGAGGCGTGGCTGGAGGAGGACGAACTGACCGGCGACGACGGCGAGATGGAGCCCGCTCTCAGGACGCGCCGCCTGGGCGGGAGGTGCGTATTCTTCAACGACGTCGGATGGCCGACCGGGTCGGGCTGCGCCCTGCACCACTTGGCCGGGCGGACGGGGCGGAGCCTGCCCGAGTCCAAGCCGGACGTGTGTTGGCAGCTGCCGATCCACGTGACCCGCGAATGGGAGACCCGTCCCGACGAGGTGGAAATCCTCCACACCCGCGTCGGCGAGTACGACCGCCGCGGCTGGGGCCCGGGCGGGCTGGACCTCGACTGGTACTGCACAGGCTCGCCCGAGGCTCACGTCGGCGTCGACCCCGTCTACGTGTCGTTGCGCGACGAACTGGTCGAGCTACTGGGCGCCGAGTGCTACGAGGTGCTCGCCGCGGCGTGCCGGCGCCGGCGACAGCTCGGGATCGTGGCCGTGCACCCGGCGACCGAGCGGGCGCAGACCGAACGAGCCAGCGAGACCTGACCGGGGCAGTCCGGAATCCGCTACTCCGACTCCGGATCCGCTACCCGTGTAGGGGTAGCGGATCCGGACGGGGGGTAGCGGATTTCCAGCGGGGGCGGATGCTCCTATGGATGTCAAGCGGCTTTGGCGAGGTCGGCGGTGGTCGGTGCTTTGGTGGCGGGGTCGCGAGCCTGCAGGTCGTTGATCAGGGCATGGTAGATCTCGCGCGCGATGTGGCGTTTGAGGCAGCGCATGATGTCTTTCTTGGACAGGCCTTGCGCGGTTCGTCGGTCAACGTATGAGCGGGTGCGTTCGTCCCATCGCATGCGGCTCAGTGCGATGGTATGCAGGGCGTGGTTCGCGGCCCGGTCGCCACCGCGGTTGAGTCGGTGTCGGTCTCGTCGTCCTGAAGAGGCAGGGATCGGGGCCACGCCGCACAGGTGCGCGAACGCCGCTTCGGAGCGCAGCCTGTCTGGGTTGTCGCCCGCGGTGGCCAGAAGCTGCCCGGCGACGTCAGGTCCCACGCCCATGCGGTTCATCAGGGTCGGAGCCGTCTGCGCGGTCAGGGCTTTTAGCTCGACGTCGAGGTCGGCGATCTCCTCACTCAGTGCCAGGATCCGGCGGCTCAGAATGCGTAGTGCCGCCTTGGTCGCGCCGAGGGGACTAGCGAGGTCGCTGGGACGGAACCGGGCGCAGACTGCGGCCAGCTCGCGGGCGGGCAGGCCACGCAACTGGGCTCGCAATTCCTCCGGAGCGGTGATCACCAGCTGCCTGGCCTGGTTGATCGCTTGGGTGCGGGCCTTGACCGCGGAGCGCCGAGGCACACGCAAGGCCCGGACGACCTCCACGATCCCGTCGCGGGTCTTCGGCACGCCAGTGGCACGCCCGGAGGCGACCGCGGTAGCAGCGGCATAGGCGTCTATCGGGTCGGACTTGCCCTTCATCCGCCGGGTCTTGCGGTCGGGTCGGTCGACTTCGACCACCGGTAGTCCGGCCCGGGCCAGCACCCGAGACAGCTCGGCGCCGTAGGCTCCGGTGCCCTCGACCCCAACGGCCTGCACGGTGCCGTGGCCGCCGAGCCATGAAAGTAGCTGCCGGTACCCGGAACCCGTGGCCGGGAACTCTCGGTCGGCCAGATGCCGCCCGAGGGAGTCGATCACCGCCGCGTGATGGGTCTGGCCATGCGTATCCACTCCGGCGATGACATGCACGTGCTGATCGGACATCATGGTCACTGCTGCCTTTCTCGTTGATCCCGGTGGGGCAGCACGCGCCGGCCAGGCGGGCGGACAAGACAGTGGCGGGGCTTCTGAACCAAGCTCCTATGAGGTCACAAACGCCCGTCCGGTCGCGTGCGTAGCGATCCCCCGAGCGGGCCGACAAATCCGCTTCTAGTCAGCCACCGCGACGGTCAGCCCGTGAGTCAGACCCGCCCGAAGAACCACTACACACATCATCACTGTCAGCCCTCGAACTTGTAGCCCAGCCCGCGGACGGTCACCAGGTGCACCGGCTTGCCGGGATCGGACTCGATCTTCGAGCGCAGACGCTTGACGTGGACGTCGAGGGTCTTGGTGTCGCCGACGTAGTCCGACCCCCACACCCGGTCGATGAGCTGTCCGCGCGTGAGGACCCGGCCCGAGTTGCGCAGCAGGTACTCCAGCAGGTCGAACTCCTTGAGCGGCAGCGTGACGGCCGTGCCGCGGACCAGCACCGTGTGCCGCTCGATGTCCATCCGCACCGGCCCCGACTCCAGGACGCCGATGTCGCTGACCGGCTCCGCCTCGGCCTCGGCGCCGCGGCGCAGCACCGCCCGGATGCGGGCGATGAGTTCGCGGGCCGAATAGGGCTTGGTCACGTAGTCGTCGGCGCCCAGCTCCAAACCGACGACCTTGTCGATCTCACTGTCGCGGGCGGTCACCATGATCACCGGGACGGTCGACGTCGTCCGCAGTCGCTTGCACACATCGGTGCCGGACATCCCGGGGAGCATGAGGTCCAGCAGCACGATGTCCGCGCCCTCGGACTCGAAGTTCTCCAGCGCGGTCGGGCCGTCCCCCGCGACGGTGACCTCGAAGCCTTCCTTGCGGAGCAGGAACGCCAGCGGATCCGCCAGCGAGTCCTCGTCCTCCACGATCAGCACCCTGGTCACGGCACCTGGTCCTCTCCTTGGTCGGCGTGCTCGGCGCCGGGGGTCCCCCCGGCGCCACCCGGCTCCACATGAGCCGGAAGTTCGAGTGTGAAGGTCGACCCCGTACCGGGGCGGCTCCACAGGCTGACGGCGCCGTTGTGGTTCTGGGCGACGTGCTTGACGATCGCCAGACCCAGCCCGGTCCCGCCGGTGGCGCGGGAACGGGCCTTGTCGACGCGGAAGAACCGCTCGAAGACGCGGGCCTGGTGCTCCGGGGCGATGCCGATCCCGCGGTCGGTGACCCGCAGCGTCACGGTGTCCCCGGTCGCGGACCGGGTGATCGACACCGGGGTGTGGTCGGGCGAGTAGTTGATGGCGTTCGAGATGAGGTTGGCCACCGCCGTGACCAAGAGGGTCCAGTCCCCCTTGACCTCCAGCCCGGACGGCGCATCGGTGATGAGCTCGATCCCGGCCGCCTCCGCCGCCGACGCGGACCGGCGCAGGGCCTCGGCCACCACGTCGTCCACGTCCACCGGTTCCGGGTCGCGGATCCGTTCGGCGCCCTGCAGTCGAGAGAGTTCGATGAGCTCGGAGACCATCTTGCCGAGCCGCTGGGCCTCGCTCACCACGCGTCCGCCGAAGTACTCGACCGAGTCCGGGTCGTCCTTGGACTCCAGCAGCGCCTCGGCGAGCACCGCCATCGCCCCGACCGGGGTTTTGAGCTCGTGCGACACGTTGGCGACGAAGTCGCGGCGGGCCGCCTCCATACGACGGTGCTCGGAGTCGTCGTCGGCGAAGACCACGACGAACTGCTCGCCGTTGCCCTCGAGGATCTCCCCGCGCCCGCTCACCGACGGTATGCGGCGGCGGCCGGGGGCCATCTTGGCGGGCAGGTCGAACCGGGCGGGGTGGCCGTCCGTGAACGTCGACCGGGCCGCGCGCCAGACCGGCTCCACCAGCAGGCGGTCATCGACGATCCCCAACTCCGCTGCACGACGGTTGTAGAGGACCACGTCCTGGTGGCGATCCACGACCGCCAGTGCGTACGGCGCCTGCTGATAGACGCCCCGCAGGACATCCAGCCGGCTGGGCCCGGCCTGCTCCGCGCGCCGACGCTCACCGCGTCGGTGGATCAGTGGGACGACGAAGCCGCCCACGATGAAGCCGATGATCCCGGCGACGATCGCGAGGAAGATCCCCAGACTGACCTGCACGACCCCGATCCTACGGTGTGGCGTTCCGGCGCCCGAATCGCCAAACCCCCGGCCACCTGCGCGAAGTTCGCAGGCTGCCGGGGGTTCGCGACCCGTTCACCGGGCCTTCACCTACTACTTGCCGCCCTGGTTGGCCACGGCGGCCGCACCCGCGGCGGCGGCCTCCGGATCGAGGTAGGTGCCGCCCGGGTTGGCGACCAGCCCGGTCTCGTCGAAGTGGTAGACCAGCGGGATCCCGGTGGGGATGTTCAGGCCGGCAATATCCTCGTCGGAGATGCCGTCGAGGTGCTTGACCAGGGCGCGCAGCGAGTTGCCGTGCGCGGCCACCATCACGGTCTTGCCCTCCGCGAGCTTGGGGGCGATCTCGGCGACGTAGTACGGGATGAACCGGTCCACGACGTCCTTGAGGCACTCGGTCAACGGCACCTCCGGCAGGTCCGCGTAGCGCACGTCGGAGGTCTGCGAATACTCGCCCGCCGGGTCGATCGGCGGCGGCGGGGTGTCGTAGCTGCGGCGCCACAACATGAACTGCTCGTCGCCGAACTGGTCCTTGATCTCCGCCTTGTTCAGGCCCTGGAGCTTGCCGTAGTGACGCTCGTTGAGCTTCCAGTGCCGGATCACCGGGACCCAGTGGCGGTCACAGGCGTCCAGCGCGATGTTCGCGGTGGTGATCGCGCGACGCAGCAGCGAGGTGTACAGGATGTCCGGCAGGATCCCGGCCTCGGCGAGGAGCTTTCCGCCGCGGACCGCCTCCTCCCGACCGAGATCGGTGAGGTCGACATCGACCCAGCCCGTGAACTGGTTGGATGCGTTCCACGTGGACTGCCCGTGACGCAGGAGGACGAGTGTTCCGTAAGCCATACGGCCATTATGACCCGCGCTCCGAGGACTACGGTGCAGACATGACCGCACACGCCGGAGACACCCCCGAATCGACCGGGCGGCCGTGGACCGTCCACTACACGCCGGGGACCACGCAGGATCTCGACTACGGCACCACCACGCTGATCGACCAGTTCGACGACGCCGTGAGCTCCTACTCGTCCCGGCCCGCCACCGAGTTCTTCGGCCGCCTGACCACCTACGCCGACCTGGGCAGGCGGGTGCGCCGCGCCGCCGAGGGCCTGCGGCGCCTGGGCGTCGACCGCGGCGACCGCGTCGCCGTGCTGCTGCCCAACTGTCCCCAGGGCGTCGCGGTCTTCTATGCGGCCCTGCGCATCGGTGCGATCGTCGTGGAGCACAACCCCCTGTACACCGCCGACGAGCTCGAGGGCCCCTTCGCCGACCACGGGGCGAAGGTGGTCGTGACCTGGAACGTCGTCGCGCCCGTGGTGCGGGACCTCGCCGACCGGCCCGGCACCGCGATCGAGCACATCATCTCGGTCGACCTGCTCGACGAGCTCCCCGCCGCCAAGAGGCTGGCGCTCAAGCACCTGCCGGTGCCGTCACTGCGCGCCTCCCGGGACAAGCTCTCCCGGCCGGCACCCGGCACGCTGGACTGGGCGGACCTCGAGACGGGCGCCGAGCTGGATTTCTCGTACCCGCGGCCGGCGGCCGAGGATCCCGCGTTGATCCTCTACACCTCCGGCACCACCGGCACCCCGAAGGGCGCCGTGCTCACCCACGCCAACCTGGTGGCCAACGCGAAGATGGGTCGCGCCTGGGTTCCCGAACTCACGCCGGGCGAGGAGAAGTTCCTCGCCTCCCTGCCGATGTTCCACGCCTACGGCGTCACGCTGTGCGTGGTGTTCGGGATCGCCGAGGGCGCGCGGCTCCAACTGGTCCCGACCCCCGACATGGACCTCATCATGCCGATCCTGAAGAAGGAGCTGCCGACCTTCATCCCGGCCGTCCCGCCGATCTACACCAAGATCCTGGAGGAGGCCGAAAAGCGGAAGATCCCGCTGCACGGCATCCGGCACTCGCTGTCCGGCGCCATGAGCCTGCCCGCCGAGCTCATCGAGAGGTGGGAGTCCGCCACCGGCGGCCTCCTGGTCGAGGGATACGGGATGACCGAGACCTCCCCCATCACCGTCGGCAACCCCATGTCGACGGCGAGGCGGGCCGGCTCCATCGGCGTCCCGTTCCCGGACACCGATATCCGTGTCGCGGACAAGGACGACCCCTCGGTCGACGCACCGGCCGGCGAGCCCGGTGAACTGTTGGTTAAAGGACCGCAGGTGTTCCCGGGCTACTGGCGCAACGAGAAGGCGACCGCCGAGACCTTCCACGACGGTTGGATCCGCACCGGCGACGTCGTGGTGCAGGACTCCGACGGCTTCCTCCACGTGGTGGACCGGATCAAGGAGATGATCGTCACCGGCGGGTTCAACGTCTACCCGTCGGAGGTCGAGGCGGTGCTGCGCACGGCCCCGGGCGTCGCGGACTGCGCCGTGGTGGGCCGCCCGAGCTCCGACGGCGGCGAGAAGGTCATCGCCGCGGTCGTGCCGGAGCCCGGCGCCACACTCGACCCCGACGCCCTGCGCGCGCACTGCAAGGGCTCGCTGGCCGGGTACAAGGTCCCGCGCGAGTTCGTCGAACTGGACGAACTGCCCACCAACCCGATGGGCAAGGTCCTGCGCAAGAGGGTCGCGCAGCAGATCAACCCCTGACCGGCGGGTTGTCCCGGCCCCGGGCTACTCGGGCTGGGGCAGGTCCTCGGTGAGGTGGCGGAACGCGTCGAGGTTGCGCAGCGGCTCGCCCCGGGACACCCGCCACTCCCACTCGCGGCGGATCGAGGTGTGGAAGCCCAGCTCGATGAGGACGTTGAAGTCGTGGTCGGCGGCCTCGAGCACCTGACCCAGCACGCGGTCGAGCTCCTCCTCGGTCACCGCGACCAGCGGCATCCGGCCGACGAGGTAGATGTCGCTGTTGTTGTCCAGCGTGTAGGCCACCTGGTAGAGCCGCCGGTTGCGCCGCAGCAGGTAGTTGTAGACCTTCTCGAAGTCCTCGTCGGGTCGGCGGCACACGAACGCCTCGATGCGCACGCTCTCCCGGTTCACCGTCAGGTGGCACGCGGTCTTGAGGCGCTTCTCCCCCGGCAGGATCACGACGAAGGTCCGTCCGTCGGCCAGCGTCGACTCGATCTCCCGCTCCACGAGGAAGTTGCGGATCCGCTCGACGGTGGGGGCGTCGACATCGTCCCGGTGCGGGGCCGGCCCGTCGTCGTCCATGCGCTTGCTCTCGGTGGGGTCGATCATCGTGACTCCTTCGGGGTGGTCGGCTGGGACTTCTCGTCGGCTGGGGCCTGTCGTCGGCAAAGACTTGTCGTCGGCCGGGCCAGGCGTCGGCCGGGCCTCGTAGGCGATTCGACGCGGCGGCTCCTGCGGACGGGAGATCAGGACGCGGTGGCCTCCGCACGTCGGGCCCGGTATGCGGCCATCGTGCCCGCATACGAGGACAGCAGCCCGTCGGCGGTGGAGTCCCAGGAAAACCCGGAGGCGTGTACCGGGGCGGCCCGCGACATCGACAGGCGCAGCTCGTCGTCGTCCAACAATCCCGACAACACGCGCGCCCACTCCCGCGGATCGTGCCCGTCGACGGTGATCCCGGTCCGGCCGTCGCCGACGGCCGTCGGCAACCCGCCCACCGCGGCCGCGACCACGGGGGTGCCGCACGCCTGCGCCTCGAGCGCCACCAACCCGAACGACTCCGAGTACGACGGCACCGCCACGATGTCGGCGGCGCGGTAGACGTCCACCAGCTCCGACGGCGGGCGCGGCGCCAGGAAGCACACGCGGTCGGCCACACCCAGCTCCTCGGCCAGCTCCATCAGCGAGCGCGGCCTTTCGAGCCCCGACCCGCTGGGCCCACCGACGACCATCAGACGCACATCGCGGCGGGGCTGGGCGCGCACCATCTCGGCCAGCGCCCGCACGATCACGTCGGGCGCCTTGAGCGGTTGGATCCGGCCGACGAAGGCGATCACCTCGGAATGCTGCCCCAGCCCGAGCGCGCGGCGGGCCCGCTCGGTCCCGCGTTGGGTGCCGGGGGTGTATTGCTCGAGGTCGGCGCCGGGCGGGACGACGTCGGCATGCGCGGGGTCGGCGTCGTAGTAGTCGACGAGTTCGCGCAGTTCGTCGGTGGTATTGGCGACGAGCCGGTCGGCGGCGTCCACGATCTGCTGTTCACCGATCCGCCGGGACTCGGGCTCGGGGGTGTCCCCCTCGGCGAGGACCGCGTTCTTCACCGCCGCCAGGGTGTGCGCGGTGTGCACCAGTGGCACCCCCCAGTGCTCGGACGCGACGAGCCCGGCCTGGCCCGAGAGCCAGTAGTGGGAGTGGATGAGGTCGTAGTGGCCCGGCGCCTGCCCGGCCTCCGCCCGCATCACGCCGGCGACGAACGGGCACAGCTGCGTGGGCAGGTCCTCCTTGCGCAGGCCCTCGAACGGTCCGGCCACGATGTTGCGGACCAGCACGCCGTCGCCCGCCTGCTCGACCGACGGCTGCGACGAGTGGGTGGCGCGGGTGAAGATCTCGACCTCCACCCCGCGGCGGGCCAGGCGGCGCGCGGTCTGCAGGACGTAGACGTTGAGCCCACCCGCGTCGCCCGTGCCCGGCTGGGCGAGCGGCGAGGTGTGGAAGGACAGGACCGCGATGCGCCGGGGCAGGGGGTGCGCGGCGCCGGGGTCGAGGTCGGTTACGGTCACCCGTCCGATTGTGCCCCCGCCCGCGCCGGGGTGCACGTCGCCCGTGCCCCCGCCCGCCCTGAGGTGACGACGACGAGGTGGGCTCCAGCGCGCCGGGCCCGCCCGCCACGAACGGCTACAGGGAGGCGGCGAACTCGTCGAGCTCGGCGAGGAAGCGCGGCGTCTCCTCGAGGAACGGCGCGTGCGCGGACTCGGCGAACTCGACGTAGCGGCCGCCGGGGATCATCTCGGCGTTCGCCTGCCCGGCCGACGGCAGCACCACCCCGTCGTGGGCGCCGTGGATGACCAGCGCGGGGATCGACAGGCCGCGCAGGGTGTCGTCGTTGTCCACCTTGCGGGTGAGCAGCGCCTGCCGGACCGTCGGCGGCGTGGCCAGCGACAGGCCCAGGATCCGCTGCCCGTCCGAGCCCGATCCCGAGCGCATCATGGCTGCTCCGAAGCTGGTGAACGCCGCCAGCGCGACCGACGGCTTCTCGTCGAACGCCCCGCCCGAGGTGACCTCCTTCATGGCCGGGCCGATCGCGCCGCCCGCCGAGCGGGAGAGGGAGGTGACCGCACCGCACAGCACGATCCCGCCGACCCGGCCCTCACCGCGGGCGGCCAGGTAGTCCGCGACCACGACCCCGCCGTAGGACCAACCCAGGAGGATCGCGCCCGAGCCCTCGGTGATCCCGGCGGAGTCGAGGACGGCCTCGACGTCGTCGGCCCACTGCGGTGCCGAGTCGTAGCCGCCGGCCGGGACGTCGGAATGCCCGTGGCCGCGCAGGTCGATCGCCACCACGCGGAAACGCGGGGCCAGGTCGTTCAGCACGTCCTGCCCCCAGCTCGCGCTCGACTGCGCCCAACCGTGGATGAGCACGAGCGGCCGGGCGGCGGGGTCACCGAGCACGCGGTAGGCGATCGCGGTGCCGTCGGACGAAACGGCCGAGGCGAGGGCGGGCGACGGGAGGGTGGGCGCGGGCGTCGAGGCGGCGGGGGCGTCGGTACGGGCGTCGGTTGGCGAGGCGGAGGGGGAGGCTGAGGTCATGAACCTCATGGTGCCAGAGCCGATCGCCGCGATCCGGCCCCCAGACCCCGCCCGCGGCGGTTACCGTTGCGCAATGGCAGCCACCAGCACCCGGACCGACCCCGATGTCGTGGTCCGCACGTTCTTCGACGCCCTGATGACCGGCTCCACCGCCTCCGCCGCGGACCTGCTCAGCGAGGACGTCTGGTGGGCCAACATCGGCCTGCCGACCATCCGGGGCAAGCGCGCGGTAGTCGGCGCGATCTCCTCGATGAACCGCAGCATCCGCTTCGGCGTGGAGATCCACCACCTCGCGGTGTCGGCGCCCGCGGACCCGACCGACCCGGCGGCCCCCGTCGTGGTGCTCACCGAGCGCACCGATTACCTGGGGGTGGGGCGGTTCCGCGTCGGCTTCTGGGTGTGCGGCCGCCTCGAGGTCCGCGATGGCCGGGTGTGCGGTTGGCAGGACTACTTCTCCAAGGCCGACATGGCCAAGGGCGCGGTGCGCGGACTCGTCGAGATGGTCACCGGTCGGGGTCGCTGACCTCGTCGTTGTCGTCCTCCCCCATCGACCGTGTCGGACCCGCCGCCTAGTCTCTAGGCCATGAGCATCGACCACTCCGCCGCCCGTGAGCGGCTCGCCGCCCTGCCCGCCGAGACCCGCATCGCGGTGGTGACGGGGGCGTCGTCGGGGATCGGTGAGGCGTCCGCGCGCGAGCTGGCCGGCCTCGGGTTCCACGTGGTCGTCGGGGCGCGGCGGGTCGACCGGCTGGAGGCGCTCGCGGCGGACATCGGCGGCACCGCCCTGCCCCTCGACGTCACCGACGCCGACTCGTGCGAGGCGTTCTGCGCGGCCATCCCCCGGCTGAACGTGCTGGTCAACAATGCGGGCGGCGCCAAGGGCACGACCAGTGTGATGGACGCCGACGAGGACCAGTGGCGCTGGATGTGGGAGACCAACGTCATCGGCACGCTGCGCATGGTCCGCGGTCTCATGCCGGTGCTGGTGGATACGGGCGACGGGCTGGTCATCACCATCACCTCGATCGCGGCCCTCGAGTCGTACGACAACGGCTCCGGTTACACCTCGGCCAAGCACGCTCAAGCGGTCCTGCACCGGACGTTGCGCGGGGAGCACCTGGGCCAGCCGGTGCGGTTCACCGAGATCGCGCCCGGCATGGTCGATACCGAGTTCTCCCGCGTGAGGTTCGACGGCGACGACGACAAGGCGGCCGCCGTCTACCGTGGGCTCACCCCGATGGTGGCCGAGGACGTGGCGGAGATCGTCGGGTTCGTGGCGAGCCGGCCCTCGCACGTCAACCTGGACCAGATCGTGGTGAAGCCGCGGGACCAGCACTCCGCGATGCGCGCCCACCGGGGCTGATGTGCGGTAGGTGAGGCTGGCCATGGTGTACCCAGGTTAGGCTTACTGACCTGGTGAAACGTCGCCGGCGAACATAGGCTGGCCCCCTACCGAAAGGGGCCTCCTCCATGGCCAGGAACAAGAACTCATTCGTCGAACTCCTCTCCGCTCAGGTCGGTCACGAGTTCGCCGCCAGTCAGCAGTACATCGCGATCGCCGTGTGGGCGGACGCGCAGGACCTACCGCAGTTGGCGTCGCGCTTCTACTCGCACAGCCTGGGTGAGCGGAACCACGCGATGATGATGGTCCAGTACATGCTCGACCGGGAGATCGCCGTGACGATCCCGGCCGTGCCCGCGCCGGAGGCCCAGTTCCGCGGTCCCGCCGATGCGCTGCGCGCCGCACTGGAGCAGGAGAAGCAGGTCACCCGGCAGATCGAGGCGATGTTCCAGGCCGCCCGCGCCGAATCCGACCCGCTCGGCGAGCAGTTCATGCTGTGGTTCCTCCGCGAGCAGGTCGAGGAGGTCGCCAACATGAACACCCTGGTGACCATCGCCGAGCGCGCCGCCGACGACTGGTTCCGCATCGAGGAGTACCTGGCCCGCGAGACCGACTCCTCCACCAACACCGGCACCCCGCCCTCCGTGGCCGGCGGCGCCGTCTGACCCTGCGCCGGCTGCGCCGCCACGCCGCCGGGCCACCGCGCCACCTGGCCACCTCGCCGTCGAGAAGAGTGTTTCGCGCGCCTCTACTCGACAGATACGCGCGAAACACTCTTCTCGACGGCGGCGCGGTGGCAGGCGCGGTGGCGGGGAGGCAGCGGCGCGGCGGGCGTTGCGATCAGCCGCGGGAGAACTCCACGTAGCTCACCCCGCTCTCGAAGTCTCGACGCGTCCGACGGGTCAGCGCCAGCGGGAGCGCCCCGCCCACCGCGTCCGCCCCGCCAGCCGCGCCCGGCCCGCCCGTCGCCCGCGCCACCAGCGGGATGCCCGCGCCGAGGACGACGGGATTGACCTTGAGGCGGAACTCGTCGATCTCGTCGACCACCTGCCCGGCCAGCATCCCGCCCCCGCACAGCCAGATGGCCAGCGGCGAGCCCTCGGCCTTGAGCCGGCGGACCAGCGTCACCGGGTCCTCGTCGGACGCCGTCAGCCCCTCCTCGGCCGGCAGCTCGTCCGGCCGGTGGGTCACCACGTACTGGCGCAGGTGCGGGTACCCGCTGGCCAGTCCCTCGTCCACGGCCACCTGATGGGTGGTGCGGCCCATGATCACGGTGTCGAATGCCCGGTGCGGGGTCCGCGCCAGCCCGAGCGGCTCGCGCAGGTGGCCGGGGATCGTCTCCGGATAGTGCTCGATGATCCAGGGCATGTGGTCGCCCTCGACGGGGAAGGCGTCGACGCCGCCGTCGGGGTCGGCGATGACACCGTCAACGCTCACGGCCACGTAGTAAATGAGCTTGCGCATGGTGGGCCCTCTCTCGGGGATAGGTGTGTTCGCGTGCGTCCACCCCGCCGGAGCGGGGTCAGCCGAGGGTGATCACGTCGTCCACCCCCACTCGATCGCAGAATCCGTCGTCGTGACTGATCAACAGCAGCGCACCGCGCCACTGCGAGAGCGCGTCGGCGAGCACCTCTACACCGTCGAGGTCGAGGTTGTTGGTCGGCTCGTCCAGGACCAGCAACTGCGGGACCGGGCGGGCGAACAGCCGCGCCGCCAGCGCCGCACGGAGTCGCTCGCCACCCGACAGGTCGCCGAGTCGGCGGAACCCGGCCCGGCCGGTGAACAGCAGCCGCGCCGCGTGGGCATGGGCCTCCTCCGCCGACGCGGCGGGGCGGACGGCTCGGATCGCGTCGATGACCGACCACTCCGGATGCTCGACGCGCAGATCCTGCGGCAGCAGGGCAAACGGGACGTGGACCACCTCGTCGTTGAACCCCTCGTCGACGAACCCCTCGTCGACGCCGCCGGCGCGGTCCGGACCGCGAGCGCCGAGGAGGCGTCGCAGCAGCGTCGTCTTGCCGCTGCCGTTCGGCCCGGCCAGGCGCACGCGCGCGGGCCCCGCGAGATGGACCCGGCCCGCGACGGGGTCATCGACGTCCAGCACCACCCGGCCGGCCGGCAACCCTGGGTCGGGCAGCTCGACCCGCAGCCGCTCCTCGCGCCGGACCGCGGCATTGGCCGAGCGCATCCGCTCCCGCGCCTGCTCGACGCCCTGGTCGTGGACCGCGCGCAACCTGCCGGCCGATTCCTGCGCCGACGCGCGACGGGCGTTCATGAGGATCTTGGGCATTCCGCCCGCCGCCTGCACCCGCCGCCCCTGCGCGACCCGCCGGCTCGCCTTCTCGACCCCCTCGACCCTGTCCCGCCTCTCGGCGCGCAGATCGTTCCGCGCCCCGGCCAGCGACTGCACCGCGGCCGCCTGCTCGGTCTCGATCACCTCGCGATAGTGCGCGTACGGCCCGCCGAACACCCGACAGCGGCCGGCGCGCAGCTCGACCGTCCTGCCGGCACGGTCCAACAGCTCGAGATCGTGGCTCACCACCAGGACCACGCGATCGCCGCCGCCCACGAACCCGCCGATCGCCGCGAACAGCCGCTCCCGAGCCCGCCCGTCGAGATTGTTGGTGGGTTCGTCCAGCAGGAGGACCCGGGGCCGCCCGAGCAGCCGACCCGCCACCGCGGCCAGAGTGCGCTCCCCGCCGGACAGCGCCACCACGGGTCGGTCCAACTCGGTCGGCAGGCCCAGGTCGTCGAGCAGCGCGACCGTGCGCTCGGCCACGGCCCAGTCATCGCCGACGAGCTCGAAGTCGTCGTCGTCGCCCTCCCCCGCCTCGATCCGCGCCAGCGCCTCCAGTCGCCCGCCCACGCCGAGCTCATCGGCGAGGGTGTGCTCCGCCGGGGCGTCGGCGAGCAGTTGCGGCAGCTATCCCACGGTGGGCGGGCCCGCCGGATCGCCGTCGACGGTGATCGAACCGTGCGTCGGCCGACGTTCGCCCGCGATGAGGCGGAGCAGGGTGCTCTTGCCGGCGCCGTTGCGACCGACGAGGGAGGTCAGGCCGGGACCGACGGCGAGGTCGAGCCCGTCGAAGAGTGGGGTGTCGTCGGGAAACGCGTACGCGACGTCCGACAGGACGAGGAAAGACATGCGTGCTCCAGGAGAGGTGGCGTGTGGCCGGGACTCACCTGTGGTTCAGCACTGTCCTTCGATCTCCTCGTCTCATTCCCCTCGGCTCCGCGCCCCTCGCGGCCCCGGGTCTCCCCGGAGTCGCGCCGTGCGCCCTACCGACGTTCACGCTGAAGCTACACCGCGGTCCCGGCGGCGGCAAGAGCCGGATTCTGCACGAACCCGCGCCCGCTCACCACGACCCTGCGCCCGTTCACGGAGTTCCGGCGTCTCCGCGGGCGGGACGGTCGATGCGGCAGATCGCGTGGAGGGGCGTGTCACCGGGGTTGTCGGGTGTGAGCTCCGCGTCCGGCAACCGCCGGAACCCGGCCCGGAGCAGGGCAGCCCAGGATCGCGGGTTCTCGATGTTCACGGGCACGATCACGCAGCTCGCGCCGGGGTGGTGAGCCCAGATCTCTGAGACCGCCCGGGCCGCCATCGCCGCACCGGCGCCCCTGCCGCGTGCCGCCGGTTCGGCGATGCATTCCGTCTGTGCGTCATCGAGGTAGGGGCCGAAGTCCTGTTCGACCCGGTCCGGCGAGTTCTCCGACCACCATCGTGCGACGAGCGGCTCGGCCAGCCAGCGCGCGAGCGTCGGCAGGTCGTCGCGGGTCAGCGGACGGAACCTCACCTCTGGAGCGGCGGTCTCCACGGCTCCAGCGTAGACCCGGCCGGGACTCCTGCCGAGGGTGTGACGGCGCGAGTGTGACGGCGCGGGTGTGACGGCGCGGGTGTGCCGGCGAAGGGGGGACGGCGAGGGCTACATGAACGCGCTGGGCGGCAGGCCCTCGCGGCTGCTCATGGGCAGTTCCTTCTCGAGCCGCTCCATGAAGAAGTGCGACTGCACCGCGGTCCAGATGTTGTTGGTGAGCCAGTACAGGCCGATCGCGATGGGGAAGTTGAAGAAGTACGCGCCCACGATCGGGAAGAACGGGAACAGGTACATCATGATCTTCATCGACTGGTTCATCGACTCGGTCATGGACTCGGCCATCGACTGGAAGTCCTGCGGCTTGGCCGCCGCATCAGCGCCTGCTCCAGCGCCCGGACCGGCCGCGCCGGCAGCGCCCGCGGTGGCGGGAGTGCCCGGGGTGCCGGCCGTACCATCGCGGCGGTCGGCGGCAGTGGAGCCGCCCTCCGACCCGACGTCGGCGTCGGCCGCGGTGGCGGGCTTCTCACCGTCGATCTCCACCACTTCGCCGTCGACGAACGGCCCGCCGGCGCGGTCCTCGGCCTCGACCTGCGCGATCGCCGCCTGCTCGGCCGCCTTGGCCGCCTTCTGGCGGCGGAAGGAGTTCCACATGTTGATGAACGTGGCGATGCCGGCCAGGACGAACAGCGGCACGGCCAGCATGAGGATGTCGCTCTGCTGCAGCCCCGGGTGCAGCGAGTCCATGACCTCCTGCGGCATCCGGATGTAGGACGCCAGGGGCACCCCGAAGATCTCGGCGTTGAGGAAGGAGGCGACCTGCTCGGGCTGGAACGCCCCGTTGGTCATGGTCGAGGCCTCCTCGATGGACTTGCCGGGAGGCGAGAAGTTGAGCAGCACGTAGTACAGGCCGAGGAACACCGGGATCTGCACCAGCAGCGGCAGGCACCCGGCCGCGGGGTTGACGCCGGCGCCGGAGTACAGCTCCTGCATCTCCTTGGCCTGCGCCTGGCGGTCCTCGGGGGACTTGCGATCCTTGTACTTGAGCTGCAGCTCCTTCATCTTGGGAGCGAGCTGCGCCATCTTGCGCATCGAGTACTGCTGCCGCCACATGGACCGCATGAGCAGCAGCCGCACGGTCACCACCAGCAGCAACACCGAGCCGACCCATGCGATGCCGGAGTCGGGGTCCACGACGAAGCTCAACGCCCAGTGCCAGAACTTCATGACGAGTGACACCGGATACGCGAACAGGTCCACGGGCTTCTCCAACGACGAGCGGCGCCGGATCGGGCGCACGGGGCGGGACAGACCACGAAGGTCGGGCTCCAGCGTGCCAGGGTGGGCGGCGCAGGGGGGAATCAGGGTCGCGCGGCTGCGCCGGGCGGCCCGGGTCAGATGTGGCAGCCCACCCACACCGGCTCGGGGTGCAGCTCCACGCCGAACGCCTCCCGCACCCCGTCACGTACCTCGCGCGCCAACGCGATCACGTCGTCCGCGGTGGCCTGACCCCTGTTGGTCAGCGCCAGCGTGTGTTTGGTGGAGAGACGAGCGGGTGACGACGACGAGGGATGCCCCTTGGAGAAACCGGCCCGCTCGATGAGCCATCCCGCCGAGAGTTTGACGCCCCCGGGTGCGGAGAAGGCGGGCATCTGCTCGGACTGCGCGGTGCCGAGCCTGGCGGCCACCCGGGATCGCACCGTGGGGAGTTCGTCCTGGGGTATCACCGGGTTGGTGAAGAACGATCCCGCGGACCAGGTGTCGGAGTCGTCGTCGTCGAGCACCATCCCCTTGCCGCGGCGCAGGTCGAGCACCGTGCGCCGCACCACGGCCGGGTCGGTCCGGTCACCAGGGGCGACACCGAGGCGGCCGGCGAGTTCGGCGTAGCGGATCGGTTCGCTGCGTCCGGCGGGATCGAGGCGGAACTCCACCTCGAGGACCACGGCGCGGTCGGTGTTCTTCAGGATGGACGTGCGGTACTCGAGGCCGAGGGCGTCGGGGGTGACCCATTCGTCGACGCCGGTGGCGCGGTCGAACCAGCGCACGCGGTGCAGGATCTGGGCGACCTCCACCCCGTAGGCGCCGACGTTCTGCACGGGCGTCGCGCCCACGGATCCGGGGATGCCGGACAGGCACTCGAGGCCGCCGTACCCGCGCGCGACCGTGTCGGCGACCAGATCGTCCCAGGTCAGGCCCGCGCCCGCGCGGACGACGAGCTGGTCCTCGGTCGGGCCGGCGAGGTAGTCGATCTCCCGGTTGCGCACCGCCACCGCCACCAGGTCGAGGTCGCCGCCGGCCACCACCAGGTTCGAACCGCCCCCCAACACGAGCACCGGCACGTCCGCGGCGTCCAGGGCGCGGACCGCCGCGACGACCGCGTCCGGGGTCGCACACTCCAGCAGCGCGCGGGGGCGGCCGCCGATGCGCAGGGTGGTCAGGTCCGCGAGGCGGGCACCGGGCGCCACGTCGATGCCGCTGATGTGGGACAGCTCGGCGACGACCGGGTCGGCGGGGTGCGGATGGGTGCCCGCGGGGGTCGGCGCGGTGCCGGCGGGGTCGGGCGACGACGGGTTCACACGACCGAGGGTAACCGGCGGCTTGTAGGGTCTGACCCCATGGCGACCCGCTTCTCCCACACGGCACGTATCGACACGCACGTCGAGAACGTGTTCACCTCCTACGGCGACGAGGCCTTCTGGCGCGACCGCATCGCCGCCGTCGGTAGCCCCGAGGACACCCTCGACGACTTCTCCACCACCGGCGACACGATCACCGTGACCGTCACCCAGCACATCCCCGACTCCGACATCCCCGACCTGGCGCGCAAGGTCCTGCCCGGGCAGCTGGTGATCGTCCGGACCAGCACCTTCGGCGACTTCGACGGCGAGCGGTTCACCGGATCGGCCCGCGCCGAGGCCGCCGGTGGGCTCGGGATGATCGACGGCGGCGCCGAGGCCGTCCACCGGGACGGGGCGGCCCACGAATCCGTCTCCGGTCAGGTCAAGGTGTCGGTGCCGCTGCTCGGCGGCAAGCTCGAGAAGCTCGTCGTGGGGCACCTGGACCGACTGTTCGAGGCCGAGTACCAGCACCTGCGCCGCTGGACCGCCGCCCGCTGACCTGCGGCGGGGACGTGGGCACTGCACGACCGGCCCGGATCGGTGACAATCGGACGAATGCAGCAGCCGCACGACACCCAACGCCTCCCCGCCTACGACCGACCCGGCGTCCAGCACGCCGAGACGCAGCAATTCGCCGCAGCCTCCGGAACCGGCTCGCAGGGCCCCGGCGCCTCCGACACGGGTGGACCCTGGACGGCCGAGCGCGGCCCGGGCGGGCCCGGCTCGGGCGGGCCCGGTTCGGGCGGATCCGGCGCTGAGGGCGGGAGCCGGCGGGGACGCGGGCCGCTGATCGCGCTCATCGCGGCGCTTCTCGCCGTCGGTCTCGTCGCGGCCTTGGTCGGTCTCGAGTTCGGCATGCGCAACGCCATCAAGAACCGCATGAGTGACGAGGTGACCGCCAGCCTGGGGTCGCCCGCCCAGGTCGAACTCGGCGCGCGCCCGGTGATCCTGTCCTACATCGACGGCAACCTCGGCTCCGTGCGCATCACCACCGACGGCTCGGCCGCCGACGGCGCGACCGGACCGGCACCGCAGATCGACATCCGGGCCGACGGCGTGCGCACCGAAGGCGACCTGACCTACGTGGACTCGCTGACCGGGACCGCGTTCGTCTCCGAGCAGACCATGTCCGCCGCCGCCCAGTCCGAGGGCGCGGCCGGCGACACCCTGCTCGGCGGGCTGATCCAGGTCCAGGAGATCATCGCCGACCCCGCCGCCGGCACCCTGCGGGTCTCGATCAGCGGCCTGGCCGAGGCGGTCGTGACGCCGAGGCTCATCGGTGGCGACCTCGAGATGCAGCCGGAGCAGGCGTCGATCCTCGGCTTCCCGCTGCCCTCCGAGTTCCTCGGCGGGACCGTCTCGATGATGGACTCGGCGCTGGCCGAACTGCCCGAGGGGGTCCAGTTGACCGGCGTCCGGGTGGTGCCGGGCGGCATGACCGTCGACATCGCCGGTCAGGATGTCGTGCTCGAGGCGACCGAGTGACCCCTGCGCCTCATGCGGACGGCAGGGTCTTGGGCGGCAGGGTCTCAGGCGGCAGGGTCACGGGCGGCAGGGGCACCGGCACCCGCCTGCTGCTCATCGCCGACACCCACGTCCCCACGCGGGCCCGCGACCTGCCCGAGCGGGTGTGGGACGAGGTCGACGCCGCGGACATCGTGATCCACGCGGGCGACTGGATGGACGTGGGGCTTCTCGACTCGTTGGAGGAACGCTCGGCTCGACTCATCGCCTGCTGGGGCAACAACGACGGCCCGGACCTGCGCGAGCGCCTGCCCGAGGTGGCACGCGAGACGATCGACGGCGTGCGTCTGGTGGTGACGCACGAGGCCGGCGCGTCCGCGGGCCGCGACACACGCATGGCCAAGGCCTACCCGGACACCGACGTCCTGGTGTTCGGGCACTCGCACATCCCGTGGGACACCACCGCGCCGAGGGCGTCCGGCCAGGGCGGCCTGCGACTGCTCAACCCGGGCTCCCCGACCGACCGGCGTCGCCAACCGCACTGCACCTACATGACCGCGACCATCGACGGCGGCGCGCTGGGTGACGTCGAGCTGCACCGGCTCTGACGTCGCCCCGCCGCTTTGCGCCCGACCGGCGACCGCGGAATCTGCCTACCCTGGGTCCATGAGCAATGACACCACCATGCGCGCCGTGCACCAGGACACCCTCGGGGAGCCGGACGTCCTCGCCGTCGTCGACCTCCCCCGCCCCACCCCGCGCACCAACGAGGTCCTCGTCCGCGTCGAGGCCGCCAGCGTCAACCCCACCGACTGGAAGCACCGTGAGAACGGCGGCTTCCTCGGCACGCCCCCCTTCGTGCTCGGGTGGGACCTGTCCGGAGTGGTCGAGGAGGTGGGCATCGGCGTCGCCCGCTTCTCCCCCGGCGACGAGGTGTTCGGGATGCTCTCGTACCCGTTCGGGCACGGAGCCCACGCCGAGTACGTCGCCGCCCCCGCGGCCTGGTTCGCCCCCAAGCCCGCCTCCCTCGACCACGTGCAGGCCGCCGCCCTGCCGCTCGTGTCGCTGACCGCATGGCAGGCGCTCGTCGAGTACGCCGACATCCAGCCGGGCCAGCGGGTGCTCATCCACGCCGCCGCCGGCGGGGTCGGGCATGTGGCCGTCCAGATCGCCAAGGCCCGCGGCGCGTACGTGATCGGCACCGCCAGCGCCGGCAAGCACGACTTCCTGCGCGAGCTCGGCGTCGACGAGGCGATCGACTACCACGACGTCGACATCGCCGAGGCGGTCAGCGACGTGGACGCCGCGCTCGACACGATCGGCGGTCAGACGTCCCTCGACTCCCTGCGGACGCTGCGCCCCGGCGGGATCGTGGTGTCGATCCTGCCCGTGGGGTCCGGCGACTTCTTCCGGGAGGCCGAGGAGCTGGGGGTGCGTGCGGTCCGGATGCTCGTGGATTCCTCGCGCCACGACCTGGTCTCGATCACCGAGCTCGTCGAACAGGGTGCGCTCCGGGCGACGATCGCCGAGGTCTTCCCGTTGGAGCAGGCCGCCGAGGCGCATCGTCGCGGCCAGACCGGTCGGACCGCCGGCAAGATGGTGCTGACCACGGGCTGATCCCGGACGGTCGGCAGTCGGACGGTCGGCAGTCGGGCGACGGGCGACGCGGTTATTCGGGGAAGCCCTCCAGCACCGCGCGGGAGCCCGACAGCCCGAGGCGGGTCGCACCGGCGGCGATCATCGCGCGGGCGGCATCCGCGTCACGGATCCCGCCCGAGGCCTTGATGCCCAGCCGGCCGCCCACCGCCCGGTGCATGGCCTCGACCGCGCGCACGCTGGCGCCGCCGGCGGGGTGGAAACCGGTGGAGGTCTTGACGAAATCGGCCCCCGCCCGGGCGACGGCATGGCAGAGGGCCTCGATTCGTTCGTCGCCCGCCTCCTCGCCCAGCGCCTTGTGGATGGCCGCGGTCTCGAGGATCACCTTGATGACCACGGGCGGCGGCACGGCATCCCGCATGGCCAGCACATCGGCCATGACCTCGTCGACCAGTCCGGCGATGGCGGCGCCCACATCGATCACCATGTCCACCTCACGGGCCCCCTGGTCCACCGCGAGCCTGCCCTCCATCGCCTTGACCAGCGAGTGGTGCTTGCCGGAGGGGAAACCGGCCACCGTGGCGACGACGAGCTCCTCACCCCGCACCGGGAGCATGGCCGGGCTCACGCACACGGCCTTGACTCCCAACTCGCGGGCCTCGTCGACGCAGGCCCGGACGTCGTCGCGGGAGGCGTCGGGGGAGAGCAGGGTGTGGTCGATCATGGCGGCGACCCGGGCGCGGGTCAGCTCGTTCGTCGCAGTGGCGTCCATGCCGGCCAGCCTAGCGGGGGCGCCCGTCTTCCCTGCTGGCACAATGGGCACTCATGTCACGTCGCTTCGTCCTCACCCTGGGTTGCCCGGACCGCATCGGTATCGTCGCCCGGATCGCCACCTTCCTCGCCGAGCTGGGCGGGACGATCACGGAGGCGGCCTACCACGCGGACGAGGACTCGAACTGGTTCTTCACCCGCCAGTCCGTGAGCGCCGAGTCGATCGGCATGGAGATCGACGAACTGCGGCGCCGCTTCGAGCGGGTTGCAGCCGAACTGGGCCCGGAGACCGACTGGCACATCTCGGACTCCTCCGAGCCCAAGGACGTCGTCATCCTGGTCTCGAAGGAGGGGCACTGCCTCCACGACCTGCTGGGTCGGGTGGAGAGCGGTGACTACCCTGCGCGGGTCCGGGCCGTGATCGGCAACCACGAGAACCTGCGCGGCATGGCCGAGTCGCACGGTGCGCCCTTCCACCACGTGCCGTTCCCGGCCGACCCCGCCGAGCGAGGCCCGGCATTCGCGGAGGTCGCCGCGATCGTCGACGAGATCGACCCGCACGCGATCGTGCTGGCCCGCTTCATGCAGGTCCTGCCGGACGAGCTCTGCACGAAGTGGGCCGGGCGTGCCCTCAACATCCACCACAGCTTCCTGCCCAGCTTCGTGGGCGCCCGCCCCTACCACCAGGCGCATGTCCGCGGCGTGAAACTGATCGGGGCGACCTGCCACTACGTGACCGCCGACCTCGACGAGGGGCCGATCATCGAGCAGGACGTCATCCGCGTGGACCACACGGCGACGGTGAAGGACATGGTCCGGCAGGGGCGCGACGCCGAGAAGCTGGTCCTGGCCAAGGGGCTGCGCTGGCACCTCGAGGACCGGGTGCTGGTCCACGGCGGACGCACCGTCGTGTTCACCTAGGTCCGCTCCCGGGAAAGTCAGCTCCCCTGGGAGGTCCGCTCCGGGGGAGGTCAGCCCTTGGGGAAGCCGTGCCGCTCGCTGAGCAGGGTCTCGGCCGCCGAGAGGAAGATCAGGCGGGCGGCGGCGCCGGCCCGGGGCATGATCCCCGTGACCCTCTTGATGATGACGGACTGGTCCATCCCGGCGTCGCGCATCGTCTCCACCAGGATGTCGAGCGCCTCGGCCGACGTACTCTGCCCCTTGAGGAACAGGCGACCGATCTTGTCGATCCCCTCCTCACCGACCCCGAGGACGATGAGTTCGCGGAACAGCTCGTACATGTAGCGGTCCGCGAAGAAATGGTCGGCCGCACTCGGCTCACTGACCAGGCCGATGGCCGATCCCTGGTCGAGGAGTTCCTCGGCGAACTCGAAACCCGCGACGGCCTCCACGCCGCCACGAGGGAGGCGGCGGCGGGTGCCGCTCGAGCGTCGCTCCGGTAGGACGGCGTCCGAGTTCAGCTGCTCGGAGAGCGTGAAGCCGTGGCGCTCCGCGATGAACAGCTCCTCGATGGTGGCGAACGTGTAGCCGCGGTCGAGCAGCCGGAGGATCTGGTTCAGTCGGTTCTTGTGGTCGGGCCCGTAGAACGCGGTGCGACCCCTGCGGACGGGGGCCGGGAGAAGTCCCCGCTCCTGGTAGACGCGGATGTTACGCACCGTGGTGCCGGAGTCCTCGGCCAGCTCCTCGATCCGCTGGAACCCGTCGGCCTCCGGCGGTGTCACCTGCGCCGTCCCCCGACAGCGGGCCGGACGTCGGCGAAGAACACACCCACTGCCACCATCGCGATGATGCTGAGGAAGCCGAACGGCCGGATCGCGAACATGAGGGCGGCCACGGCGCAGATGCCGATCCAGGCGGGCTTGGGCCACTTGCCCTCGATCGAGTACGCCGACGCGGGCGGGAGGACTGCCAGCACCAGTCCCGCCAGGGCCCACACGACGAGCGCGCCCTGGATAGCCAGCTGGACCATGCCCCACGTCCCGGGAAGAGTGTCAATCACGCGGCCCAGTGTAGTCGGCACTCATGTCACCGCGGTGTGACCATGTTCACGGCGTCCAGATCCCGGCCCGGCCCCTGCGGCGGACCGCAACGCACGACGCCCCGGCCCCTCCGGAAGAGGAGGGCCGGGGCGTCAGGTGCCGCGGTATCAGACGCGGTCGGTGCCGGCGGGGGGCAACGGGGTGTCCGCGGTGGTCAGCGCGGGATCGTTGTCCGCGAGCTCCATCGGCGTGGGGGCGTCCGAATCGCCCCCGGCCGATGCGGCGGCCGGCTTGGCAGCAGTCGACTTGGTGGCAGCCGGCTTGGTGGCGGCGGGCTTGGACGCCACGGGCTTACCGGCGGCCGGCTTGGTCGCGGCCGGCTTGTCGGCGGTCGCCGCACCCGACGACGACGGGGTGGCCGTGGCCTTGGTGGTCGTCGACTTCGCGGCGGCCTTCTTGGCGGGCGCCTTCTTGGCCGGGGCCTTCTTGGCGGCAGCCTTCTTCGCCGGTGCCTTCTTGGCCGTGCGGGCATCGACCTCGGCGGTGCCGCGAGCGACCTCGGCGGACGCCTTGGAGGCGGCCTCGTCGACGCGGTCGGCGGCCTTGCCAGCGACCTTGTCGACGTTGTCGGCGGCCTTGCCCGCCGTCTTGTCGACGCGCTCGGCCACCTCATCGACCCGCTCGGCCGCCGAGTCGGCGGCGTCGCCGGCGGTCTCGGCCGCCTGGCGGGCGCTCTTGGAGACGCGGCCAGCCGCCTTCACACCGATCGTGCGGGTCTGGCGGGCGACGGTGCCGAGGGCGTCCTCGCCCAGTTCGACCTGCTCCTCGACGGCGCCGGCGGCGCGGGCCACCTGCTCGTTGACGCGGGCCAGGCCGGCCTCGAGCTGCGGGTTCTCCTCGCGTAGCCGGCTCACGACGTCCTCACCGCGGGCGGCGAGGCCACCGTAGATCCCGGCCGCGACCTGGACGTACGCGTCGGCGACCTTGCGCAGCTCCTCCGGGCGGAACCGGGTGACGAGCTCCTCGACCTCGGCCGGCAGGGCCTGGACGCGCTCGGGGACCTCGCTCACGCGGTTCTGGACCTCGGTGACGCGCGTCTGCGCCCCGGCCACGCGCTCGTTGATGCGGTTCTGCGCCTCGGCCACGCGCTCGGTGACCTTGGACTGCGCTTCGGTGACGGCCTCCTCGGCGCGACGGCGCAGGTCCGCGACCATGCCGGAGACGGCCTGGATGGCGAGGTCGTTGACCCCGACGTAGGCGTAGACCGGCGTGCGCACGGCGGCGATGGCCTGACCGAGCGGACCCTCCAGGGCCTGCTCCTTGACGGCCTCGCCCTTGGCCTTCTGCTCGGCGGCCTCGGCGGCGGTCTTCTTGGAAGTGGGCTTCTTATCGGCCATTTTGACTCCTCGGTGGTGTCGTGCGGGTGTTCTCTTGTGCGGTGTCACGTGGCCCTGCGGGCCGTCGTCCGGAGTTCCCTCAGGGAACGTTGACGACCTGGGCGGCTGCCGTTGCGTTGTTCGCTCGGAACGACTCGTAGATCTCCACGAGCACCTCCCTCTGTCGCTCTGTGAGGTCCGGGGCGGTGAGGATCGCATCCCTCACCGGACTCCCCTGCTTGAGTTCGAGGATCCCCGCGCGGGCGTAGAGCACCTCGGCGGACAACCTCAGACCTCGGGCGATCTGACCCAGGACCTCGGCGGACGGCTTGCGCAGCCCGCGTTCGATCTGGCTCAGATACGGGTTGGAGACGCCGGCACGCTCCGCGAGCTGCCGGATGGACACCTCGGCGGCCTCCCGCTGGGCGCGGATGAACGACCCGATGTCCTGCGACTCGGACGACCGCTTGTCGTCCTCACCGTGCGAGGTGAGATCGCTGTGACGCGGCACCTCACCCGTCGGCTTGTTGCGACGCGCGAGGGTTGCGGCGGTCGGTTCATCGACCTGTGCTCCGGTGCTCTCCGCAGCCTCGTCGTGTGTGTGTCCACTCTGTGCGGCCATGGAGTCACCTCCCTCCAGCGTCCGTCTCTCATCGCCTGACCCCAACGCTAGCAACGAGTGCTTGCTACAGCAAGCGCTATGTGTACGGCGATGCGGTGCGATGGGTCACACAGGCCGGTCGGGATCAGACTCGGGCCGGGATCAGAAGATGAGCTCGGTGGTGGTGTGGATGACGAGTCCCGCCAGGGCCCCCACGACCGTGCCGTTGATGCGGATGAACTGCAGGTCCTTGCCCGCGAGCAACTCGATCTTCTCGGAGGCCTCGTCGGCGTCCCACCGTTCGACGGTCTCGGAGATGATCGAGGTGACCTCGCCGGCGTAGTTCTCCGCGACGTAGCGGGCGGTGCGGGTCATGTAGTCGTCGAGGCGCGCCCGCATCTTCTCGTCCCCGACGAGCATGTCGGCCAGGCGGCCCAGGAGATCGTCGATCTTCACCCGCAGCGTGGACGAGGAGTCCTCGGTGGCCTCGACGATCATGTGCTTGGCGGCCGCCCACGCCGATCCGGCGGCGCGGCGCACCTCGTCGCGGCCCATGACCTCGTGCTTGAACGTCTCGAGCTTGGCCATGGTGGACGGGTCGTGCTGGAGGTCGCGGGCGAAGTCCTCGACGAACCCGATCAGCGCCACCCGAACGGGATGCTGCTTGTCGACCTTGATCTGCCAGGTCCACTCGCGCAGCTCGCGGTAGGCACGCTCGGAGAGCAGTTCGTTGACGAACTGGGGCGCCCACGTTGGGGCCTTCTCGCGGACCCAGCGGTCGATGGTCTCGGGGTTGGCCTCCACCCAGCCGTGGGCGCGGTCGGCCATGAGGTCCATCAGGGGCAGGTGGCGTCCCTCGTCGAGGAGCTCGGCGAGGATCCGACCGGCCGGCGGCCCCCATTCCGGCTCGGCGATGCGGGAGACGATGGTGCGTTCGATGATCGCGACGGCGTCGTCGTCGCGGAGCACGGCCAGAACGGCACGGATGGCCTTGGCGGCCTGGTCCGAGGCCATCGCGCGGTGGTCGTCCTCGGCCAGCCACTCACCGGCGCGTTCGGGGATGCGGGCGCCGCGGACCTTCTCGCTCACCATCTCGGGGTCGAGGAAGTTCTCCCCCACGAACCCGCCGAGGGAGGTGCCCAGCTGGTCCTTCTTCTTGCGGATGAGCGCGGTGTGCGGGATGGGGATCCCCAGCGGGTGCTTGAACAGGGCGGTGACGGCGAACCAGTCGGCCAGCCCGCCGACCATCCCCGCCTCGGCGGCGGCGCGGACGTAACCCACCCAGGGGTCGGCGCCGTTGTGTAGCGCGTACTCCGCGACCAGATAGACCAGTCCGGCCACGACGAGGAACCCCGTCGCGACCATCTTCATACGACGGAGGGCTGACCTCCGCTCGGCGTCGGTCGCCGGGTCGCCCGCCCTGAGAGCGGGCGCGCCGGCACCCACGACCGGGTCGACCGTCAGTGTGCGTCCTCGCGGCCGTGCTTACGGAAGCCGTACATACAGATGAACAGCCCGAGGAGGAAGACGGCGGTGGTCGCCACGACCGCCGCGATGACCAGCCCCAGGGAGACCCCGGCGTTCTCCGTGTAGTACCCGATGGCGGTGATGGGCAGGCCCAGCATGCTCATGCTCAGCAGGATGATCACCGAACCCAGGTAGATCGTAGTCGAGTACAGCGGGTACGTGGGGGCGACCTCCGTCGCGTACGACGGGTAGTACTCCTCGACGATGGCGGCACCAGTGTGCTCGAGCGTCTGACCGGCCATGATGTCGTCCTCTTCTCTCCACTACCGATCCCGGGCCCGTGACCCGAGACTCGTTCTATGTCCCATCTTATTGGAACCCCGGGGATCCGGGGCAACCGCCCGTCGGATCCGCCGCGCGGCGGCGACCAGATTGCGCAGGCTCGGCTCCAACTGCCAGGTGTAACGGCTCTTGAGCCCCCCGTCCGGCACCGCCCACACGCGGTCCACCCCCACCGCGTCCACCGCCCGGAGCAGCCTCGAGTGCAGCAGGTCGATGTCCGGGACGAACCCCGACCGTGACTCGTACACCCCGGGCGCGACCTGACGGGTCAGGGTGTGATCCTCCAGGGCCTCCAGTACCCACTCGATCGACCGCGTCGCGACGATCGCGGTGACGTCGGCGTCGAGTCCCTCGATCGCCGCCCTCATCTCCCGCAAAGACGAGTAGGTGAGGTGCGTGTGGATCTGGGTGTCCGGTCGCGTCCCGGCCGAGGCCAGGCGGAAGGTGCCCACCGCCCAGTCGAGGTACGCGCGTCGGTCCGCGCCGCGGCGCGGCAGGAGTTCCCGGATGGCGGGTTCGTCGATCTGGATGATCGCCGTCCCCGCCGCCTCCAGGTCCGCCACCTCGTCGCGCACCACCAGCGCGAGCTGCGTGGCGACCTCGGGCAGTGCCAGGTCCGTGCGGCAGAAGGACCGCGCGAGCATCGTCACCGGGCCGGTGACCATCCCCTTCACCGGCCGGTCGGTCAGCGACTGCGCGTACCCGGTCCACTCCACGGTCATCGGCGCGGGTCGGGCCACGTCGCCGTACAGGATCGGCGGCCGCACACAGCGCGAGCCGTAGGACTGCACCCAGCCGCTGCGGGTGGCGGCGAACCCGTCGAGGAGTTCGGCGAAGTACTGCACCATGTCGTTGCGCTCGACCTCGCCGTGCACCAGCACGTCCAGGCCGATGTCCTCCTGCAGCCGGATCACCGAGGCGATCTCGGCGCGCAGGTAGTCGCAGTACCTGTCGTAGTCGATCCGCCCGTCCGCCAGGTCCCTGCGGGCACGCCGGATCTCCCGCGTCTGCGGGAACGAGCCCAGCGTCGCTGTCGGCAGCGTGGGCAGTCCGAGCCGGTCGGCCTGCCGGGCAGCCCGCTCGGCGTAGGGGACGCGGACCTTGTCGTCGTCGTCGACCCGGGCGGTCCTCGCCCGCACGTCGTCGCGGCGCGCGCTGGGCAGTACCGGCAACCGGCGCCAGCGCGGTGTGGGGCCGTCGACCAGGGCGTGCGCGAGCGAGACCACCTCGGCGACCTTCTGCTCGGCGAACGCCAGTGAGTCCGCGAGCTCGGCGGGCAGGTCGGTCTCGGCGGCCACGTCGTACGGCACGTGCAGCAGCGTGCACGAGGTCGACACCACCACGTCCGGGAAGACGGCCTTCAGGTCACGCAGGTAGTCCAGGGTGGCGAACTTGTCGGTGCGCCACACGTTCTGGCCGTCCACGACACCGGCGTAGAGACGCTTGCCGCGCAGCCCCGGCACGGCCGCGAGGTCCGCCGCCGACCGCCGCCCGTACACGAGGTCCAGGCCGATCGCCTCGATGCCGGTGGCCGCCAGCGCCGACAGCGCCTCCCCCAGGTCGCCGTACTGCCCCGTCACCAGGATGCGCGGTCGCGTCGTCACGGCCGCCAGCCGGTCGTAGGCACGGCGCAACGCCGCGATCTCGTCGGCGGTGCGTTCCATCGTCATGCACGGCTCGTCGAACTGCACGCACGTCACGCCGGCTCCGGCCAGGACGCCCAGCAGCGCCTCGTACTCCGTGAGCAGGCGGTCGAGCAGGTCGATCGGCGCGAATCCCGGCGCGGCGTCGGGCGCCGCCTTGCTCAGCAGCAGCAGCGAGACCGGGCCGGTGACGACGGGCCTGATCTCGAACCCCTGCTCCCGCGCCCGCGCCACCTCCGCGAGCAGCTCGTCCGGCCGCAGCCCCAGCTCGGAGGACTCGTCGAACTCCGGCTGGCGGTACAGGTAGGAGGTGCCCTGCAGCGGGACGAGTTCGAGCGGCGGCACGTTGGCGCGGCCGCGGGCGAGCGCGAAGACGGTGTCGACGGGGCCGAGGTCGCGGACGAGCTCGCGGAACCGCGCGGGGACCGCGCCCACGAGCAGGGCGTCGTCGAGGATGTGGTCGTAGAAGGAGAAAGTGTTGCCGGGGATCTGCGTGATGCCCGTGGCGCGCAGATCGTCCCACGTGGCGTCGCGGAGTCTGCGGCCGGTGGCGAGCAGCTCGGCCCGGGTCCCGTCACCGTGCCAGTACCGTTCGAGGGCGCGTTTGAGCTCGCGGCGCGGGCCGATGCGCGGGTACCCGAGGACGGACGAGGCGCGGGTGGGTTCGAGGTGCGGCGGCGTGGGCGACGACGGTGGCTGTGACGACGGCCGCGGCGGTGACTGTGACGACGACGACGACATGATCTCAGCGCGCGGCGCGTGCCATCGCCCGCGGCGCGTCATAGCGGTAGAAACCGTGGCCGCTCTTCTTGCCGAGCCTGCCCGCCTCGACCATCCGCAACAACAGCGGCGGCGGCGAGTACAGCGGCTCGGCGAACTCGGTGTACATCGAGTCGGCGATCGCCTTGATGGTGTCCAGACCGACGAGGTCTGCCAGGGTGAGCGGCCCCATGGGGTGGGCGCAGCCCAGGACCATGGCCTTGTCGATGTCCTCCGGGGTGGCGAACCCGGACTCGGCCATCCGGATGGCGGAGAGCAGGTATGGCACGAGCAGGGCGTTGACCACGGCCCCGGCGCGGTCGGCGGAGTGGACGACCTGTTTGCCCAGGACCTGCTCGGCGAACGCCTGTGCCCTGTCCCGGGCCGCGGCCCCGGTCTCGAGGGTGCTCACCAGCTCGACGAGCGGGAGCACGGGAACCGGGTTGAAGAAGTGCATACCGATCACGCGCTCGGGCCGGGCGGTACACGTGCCGAGCTTCATGATGGGGATCGACGAGGTGTTGGAGGCCAGGACGGCGTCGGGGTCGGTGACGACCGCGTCGAGTTCGCGGAACACGGCGGTCTTGGCGTCGGTGTCCTCGACGATCGCCTCGATGACCAGCTGCCGGTCGACGAAGTCGCCGAGGTCGGTGGTGAAACGCAACCGCAGGGCGGCCTGCTCACGCTCGCGGGCGGTGATCTTGCCGGAGGACACTCCCCGGTCCAGGGAGTCGAGGATGCGGGCGCGGCCGCTGGTGGTCAGCTCCCGGGTGGACTCCCAGACGAGGACGTCGAGATGCGCGCGGGCGCACACCTCGGCGACGCCGGCGCCCATCTGTCCGGCGCCCACCACGCCGACGCGGGTGATCCGCCCCGGGTCGGCGCCGTCGCGGGAGCTGTTCATCTGTCCAGGGTCCTTCGGGAGGAGGGAACTTGAGGGTGGAGACACCACCGGGGGCCGGGCCGCCTCGTCGAGACGGCCGCGGCCCCCGGTGTGTTCACGCTGTTACTGCGTCGACCGTGTGGGGTCGACCGGTGGTCAGTGGAACTGACCCTCCTCGGTGGAGCCCTTCAGCGCCGCGGTGGACGTGTTGGGGTCGACCGTGGTGGCGATGCGGTCGAAGTAACCGGCGCCGACCTCGCGCTGGTGCTTGACGGCGGTGAAGCCACGCTCCTCGGCGGCCTTGAACTCGCGCTGCTGCAGCTCGACGAACGCCGTCATCTGGTTGCGGGCGTAGCCGTGGGCCAGATCGAACATGCCGTAGTTGAGCGAGTGGAAACCGGCCAGGGTGATGAACTGGAACTTGAAGCCCATCGCGCCGAGCTCCTTCTGGAACTTGGCGATGGTCTCGTCGTCCAGGTTCGCCTTCCAGTTGAAGGAGGGCGAGCAGTTGTAGGCCAGCAGCTGGTCCGGGAACTCGGCCTTGACGCCCTCGGCGAACTTCTTGGCGTACTCGAGATCCGGGGTGCCGGTCTCCATCCAGATCATGTCGGCGAACGGGGCGTAGGCCTTCGCACGCTCGATGCACGGCTCGATGCCGTTCTTGACGTGGTAGAAGCCCTCGGCGGTGCGCTCACCGGTGATGAACGGGCGGTCACGCTCGTCCACATCGGAGGTGATGAGGGTCGCGGCCTCGGCGTCGGTGCGCGCGATGATCACGGACGGCACGTTGGCGACGTCCGAGGCGAGGCGGGCCGAGGTCAGGGTGCGGATGTGCTGGTTGGTCGGGATCAGCACCTTGCCACCGAGGTGGCCGCACTTCTTCTCCGACGCGAGCTGGTCCTCCCAGTGCACACCGGCGGCACCGGCGTTGATCATGGCCTTCTGCAGCTCGTAGGCGTTCAGGGCGCCACCGAAGCCGGCCTCGGCGTCGGCCACGATCGGGGCGAGCCAGTTCTCGACCGAGGTGTCGCCCTCGATGCGGGCGATCTCGTCGGCACGCAGCAGTGCGTTGTTGATGCGGCGGACAACGGTCGGGACCGAGTTGGCCGGGTACAGCGACTGGTCCGGGTAGGTGTGGCCCGAGAGGTTGGCGTCGCCGGCGACCTGCCAGCCGGAGAGGTACACGGCCTCGAGGCCGGCACGGATCTGCTGGACGGCCTGGTTACCCGTCAGGGCGCCGAGGGAGTTGACGAAGTCCTTGTTGTTGACCTTGTCCCAGAGGATCTCCGCGCCACGACGGGCGAGGGTGTGCTCCTCGACGACGGTGCCCTGCAGCTCCGCGACCTGCTCGGCCGTGTAGTTGCGGGTGATGCCCTTCCAGCGGGGGTTGGTGTCCCAGTCCTGCTGGATCTCTTCAGCGGTACGTGCCTTGCCGATGTTCGACATCGCGACTCTTTTCTGTCTCGGGGGCGGGTCCGGATTCGCACTCTTGCGAGTTACGGCCCCTTACGCCAGACACAATGCCACATGGCAGGCAGCGCGTCTACCTGCGACAAGTGCGAATGTGGCGAGTTTCTTTGCCTTCTTTGCAAAGTTTGCGAAGATTGTGGGGCTCGCCACGGACCTCGGAGGGAAAGCCGATGACGGCCTCACATATGGGATCGCGACTCCGCCGACTGCGCGAGGAGAACGGCCTGACCCAGGCCGCCTTCGCGCAGTCGCTCGGCTTGTCGTCGTCGTACCTCAACCAACTCGAGAAGGACGCCCGCCCCGTCACCTCCCGGGTCCTGGTGAAGATCTCCGAGGTCTACGGCGTGGACTCCGCGTTCTTCGCCTCGGACTCGGACACCCGGCTCATCGCGGCGGTCACCGAGGCGCTCACCGACACGCAGCTCTCCGCCGAGGTCCCGGCCGCCGAGGTGGTCGACCTCGTCCGCGCGCACCCGGCACTCGCCCGTGCCTTCATGCTCCTGCACCAGCGCTACCGCAACTCCGCGGATCTGCTCGCGGCGCTGACCGAGACCCGCAACGTCCCGGACAGCTCGGTCGACCGCTCGGTGCTGTCCATGCCGCACGAGGAGGTGCGGGACTACTTCTACCAACGGCAGAACTACATCGACTCCCTCGACACCGCCGCCGAGGATCTCACCACCCGCATCCGGCTCAACCGCGGCGACGTCCGCGCCGAGCTCGAACACCGCCTGGCCGAGGCCCACGGGGTCCGCATCGTCCGCCGCGTCGACCTGCCCGACGGGCTGTGGCACCGCTATTCCACCGAGGACCGTCGTCTCGACCTGTCCGCCCACCTCACGCCCGGTCAGCAGGCGTTCCGCGTGGCCTCCGAGCTGGCCTTCCTCGAGCACCGCGACCTGCTCGACAGTCTCGTCGAGGAGGGCTCGTTCGGCTCCCCCGCCGCCGTCGCGCTCGCGCTGCGCGGCCTGGCCAGCTACTTCGCCGCCGCCGTGCTCATGCCCTACCAGCGCTTCCTCGACACCGCCGAGGACTTCCGCTACGACGTGGAGCGGCTCATGGCCTTCCACGCCACCGGCTACGAGACGGTGTGTCACCGCCTGTCGACCCTGCAGCGACCGGGCGCGGCCGGGGTGCCGTTCAGCTTCGTGCGCGTCGACCGCGCCGGCAACATGTCCAAGCGGCAGTCCGCGACCGGGTTCCACTTCACGACCTCCGGTGGCACGTGCCCGCTGTGGAACATCTACGAGTCGTTCTCGTTCCCCGGCAAGATCATGCGGCAGGTCGCGCAGATGCCCGACGGCCGCCTCCACCTGTGGGTCTCGCGCACCGTCACCACCCGTCCGATGCGTTTCGGCCAGCCGCGCAAGACGTTCGCCATCGGCCTGGGCTGCGAGGCCCGCCACGCCCACCGGACCGTGTACGCGCAGGGCCTCGACCTCGACGACGTCGACGCCGCCACCAAGATCGGCTCCGGCTGCCGCATGTGCGACCGCCCCGCGTGCCCGCAGCGGGCCTTCCCGCCGCTCAACCACGCGCTGCGGGTGGACGCCCACCGGTCCTCGCTCTCGCCGTATCTCCTCGACCAACCGTCCGCCCCCGGCGGGACCGCTGGCCTACCCTGACGGCCATGAGCCAGCCCCACGAGAGCAGCGACAGCCACGACGGCACCGCCGCGCAGGTCCCCCGCATCCGGCCCGGCGGCTTCCGGGAGCTCGGCCCGTTCGGCTGGGCCGTCAACCGGCTCGGTGCACGCGTCACCGGCTCGCGCGACGTGAACCTCTTCGCCACCCTCGGCCACGCCCGCCGGCTCTTCCCCGCGTGGCTCGCCTACTCCGGGATGATGATGCCGTTCGGCGTACTGGACCGCCGCACCACCGAGCTGGTCATCCTGCGCGTCGCGCACCTGCGGGGCAGCGCGTACGAGCGGACCCACCACGAGCGGATCGGCGCGGGCGTGGGTCTCGACGACGACGAGATCACCCGCACGACAGCCGACCCCGCCACCGCCGGGTGGCCGAACCGGCTGCGTGTGCTGTTGACCGCAGTCGACGAGCTGGTGCTGACCAAGGACATCTCCGCCGACACGTGGGCCGGGCTCTCGTCGCACCTCGGCTCGTCCGAACTGGTGGGGCTGGTGCAGTTGGTGGCGCAGTACGACGGGTTGGCCACGTCGCTGCACGCCCTCCGGGTCCAGCCGGACCGCCCCCGCTGACCCGCCGCGCCTGACCCCGCCGCGGCCTGCTCCACCCCGCGGCCTGCTCCACCCCGCGGCTCCCGCGATCCGCCCCCCGGATCACGGTTCGCCCTCCGGCCCCGGGGCGCGGGTTGGATTCCGAGGGGCGGATCGGGCCTCAGCGGGGTTCGTGCGCCCGCCGGGCCGGAGCGGCGGGGCGGCTCAGCCCGCGTCGCTGCAGGGCAGGCAGACGCGAGCCCGGGCATCGAGCTCCATCGACATCGTCCGCCCCGCCGGCACGGTCACCGGCTGGCCCTGGACCGAGCACGCGAAATCGGCGCCGTTGAGGTTCTCGATGGTGATCTCCGTGTGCGTGCACCGCACCCGCACGTGCGTACCCCGCACCGTCAACCGGAAGGTCAGTCCCGTCCACTCCGCGGGCACCCGCGGGTCGAACGAGATCTCACCCCGGTAGTCGCGCATCCCGCCGAACCCGCTGACGAGGGCCGACCACACCCCGCCGGTGGAGGCCACGTGGATGCCGTCGGCGGCGTTGCCGTGCACGTCGGCCAGATCCACCACGAGCGCCTTGGAGAAGTGCTCGAAGGCCTCGTCGCAGTAGCCGATCTCGGCGGCGATGATCGACTGGACCACGGCCGACAACGTCGAGTCGCCGGTGGTCAACGGGTCGTAGTACTCGAAGTTCGCCCGCTTCTCCTCCTCGGTGAACTCGTCTCCGCGCAGGAACATCGCCAGCACCACGTCCGCCTGCTTGAGGACCTGGTGCCGGTAGATCACCAGCGGGTGGAAGTGCAGGAGCAGCGGCCGGCGGGGATCCTCGAGGTCCTGGTCCCAGACCTCCTTCGCGAGGAAGTCCTGGTCCTGAGGATGGACCTTCAGATCCTCGTCGAACGCGATCACCATGTTCTCGGCGGCACGCCGCCATTCGCTGGTCTCGTCGTCGCGCAGCTTGAGCCGCCGGCAGACGGCCTCCCACTGGCCGTCACCCAACGCCGCGATCCGCTTGCAGGCGATCGCGGCGGCCACGAGGTTGAACCGGGCCATGGCGTTGGTGAACAGGTTGTTGTCCACGACGGTCGTGTACTCGTCCGGCCCGGTCACGCCGTGGATGTGGAACATGCCGTCGCCGTCGAAGAAACCGAGCGAGACCCACATCCGCGCGGTCTCGACCAGCACGTCCACGCCCTCGCGGATCATGAAGTCCTGGTCCTCGGTGGCCCACATGTACTTGACCATGGCGTGCGCGATGTCGGCGTTGATGTGGTACTGGGCGGTGCCGGCCTCGTAGTAGGCCGACGCCTCCTCACCGTTGATGGTCCGCCACGGGTAGAGGGCGCCGTTCACGGAGAGGTATTTGGCCCGGTTCCGCGCCTTGTCGAGCATGTTGTAACGGAAGCGCAGGGCGTTACGCGCGAACCGCGGCATGGTGTACGTCAGGAACGGCAGGACGTACGTCTCGGTGTCCCAGAAGTAGTGGCCGGAGTAGCCACTACCGGTGACGCCCTTGGCGGCGATGCCGTTGTACTCGGCCCGTGCCGAGGCCTGGGCCAGCTGGAAGAGGTTGAACCGGATGGCCTGCTGCGTCTCCGCGGGGCCCTCCACCTCGACGTCGGCACGATCCCAGAAGTGGTCGTACCAGTCCCGCTGGGTGCGGTGCAGGTCCTCGACCCCGCGCACGCGGGCCCGTCCCAGGGTGCGCGAGCACCGGTCCGCCAGCTCGCTCGCGGGAACCACCTCGGAGGTGTGGTACGCGGCCAGTTTGGTCAGCTTGAGTACCCGTCCCGGCGTGACGTGGGCGTGGTAGACGATCTTCGAGGAGTCGTCGTCGATCTCGTGGCTCATGGCCACGTCGTCCTCGGTCTCGAGCAGGTGGTCCACGGCGACGGCGATCGTCATGCCCGAGTTGGTGCACCGGTACCCGTGCACGTGGTACCCGCCCTGGTCCTCGGTGACCTGGGGCTCGAGCACCCGGTGCTCGAGTCCCTCGGCGCGGCGGGGGTCGAAGCCCTCTGCCGGGGCGCCGTCGTCCGCGGCGGAGCTGTATTCGTCCTCGCCGTCCTGCCGATTGAGGACCTGCGAGGAGATCACCACGGGGGCGGGCTCGTCCGGGAGCTCGATCTCGTACGTCATCACCGCGAGGTGCTTCTCCACCATCGACACCATCCGGCTGGTGCGGATGACGACCTTCTTCCCGGCGGGGGTGCGCCACACGATCTCCCGACGCAGCACCCCGTCCCGGAAGTCGATGCTGCGCTCGTAGTGTTCGAGGTCGGCCACGGATAGCCGGAGCGGTTCGTCGTCGACGTAGATGCGGATGGTCTTGGTGTCGGGGGCCTGGATCATCGTCTGGCCCTCGCGGGCGAGCCCGTAGGCGTCCTCGGCGTGCTGGATGTGCCACGTCTCGTGGAAGCCGTTGACGAAGGTGCCGTGCTGGGCGGAGTCGCGCCCCTCCTCCGGGTTGCCACGCATGCCCAGGTAGCCGTTCGCCACCGCGAACTGCGTCTCGGACACCCCGAGCGGCGACGCGTTCGGACGGGTCTCGACCCAACGCCACGGGTCGGCGGGGTGGGTGGAGCGGTTGATCTCGGGGACCTCGAGGTGGCTCCGGAGGTTCACGCCGTAGGTGGTGCGGATGTTGCCGGGCACGGACTCGCCGACGGTGTCGTGGACCGGTCCTCGGGAGAAGGGGATACGGGTCACCGGTTCGCCTCCGTCAGTCCGGGGATGAGCTCGGCCAGGTCGACGACGACGAGGTCGGCGCCCTCCGCGAGCAGGGTCTCACGCCCGGCTCCGCGGTCCACACCGACCACGCGCGCGAACCCGCCGGCGGCGCCGGCCTGCACGCCGGGGACGGCGTCCTCGATCACCACGCAGCGGTCCGCGGGTACACCGAGCAGCTCGGCGCCCCGCAGGTACGTGTCGGGGCGGGGCTTGCCGGGGATCCCCTCGGCGGCGGCGACCAGCCCGTCGACGATCACCTCGAACCGGTCCCGCAGTCCGGCCGCGGTGAGCACGGCCTCGGCGTTCTTGGAACTGGAGACCACGCAGGAGGCGATGCCGGCGGCGTCGAGGGCGTCGAGGTAGGCCACCGACCCGGGGTAGGCCTCGATGCCCTCGTCGAGCAGCTCACGGAAGATCACGTTCTTGCGCAGACCGAGCCCGTGGATCGTGTCCGCGTCGGGACCGGCCTCGTCGTCGTCGTCGCCCTCGGGCAGGGTGAGGCCCCGCGCGGCGAGCATCGACGCGATGCCCTCGACCCGCGGCTTGCCGTCTATGTAGCGGAAGTAGTCCTCATCCGAGTACGGGTCGATCCCCCGGGCGTCGAAGTAGGTGGTGAACATCCGATTCCACGCCTGCATGTGCTTCTCGGCCGTCGGGGTGATGACCCCGTCGAGGTCGAAGAGCACGGCGTCCACACCGTCATGGTCCATAGCGTTGTCCTATTTCCGGGTCGGTTTGACGGGTCGGGGTGTTCGTCCGGGTGCCGATCGAGCTCGTCCGGCGACGGACCAAGGCTAGTCCCACCCGGCGATTTCCACTGCTTCCCCCCGCCCGGGCGCCGCCCCCGACTTCGGGCCCCCGGGGCGGTCGGCGTCGATCACCGGGCGGCGGCGCGCGCGGCCTTGATGCACAGAACCGACGGGCCCGGTGGCACTATGAGGGGTAACCGAATGACAAAGGAGAGAGATGCGCCTCCGCACCAGCACCCCCCGCCGCGTCGCGATCGCCGGTCTCGCGCTGGCCACCGCGGCTGCTCTCACGGCCTGTTCGTCGGACGAGGAGAACCCCCGGGGCGGCGAGCCCGCGAGCGAGACCCAGACCTCGGAGACCGCGGCGCAGTCCGCCCCGCAGGCGCCCGTGGAGGAACTCGTCCTGGCGGAGGGCGAGGCGCCCGGTGGTGGCGTCGTCCAGGTCGTCGACCGTCAGCTGCTGCAGGAGGCGGTGGACAAGCTCGTCGCCGACCAGGGCCGCCAGCTCATGGAGGACCCGGCGTGCGACAAGGTCTCGCGCCTGGAGACCGTCTCCAACCACGCCACCACCGATGGGGTGACCGCCGCCGTCCGCTACAAGCAGTCGGAGGAGGACGAGACCGAGCACCGCTTCGGCATCGGCATGGTGGGCGAGCGGCTCGACGAGTTCATGGACCGCTCCCTCTACGAGGCGTGCACCACCTCGCGCAGCGCCGCCAACCCGAACGTCGAGCTGAAGATGACGGTCGCCGACGCCCCAGCCATCGACGGCACCGAGGGCTTCCGGGTCACCAGCGACTTCATCACGACGCAGCCGGACGGCACGCGCGCACTGAGCCGGGCCATCGCCATCCACGGCTTCGCCCGCGACACCACCGTGAGTGTCGAGTACGCGGCCCGCGGTGACGACCCGGCGGCGGACCCCGTCCTGCCGACCGCGGCCGGCGCCCTGGACGCGATCTACGTCGCGCAGATGGAGAAGATCCTCAACGCCGAGTAGTCGCCCGGCACACCGCGGCGGGCCCCCGTCGGGTGGCCCCCCGACGCCGGCGGACCCGGTGCCGGGCCCGCCGCAGGCTGTCAGAGGTTGATCATGTGGCCGCCGACGCCCTCGACGGCCTCCTTCATGGCCTCGGACAGGGTCGGGTGCGTGTGCACGTTGCGGGCGATGTCCTCGGCGGTGAGGTCCCACATCTGCGCCAGGGTCAGCTCGGGCAGCAGTTCGGAGACGTCGGGGCCGATGAGGTGGGCGCCCAGCAGCTCGCCGTGCGTGCCGTCGGCGACGACCTTGACGAACCCGGTCGCGTGACCGAGCCCGTGGGCCTTGCCGTTGGCCGAGAACGGGAACTTGCCGACCTTGACGTCGTAGCCCTCGTCCTTCGCCTGGGCCTCGGTCAGCCCGAACGAGGCGACCTGCGGCTGGCAGAAGGTGGCGCGCGGCATCATGCGGTAGTCGCCCAGCGTCTGGGTCTCGGCGCCGGCCATGGTCTCGGCCGCCACCACGCCCTGGGCTTCGGCGACGTGCGCCAGCTGCAGCTTGGCGGTGACGTCGCCGAGCGCGTAGATGCCGTCGACGTTGGTCCGCATGTTGTCGTCGATGTCGATCGCGCCGCGGTCGGTCAGCTCGACGCCGGTGTTCTCCAGCCCGTAGCCCTCGACCCGCGGGGCGAACCCGACGGCCATGAGCACCTTGTCGACGGTGACGGTCCGGGTGTCCTCACCGTCCTTGGACTCGATCTCCACCTCGACCGAATCGCCGTTGTCGCTGATCGACGTGGTCTTGTGGCCGGTGAGGAGCGTGATGCCGAGCTTCTTGTAGTGCTTGGCGATCTCCTTGGAGACCTCCTCGTCCTCGTTCGGCAGCAGCCGATCCATGAACTCGACGATCGTGACGTCGACGCCGTAGGCGTTCATCACGTACGCGAACTCCATGCCGATCGCCCCCGCGCCGACGACGACGATCGAGTCGGGCAGGTCGCGCGTGAGGATCTGTTCCTCGTAGCCCACCACGTTCTCGCTGAACTCGATCTCGGGAAGCGTCTTGACCACGGAACCGGTCGCGATGATGCAGTTGTCGAAGGTGTACTCGGTGCCGTCGACCTCGATCGTCTTGGCGTCGGTGAACTTCCCGAAGCCGTCGATCTCCGTGATCTTGTTCTTCTTCATGAGGAAGTGGACGCCCTTGACGATGCTGTCCGAGACCTTACGGCTGCGGTCGAACGCGGCGCCGAAGTCGAAGCTCACGTCCCCGGAGATACCGAAGAGCTTGCCGTCGCGCTGGACGGTGTTGGCCAGCTCCGCGTTGCGCAGGAGGGCCTTGGAGGGGATACATCCGACGTTGAGGCATACGCCGCCCCAGTACTTCTCCTCGACGACGGCCACCTTGAGGCCGAGCTGCGAGGCGCGGATGGCGGCGACGTAGCCACCGGGGCCCGCGCCGAGGACGATGAGATCGTAATGAGTGTCAGCCACGACACTCAGGGTAGCGCTCCCGGCGGCACCGGAACGGCGGAGCGGGCCGGAACTGCACCCGAAATGACCGACGCCGCCCCCTCCGTGTGGAGAAGGCGGCGCGACCGCTCGCGTGAGCGAGGATCAGGACAGGTTGCCCAGGACCGACTTGAGGGCGGTGGCGACCAGCTCGCCGATGGTCTCGGCGATCGTGTCAGTGATGTTGCCGGTGGCGCTGCCGCCGCTGAGGGAGCCGGACTCGCCGGAACCGGCGCTGAGGAGGTCGGTGATGGAACCCATTGTGTGTATCTCCGTTTATTGAAATGCACTCCCGCGTTGATCGGGAATGGCCGGGTCAGTCGACCTGCGGCTACGGAAGATGCTACCGACCTCACGAACGCGTAACAAGAGCCTGTGAACATCCGAGGTGGGTTTCGGTCTGTTCGCTTGATCACGTGCATCATCGAGGGCATGACCGACACCACGATCTCCGACCCGTTCCTCCACCTCGAGGCCGTCGACTCCCCCGAGGCGCTCGGATGGGTGCGTGAGCGCAGCGACCGGACGGTCGCAGATCTCGCCACCGGCGATCATGCCGAAGCCGCGCATTCCCGCGCCCTGGAGATCCTCGACGCCACCGACCGGATCGCGTGGCCGGTCCTGCGCGGCCGGTACGCCTACACGCTGTGGAAGGACGGTGACCACCCCCGCGGGCTGTGGCGCCGGGTGCCGTGGACCGTGCTGGCCGACGGGGCGCCGGGGGTCGACCACCCGGCCTGGGAGACGCTCGTGGACGTCGGGGCCCTCGCCGACGAGGAGGGCGTCAACTGGGTGTACTCCGGCACGGTCGTGCGTCGTCCCGTCGACGACCGGGCGCTCCTCCGGTTGTCCCGCGGGGGCGCGGACGCCGTGGAGGTCCGGGAGTTCGATCTGACCGAGCGCCGCTTCGTCACCGCCGGGGAGGGGGCGTTCCACCTGCCCGAGGCCAAGTGCTCGGTGTCCTGGGTGGACCGCGACACCGTGCTCCTCACCGCGCCGCTGGACCCGGACGGCTCCGACGCCACCGACTCGGGGTACGCGCGTGTGGTGCGGCTCTGGCGTCGCGGGACCGATCCCGCCCAGGCCCCGGTGATCTTCGAGGGCCGCACCGACGACGTCGCGGTGGGCGCCTCGCACGACCCCGTCACCGGGCGGTTCCTGGCCAGCCGGGCGCCCGACTTCCACACCTCGCAGGAGGTGTTCTGGACCCCGGGCACCGACCCCGCCTCCACCACCCCACTCGCGGTGCCCGTGCCCGAGGACTGTGACGTCACCTCGTGCGGCGACTGGCTCATGCTGCGCCCCCGCACCGATCTGGAGATCGCCGGCCGCTCCCACCCCGGTGGGTCGGTGCTCGTGGTGCCGTGGGCCGCCGTCGACGCCGAGCCGGGTCGGCTGCCGGAGCCCGTCGTGCTGTTCTCCCCCACCCCGTCCACGACCGTGGAGGACGTCACCTGGGGCCGCGGCCGGATCCTGCTCACCGTCCTCGACGACACCGAGTCGCGGATCGACGCGTTCTCCCTCCCCGACACCGCCGACGGCGAGTGGTCCCCGTTGCCCGTCGAGGGCCTGCCGGAGCACGTCTCGGTCGACGTGCTGTCCTGCGACCGGCTCTCCGGGATGGACGACGACCCGGTATCAGGAGCCGCACCCGGTTCAGCCGCACCCACCCACGCGGGCGAGCGCCCACACCCCGACGACGCGGTGCTCGCGGTCTCCGGGCCGGTCGTCCCGCCGTCGCTGGTCCTGCTCCGGGCGGACGGCAGCACCACCACCCTCGGCTCGACGCCGCACCGGTTCGACTCCTCCGGGATCGAGGTCACCCGCCACACCGCCGTGAGTGACGACGGCACCGAGGTGCCCTACACGGTCATGCGCGGGCCCGGCCCCGCCGGACCACGTCCGACCATCCTCTACGGCTACGGCGGGTTCGAGGTGTCCATGCGCCCCGCCTACGCCGCCCTCCGCGGCGCGCTCTGGCTCGAGGGGGGCGGGGTGTACGTCGTGGCGGGGATCCGCGGCGGCGGTGAGTACGGGCCGTCGTGGCACCGCGCCGCCGTACGGGACAAGCGTCCCCGGGCGTTCGAGGACTTCGCGTCCGTGGCCCGCGCCCTCGTCGAGGAGGGCGTGACGACCCGCGATCAGCTCGGGGCGACCGGCGGGTCCAACGGCGGCCTGCTCATGGGCGTCATGCTCACCCGCTATCCGGAGCTCTTCGGTGCCCTCGCGATCGCCGTGCCCCTGCTGGACATGAAGCGCTACCACCTGCTCCTGGCCGGAGCGTCGTGGATGGCCGAGTACGGGGACCCGGACTCCGCCGACTGGGACGACTTCCTGGGTGCCTACTCCCCGTACCAGCACATCCGGCCCGCCTCGGAGCTCCGCTACCCGCCGGTCCTCATGACCACCTCGACCCGGGACGACCGCGTCCATCCGGGCCACGCCCGCAAGATGACCGCCGCCCTGGAGGACGCGGGACACGAGGTCCGGTACTACGAGAACATCGAGGGCGGGCACGCCGGCGCCGCGGACAACTCCCAGGAGGCCCGGAAGGCGGTCCTCACCTACGAGTTCTTCAGGCGTCGACTACCTCGTCGTCGTCCCTACCAGGGGTGACGGCACCCAGCTCGCGGTCGATCCACGACAGCACCCGGGCGACCACCTCGGCGGGGCGGCGGGCCCACGCGTTGTGGCCCAGCGCCTCCGGCTCCAGCTCCAGCGTCGTCCGCGCCGAGGGAAGCATGGCCAGGAGGTTCCGCGCCGCGCCGGCCGGGGCCAGTGGGTCGTCGGCGATCGCCACCGCCAGCGCCGGCACGGTGACCCGCGCGAGGCCTGCCGGGTAGTCGAGGTCCGCCCGGGCCGGCTGCATGACGCCGCGCCCGGCGAGCCGGGACCAGTCGCGGACCCGGTCGGCCGGGATTCTCCCCTGCGCCCCGAAGAACTGGCCCGGCACGTGCCCGGACAGCCAGGCCAGCGTCGGGAGGATGACCGACGCGGCGCGAAGCTTGTGCCCGAAGGAGCCCGGGAAACCCCGGTGGAACGGTGACTGGGCGGCCACGGCGATCAGGCCCACGACCCGCGGGTCGTGGCGGGCGAGGTGGTAGACGCCGATCTGCGCGCCCATGCTGTGGCCCAGCAGCACGACGGACCGCGCGCCGAGACGCTGCTCCATCGCGTCCAACGCGAGCGGGACGTCCTCGGCGGCGCTCTCGTGGTAGCCGGCCGGGCCGCTGCGACGCCCGATGCGGTAGGTGCTCTCACCCTGACCGCGGAGCTCGGTGATGGCGACATCGACGCCCTCGGCCGCCAACGCGCGGGCGAGGGGGAGGTAGTACCGGGCGCCGACGGCGATGCCCGGCAGCACCAGGATCGCCGGCCGGCTCTCGTCCCGCCGAGCCGTCTCGACGATCAGCAGCGGACTCGTGCTGCCGTCCGAGTGCTGCAGCTCCACCCGCTGCGGGTCCTCCATTGTGGTCATGTGTACAGGATGCCGGACTACGCTCCGGTCTGCGCGGTCACCCCTGGATACGACGAACCCCGCACCACCGGTCGTCGGTGGTGCGGGGTTCGTGGAGGTCCGGGGCGGCGCCTGCGCCGCTCGGCATCAGGGGATCAGGCTCAGCCCCAGCTGGCACCCATGGCGCGACCCATCATCGGCCAGGACTGCTTGAGGTCGTCCTCCCAGTAGCCCCACGAGTGGGTGCCGTTGGGCGCGAAGTCGAAGTGGGCCGGGATGCCGAGCTCGCCGAAGCGGCGGGCGAGGTTGGCGGTGCAGTACTGGGTGGCCGCCTCGATGACGCCGCCGACGATCGCCTGGTTGGCCAGCGCCGGGATGCTGTTGCGCAGACGCCAGTTCTCGAGCGACTCGTGCGGCCCGGGCAGGCCGTTGCCGGTTGAGATAAACATCGCCGGGAGCTGGTTGTTCTTCATCTGCTCCTGGAAGCGGAAGGCACCCCAGACCGGGTCGTTGTCGAACCAGTTGTTGGTTCCCGTGCGGGGCTCGCCCGGGAAGGGGCCCCACATGTTGTCGAGGTTCGCACCGCCGCGCATGCCGGTGACGATGTTGATGAACTCATGACCGATCGGGGTGGACGTCTCGGCACAGCCCGAGTACGAGCCGATGGCCTGGAACCTGCCCGGGTGCTTCTGTGCGATGGTCAGGACCGAAGTGGCGGTCATCGAGATCGCGGCGAGGCCACGCTTGCGGCCCTCGTAGTTGCCGCCGTAGCGGCCCTCGAAGAGATTCGGGAGCTCCTCGGCGAGGTAGGTCTCGAACGCCATCGGGCGATCCGTCTCGCGGGCGAAGCGAGTCTGGACGTTGGGATCGTGACGCTGCCAGTCCGTGTAGTAGGAGAAGGCGCCGCCGATCGGGGTGACGGTCCACGCGTCCTTGTCGGACATGAATTTCTTGACGTCGGACTGCGCCTGCCAGGTGGCCGAGTCCTCGCCGCCGCCGGCGCCGTTGATCAGGTACAGCACCGGGGCCCCGGCGTTGCCGTCACGCGGCGGCTGGACGATGTTGGGGACCTCGATCGCCATCTTGTCCGACCACACCGAGACGATCATGCGGCCGTCGGGCAGCTTGCTCTCGACGACCTTGTTCGCGGCCGTGGCCTTGGTGTACTGGATGCTTCCGCCTTGGGCCTGGGCCGTGCCCGTGGCGACGACGGGGACCATGGCCGCAGCGAGGGCCGCTGTCGCGACCTTCGTGCCGAACCGCTTCACTGAACGCATATTTCGACGCCTTACATTCTCGTTGTTCACAGACGGACCCGGGCATTCCTGCGGAAACGCTAACCCGATTCCCAGTAGTCACACAAGTCCCACTAGGCACATTAGTACCACGATTGCGTCCGCAGGTCGTGCGTACTGCATCCGCGGGGCACGCTCCGAGGCTCCCACAGGCAGGTGAACCGAGGGAAACCGCGGAGCCGACCGGTGCGGCTCACGTCAATATCATCGACGGTGACCGGCGCCCCGTTACCGGTATGAACAAACTTATATCCCCCGATCTCCCACGGGGCAAGTACCGGCGACCGGCGGGGGTGCGAGGAAGGGCCCCGGACGCCAGTCCGGGGCCCTTCCGCGAGTCGGTGGACGACTCAGGCCATGAAGCCCTTGCCCAAGGCCTCCTGGAGGTCGCCACCGGCGAAGTAGCCGATGCCCTTGACCAGGTTGTTGACAGCGCCGAGCAGGCCGCCGGCGAGGTCGACGAGACCGTCCGGGCCGAGGACGCCGCCAACAGAACCGAGATCGATACCCATTACGTTCTCCTTAGAAGTGTGTGCAGTCCGATCGCTTCAGAGACCGGATCGAGAGGGGCTTTCCGCTCCTGCGCGGCGCGCGGGAGCGGGACCGTGGCGGCTTCGCCACGGGACTGAAGTCAATCTCAGTTTGTGGTGGTCTCCGCGGCGTCGCTGCTGAAGCCGGCCAGTTCCAGCGCGCCGTTGAGGCCGTCACCAGTCAGAGACCCGGTGAGGCTGACGACGCCATCGATAAGGTTCTTGACCGCGGAGAGCGCGGCGCTGATCGCGCTGAAGTCAGGCATGTGTTTCTCCCTTTGCTGTGATGTCGCCCCGACTCGTGGGGCCCTCGGTAAGGTTAACCTAAGTCGCGCTGATGTCAATCGTGACGCGCGTCTCAGGTTCGCCTCTTGACGCTGGCCAGGCACCTACTCTGGGCCCGTGTCCTAGGCTACTGTAGCCCACCAAGGCTTAAGAAGACTCATTAATCGAGCACCTTGCAGGGAATTTCTTTCATACGTCACCCGGAGGACGTCTGCCGTTGGCGAACGCCGTTCCGGCGTCAACCCCTGTTCACCCTCGAGGGCACCGCGGGCGCGGTTCTCACCCCGTCGCGCGCCCCTCCGGCGACGTCGAAGCGGCCCGCGCGAAGGAGAGTCGCGCGGGCCGCATCGGAACCGTCAGGGGCAGCGCCGCCCCGGACGGGGCTCGTGTCACTGCAGGAAGCCTCCTGTCAGCGCCTCCTGGAAGTCACCTCCGGTGAAGTACGCAAGGCCGGAGAACATGTCTCCGAACGCGCCGAGGAAGTCGTTGAGAAAGCCCAGTGCGCCACTGACGCCGGCAAGGGATCCGAACTCGGGGAAAGTCATCGTCTGCTCCTGGAGGTGTTCTGGTGTGTCGTGGGCGGGTCGTGACGGCTATTCGGCGCTGATGCTCGTGATCGCACCGATGAAGTCGTTGACCCCACCCTCGCCACCCAGGGACCCGGTGAAGAAGACGACGGCGCCGAGGATGTCGGTGATTCCGCCGAAGAGGTCGGACAGTTGACCGAAGTTAGGCATGGAGGTCTCCGTTCTCAGTGTGTACCGGCGCCCTCCGGGGCGCCTGACACAGACATTAGGGCGGCCGTTCAGCAGCCACCAGAGACGAAACCGTTCCTTAACCGCAGGTCACAGACGTTTTACGCGGAACGACCCACGTGACGATCCTGTTACGCGACCCAATGCCCCAGGAGAGCCCGATAAGAGCCGTGGCCCGCACCGGATCTC
>NZ_JAUMSR010000001.1:309302-422920 GCF_032905965.1 Dietzia sp. IN118 | reverse complement strand
CCGCACCGGATCTCCGGTGCGGGCCACGGCCGCGTGCTGGGATGGGCTACATCAGAAGCCCATGCCGCCCATCTCGTCGCCACCCGGCATGGCGGGCGCGGCGGGCTCGGGCTTGTCGGCCACGACGGCCTCGGTGGTGAGGAACAGCGCGGCGATCGACGCGGCGTTCTGCAGCGCCGAGCGGGTCACCTTGACCGGGTCGTTGATGCCGGCCTTGAGCAGGTCCTCGTAACCGCCGGTGGCGGCGTTCAGGCCCTCGGCGCCCGGCAGGTTGCGGACCTTCTCGGCCACGACGCCCGGCTCGAGGCCGGCGTTGTGGGCGATCTGCTTGAGCGGGGCGCTGAGCGCGAACTTGACGATGTTCGCGCCGGTGGCCTCCTCGCCCTCGAGGGACAGACCATCGATGGCGACCTCGGACTTGACCAGGGCGACGCCGCCGCCGGCGACGATGCCCTCCTCGACGGCCGCCTTGGCGTTGCGCACGGCGTCCTCGATGCGGTGCTTGCGCTCCTTGAGCTCGACCTCGGTGGCCGCGCCCGCCTTGATGACGGCGACGCCGCCGGCGAGCTTGGCGAGGCGCTCCTGGAGCTTCTCGCGGTCGTAGTCGGAGTCCGAGTTCTCGATCTCGGCGCGGATCTGGTTGACCCGGCCCTCGATCTGACCCTGGTCTCCGGCACCCTCGACGATGGTGGTCTCGTCCTTGGTCACGACGACCTTGCGGGCCTTGCCGAGCATGGAGATGTCGGCGGTCTCGAGCGAGAGGCCGACCTCCTCGGAGATGACCTGGCCACCGGTGAGGATGGCGATGTCCTGCAGCATGGCCTTGCGGCGGTCACCGAAGCCCGGGGCCTTAACGGCGACGGACTTGAAGGTGCCGCGGATCTTGTTCACAACCAGGGTCGACAGGGCCTCGCCCTCGACGTCCTCGGCGATGATGAGCAGCGACTTGTTCTCGCCGATGACCTTCTCCAGCAGCGGGAGCAGGTCCTTGACGGTGGAGACCTTGCCGGAGACCAGCAGGACGTACGGATCCTCCATGACCGCCTCCTGGCGCTCCGGATCCGTCTGGAAGTACTGCGAGATGTAGCCCTTGTCGAAGCGCATGCCCTCGGTGAGCTCGAGATCCAGACCGAAGGTCTGGGACTCCTCGACCGTGATCACGCCCTCCTTGCCGACCTTGTCCATGGCCTGGGCGATGAGCTCGCCGATGGCCGGGTCGCCGGCGGAGATCCCCGCGGTGGCGGCGATCTGCTCCTTGGTCTCGATCTCCGTGGCGGAGTCGATCAGGTGCTTGGTGACGGCCTCGACGGCCTTCTCGATGCCGCGCTTGATGCCCATGGGGTTGGCACCGGCGGCGACGTTGCGCAGGCCCTCGCGCACGAGCGCCTGGGCGAGAACGGTGGCGGTGGTGGTTCCGTCGCCGGCGACGTCGTCGGTCTTCTTGGCGACCTCCTTGACCAGCTCGGCGCCGATCTTCTCGTACGGCTCCTCGAGCTCGATCTCCTTGGCGATGGAGACGCCGTCGTTGGTGATCGTGGGGGCGCCCCACTTCTTCTCCAGCACGACGTTGCGGCCCTTGGGGCCGAGCGTGACCTTGACGGCGTCGGCGAGCTGGTTGAGACCGCTCTCCAGGCCGCGCCGGGCCTCTTCGTCGAACGCGATCATCTTTGCCATGGGGTGAATCATCCTCCGGGTATGGGGTGACACGCGTGTGGTCAGCGTCGGTGCCCGCGACGGACGGTGCGGACCGTGTCGGATCCGCGCCTCACCTTGCGACCTCGGTTCTCAGATCTTGCTGGCACTCAGGGTAACCGAGTGCCAATCGCTTTTCTAGCACTCGCCCCCGACGAGTGCAAAGGCCCGGACGACTGATTCGCGCTCGGCGAACGACCCTCATGTCGTCCGGTCCTGCCCTACCATCGAGACGCCGTCCCACCCGTTCGCCCGAAAGGCTCGTCAATGCCCACCGAACCCGCCGCAGCAGGCGCCATCGAGAGCTCCATCGAGATCGACGCCCCGCCGGCCCGGGTCTGGGAGGTCATCTCCGAGGTCCGCAACGCCACCCAGTGGAGCAGCCAGGCCTGGAAGATCTTCCCCCTCGGCGGTCGCACCGCCAAGGGCACGTGGGCACTGAACATCAACAAGCGTGGGCCGCTCCTGTGGCCCACGACCAGCCGTGTGGTGGAGTTCGAGCCCGGCCGCCGGTTCGCGAACCGCATCACCGAGAACACCACCGTCTGGGTCTTCGACCTCGAGCCGACCCCCGCCGGCGGCACGCTCCTCACCGAGCGCAGGGAGGTCCCGGACGGGCTGACCTTCATCTCCCGATTCCTCACCGACAAGGTGTTCGGAGGACAGAAGTCGTTCACCAGCGAGCTGGACCGGGGCGTGTCCACCTCCCTGCAGCGGATCAAGGCGCTCGCCGAGCGGAGCTGAGGCCGGGATGGCCCGGGCCGCCGCGGCCCTCATCGCGGGCTCGCTCGTCGCGTCGCTCTCCGGCTGCGCCCTGTGGTCGGGCGACGGCGACGACGTCGACGCCCCTGCCCGCGAGCAGCCCGGGCCCACCCTGGCCGCCGGCCCCCCGCCGGCGGACTGGCAGGACGTCCGCAGCCCCACCGGGCTCGTGTACTCGGTTCCGCCGGGGTGGGAGGTCGGGGACCCGTCCGGGGTCGACGACGACGCCGGCGACCCCGGATCGGACTGGGGATCGGGCTACGTCACCACCGCCAACGCCATCGCCGACCGTGGCTACTGCCGGCTCGGGGGCCTGAGCTTCCGGACCCTGGTCGGCATCAGCGCGACGGCACTGCCGGGCGAGGCGCGTGAACAAGCCGAATCGGCGTCCCGGGCCATGGCGGACTCGATCGACCGACGGTTCACCCAGGCCGGTGCCGACGTCCCCGTCCCCGATGCCCGCAGGATCGGGGTCTCGGGGGTGCCCGCCTGGTACGTCTCGCTGCGCGGCGAGGTGCGTCCCCCGCGCAACGACTGCACCCCGCCGACCATCCGCTTCGACACCATCGCGGTGTCCACGCGGGGCCCGGACGGCGCGCCGGCCTCACTGGTGTTCGTGCTCATGTCCGATGAGGGCGAGGCCGGCGTGCAGCCCACGGAGACGATCGACGCCGTGGTGGCGTCCCTGCGCTACGACATCTCGGTGTGACGCCACCCGGGCGCGGCCACCCGGTTCAGGCCGCGGTGGCGGAGTCTCGTCCGCCCGTCGCGGGATCGCCCCCGGCGGACGGTGCGATCACCTCGTCCGTCCGCGCGTCACGCGGCAAAAACTCCGCCCACCCCTGGTCGCAGCGGGCCCACGCCCAGCCGGCGTCCGCCGCGGCGTCGGCCGCGTCGACCGGGACGGTCCGTCGGCACACGGGGACGTCCGGCCCGTCCTTCGCCTGGATGAGCAGGCAGTCGCCAGACCGCTCGAAGCGGAAGCAGCGTTCGCCGTCGACCTCCAGCTCCAACCGGTCGCCGTCGATCAGGAGCTTGCCGATCAGCTGGCCCAGGAGTTCACGGGTGACCCACGGCAGCGTGCCGCGGGGTCGACCGCGCACCGCGTGGTCGGCGATCCCCGCGCCCACCATGGTGGGCCGACGGTGGACGTCGACATCAATGCGCTCGCGCGGGTCGGCCACCAGTCCCAGCTCGGGCGAGGTCACGCGGAGCTGGCGCGGGGCGGCGTACCGCATGACGGCGTTGACCACGAGTGGGCGGGTGATCACCTCGGGCCGGATGACCACGCCCACGCCGTCGATCTCCGGGCGCGAGCACAGAGCGCCGGTCTCGCCGATCGCCTCGGCCTCCGGGAACCGCTCCGACAGCTCGTCGCACAGCGCCTCGAGGTCCGCCCGCACGCGTGCGGGCAACTCGTCGACGGAGGTGAGCTCGCGGAGCTCCTTCTCAGCAGGGGTGACGATGATCACAAAGCTACTCATGTGCACACCATACTTCATGCTGCGTTCACTTTCCGTTCATGTCGCCGAGTCGTGTCGGAGCGGGCAACTACTCTGTGCGCATGGCCGACTCCCCCGCGTTCGCTGACCCCCACGCCGATCTCGCCCCGCTCGCGGCCGCGGTCGCCGCCCAACTCGACCGGGCCCGCTCCGATCTCGCCGATCTCGTCGCCCTACCGTCGGTGCACGATGCCGAGCCGGAGGCCGGCGCACAGGCCAGCGACCTCGTCCGCGGCCTGCTCACGGACCTGCCGATCCCGGGCCTGGGCCCGGACTCGGTCGAGGTGATCGAGACGTCCGACGGGTCGCGCGCGGTGTTCGCCCACCGCCCGGCCGCACCCGGCCGCCCCACCGTGCTGCTCTACAGCCACTACGACGTCCAGCCCTCCGGGGACCCGGGCGAGTGGACGTCCTCGCCGTGGGAACTGACCGAGCGCGACGGCCGGTGGTACGGCCGCGGTGCCGCGGACTGCAAGGGAAACCTCGTCGTGCACCTCGCCGCCCTGCGCGCCCTCGCCGCCCTGGGTGACGACGACGAGGTCGGCGACCCCGGGGCGGACCCGCTGGACGGCCTGGGGATCCGACTCGTCGTGGAGGGCTCCGAGGAGACCGGCGGAGGGGGCCTGGACGATCTCGTGGCGTCGCGGCCAGACTTGGTGGCGGCGGAGGCGATCCTCATCGCCGATTCCGGGAACGTCTCGGTCGGCACCCCCACGCTCACGACCAGCCTCCGGGGGATCGCCAACCTCGTCGTCGTCGTCGACACCCTGGAGGCCGGGGTCCACTCCGGACAGTTCGGGGGCGCGGCGCCCGACGCGCTCGCCGCCCTCATCTCCATCCTCGCCTCGCTGCGCGACCCCGCCACCGGCGCCACGACCGTCGACGGCCTGGACTTCACCGGCGAGTGGGACGGGCAGGCCTACCCCGAAGAGGCGTTCCGCGCCGACGCCGGGATCCTCGACGGGGTGGAGGTCTCCACGGCGGCCCCGCTCGCGGACCTGGTGTGGTCACGGCCCGCGGTGACCGTGCTGGGGATCGACTGCCCGCCGGTCGAGGGGGCGATCGCCGCCGTCCAACCCCGAGCCCGCGCCCTGATCAACCTGCGCGTTCCACCCGGGATCGACCCGGTCGAGGCGCAGCGGCTACTCACCGCGCACATCGAGCGGCGCAGGCCGTGGAACGCCCGGGTGACGGTGGAACCCGAGGCCGTCGGCCACCCGTTCCGCTCGGTGCCGGCGGGCGGCTCGGACCCGGTCCACGACCTGCTCTCGCAGTGCCTGGTGCAGGCCTACGGTGCGGAGGAGGTCGCCGTGGTCGGCTCCGGCGGATCGATCCCGCTGTGCACCGCGCTGCAGCGGGCGCATCCCGACGCGAGCATCGCACTGTTCGGCGTCGAGGATCCCGCGGCCGCTATCCACTCCCCCGACGAGAGCGTCGACCCGCGGGAGATCGAGCGCATCGCACTGGCGGAGGCGGCGTTCCTGCAGCGCTACCGCTGAGCCCCCCGGCCCGGAGAACCGGTAACGGTGTGATGCCCGTGGGCCGATACTGTCACCAGAGGCGGCGCGACCAGGTCTCGGCTGCCCGGAAGAAGGAGCCGCCATGCCCGTGCCCGCACTCGCCCACCGCGTCACCCGCGCAGGCCGCGCCCTCCTCGCGACCGCTGTCGCCGCCGCGCTGACGGTGGGGCTGCTCCCCGCCCCCGCGCAGGCGCAGGGGCTACCGGGGTCGATCAGCCCGGAGCAGATCGCCAACGGTGCTCTCGGCACCATCTCGCCGGAGAGCCTCAGCCAGCTCCTCTACTTCGGCAACCTGCCAGGCTCGTCCGGGTCATCGATGATGGGCATCGCCAACCGACTCGGATTCTCCCCCAACATGTTCGCCGGACCCCCGCCGCCGGCGCCCCAACCCAACCCGAACATCACCGAGACCCGTGTCGTGCGCAAGGACGTCGACGGCCGCTACGAGCGGTGGCTCATCGACTCGGCCGACATGAAGCGCGGGATCACCGTCGAGGTCTACCGCGCGCCCGACGGTAATCAGAACGCGCCGTTCCTGTACCTCCTCGACGGCGTCGGTTCCGAACTCCCCAGCGGCTTCATGCAGTGGGGCGCGGCAGAGCAGTTCGCGGACGAGAACGTCAACCTCGTCATCCCGACCGGTGGCCAGGGTTCGATGTGGGCGGACTGGAACGAGCCCGACCCGGTGCTGGGCATCAGCAAGTGGGAGGCGTTCATCACCCGCGACCTGCCCGCCCTGGTCGAGCCCGAGGTCAGCACCAGCCGCAGCCGCGCGATCGGCGGCATCTCGATGGGCGCCGGCGCGGCCGTGACCATCGCCACCCGCCACCCCGATCTCTACCGGGCCGTCTTCGGCGTCTCGGGCTGCTACTCCACCGGCACGCTCGGTCAGATCCTCACCCGCTACACCGTGGAGAGCCGCGGCGCGACCCTGACCAACATGTGGGGCGAGCCGGGCACCGCGCAGTGGGCGGCCCACGACGCGCTGATCAACGCGGAGGAGCTGCGCGGAAAGGCGATCTACCTCTCGTCCGGCACGGGCGTGGCCAACCCGGGCGACTGGGAGGACTACAACAACGACGCCGCCAACTTCATCGCCGGCATGGCGCTCGAACAGGCCACCGGGCAGTGCACGCGCGCGGCGGACCGTCGCCTGCGGGACCTGGGCATCCCGGCGACGATCGACCACCTGCCCACCGGGCTGCACAACTGGTCCTACTACTCGCGTCAGATCCCCGTCGCCTGGAACGCCATCCGCGGCGCGCTGTAACCCCACCGGGGACCCAGAGGAGCCGGCGCTCGCCGCGATACGCTCACCTCCGTGAACCCCCGCCCGGATCTTGACCTGACCCTGCGCCTGTCGGCGTCCGCGGCCGACTCCCGACGGGGAATCGTCCGCGCACACCCGGAAGTGATCCTCGCGCTGGGGATGCGCGAGTGGGATGCCATCGAGATCATCGGTGCCCGCACGACGGGCGCCGTGGTCGCCGCCGCGGCCACGGGCGCGCCGAGCGGCGTGCTGGTCGTCGACGAGGTGGTGGCCGCCAACTGTGGCCTCGGTGAAGACGCGCGGGTGACCGTGCGGGCCGCGGAGGTGACGGGCGCGCAGTCCGTCGAGGTCCAGGGCCTCCCGCCGGCGGGTCGCGGAGTCGCCGAGCGTGTGCTGCGGTCGGCGCTGCTGGGCAAGGTGGTGCGGGTCGGGGACTCGGTCACGCTGATGCCGCGCGACCTCGGCCCCGACTTCCCCACCTCCGACACGACCCGCACCCTGCGCAACACCATGGGCGCGGCATGGGGCACCGAGCTGCTCACCGTCACCGCGACCGTGCCCGGCGGGACCGTCTCCGTGCAGCCCACCACGGCGATCGTGACCGGCGTGGGCACCGGGGGCGCGGGGGCCGGGGGCACCGGTCCGACGGCGAGCTCCCCCACCGCGGCGGCTCCTGCCGCCGCCGGGGGCAGCGCGGGCCCGGAGACGGCCGGCGGCTCGGCCATCACTGCCGTCGCGAGGGAAGACCTCGTCGGCGTCGCCGACCGGGCCGAGGTGCTGGAGCAGTGGCTCTCCCTCGCGCTGGACCGCTCGGAGTTGTTGCGGACGCTGGGCGCGTCGCCGCACCTCGGGGTGCTGGTGGCGGGACCTCCGGGCGTCGGCAAGACGACGCTGGTCCGCTCGGTCGCCGGCCACCGGCGGCTCGAGGTGGTCGACGGGCCCTCGGTCGGAGCGCTCGACCCCGCCTCACGACTCGAGGCGGTACGTGCCGCCGCCGAGCGGGCCCGCGAGAATGGCGGGATCCTGCTGGTCACCGACGTCGACGCACTGCTCCCCGCCCAGCCCGAGCCGGTGTCCACGCTGGTCCTCGACCGACTGCGGTCGGTGGTGGCGTCCCCAGGATCGGTGCTGGTGGCGACCTGCGTGCGCCCAGAGGACGCCGACGCCCGGCTCCGGGAACCCGACCTCTGCGACCGCGTGCTCGACCTGCCCCTGCCCAACGCGGCCGACCGCGCCGCGCTGCTGGAGGTCATGCTCAGAAACGTGCCCACCGGGACGCTGGACCTGCCCGCCATCGCCGAGCGCACCCCCGGGTACGTCGCCGGCGACATGAGGGCACTGACCCGGGAGGCGGCCCTGCGGGCGGCCGGGCGGGCCGCGGGCGACAGCGCCGCCGACCACGCTGCACCCGACCGTCCCGCGCCAGACCACCCCGCCGCCCGTCTGGAGCAGGACGACCTCCTGGGCGCGATCAGCGTGATCCGGCCGCTGTCCCGGTCCGGCACCGAGGAGCTGAGCCTCGGATCGATCACCCTCGACGACGTCGGGGACATGGAGGAGGTACGTCAGGCGCTCACCGAGACGGTGCTCTGGCCGCTGCAGCACCGCGACTCCTTCGAACGGCTGGGGGTGCAGCCGCCGCGGGGCGTGCTGCTGTACGGCCCCCCGGGGTGTGGCAAGACCTTCGTCGTGCGGGCCCTCGCCGCGAGCGGCCGGCTGACGGTGCACATGGTCAAGGGCGCCGAGCTCATGGACAAGTGGGTCGGGTCCTCGGAGAAGGCCGTCCGCGACCTGTTCCGCAAGGCCCGGGACTCCGCGCCGTCGCTGGTGTTCCTCGACGAGATCGACGCGCTCGCCCCGCGGCGGGGCCAGTCCGGCGATTCGGGCGTCGGCGACCGGGTGGTCGCGGCCCTGCTCACCGAACTCGACGGTGCGGAGCCACTGGGTGATGTGGTCATCCTCGGCGCCACCAACCGGCCCGAACTCATCGACCCCGCCCTGCTGCGTCCGGGGCGGCTCGAACGCCTGGTGTTCGTCCCCCCGCCGGACGCCGAGGCCCGGGCGGACATCCTCCGGGCGGCCGGCCGGGACGTCCCGCTGGCCGACGACGTGGACCTGACCGAGCTCGCGACCGACCTGGACGGGTACTCGGCCGCGGACTGCGCCGCACTGCTGCGGGAGTCGGCGCTGACCGCGATGCGTCGCGACATCGACGCGGCCGAGGTCACCGCCGACGACGTGGATCGCGCCCGCCGCGCGGTCAGACCCTCTCTCGACCCCGTGCAGGTGGAGGACCTCCGGCAGTACGCCGAGCGTCGCGAGAGCTGAGCAGCGCGAGGGTGCCGCGCGCGGGGGCGGGGCGCCACGGGCTTGCCGGGATTTACGCCGGCGGCCTAGAGTGTCTGACCATGCGGAAGATTCTCGTAGTAACCGGACGTAACGGGGCCTGACAGACCGGCACCCCCGTTGCGTGGTTGCTCCTTCTGACGTCGGTCATCTCACCGACGCACCAGAAGCGAGAACTCCATGACCCCCACGGCGAATCCCACGTTCGGCGGACCCCACGCGACCACCGGCTCTCCCATCTGCCCCTTCGCGGATCGATTCGGCCGCCGGCTGCCACGAGGGTTCGCCTCCGAGGCCGCGGGCCTGGACTGGCGCACGCTGCTCGACACCTACGCCCCGTCCTCCGACCGCTTTCATCTGGCCGATTTCTCCCGCCGCCCGCTGGGTCGGGGCATCATCGCCTACGAGGCGATCCTGGCCACCCGTGCCGCAGGGGACGCGCCCGGCGAGTTCACCGCCCGCCGCCTGACCACCGAGTCCTGCGGTGACGTCACCGCGATGTCCGACATGCTGGGCCAGGTCGGCGCGCGTGCGGAGATCGAGCAGTTCCACCAGTACGAGGGCCACCGGCACGGCGGCCACGCCTTCGGCGAGGCCGGATCGTGGTGCACGATCCTGCGCGCCAGCTGTGGTCGCCGCGAGACGTGGGCGCTCGGGTTCGGGCAGACCTCCACCGAGGCCTCGATCGCGGCGCTGCTCAGCGCCGCGACCCGTCTCCACCTGCGGTGAAGTCGGCTCGGAAACACCGTTCTGTAAAGTGATCACAGGAACCACGCCCCGGTCGACCACCGACTCCCCGCCGCCTCGCGGCGGATACGTCCGCATGTCGTCGTCCGTTCGACGCAAGGAAAGGAGCCGCCGGTGATCGTGATCCTCGCGGCCCATGCCGTGGCCGCCCTGATCGCGATCCCGTTGGTGTCCAGGTTCGGACGCCGCGCCTTCCCGCTCCTGGCGTTGGTCCCCGCCGCCGGCGCGGTCTGGGTGGCCGCGAACCTCGACCGGGTACCCACGGAGTCCATCCAGTGGGCTCCCGGCATCCACCTGGCGCTCGACCTGCGGATGGACGCCCTGTCCGCGCTGATGTCCCTCATCGCACTGGGCGTCGGTGCGTTGGTGCTGTTCTACTGCACCTGGTACTTCGACGACTCCGAACCGCGACTCCACCTGTTCGCCGCGGAGCTCGTCGCCTTCGCGGGCGTCATGTTCGGCCTGGTCGTGGCCGACAACATGATCCTGCTGTACATCTTCTGGGAGATCACCTCCGTTCTGAGCTTCCTGCTGGTCGGCCACTACGCCGAGCGGGCCTCGTCCCGGCGTGCCGCCACCCAGGCACTGCTGGTGACCACCCTCGGCGGCCTGGCGATGCTCGTCGGCATGATCATCCTGGCGCAGGAAGCCGGGTCGTACCTGCTCAGCGAGATCATCGCGGCCCCACCGTCGGGGCCCCTCGTCCACTGGGCTCTCGCCCTGGTCATCATCGGCGCGGCGAGCAAGTCCGCCATCGCTCCCCTGCACTTCTGGCTACCGGGGGCGATGACCGCCCCCACCCCGGTGAGCGCGTACCTGCACTCCGCGGCCATGGTCAAGGCCGGCGTCTTCCTCGTCGCGGCGTTCAGTCCCGGGTTGTCCGGCTCGTCCACCTGGCAGCTGCCACTCATCGCCCTGGGCCTGGTCTCCCTGCTCATGGCCGGGTGGCGGGCGCTACGCGAGACGGACCTCAAGCTGGTGCTGGCCTTCGGCACGGTGTCCCAGCTGGGTTTCCTGCTCGTGCTGGTGGGCATCGGCTCCCGGGACACCATGCTCGCCGGGCTCACCATGCTGCTCGCACACTCGCTGTTCAAGTCGTCCCTGTTCATGGCGGTCGGCGTGATCGACAAGACGACCGGCACCCGCGAGATCCGCGAGCTGTCGGGCCTCGGCCGCTCGCGGCCCGCACTGGCGGTGTTCTTCACCCTCGCCGCCGCCTCGATGGCCGGGCTCCCGCCCTTCCTCGGGTTCATCGGCAAGGAGTCCGCGTTCGCCACCGTGCTGACCGAGGGCCGACTACACGGGATGCCCGCGATTGTTGTCACCGCGGGCCTCGTACTGGGCTCGGTGCTCACCTTCTCGTACACCGCCCGCCTGGTCATGGGCGCATTCCGGGACAAGCCGACCTTCCCCGACGGGATCAGCCCCGCGGTCGCCGACTCGAAGCCCGTCAACCCGATGTTCCTCTCGGTGCCCGCGGTCCTCGCCGTCGCCGGCCTGGTGCTCGGCCTGTGGTCGGCGCCCGTCGAGAACCTCCTCGTCCGGTTCGTCGATGTCGCGTTCCCGCCCGGCAGCCCGTGGCGCGGAGACGAGGCCTACCACCTGGGACTGTGGCACGGCGTCGGCATCCCGTTGGCGCTCACGGCGGTCGTGTACGTGCTCGGAACCATGCTCTATGTCGCCCAGCGGACCGTCGAGCGGATGCAGTTCGAGTCGCCCGCGCTGGGTAACGCCGACCGCATCTACGACGCCGTCCTGCGCTTCTTCGACCTCCTGTCGCTGCGCCTGACCGCGAGCATCCAGCGCGGCTCCCTCCCGCTGACGCTCGGCATCATCCTGTTCACCCTCGTGCTGTTCCCGTTCGCGTCCCTCATGGTCGGCACCCGCGAGGGCCTGCGGATGGAGCTGGCGGGCAACCCGGTCGTGCTGTTCGTCATGATCCCCATGACCGTCGCCGCGATCGCCGCCACCGTCCTGCGCAACCGCCTCGCCGCGGTGATCAGCATGTCCGTCACCGGCTACGGCGTCGCCATCATCTTCGCCTTCCACGGCGCCCCGGACCTGGCCCTCACCCAGGTGTTGGTGGAGACGCTGCTGATGGTCGCGTTCGTCCTGGTGCTGCGCACGATGCCCGCCGAGGTCCCGTTGTCGGACGGCTTCCGCCGGACCCGCGCCTGGCTCGGCATCGGGGTGGGCCTGCTCGTGGTGATCGTCGGCGCCTACGCGATCAACGCCCGCCAGCGGCCCGCCGTGTCCACCGTCTTCCCGGACCTCGCCTACGACATCGGCAACGGCGCCAACGCGGTCAACGTCACCCTGGTCGACATCCGCGCCTGGGACACCCTCGGCGAGATCACGGTGCTGCTCGTCGCCGCCACCGGTGTGGCCAGCCTGGTCTTCCGCAACCGCCGCTACGGCTCGGGCCCGCGCCTCGCCGACGCCGGCAAGACGCGTTCCGGCCGGCGCGGCATCGAGGCCGCCCGGATCGTCGTCGAGGCTCCCGGCGCCTCCCCCGGCCGCTGGCTGGTCGGGGCGACCGTCCGCGATCCGCGCGCGCGTTCCCTCGTCCTCGAGGTCACCACCAGGCTCATCTTCCCCACCATGATGATCCTGAGCCTGTTCTTCTTCTTCGCCGGGCACAACAACCCCGGCGGTGGCTTCGCCGGCGGTCTGGTGGCCGGTCTGGCCCTGGTGCTGCGGTACGTCGCCGGTGGCCGCTACGAACTCGGGGAGGCCATCCCCATCGACGCCGGCCGGATCCTCGGATTCGGGCTCCTGCTGGCCGCCGGCACGGCCACCGCCTCGATGTTCTTCGGGGCACCTCCCCTGTCCAGCGCCACCTTCGAGGGAACGCTTCCCGTCTTCGGGGACGTCAAGTTCGTCACGGCGCTGTTCTTCGACGCGGGGGTCTACCTCATCGTCGTCGGTCTCGTCCTCGACATCCTCCGCAGCCTCGGCGCCCGACTCGACCTGGACGCCGAGGACCTCGAGGAACTCCGCGCCGTCTACGTCGACGCCACCGACTCGCCGTCCACCGCCTCCCTGCGCCGCGTCCCCGGCGTCGACGGCGCCGCACCGCGGTCCGACCTGGCCGCCCGCCGCGCCGACCGCCTGAGAGCCGCCGAGAACCAGGGCACGACCTCCCGGGGGATGCCATGACCGCCGACTTCGCACTGCTGCTCCTGGCGGGCATCCTCAGCGCCGCCGGCGTCTACCTACTGCTCGAGCGCGCCATCATCAAGATCCTGCTGGGGATCATGATCCTGTCCAACGGCGTCAACCTGCTGCTGCTGGCGGCCGGCGGCGCCCCCGGGAACCCGCCCATCCGCGACCGGACCTGGGGCGGCAACGCCACCGACTCCGATCCGCTGGCCCAGGCCATGATCCTCACCGCCATCGTCATCACCGCCGGTGTCGGGGCGTTCATCCTGGCGCTGGCCTACCGCTCGTACCAGTTCACCACCGTGGACGAGGTCGCGGACGACGTCGAGGACACGAAGATCGCCCGACGCTCCCCCACCGACGCCTGGTCCGCTCCCGACCGTGACGCCTCCGACGACCACGCCACCGGTCAGCCCACCGAACTCGGTGACCACGTCGACTACGACGACGAGGACCTCGAGGAGGCCGAAGCCGAGGCCGCCGCCGAAGCCCGAGCGGAGGCCCGGGCCAGAGCCGAGGCCGACGCTCGCGCGGAGGCACGGGCCCGCGCCGAGGCGGAGGCCCGACGTATCGATCGACGCGTGAAGCGCAACAAGGACGCCGGAAAGGAGGAGGACCTGTGATCTCCCCCGAACTCTTCGGCTACCTCATCCCGTCGGTCGTCCTCGCCCCGATGCTGGCGGCCGCCCTCTGTCTGGTGGTCTCCCGCCGACCGCGGGTGCAGAACGTCATCACGATCGCCACCCTGACCGGGGTGTTGGTCATCTCCGGCATCCTGCTGGTGCTGACCGAACAACACGGGATGCACACCGTCCAGGTGGGAGGCTGGGACGCCCCGGTCGGCATCACCCTGGTCGCGGACCGGCTCAGCGCGCTGATGCTGTGCGTATCCGCCGTGATCCTGCTGACGGTCATCATCTACGCCGTCGGCCAGGGTGTCCGCGACGGTGACGGCGACCAGCCGACCTCGGTCTTCCTGCCCACCTACCTCGCGCTGGCCGCCGGCCTGAACGCGGCGTTCATCGCCGGCGACCTGTTCAACCTGTTCGTCGGGTTCGAGATGCTGCTGGCCGCGTCGTACGTGCTGCTCACGCTGGGTGCCAGTCAGGAACGTGTGCGCGCGGGCGTGTCGTACACCGTTGTGTCGATGGTGTCCTCGATGGTCTTCCTGCTGGGCATCGCGCTGACCTATTCCGCCGTCGGAACGCTCAACCTGGCGCAGGTCGCCACCCGGATGGCCGAGGTCCCGGACGGCCTGCGGCACACCATCTTCGCCGTGTTCCTCGTGGCGTTCGGCATCAAGGCCGCCGTGTTCCCGCTGTCCACGTGGCTGCCCGACTCGTACCCGACCGCGCCCGCCCCGGTCACCGCCGTGTTCGCCGGTCTGCTCACCAAGGTCGGCGTCTACGCGATCATCCGCTTCCACACCCTGGTGTTCCCCGGGGGCAGCATGGACGGCGTCCTCCTGGTGGCCGGCCTGTTGACGATGGTCGTGGGCATCCTCGGTGCGATCGCCCAGTCGGACATCAAGCGGATCTTGTCGTTCACCCTGGTCAGCCACATCGGCTACATGATCTTCGGGATCGCCCTGTCCACCGAGTCCGGGCTGAGCGCCGCGATCTACTACGTCGGCCACCACATCGTCGTGCAGACCACACTGTTCCTGGTCGTGGGCCTCATCGAACGGCAGGCGGGGTCGTCCTCCCTCCGCCGGTTGGGGTCCCTCGGCGTCGTCAGCCCGGTCCTCGCCGTCACGTTCCTCATCCCGGCGCTCAACCTGGGCGGGATCCCGCCGTTCTCCGGCTTCGTTGGCAAGCTCGCCGTGGTCCAGGCCGGCGCAGAGGTCGGCGGGGTACTCATGTGGGTGCTCGTCGCCGGCGCCATGGTCACCAGCCTGCTGACGCTGTACGTGGTCGTGCGCGTGTGGTCCAAGGCGTTCTGGCGGCCCCGGGCGGACGCCCCCGAGGGCGCGATCGCGCTGGCCAAGCCGCTCGCACTGCTGCCGTCCGACGAGTACGTCGAGTTCGACGAGCGCGACGAGGTCGGGCGGATGCCGTGGAGCATGCTGGCCCCGACGTGGGCGCTCATCGTCGTCTCGCTTCTCATGACCGTCTTCGCCGGCCCGCTGCTCGCGGTCACCGACGGCGCCGCCGAGAGTCTGCGGGAGCGTGTCGAGTACCTCGTGACCGTCCCCACCGACGCCACACCCGAACGCTTCGTCGACTCCGTGACGGGGGTGCGCTGACATGGCCCGGAAGATGACGTTGGAGCCGCGGGTGCTCGGCGCCCGCCTGTTCATGACCCTGTGGCTGGCATTCGCCTGGGTCCTGCTGTGGGGCAGCATCGACATCGGCACCATCGCCGCCGGACTCATCGTCGCGACCGTGGTGATGGCCGTCCTCCCGCTCCCCCGCGTCCCCGTCGAGGGTCTGCTGCGGCCGGTGTCGATGGTGTGGCTGGTGATCGTGGTGGCCTACTACCTCGTCCGGTCGTCGATCGCCGTCGCCTGGCTGTCGGTCCGGCCCCAGGCTCCCCCGCGCTCCGCCGTGCTGCGCGCCCCGATGCGGCTGAAATCCGACTTCACACTGGCGCTGGCCGTCAACACCCTCAACCTCATGCCGGGCGGCATCGTCGTCCGCGTGGATCCCGCGGCCCGGTACGTCTACATCCACGTGCTGAACACCGGAACCGACGACGCCGTGGAGCATTTCAGATCCCAGACCGCGCACATCGAGACGCTCTACCAGCGCGCCTTCGAGCGCGACGAGGACTGGAAGCCGAGCCCGGAGCACTACTCCGCACCCGCCGACAGCGCCCCGACGACCGTGGGCACCGCGGACTCCGCGGAATCCGCACCCCACGCCGCTAACCAAGCCGCGCCAGCTCACGCCGCCGCAGACCACACCGACGCAGAAAAGCCCGAAGCTGCACGAGCCGAAGCAGAGCAGGCCGCAGCCGAGCACGCGGCACACCACGCGGACGACGCCGACGGCCCCACCCCGGAACAGGAGGCCCCCCGGTGAACATCATCTCGCTCATCCTGTGGAGTCTGGCCATCATCGCGCTGACGGCCGCGCTGTTCGCCACGATGATCCGGCTCGTCGGCGGCCCCAACACCCTCGACCGCCTGATCTCCCTGGATGCGCTCGTCGCGGTCGCCCAGGGTGGCATCGGCGTCTACATCGCCTGGTCCAAGGACACCACCCCCGCCGCCGCGCTCGTCGCGCTCGCCCTCGTGGCGTTCCTCGGCTCGGTGTCCGTGGCCCGTTTCCGCGTGAACGACACCGTCGGAACGCCCGAGGAGGCCCTCCCATGACCAACGACCTGGTGGAGATCATCTCCGCACTGTTCGTCCTCGCCGGGGCGCTGCTGACACTAGCGAGCGCGATCGGCCTCGTCCGCTTCCGCGACACCCTCAGCCGCATGCACCCGGCCGCCAAGCCGCAGGTCCTCGGCCTCGTGCTGATCCTGCTCGGCGCCGGGATCCGGATCTTCCCGGACATCGACCTGGGCATGCTCGTGCTGGCCGCCATCGTCGCCGTGTGCACGGCGCCGGTGATCGCGAACCGCGTGGGCAACCTCGCCTACCGGGAGAGCGTCGAGGACGGCACCATCACCCACGAGGCCCCCGTGTTGGAGAAGTTCACCGGGTCGGGCCTCGACGGCAGCGCCGCCAACTGACCCGTCGCGCGGCCGGGGCCGGCCGCCGGCTCAACGAGGAGAGCGTCCCGCACCTGTCCCTCTCGGGGACCGTGTGCGAGACGCTCTTCTCGACGTCCGGGGGTGGTGCCGACCCGTCAGGTCAGGGTCGGGCTGCTCAGGGGGCGGGCTGCGCCGGGGCGTTGCCGGCCTGTTGTCCGGTTCCCGGGACGACGATGCCGTCATCTGTGGTGGCCTGGCCGCCGCCCTCGTCGCCGCCCTCGCCACCGGGAGTGCCCGTCTCCGTCACGCCGGGCTCGAAGTCGCCGGCACCCTCGGGCACGTCGGTCTCCTGCGTCTCCGGGATCGAGCTCGTCGGCGCGGCGTCCTCGGTGTAGCTGGGCAGCGTGTACGGCGCGTCGGCCTCGGCCGGCTGCTCGTTGGGCGGGCTGCACGCGGCCACGGCGAACGCGAGGGCGAGTGCGGGAGCCGCGACCAGGAGGCGGCGGGCGGTCTGACGCGGGGCCATGGGGGCTCCTTCGATCTCGGGAAGCTGCAAGTCGCTAGTGAGCACGCAACCCGCGGAACGGAATGCGTGGGCTCATCATATCCTCAGGGGTCAGCGGTCGAGATCCTGGGTGACGATCACGATCACCCCTGGCGCCTCGTCCGCGAGATCCGCCGGCCGCGGCTTGGCGGTGATGCCCAACTGGGAGGCGATCGCCTGTGCAGCCTGCTGTTCGCCGGGGCCGGAGCCGTAGAAGGCGGTCGACTCCGCCACGACGCCGCGGTTGGACGGCATGTTGGCCACCTCACCCACGGCGTACCCGTTCTCGCGCAGCGTCTCACCGGTGCGGCCGGCCAGCCCGGTCACGGTGCTGTTGTTGAAGATCTGCACGGGCACGGACGTCACGTCCGGCACCGCTCCGCCGGGGACCTGCCCGGCGGGCTGGCCCGGGGCGGGCGCCGCGGGGTCGCCCGACTGCGGGTCCTGCCCGTCGGCTCCTCCGCCGGGCGCACCGTCCGCGCCGCCGGCACCGTCCTGACCGGCCCCGGCGTCGCCCGGGGCGGTGGCAGCGCCGGCGCCGTCGGTTCCGGTCTGACCATCGGCACCCTGTCCGGCCGAGGCGTCCTGCTCGACCTGGGAGGTGGTGTCGTCGGCGGTGGGCGTCGCCTCGTCCTCGTCACCGCCGAACAGCTGGACCAGTCCGACGCCGACCGCCAGCACGACCGCGGCCAGCAGCACCATCGCGATTGCGCGGTACGGCGGGCCGGTCGGCTCGTCCATGGCCGGGCCGTCGCCCTGCGTGTAGGGGTCGTCGGCGCCGTGCGCGCCGCCGTACTCGGGATCGCCGTACTCGGCATCGCCGGGCTGCGGGCTGTCGTACTGCGGGTTTCCGGACTGGGAGCTCACGCCGCCGAGTCTAGGTCAGTCGAGCCGCATTCCCAGGTTGCGCGCCGCGCGTGCCTTCTGTCGGCTGGAACGCATCCGGCGCAGCCGCTTGACGAGGAGCGGGTCCGCGGCCAGGGCCTCGGGGCGGTCGATGAGGTCGTTGAGGATCTGGAAGTAGCGCGTGCCCGACATGTCGAACTGCTGCCGGATCGCCTCCTCCTTGGAGCCGGCGAACTTCCACCACTGCCGCTCGAACTCGAGCATGGCCCGGTCGCGTTCGGACAGGACGGGATCCGCGGCGTGGAGCTCGGCCGTTCCCTGCTCGCGGTCCTTCTCGCGCTGCACCTCGCGTGCCGCGGTGGCTGAGCGACCCATGTGCCTGCCTCCTGACCCTGATGACCTCTGTTGACCACTGATGACCTCTGACAACCACGACGCTGAAGTACACCGTTGTGATTCCCCCGTAGTGAACCACACGCCTCCGACACGTCGCCATGTCCGGCGCTCTAGAATCGACCACCATGGCCGTCCGTCCCATCGTCATCCTCGGCGATCCCGCGCTCCACGCCGCCACCGAGCCCGTCACCGAGTCCCCCGAGGAACTCGCGGCGCTGGTGCAGGACCTCTACGACACCATGGACGCCGCCAACGGGGTGGGCCTGGCCGCCAACCAGATCGGCGTGCGCAAGCGCCTGTTCGTCTACGACTGTCCCGACCTGGACACCGAGGACGGCGAGGGCGTGACCCGCGAGGAGGTCGAGGCGCGCGGCGGCTGGCTGAACCGGCGCGGATGCGTGGTCAACCCGGTCCTGGAGACGTCCGAGATCCCGGAGACCATGCCGGATCCGGAGGACGACCTCGAGGGCTGCCTGTCCGTCCCGGCGGTCAACTTCCCGCGCGGTCGCGCCTGGTGGGCGCGGGTGACGGGCACCGACGAGCACGGCGAGCCCGTCTCGGTGGAGGGGTACGGACTGTTCGCCCGCTGCCTGCAGCACGAGGTGGGCCACCTCGACGGTTTCCTCTACACCGACGGCCTCATCGGACGGAACCGGAAGGCCGCCAAGCGCCACATCCGCGACGCCGGGTGGGGCGTGCCCGGCCTGAGCTGGGATCCGGCCTCCGACCCGGACCCGTTCGCCGATGAAGACGATGACGACCACGACAACGACAATGACTACGACGACGAGGTCGGCACCGACCATGGCTGAGCAGGACCGGGGCCTGTCGGAACGGTCCCGGTGGAACGCCGGCCGCCGGGTGGCGGTGGGCGATCGCGTGGTGGTGCGTCGCCACCTGGAGGCGGGCCAGACCTCGCATCTGTACACGGACGTCATCGGTCGCGTGGTGGAGTTCGAGCCGGAACTGGTCGTGGTACGCGAGTCCGGTGAGCAGGTGCGGATCGCGGACGCCGACATCGCGGTGCTCAAGGTGATCCCGCCGCGGCCGGTGCGGGCCCGCGACATCCGGGCGCACGAGTACGCCGGCGCCCTGGCGTGGCCCGGACCGGAGTACGAGGTGGTCGACGGCTGGTTCTGCCGCGCCGGCGACGACTGGTCCTACCGCGGGAACTCCGCGGTGCCCGTCCTGCCGTGGGCCAACTGTGAGGACCTGGACGGGGTGCGCGACTGGTACGCCGCCCGCGGCCTGCCGCTGCGCCTGGTGGACGTGGACCGGCTGGTGAAATCCGAGCGAATGAAACTCGACGGCGCCCCGGTGGACGCCTCGCGGATCCATGCCGACCGCGACCTCCTGCTGTGCACCGCCGACAGCCGCGACCTGCTCGCGGTGGTCGACGAGGCGTTCCCCGCCCCCACCCGGCCGGCGGTCACCCTGGCCGAGCGCCCCGACGACGACTGGCTGGCGCTCTACCACGCCACCGCCGACCTCGACCCCGAGCGAGTCCGGCCGGCGATGCTCGCCACCGCGGGGCTCGTCGCCTCCGGACCGGACGCCGGCGAACCCGGCCCCGGCGGCCACGCGGTGTTCGCCCGACTCGAGGAGGACGGGGACCTGGCCGCGATCGCCCGCGGCGCCGTCACCGCCGGGCCCGACGGACACCCGCGGATCGCGGTGTCCTGCGTGCAGACCGCGGACGCCCACCGCCGCCGCGGCCTGGCCGAGGTGGTCACCGGCTCGCTCGTGGAGTGGGGACTGGGCCTCGGCGCGCAGGAATGTCACCTGCACGTGTTCGCGGACAACTCCGCCGGGCGCGGCCTGTGGGCCAAGCTCGGACTGCAGCCGCACCATTCGCTGCGCCACCTCGTCGTCGTCGACTGACACCGGCTCCGCTCCCACGGTGACACCGCCGCGCGGAGGGCAATACACTCGGGCGCATGCGTCTGGCCACCTGGAATGTGAACTCGATCCGTGCCCGGAAAGACCGCGTGCTCGCGTGGCTCGAACGGTCCGACGTCGACGTCCTGGCAATGCAGGAGACCAAGTGCAAGGACGAGCAGTTCCCCGAAGACGCGTTCCGTGAGCTCGGGTACGAGGTCGCCCACCACGGGCTGAGCCAGTGGAACGGGGTCGCCGTGGCCTCCCGGGTGGGGCTCGAGGACGTGCGTCTGGGCTTCGACGACATGCCCGGCTTCCACAAGGATCCCGAGGTCTCGCAGGACCCGGAGGCCCGCGCCATCTCGGCGGTCTGCGACGGCGTCCGCGTGTACAGCCTCTACGTCCCCAACGGCCGTGAGCTGGGCGACCCGCACTACACGTACAAGCTGGAGTGGCTGGCCCGCCTGCGTGACCACGCCGCCGCCGAGTTGGCCGCCGACTCCGCCGCCCAGATCGCCCTCGTGGGTGACTGGAACGTCGCGCCGCTCGACGAGGACGTGTGGGACCCGGAGGTCTTCGAGGGCAAGACCCACACCTCCGGACCCGAGCGGCTCGCGTTCGCCGCGTTCGACGGCGCCGGCTTCCGCGAGGTCACCCGCGAACACACCCCCGGGCCCGGCGTCTACACCTACTGGGACTACACCGGACTCAGCTTCCCCAAGCGCAAGGGCATGCGGATCGACTTCCAGCTGCACTCCCCCGCCCTGGCCGCCCGCGTGACCGGGGCGTCCATCGACCGCGAGGAGCGCAAGGGCAAGGGCGCCTCCGACCACGCGCCCGTCGTCGTGGACCTCGACTGAGCCATGTCCACGTTCCAGCTTCGGCGCTACATCGACCGCCTGCGCGCCGAGGGGTTCACGGTCCGCGACGACCACGGCGAGGACCCGGATCTCATCGACATCCACGGCCGGGCCGTCGACACCTGGCGGGAGAACTACCCGTACGACGAGCGACTGGACCGCAACCAGTACGAGGTCGAGAAGTACCTGCTGCAGATCGAGCTGCTGAAGTTCCAGAACTGGCAGGCCGAGACCGGGCACCGGCAGGTGATCGTGTTCGAGGGCCGCGACGCCGCCGGCAAGGGCGGGACCATCAAGCGGTTCACCGAGTACATCAACGTCCGGCAGGCCCGGGTCGTCGCGCTGGTCAAGCCCACCGAGACCGAGATGTATCAGTGGTACTTCCAGCGGTACGTGGCTCATCTGCCCAGCCGCGGCGAGCTCGTGCTGTTCGACCGCTCCTGGTACAACCGCGCCGGCGTGGAGCGGGTGATGGGGTTCTGTACGCAATCGCAATACGAGACGTTCATGGAACAGGCGCCCAACTTCGAGAAGATGCTGGTCGACTCGGGGATCGGGCTGACCAAGTTCTGGTTCTCCGTCACCCGGGAGGAGCAGAAGACCCGGTTCGCGATCCGCCAACTCGACCCGGTGCGGCGCTGGAAACTCTCGCCCATGGACCTGGAGTCGCTCGACAAGTGGGACAAGTACACGGACGCCAAGGAGGAGATGTTCCGGCGCACGGACACCGACCACGCGCCGTGGATCACCATCAAGTCCAACGACAAGAAGCGGGCCCGCATCAACGCGATGCGCTACTTCCTGAACCAGTTCGACTACCCGGACAAGGACCCCCAGGTGGTGTTCGACCCGGACCCGAAGATCGTCCGCCGCGGCAAGGACGCTGTCGGGGACTAGCGGAGGGAGCGCCAGCGAGCGGAGCGATGTCCCCGCGCACACGTACCGTCGGGGACTGACTGAGCCTGCTCAGGAGGGCCCCGCGCACAGGCCTGGCGGAGCCGCGCCGGGAATGTCTGGGCGACGGCGGGCCTTGCACTGGGTATGAGCCATTCCAATGACCACGCCGTCATCACGCGCCTGCTCACCGAGAAGGGCCGCTGGGCCGTCGCCGGCCTGTCCAGCAACTCCGCGCGCACCGCGTACGGGATCGCCGCCTACGTCCGCGACCTGGGACATGAGATCGTCCCGGTCCATCCCAAGGCCGAGACCGTGCACGGTCAGCAGGGCTATCCGGATCTCGCGTCCGTTCCCGGTGAGATCGATGTGGTCGACGTGTTCGTCAACTCGCAGCTCGCGGGCGGCGTGGTGGACGATGCGATAGCCAAGGGAGCCAAGGCGGTCTGGTTGCAGCTGGGGGTGGTCGACGAGGCCGCGGCGCAGCGGGCGAAGGATGCAGGGCTGGACGTGGTGATGGACGCGTGCCCTGCGATCGAAGCCCCTCGTCTGGGCCTGGCCTGAACCGCGGACCCGGCCGGGTCTAGAAGCCGCTCGAGGCCAGTCCCACCATTGCGAAGATGAAGATGAAGTACAGCACGATGAGGACTGCCACGATCGCCAGCGAGATCATGCCGAGCTTCTTGGCGGTCGCGCTGGCGGCCTCGGCTTCGGCGTGGCGACCGGCGGCCCACAGCGGGTAGACCTCGAGGGCGCGGGTCATCGCGACGAACGACAGCGGCCAGAAGAAGAGGATCGACGCGACCGCCCAGCCGACGTTCGACGGCGGGCCGGGGCGAGCTCCCGAGGTGGTCCCGTACCCGCCCGCCACGGCGAAGGACGGAGTCTGCGCGCCGTAACCGGTCGGGGTCTGCGCGCCGTAACCGGTCGGGGTCTGCGCGCTGTAATCGGTCTGTCCGTACGAGCCCTGGCTGTACGGACTCTGTCCGTATGTGCCCTGGCCGTATGTGCCCTGGCTGTAGGTGCCCTGCCCGTACGGGTTCTGGCCGTAGGAGCCCCGACTCGCATCGTCGCCACCGGTCGAGTCGCCGTCGGCAGTGTTCCCCTGGGGCGGGTAGGTCATGGGGGTCCTCCGGGTAGCTGGTCGTCTGGGGTCAGACTACGTCCCGCTCCCCCGGCCCCTTCTCAGCCGCTCGTCGGCCGGCTGACAATGGTCACCGCGGGCCACGGTCACCGCCCCGCGTCTGTCACGGCTGGGCGACCAGGAGCTGATATTCCGGGAAGCGAACAAGGAACCGCCGCACGTAGCTGCAGACCGGCCGGATCTTGAGCTCGTCGAGCCGCATGCGGGTGAGCACCAGGCTGACCAGCAATCGCGCGATCCCCTGCTGTCCGTACCGCTCCTCGATCACGGTGTGGAGCAGGATGTAGACGTCGCCGTCCTTCTCGTAACCGACGAGACCCATGAAGGTCTCGCTGTCCCACAGTTCGAAGCGGTCTCTATCGGTGTTGTGGACCAGCTTGAGCGACGTTACAGGGGACATCAGAACTCCTTCGGCAGGGCGTGTTCCACCCGCGATGCTACTCGTCGGGTTACGCTCGCCCCGGCACAATCACATACTCGTCCACACGGGAGTCCGCTTCGATGCGCGGGCTGAGAGGACGACCAGCCGGGTCGTCGACCGTAGAACCTGTCCGGATCATGCCGGCGTAGGGAGATCAGGAAACACCATGGGCACAGCTCTATTCACCGACGGCACCGATTCCACCCCGATCGACGCCGTGACGTGCGGCCCCATCCATTCCAGCACCAAGGCCCACCTCGAGGTGCCCGGCGAATCGGGTCACGCCCAGCGCGTGCCCGTGCGCCGAATCGCGCTCACCGATGGCACGACGTTCGACGTCTACGACACCTCCGGCCCGTATACCGCCTACGCGAGTGCGGCCGACTGCCATGACCTGGGCGCGGGACTCCCGCCGACCCGCCGCGAGTGGCCCCACCCCGGGGCCGTCCCCGCCTCGCCGGAGAACCCCACTCCCGTCCGGACGCAGTTGGCCTGGGCCCGGGCGGGGCTGACCACCCCGGAGATGCGGTTCATCGCCGTGCGCGAGGGAATCGATGTCGAGGTGGTGCGTTCGGAGGTCGCCGCCGGTCGGGCGGTCATCCCGGCCAACCATCGTCATCCGGAGAGCGAGCCGATGATCATCGGCAAGCGCTTCCTCACCAAGATCAACGCCAACATCGGCAACTCGGCGGTCACCAGCACGATCGCCGAAGAGGTCGAAAAGATGGTGTGGGCGGCCCGGTGGGGCGCGGACACCGTCATGGACCTGTCCACCGGCCGGGACATCCACGAGACGCGGGAGTGGATCCTGCGCAACTCCCCCGTCCCCGTGGGCACCGTGCCCATCTACCAGGCGCTGGAGAAAGTGGGCGGCGACCCGGCCCTTCTGACCTGGGAGTTGTACCGCGATACCGTCATCGAACAGTGCGAACAGGGCGTGGACTACATGACCGTCCATGCCGGCGTGCTGCTGCGTTATGTCCCGCTGGCGGCCAAGCGGGTCACCGGGATCGTGTCGCGTGGCGGATCGATCATGGCGGCGTGGTGTCTGGCGCACCACCGCGAGTCGTTCCTCTACACCCACTTCGAGGAACTGTGCGAGATACTCGCCCGCTACGACGTGACGTTCTCCCTCGGCGACGGTCTGCGGCCGGGGTCGATCGCCGATGCCAACGACGAGGCGCAGTTCGCCGAACTGCGCACGCTCGGGGAGCTCACCGGGATCGCCAAGAGCCACGGCGTGCAGGTGATGATCGAGGGTCCTGGTCACGTGCCGATGGACAAGATCGTGGAGAACGTGCGCCTCGAGGAGGAGTGGTGCGAGGAGGCCCCGTTCTACACGCTGGGCCCCCTCGCCACGGACATCGCGCCGGGCTACGACCACATCACGTCCGCGATCGGTGCAGCCCGCATCGCCGAGGCGGGCACGGCGATGCTGTGTTACGTCACGCCCAAAGAGCACCTAGGCCTGCCCGACCGGGACGACGTCAAGACCGGCGTGATCACGTACAAGATCGCCGCGCACTCGGCCGATCTGGCGAAGGGTCACCCGGGCGCGCAGGCCCGCGATGACGCGTTGAGTACCGCCCGGTTCGAGTTCCGGTGGCGGGACCAATTCGCCCTCGCCCTCGACCCGGACACCGCCCTGGCGTACCACGACGCGACGCTGCCCGCGGAGCCGGCGAAGACCGCGCACTTCTGCTCGATGTGCGGTCCGAAGTTCTGCTCGATGCGCATCTCCCAGGACATCCGCGACTACGCCGCGGAGCACGGGATGGAAACGGTGGAGGCGATCGAGGCGGGGATGGCGGAGAAGTCGGCCGAATTCGCCGACCTCGGTGGCCGCGTCTACCTGCCGATCACCGAGTCGTAGTTCTCACCGGCGGCGAGGGCCGCGCCGGTCCCCACCGCGCCCGACGGGCCGGGACGTCGGTGCTCAGTAGGTCGGATCGGCCGACCGAGCTCAGGCGTCCCGGCGCAGTGTCATCAGCACCCCGACGACCCAGAGGGCCACGCACACGGCCGCGAACCAGGCGACCGCCGGCCACTCGCCCCACGTGATGTACCCGCGGACGCTCTCTCCCTGGGTCCAGAAGTCACCGTTGGCGAACGGCATCCAGGCGGCGATGTCCTCGCCGACCCGCGGGATCAACGAGACCATGCCCTCGAGGGCCAGTATCCACACGAGGAACAGGGAGATCGTGCCGGCGGCGTTGCGCATGATGTACGCCAGGCCCGTGACCGCGATCGTCCCCAGTGCGGCGTAGACGGGGAAGCGCCACAGGTAGGTCAGCCCGTCTCCGGAGAACGGGGTCCAGCCCTCGTTTCCGGAGAGCGCCCCGGCCACGAGGAGCGCCAGGATCACCGCGATGGCTGTGACCACCATCGAGAGCACCGTGAACAGGGCGGTCTTGGCCACGATGGCAGGCCAGCGCGACGGCGTCGTCAGGAACGTGGCCTTGATGGTGTGATAGCGGTACTCGCCGGTCACACCGACGATCGCGGCGATCCACGCCAGCAGGACGGTGAACGCACTGACGCCGAGGATCGCGAACAGCGGGTCACTGCCGCCGCCGGGCGCACCGGCCATCGGGTCCCCTGTGGCGGGCTGCTCGAACTGGCCGATGACCACCGCGAGCACCACTGCCAGGCCGATGCCGATCGCGTACAGCCAGTAGGCACTCTTGGTGGTGGTGACCTTGATCCACTCGGACTTCAACTGGTTCATCGGGTGGACTCCTGACCGTGGTACTCGACGTCCTGGTCGGTGAGGGCCATGAAGGCCTCCTCCAGCGACGCCCGCTTCTCGTGCAGTTCGTGGACGGTGATCCCCAGGCTGGCGGCGACATCGCCGACCTGCGGCGCGCGGAGGTTCTGGATGAGGAAGACACCCTGTTCCGCGTCGAACGTGGCCTCGATGCCCTCATCGCGCGCGGCGGCGGTGAACTCGTCGACGTGCGGGGTGCGCAACACCACCGAGGATGTGGCGGCGTCCAGGAACTCCTCGACGGAGGTCTGCGCGCGCAGCTTGCCGCGGCCGATCACGACGAGGTCCTGGGCGGTCTGCGCCATCTCCGACAGCAGGTGCGAGGAGACGAGCACGGTGCGGCCCTCTGCGGCGCGCGCGTGCATGAAACGGCGGATCCACAGGATCCCCTCGGGGTCGAGTCCGTTGACGGGCTCGTCGAACAGCAGGACCTCGGGGTCGCCGAGCATGGCGGTGGCCAGACCGAGTCGCTGGCGCATGCCGAGCGAGTAGCCCCCGACCTTGCGGCCGGCGACGTCGGTGAGGCCGACCAGGCCGAGCACCTCGTCGACGCGGCCCGGGGCCACCCCGCCCGCCGCGGCGACCATCCTCAGGTGCGCGCCGGCGGAACGGTTGGCGTGGGTCCAGGACGCGTCGAGCAGACAGCCCACCTTGTGGGCGGGGCGATCCAACTCGCGGTACGGGGTGCCGTCGATCAGTGCCTGCCCGGACGTGGGGGTGTCGAGACCGACCATCATCCGCATCGTCGTGGACTTCCCGGCGCCGTTCGGGCCGAGGAATCCGGTGACGACGCCGGGACGGACCTCGAAGCTGAGGTCGTCCACGGCGGTGGAGGCGCCGAAGCGCTTGGTGAGATTCCGTACCTCGATCATGGTCCCCAGTCTGCCTGCCGGGGCGCGGGCAGCGTGCGTCCACCTACTCAGCCCGCGTACAGGTAGTGCAGTACTAGGCTCGTGACCATGGATGACGCCACGCCCGAGCCGGATCGCCATCTGCCGTCGGTCCGCGCCTCCGACGCCGAGCGCGACGCCACCGCCAGGCTCCTCCAGGAATCCTTCTCGGAGGGGAGGCTCACGCTCGCGGAATTCGACGACCGGACGTCGCGGGCGTACGCCGCACGCTTCCGGTCCGAACTGATCGAGCTAATACACGACCTGCCCGTCGTCCACCACGAGCACGACTCGACGCCCGCGACCCGGCCACATGGGGCCCCGGCGCGTCGCGTCACCGGGGCCAGCGGGCCCGCCTCGTCGCTGGCGATCATGGGAGGCGTCGAGCGGGCGGGGGCGTGGACCCTTCCCGCCGTGCATACCGCGTTCGCCCTGATGGGCGGGGTCGAGATCGACCTGCGCGGCGCCTCCCTGCAGTCCCACGAGACGACGATCCGGGCGTTCGCGATCATGGGCGGCATCGACATCTACGTCCCCGACGACATCCATGTGGAGATCGAGGGCCTGGGGCTGATGGGGGGCTTCGGCGAGGAGTCCGGGAACTGGAAGCCCGATCCGCGACCGGTCCGCCAGGCCCCGCCCGGAGCCCCGGTCATCAGGGTCACGGGACTGGCGCTCATGGGCGGGATCGGCGTGCGGCGGGTGCCGCGCACCGAGGACTGACCGTCGGCGGGGTGGCGGACAGGTCGCGCGCATGCTGTCGGGCGGCCGGTAGGGCCTCAGTCGACCGGCGGGCTGGACGCCTGCGCCCAGAAGCGTTTGGGGATCCGCCCCGCGAGGCGGGCGGCGTGCCCGGCCCGGACCGCCTCGCGCATCGCCGCGGCCATGAGCGGCGGGTTCTCCGCCCGGGTGACGGCAGTGGCGAGCAGGACACCGTCGCAGCCGAGCTCCATGGCCAGTGCTGCGTCGGAGGCGGTGCCGATCCCCGCGTCGCAGATCACCGGGACCCCGGCGCGCTCGACGATCATCTCCAGGTTGTGCGGGTTGCAGATGCCCAGCCCGGTGCCGATCGGCGCGCCCAGGGGCATGACCGCAGCGCAGCCCACGTCCTCCAGTCGGCGGGCCAGGACCGGGTCGTCGGTGGTGTAGGGGAGGACGACGAAACCGTCGTCGACGAGGTCCTCTGCGGCCTCCACCAACTCCACCCCGTCGGGCAGGAGCGTGCGCTCGTCGGCGATCACCTCGAGCTTGACCCAGTTCGTGCCCAGCGCCTCCCGCGCGAGCCGGGCGGTCTTCACGGCCTCGCTGGCGGACCGGCAACCGGCGGTGTTGGGCAACGGGCGGATGCCGAGCTCTTTCAGCATCCCGAGCAGCCCGAGTCCGCCTGCGCCGTCCATGCCCAACCGCAGGTCGACCTTGCGGATCGACACGGTGGTCAGGGCGGTACCCGAGGCGATCAGTGCCTCGCGCAGGACCTCCTGGTTGCCGGCGCCGCCGGTGCCCGTGATGAGCCGCGAGGAGATCTCCTCGCCCGCGATCACCAGGGGCGAGTCCAGCACCGCGGCGACGTCAGACGGGTACGCGGACGGCCCTGCGACGCCCCGAACCGGGGTCGCGGCCGAGGTCGGGTCAGCCACCCTGGACCGCCGTGAGGACGTCGATCTCCGCGCCCGCACCGAGCGGGGCGTCGTCCCAGCCCGAGCTGGGTACCACCACGCCGTCGACGGCGATGGCGACGCCCTCATCGGGCAGGTCGAGCTCGGTGACGAGTGCGCGGACGGTCGCGCCGTCGGCCAGGGTGCGGTCCTCGCCGTTCACCGTGACGATCATGGGCCCTCCTACTTCCGGGTCGCGGCTGTACGTCTCCACCGTAGTCGCCTGCGCGGGGTGCCCGGCGACGTCGGTGCGGTGGCCCACGGCGACCGCACCCGGGGCTCACCCGCGGGTGAAGCGGTCGGGAGCGGCCGCACGCGCCGCCGCCGGACCGCGCACCGCGTGCAGTGCCGCCCAGACCGCCGCGACGGTCACCGGGGTGAGCGCGATGCCGTTGCGTCCGTGCCCGGTGGCGTGGATGACGCGCGGGTCCGTCGGGTCGGCGCCGAGGAACGGCAGGTTGTCCGGCGACATCGGCCGGAGCCCGGCGGTCGCCTCGGCCAACTCGTACTCCCCGATCCCGGGGAAGATCGTCTCGGCGTCGGCGAGCAGGTCGCGCACCCCGGCGACGGTGACCTGCCGGTCGTCGCCGTGTTCGTACTGCGTGGCGCCCACGACCAGACCACCGTCGCGCGGGACCAGGTACAGCGGTCGCCCGCGGACGAACGCCCGCACCACTCCCCGGGGCGGGTCCTCGCAGCCGGGCCGGGCGCGTAGCCGGAGCACCTCGCCCTTGACCGGGCGCACCGGCAGCCCCGCCAGTTCGGCGGACCCGGAACCTGCGGCCAGGACGATGCGGTCCGCGTCGACGTCGTCGAGCGAGGTCACCGCGCTGCGCACCCACCTCACACCCTCGGCGCGGCAGGCGCGGGTCAGGGCGGCCAGCAGGACGCGGTTGTCGACGGCCCCCTCGGAGTCCATGCGATAGGCGGCGCGGGCGACGCGGGCCAGGGACGGCTCGGCCTCGCGCAGCTCACGCCGGGTGATTCGGCGCAGGTCGGCGTCGGTGGAGTCCGGCTGGCGGACGGCCCACTCCATGGCCATGTCGAGGTCACGGGCGTCGGCCTCGTCCACCGCCAGCATGTGCGTGTGGGTGGCGGTGCGGACCGGTGGGCCGGCAGGGACGTACGGCTCGAGGGCGTCCAGCATGTCCGGCCACCGCCGCAGGGAGTCCACTCCGAGCGCGAACACGGCCTCCTCTCCCGGCCAGGCCTCGCTGAACGGGGCGAGCATGCCACCGGCCACCCACGCCGCGGCCGCGGCGGGCACACCGTCGGGGCCGGACTCGTCGGGCTCGTAGATCACCACTTCCGTGGCCAGCTTGGTCCTGGCGGCCGACCACGCGCAGGCCAGGCCGATCACCGAGCCGCCGATCACGGCCAGCCGCCGGGCCCCGATACGCGCGATACCGTTATCCGCGGCCACCCGGGCCGCGGCGACGGCAGCGGCACCGGCACCGGGGCGGAGGCCGTCGGCGGCGGCGGCACGGGAGGTCATGACGGCCAGCCTAGTGGTGCCCTGGCCTACGGTTGTGACCATGACCTCCCGCGCCGACCGCCTCCGTGCCCGCCTCGCCGACGCCCGTCTCTACCTCTGCATCGACGCGCGTCGGCACCTCGACGAGCAGGCGCGCGAGCAGGGGTGGTCGGGCGACTTCCCGGCGCTGCGCAGGGACGTCACCGCGACCCTGGCGGGCGGGGTCGACATCGTGCAGCTGCGGGACAAGAACTCGGCCGGCGAACGCGACCTCGGGCCGCTCGAGGCCGGGCACGAATTGCGGGCCCTGGCGGTGATGCGCGAGGTGTGCGATTCCCACGGGGCGCTGCTGTCGGTGAACGACCGCGCCGACGTCGCCGTGGCGTCCGGGGCGGACGTGCTGCACGTCGGGCAGGACGACCTGCCGGTGGAGTGGGCGCGCCGGATCGTCGGAGACGACGTGGTGCTCGGCCTGTCCTGCCACGCGGTGGACGAGGTCGACAGGGCCGCGGCGAACCCGCTGGTCGACTACTTCTGCACGGGCCCCGTGTGGCCCACCCCGACCAAGCCGGGCCGCGTCGCGCCGGGCCCGGACCTCGTGCGCCACGCGGCAGGGACCACCGCGGGGTCGGGGTCGGCTGCGGGGTCAGGGTCGGCTGCGGGGTCGGCCGGGACGCCGTGGTTCGCCATCGGCGGGATCGACGCGACGAACCTGCCGGAGGTGCTGGCAGCGGGTGCGACCCGGGTGGTGGTGGTCCGCGCCATCACCGGCGCCGCCGACCCCACCGCCGCCGCCCGCGAACTCCGCGCGGCCCTGACCTAGCCGGTCGACGGTGTTGGTCTAGCGCGCGGCCTCGGTCCGGACAGCCCCACTCGGACCAGCCCCGCCCCGGAGAGCCCCGTCCCGGTCCGCGTCCGTCCGGTCGGCCGATCCCCGCGGAGACAGGCCCTCCCCCGTCAACTCCTTGCTCAGCGTCCTGCGCAACACCTGCCGGGGCTTGCGGCCCAGCGAATCGCCCTCTCGCCGTCGTCGTCGTCCCCATGACTCCGGCGTCAGCCCCGGCACCAGGGTGAGGGCCTTGCCCAGGCCGCGCGCGGGCCACTCGACGGTGGCGTGATCGACCTGCACCGTGGCGCGGCGGCCGCGCAGGACCAGGGTCATCACCCCGTTGTCGAACCAGAGGCCGTCGGTGACCCGCCACCGCGCCTCGGGCTCCCGCACCCCCACAGCCCGGGCCAGCCGTCGCGTCACGGTGGGCACGGGCTCGCGGACCGACAGACGGTTCACCGCCCGGATCGACTTCTGTAGAGGATTGCGGAACGGAGACATCACCAGCTGGTGGACGCGGGTGGGTGAGTCCGCCACCCGCTCCGCGGTGAGGTCGACCTCCTCGAGGTACGAGCAGTGCACGTCGCCGCCCAACAGGAGGATCGACGCGGGCGCGGGCCCGTGATCGCCCGCGGCCACCTCGGTGAGCAGGCCGACCAGGTCGTCGAAGCTGTTGCGGAACGCCGCCCAGTGCTCGAGGTCCACGGTGAGGCGGATCCACTCGCCGACCCGCGCGGTGGCCGGCTTGTCGGGCTGGTCGCGGGACACCGCCTCGTTCCAGCCCTCGAGGTTGTGCAGGGCAGGCAGCATGAACGCCGGGAGGGACGAGCCGATCACCAGGTGGTCCACGTCGGCGTCCAGGCAGGACTCGCGCGTCCACTGCCATTCGTTGGCGTCCATGACCCGCCGGTCCTGCGGGTCCAGATGCCGCGACGCCCGCACGTCGAGCATCACCACCCGCACCCGACCGAAGTCACGCTTGAAGCTCCACTGCTCGGTGCGGCGCTCGGAATCGGTGGACAGCGCGAAGTCGTCCAGCAGCGACTCCCTCTCCGCGTCCGAACCGGCGGACCGCAACGCCCGGTACATCTCGTTTCGCTCCAGCTCGTCGGGGGCGAGATTGCCCAGGTGCTGGTAGACGAAGTAGCTGCCGAACGCGCCGATCACCCGGTCGCTCCACCACGGCTGGGCGGTCATCTCGCGACGCCACGCGTGGGAGGAGTTCCAGTCGTCGCGCAGGTCGTGGTCGTCGAGGATCATGCAGCTCGGCACCGTCGACAGCAACCAGCGCACATCCGCGTCACGCCACGACTCGTGGTAAAGCCAGGAGTACTCCTCGAAATCGCAGATCTCGTCGGAGACGTCGCGGTCTCCCCCGGCGCCGGCAGAGTCCCGCACCGACTGCGGGCCACCGCCCGCGCGCCGACGCTCGGCCAGCCGCTCGGAGATCTCCCGGCTGGGGATGTCGGCGTACACCTGGTCGCCGAGCAGGAGCATCGCGTCCGGCCACTCCTCCTGCGGGGTGTGCGCCATGCGGTGCGCCAGGGCGACCAGTGCGTCGGCCCCGATCCTGCGCAGCGCCACCGGGGTCTGGCTCTCCCCACGCCGGCACGACCCGAACGCCAGCCGCACCGTGTCGTCGGCGCGAGGCGTGCGGATCACGCTGGGCCGACCCGGGTCGACGGGCCAGGCGAGCCGGTCATCGAGCGACACCTCGTACGGCGTCATCTCGCCCTCGGGCAGCCGGCACAGGTGCAGTACCGCGAAGTGGTGGCCGTGCACGCCCCAGGAGCGCTCGGTGACCACCTCGTCGCCGGCACGGATGGTCACCTCGCACGGCGCCGACACCTCCACCCACACCGTGGCGTCGGTGCTGTCGACGTAGCGCAGCATCGGGCCGACGAGGATCTCCGGGGGCAGGGTCATGCGTTCCAGTGTGCACCCGCGGGGCGGTGCGGCGCGCAGATCCAACCCGTCAGGTCGGGTGGACCCGGTGAACCGGGCCGGGACCGGGGCGGGGCCGGGGTCGGACCGGGGCGGGGCCGGGGTGGGACCGGGGTCGGACCGGGGCGGGGCCGGGGCGGGACCGGGGTGGGACCGGGCCGGCGTGCGCGCGTGCTACCCGAGGAGGGCGCGGGGTCCGACGACGACGACGTCGCCCGGCAGCCTGTCCCGCAGTCCCCGGTCGGCCGTCACCACCACCACCCGGCGGGGCCCGCCATCCAGCTCGGTGGCCAGATCGACGATCGCGTCGTCGCCGGACCCGGACGCGCGGTGGACGACGAGCGGGCCCTCGTGCTCGGCGGCCTTGGCGACGCCCTCGATGACGGCGTGCGCGCGGGCGACCCAGCCGAACCCCCCCGGCAGTTCGAGGGTGCGGGGCATCCCGGAACCCAGGTCGTCGAGCAGTCGCGAGGTGGAGCCGGCCCGGTCCTTCCACCAGCCGTCGGGGCGGGAGCCGAGCACGTTGGCCACGTCCACGACCAGCTCGACGGGGTCGGTGCGCAGCCCGTTCGCCCAGGCGTGGGCGAACGCGGGCATGAGCGGCAGCTCGGCCACCAGCGTCTCGGGCACCCAGCGGAGTTCGAGACTCTCGTTGTTGGGCACGGTCTCCAGCGCGCGCGGGGCGTCCGCGATGACGGTGGTGTACGTCCACTCCACCGCGTCGGGCGACTCCTGGACCAGCGGCGGGACGGTGCGGGGGCGGGCGGAGCCCGACGGGTTCTCGGGCAGCTCGTCGTGGCGCTGGTCGGGCCGCAGCCGGCTCAGCAGCTCGGCCGCGTGCCGCAGGTCGAGTCCGGGCCGGTGCCACACGGTCCCGGGCATGCGGGAGGTCACGACCTGCGCGCGGACCACCACGTCGGCGGGCCGGATCTCGGCCTCCTCCTCCGTCTCGCGCAGCGCCGCCACGGGCGCGTCCTCGTACGAGTCCCGCGCTCCGCCCGGCAGCGCCCACGTGTCGCCCGAGGCCGTCCACACGGCGCGGTGCTGCAGCAACACGAGCGGGGTGTCGGGATCGGACGGGTCGGCGGCCCGCAGGAGCAGCCCGGCGGCACCGAACCGACCCCACCGGCGATCGCCCTCGTCGGACACCACCCAGCCGTTGCCGTCACCTTCGCTCGCCGCCACCGGTCGTCCACCTCCCCTGGACCCGTCCACCCCCGGATCGGGCGGAACCTTGAGTCCTCGTCGACCAGTCTGCCCGACTCCGCGCCGCCACTTCACTAACCTGGGAGACACTCCCGTCGGATCGTCGGCTCGGCGGGCGGAGACCGGGGAGGTGAGCGAGCAGATGCGCGCCCGAACCTTCTCGCTGCGCCACGCCCGCGGTGCGGCCGCCGACACGCCCGCACCCGGCGACGCACCGGTGGGCGGCGCCCCGGCCGGGTCGACGTCGGCATCCACGCCCGCGGCGTCCGCCGCCGGGGCCACGCCTGCGTCCGCGTCCCAGTCAGGCTCCGCGTCCCAGTCAGGCTCCGCGTCCCAGTCAGGCTCCGCGTCCCAGTCAGGCTCCGCGTCCCAGTCAGGCTCCGCACAGTCCACCCCGGCATCCTCGGCCGACGCCGCTCCCCGGGCCGGCGCCGCACCCGCATCAGGTGCCGCCTCCGGCTCCCGGTCCGGCTCCGCCTCCACGTCGGCCTCCGGCTCCCGGCCCGGCTCCGCCTCCACGCTCACACCAACGCCCGGCTCGGGTGGCGAGTCGTCATCCACCCTCCAACCCCGCAGGCCGGTCCGTCGCCGCGCCGCCCGCTTCTGGAACGACGTGCTCACCACGCCGGGCCGCATGTCGGTCTTCGCGTTGCTCGCGATCATCACGGTGCTCACGGGCGGGATCGTGGCGTCCTCGACGATCACCCAGCGGCAGAGTTATCACGAGACGCTGCTGGCCGAGGTCGAGCCCGTCGCCAACGCGTCGCAGACGTTGTACAGCTCCCTGACGATCGCGGACTCCGCGGCGAACACCGCGTTCATCACCGGCGGTATCGAGCCTGCGGAACTGCGCGAACGCTACCTCCAGGCGATCGCGACCTCGTCGTCGTCGATCATCGCCGCCTCCCAGGGCCTAGACCGCACCGACACCGAGTCCATCGAACAGCTCGCCCTCATCAACGCCCAGCTGGCCACCTACACCGGCCTGGTGGAGACGGCGCGCACCAACAACCGCGTGGCCAATCCGGTCGGCTCGGCGTATCTGGCGTCGGCGTCGACGCTGATGCAGGACACGATCCTGCCCGCCGCCGCGGACCTGTACGACCGGCAGTCCACGTCGGTGGGACAGTCGGACAGGGAGTGGTCGTCGCCGCCATGGGGGTCGTTCTTCCTGCTGGGGCTGGCGATCGCGGTGCTGTTGCTGTTGCAACAGTGGCTGTGGCGGCTCACCGGGCGGCGGTTCAACCCGGCGCTCGCCCTGGGCTCGCTGCTCATGGTGGCGACGTTCCTGCTCACGATGATCGCCGGGTTCCTCGCGGCCAATGACAACGCCAAGGGCCTGTCCGAGGGCGCGGCACCGATGAATGAGCTCACCCGCCAGCGCATCAACGCCCAGAAGGTGCGCGCGCAGGAGACGCTCAACCTGGTGCGGCGCACCGATCCGGAAGGGTCGGCGGCCGAGCGGGCGACCACCCTGGGCAACGTGCGTGACACCCTGACCGTCTACCTCGACGACGAGGACGACGCGGACTCCTCCGGCCGCATCAACCTCGACTCGCAGGGTGCGGTGACGGACGCGATCGAGGCGCTCGACGCCTGGATGGCCGCCCAGAACCGCGCCGACTCCCTGTACCAACAGGGCGACTACCAAGGCGCGATCACCATCTCCTCCGGCCAGAGCGAGGGCGACTCGGGGGCCGCGTTCGAGGAGTTCGACGAGTCCATGCAGGACGCCATCGAGGAGGCCCGCGACACCCTGCGCACGCGCATCGACAACGCCCGCCGCACCTCCTCCAACGGGCCGGACCTCATCATCGCGCTGTCCACCCTGGCCGCGTTCGCGGTGGTCGTGGGGATCGCGCCGAGGATCAGGGAGTACCTGTGACGGCGGGGGTGCGGACCGGGTCGGGCGCGCGGGGACACGGCGCGCGGCGCCGGGCGAGGCGGGTCGCGCTCGGGGGCATGTTGGTGGCGGCCCTGGCGTTCGGGGCGGCGTGTGGGGTCGACGACGACGAGGGCGGCCCCGGCGCCGGCGGGCCGGAACGGGACGCGACCGCGGAGTCGGCCGGGATCGCCGGGGCGGGGATCCCGGAGATCGACGCGGTGATGCCGCTTCCCGCCGGCGCGGTGATCAGCACGGACGTCCCCGCCAGCCTGCCCGACGAGAACGACGAGAGCTGCGATCCTCTGCCCAGTCTGCGGCCGAACGACGCCACCCCCGCGGAGCGGGTGCCGCGGATCCTCGAGCGGGGTCGACTGATCGTGGGACTGGACCAGGGCTCCAACCTGTTCTCCTTCCGCGACCCGGCCAGCGGCCAACTCACCGGCTTCGACGTGGACCTGGCGCGCGAGATCGCCGCGGACATCTTCGGCGATCCGCGGCAGGTGGAGTTCCGGTCGCTGACGTCGTCGAACCGGCTCGAGGCGCTGGAGAACGACCAGGTGGACGTGGTGATCCGGTCGATGTCCATCACGTGCGCACGGCGCGAGCGGGTGACGTTCTCGGTGCCGTACTACCAGGCCTACCAGCGGGTGCTGGCGGTGCGCGGGTCGGGGATCACGGAGATCGAACACCTCGAGGGCAAGCGCGTGTGCGTGGCCGCCGGGACGACGTCGGCGTCGCGGTTGTGGGAGGAGTTGGATCGGATCACGGTGCTGTCGGTGAACACGTGGGCGGACTGCCTGGTCGCCATCCAGCAGAACCAGGTGGACGCGATCACCACCGACGACGCGATCCTCGTGGGCATCACCGCGCAGGACCCGTACCTGGAGATCGTGGGGCCGCAGCTCGACGCGGAACCGTACGGGGTGGGCATCGCCAAGTCCACGCCGGGCGACAACACCGACGGGCTGGTCCGTCAGGTCAACTCCACGCTCGAACGGATCAGGGCGGACGGCACGTGGAACCGCATGTATTCGACGTGGTTGTCCGGGCTGGGGCCCAACCCCGGGATGCCGGTGCCCAGGTACGTGCCGGAGGAGCAGCGATGAGTTACCGGAAGTGGGACGACCCGCTCGAGGAGGGCGAACCCAGCGTCGGTACGCAGGCCACGATGCGGACCGAGGCGGTGGCGGTGACGGAGGCCGCCACGGCGACCGGACTGACCGAGGCGACGGGCGCGTTGGAGGCCACGGGCGCCATGGAAGCGACGGGCGCGATGGAGGCCACGGGCGCCATGGAAGCCACCGGGGCCATGGGGGCGACCGGGCAGCTCGAGGCCACGGGCCCGCACGTCCATTCGGGAAGCATGGCGGAGACCGGGGCGGTCGAGGCCACCGGCGCGGCGTCGATGACCGGGTTCCTCGCCGACACCGACCCTGGTGGCGGCAGCAGCCCGGGCCGGGCGGGCCCGGCGCGCGCGGCGGGCGCGGGGCGGAGTCATGATCCCGAGTCCCGCACCGAGTCCGTCCCCGGCGCGCGGTCCTCCGCCCGGACCGGCGAGGTGATTACCGGCGACCGGTCGACCTCGGCACCGTTCCGCATGCGGCACCCCGACAAGCCGGAGGACCGCCCGAGCCAGGCCGCCGAGGGTCTGGTCGACCTGCCGTACATCATCCCCGTCGACCCCACCTCGGCAATGTTGGAGCCGGAGGACATCGAGGCCGAGTGCGCGGCCTCCGACGGCAGGCTGCCGCGGCCCGAACTGTGGCCCGGAGACATCGTCGCCGACCAGTACGAGGTCCGCGGTGCGCTCGCCCACGGCGGGATGGGCTGGATCTACCTGGCGGTCGACCACAACGTGTCCGACCGCTGGGTCGTCCTCAAAGGCCTGCTCCACGCCGACCAGGCCGAGGCCCAGGAGGTCGCCGTCGCCGAGCGGGAGATCCTGGCCGAACTGTCCCACCCGTCGATCGTGCGTATCTACAACTTCATCCACGACGACTGGGCCACGTCGCCCACCCATGGCGGGTACATCGTCATGGAGTACGTCGGCGGCCCCAGCCTGCGCGACGTCCGACGAGCGGCACCCGGGCGGGTGCTGCCGGTGGAGAAGGCCATCGCCTACGTGCTCGAGGTCCTGCAGGCGCTCTCCTACCTGCACTCGGTGGGACTGGTCTACAACGACCTCAAACCCGAGAACATCATGCTCACCGAGGACCACGTCAAACTGATCGACATGGGCGCGGTGTCCGGCGTCGGGGACTACGGGCACATCTACGGCACCCCCGGTTTCCAGGCCCCGGAGATCCCCCGGACCGGGCCCACCATCGCCTCCGACCTGTACACCGTCGGTCGCACCCTCGCCTCGCTCATCGTGCGGCTCCCCGTGGTCGACGGCCGCTACGCCGACGGCATCCCCTCCCCGATGGAGGAGCCGGTGTTCAGCCGGTACGACTCGCTGTACCGGTTCCTCCTGCGCTCGACCCACGAGGAACCCGACTCGCGGTTCCGCAGTGCCAACGGGATGGCCAACCAGCTCATGGGCGTCCTGCGGGAGGTACTCGCGCTGCGCACCGGGGTCCCGCACCCGGCGTTCTCCTCGGTGTTCTCACCCCAGCGATCGACCTTCGGCACGCTCTTCACCGTCGAGCCGACCGACTTCCTCGTCGACGGCCGCGCCCGCGACACGACGCTCACCGGGTCCGAACTGGTCGACGCCCTGCCGGTGCCGCTCATGGAGGCCTCCGACCCCGCCAGCCGCATTCTCGCCGCGACCTCGTACACCTCGGTCGAGCAGCGGATCGACACCCTCCTCGAGCTGTACTCCGACACCGAGTCCGAGGCCCGCGAGAGCGTCGGCGTGATCATGTCACTCACCCGCGCCTACCTCGAGAGCGACGATCTCGCCGCGGCCGAGGCGCTGCTGGAGGAGAACGCGCACCGGATGCCCGCCGAATGGCGGCTGGTCTGGTACGACGGCGTGACCGACCTGCTCAAGGGCGACCCCGTCGGGGCGTATCCCAAGTTCCAGAGGGTGCTCTCGGCCATGCCCGGCGAGAACGGCCCCAAGCTGGCCCTGGCCGCGACGGCCGAACTGATCCTCGACGTGTGCCCCGAGAGCGACCGGGCCCGCTGGGCACGCTCGAGCGAACACTTCTACCGCACGGTGTGGTCGGTCGACCGGTCGGTGATCAGTTCCGCGTTCGGGCTGGCGCGCCAACTCCAGCGGCGTGGCGAGGTCAAGTCCGCCATCGAGGAGCTCGACCGCGTCCCACCCAACTCCCGGTACTCAGCGCTGGCCAACCTCACCGCGATCCTCCTGCTGTGCCAGGGCCGCCCGCTCGATGAGACCGAGGAGTCCCACCTCCGCGAGGCCGCCCGCCGGGTGACCAACCTGTCCGCCGGCGAGCACAGGGCGTTCCAGATCCGGCTCACGGTTCTCACCACCGCACTCGCCTGGATTCAGCTGCCGGACAACGAGCCGTCCCCGTCACCTCTCATGCGCGGCGTGCCGTTCACCGAGTTCGGGCTGCGCTCCGGCGCGGAGACCGTACTGCGGACCCTCGCGCGCTCCACGGAGACCCGTCAGCAGCGGTTCCGTCTGGTGGACCAGGCCAACAGCATCCGTCCACGCACCCTGTTCTGAGTCCGCGGGGGTTCCACCGACTTCAGGGGTTCTCCCCTCGGGACGGGCGGCTCAGCCCTCGCGGTCGAGAGCGGGGTCGAGAGCGGGGTCGGTGGCGAGGGCCGGGTCATCGTGGCGGCGGCGTCGCCTGGCGAACAGGATGAGTGTCGCGCCGGCCGCCGCCGCGGTGAGCGCCCACAGCACGAGCTCGGCCCCGCTGACGCCGGTGGTGGCCAACGACCCGCGGACCTCCGAATTGGCGCGGATCCACGCGTCCGACGGCGCCCCCTCGCGCGGGGTCACCGCACTCTCGGCGACCCGGCCGGTGGCGCCACCCTCGTCGGTGGCGGGGTCCGCGTCAGGCGTGGTGGCCGCGGTCGCGGGGGCGGTGGGGGCAGAGGCGGTGGGGGCGGTGGTGCCCGCCAGCGAGTCCGAACCGGCGGAGCTACCGGGGCCACCGGGACCACCGGGGCCACCTGAACCGGATGAACCGGACGAGTCGGACGACCCACCGAGCGAACCGGCCAGGGAGCCCAGGGCGGGGCCGACGACACCGACCACCACGCCGATGACGCCCCCGACGATGACCGGCCACACGATGTCCGGCAGGTCCGTCGAACCGCCGCCGGAGGCGGGGTGGACCACCACGCGCCGGACAGAGGTGTAGGTGGCCCCTCCGGGCATGGTGACCGAGAACGAGATGTCATAGGTACCGGCGCGGGTGGGAGTACCGGTCAGGGCCCCGTCCTCGAGTCGCATGCCGGGCGGCAGCGTGTCGGTGACCACGTCGAGCACGGTGCCCTCGGGCGGGGTCGGGAGGAACCGTTCGGGCCCGTACTCGTGCCCCGCGGTCACATCGGGCAGCCGGTTGAGCGGGTCGGACGGATCGGTGCCGATCAGGTCCTCGGTGGTGTCGGGCAGTCCGTCGCCGTCGCGGTCGAGGCCGTCGACATCGGAGAATGACACCCACATCCTCGGGCTGACACTCTGCCGCTGCGCACTGTTGCGGACGTCGAGCGGAACGGAGACCTCGTCCACCACGCGCGCCGACTCCCCCGGCTCCAGTTCCAGGGCGGCCACCGTGGCACCGCGGGCCGGAGAGCCCCCGGCCTGCCCGGTTCCCGCGCCGTACAGCATCACGGTCCCCGAGTCGGCGGCCGTCGCGCCGGTGATGCTCGAGCGCACCTCGAACTCGGCGCCCTCCGACACCACGAAGTCACCGACCCCCACCGCATACCGGCCGGTGCGGCCGGAGTCGGCCGCATTACGGACGTGATAGGTGCGGTCAACGGATTCGCCGGGGAGCATCGCGCACGGGTCCACGTCGGGGATGCTGGCGCTCGCCCCGGGCGGAACGGGGCTTGCGGGCGGAGCGGGGACTGCGGGCGGATCGGGGACCCCGGCCCCACCGGCCGGGTCGCAACCCCACGAACCGAGAGCGAGATCCGGGGCGTCCGTCCAGGTGGAACCATCCAGCGAGAACTCCAGATCGGCGTGGGCATCGAGGGCCGGCACCGTCACCGCCTGCGCCACGGACGCCCCGCCCAGGACCAGGGTGGCGACCGCAGCCAGGATGAGCGGCACGATCCCACGCTTCCTGGGCGGACCCTGCGTCGGGCCGGGGCGCGGCCCGCGCTCGGGCCGGGTGTCCGGGGAGGAAGGTGAGGCGTGGGGCATCGTCCGACTTCGTTCAGCCCGGACTCGGATGCGGGGATCACCCCGCACTCTATAACTAAAGCTGTTCTTAGCAAATGTGGACGACGTTATCGTCCCAGGCCCAGCACGTCGTCGCACGCCCTCGCGATCGCCAGTTCCTCGTCGGTGGGCACCACGAGCACCGTTACGCGACTGTCAGGGGTGGAGATGACCCGCTCGCCGGTGCCGTTCTCGTTGGCCTCGGCGTCGATCTCCACACCCCAGCCGCGCATGGTCGACAGCGCGTCGGCCCGCAGGCGCGCGACGTTCTCCCCTACCCCTGCCGTGAACGTGATCGCATCCACGTCGCCGAGGACCGCCCAGTAGCCGCCGATGTAGCGACGCAGGCGATGGATCACCACGTCGTAGGCCAGCATGGCGTCCTCGTCACCGTCGTCGACCCGCGTCAGGAGTTCGCGGAAGTCGCGCACCCCCGACAACCCCTCCAGTCCCGACCGGCGGTTGAGCAGAGTGGAGACGTCCTCGGGCGACATGCCCCGGTCACGGATGAGGTGGATGATCAGGCCGGGGTCGAGGTCTCCGGGTCGTGTACCCATGACCAGTCCCTCGAGGGGCGTCAGACCCATGGACGTATCCATGGCGCGGCCACCTTCGATAGCGGACGCCGACGCCCCGTTGCCCAGGTGCAGGACGATCTGGTTGAGCTCGCCGTACGGGCGGCCCAGGACGTCGGCGGTACGGCGGGAGACGAACTCGTGGCTCGTGCCGTGGAAGCCGTACCTGCGCAGGTCCCACTCGCGTGCCGTCTCGCGATCGATGGCATAGGTGTGGGCGGCGGCGGGCAAGGTGTGGAAGAACCCGGTGTCGAACACGGCCACGTGCGGCAGCCCCGGCAGCAGGTCGCGGGCCACCCGGATGCCACGCAGGTTGGCCGGGTTGTGCAGAGGGGCGAGCACCTCGAGCTTCTCGATGTCGGCCTCCACCTCCGGCGTCACCTCGACCGGCTCGTGGAAGGCCGGCCCGCCGTGGACCACACGGTGGCCGATCGCCTCGACCCCCAGGCCGGTGGGATGGACGTGCAGCTCCTCCGCCAACTCCAGTACGTGACCGAGCGCGGCGGTGTGGTCCGGGAACTCCGCCTCCGCGGTGCGTTCTTCCGCACCGGCACCGGCCAGGTCGCTGCGACGCACGGTCAGCGTGCCCACGGGCTCACCGATCCGCTCGACCAGAGCCCAGGCCAACTCACCCTCGACGGCGGTGTCGAGGATCTGCAGCTTCAGGGAGGAGGAGCCGGAGTTGATGACGAGCACGCGGGTCATGAGTCGCTTCCCTGGAGGTCTCCGACGCCCTGCGCCTGGACTGCGGTGATGGCGACCGTGTTGACGATATCCTCCACGAGCGCACCGCGGGACAGGTCGTTGATCGGCTTGCGCAGCCCCTGGAGGACCGGGCCGATCGCGACCGCGCCCGCGGTCCGCTGTACGGCCTTGTAGGTGTTGTTGCCCGTGTTGAGGTCGGGGAACACCAGGACGGTGGCCCGGCCGGCGACCGGGGAGTCGGGCATCTTCTTGGTCGCGACGGTGGGGTCGACGGCGGCGTCGAACTGCAGGGGCCCGTCCACGACGAGGCCGGCAGCCGGATCACCCTCGGTCGCCTCGGCGATCCGCGACCGCACAAGTGCGGTCGCCTCGCGCACCTTGTCGACGTCGGCCCCACTGCCGGAGTCCCCGGTGGAGTAGGAGAGCAGTGCCACACGCGGGTCGATCCCGAACCGCGAGGCGGTCTCGGCGGACGACACCGCGATGTCGGCGAGCTGCTGGGCGGTGGGGTCGGGCACCACCGCGCAGTCCCCGAACGCCAGAACGTGGTCGGCCAGGCACATGAGGAACACGCTGGAGACCGTCTGCACGCCGGGTCGGGTCCGGATGATCTCCAGGGCGGGGCGGATGGTGTGGGCGGTGGTGTGGGCGGCGCCCGAGACCATGCCGTCGGCGAGCCCGGTGTACACCATCATCGTGGCGAAATAGGAGATGTCGAGGATGCGGTCACGGGCCACGTCCAGGGTCATGCCCTTGTGCTTGCGCAGCTCGACATATTCGTCGGCGAACCGATCGGCGTGCTCGCTCGTCCGCGGGTCCAGCAGTGTCGCGCCGCTCAGGTCGATACCCAACTCGTCGGCACGCCGACGGATCGCCTCGGGGTCACCGAGGATCGTCAGGTCGGCCACGTCGCGCCGCAGGAGCCGGCCGGCGGCGTGCAGGATGCGGTCGTCGTCGCCCTCGGGGAGCACGATGTGGCGCTTGTCTGCGCGGGCACGCTCGAGGAGTTGATGCTCGAACATCTGCGGCGTCGTCACGTCGGGCGCATCGACCCGCAGCGGTGCGAGTAGTTCCTCGGTGTCGACGTGCTTCTCCATCAGGCTGAGCGCGGTCTCCACCTTGCGCCCCGAGCCCGAGAACACGCGCCCGCGGGTCTCGGCGGCCAGACGGGCGGTGTCGTAGGTGCCGTGACCCGTGCAGATGATCGGGAGGGTGGAGCGCATCCCGCGGACGAGCCTGTCCAACGCCGCGTTCGGCCTGACCCCACCGTTCCAGATCATCCCTGCCAGCGAGGGGAAGCCTTCGGCGGCGTGTGCGGCGAGGATGGCCAGGACCGCGTCGGTGCGGTCGGCGGGGACGATGACGACCATCCCGTCGACCAGTCGCTCCAGGATCCGGTCACCGGTCATGCCGCCGACCATCACGGCCATCGCCTCGCGGTCGAGCAGGGCCGGGTCGCCAGAGTAGAGCTCGCCGTCGACCGCCTCCATGAGCTCACCCATCGTGGGCGCGGTGAGCAGCGACTGGGAGGGCAGAGTCCAGGCCGGCACGTCCAGCGAACCGAGCTCGGCCCGGATCTCGTCCAGCGCGTCGGGATCGCACCGGTTCACGACGACTCCCACGGGGTGGGCGTGCTCGACACGCAGCTCCTCGAGGGTGAGTCGGGCGTTGGTGGCGATCTCGGCCGGGGTGCGGTCGGATCCGCGGAGCACCAGCAAGACGGGGGCGCCGAGGTTCACGGCGATCGTGGCGTTGAAGTCGAACTCGGTGGGGCTGGGCACCCCGGTGTAGTCGGTGCCGACGATCACGACGACATCGCACTGCCGGGCCACCGCCTCATATCGGTGCACGATCTCGCTCAGGGCGGCGTCGCGGTCGGAGTGCACGCGCATGTTGGTCACGCCGATGCAGTCCTCGTAGTCGAGGTCCACGGTGGTCTGCTGCAGCAGCATCTCCACGATGCGGTCGCGTACCGGTTCCTCGTCCTCGACGCCGGGACCGGCGGGGCGGGGCGCGACCGTGACGGGGCGGAACACCCCGACCCGCTGGACGGTCCCGGCCAGGATGCGCAGCAGCCCCAGCGCGACGGTCGACTTGCCCGTGTCGCCCTCGGGGGCCACGACGTAGACCGCGGACGAGGAGAGCGGCTCACCGCCCGACTGGGACGGGATCGAGAGTGCGGCGACGTCGGAGTCGGACAACTCGGCCCCGGTGGGATCGCCTGGCCCCGAGGCGCGGGGTTCGGACGCGAGAGTCTCGGACGCTGGAGTGTCGGACGCGAGGGTATCGGACGCTACGGACTCGGGAGGAAGGGATTCGGGCACGGGGGCATTGTGACAGCGCCGGCGGCGCAGCACACCTGGTACACACCCGACGGGCCGATCCCCCACCCCGGTCCGGGGCGGGTCGTCACACATCGGTGAGCCTGTCGACGCCGGGAGGCAGCCACGTGCACAGGCCGGGCGCGGAGGGGTTCACCACGGTTTTCCACCCTCCGGGGCCGTCGCCGACGAACCCGTGGTGGACGGGACAGCCGAGTGCCCCGTTGGCGACCGTCGTCGACCCGCCCCGTGACCACTCCCTCACATGGTGGAACTGACTTCGCCTGGCCGGGGCGGTGCACCCGGGGAAGGTGCACCCTCCGTGGGCGGCGTAGAGGACCAACCGCTGGATCGCCGACGCCAGGCGCCGGTCGGGGTGTGCGTCCACGTCGATCCGGTGCAGCTCCTCCCGGCCGTCGCGCAGCAGGGAGACGAACCACGGCATCGTTCCGGCCATGGAGACCGCCTGCCGCACGCTGAGCTGGGTGCCGGCGTCGGTCTGCACGAGCGTCGTGGGGTCCTCGAGCTGCTCCGGTGTCACCCGCACGACGATGGTCGCGATGCCCTTGGGGCGGGCGGGGTCGACGGTCGAGCCGAGGGCCCACTGGTGCACCAGGGCGTCGTGGGCGCGCTGTTCGGGGGCACGCTCGTCGGACCCGGGTTCACACTCCACGGCGCCGCCGGGCCCGCCGAAGTCGCACAGTGCCCTCTCGACCAGGGCGCGGCCGCGGGGCGTCAAGGTCATCGTCAGGGTGCTGGTGCCGTCGGACCGAACCGCGCCGAGCCGCGCCGAGCGCTGACGTTCCTGGTGCTCCTCGCGGTCCCGTCCGCGGTCCGGGCACAGGGCGGCGACCCGGCGGGCGGCCTCGGCCCGCAGGTCGGCGGGCGCCGCCGTGCGGGCGAACTCCGTGAGCTCCTCGGCGAAACACACCTTGGCGTCGCCGCCCATCGTTCCGGGCAGACCGGAGACGGCTCGGGCGATGATCCGCTCGTGCTCGCCGGTGATCTCCCCGTTCGCGGCCGCCCGCCCGGCCGGGGTGGCCTGACGTCCTCCGGCGTCGATCCGACCGTGCACCGTGCCCTTCGCCAGTCCCAGCTTCTCGGCGAGGAGCGCGGCGACGCCACCGGCGGTGCGTCCCTTCTGACGGTGCAGCGCGGCCAACTCCGCAGTGGCCCGGGAGCCACTGGCGTCCAGCCGCCGGGCCACGACCTCCACGCGACCCACCGCGTGGGCGAGCGCGTCCGCGTCGTGCTCGGCCCAGTCGACCGCGCACAGCGTCTCCACCGACGCCTCCAGGAACGCGAGAACGTCGGTCAGCGGGGCCGGCTCGTCCCGCTCACCGCCCCGCCCCTCCGCATCCCATACTCCCTGTTCCATACCCCGAAGCATAGAACACACGTACGACACGAACCGGTCCGGAAGCGCATCGTCGCAGGTCGGCCCGCGTCATCCCCGCGAAGTCATGAGGCGGAACTTGAGCTCGTCGAGCATCGCGCCGATCTCCGTGCTCACCAGCGCGCGATCCAGTGCGACGAGCCGGGGCAGGACGGCGTCGGCGGCGTCCCACCGGCGGCGGTCGAGGTGCTGCGACGCGCGCGAGTACAGCAGTTCGAACTCGGCGAAATCCCGAACCCGGTCCGTCGCCAGCTCTCCCAACCACATACCTTCGCGGCCCCGACTGTCCGCCGCCTCGATGACCCGCCGAACGGAGACGAGGGTCGCCCGCGGCCCGGCCCCGCCGTCGGCGGCGCCTCGCCCGCCGCCGTCGGCCCGGTCGAGCTCGGCGACGAGCCGATCCGCTACCCGGGCGATCACGTCCAGCTCGTCGAGCAAGCCGCTCACCAGGTCCCGCTCGGCCGCGACGTGCGCCCCGCTCCGGGCGGCCTCGGCCCGGGTGCCGGCGCGCGCGACCTCCCCGCCCAGCCGGAACAGTTCAGCCGCCGCCGAGTCGACGGCGGCCCCGGCCGCGCGGGCCTCCCCGAGAAGGCCGCGGGCCCGATCGGCGAGATCCGGGGCGCCCCGGGGGGTCACGGTGTACCCCTAGTCGACGACGACGAGGACCAGCCCGAAGTCCCCGGCGTCGTCGGTCCACACGGTCGGGCCGACGAACCCGTGGCCGGCGAGGTCGTCGGCGAGTGCGTCCGGCTCGAACTTCCGAGCGATCTCGGTGCGGATGCCCTCCTCCGCGGCGAGGGTTCGCGAGCGCCCCAGCGTCGGGAAGTCGACGTGCACGTCGCGGACCGCCCGCAACCACATCTCGATCCTGCTCTCGGCGGCGTTCCACACGGCCTCGTGGCGGAAATCGCGCCTGTCCAGCCCGGTGCACTCGACGGTCCGGGCGATCACGTCGAGCATGTTGAGGTTGAATTCGGCGGTGACGCCGTCGGCGTCGTCGTAGGCCGCGACCAGCCGCTCGGGGCTCTTGACGAGGTCGAAGCCGAGCGCCAGCCGGTCGCCCGGGTCCATGACGCCGCGCAGCATCGCGAGGAACTCTGCTCGCTGGGCCTCGCTGAAATTGCCGATCGTGCCGCCGAGGAAGAGCACCAGCCGCCCGCCCGGCTCGCCCGGTAGCGGGCCGTCGAGGGCGGTGAGGTCTCCGACGACCGGGACGACACGCAGTCCGGGGTACTCGGCCGTGAGCGCCCGGGCGGAACCGAAGAGCATCTCGGTACTGATGTCGACCGGAACGAACAGTGGGCCGGCTGGATCAGTGGCGCCGGTCGGGCGGGAGGCGAGGACGTCGAGCAGGACCCGCGTCTTCTCGCAGGTCCCGGCCCCGAGCTCGACGAGTGTGTCGGCATCGCCGACGATGTCGACGGCCCGCGACCGCAGGATTTCCGCCTCCGCGCGGGTGGGGTAGTACTCCGCGAGCCGGGTGATCCGGTCGAAGAGCAGGCTGCCCTTCTCGTCGTAGAACCAGCGGGGCGGCACGGTCGGCGGGTCGTCGAAGAACCCGGCGCGCAGATCCGATTCGAGCGCGGCGGTGTCGGGATCGGCGGTGCTCGTCGTCGTCGTTGTCATCGTTGTTGTCGTCGTCGTTGTCGTTGCTGTAGTTGCACCGGGGCCGTCGGGCCCGGCGGCACCGCACTGGGCGGCCACCTCGCGCGCGCCGGTCACCGGGCGAGCCTCAGTCCCGCGGCCGCCCACCTCGAGGCGGCGGGATAGAAGTTCCGGTACGTGTGCCGCGTGTGGCCGGCAGGCGTGAACGCGCTGCCACCGCGGAGGACATGCTGGTCGGACATGAACTTGCCGTTGTACTCGCCGGCCGCGCCCTCCTCGGTGACGAACCCCGGATACGGCAGGTAGGCGCTGGCAGTCCATTCCCACACGCCGCCGATCGTCCGCTCCGCGGCGGGCCGCGGGTGGCAGCGGTCGGGGTCGAGCTCGTCGCGGATCTCCCAGCCGGTGGTGGCGACCTCCCACTCGAACTCGGTGGGCAGCCGTGCGCCGGCCCAGCGGGCGTAGGCGTCGGCCTCGTAGAAGGACACGTGGATGACGGGCTCGGCGTCGACGACCGGCCGCCGGCCGCTCAGCGTGAAGGTGGTCCACTCACCGTCGGCGGCGGTCGCGGGGCCAGCGGCGGTCGCGGTGTCGGCGGCGCGGCCGACCGGGCTGTCGTCCTCACGTCGCCAGTACCCGGGCGCATCCCAGCCCTCGGCCTGGACCGTGGCCCAGCCGTCGGACAACCACAGTTCGGGCCGGGAGTAACCGCCGTCGGCCATGAACTGCTTCCACTCGCCGACGGTGACCTGGCGGGTGGCGACCTCACCGCCGGGGATCCACACCCGGTGGCGGGGACGCTCGTTGTCATAGGAGAACGCGGGGCCTGCGGCGGTGGCGGGGCTTGCGGCGGTGGCGCCCAAGCCGTCCCCGACGTCGGAGTCGCCGGGAGCCGGGGCGCCGACCTGCGCGACCCCCTCGGCGACGGCGAGCCACTCGGTCTCCCCCGGCGCCGCTCCTGCCGGGTCCGCCGCCCTGTGGACGTAGACCGGGTCGGTCGGGTTGTGCGAGAAGAGGTGCTTGATGTCCATGAGCAGCAACTCCTGGTGCTGTTGCTCGTGATGGCAGCCCAGCTCCAGCAGTTCGAGGCCACGCTCGTCGACCCGGCCCGCCTCGAGGGCGTCGACGACGGCCTCGTCGATGCGGGCGCGGAAGTCCCCGATCTCCGCCACCGACGGGCGGGTGATGAGCCCGCGCTGCGGCCGCGGCTGCCGTGGGCCGACCGCCTCGTAGTACGAGTTGAACAGGAAGCGGAACACCGGCTCCGGCGAGGTGTAGCCCGGCAGCCGACCCAGCACGAACTCCTCGAAGAACCACGTGGTGTGCGCCCGGTGCCACGCTGCGGGGCTGGCCGCGGTCATCGACTGGGGGATCTGGTCCTCCGGGCTGAGCCGGGACGCGAGCAGGTCGGTGAGCCCCCGGACCCGCTGGAACATCTCGACCACGCTCTCGGCGCGGGCAGTGGTGGCGACGGTTCCGGCTGTCATGGCTTCCCCCGTGGGTTGTGGTCGACGGCAGGCGGTCCGCGCCGGCGGACCCCTCGGCCCCCGACGCTGACCGCCACACTAACCACGGTGTGGCCGCCGTCCCACCGATCCGGCCGTGCCCGGACGAACGGCGGCGATGCCTACCGGAACGGGAGCGGGCCCGGCTTTCCGGCACGCTCGGCGGCGATGTTGCGTCGCTCGTGCTCGAGCAGCCGCAGCCGGTACTCGGGGCAGTTCCCCATTCCGCCATCGGCGCGGATCACCCGGTGGACGGGGATGACGAACGGCACCGGCACCAGCGTGCACAGCCGGCCGACGCGACGGGCGTTGCGTGGCCGGCCGGCGTCGATACTGACCTGGCCGTAGCTGGAGGTCTCGCCGTAGGGGATGTGCTGGATCTCGCGGTAGACCTCACGTGAGAATTCATCGTGGACCCCGGCCGCGGCCCAGTCCAGCGGGACGTCGAACCCGCGGAGCCTCCCGGCCAGGTAGTCCTCCACCTGTTCCGCCAGGCGGGCGAGGTGCTCCGCCGCGGCGCCGGGCTCGGGATCGCGGTCCTCGTCGTCGTCGTGATGTTTCACGTTGAACCAGGTCGCGGAGGCATCCCTGTGGTCGAGCTGGTCTGCGTCGAGCTGGTCCGCGTCCACCTGGACGAGGCGCGCGATGCCGTCGGGGGTGGCCTCGACGAGCATCAGCCCGGCCGCGGTGGTGAGTACGTGCGTGACACCGCGGGGCGTCCGGGGCGCAGGCGCGCTCACACGGGGCCCACTCACACCAGCCTCACTCACACCACGCTCGGGCGGTCCGGGTTGGTGACGTCGGCGTCGGCGGTGTCGAGCCGCTCGAACAGGGCGTCGGCGCCGTCGCGTCCGATGGCGGACATCTCCGCGGTGGTGATCGGCACGGCCTGCAGGCGCGTGAGCAGGGGGCCGGTGCCATCGAGGCCGCCGGTCTCGTCGACCACCTGCAGGTCGGGCCACAGGAACGGCGGCGTGAGGACCAGGTGCTCGCACGTGCGGCCGGGATCGACCAGCCCGACCGCGTTGGGGATCACCGCGCCGGGCGCCACGTGGATGGAACCGGTGGCCACCGCGAGCGCGCACGCGTCCAGGACGTCGGCCATGGCGCGGTGACCGGTGCGGCCGACGGTGACGAACTCGGAGCGGATCTGTCGCCCCTCGGGCGTGGTGACGTTGGTGGGGAGCTCGCGGGCGCCCACGGTGGCGTAGGTGGAGAAGCCGGGCGCGGGAACGTCGTCGACGACGACGATGTCGCAATGCCACTCCGTGGTCTGACCCTCCTCATCCGGCTCGGTCTCGTGCGGATAGCGCAGGACGCGGACCGATTCCTTGTGGCCGAGGATGCCCTCGAGGCCGGAGAGATCGGCCGTGTCCGGGCCGGGGAGGTTGTTCTCGTTACTCATGCAAGGGCTCGCAGTCGCGGTTCGAGGTCGGTGCGGAACAGGTCGAGGAAGCGTTTCTGGTCGTGGCCGGGGGCGTGAAAGACCAGGTGGTTCAGGCCCGCGTCGACGTATTTTTTGACCTGCTCGACGGCCTCGTCGGGGTCCGAGGCGACGATCCACCGCTTGGCGACCTGCTCGATCGGCAACTCATCCGCGAGGCGCTCCATCTCGCGCGGGGAGTCCACCGAGTGCTTCTGCTCCGGTGTCAACGACAGCGGGGCCCAGAAGCGGCAGTTCTCCAACGCGGCGGCCGGGTCGGGGTCGTAGCTGATCTTGATCTCGATCATCCGGTCGATCTGCGAGGAGTCGCGCTGGTTGATTCCCGCGCCCTCCTCGACGGCCGGGAGCAACTTGTCGGTGTACAGCTCCATCCCCTTGCCGGAGGTGCAGATGAACCCGTCGCCCACCCGGCCGGCGTACTTGGCCACCACCGGACCACCCGCGGCGACGTAGACAGGCACGCCACCCTCGGGCACGTCATAGAGGAACGCGTCCTTGGTCGAGTAGTAGTCGCCCTCGAAGCTCGTCGTCTCGCCGGTCCACAGTGCGCGCATCAGCCGGACCGACTCGCGCAGTCGGGCGAACCGTTCTTTGAACTCCGGCCATTCGCCCTGGTGGCCGGTGGCGATCTCATTGAGCGCCTCACCCGTGCCCACACCGAGGAAGATGCGGCCCGGGTACAGGCACGCCATCGTCGCGAACGCCTGCGCCAACACCGCCGGGTTGTAGCGGAACGTCGGGGTGAGCACCGAGGTGCCGAGCTGCAGCCGCTCGGTGCGCTCGCCCACCGCCGTCATCCACGCCAACGAGAACGGCGCGTGACCGCCGTCGTGACGCCAGGGCTGGAAATGATCCGACACCGTCGCCGAATCCATCCCCGCCTGCTCCGCCATCACGGCGAACTCCACCAGATCACGCGGACCGAACTGCTCGGCCGACGCCTTGTAACCGAGCTTCAGGGACGGGGTGTCGGGCATCGGCTTCTCCTGCAGGTAGGCATGTGACCAGATTCACCTCTGGCGCGCGCGGGGCACGGGGCCGAGTATGCCAACAGGGCCGGGCAGGGGTGCACGTGTTGACAAGCGCCACCCCTGCGACGCGTTGAGCTCGATAAGCAGGACGCCGCATTCCGATTCAGACTCACAGCCACGGCCAGTGTCATCCGCGTTCCCCGATAGTCAGGAACACCATCCCCAGCGACGCCCAGCAGGGGCTTGCGGCGCTCGCGATCTGGCTGGGCAGCAGCGACCCCGGCGCAGCGTGGGCCACCTTCACCTCGGACGACCCCGCCGCGCACGGCTGGCGCTGGGCCGCCATCAACCAGGAGACCGGCACCGTGGTCTACATCCGCTGACGGCCGGTCGACACGCCACAACCAGAGTGATATCGGACACACCCGGGGGTGCTGTAACGATGCTTCGGCCGGGAGCCATAAACTAGTTGAAACGGCGATCACTGCGGCCCCGCCCGCACCAGAGCCCCCTCCTCTGGACCGATCTCCACCAGACGGCCCTTCGGAGGAGTCATGCGCATCCGGCACGCGGCGACCACGCTGGTCGCACTCGGTGCCGCCTCCGTCTGCGCACTCGGCGCGACGATGATCGTCCAGGACCGCGACGAGCAGACCCGCGAGTCCGAACTGCGCAGCTCGGCGTGGTCCGTCCAGGCGTCCACCGACTTCGGTACGACCTGGACCGCGCCCATCTCCTCCTACGGCGGCCACTTCCCCGTCCGCGTGGACACAGCCGGCCTGCGCAACCGCTCCGCCTATCAGCCTTTGACACTGCGCACCACCGTCGACTCCCGGTCCGAGGCCCACGTCGACATCGGCGAGGGCGCCCTCGTCGAAGGCGACCCCGAGACCGCGTCCCATGTACGGGTCCGGGCCGTCTCGGCCCGCGGCGGAGCATGCGCCGCGCCGACGTTCGATCTCGATTCGCCGAGCATCCTCGCCGGCGACAGTGACCGCCCGGTGCCACTCGACGCGCCCACCGTCGACGAACCACTGGTCCTGCCCGGCGCCACCCGCACCACGCCCGGATCCCCGGTCACCGTGTGTCTCGAGCTGAGTATGGACGCGGCCGCCCCGGCCACCGACTCGATGCTCACGCTGGCCTGGCCGGTCGACATCGCCCGCGGCGACGCCGACTCCTAGCCGGCCCGGCGCAGGGCCCCGGCCCGGCCCGGCCGAGCGCAGCCACCACCCCACCGCGCCCCGGCCCCCGGGACGCTCAGCGGCGCCCGGCGGCCTCGGCATAAATCCGCGCATGGGCCGCGATGACGCTCGTCGGATCAGCGCCCTCGACCCGCGGCGGGACGGCCCGGGGATTCTCCAACGCCGCCCGCACCGCCACCGCCACCGCGGACGGATCGTGGGGATCGTAGACCTCCCCGGAGTGATCGCCCGGATCGCAACGGTCGAACCACTGCTCCCGCAGGCACCCCACCGCCGGGAACACCGGCGACACGCCCAGGTCGCGGCACAACTCCAACCAGGTGGAATGGGTGGCGAACCGGTACGGCAACACGCACACGTCGAGCGCGGCGAACTCGGGCAGCAACGGCGCCAGGTCCAACGACTCGTACCGCACCAACCGCACCGACTCCCAGCCGCCCTCGGCCGCCAGCTCCGCCACCAGATGGTGCCCGCCGGCCTCGCGGTCCTCGCCGCACGCGTCGCGCCACGCCTGCGCCTCCACCACGATCCGCAGGTGCGCGCCCCGCCGCCCGTGGGCGACGGGCGCCAGCTGGTCCAGCAGCTCCGGGCCGTCGATGTTCTCGCCCATCCGCTCCAGCAACACCCCCACCACCACCGGATCGCCGGGACCGCGTAGGTGCTTGCCGGCGCGGATGGCGGAGGAGACCTCGTCCTCGTCCAGCAGCCGCGGGTGCGGCACGACCACCGGTTCGACGCCCCACCGCACCCACAGTTCGTGCGCCGCCACCTCGGTCAGCGTGACCACGGCAGCGGCGGCCTCGACCAGTGTGCCGGTGTGATCCCGGTGCGGGAGTTCGTCCTCATGGGACGGGTAGACGATGTCGTGGACGGTGAGCACCATCGGCACACCGGCCCGCGCCAGGTGCTCCACCACCCCGTCCACGCTCTCGGGCTCCAGGTAGTCGTACCCGAAGTGCACGTGCGCCAGGTCGACGCCGCCCAGCGGGTCCCCGTCGCGCTGAATCTCGCCCGACGCCTCATGTCCGGGATCGAACTCCGCGGGAGTCACCGCATCGGGCGGGGTCTGCCCGTTCACCACCCCGGGCCGGACGGGCACCAGCTCCACATGGCCCAGCCCGTCCAGGCCGGTGATCCGGCGAACCGCGGGGTGGGCGGCGGGCAGGACCGCTACCCGGGTCCGGGAATGTTCACCCCGATCAGACATACGATCAATCTAGACCGTCACCCCAGACCGCGACGCAGGTCCTCGATGAGGTCTCCGGCGAACTCGAGCCCCACCGACAGTCGGACCACGTTGTCGCCGATGCCCACCGCGGCGCGGGCCTCCGGCTCCATGGACGCGTGGGTAGTGGTCGCGGGATGGGTCACCAGCGTCTTGGCGTCGCCGAGGTTGTTGGAGATGTCGATGACCTCGAGCGAGTTGAGCAGGGCGAAACACTCCTTCTTGCCGCGGCCGCCCTCGTCGTCGTCGTACTTCAACCCGAACGTCACCACCGACCCGCCGCCCGACATCTGCGCCCGCGCCAACTCGTACTGGGGGTGCGACTCGAGCATCGGGTATGTCACCCGCTCCACGGCCGGGTGCGACTCCAGGAACCGCGCCACCTCCAGCGCGTTGGCACTCATCCGCTCGACGCGCAGGCTCATGGTCTCCAGGCCCTTGAGCAGGACCCACGCGTTGAACGCGCTCATCCCGAACCCGGCGTGGCGCATGAGGTTTTGCACCGGCCCGGAGATGTACTCCTCGGTGCCCAGCACGGCGCCGCCGAGCACGCGGCCCTGGCCGTCGATGTGCTTGGTGGTGGAGTACACGACGATGTCCGCGCCCAGCTCGAGCGGCTTCTGGTGCAGGACGGTGGCGAAGACGTTGTCCACCACGACCTGCGCGCCGGCGGCGTGGGCGAGATCGCACACCGCGCGAACGTCGACCAGCTCCTGCATGGGGTTGGAGGGGGTCTCAAAGAAGACTGCGTCGGTGGGCTCGCTGAGCGCCTCGCGCCACTGGTCGAGGTCGGCGCCGTCGACGAACACCGTCTCCACACCCCACCGCGGCAGGATTTCGGCACAGATCACGTAACAGGAGCCGAACAGCGCGCGCGAGGCCACCAGGCGCGACCCGTTCCCACACAGCGCGGCCAGGGCCACGAATACCGCGGACATGCCGGAGGAGGTGGCAAAGCACGCCTCGGCGCCCTCGATCTGCCGCAGCCGCTCCTGGAACATCGCGACCGTCGGGTTGCCGTAGCGGGAGTAGACGAACCGCTGCTTCTCGCCGTTGAACGACGCCTCGGCCGCCTCCGCGGACTCGTAGACGTAGCCGGAGTTGAGGAACATCGGCTCTGTGGTCTCCTCGAAGCCGGTGCGCATCTGCCCGGCCCGCACGCCCAGGGTGTCGGGGTGGAGACCGTCGGGGAGCTCGTTGTTTCTCATCGCTGCTTTCTTGTGTGTGGTGCGTGGGTGATGCGGCGGGGCGAGGGGCGTACGGGCGTGGCGGGCTGGCCGTGGTGGCCCGGTCAGGACTGGCGCCAGGCCAGGCCCGCGACCTTCCACCCGTTGACGGTGCCGCGGTGTCCGGCGGCGTCCGGGTCGCCCTCGAACCCCTCGGCCACGTTGTAGGCGGTGCGGTATCCGGCGGCGGTGGCCAGGCTCGCGGCGGCGGCGGACCGGCCACCACTGCGGCACAGGAACAACACCGGTGTCTCCGCGGCGACACCGGCCTCGCCGAGGTGCTCGACGAACCGCTCGTTGGGCTGGCCCGCCGAGGTCATCCACTCGATGCCCAGCGTGCGCTTGCCCAGCTCGGACAGATCGGCGCCGCCGACCCACTGCCACTCGGCGCTGGTACGGACGTCCACCAGGACCGCGTCGGGATCGGAGGCGAGCAGATCCCAGGCCTGGCGGGGCGATAGGTCCCCGGCGTAGTCGCTCATGGGTGTCGATTATGCTCCCCCGACGGCAGATCGACTGGGTCGAGGTACCCCGCTCGCCTTTCTGTGCGACGATCGCGGACATGACGCCTGTCACAGATTCCCCGTTCCGGGTGGCCGTAGTGGGGTCCGGCCCGGCGGGGGTGTACGCCAGCGAGGCCCTGCTGGACTGGAGTGACAACCGGGATCCCTCCGGACGCGGGATCGTGGTGGACCTCATCGACCGGCTCCCGGTCCCCTACGGTCTGCTGCGGCACGGCGTGGCCCCCGATCACCCCCGGATCAAGGGCATCGCCCGCACGCTGGAGGGGATCGCCGCCGATCCGCGCATCCGGTTCCTCGGCAACGTCGAGTTCGGCAACGACCTCACCGCAGACGACGTGCACCGCTTCTACCACGCGGTCGTCTTCTCCACCGGCGCGCTCGCGGACCGTCGGCTCGGCATCCCGGGCGAGGACCTCGAGGGCTCGTACGGGGCCGCCGAGTTCGTGACCTGGTACGACGGCCACCCGGATGCGCACCCCGAGTGGGCGCTGACCGCGGAGCGCGCGGCCGTGGTGGGCGTGGGCAACGTCGCCCTGGACGTGGCGCGCATGTTGGTGCGCAGCCCCGAGCAGCTCGAGCCCACCGACATCCCCGAGCACGTCCGCACCGGGTTCGGCACCAACACGACCCGGGTGGTGTCGGTGATCGGCCGCCGCGGCCCCGTGCACGCCAAGTTCACTCCCCTGGAGCTGCGGGAGATGGCCAAGGTGGAGGGCGTCACGATCGTGGTGGACCCGGCCGACCTGGAGTACGACGACGACGAGGCTCGCACCCTCCGCGACAGCGATCGCCGGGTCGGGCAGGTGTGCACGCAACTCGAGAAATGGGCCGGGGCACAGCGTGAGGCCGGTCTGGGGACGGCGGATGAGGCCGAGGCCGCCGCCCTCGCGGCCGGCGAACGGGTGGTGCGGTTCCGCTTCCACCGGTCCCCGGTCGAGATCCTGGGTTCCGACGGCCGGGTGTCCGGGCTGCGCCTGGAGGTGACCGAGCCGGCCGGTGCCGGCGGGCGGGTCCGCAGCAGCGGCCGGACGGAGGACCTGCAGGTCGAGGCGGTCTATCGCGCGGTCGGCTACCGCTCGTCCGCCCTGGAGGGAGTGCCCTTCGACCACGACTCGGCGACCATCCCCAACGACTCCGGCCGGATCCTCGACTCGCCGGGCGGGGAGCACCTGCCGGGTCTGTTCACCGCGGGCTGGGTCAAGCGCGGGCCCTCCGGGGTGATCGGCACCAACCGTTCCTGCGCGGTGGAGACCGTGGGGCAGCTGGCCACCGAGCTCGAGTCCGGCGCCCTGCCCGAGCCCGCCGAGCCGGACCCGCAGGCCGTGCGCGACCTGCTCACCGACCGCGGCGTGGACCTCGTCGACGGCGACGCCTGGCTGGAGATCGACGCCCACGAGCGTGGGCTCGGCGAGGCGGCGGGCCGCGAACGCACCAAGCTGCCGGGCCGCGCGGAGATGCTGGAGGTCGCTCGCGCCTCCCGTTCCACCAGCCGCTGACCCTTCCCTCCCCTGTCGGATCCGCTCCACCGCGAGCCTCTGAGAAATCCGCTACTCGGATTCCCGATCCGCTACCCGAATCCGGGTAGCGGATCCGGAGACGGGGTAGCGGATTGTGCCGGGGTGGTTTTTCCGGCCGGGGCGGTCGATGCGGGGCGCTGTCGGTGTCGGGGATGCGGGGCGCTGCCGGTGTCCTGAATGTGGGGCGCTATCGCTATCGGGGTCAGTCCGTCTCCGCGACGAGCCGGCCGATCTCGTCCAGTGACACCGTGCCCGGGTCGAAGTAGCGGGAGTGCGCGCTGCGCACAGAGTCGGCGCCCGAGCCAGGCTCGGTGACGTCCACCGCGAGCCCGCCGAACTCCCCGGTGCCCGGCCGTCCGCCGAGCACGCCGGTGACCGACCACCACGGCACCGGATCCCAGCGCGAGGCGACTCCCACCACCTCGTCCTGTCCCGCCCCACGCGCGACGCCGGCTTCGTCGACCCGTTGCACGGCGATCGAGTCGACACCCGCGCCGGGACTGCCGACGTGGATCATCCGGTCGGCTGCCAGCCCCAGCGGGTCCGCGGCGGCCACCCCCAGGACCACGGACCCGTAGCTGTACCCCACCGCGGCGTGGGGGGCATCGTCGCCGTCCCTCCGCTCGACCGCGTCCAGGCCCGCCGCGAACGTCCGCAGGTCTGCGGCATGCGCTCGCGCGGGTGCCGTCGAGGAGCCGGCGGCCGTGACGTCGGCGGGCGCGTCGTAGCCCTGCCACGACACCGCGACGCAGGACTCGACAGCCGCACCGGGTGCGGAGTCGGCTGCACCGGGATTCGAGCCGGCCCCGTCGAGGCCCGAGGCGGCCGCCTCGCACACCGCCTCCGCCCGGCCGGCGGTACGAGCGAGCGTCTCCAGCGACGACCCCGTTCCCGGGATGAGCGTGACCACCCGGTCGGCGGTGTCGGGATCGGCGCTCGCGACCACCGCGCGACCGTCCGGGTGCAGGTCGAGCAGATGCCGTCGCGGGTCCGCCTCGAGATGCGCGGCCAACGCCGACAGGGCCGGCGCGACACCGTCGAGCCCGTCTCCGCCGGCGCCGGTATCGGCCGCGTCGAGCAGTCGGCGCAATCGGGTCCGGTTGATCGCATCCCGCGTGGCCGATGACAAGCCGTCCACCGAGCCCAGCTCAGGGTGGTCTCGGGCCAGCCTGGCCCGATCGGCGGGTCCCAGCCCGTGCCACAGTTCGGCGACAGCGCGGGGATCGTCGTCGGTCGATCCTGACAGGTCGATGCATGGCCGCGTCGCCGGGTCCGTGTACCCGGCGAGATGGTCGGCGGCTTCCCACAGGCGCATCGCCAGACCGCGATCCGCCTCCTCCACAGCCACAGCGTCCCCGGTGCCGGGCGCGGTGAGTTCGTCGTCGCTCCAGTTGATCACCGCCCGCGCCAGCCGTGCCCCCTCGGCCCGCAGGACGTCGGCCACGTAGAGGCAGTTGCCGGAGAGCATCCTGGCCTCGGCGGCCGCATCCGCAGCGCGGCTGCGCGCCCGGGCCCCCGCCTGACCGGACCAGCCACCCTCGTCGACGCCAGCACCGACCACCGCGCCGCCGTCCGCCACACCTCCGACCACCGCGCCGCCCAGCCGGCGGGCGACCGTTTCGAGGTCCTCGGCCGACTCGGCGATCCGCCGGCCCACCGCCGCCGCCCGCGATTCGGCGTGGTCGATCGCCACCACCAGCGCCTCAGCCCGCTGCCCCGGCGACACCGCGGGCCACCTCCTCATCCGCCTCCACGAGGAGTCCGGCCGCCCGTGCCATCGCCTGCGCGATCCGCTGGCTGTCCGCCTCGTGGTCTCGGGAGCGCCGGGCGAGCAGGGCCGCGCACTCGGCCAGCGCGGGACCGGTGAGCAGCGCCCCCGCGCCTCCCGCCGCCATGCCGGCAGCCGCCGCCGAGGCCTCCGCCAGCGCCGAGACCAGGCCCGCAGCACTGTCGACCGGGACCGCGCCCGCCTCGCGGACACGGGCCGCTTCGGCAGTCACCGCCACCTGTTCGAACGCCAGCAGCATCTCACCGAAAGCCCCCTGCCCCGCCATGACCCACGCTCCCCTCCGGCCCGGATGTGGCGGGCCGCTCGGGAATCACGCTAGGGGCGGCACGCGTCGGGACGGAGTTCACGACGAGGGCCTGTGGATGGGGTCGACGACCATTCACAGGAAGGTCAGTCGAGGTCGGACTGTTCCTCGTAGCGACTGCCGTACATCCTCGCGAGGACGACTCCGGTGCCGACGAACGCCACGATCAGCGGGCCGGCCAGCCACAGACCCGGCAACCGGCCGTCGTCGGTCTGCGCGGCCCCGGTGATCCCCGCCTGGACGCCGATGAGGGTCACCAGCATCACGGCCGTGATCAGCCACAGGTCCTCACGCATGAGCCGCTCGAACCGGCGCAGCCGTGGGCCCGTCGCGGTCCACCACTGCTTGTTGGGGACGTTGATCGACGACGGCCACCGCAGGACCATCAACGACATCAGCGGGAGTGGCAGCGCGAACAGCAGCGGCCCGAGCACAGAGAACGCGAGCGCGCCGCTCTTGCTCGACCAGCCGTCCGGTTCACCGCCCGAGCCGAAGTGCGTGGGCACCCGCTCCGGCAGGACTGTCGCCTGCCAGGCCAGCACGCCCAGCCAGACGGCCACCAGTCCGGTGATCAGCACCGTGATCCACCGCGCGGTGGGCTCGCGGGGCAGTTCGCGCGCGTCGTCCGCCGGGGACCTCGTCGTCGTCATCTGTCGGACCCCCGCGATCTGTCGGACCCCCGCGCCATACTCGCGGCCATGACGACCCTCCGCACCTACCTCACCACCGTCACACGCGAGGCGGCCTCACGCGCGCGCTCGCGGGCGATCTCGACATCCTCGGCGGTCGCGACGGCCACGCCCATCCGGCGGAACTCACTGGCGGACGGCTTGCCGAACAGGCGGACATCGGCCTCCGGCACGGCGAGCGCGCGGGCGACACCGGCGAAGCCGACGCCCTCGACGGTCCCGTCGCCCTCGGTGCCGTCCGCCGCGATCCCCGTGCCGCCGTAGATCACCGCGGACGCGCCCGGACTGGCCATGGTGGTGACCACCGGCAGACCGAGGACGGCGCGCGCGTGCATCTCGAACTCACTGAGCACCTGGCTGCGCAACGTCACGAGGCCGGTGTCGTGGGGACGGGGGCTGACCTCGGAGAAGTACACGTCGACGCCCTTGACGAACAGCTCCACGCCGAACACTCCGACCCCGCCGAGCGCGCCCGTCACCCGCGCCGCCACCGACCGCGCCGAGTCGTAGGCGTCGCGGGTCATGGCCTGCGGCTGCCACGACTCGACGTAGTCGCCGCGCTCCTGGCGGTGGCCGATCGGCTCGCAGAAGTCGGTGCGGATCTGCCCCGTCTCCGGGTCGACGCTGCGGACGGTGAGCAGGGTGATCTCGTACTCGAAGTCGACGAACGACTCCACGATCACGCGCGCCCCAGCGACGCGGGCACCGGACTGCGCGTAGTCCCACGCCGTTTCCACGTCCTCGGGACCGTGGAGGGACGACTGTCCCTTGCCTGACGACGACATGGTGGGCTTGACCAGGCACGGGAACCCGATCCGGGAGCACGCCTCCCGCAGCTCCTCCAGCGAGGAGGCGAACGCGAAGCGGCTCGTGGGCAGGCCCAGCTCCTCGGCGGCGAGGCGGCGGATGCCCTCGCGGTCCATCGTCAGCTGCACGGCGCGGGCGGTGGGCGCGACGCGGGCGAGGCCGTCCTGTTCGATCCGCGCGAGCGCGGCGGTGGCGATGGCCTCGATCTCCGGCAGGATCACCTCGGGCCTCTCCAGCTCGACGACCCGGCACACCTCGTCGGCGTCGGTCATGTCGATGGTGTGACTGCGGTGCGCGACCTGGTGGGCGGGAGCGCCAGCGTACCGGTCCACCGCGATGACCTCGACGCCCAGACGCTGCAGCGCGATCGTCACCTCCTTGCCCAGCTCGCCCGAGCCGAGCAACATCACGCGGGTCGCGGTCGGCGCACCCGGCGTGCCGAAGCGGTCCACGACGGGCGGGGCGAGGGGATCGTGAGCGGCGGTCATATCGTCCACGCTAGTAGACCTGCGACGACGGCCGAAGTGCGGCTGAACAGACTATCGGGCCCGGCACCGTGAGGTGCCGGGCCCGACCGGTCGAACATTGTGGTGCGTTGCGATCACTCCGCCGGTTCAAGCGGGGGGAGGTCGTCGGTGTCGTCTCCACCGCTGCCGGCCTCGCTGAACCCGGAACTCATGAACGAGCTGCCCTCGCCCTCTCCGTCCTCCGAGCTGGCCGCAGCGAGCGAACCGAGGACGTTAGCGCCCATCTCGACGCTGCCGCCGCTGATGCTGCCGGCCCCGATTGAACCGCCGGGAAGCGTGTCGTTGAGCTGGTCAGCAACGACCTGCGGATCGACGCCGAAGTACGTGTCGAGACCGGGATCCTCTTCACCCTCCTCGACTACTGTTTCGCAGAGGATCACAGCAGCGGCAGGCGAGTCCGGAGCGGTTGCCTCCCACTGGACGGTTGCTCCCGGCGCCACCGGAAGTCCGTTGTACACACCGAAGAACATGACCCCGAATTGCCACTCACCCAGCATCTGGAGAATGCCGCCGTTACTGTTCACCGGTTCGAGGTAGCCGGGCAGTTCACTGTCACGGGTAGCCGGCACCTCGACGGCATCCTCGCCTTCGCCCTCGGTAGCCACAGTCAGCAGAGAGACCCCACCAACCGCGTCGATGTCGTTGAGCACCTCACCTGCCGCACCCAGATCACTGGTATCGATGCTGTTGGGATCGATCCCCGCCTCCGCGATGGTGCTGTACGGCAAAGTGAAACCGAGGCAATCCTGCAATTCCCCGGTCTCGTTCGTGTACGTGACCGTAGGACCACCCTCCGCGTTCCCGGACACTGTCACCGGTCCATTCAGGGCGGCGGCAGCGAGTTCAAGGCTGGCGGCTGTGTCGCCGAGATCGATCGAACTGCTGGATAGCGAGCCCGTCGACTCGTCATCCTGGGCGGAGGCGATGCCGGCACCCGCGAAGGTGGTTCCGGCAGCGAGGGCGACGGCCGATGCTCCGGCCAGGAATCGGTTACGAACGAACATGAATGCTCCTTGCAGTGAGGGAAAGTCACCGCATCGAGGACCGCGGTGACACTCGCAGACGCTCCGATGAACGCCTTGCCTGAGCGTGTCATAAATCACACCGACAACGGTCGTAAGCAGCGCAAACTTTAGGGTTCTATAACTAGATGTCAACTTTCTTATCATCACTGGCCACAGGCGCAACAGCATTGCCGGCCACCTGATTCAAGCCCACTCGGCCGTAGGCGATAATGTGTGTCCAAAGCCACACGAAAGGGCACTTCTGTGACCAGTTCCTCCACCGGCCCCCTGGCCGGCATCCGCGTCGTCGAACTCAACGGCATCGGCCCCGGGCCTCACGCCTGCATGATGCTGGCGGACCTCGGCGCCGACGTCGTGACCGTCATGCGCCCCGGGGAGCTCGATACCCAGGTCGGCGGTTGGGCGCACATCACCCGCCGCGGCCGGACCGTTGTCGAGGCCAACCTCAAGAGCGACGAGGGCCTGTCGCAGGTGCGAGGCCTCGTCGCCAAGGCGGACGTGCTGGTCGAGGGCTACCGGCCCGGGGTCACTGAGCGCATGGGCCTGGGCCCCGAGGAGTGCCTCGAGCTCAACCCGCGCCTGGTCTACGCCCGGATGACCGGCTGGGGTCAGCACGGCCCGCTCGCACACACCGCCGGCCACGACCTCAACTACATCTCCCTGACCGGCCATCTCAACGCCACCGCCCGCAAGGGCGAGCGCCCCGTGCCGCCGCTCAACCTCGTCGGTGACTTCGGCGGCGGTTCGATGTTCCTCATCCAGGGCATCCTCGCAGCGATCGTCGAGCGCGCCACCTCGGGCAAGGGCCAGGTCATCGACGCCGCCATGACCGACGGCGCCTCGGTGCTGGGCCAGTTCCAGTGGGCGATGCGCGCCCGCGGCCAGTGGTCCGACGTCGCCGGGACCAACATGCTCGACACCGGGTACCCGTTCTACGACGTCTACACCTGCTCCGACGGCAAGTACATGGCCGTCGGGTGCCTCGAGCCGCAGTTCTACGCCGAGTTCGCCCGACTGTTGGGCATCGACGGCGAGGGGATGCCCGGCCAGTTCGACATGGACCGCTGGGAGGAGTTGCGCGAGATCATCGCCGGGAAGTTCGCCGAGAAGACCCGTGACGAGTGGGCCGAGCTGTTCTACGGCACCGACGCCTGCACCACGCCGGTGCTGACCTACACCGAGGCGCTGGACCACCCCCACAACGTCGCGAGGGAGACCTTCGTCGAGGTTGCCGGTGACCCCGGGCCCGCTCCGGCACCCCGCTTCTCCCGCACCCCGGCCCCCGCCGTTCCGGCGGAGCCGCCGCGCGAGGCCACCGCTATCGATCAGGTGTGGGCCTGACCTGTGGTCGATTCGATAACACTGTCGGACCCGGGCGCCGCAGGGGATGCTTCCCGCGGCCCCGGGGGCGCCCGCGTCGCCGGCACGGTCCTGGCAGTCAATCCGGCCTCCGCCGAACCACCTTTCCGCCAGCTCAAGAGCCAGATTGTCGAGGCCGTCAATAACGGTCAACTTACCACGGGCACCCGGTTGCCTCCGGTCCGCACCCTTGCCGCCGAGGTCGGTGTCGCGACCGCCACGGCCGCCAAGGTCTATCGCGAATTGGAGGAGGCCGGGGTCCTCGAGGGCCGGGGCCGCTCGGGGACCTTCGTCGCCGCTGCCGACCTGCCCGCCGCCGTGCTGGCCCGAGCCGCCGAGGAGTTCGCGAAGCGCGCGGTCGGCGCGGGCTTCGACGTCGATGAGGCCGTGGCTGCCGTCCGCAACGTCTTCAACCGACTGCGTTGAAGCCCCTCCGACCAACAGCGGACTAATTGCGCTTGAGGCTGCGGCTGAAGCTCAGCCACTGTGAACGTCGCTGACGCGCTGCAATTACGGGTTGCGATACAACGTGACCTTCAGCCGGACCGTGACGAGCGTTCATCTTGCCTACATAAACGGTGGAGTCGGCCGCTGAGTAGGTCACTCCGTACCAGGTGAGTGGGTGAGACATCAGCCACGATGGTGAAGGCATGATCACCGACCACAGGGGCTGCGGACCGCGGGTCCCTCGCCGAGAAGGTGGGGGCCCGCGGCCGTCAGCTATGTCAGCTGAGTCAGTTGTTCGCGCCGATGGAGCCGAACACGTCGATCGCCTCGAGCAACTCAGCGATCATCTCGGACACATCCATCCCGGTGCCCGGGGTGTCGCTGTCGTCGTCACCGTCGTCGTCACCAGCAGATTCGAACGTGGCGGTCTCGATCTCGAAGTGGTCGCCGGCGATTCCCACCAGGACGTTGCCATCAAGTTCGACGTCCAGACAGAAGCTCACCGCGTGGGGCTCGGTTTCGGTCGTACCGGGGCCCGTCACCGGCAGCGTGCTGACCGGCCCATTGGTGCCGGCCAGAGAGACGAACCACCCCGAGTCCCCTCCTTCCGCTGTCGACGGGAGCCAGGTCACGTCAGTGGCGACCAGCCCCTCCTTATCGATTCTGCTCAGCTGCCCATCCACGTAGTCCTGGGACCCCAGGAATACCGTGCAGTAGAGGTCCACTCCCGAGCGGTTGTCGTAGGAATAATGGAAGCCCCCCTCGGGTAGCGGGGACGGAAGAATCGTCAGTGTGCTCGGGCTGTCGACTATCGGGGCTGGGAGAAGGTCCGTCGGGTCGTCGTCGCCGTCGTCGAGGCCGGTCTGGCTGATTTCCACCTCGGTATAGGTGTTCTCGCCTGCGTACAGCGAGCAGAACGATACGCCCACGGGGTCGAAGGAATCGTCCGTGAGGATGCCCGCGGGTTCAACGTTCTCCGGATTCGCCGAGAGCGCCATCGAGGCACCATTGTCGATCCCTCCACCGTAGGTGCCGACGGTTCCGGCCCGGGTTGCATCCTCGAGCGCCGCCCGGAGATCTCCGTTGAGCACGCTGGACGAAGCCGGATCACTTTCAACGGCAGAGAATATCTCGCCGATCAGCGTGGGCTCCCCGACCAGCGCCACGCAGTGGAGACCACGACCCGACTCATTCTTGTACTGGACCGTCGTCTCGGTGCCGCGCCCGGTCACAGTGAGGACGCTAGGGCTGTCAAGGACGGCGACGCCTCCGGATCCCGGTGGGTAGGGGGCGGACAGCTCCACTTCTTGGTAATCGGCGCTCGAACACTGAGTGACGGCCACAGGCCATTCACCCGAGAAGTCATACTCGCTCGAGAAGTCTGCCACGACCGGGCCGGCCCCCTCGGCCGACACCGCGAATAGAGTGCCGACCACTAGCTTATCGTCCTGCGCTTCATCGAGCATCTCGACGAGATAGTCGGGAAACGGAGCACCCACCTCACCGAATGCAAAGTGATCGAAGAGGCCTGCCGCCACCTCCTCTGTCGTAAAGAAGGCCAGGCAGTTCAAATCCTGTCCCGACTGGTTGTCGTACGACAAGAGCAGCTCACCGGCACCGTCGATCTCGACCTCGAGCACACTCGGACCGTCAACGACCCGCTCGACCGGAGCTGCCGATGCCGAACCGGCAACACCGACCAGGGTCGTACCCCCGAGTACCGCTGAGGCCGCTAGAACTCCGAGCCGTGTGGATAATCGCATGGTCCCTCCGAGTTTCTTGGCCCACAGGGCCTGCCAGTGGAAGTCCTCCGACCCCCGGACCAACCATGTCAACGGAGAAGCGAACGGCGCTGTCCCCCGAACGCACGATGTACATAACGAACTGGCATCTTTTCGCATCAGCTGCCACTTCAGTCTGCTTCGCCCCACCTGCGGCGGTGGTTCGATGTTCCCCATCCAGAACATTCTCGCCGCGATCATCGAGCGCTCCGCGTCCGGCAAGGAACAGGTCATCGACGCCGCCACGACCGACGACGCCTCGATGCTGGGACGGCTCCGGTGGACCATGCGCGCCCGCGGCGCTGCGTTGACCCGGGCCGCAGAGGAGTTCGCCGAGTGGTCGTCGGGCGCCGGCTTCGGGCTCGAGGAGGCCGTGGACGCGGTGCGCAACGCGTTCAAGATCCTGGGCTGATGGCCCGGCCACCAGCGAACGCACGCGCAACGCCCCGCCATCGTTCGCGGTGGCGGGGCGTTGTGCTCAGGTGCTCCGGTTATCAGCTACCGAGCGAACCCATGTCGAGCGATCCGAAGAGGCCGCCGGACTCGTAGGCGAAGGCGATCTCGTCACCACAGTCTGCGGCCGCTCCCGCTCGGAAGTCCTCTGCGGGGCCATAGCTGCCGATACCGGACCACGTCACGGTTTCACCAGCGGGAACAGTGGCAAAAGCAAGGGCATTCTGCCCCAACACGTTAGCGGCCTCCCGCTCTGTCGCGACTGCAGCGTTCGCTTCGTCGAAGGAGGTCTCATCATCGATCCCGTTCTCGATGGCGGAGATCACCTCGGCATTCGAAACACCGATGGTGCAGGTCAGCGCACCGTCCGTGTTGTTGGTGATCTCACCGGCGACGCCCTCCATGTCACCCGCGACAGTCAGCGTGACCGCGTCGGGCTCGGACGACCCCAGCGAACCCAGCGACTGGGCCTGGGCGACCCCCGCGCCGCCAAGAACTGCAGCGGCACCGAGCGCTGCGGTGGAAATGGATGCACCAAGCTTGGTGGAAAGACGCATGGTTGAATCCCCCTTGCGTTGTGAAACCGCGGCCGAATCTCGGCCGCGCCCCCCGCTTGTAACCGCATTAACACCTGCTGTGAACCAGCTTGACACCTTAGACTTATGATTCCTATTTTATGTCGGGCGGCGGCGCCGGAGGAGTTTCGTGTCCCGCCAACGCTCCCACCGTCGCCCATTCACTCTCGGGCGCGTAACCGAGCCCCGGCGGGTCGCGCGCCGGGGCTCGGTTCGTCGAGGGTCGAGACTCGCTCCCAGCTCGCCCGGCTCAGCTCGCCGACCCGAGGGCCCGTTCGATCGACCCGAAAAGCCCCTCAGACGGTAGTTCGCCCGCGTCAGCGTCCTCTACCGCATGTTCGATCTCGACGTAGGTGGTCTCGGCAACCATCCCGGAGCCATCGACGCCGTCGAAACACACCACCACCCCCCCGGCGCGCCCGCCCTCCGGAAGTGACTCGCCCAACGTTGCGCTCCAGTTCACGGCCTCCCCGTCATCGACGAAGTTGAGGATCGGCGAGTCAACCGGGAGGGCGAGTTCACCCTCGACGCTGCCCTCCATACCGCTCAGCATCGAATCGATGTACTCGTCGAGCATCTCGTCGGATGGCACCTCATCACCCTCCGCGACCTGGTCGAGGACGTACGATCTCACCAACTCCCTGATGGTCAGCCCGTCGTCTCCGGAGACGAACGCCACGTGCCCGTTCTCCACGGCGAGGTCCAGGTCGTCCTGGAGGTCGGGATCCAGCGCTGTCGGATCACCCCACTCCTCGCCGTCCGGATCGGAACTGAAGTCGGCGCTCCGATACGACTCGTAGACCGCCAGCGAGAGTTCTTCGGGCAGCACCAGCCCGAAGCACACGAGATCGGTGCCCGAACGATTGGTGTAGTCCACCCGGTAGTCTCCGTCACCGAGCGGGACGAGCGACCCCTCGCTCTCCGAGTCGAAGACTGGCTCGGCGCTGCTGGCGATACTGCCGGTTTGGGCAGAAGCCACTCCGGCCGCACCGAGTACCAGAGCCGAGGCGGAGGCTACTGCGGCGAACATTCTGACGTGATGAGGAATTGTCATCGAGGGGCTCCTGTAGGTGGATAGTCGGCCCTGTGGCCGACTTCTCGGAGTCCATCTCGATTCGCCGCGCGGCGCCATCCGATGTTCATACGACATGTGTCGTACGTTCACACCAAACCGATTCGCGCCTGCCTCACACGCCTCAGCCGCCCCATGGGATCACCCCAGAATGTCGCGCCGCACCACGTTCTGGTCGCGGCCGGGGCCCACGCCGATGTACGACATGTGGCAGCCGGCGAGTTCCTCGAGGCGCAGCACGTAGTCACGGGCCTCGACGGGCAGGTCGCTGAACTCGCGCGCCCCGGTGATGTCCTCGTCCCAGCCGGGCATGGTCTCGTAGATCGGCGTGGCGTGGTGAAAGTCGGTCTGCGTCATGGGCATCTCGTCGTGCCGGACGCCGTCCACGTCGTAGGCCACGCAGATGGGGATCTCGCCGATGCCGGTGAGCACGTCGAGCTTGGTGAGGAAGTAGTCGGTGAACCCGTTGACGCGCGCGGCGTAGCGGGCGATCACGGCGTCGTACCAGCCGCAGCGGCGGGTGCGGCCGGTGTTGACGCCCACCTCACCACCGGTGACCTGCAGGTACTCGCCCCACTTGTCGAACAGTTCGGTGGGGAACGGCCCGGCGCCCACGCGGGTGGTGTACGCCTTGACGATGCCCAGCGAGTGCGTGATCCGGGTGGGGCCGACACCTGCGCCCACGCAGGCACCGCCGGCGGTGGGGTTGGACGAGGTGACGAACGGGTAGGTGCCGTGGTCCACGTCGAGCATGGTGGCCTGCCCGCCCTCCATGAGGACGGACTCGCCGCGGTCCAGCGCCTGGTTGAGCATCAGGGTGGCGTCGCAGACCATGGGCCGCAGCCGGTCGGCGTAGCCGAGGAAGTACTCGACCATCTCGTCGACCTCGACCGCTCGACGGTTGTAGATCTTCACCAGGATCTGGTTCTTGAGGTGCAGTGAACCCTCGATCTTCTGGCGCAGGATCGACTCGTCGAAGATGTCCTGCACTCGGATGCCCACCCGCGAGACCTTGTCCGCGTAGGTCGGACCGATTCCGCGGCCGGTGGTGCCGATGGCCTTCTTGCCCAGGAACCGCTCGGTGACCTTGTCCAGCGCCTGATGGTACGGCGCGACGAGGTGGGCGTCGGCCGAGATGCGCAGCCGGGAGGTGTCGGCGCCGCGGGCCTCGAGGCCGTCGATCTCCTCGAACAGCGCCTCGAGGTTGACCACCACGCCGTTGCCGATCACCGGAGTGGCCGTGGGCGACAGGATGCCGGCGGGAAGGAGCTTGAGCTCGTACTTCTCGCCGCCCACCACTACGGTGTGGCCCGCGTTGTTCCCGCCGTTGGGCTTGACCACGTACTCGACGCGGCCGCCCAGGATGTCGGTGGCCTTACCCTTGCCCTCGTCGCCCCACTGGGCGCCGATCAGAACGATCGCTGGCATGGTTCGCTTTCACCTCGAAATGAGTCGTCTACACGGTGAGGGACGGGCACATTGTCGTGATTCCGCGCACACCAGCGCTCCAGAGTAGTCGCATCCGCGCTCTCACCCTAGTCGCCGACCCCCCGCAGCCTGCGCAGTCGCACGGGTGTTCCGGGCAGGAGCTGCGAGATCCTGTCCGCCGAGCGGGCGGTGAGCACCCCGATCACCGGGTAGCCGCCGGTGATGGGGTGGTCGGGCCCGAACACGACGGGTGAGCCGTCGGCGGGGATCTGCACCGCGCCGCGCACCATGCCCTCGCTGGGGATCTCGCGCGTGTCGAGGCGCGGGACGGGCCGGGCGGGGTCGATACGGACGCCCACCCTGTCCGCGTGCCCGCTGACGTGCCCGGTCGCGGCGAGGACGTCCCACGCAGCGGGCGGGAACAGGTCGTCGCGCGGCCCGGGGATGACGTCCAGCTCCACGGATTCCCTGGAGCCGGTGACCGCGCCCCCGCCGACCACACCCCGGCCGGCGGAGACCTGCCAGCCGTCGGCCCACGGACCCACCACGGCGTCGCCGACGTCCAGCACGTCGCCGGCCACGACGGGCGGTGGGCCCAGCCCCGCCAGGGTGTCGCGCGATCGACTGCCCAGCACCGCCGGGACGTCGATCCCCCCGCGGACGCCCACGTAGCTGCGCACCCCGGCGACGGGCCGGCCGATCTCCAGCGACGACCCGGCGTCCAGTCGGAGGACCTCCCCGGTGGCGGCGGTGCGTCGGGAACCGTCGGGGGTGACGACGACGACGAGGGCCTCCGCTCCCGTGACCGCCACGATCGCGGGCTCATCCGTCATGACCGTCAGCCCGCCGAGCAACACCTCGAGCACGGCGGCCGCCGGGTCGGTGCCGACGGCCCGCAGGGCGGTGGCCGCGGCGGCGCGGTCGGCGGCCCCGGAGGCGGTCACCCCGATCGAGGCGTGGCCGGGGCGGCCGAGGTCCTGCACGAGCGCGGACGGTCCGGCCCGCAGCACGAGCAGGCTCATCGGGTTGCGTCCGGGCTCATCGGGCGCTATCCGGGGTCGGGGCGCCGTCGCCCGCGCGCCCGCCCACCTCGCGGAACCGGACGGTCATCCCGGGGGCGAGCAGGGCCGGGTCGGGCCGGTCGAGGTCCCACAGTCGGGCGTCGGTGGTGCCGAGCAGCTGCCACCCGCCGGGCGAGGCCCCGGGGTAGACGGCGCAGAAGCGGTCCGCCAGGCCGACCGCTCCGGCCGGGACCCGCGCGCGCGGCGAGCCCAGCCGCGGCACCGCAGGCAAAGCGGGTTTCGCCGACGGCCCTCCGGCCGCCTCGCTCGCACCCGCCCCGCCCGCATCCGGTTCCCGCGCGTTCGGCCCGCCCGCACCCAACTCCCGCGCGTCGACGAGGTAGAAGAACCCCGGCGCGAACCCACCGAACGCGGCCCGCCACGTGATCGAGGAGTGCGTGCGGACCAGCGCTTCGGTGGACATCCCGGCGAGGTCGGCGACCGCGGCCAGGTCGGGCCCGTCGTAGCGGACGTCGATCGTCACCCCTGCCACCCCGCGTTCCGCACCTGCTCCCGAGCCCGCTTCCGGGCCCGCATCAGCGCCTGCATCCGATCCCGCATCCGAGCCCCCATCCCCGCCTGCACTCGCGCCCGCATCCCCGAAATCCGCTACTCCCTCTTCGGATCCGCCTTTCGGATCAGAAGCGCCGATCCGGAATCCGGATAGCCGATTTGAGGCGGGCAGATTGCCGGAGGATGGCGGAGCGACGGGCTGATCAGCGTGTTCCGCGAGCAGGGCCTCCAGTCGCCGCCGCAGCTCGGGCAACGCAGCGGCCTCGCGCACGGTCACCAGCACCGTGCGGGCCGCCGTCACCACGTCGAGAGGCTCCGGCCGCATCTGCCCGATCCTCCCGGCCAGCCGGACCGCCTCGGCCAGATCGGCACAGTCGAGCAACAGTGCGGTCTCCCCGCAGCGGCGGATCCTCGTCGTCGTCATCCCGGGCCGGACTCCCCCGCCGGCCCGTCCCCCACCGCATCACGCCCGGACCCGCCCGCCACGGGGCCGCGCGGCGGGACGTGAGACGCGGCGAACGGCGCCACCTCCACGTCGGCCTCCTCGAGCGAGGCGCGCACGCGTCGCGCCAGGTCGACGGCACCGGGAGTGTCCCCGTGCACACACACCGAGGCGGCGGCCACCACGACCTGCGACCCGCCGGTGGCGGTGATCGACCGCCCGGTCGCCATGGCCACGACGCGCTCGGCGACCTCGTCGACATCGGTGATCACCGCGCCCGGCTCGCCGCGGGGCACGAGCGTGCCGTCGGGGAGGTACCCGCGGTCGGCGAACGCCTCCGTCACCGTGGGAACGCCGACGGCCTCGGCGTGGGACAGCACCACCGCACCCGGCAGGCCGAGGATCGGCACCGGCTCCTCATTGGCGAGGTCGGCGTACCGCACCACGGCGTCCACGACACCCGCGGCCTGCTCCGGATCGCGGACGATACGGTTGTAAAGCGCGCCGTGTGGCTTGAGGTACCGCACCCGCGTCCCGTGCCGTCGCGCGGCCATGTCGAGCTCGACGAGCTGGAACTCCACGAGCCGGGCGACCTCCTCGCGGTCGAGGTCGTGTTCGACGCGCCCGAAGTTGGCGCCGTCCCGGTACGAGGGGTGGGCCCCCAGGGCGACCCCTCGCTCGGCGGCGGCGACGGCCGTGGCGATCATGGTGGGCCGGTTGCCGGCGTGGAAGCCGCACGCGACGTTGGCGGATGTCACCACGTCCAACAGTGCGGCGTCGTCGGGATCCGGCCCGGCGCCGGGTGCGAGCGACGCGGGCCACCGCGGCGTCCCCCGGCGGGCCTCGCCGAGGTCGCAGTTCAGATCGATCCTGCGCGCCTGTCCAACCACGCTTCCATCCTGCCCCAGGTTCGCTCCCGCCATCAGCTGCGGTCATGATGGAGGTCATGATCGTCATCCGCTGCGGCTCGGCCCCGGTCCCGACGGTTCTCGGTGAGCGCCCCCGCATCCAGGTCAGCGAGGTGCCGACCAAGGACGAGGTCAACCGCGCGTTGGCCGAGGTGGGCCCGGGGCGTCGGCTCGTCCTCTGCGGCACCGACGCCGCGTTGGCCGCGGTGCTCACCCGCCTGCTGCGGACCGAGAACCTCGACGCGGAGATCGCCTACGTCGCCGACGAGCCCACCCCCGCCACCCGCGCGTACGGGCTACCGACAGGATCGGAGGCGGCCAAGCTCGGCATCCGCGGCACGTCGCGTGAGGTGCCGCTCGTCCGCGACGAGACCGGGACCGCCCTCGTCGGCGAGGCCCTCGTACGCGGCCCCGAGGGCGACCGACTCGTGGGTGAGGCCTACGCCGACGACACCGTGGTCTTCTCCGGCGAGACGGACACCCTCACCGTCCGGCCCACACCCGAGCTGCCCGGTGTCCGGGCCACCGCCGCGCGGCCCCGCAGGTTGCGTCGCCGTCAGTGGGTGGCGGCCCGGGCGGTGCAACTGGGCACCGAGGCCGGCCTGCTCACCCGGGACGGACTCACCGGTCGGCGGGCCATCAAGAGGACGACTTTCTATCGTCATACCGAGCCATGGAGGCTCGTGTCGCCCTGAGCGGCGGCATCACCGACGCCGGTCGGTCCGGCGCGTCCGGCCACTCCTCCGTCAGTTCCGGTTCGACGGCGGGATTGCGGACGGTCGGCGGCAGCGTGGCGAGGGCCGAGATCTTGCTCAGCCCCGCGACCTGCATCATGTCCACCAGGATCGAGCGCAGCTGGGCCAGCATGACGGTCTCGGTCAGGCCCGACCCCGTGATCAGCTCCCGCTTGGCGCGCGACGCGACCGCCCGCAGCTCGCGGTGGACCTCGGCGTCCGTGGGCGCGTCGGAGTCCGCGGCCACCCGCCGGGTGAGCACCTCCAGAGCCCCGGCCAGCGCCGCGATCAACGAACTCAGCGCGGGCGGTACGTCCACCTGATCGTCCGCCGCCACGATCGCCCGGCGCGCGAGGACACGGATGTTGCGGATGCCGTTGTCCAACGGGTTGAGCATCGCCGTGAGGACGATCTCCTCCGGACGCCGGCGCCGGTAGAACGGGGAGATCCGCACCAGTTCCCGCGCCCCCGCGAGCTGCTCGGAAATCGCATCGACGGCCGGCTGCGTGTCACGGGCCTCCTGCAGGGCGGAGCGGATGAGCTCCGAGTCGCGCCGTTCCAACCCGTCCGCGACCTCGGCGAGCACCGACGACGCCACGCCCAGCAGCGATGCCGCCTCCCGGCGGGCACGGCGCAGGGGATGGACGGGCATGAGCGCCATCGCGGCCAGCGCCACCACCCCGCCCACCGCCGCGTCGAGCATCCGCTCGTAGCCGCCCGCGCTGCCCGGCGGCAGGATCGTCGCCACGAGGATCGCCGAGGAGGCCGCCTGGGTGCCGGTGATCGCCCCGCGGTCGACGAACACCGCCGCAGACATCGCCAGGATCACCACCAGCGCGATCTGCCACGCCCCGGAGCCGATCTCCCGGATCAGCAGGTCACCGAACCCGACGCCGACGATGACGCCGAGCACCAACTCGACACCCCTCCGGACGCGACGCCCCATACCGGTGCCCAGGGCGATGGCGGCCGCGATGGGCGCGAAGAAGGGCGCCGAGTGGTGCAGCACGTCGTGCGCGAGGAACCAGGCCAGTCCCGCGGCGAGACCACACTGCAGGATCGGCAGGAACGCGTAACCGAGTCGCCGGGCGCGCGCCCTCAGCGGGCCCGGCAGCGCGGCGTAGACGCCCAGCGCGCGGGCGTCCAGTCGGTCACGCCAGGCCGAGAGACGCGGCGGCGTGCGGGTCTGACTCATTGACCAGGTCCAGACAACGGATGTACTCGTCCTCCTCACCGATCGACTGCGCGGCGCGGGCCAGCGCGGCGACGCAACGGAGGAAGCCGCGGTTGGGTTCGTGGTCGTACGGCACCGGCCCGAAGCCCTTCCAGCCGTGGCGCCGCAGCTGGTCCAGTCCGCGGTGATACCCGGTGCGGGCGAAGGCGTAGGCGCTGATCACCTCGCCGGAGTCGAGTGCGCGCTCGGCGAGTTCGGCCCACGCGATCGAGGCGGTGGGGTGGGAGGCCGCCACGGTGCGGGGATCCTCCCCCGCGGCGACGGCGGCCTCCGCCTCCGGGTCACCGGTGAGACGGGTGGGCGGGGGGCCGAGGAGATCTCCGAACTGGGTCATGCCCCCATTGTCCACTAATCCGCCGCATCGCCTCTCCCGCCCCCATTTGCTAAGGTCGGGGGCATGCGGCGCCCCGGACGGGGCGCCGTGCGCTCGTCGCGGGCAGTGGTTTCACGCTCCTTCGGAGCGATCGTGGTCCCGGTGTCGAGGCCCCGTTACGCGGACTCATCCGGTCCCCGCGTCGGACGAGCTTCCACCGGCACCAGTCGGAGCGAACGAACAGGCCGAACGTGGGCCGGAAGGAAAAGCGTGTCTAGACAGCGTATTGCGATCATCGGAGCCGGGCCGAGCGGAATGGCCGCCCTGAGGGCGTTCGAATCGGCCCAGCGATCCGGGGCCAAGATCCCCGAGATCGTGGCCTACGAGAAGCAGGACGACTGGGGCGGCCAGTGGAACTACAACTGGCGGTCGGGCACCGACAAGTACGGCGAGCCGGTCCACTCCTCCATGTACCGCAACCTGTGGTCGAACGGCCCCAAGGAGGCGCTCGAGTTCGCCGAGTACACGTTTGACGAGCACTTCGGCAGGCCCATCTCGTCGTATCCGCCGCGTGAGGTCCTGTGGGACTACATCGACGGCCGGGTCCAGGGGTCCGACGTCAAGGACAAGGTGCAGTTCTCCACGGCCGTCCGTTGGGTGGACTACGACCGCGATCTGGACACCTTCACCGTCACCGTGGAGAACCTCAGGTCCGGCAAGACGACCTCGTCGGAGTTCGACCGCATCATCGTGTCCACCGGCCACTTCTCCTACCCGAACCTGCCGGACTTCAAGGGCATCGGGACGTTCCCCGGGTCGATCCGCCACGCCCACGACTTCCGCGGAGCGGAGAAGCTTGCGGACAAGCGCGTGCTGCTGATCGGCGCCTCCTACTCCGCCGAGGACATCGGCGTGCAGGCCTTCAAGATGGGCGCCCGGTCGGTGACGATCTCCTATCGCACCGCCCCCATGGGCTACGACTGGCCGGACGGGATGGAGGAACTGCCGCTGGTCCAGCGGTTCGACGGCGAGACCGTCCACTTCACCGGCGGCCAGACCCGCGAGTTCGACGCCGTGATCCTGTGCACCGGCTACCTCCACAAGTACCCGTTCCTGCCGGCGGACCTGGCCCTGCAGTCGCCCAACAACATCTACCCCGCGGGGCTGTACCGCGGCGTCGTGTGGCAGAAGAACCCCAAGGTCTACTACCTGGGCGCCCAGGACCAGTGGTTCACCTTCAACATGTTCGACGCCCAGGCCTGGTACGTCCGCGACCTCATCCTGGGCCGGGCCAAGTTGCCGTCCGCCGAGGATCGGGTCGCCCACATGCGGGCCTGGCGGAACCGCTTCCAGGAGTTGGACGGGGACGCCGACGACGTGCGCTTCCAGGCCGATTACGTCCGCGACCTCATCGAGGCCACGGACTACCCGATGTTCGACCTCGACGAGGTGGTCGAGATCTTCCTCGCCTGGAAGAAGGACAAGAAAAAGAACATCCTGACCTACCGGGACAAGCCGTACCGCTCCGTCCTCACCGGCACCATGGCGACCGTCCATCACACCCCGTGGCTCCAGGAGCTGGACGACTCGCGCGAGCGGTACCTCTCGACGCCGGAGAAGACCGAGATCGAGGAGCTCGTGGTGGGCGCCGACACCACCCCGGGACAGGACGCGCAGGTCGCCGGCGAGTGAACCGTCGGTGACGTCTGGGGCGAATCCGCTCCCGGACGTCACCCGAGGGGACAGACTTGAACGCGTGACCGCGTCTCCCGCCCCCTCGCCCGAAGCTCCCGGGTCAGCCCGCATCGCCGGAACCGCCCGCATCGCCGATTCCCACCCCACCGGTGGCATCGGCAGGCGCTCCCTCCTCCGGGCCGGAGCGCTGGCCGGTGCCGCCGTCGGGACCGGTGCCCTGGCCGGACGCACCGCGGCCGCCGGGGCCGCGGCTGCCGGAGGCACGGGAGGTGGCGGGGCCCCGGCCGGAGCCGTCTTCCGGCACGGCGTCGCCTCGGGCGACCCCATGGCGGACCGCGTCATCCTGTGGACGCGCGTGACGCCCACCCCGCAGGCGAGCCCCGGTTCCGGGATCGGTGACCCCGTCGTCGTCGCCTGGGAGGTCGCCACCGACCCGGGGTTCACCTCCCTCGTCCGCACGGGGTCCGTCGTCACCGACTCCGGCCGCGACCACACGGTCAAGCTCGACTGCACCGGACTGGCGCCGGACCGCTGGTACCACTACCGCTTCCGCGCGCTCGGTCAGGTCTCACGGACCGGGCGCACCCGCACCTCGCCCGCCGACGGCGCCATGCCCGCCACCGGCCGCTGGCGCGTCGGCGTGGTGTCGTGTTCCAACTGGGAGGCCGGCTTCTTCTCCGGTTACCGCCACCTCGAGGCGCGCGGGGACCTGGACGCGATCATCGAACTCGGTGACTACATCTACGAGTACGGCCGCGGCGAGTACACCGCCGCCATCGGGGCGATACGCCCGCACGAACCACCGCACGAGATCGTCACCCTGGCCGACTATCGGATCCGGCTTGCGCAGTACCACACCGACCCCGACCTGCAGTCCCTGCACGCGCACGTCCCCTGGATCTGCACGTGGGACGACCACGAGCTGGCCAACGACTCGTGGGAGCACGGTGCCGAGAACCACCAGCCGCACGAGGGCCCGTTCTCCGACCGCAAGGCCGCGTCCTCGCAGGCGTACTTCGAGTGGATGCCGGTCCGGCCGGAGTCGCTGCGCGACGGCGGGCACCTCTACCGGCGCCTGCGCTGGGGGTCGTTGGTCGAGATCAGCATGCTGGACCTGCGCTCGTACCGTTCCGAGAGCCCCGATCGGTTCAACGGCCTGGCGATCGACCAGACCAACACGATGACCGGCGCCGAGCAGTTCGACTGGCTGGCCCGCGGGCTGCGGTCGTCGACCGCCCGCTGGAACGTCATCGGCAACTCGGTCATGGTCTCGCCCGTGCTCATCCCGCCGTTGGACGCACGCACGACCGGCGCGCTCACCGAACTCCTGGGGGTACCGCGGGAGGGCATCACCTACAACTCGGACCAGTGGGACGGGTACGCCGGTGAGCGCCGCCGCCTGTTCGAGGCCATCCGCGCCACCGGCAACCGCAACCACGTCTTCCTCACCGGCGACATCCACACGTCCTGGGCCAACGAGGTGCCGTTCGACCCGGCGGACTACCCCGGGGCCGGCACCGGGGCGGTCGAGTTCGTCACCCCGTCCATCACGAGCAACAACATCAACGACATGGTGGGCGGACTACCCGAGGGCAACCCGCTCTCGCAGGCCGCCCAGGGCGCGCTGACCGCCGCGAACCGGCACGTCCGCTGGGCCGATCTCGATCGCCACGGCTTCACGGTGGTCGAGTTCACCAGCGACTACGCCCACGCCGACTACTGGGCGCTCGTGGCCCGCGAGGACCCGAACAGTGGCGCCTACCCGATGGCGAGCTGGCGGACCCGGCACGGCACCGACCGCCTGGAGCCCGCGGGCCCGCTCCCCTGACCCGGCAGGTCGGGTGGGCCCGGGGGCCAGTGGGGCGAGCCGGGGGCCGGTGGGGCGAGACAGGGGCCGGCCCCGGCGCCCGTCAGTACGCGGGGTCGAGCGATCCCGCGTCCGTGCCGAGCGATCCCGCGTCCGTGCCGAGCGATCCCGCCGCGGACGCCGCGGACCCCGCGGCGCTCCCCCACGGTGACGCCGGGTCGCCGAGGCTCGCGGTCGCGCCGCCCGTGGCGCGGGAGTCGGGGAACTCCTCGAGCGGGACGAAGTAGACGTTCCGGCTCTGACTGGGGACCACCAGGGTGCCGTCGACGATGATCGGCCCGGCCGGGGCCAACGGCCCCTCCAGCTCGAGTACGCCGGTGATCGCGCCGGTGCGGACGTCGAGGCGGTACACGTTCCCGGCGGTGGTCGAGAAGTAGGCACCACCCGCGTGGATCACCGGGGCCCCCTTGATCGCGCCGACAGGGTTACGCCACAGTCGCTCGCCGGAGTGCAGGTCATACGCGTAGGCGGCGCCCGTGGTGGGACTGCCCACGAAGACGGTGCCGTCGTGGATGGTCGGCGCACCGGACCGGTTGTTGGTCGGGGCGGGCCCGTCACCGATCACGTCCCGCCACACCACCTCGCCGGACTGCTGGTCCATCGCGATGATCGTGTGCTCCTCGCGCGCGCCGGCGATCCCGGGCAGCAGGGCGCGGTTGGCCGTGGTGACGACGATCCCCTCGTCGACGGCCGGCGGGACGTCGTCGAGGCCGTGGGTGAACTCGGGGAACTCCCGCTGCCAGGCGAACTCGCCGGCCGCGGTGTCGTAGGCGAAGAACGTGTACGGCCGGGGCGCGCCGCCGCCGAAGTACAGCACTCCGCCCTGTTCCGACGGCGAGGACATGCTCACCACGTGGCCGGTCTCCACCACCTCGAGCGCCTCACCGGTCGCCGGGTCGAGTTTGTACAGGCGACGGTCCCCGGTGACCGCCCAGACCGCTCCGCCCGTCACGGCGGGTGTCGGCATGACCTCGCCGGCGGTGTCGTGGCGCCACAGGATCTCACCGGTGTCCGGGTCCAGACCCAGGACGCCGGACTCCCCGGTGCCGCGGTAGCCACCCGGCCCGTCCTGGAAGAAGCGGTTGCCGAATCCCACGAACAGCCGCCCGTCGGAATGGATCATCTCCGAATGCACCCAGTTCGGCGCCTGCGCCTGCCACAACAATTCGCCCGTCGCCAGGTCGAACGCCTGCAGCTCCCCGGAGCCGTGACTGCCGACGAACACCTTGCCGTCGGCCACCACCGGGGTCGCCCGCACCTCGTTCGCGGTGGGGATGGTGCCGGAGAAGATCTGGGCCCCGCCGGTGACGACGTGGGTGTTGTTGGTGGGGGTCGCGCGGTACTGGCTCCAGTCGCCGGGGTCAGCGTGGGCCGGGCCGATGCCGGACAGCAGGAGCGCCGAGACGGCCATGCCGCCGGTGAGGACACGGACAGAGCTGAGACGGAGCCTGGGCATACCTGAAGGCTAACTGGCTATCTCATGTGTAATGCCCGTGGCCTGGCGGGAGCGGAGTCCGCGCCGGTGCGGTCGGCGCCCCTGCACCCCCGGAATCACAGGTCGGTCCGCTACGGTGGCGGGTCGACGCGGCCCGTCCGGGGCCGGCGACGCGCACCGGGAGTAGTAGATGACGACGACGAGCCAGCAGCCGGCCGCCGGGGAGCCGAACCCCGCGGGACAGCCGGGCGGGGGCCCGGAGGGTGGGGCACGTCCGGGCAGCGGCCGGCAAGGCGGTCGCGGCGGGCGGGGCGGCGTGGCCGTCACGGCGGCCGTCGTCGTGGCGCTCCTCGTGATCGCCGCGCTCGTCTGGCTCTTCCTCGCGGGCCCGCTGTCGTCGTCCGCGCGGGCCGAGCGGGACGTCGAGCAGACGCTGGAGAGCATGAGTTCGGCGGAGTCGTTCGCCGAGTTCAACGGGCACATGTGCGCGGAGAACCGCGTCCCGCAGGAGCTCGTCGACACCATCACCGCGTCGAGCAAGGCGACGGGCTCGGACCTCGACTCGATGTTCCGCGAATCGATCGCGGGTTCGTTCCCCCAGGATCTCGAGGTGCTCGGGGTCGAGATCAGTGACAACGGCGCCGAGGCGACCGCGACCGTGGAGTCGGCGTCCGACGGGACGGGCCCGGAGCAGATTCACATGCGCGACGAGGATGGCGCCTGGAAGATGTGCCAGCCCGGAGTCGGAATGGGCGCGGTCCCGCAGGACCAGCAGCCGGGCTGACCCGACCCGTCGAGGGCGACCCGACCCGCCAACGGTCAGGCGGGCCGGGTCTGCCGCTGGCAGTCAGGCTGGCCGGGAACCGTCTCGGCCGGTGCGGTAGTCCCGCTCGATGCCGGGCGGATTGGTGAGGTGGCCGTCGTCGGCGATGAGACGGTCGACGTGTTGTCGCCATCGGTGGTCGAGAATCCGGTCGCGCGCCTGGGCCAGCGGCCCGTGTGGTGTGGTGCGGTGTTCGTGACCGGTCTCGGTGATGATGGTCAGCTCACCGAGCGGTCCGGGTCGGTAGGCGCAGTGCCCGAAGGTCTTCTCCCGATGGTGCTTGCGACACAGGCACACGAGGTTCCACTCGGCGGTGGGTCCGCCCAGTTCAGGTCGCTGATGATCGAAGGCGATGACATGGTCGATCTCACAGTCGTGGGCGTCGACCGTGCACCCCGGGTGGCGGCACGTGCCGTCGCGGAGCCGGATTCGCTCGGCCAGCGCCGGGGTGATGAAGTACTTGAGCACCGCGTCCGGTGTGTCCTGGACACCCGGCTGCGGGTCGAGCATCTCGAACCTGACCCTGGAGTCGCCGCCGGACAGGAGCTCCTCACACAGCCAGTCGAAGCTCGAATAGGCGCCGTTCACGAACTGCACGCGGTTGGGCGACCCCTGGGCGACGCTGTCGATGATCGAGATCCGGATGGGCTGCTCGGTGCCCCACGACGCTCCCAGCGGGGGCCTGTCGGCGGCGTCGGCGCGGGTGCCGGTAGTGGCATTGCACGCGCCCGCCGACTCTTCCGCGTCGTACAGGCTCGTGCCGATGTCGTTGGTCGTGGGGTCCCCGAGTGCGCACAGGGCGTCGGCGCGCAGTTGGTCGCGCGTGCGGGGGTGGCCCGACTCCGAGGCGGCGCGGGCGGCGGAGTCGATCCGGCGGCGGAGCTTCTCTGCATCCCCACTGGGCAGTGAGGCCCACATGCTGGTCATGCCGTCGCGGGCCGGGCGGAAGCGCACCGTTCGCTGCTCGACGGCGGCGTCCACGGCGTCGCCGGCGGCCTGCGGGTCATGACGCTCCCGGGACGCGTCGACCGCGGTGTCCAGTGCGGAGCGACTGGGCCGGTGGCCCCCGTCGAGGTCTCGGCTCAGGGCGCCGACGACGTCCGATTCCACCGCACCGATGATCGTGTCGGGCACCTCTGCCAGACGGCAGGCGGCGTCGATCGCCAACTGTTCGGGGAACAGTCCGCGTTCGATGGCCTTGCGGAGACGCGGCAGACGCGTGTGGACCTGCACGCCGGCCGTGACCAGGCGTGAGGCATGCCACCCGGTCAGCGACATGGCCGCGGCCAGGTGGTCGCGCGCACGGTCAGTGGGTTCGAGTCGGGAGTAGGCGGGACGCGAGTCCCCGAAGGGCGGCGCATCCGCCGGCCCCGGGGAGCCCCTGTCGACACTCCCCATCGCCTGGACCAACAGGTGGGCCGCCTGCAGCCGGGTCGCCGCCGCCAGGTTCTGCGCCAGCGTCGCCGAGCGCGCCACCTCGCTCAGGGCCTCGGTGCCCAGGGTGTCGAGGGACTCCGGCACCGCGCGGAGCGCCCCGGCGAAAGCCGACCTCGTCGTCGTCCCCGTTTCCTCGCTCACCACCGCACCCCCTTCAGCGTCGCACCCGACTCGAACATACAAGCGATCTTACCGGCACCCTCCGCGTAGCACAAGGGTTCGATTCGGCGGCGAGAGGTCCACACACGACAGCGGCGCCCCTCCGGGTGGAGGAGCGCCGCTGATGGGGCGGTGTCAGGCCGCGATGAGATACGACCGGTCAGGCAGGCCGATCAGGCCGTGATCGATCAAGCAGCGTTCACTCAAGCCGCGTTCACTCAAGCAGCGGCACCCTTGGACTTGCCGGCCGACTTCAGGTCGTTGCACGCCTCGACGACGCGCTCGGACATGGCCTGCTCGGCCTTCTTCAGGTAGGAACGCGGGTCGTAGACCTTCTTGTTGCCGACCTCGCCGTCGACCTTGAGGACGCCGTCGTAGTTGCCGAACATGTGCGCGGCGATCGGCCGGGTGAACGCGTACTGGGTGTCGGTGTCGACGTTCATCTTGATGACGCCGTAGGACAGCGCCTCCTCGATCTCGCTCTTGGCCGAACCCGAGCCGCCGTGGAAGACGAAGTCGAACGGCAGGTCACCGGCGTTGAGGCCCAGCTTCTCGACCGCGACGTCCTGGCCCATCTTCAGCACCTCGGGCTTGAGCTTGACGTTGCCCGGCTTGTACACGCCGTGGACGTTGCCGAAGGTCGCGGCCAGCAGGTAGCGCTGCCCGGTGTTGCCGGCGCCGAGGGCGTCGATGGTGGCCTCGAAGTCCTCACGGGAGGTGTAGAGCTTCTCGTTGATCTCGTTCTCGACGCCGTCCTCCTCGCCGCCGACGACGCCGATCTCGATCTCGAGGATCTGCTTGGCGTTTGCCGTCTTCTCGAGCAGCTCCTTGGCGATCTCCAGGTTACGGTCGAGCGGGGTGGCCGAACCGTCCCACATGTGGGACTGGAAGAGCGGGTTCTCGCCGCGGTCGACGCGCTCCTGCGAGATCTCGATGAGCGGCCGCACGAAGCCGTCGAGCTTGTCCTCGGGGCAGTGGTCGGTGTGCAGCGCGACGAGGACGTCGTACTTCGCCGCCACCACGTGCGCGAACTCGGCGAGCGCGACCGCGCCGGTGACCATGTCCTTGACGTTAAGGCCGGAGCCGAACTCGGAACCGCCGGTGGAGAACTGGATGATGCCATCGGACCCGGCATCGGCGAAGCCCTTGATGGCCGCGTTGATGGTCTCCGAGGACGTGCAGTTGATCGCCGGGTAGGCGAAGCCCTCGTTACGGGCCCGGTCGAGCATGTCCTTGTACTGTTCGGGAGTTGCGATGGGCATGTGGTCTCCTCCAGGGTTCTCGGCTGTGCGACGCGCGCATCTCGGGGCGCCGCACCCCTGTGGAGGTGGGCGCACACCCTCCAGCCTAGGCGAGCGTGACGACGCGCACCCGCGAGCCGTGCGGTACCGGTCAGCCGGGGAGCAGTTCGGCGAGCGCAGCGTCGGCCCGGGCGAGGTCGTCGCGGTCAAAAATGGAGGTGGACGCCATGATCTCGTCGGCCCCGGTCCGCTCGACGAGCACGGCGAGTTCGCGTGCGACCTTCTCCGCGTCCCCCTGGACGGCCCCCGCCATCCAGTCCTCGACCCGTCGCAGCTGCTGCGGACGGAACCTGCGGTCCAGGATCTCCGTCGGCGACCGCAGCGGGCCGAACACCCCGGTCTCCCGGGATTCCGCCATCGCCCACGCCTCCGGGAGGAGTAGCTGTCGCGCGGTCCCGACCGAGTCGGCGACCATCACCTCCAGGCTCACCACCACATAGGGCTCCGGCGTGGCCTCGCTCGGCCGGAACATCTCGCGGTAGCGATCCAGGGGCGACGGGTCGGCGAGCAGCCTCGGTCCCCCGACCACGACGGGCAGTCCGGCCCGTGCAGCGACCTCCAGGCCCCGACCGGTCGCGAGCACGAACAACGGGGGCGGGGCCTCGACGACCGGCAGCGCGGTGACGGGCCCCCGACCGTGGAGGAAGTCCTGCACCGCGGTGATATCGCGGGCGAACGCGTCGGTGTCGTACTCGGCGACGCCGAGCGCCGCACGGACCGGTGCGGTGAACCCGAGCGAACGTCCCACCCCGAGGTCGATACGGCCCGGGTGCATCGCCTCGAGCATGGCGAACTGCTCGGCGACGATCAGCGGTCGATGGTTGGGCAGCATCACGCCCCCGGATCCGAGGCGGATACGGTCGGTGCGCGCGGCGGTGGCCGCGATCAACAGCGGCGGGCTCCCGCTCGCGATCCCGGGCACCGCGTGGTGCTCGGCCGTCCAGTAGCGGTGGAAGCCCAGGGCGTCGGCCCGCTCCGCGCGGGCCAGGGTGCCCTCGATCGCGGCGGCGTGAGACTCGCCGACGCGGGTCCGGGACCTGTCCAGGAGACTGAGGCGGAGGGTGTCCGGCAGGTCGGTGGGGGCCACGACCACACCGTAGCGCCCGGAGTGACGTCGATCGCGGACACGGCCGGGCCCGGGGTCCGCGGGAGTATGATCCTCCGGTGAACACGCACCTCGTGGCCGAACAGGCACAGCAGGTCCTCGCCCTGGGCCCGGGCTTCATGGATCCCGAATTCTGGCTGTCCGGCGACGGACCGTTCGGCAACGCCATCCTCCCCGCGCTGCTCGCCGTGGTCTTCATCGAGTCCGGGCTATTGTTCCCGTTCCTCCCCGGCGACTCACTGTTGTTCACGGCCGGCCTGCTCACGCAGCAGGACAGCCCGTTCGCGCCACTGTGGGTGGTGCTGGTGACCGCGCCGATCGCGGCGTTCCTCGGGGACCAGGTGGGGTACTTCATCGGCAACCGCTGGGGACATCACCTGCGGGAGCGGCCGGACGGGCGGTTCTTCAAGCAGGCCTACATCCACGAGGCCCACGAGTTCTTCGACAAGTGGGGCCCGGCGACGATCATCCTCTGCCGCTTCGTCCCGATCGTCCGGACGTACGCGCCGCTGGTCGCCGGCATGGCGGGGATGCGCTACCGGGTCTTCGTCTCGTTCAACGTGATCGGGGCCCTGCTGTGGGCTGCGGGCGTGACCGCGCTGGGCGCGTGGCTCGGCCAGTTCACCTTCATCAAGGAGCACATCGACCTGATCCTCATCGGCATCGTGCTGGTCTCGGTGCTGCCGATGGCGATCACCGCGGGCCCCAAGGTCGTCGACCGGATCCGCAACGGGCCCGCGGCACCGGCCATGTAGCGCGCCCTCCTGCCGCCGACGCCTAGTCCGGTCCGCGCTCCCCCGGCCCGCGCCAGCGCAGCGCGACGACCGCGGCACCGATCACCACGAGCACCCCGATCCCCTGCAGACCCGGGGAGTCGTCGGCCTCACCGAGGACGACCGCCGTCGCCCCCAGCGCGATTATGGCCAGCACTGCGGCCAGGACCAGCAGGAAGTGCACCCGGCGCTTCATTCCTCGACCCATTCGAGCAGGTCGCCGGGCTGGCATTCGAGCACCCGGCACATCGCCTCGAGCGTGCTGAACCGCACGGCCTTGGCCCGACCGTTCTTCAGCACCGAGACATTGGCGGGCGTCAATCCCACCCGCTCCGCGAACTCTCCGACGCTCATCTTGCGCTTGGCGAGTTCGACGTCGATCCGCACGATGATCGGCATCAGACCACCGTGTCCATCTCAGAGCGCAGGGAGGTCGCCTGCCGGAGGAGCGCGCGCATGACGACCATGAGCAGCGCGGCGACCGTGATGATGACGACGACGAGGAAGAGCAGTAGCGGCAGGCCGGGATCAGTCGCGTTGATGCCGACCAGCACGAGCACCACCACGAGCATCGCCCAGGCGGCGACGATCGCCCCCAGGATCACATCGACCCAGACCAGGGACCCGTCCGTGAAGATGCGGTCGGCCCTGACCATCGAGAGCAGCTTCCAGGTGGCCACCACCACGACCTGGATGCACACCACCCAGTAGATCGATACGGCCGTCAGCAGCCACCGCAGGTGCGCGTCGCCCGGTGACGTCTCGGCCATGTGCGCGAACTGCCCGGGCAGGGACATGGTCTGCAGCAGGACCAGTATCGCGAACAGCACCACCAGGCACACCCGCAACGGCAGGACCGCTCGTTTCTCGATATTCATACACCGACTATGGACCTATACCTATCGAAAATCAATAGGTGCGGGAAACGGCGGGCGGGCGTCGCGGTGGGCGGGCGAGATGGCGATCAGGCCGGGGCGGCGTGTTCGCGGATCCAGGCGTGCATGGCGATCCCGGCGGCCACGCCGGCGTTGATCGAGCGGGTCGAGCCGAACTGTGCGATCGAGACGGTCTTCGCGGCCCGCAGGCGCGCGTCCTCGCTCACCCCGGGCCCCTCCTGTCCGAAGAGCAGGACGCAGTCGCGCGGCAGGCTCGCGGTCTCGAGAGGCTCGGCACCGGGGAGGTTGTCGACGGCGACGACCGGCAGCCCCTCGGAGCGGGCCCACTCCATGAGGGCGCCGACGTCGGCGTGGTGGCGCAGGTGCTGGTAGCGGTCGGTGACCATGGCCCCGCGTCGGTTCCAGCGGCGGCGGCCCACGATGTGCACCTCGGCGGCCAGGAAGGCGTTGGCGGTGCGCACGACGGTGCCGATGTTGGCGTCGTGGCCGAAGTTCTCGATGGCCACGTGGAAGGGGTGCCGACGGGTGTCGAGGTCGGCGACGATCGCCTCGCGGCGCCAGTAGCGGTAGCGGTCGACAACGTTGCGACGGTCGCCTGCGTCCAGGAGGTCGGAATCCCACCGGTCGCCGGCCGGACGCGGCTCCCCGGGATGCTCGGTCTCCCACGGGCCGACGCCGACCGCGCCCTCGCCCCACTCGGTCGGGCCCGCCGCCGTCACGAGGTCAGGCGCTGATTGGACAGCTTGACGAGTCGGCTGGGGGCGACCTGCGAGGCCAGGTACATGGCGGTGGCCTGCTTCCCGACCGGCCGGTGGACCTCGCGGCCCAGCGCCCGGCGGATCCTGCCGAACACCCCGGAGGGCTCACGCGCCGTCTGCTCGGCCAGGTCGAGGATCTCGCCGGCGACGTCGCCCTCCGTGAGGCGCACGCCCATCGTGCGCATCCCGGTCGTGTTCACGCCCTCGAGCATTCCGGTGCCCACGTACAGCGGCCACACCGAGCACACCCGGATGCCGTGGCGGGCCCACTCCAGGTCCAGTGCCTCGGTGATCCCGCGGACCGCGAACTTGGTCGCCGAGTACGTCGCCATCTCGGCCTGGCCGTAGATCGCCGACGCCGAGCAGAGGTTCACCACGGTCGGGGTGGCGGACTTCTCCAGGAACGGGAACGCGGCGCGACAGCCGTAGAGCACCCCCTTGACGTTGACGTCCACCAGCGCGGCGTCCTGCTCGAAACTCGCGTCCATGAACGGAGTGCCGTAGAGCAGGCCGGCGTTGTTGACCAGCACGTCCAGCGCGCCACCGCTACGGGCGGCGAGCTCGGTGAGAGCGGCCTCCCACGCGGCGGGATCAGTGACGTCGAGCGAACCGGTGACGATCCGCTCGTCTCCCTCGGCCCACGCACAGGGCTGGAGGTCGTACGCGCCCACGAGGTAGCCGGCGTCGGCGAACCGGCGCGCGGTGGCCTCGCCGATCCCGCGGCCAGCGCCGGTGACCAGGACCGTACGGACCGTGCCGGTGGACGGCGTGCCGGGACCCTGTGCGCCCGCGGCGGTCACGACGCGCTCCCGGCGGTACGCGCCGCGGCGGCGGTACCGGTGAGCAGCAGGAGCGCCGCGGTGGCATAGGTGTCGATCACTCCGACGTCCAGCGCCCGGGCGAGTGCGGTCCCGCCCGCGGTCGTACGCCGGGCCAGGATTAACGCGTCGCTGAGCAGGAAGACCGGCCCGGCGACCGCCAGGACCGAGGCCGCCGGTCCGTGCGACCGGTCGACGGACGTGGCCAACGCGGACAGCGTGGCGAGCAGCCCGCCGTACGCGGCGAGCGGGGCGTTGGCGCGATCCTCTGTGAGCAGCACGGCGCCCGCGACGCCGGCGACGACACCGTGCACGGCGGACTGCACCGGCTTGAACCGCAGCCCCGACCGGAGCATGAGTCCGCCCAGGGCCAGGTGCCCCGCCCCGAACGCCGCCGCACCCGCGACGAGCCTCGACTTGGACCGGCTCGCGTGGCCGCCACCGAGCATGAGGATCACGTCGCCGGCGGTGTACGCCGCTCCGGTGGCCGACAGCAGCGCGGTGTCGACCGCGGAGAGCCGACCGTCGCGCAGCGCGATCGCCAGCGCCGCCGGCACGATCACCGGCTTGCACAGCTTCTCCAGCGCGCCGACCCCGGTGGCCTTGGCGATCTCCGTCCCCACCGCGGCCGCGAGGAACGCGGGCCCCTCCGGGCGGGACGTGTCGCCGAGTGCGCCCACCCGCTCCGTCAGCGCCTGCACCAGGCGATCGCGGAATGCCCTCGTCGTCGTCGTTGTCGTCGTCGTATCCATGCCGGTCACTCCAGTCCCAGGTCGGTCAGACCCAGCAACGCGCGGTACTCCACGCCCTCGGCCCGGATCACGTCGTCGGCACCGGTCGCGCGGTCCACCACGGTGGCCACGCCCACGACCTCGGCGCCCGCCTCGCGCAGGGCGGCCACGGCCGTGAGCGGCGAGTTCCCGGTGGTGGTGGTGTCCTCGACGACCAGGACACGGCGACCGACGATGTCGGGGCCCTCGATGCGGCGCTGCATCCCGTGCTTCTTGGCCTCCTTGCGCACCACGAACGCGTCGATCGGCCGGCCCGGCGCGTGCATGATCGCCGTGGCCACCGGATCGGCGCCCAGCGTCAACCCGCCGACGGCGTCGAAGTCCCAGTCCGCGGTGAGTTCGCGCAGCAGCCGTCCGATCAAGGGCGAGGCCTCGTGGTGCAGCGTGGCGCGGCGCAGGTCGACGTAGTAGTCGGCCTCGCGCCCCGAGGAGAGGGTGACGCGACCGTGGACGACGGCCAGCTCGGCGACCAGCTCGGACAGTCGCGTGCGGGCCTGGGCGTCGACGGTGACGGGATCGGTCATGGGACTCCTCGCGGGGACACGGTGTTCATCGACACGGTTGTGTGGGGACACGGTGGGCGGAACGGCTGCCCCCGACTCTAGTCCGCCCCCGGAACGCCCCGACCCGCTGCGGCGTCGGGTCAGTCCCTGATGTCGGGCGGGAGCCGAAGCTTCGCGGTCTGCTCCACGTCCGGGTCGATGCCGGGACGCTCGCGGCCTGAGGCATCGTCCGCCTGCTCGCCGGCCTCGTGGCTGGGTCGCCCGTCCGCCTGCTCGCCGGCCTCGTGGCTGGGTCGCCCGTCGGCCTGCTCATCAGACTCCGCGTTCGGCTCCGCGTCCGGCTCCGCGTCCGGCTCCGCGTCCGGCTCCGCGTCCGGCTCCGCGCGCCGATGATGACGTCGCCCGCTCGACGGCGTCGCCCCCACCTTGGCCGCGAGGTCCGCGACCGTCAGCCGGCCCGACTCGCCCTCCTGGCTCTCCTCGGCGGCGTCGGCCCCGTGCCGGCCACCCGACGTGCGGTCGAGGTCGGAGCCACCGTCGATGCGGGCGGCGTCGAACCGCTCGACCTCGTCGCGGATCTCGTCCTCGTCGTCCTCCGAGCCGAGCGGCTTGATGCCGGCGGCGCCGGTCGCCGCGCCCGCGGCGAGCGGAGGGACCGACGCGTCCTCGGGGTAGGCCTGCCCGACACCGCGAGTCGGACGCGACAGCGGGGGCCTCGGCGCCAGGTGGTCGGCCGCCACGTCGCCGCGGGCCGGGACCGGCCCCGACGGCTCCATGATCTCGGCGAACGGGTCGGGTTCTTCGGCGGCGGGTTCCGCAGTCTGTGCTGGCCCGGCGGCGACAGCGGTGACGGGTTCATCTGCGGCCTGGTCGCCCGCAGCGCCGTGCTCGGTGTCGTCCGCGGTGTCGTCGGCGGGGTCCCCACGGTCGGCCACGACGGGCACGTCGGTCAGGTCGCGCGCCCCCCTGCGGTCGGGAACCAGGCGGAGGTGACCGGCCCGCCGGGGCTCGGGCGCCGGAGGCGACGTGCCCTCCTCAGGGGCGACGGCGGTGGCCACGCCGGCGACCCGGCCGGTGTCCGCGTCGGTGTCCGTGTCGGTGTCCTCGTCGTCGACGACGGCGAAGTCTTCCGGATCGGGCAGCGACCCCGTCGCCGGGGAACCGTTCGTGCCGGTGCCGACCTCGCCGTCCATCCCGACGGTGGGGTCGGCCTCGGGGCCGGCCGCCGCGCCGGGCGCCCCGGGATCGATCTCGGAGGGCAGCGCGCGAGCCCGCCCACCGATCGGCGGGAACGGAGCGAGCACATCGGCCACCCCGTGCAGCGCCACCACCACGTCATCCCAGGTGGAGGGGTCGTCGACCCCGTCTATCGTCGCCGCCACCCACTCGCCCTCGGCCCAGATGCGACGCACCCCGGCGGGGACCTCCCGAACGGCGTCGACCAGCCGGTCGCGGTCGATGAGATCGAGACGGCCGTAGTCCGAGGTCCGGGCCTCCAGGGCGCCGACCTCGCCGGCGTCGTGGAAACCGGGCTCGGCATCGACGTCCGGGCGGCTCAGGTCGAGCACCACGTCGGAGGCGGTGTCGCGGCGAAGCGCGAGGACGGTGCGTCCGCCGGTGACGCCCATGATCGCCCGGCGACCGCGGAAAATCCCGTGGGACACGGTGCCCAGTGCGCTGAGCCCGCCCGAGAAGTCCCCGTGCATGAACTCCGGGGCCGGAGTGGGGGTCGGCGCGAACTCCCGGTCCTCCAACCAGCGCACAACAGGTGAATCCGCCAGCGGATCGGCGGGCGACTCCTCGACCGGCTCGAGCGCGGACGAAGGCTGCCGACGCGCCGGCAGCAGTGCCCGGACCCGGTCCAGCAGCCGCGGCGACGACTCCGCCGTGGGCTCGGCCGGATCGAGCGGGGCGGGATCGGCGGGGCCATCGTCGGCGACGGGGCCCGTCGTGGCGACGGCGTCCGCGCTCGCGTCCGTGTCCGCGTCGGAGCGGTCACCGAAATCGGCCACCGCGTCCGGCCCTGCCTCGGCGTCGGCGTCCGAACCGTCGGCGCCATACGCCGCCGCGGTTGTCTCCACGACATCGCGCGGCGCGTCCCCCGTCGCCGGCTGCGCGCCCACCTCCGGCTCCGGGCCGCCCTCGGCCACCATGCGCTCGATGTCGGACGCCTCGGACCGCTGGAACGGCGCGAGACGGGGCTCGCCCGCACGCTCGGTCGCGCCGGGATCCTGTCCGACCTCATCCGCCGGCACGTCGAGGGGCGGGGCCTCGTCGTCGTCTCGGTCGTCGCGGTCTCCGTGGTCGTCGTCCGGGGACTCCTCCTCCGGCGGCGAGTCGACAGCCGTCCGCCTCTCGCGACGGGCGCCGCCACCCGCGCCGCCTCCCCGCTGCTTGGCGTCCAGGCGCAGCAGGACGAGCGCCGCGGCGAGCAGCACGAGGGCTACGAGGAACCAGATCCAGACCATGCCCCCAAGGGTAGTCAGGGGCGGCGGTGTGCCCGGCCAGGCGCAGCGGCGCGTGGGGGCGCGGCCGGATGAGAGACGGGCGTGGGCGAGGCGCCGAGGGCGGTCAGCGGGGCTGCTCGCCGATCGAGACCGGCCGCTTCCGGTCCGCCGACCACGCGGACCATGAGCCCGGGAACAACCGGCCCGCCTCGATACCGGCGACCTCCATCGCCGCCAACGCGTGGCAGGCGTGGATGCCCGAACCGCAGTACACGACCGCGTCGGACCCACTGGTCACGCCCACCTCGGCGAACATGCGGCGGATCTGGTCGGCCGGCAGGAAGCGGCCGCGCTCGTCGAGGAAGTCCCCGGTGGGCATGTTCACCGCGCCCGGGATGTGTCCGGCGCGCGAGTCCATCGGCTCGGTGCGGCCCTCGTAGCGCTCCGGGGTGCGGGCGTCGATGAGCACGCCCCGCTCGGGCCACGTCCCGGTGTCGTCGATACCGACGGTGAGCATGTGGTCCAGATCGAAGGTGAAGTCGCCGCGCGAGACCGGGTTCCCGGGCCCCACGGCGAGGTCCTCACCCTCCGCGATCCACGCCTTGAGCCCACCGTCGAGCAGGTAGACGTCCTTCTTGCCGGCCCAGCGCATGAGCCACCAGGCGCGGGCGGCCGACGTGTTGCCGCAGTCGTCGTAGATCACCACGCGACTGTCGTCGTCGATCCCGACCCGGCGCATCGCGTCCTCGAAGTCCTCGGGCGACGGGAGCGGATGACGCCCCTCGCGGACGTTGCGCTGCCCCGCGAGGTCGCCGGGCAGGTCCAGGTACTGCGCGCCGGGGATGTGGCCCGACCAGTAGTGCTCCCGGCCGTTCGCGTCCCCGAGCTGCCAGCGCACATCGAGGATCACCGGGGGAGGCAGCGTGACGACGTCCTCGATCAGCTCACGCGCCGTGACGAGGAGGGGGCTGGCCTGGGTATCGGTGGCGGGGTCTGGGGTCACGTGTTAAGAGTAGTCCTTTCGCCGACGAGGTGACCCCCACCTACCGCGCCGCCGTGACGAGCTTCACGCGACCGTGGGGGTGCCGACAGAGCGAGACGGGCCCGACCACCATCCCCGGTGGTCGGGCCCGTCCGCGCCGAGCGCGTCAGCCGTGTCTCAGTTGAGGCTGAGCGACTCGCCGTCCTCGGCGAGCGACACGCTGACCGTGTCGCCGTCGCGGATGTCGCCCCCGAGCAGCGCCCGGGCGAGCTTGTCGCCGATCGCCTGCTGCACCAGCCTGCGCAGCGGGCGGGCGCCGTAGGCCGGGTCGTAGCCCCGGCGGGCGAGCCAACCCTTGGCGGCGTCGTCGACCTCCAGGACCAGTCGCCGGCCCTTGAGGCGCCGCGCGAGCTCGTCGATCTGGATGTCGACGATCGACTCGAGCTGCTCCTCGCTGAGTGCGTCGAAGGTCACGACGTCGTCGAGGCGGTTGATGAACTCCGGCTTGAACGCACGCTTGACCGCGTCCATCATCTGCTCCCGCGATCCGCCCGCGCCCAGGTTGGAGGTGAGCACGAGGATCGTGTTGCGGAAGTCGACCGTGCGGCCCTGACCGTCGGTGAGGCGACCGTCGTCGAGCACCTGCAGGAGGATGTCGAAGACGTCCGGGTGCGCCTTCTCGACCTCGTCGAGAAGGACGATCGTGTACGGCCTGCGCCGCACCGCCTCGGTGAGCTGCCCACCGGACTCGTAGCCGACGTAGCCCGGAGGGGCACCGACGAGCCGCGAGACACTGTGCTTCTCGGAGTACTCGCTCATGTCGATGCGGACCATGGCCCGCTCGTCGTCGAACAGGAACTCCGCGAGCGCCTTGGCCAGCTCGGTCTTGCCCACGCCCGTCGGGCCGAGGAACAGGAACGACCCGGTCGGCCGGTTGGGATCGGCGACCCCGGCGCGCGCCCGGCGGACGGCGTCGGACACGGCGCGGACGGCCTCGCCCTGGCCGACGACCCGGCGGCCGATCTCGTCCTCCATGCGCAGCAGCTTCTCGGTCTCGCCCTCGAGCATCTTGCCCACGGGGATACCGGTCCAGGCGGAGACGACCTCGGCGACGTCCTCCGGACCGACCTCCTCCTTGAGCATCGCGCCGGCCGCAGCCTCGCTCTCCTCTGCGTCGGCAAGTTGCTTCTCCAACTCCGGCAGCCGGCCGTAGCGGATCTCGGCCACCCGGGCGTAGTCGCCGTCACGCTCGGCCTTCTCGGACTCGGTGCGCAGAGCGTCGAGCTCCTCCTTGATGAGCTGCACACTCTGGATGGCGGTCTTCTCGTTCTGCCAGCGGGCGGTGAGCTCGGCGAGCTTCTCCTTGGCGTCGGCCAGCTCGGCCTGCAGGGCCACCAGTCGATCCTTGGACGCCGCGTCGGTCTCCTTCTGCAGCGCCACCTCCTCGATCTCGAGCCGGCGGACGATCCGCTCGGCGGCGTCGATCTCCTCGGGCCGCGAGTCGATCTCCATCTTGAGGCGGCTGGCGGCCTCGTCGACGAGGTCGATCGCCTTGTCCGGCAGGAACCGCTGCGTGATGTAGCGATCCGAGAGCGCGGCGGCGGAGACCAGGGCGGAGTCGGTGATGCGCACACCGTGGTGCACCTCGTACCGCTCCTTGAGGCCGCGGAGGATCCCCACGGTGTCCTCGACGCTCGGCTCGCCCACGTACACCTGCTGGAAGCGGCGCTCCAGGGCCGCGTCCTTCTCGATGTACTTGCGGTACTCGTCGAGGGTCGTGGCGCCGACCAGCCGCAGCTCACCGCGGGCGAGCATCGGCTTGATCATGTTGCCGGCGTCCATCGAGCCCTCGCCGGTCGCTCCCGCGCCGACGATCGTGTGGATCTCGTCGATGAACGTGATGATCTGCCCCTCGGCCGCCGTGATCTCGTCGAGCACCGCCTTGAGGCGCTCCTCGAACTCGCCGCGGTACTTCGCGCCGGCGACCATCGACCCCAAGTCGAGCGAGAGCAGGGTCTTGCCCTTGAGGGACTCGGGGACGTCGCCCGCGATGATGCGACGGGCCAGCCCCTCGACGATGGCGGTCTTGCCGACCCCGGGCTCGCCGATGAGCACCGGGTTGTTCTTCGTGCGGCGGGAGAGGACCTGGACGACGCGCCGGATCTCGGAGTCGCGCCCGATCACCGGGTCGATCTTGCCCTCGCGGGCACGGGCGGTGAGGTCCGTGGCGTACTTCTCGAGAGCCTGGTACTGGTCCTCGGGGTTCTCCGTGGTCACGCGCGTGTTCCCGCGGACCGCCGTGAACGCCGCCTTCAGGGCGTCCTCGGTGGCACCGAGCTCGGTGAGGAGCTTGGCCGCATCGCCACCGGTGTGACCGGCCGCGATCCCGACGAGGACGTGTTCGGTGGAGACGTAGTCGTCGCCCATCTCCGCCGCGAGGGTCTGGGAGTAGTTGATGACGGCGAGGGCGTCCCGGTTGAAGTTGGGGGCGGCGAGCCCCGAGCCGGACGCCTTGGGGTAGCCGCCGACGAGGCCCTTCGCCTGGGTCAGGGCGAGCTGCGGGTCCACCCCGCAGGCCTGGAGGAGGGGACCCGCGATCCCGTCCTGTTGTTCGAGCAGGGCCACGAGCAGGTGGCCCGGACGCACATCCGGGTTGCCCGCCGCGGAGGCGGCTTGGACTGCGGCCGACAGAGCCGCCTGGGTCTTGGTCGTGGGGTTGAACTGGCTCATCGACCGGTCCTTTCTTCGACGTATTGTTGAGCGTACTGGAATCAATGCCGGTTCCGTTCCGGCCGGACGCCTCGTACAACCTCCGCCTCCTTGAGTCTATTCCGCTCAAGTTAAGAGTTAAGTCACATACGAATGTGAACACCGTCCCGTCCTGAGTACACTCTGAGAGTCCTCCGCGGCCCCTCCCCCTCGGCCGCCCTCCCTCCTCCTCAGGCAGATCCCGTGACCGACACATCCTCCCCCTCCCCTGCCCCGACGACCAGTGAGACCGGCCTATTCCGCCCTCCGAGGGGGTCGCGGGCCGCGGCCGCGCTAGCGACCCTCGTCGTCGTCACAGCCGCGTGCACGCCCGCGGACGACCAGGCGATCGCCACCGAAGCGCCCGGCACGGTCACGGTCACCATCACCGGCCCCTCGACCACAACCACGACTGCGACGACGACCGTGACGCGGGAGACGACCATCGCCGCCGCACCTGACGGCTCCCGCGAGCCGGCGGCCGGACCGACAGCTCCAGCAGGCCGGACGATCCCGGATGCCGTGGCGTCAGCGCCCCGAGTCGCAACAGACGTCAGCGCCGGCCAGCGCAACGCGGCCAAATCGGCCGAGCAGTACCTCGCCATCTCTGGATTCTCGCGCTCCGGGCTCATCGAACAACTCCAGTACGAGGGCTACTCCGCCGCCGACGCGACAGGCGCCGTGGACTCCCTGACCGTGAACTGGAACGAGCAGGCCTCGCGATCGGCCCGCCAGTATCTGGACATCTCCGGGTTCTCCCGTTCCGGACTCATCGAACAACTCCAGTACGACGGCTACTCGGCGGACCAGGCCGCCCACGGGGCGACCGCGGCCGGATTGTAGAACGGTGGACTACTACAGTCCCTTGGCTCGCGCGACCAGGATCGTCATCTACATCCTGGCGGTCGTCATTCCGGTGGCGATCGCCTTGGCAGTGGTCGGCACGACCCCGTACCTGTTGGCCAAGGTCCCGGAACAGCACCGCAGCACGGTCGCGGCGATCGGCGAGGGCGCGGTCCGGCTCTCCGGCGGCAACGGGGGAATCTTCGGGTCACCACGCACCCCAGCCACCGCAGCCCAGTACCCGCTACCGGCCGGGACAATGCCATATAAGGGCGAATGGTCACCGCGACGTGCCCAGGACTTCAGCGCGCCGGCCGGACTCCGGACCGGTCTTGACTACTCGGTGATGACCACCGACGGCGGACACATCACCCATTGGCCGTGCGGTCACGAGATACAGGTGTCGACTTTCGGAGCGCCGTCGGGGAACGTCGGGGACGTGGTCTGGGCCGTCGACACTCTCGCCTGGACGAGCGGACTGCCACTTCGGTACGCGGGCCCTGGTGCCGAACACGCTCGCGAGGCGGAAGGCACGATCTCCGTCACCTTCGGTCATCATCCGGATTTCGATCTCGACCCGACCATCGCGGGCGTCGGTGGGCCGACCGCACTGTGGGCGGATGGCCGAATCTCACGGGGCGCGGTGACGCTGCGGCCCGAGAAGATGAACCCCTATGGCGGCGATCCCGGAACTCGCACGGTAATCCTTCACGAACTGATGCATGCGGTCGGGGTGAACCACGCTGCCGATCACCGCGCTGAGGTAATGGCCCCGCAGACTGCCCCTATACCGCAGACGATCCTCGGCTACGGCGACCGGTTCGCGCTGCACATGGTCGGGTGCCATTGAGCCCGGGCATCGCCCGAATGAGGAATGCCGCCGACCCGGCGGGCCTACGCTCGCCTCATCTGACGACACCATCCCCGGAGGTTCCCATGTCCACTCGTACCCGCCCCGCGGCACTGGCCGCCGCCACTGCTTTCGCCCTCGCCGCGCTGACCGGCTGCGGTGCGATGGACCCGAACAAGGGAGGAGACACCACCTGTGGCGACTACATGGAGATGGCGCCCGAGGACCAGCGCGAGGTGATCACCACCTTCCTCGACGAGAAGGGGCAGTCCGATCCCGCCGGCATGGAGGTCACGCTCAACCAGGAGGCGGCCAAGCTGTACTGCAGCACCGTGGGTCAGACCAGCGATCCGATCCGCAACGCCGAGACTGGGTGACCCCTGAGCATCAGACCCCGTACCCCCACCCGACCGGAGTCGACACCCAGCCCGCTGCTCGACCGCTACGAATGAGTGGTGAGAATAGAGGCGGGCGAACCGGAGGTGCAGCGATGAGGAACGGCGTCGTCGTCGACATCGGCGGCAGTGGTACGCGGATCGGCGCCGTGGTCGACGGCCACGTGGTGGGCGTCCACGGGGCCGAGGTCGCCACGGCCGAGGACCTCGCCGCAGCGGTCCTCGCCGTCGACGACTCCCCCGCCGGTGTGGGCGTGTCCCTCCACGGCCACGTCGACGCGGACCGGGGACGAGTGGTGTCCTCGCGGGCCGCCGCCTGGGCGGAGGGCGACCTGCGTACCGAACTCGTGTCGCTGATCGACGCGCCCGTCTCCGTCATCGGCGACGGTGACGCCCACGCCCTCGCACTGACGCGACTGCCCGACGTGGAGTTCGGCGGGATCGCCATCTCGCTCGGCTCCTCCCTGGCGTTCGGTGCGCTCAATCACCACGGCGCGCTCATCCACCCGTGCGGCCACACCGGATGGGACCTCGGGCACTGGCGCATCGTCGGCGACGGCACCAACACCGAAGCCTGGTGGGGGCTCGGCGGTCACGGGCTGTACGACCTCGAGCGCGAGCACGGCGACGGCGCCGCCGAGATCTACGCCTACCGGCTCGGCTCGTTCCTCGTGGACGCCGTCCAGCTCTTCCGCCCTCAGACCGTCCTGCTCACGGGGGGCATCGTGGTCGGTCTGGGCAAGGCCCTGCACGGCCCGGTCGCCGAACAGCTCCAGTCCCTGCCGATCTCGGTGTCCACCCCTCGGGTGGTCTTCTCGCCGTCGCGGGACACCGCGCTGTTCGGGGCAGCCGTCGCCGCGGGGCTGGCCTTCCCCGAGCGACGCTGAGGCGACGCTCGTGGCGGGGCCCCGACACCCGGCCCGCCCGTTCTAGTCGAGCAGCCCCCGCAGGTCGTCGGCGGTGAGCGCGGCCGAGAAGTGCTCGCCGCTGTCCAGGACGGACGCGAACAGTTCGGCCTTGCGCCGCTGCAGCTCCACGACGCGCTCCTCGATCGTGTCCCGGGCGACCATCCGGTACACCAGCACGGGTCGAGTCTGGCCGATGCGGTGCGCGCGGTCGACGGCCTGGGCCTCGGTCGCCGGGTTCCACCACGGGTCCAGCAGGAATACGTAGTCGGCGCCCACGAGGTTCAGCCCGACGCCGCCGGCCTTGAGGCTGAGGCAGAACACCTGCGCGCCGCCCTCGGTGAACTCACCCACGGCCCCCGCCCGGTCGGTGGTCCGGCCGTCGAGGTGCGCCACCGTGATCCCCTCTGCGCGCAGGCGGTCCACGACCGTGTCGAGGTAGGTGGTGAACTGGCTGAACACCAGCGCGCGGTGCCCCTCGGCCACCACCTCCCGCAGCGCGGCGATGAGCTCGTCGGTCTTGGCCGAGGCGACCCCGGCGTGGGCCGGGTCGATCAGCGAGGCGTCCAGGCAGAGACGCCTGAGCACGGTCAGCCCGGCGAGGATGCTGATGCGGTTGGCCTCGAAGTCGTCGAGCAGCGCCAGCAGGGACGCGCGTTGCCGCGCCAGTTCCCGCTCATAGAGCCGGCGGTGCGTGGCCGAGAGTTCGATCTCCATCACCGCGTCCGTGCGCGGGGGCAGCTCGCCGGCCACGAGCTCCTTGCGCCGCCGGAGCAGGAAGGGCCGCAGACGCCGCCGCAGCCGTTCCAGCGCGGCCGTGTCACCGTTCTTCTCGATGGGCGTGCGGTACTGGGCACGGAAGTCCTTGGCGTCGGGCAGGACACCGCGGCACGACAGCGCCGCGACCGCCCACAGCTCGGTGAGGTTGTTCTCCATCGGTGTGCCGGTGACCGCCAGTAGGAAGTCGGCCCGCAGCCCGGCCAGCGCGGCGAAGAGCTTGGAGGTGGGGTTCTTGGCCTGCTGGGCCTCGTCGAGGATCACGCCGGCCCACTCGATGCCGGCGTAGGACTCGGCGTCCAGCCGCAGGACCGTCGCCGAGGTCACCACGATGTCGTGCGCACCGGCGTCCTCGGCGACCGTGGTGCCGGACTTGGCCTCGGTCGCCGACCGCCGCGCCACGCGCAGCGAGGGCACGAACCGGCGGGCCTCGGCCTCCCAGTTGGGGACGACCGACGACGGTGCCACCACCAGGAACGGGCCGGGCGCCCCGGGGCCCGCCGCGTCGCCCCCCGGCCCGACCTCCCCGGTGTCGGCCGTCTCGTGGGCGTGGGCGATCAGGGCGAGCGCCTGCACGGTCTTGCCGAGGCCCATGTCGTCGGCGAGGATGCCGCCGATCCGGTGGCGCCAGAGCATGGCGAGCCAGTCCAACCCGTGCTGCTGATAGGGCCGCAGGTCGGCGTCGAGCATGGCGGGGACGGGCACGGGTGCGGGCGTGTCGGAGGCCAGCTCGAGCAGCGCTCTGGCGCGGCCGGAGGGCGGGGCCAGGTCGTCGGCCAACTCGGCGAGGTCGGCGAGGAGACCCGCCTGCCCGAGGCCGATCCGCACGCCCGTGGAGTCCGGCTCCCTGCCCACGCGGTCGGCGGAGGCCGCCATCGCCTCGTCGAGCAGTACGCGCAGCTCCCCGAATCGCTCGAGGTCCACCGGGACCAACAGGCCGTCGGCGGTGATGAACTCCTCCTGGCCGGTGACCACCGCCCGGAACACCTCCGCGAACGGGACGGGGCGGCCCTCCACGGTCACCGAGACCGTCAGGCCCAGCCAGTCGATGCCGGACCTGTCGTCCTCGGTGGCGACGTGGATCCGCGGCCCCTCGCTCGCACGGCGGATCTGCGGCACGCCGTCGAGGACCGTCACGCGGATGCCGTCGAGGGCGCCGAGTTGCTCGATCCCGTCGGTGAGCACCAGGCCGGCGTCACGGCCGGAGATCCGGACCGGGCCGTCCGCGATCGTCCAGGCCCAGCCCGCTTCCGCGACGGCCGCCGCCAGCACAACCGCATCGAGGTCCGACGGGTCACCGCCGCGTGAGGCGACCACATCCGCCGTCAGCGGGCGGCGGCGCTCGGCCTCGGTGCCGTCGGACATGCGCATCACGTCGACGCGCCGCCACTGCAGGACCAACTCCAGGCCCTGCCCGGCAGCAGACCCGGCAGCGGGCCCCACAGCAGACCCGGCACCCGAGCCGCCGCGTGCGCCGGTTCCCGCCCCCATCCCCGCGAGGGGGCGGATCGTCAGTTCGAGCTCGACGCGGTCCCACTCGGGCAGTTCGAGCCGCCCGACGCGGTCGACCACCGGGAACCGGTCGGCGAGGTCGGGCAGGAAGTCGGCGCAGAACTCCGCGACGGCCTCGTCCGGGACGCTGAGCGCCCGCCAGTCGCGCAGTCGCCGGGCCACGCCGGGGTCGAGCCGCCCGACCGGGGAGAGCTCCAGCACCCGGCCCCGGACCAGCGCGACCATGTCCCCGTGCTCCCCCACGAGGGCGCCGGGCAGGGGGCGGTCGACCTCCTCGTCGTCGTCGGATAGAGGCCGGGTACCGTCCGGTCCCGGTTCCACCTCGGCCGCGGCGACCAGCACCAGCTCCGAACCGTCGGGGCTCCACGCGGTCAATCCCACACGGCGGGGTGGCCCGGGCACGACCTCGCGCAGGCCGTCGCCGGGGACGATCTCGATCTCCGCCTCGGCCGCGGTCGCGATGAGCGGCCACAGCGCGGGGACCTCGGCGTCGCACAGGTCCAGCCACACGCGTGCCTGCCGGTGGCTGCGGGCGAGGGCGTCCACGGCGCGGAACCACCCGGCCTGGGCCATCGACAGCGCGCCGTCCCAGCCGTAGCGGAGGCGGTCCCATTCCACCCCGGCCGACTTCCACCGTCCGCCGCTGCCGGGGACGACGATCCGGGCCTTGAGGCGGTTGCCCAATCCGGGACGCAGGCCGCCCGAGCCGTCGTCCGCCGCCAGTTCGTCCGGGACCACCGAGAGCTGCAGTCCCACCACCGGGGCCTCGGGTTGCCACCGCGGGGTGTCGAGCGCGCGCAGGGAGTCCTCGGCCTGCCGCCGCCAGGCGGGGATCGACTCGTCCTGGCTCGCCTGCGCGCTGACGAACAGCATGAGGGCGGCGGCGTGCTTGCAGTTCAGCCCGACGGGGCACGAGCACATGCTGCGCAGCGGGCGGGTCGACCCGTCCGCGGCCGGCGCCGTGAGGTGGACGGCGGTGGAGTACCAGCGCCCGCTCCCCGCGGCGCCGCTGCCCTTGACGTTCGCGGTGAGTCGGTGGGTGGCGGCGTCGTACGCCACGTCGCGGATCCGCGTCGCGTTGGCGTAGCCGCGGGCGCGCCCCAGCGCCGCCGAGCCCACGAAGGACTCGACGTCGGACTCGGGGACGCGGACGGTCGATGTCAGCACGCCGCCAGGCTAGAGGACGACGACGACGAGGTGCCCGGACACCGGAGTCGGTGAGCCCACCGCTGTGGAGTCGGACCGGGCTGTGGAGAACCGGATGCCGGTGGACCGGATCTTCCGGGCCCTGGCCGACGCGACCAGGCGGGACATCCTCCGGCGCACCCTGGCCGGGGAATCCACCGTCTCCGAACTCGCGGACCGCTACGACATGTCGTTCGCGGCCGTCCGCAAGCACGTCAACGTACTGGAGGAGGCAGGACTGATCACCGACCACCGGATCGGCCGCGAGCGCAGGATCCGGGGAGACCTCCGGGCGATCCGGGGAGCCCAGCGCCTCCTCGACGCCTTCGAGGACATCTGGCGGGCACGCGTCGGCAGACTCGACGCCCTCCTCGCCGAGGACTGACCCGTCACCGCAGGACACACACGAGGAAAGAGGCAGGCCATGCCTGTGACATCAGTGGACAGAGACCTCGACCGGCTGACCCTGACCATCACCGCGGAGTTCCCGGTGCCGGTCCGTCGACTGTGGGACGAGTACGTCGACCCGCGCCAGCTCGAGAAGTTCTGGGGACCGCCCACGTGGCCGGCCACCTTCACCCGGCACGACGTGTTCCCCGGCGGCCGCTCGGACTACTACATGACCGGGCCGGACGGCAGCCGCGCTTGCGGGTACTGGGAGTACCTGTCGGTGGACGAGTGCCGGTCGTTCGAGGTGCTCGACGGCTTCAGCCACGACGACGGCCGGCCCAACACCGACCTGCCCACCCGCGAGGCGATGGGCCAGATCGAGGCCGTGGTCACCGACGACGCCACCTTCGCCGCCGACACCGGCACGCAGTCGCAGCTCCTCGACGAGCGGACCGTGCGCGTCACCCGGATCCTGCACGGCACGCCCCGGCAGGTCTGGGACGCCCACCACGAGCCGGAGCTGCTGAACAGGTGGTTCCACGGACCCGACGGCTGGGCGCTGGTCGGCTGCCGGGTCGCCTCGGCGCCCGGCGAGACCACCCGCTTCGAGTGGGCCCCCGACGACGGGGTCGAGGGCGAGGCGTTCGCCCTCACCGGGCAGCTCCTGGAGACCGACCCACCCCACCGGGAGGTCTTCACCGAGACGATGGAGGGAGTCGACGCACCGCCGACGCGCAACGAGCAGACCCTCACGGCCGTCGAGGGCGGGACCCTGCTGACCCTCGTCATCACCTACGACAGCGCCGACCTGCGCGAGACGATCCTCGGCACCGGCATGGTCGACGGGATGGAGGCCGGCTACCGGAGGCTGGAGGCGGAGGTGCTGACCAGCCCCTGACCGCCGCCCGACCGGCTCCGGCCTACCCGCGGTCCTCGAGTGCGGAGGTCCGCGGGTCGGGGTCGGTGGTGGCGGTCTTGTCCGCGAACACCCGCTCGACGGCCAGCACGATCAGCACCACGACGATGCCGGCGGCCACGGCGGCCAGGACCGTCGGCCAGTTTGCGCCGGGGGCCAGGACCTCGGCCTCCTCGGTCTGCCACGGCCACAGCGCGCGCAGCGACCCCAGCATGAGTCCGGCCATGGCCACCAGTGTGGGCTTGCGGAAGTCCTCGAGCAGGCGGTCGAGGACCTTGACGAACAGGGAGATGCCGCCCAGCGCGCCCAGCGCGAAGACGCCCAGGTACGCGAAGTTCCGGTCGTCCACGGCCCCGAGGGTCGGCGCGTAGAGCCCCATCGCCAACAGCAGGTACGACCCCGAGACGCCGGGCAGGACCAGGGCGCAGATCGCCACCGCCGCCGCGACGAACACCAGCAGGTAGGAGGGGTCACTGATCGAGCCGCTCGGCAGCCCGGACAGGACGAACGCGAACGCGGCACTGAGGACGAAGATCAGGCCCAGCACCCAGTTGCGCCCACCCGGGGTGGCGCGCGCCATCCCCAGCGGCACGGCGATGCTGGCGGCGACCATGCCGAGGAACAGCCCGCGGGCGATCTCGGGACTGCCCTCGACGAAGCCCTTGAGCACACCGGCCATGGTGAAGACCATGACGAGCATGCCCAGCGCCAGCGGCAGCAGCAGCCACCAGTCGACGTGCCGGAACGCCGCGCGGGTGCGGGCCCGACGCTCCGGCCCGAGGGCGGCAGAGCGCAGGCCGTCCACGACGTGCGCCCCGGAGTCCAACAGGCGCGGATAGACGCCGGTCACCAGCGCCACCGTTCCGCCGGAGACGCCGGGCACGAGCTCGGCCATCCCGATGAGCGCGCCGCGGACGACGTTGCCGGCCATCCCCAGCGGTCCGGGCCGGACCGGCACCGGCGTGCCGGGGTCGAGATCGGCGTCGTCGACCGGGTCGTGGACGGACCGGACCGGATCGTGGACGGACCCGGCCGGGCCGTGGGGGTCGCGGGAGGGCCTCGACGAATCGGCAGTCATCGTTACAGCTTCCCCGAACCACGCCCCTCGATCCAAGCGACGCACCCGGGGCGCGGGGGGATGACTAGGCTCGACAGTCCAGCGGCACGTCATCCGGCGACGTGCCCCCGGGCCGGCGTGGGAGGTCGGGACATGCCGATGCACTACCCCCCGCTGCCCGACGGCACCTACCGGTACGGCGACCCGCCGCAGCCGTTGCCCTCCCCCGTCCCCGGGCCGGATCCGAGCTCTCCTGCCCCTGATCCGGGCTCCGCGTACCCGCCCCCGGCCCCCGATGGCCGCCCCGGCGACGGCCCACCGCCCGCCTGGGCCCCCGCGGAGGGCCGCCCTCCCGGCACCGCGGCGGCCGCGGCGATCATCGGGGTGGCGGCCCTCGTCGTCGTCGTGGTCCTGGGCGTGGTCTTCCTCGGCCCCGGATCCGACCCCGGCCGCGGTACCGACCCGTCGCGCGGCCCCTTCCCGCAGGTCCTCCCCCCGGCCGAGCGGGCACCGGGGTCCGGATCGTTCACGGTCGACGGCACGTTCACCGTCGTCTCGACCCCCGCGGAACCGGTCTCCGGCGACCGCACCGGCTGCGACCTGCCCATCACCCTGTCCGACATCGGCGAGGGCACCACCATCACGCTCATCGACAGCGGCGCCGCGCAGATCGGCACCGCCATGCTCGTCTACTCCGGCGGCGACCTGTCCTCGTGCACCTTCACCTTCGAGTTCCCCGACGTCCCCGCCGGCGGCTCGTTCTACATGGTCGAGCTGCCCGGCCGCGGCCAGCTGACCTACACCGAGGGCGAACTGCGCGCGGGCGTCGACATCACCCTCGGTCGGTGAGCAGCCCCGGTCGGTGAGCAGCGTCGGGCGGGGAGGGCGCCAAGCGCGAAGGCGGGCCGGGGTCGAAGGCGGGCCGGGGTCGCGCGCACTCCCGGCGGGGGTGCCGGGCGCGCGGATAGGGTGGGGACAGCGACGACGACGAGACGGGGAGGCGTGCAACGGTGAGCAACGGCCCCGGACCGGACCACGGTGACGAGGCGTTCCGTGCCTCCGAGGTGGAGCGCCTCGTGGGGGACATCGACCTCGGCCCGTTCCTCGGTACGCCCGTCGACCCGTTGGCTGAGCCGCTCGAGCAGCCTGTGCCCGTCGAGGCGCAGACCCCGCCGCTGCTGGTCCTGAGGGACCTCCTGGTCGACGAGCGGTTCCCGGAGCTGTTCGCCCGGGCGCTGCGCGCGGCCGACCCCGACTTCCGTGAACTGTTCCCCCGCGACGCCACGCCGGTACTCCGGGACTTCGCGCGGGCGATGCGGTGGGCGTTCGAGACCACCGAGTACGCGCGCGGCGACCGCGCCAAGGTCGATGAGGTCGTCGAGTTCGCCCGCCACCTGGGCGCCGATCACCGCAAACTCGAACTGACGCCCGGGCACCACCGGCGCTTCGGGGAGGCGCTGGCCCACACCCTGCGCCACCTCGCCGGACGCGCCTGGAACGACCGGCTGGAGACCACCCTGGGCACCGCCTACCGGGTGCTCTCGACCGCCCTGCAACAGGGCGCCGCCGCCGACGAGGGCCCCGCGCGCGTCGGAGCGACCGTGGTGGAGATCCTGCGACCCACCCGGGACGTGGTGGTGGTGCGGCTCATCAGCGACGTGATGGTCGACTACCACCCGGGGCAGTACCTCAGCGTGCTCACGCCCTACGCGCCCGGCGTGTGGCGGCGGCTCAGCCCGTCGATCCCGTCGAACCCGGCCGGGCAGATCGAGTTCCACGTCCGCGACGTGCCCGGCGGCGCGCTCAGCGGCTCACTGGTCCGCAGCGTCGGCGTCGGTGACCGTTGGGTGCTCGCCCGTCCCCTGGGGATGCTCGAGGTCGACCGGTCCGAGCCGACCCGGGACGTGCTCATGATCGCCGGCGGCACCGGGATCGCGCCCCTGCGGTGCCTGCTGCTGGACATGATGCGCCACGCCGACAACCCGCGGGTCCACCTGTTCTACGGGGCCCGCTTCCCCGGCGACCTCTACGACCTGCCGACATTGGTCGACCTCGCCGCCACCGCCCCGTGGTTGACGATCCAGCCCGTCGCCGAGGAGGACGAGGACCCCTGGTGGGCCGGCCCCCGGCAGGACCTTCCCCGCACCCTGCACCGTCGGCAGACCGGCACCCTGGTCCGGGCGGTCACGCAGTGGGGATCGTGGGCCGACCGGCAGGTCATCGTCTCGGGCTCACCCGAGATGCTGCGCGCGACGGTCCGCGGTCTCGTCGCGGCCGGCACCCCGCGGGAGAACATCAGCTTCGACCGCCCCTGACAATCCCGCCGCGCGGCGCGGCCACCCACGTCGCCATCGTCGCCAGCGTCGCCATCCAGAAGACAGTTCCGCACACGACGGCCCAGAGCGGCTGTGCGGAACTGTCTTCTCGATGCGGGAACGCGCCGCGGCGGCCGGATCAGCGCGCCGCCGCGACGGTGTCGGCGTCCTCGCCGGCGCCGGGCGCGCCCTCGTCGGAGTCGTCGGTCGTGTCACCGCCGTCGCCGGCTGCGGTACCGCCGCCCGCATCGTCGTCCCCGCCGTCCCCGTCCCCGTCGTCCCCGCCGTCCCCGTCGCCGTCGCCGCCGTCGCCGGCCTGGGGCTCACCCGCCGGCGGGTCGGGGGTCTCGGTGCTGGTCTGCGGAGTGGAGGTGGTCGCGCCCGTCGTCGTGGTGGTGGGACTGGTCTGCGAGGTGGTGGTGCTGGTGGGCGCCTCGCACGGCTGGAACACGCGGCGGAACCGGTCGGGGACGCCCAGCTGCTCGAGTTGCTCGCGGCACACGTCCGAGTCGGGCTCGGCCAGGAACTCCCAGTCGTCGTCGCGCCACGAGAGCAGCTCGATCTCCCCGTCGTCGCGGGTGACCAGAAGGAACTGCTCGTCGCATTCCCGCACGGTCGTGCCGCTGCCCAGCTCATCGGCCACGAAACCCGGGCTACAGCGTTCGGCCGGACTCGGCGGGCCGGTCGTCGTGGGCTGCGTCGTCGGCGGCGTGGTCCGGGTGGTCTGCGAGGTGGTGGTCTGCGTCGTCGTGGTGGGGGTGGCGACCGGGTCCTCGTCGCCGCCGGTCGCGGAGACCAGCCACACCACCAGCGCCGCCACCAATGCGACCGCAAGCAGGATGGCGGCGATCATCCACGGCGTGGACCCGCCGTCACCGCCACCGTCGTCCCAGGCGTCGCCGTCGTCCGGGGTCGGGACGTCCCCAGGAGGCGGCACGTCCCCGGCGGCGTGGCCGGGGTCGGGGACGCCCGCGGCGGTCGGATAGCCGGACGTGCCGGGACCAACCCCGGACGCCCCGGCACCTTCTGCCGCGCCGAACGCCCCGGCCCCGGCGGCCGCGCCGGCAGCCAGGCCCGCGGCCGCGGCTCCACCGTCCGCCGGGTACTGCGACCACGCCGTGCTGCCCTCCCCCGAGCCGACCGGCGGGAGGTGCTCGGTCGGAGGGTCGGTGGGCGAGAGTTGCTGCGTCGGCGGGTCGGCACCCGGCTCGACCGCCGGATTCGGCTCGGTGACGGCGTCGTCGCCCGGGTGATCCGGATCAGCGGGTCGGCCGCCCCGGTCCGGGCCGTCCGGCCCGGTCACCGCGGGACCTGCCCGCCGGAGGGCTCCGTGACCCGTCCGTTGGCGAGCACCGGGATCACCTTCCGGATACCGGTGACCTCGTCGTCGTCGAGATCCACCACCAGTAGCTCCGATCCGGCGCCGGCCTCGGCGCGCACGGTCCCGTCCGGGCCGACGAGCAGCGAGTGACCGACGCCGGTGGGGGCGCCGGGCTTGACCTCCACGCCCTCCACCTCGGGATCGGCCTGCCCGACGGCGAACAGGAACGCGGTCGAGTCGAGCGCGCGGGCGCGGGCGAGCAGTCGCCACTGGTCGACCTTCCCCTCGCCCGCACCCCACGAGGCGCTGCACAGGGTGATCCGGGCGCCGGCGGTGGCGAGCGCCGTGTACTGGCCCGGGAAGCGGATGTCGTAGCAGACGCTCAGACCCACGCCCACGCCGTCGACCGTCACCACGTGCGTGGCGTCGCCCGGCTCGACGGTGTCGGACTCCGCGAACCCGAACGCGTCGAACAGATGGATCTTGTCGTAGCCCAGGTGGAGGTCGCGGTCCGGCCCGCCGTCGGCGTCGCCGGCCGGGCCGGTGACCAGGAGGGTGTTGCGGACGCGGCCGCCCTGCCCGGGCGTGAACATGCCGACGACGACGACGACACCGTGCTCCCGAGCCGATTCGGCCACCGCGGTCGCCCACGGGCCGTCGAGGGGTTCGGCGATCTCGTCCAGCCGGCCCGCACCGAACGCCCGCATGGTGGCCTCGGGGAACACCACGACCCGGGCCCCCTGCGCTGCGGCCTCGGCGACCGACTCGCGGACCAGCCGAAGGTTGTCCTGCGGGTCGCGTCCGGTCAGGATCTGGGCGGCGGCGATACGCACGGGTGGTCCTCCTCGTCGGCGGCGGGCTGTCGTCTCAGCCGGCTGGGGCGTCTCCCCGACGCTACCCGCGTGCGAGGTCGGCGTCCCCGCCCCGGGCGGCGACCCGCCGCGCGATCCCGACACCGCGCTCCCACAGCCACCACACGCACACCCCCACCGCGAGCGAGGCGCCCCACGAGAGCCACGGGTGGCCCGCGTCCCGGATCGGCGGGTACACGAGGAAGTGGGTGAGATAGATGAACAGCGAAGCCGCTGCTAGGGGGGTCACCACCCGGACCACCGGGCGGGGCAGCCGGACGGCGGGGATCCAGATCAGGGCGAGGATCCCTCCCACGATCACCACCTCCCGCCCGGGATCGCCGAACCAGCCCGGCACGCACACGAGCGCGACCGCGGAGCAGGCGAGCCGCGCCCACATCGCGGTGAGCGCTGCCCGGTGCCCTCCCGGTCCGCCCGGCCCGCCCGGTCCGGCCCCCCCGGGTTCGGCCCGCGCCACGGCCCAGCCGAGCGCGAACAGCCACAGCACCGCCGGCGCCGAGTACCACACGAGGGGCCCGCCGCCGAGGTCGATGACGGCGTAGCGCACGAGCAATCCGAGCCCGACCAGCGTGGCCGGCAGCGCGTACGGCCACCGCCGGTCGAGCCTGCTGACCGCGGGGACGGCCATGAGCGCGGCCACGCCGAGCAACAGGTAGACCGTCGCCTCGACAAACCACATCTGCCACGGATTCCACCAGCGGTCGTCGGACCAGGAGCGGGGACCCAGGAAGTGGGTGGCCAGCAGCGGCGAGTACCAGTGGTAGCGACTGGTCAGGGGGGTAACGAGCAGCAGCCACACCACGGCGGGGACCGCGATCCTCCCGACCGTCGTGAGCACGCCCCGGGCCCGCTCGCGGGCGCTGGCGGAGTGCAGCCGGAAGCGGGCCAGGGAGTAGCCGGTCAGAGCAACCAGGACGTGGGCGCCGCCGTAGACCGCGAACGCCCGGGTGTGCCCGCCCACGATCGTGAGGATGAACAGGGCGCGCAGCACCACCGAGGTGTCGACGCGGGCCCACGCCCGCCAGGGGGTCCAGCGGGAGGCCGCCGGGGGACGCGGTCCGGCAGCGCGGGTGTCGAGCTCCCCCAGTGGGCGCAGGTGCCAGTCGCGGGGTAGGCCGGGCACCCGCTCCTCGAGCCGGGTCGAGAGCACCACGTAGGTCAGGGAGTCCCCGCCGAGGTCGACGAACGTGGCGTCCGGCGGGCAGGAGTCCAGGCCGAGCGCATGGGCCACGAGCGTACTGGGCGCGTCGGCGTCCGCCCCGGCGCCCGTCCGCGCGCGGTCGGCGACGAGTGCACGGAGTGCGGCCTGGTCGACCTTGCCGGCGGGAGTGCGGGGAGGGTCGACGACGACGACCTGCTCGACCGCCGAGGTGGGCAGTCCCGAGGCCGTCGCGGCGGCGGTGGCGAGGGCCTGCGAGCGCTCGCGGGTGACCACGACCAACCGGTCGGGCTCCCCGACGCACCAGGCGTCGAACCCGCCGTCCGCCAGGGTCGATTCCACCCGACCCAGGTCGATCCGGTGCCCGAAGATCTTGGTCTCGCGCCCCATCCGCCCGACGATCTCCACGATGCCGTCGTCGGCGATGCGGGCGAGGTCCCCGGTCCGCAGCTCGTCGAGCTCGGACCCGCGGGCGAGGTCGGCCGAGGTGCGGGCGTACCCCATCATCACGTTGGGGCCGCGGTACACCAGCTCACCGGGGGCGTGCGGATCGGTTCCCCGCGGACGGTCGACGCGGAAGGAGCCGCCGGGGATCGCGATCCCGATGGCCCCCGCACGGGTCCGCGCGAGGCGAGGGGGGAGGTACGCCATACGCGCGGTCGCCTCGGTCTGGCCGTACATCACGACCAGTTCTGCCCCGCGTGCTTCCAGGTGCGCGGCCAGGCGACGCACCGCCTCCGGCGCGAGGCGCCCGCCCGCCTGGGTGAGGTAGCGCAGGCGGGTGAGGCGGTCCAGCCGGTCGAGACCGACGCGCTCGAGGAGTTCGACCGTGTGCGGGACGGCGGCGAACGTCGTCACCTGCCCGGCCTCCGCCCGGTCCCAGAACGCCGGTGCGGAGACGGAGTCGGAGTTGAGCACCACGGACGCGCCGGCCAGCAGGTGACTGTGCAGGACGGACAGGCCGTAGCAGTAGTGCGGCGGCAGGGTGGTGATCGCCCGGTCCCCCGGCACGATGCCCAGGTAGTCCACGATCGACCGCGCGTTGGCCAGCACCGCCCGCCGGGACTGCCGGACGAGCTTGGGTGCGCCCGTGGACCCGGAGGTGCTCAGGAGCAGTGCGAGGTCGGGATGCAGGTCGTGCCGCGGCGGCGCCGTGAGCACCCCGGCCGGGAGGGGTCGGCCGTCCCCCGCGACAACGTCGGGGTGCCATGCCGCGAGGAGGTTGTCGGTGGCCGCGCCGTCCGGCGGCAGGAGGACCACGACGTGGCCGGCGGAGTGGGCGGCGAGATAGTCCACGAGGAACTCGATGGTGTTCGTCGCCACCAGGCCGATCAGGCGACGACCGGTCGTCACGGGCGGGTACTCGGCAGCGCGCTCGGCGCTCATCCGGGAGAGCGCGGAGTAGGTGTACTCCGCCTCGTCGGTCACCACGGCGACCGCGGTGCCGCGCCCGGCGGACTCGTCGAACAGGCCGGGCGGAGCCTGCCCCTGATGCGTACGTGCGACGGTCACGCGCCGAACTATATTAGGTGAGGCTTCGCTATGAAAGTCGGGCGGATCCGGTCATCAGCCGTCGCGGCGGCCCGTCTCCCGGTGGTGACGGGGCCGCCACACGACCACCGACGTCGAGCGGGGCACGTGGACGAGTTCACCGCCCGCCCGGGCGGAGGACCCGGAACGGCGACGGAGTTCGGCGACCTCCTCGATCAGTTCTGACACGCGGCTGCGCAAGGCGTCGACCTGATTGGTCAGCTCGATGATCCGCTTGATGCCGGCGAGGTTGACGCCCTCCTCCTGGCTGAGGCGCTGGACCTCGCGGAGCAGTGCCACGTCCCGCAGCGAGTAGCGTCGCCCACCGCCGCTGGTGCGCTCGGGGGTGACGATCCCGAGACGGTCGTAGGTTCGCAGGGTCTGGGCGTGCAGCCCGGACAATTCGGCGGCCACTGAGATCACCAGGACGCTGTCGTCGGGCCCCAGCTCCCCGACGTCCCGCCGGGGGCTCATGCCGACCCGGCCCAGCCCGACCGCGGATCGAAGCCGGCGGCGCGCAACGCGTCGTCATAGGCGGCGAGCTCGGCTTCGGCCATCCCGGCGGGGGGCGTGGCCACCCGGAGGGTGACCTTGAGGTCACCGGTTCCGGACTTGCGTGCGATACCCCGGCCGCGCACCCGCAGGATCTGTCCGTCGCGGGAGCCGGCGGGGATCTTGACGGTCACCCGCCCGGTGAGCGTGGGTACCGACACCTGGGCGCCGCGGACCAACTCCGGGTAGGACACCGGCAGGTCGACGAGCAGGTCGGCCCCGTCGCGGTCGAACACCTGGTCCTTCTGGACGGTGACCGTCACGTACAGGTCGCCCGACGGTGCCCCGCGGAAGCCCGCCTCACCCTGCCCCGAGAGCCGGATGCGCTGGCCGTCGGAGACGCCGGCCGGGACCTTGACGTTGATGGTGCGGGTGCGGTCCGTGACGCCGCTGCCCGCGCACTCGGTGCACGGGTCGTCGATCTTGGACCCGGTGCCGCCGCAGTCGGTGCAGGGCTCGGCGAAGCCGAAGGCCCCCTGGGTGCGCTGGGTGACGCCCGCACCGTGGCAGGTGCCGCACACCTTGGGGCTGGTCCCCGGCTTCGCGCCACTGCCGTGGCAGATCAGACACGGCGAGGCGGAGGAGAGTTTGATCTGGACCGTCTCGCCGAGGGCGGCCTCACGGAAGGACAGGGTCAGGGCGGTCTCGACGTCCTGGCCGCCCCGCGGGCGCTGTGCCCGGCCGCGGCCGGCCCCGCCGCCACCCGGGCGGGCCTGGTTGAACAGGCCGCCGAAGAGGTCCGAGAATCCCCCGGTGCCGCCGGCGGGCCCGCCGCCACCGAAGAGGTCGTTGATGTCGAAGTCACCGCCGGAGGCGGTGTACCGGCCCCCGCCGCCCGGGGCGAAGCCGCTGAACCCGCCGGAGGTGACCTGGTCGCGGAAGGCGTCGTACTCCTTGCGCCGGGCGGGATCGCCGATGACGTCGTTGGCCTCGCTGATCCGCTTGAACTTGTCCTCCGCGGCCGCGTTGCCCGGGTTGGAGTCCGGGTGGTTCTCCCGCGCGAGCTTGCGGTAGGCCTTGCGGATCTCGTCCTGGGTGGCGGACTTGGAGACGCCCAGTTCGGCGTAGTAGTCCTTCTCGACCCATTCGCGCTGACTCACCAGACGCCTCCCTTCTTCTTGTTGCAGTTCTTCTTCTTATTGCAGTGTTCGGGTCTACGAATTCTCTCAGTTCCCCGGCACATCCGGGGTGGGTCGGCGTGCGGGTGCGTCCCGAGATCATCGGGACG
>NZ_JAUMSR010000001.1:254451-309292 GCF_032905965.1 Dietzia sp. IN118 | reverse complement strand
GGGTGCGTCCCGAGATCATCGGGACGCACCCGCACGCCGGGGTGATGAGCCGGTGGGCTCAGCGGACGCTGACCATCGCCGTCCGCAGGGTCCGCTCACCGTGGCGGTAGCCCTTGCGCAGGACCGTCCCCAGCACGGGCTCGGATCCCTCGGATTCGTCCTGCACGGCCTCGTGGAGGGCCGGGTCGAACGGATCGCCCTCGTTGCCGAAGGACTCGACACCCTGGGATGCCAGTAGCGCGCGGACCTTGTCGGCGAAGACCTTGAGCGGCCCCTCGGCGAGGTCGCCGTGCGCCTCGGCCCGGTCGAGGTCGTCGACGATACCCAGCAGCTCGGTGAGGACCGAGCCCTTGGCGGTGTCGATGATCGATTGGCGGTCACGTTCGACGCGGCGCCGGTAGTTGGCGAACTCCGCCGACACCCGCTGCAGGTCCGCGGTCCGCTCGTCGAGCTGCGCCTGCAGCGCGGCGGCCGGATCGTCCGCGGGAACGTCCCCGGTCGGGGCGCCCCCCGCGTCAGCGGCATCGGCTGCGGTGCCGTCGGCATCGCTGTCGGTCAACGGCGGGGCGTCGTCGACGATCTCGGCCTCGACCGCCTCGGCGGCCTGCTCGGCCTCGTCGTCAGCGCCGGCCCACGCCGCCTTCTCGGAGGCGTCGGTCTGCTCGGGGCGGGTCACTTGGACTCACCCTTCGACTCGTCCTCGTCGACCACCTCGGCATCGACCACGTCGTCGTCGGCCGAGCCCGCACCCGACGCGTCGCCGGCCTCGGCACCCTCGGCCGCGGAGGCCTCGTAGATGGCCTGGCCGACGGCCTGCGCCTCGGTGTTGACCTTCTCGACCGCGGACTTGATGGCGTCGACGTCCGAGCCCTCGAGGGCGGTCTTGGCGTCGGCGATCGCGGCCTGGAGCGACTCCTTCTTGTCGGCCGGGATCTTGTCCTCGTTCTCCGAGACGAACTTCTCCGTCTGGTAGATCGTGGACTCGGCCTGGTTGCGGGCGTCCGCCTCCTCGCGACGCTTGTGGTCCTCGGCGGCGTGCTCCTCGGCGTCCTTGATCATCTGGTCGATCTCCTCCTTGGACAGGCCGGAGCCGTCCTGGATGATGATCGTGTTCTCCTTGCCGGTGCCCTTGTCCTTGGCGGTCACGTGGACGATGCCGTTGGCGTCGATGTCAAAGGTGACCTCGATCTGCGGCACGCCACGCGGCGCGGGGGCGATACCGGCGAGCTCGAACGAACCGAGCAGCTTGTTCTGCGCCGCCATCTCGCGCTCGCCCTGGAAGACCTGGATCTGCACGGACGGCTGGTTGTCGTCGGCGGTCGTGAAGGTCTCCGAACGCTTGGTCGGGATCGTGGTGTTGCGCTCGATGAGCTTGGTCATCACGCCACCCTTGGTCTCGATGCCCAGCGACAGCGGGGTCACGTCGAGCAGCAGGACGTCCTTGACCTCACCGCGGAGCACGCCGGCCTGCAGCGCGGCACCCACGGCCACGACCTCGTCCGGGTTGACGCCCTTGTTGGGCTCCTTGCCGCCGGTGAGCTCCTTGACCAGGTCGGTCACGGCGGGCATACGGGTCGAACCGCCGACCAGCACGACGTGGTCGATGGAGCCGACCGAGATGCCGGCGTCCTTGATCACGGCCTGGAACGGGTTGCGGCAGCGATCGAGCAGGTCCTGCGTGATCTTCTGGAACTCGGCGCGCGAGAGCGTCTCGTCCAGGAAGAGCGGGTTCTTGTCCGCGTCGACGGTGATGTACGGGAGGTTGATCGAGGTGGACTGCCCGCTGGACAGCTCGATCTTGGCCTTCTCGGCCGCCTCGCGCAGGCGCTGCAGGGCCATCTTGTCCTTGGTCAGGTCGATGCCGTTCTGCGCCTTGAACTTGTCGACGAGCCAGTTGACGATCCGCTGGTCCCAGTCGTCGCCACCGAGGTGGTTGTCGCCCGAGGTCGCACGGACCTCCACGACGCCGTCGCCGATGTCGAGCAGGGAGACGTCGAAGGTGCCGCCACCGAGGTCGAAGACCAGGATGGTCTGCTCCTTGTCGCCCTTGTCGAGGCCGTAGGCCAGGGCTGCCGCGGTGGGCTCGTTGACGATGCGCAGGACGTTGAGTCCCGCGATCTGACCGGCGTCCTTGGTGGCCTGACGCTGGGCGTCATTGAAGTAGGCCGGAACGGTGATGACGGCGTCGGTGACGTCCTCACCGAGGTAGGACTCGGCGTCGCGCTTGAGCTTCTGCAGCGTGCGGGCGCTGATCTCCTGCGGGGTGTAGGTCTTGCCGTCGATCGAGTCCGACTTCCAGTCCGTGCCGATGTGGCGCTTGACCGAGCGGATGGTGCGGTCGACGTTGGTGACCGCCTGGTTCTTCGCCGGCTGACCGACGAGGACCTCGCCGTTCTTGGCGAACGCGACGACCGACGGGGTCGTGCGCGCGCCCTCGGCGTTGGCGATGACCGTGGCGTCGCCGCCCTCGAGGACCGCGACGGCCGAGTTGGTGGTGCCGAGGTCGATGCCTACTGCACGTCCCATGATGTTCTCCTTCTACTGACGTGTACGGGTTCTCTCTAAGCGGACCCGGCTCAAGGCTCGGATCGATGGCTCCACCCTGCCTGCCGGTGGCCTGCCGCGTCAACCCGAGTTGAGCCTGGCCCGCTGAGGTTTGTCGCCCCGTATAACCCCCACTCTGTCGAATCCATTCCGGCGGTGGCGCAGCTCACACCATTGATTGAGCCCGCCGGGCTCAACAACGGGAAGAGCGCCCCGGCCGCCGCCTCTCGGCGGTGCGGCTCGGAGCGCTCTTCGTATGGGAAGGGGAAGGTGCGGGAAGGAGAAGGAGGTACGACGACGACGAGGTCCGCCGTCACCCGGATCAGATCAGATGACACCCTGCGCGAGCATGGCGTCGGCGACCTTGCGGAACGCGGCGATGTTCGCCCCGGCCACCAGGTCACCCGGGGCGCCGTACTCCTCGGCGGTCGCCGCCGCGGTGGCGTGGATGGAGGTCATGATGCGGTCGAGCTCGGAGTCCACCCGCTCGAAGTCCCACAGCAGCCGACCGGCGTTCTGCCGCATCTCGAGACCGCTGGTGGCCACGCCGCCGGCGTTGGCGGCCTTGGCGGGCCCGAAGAGGATGCCGGCCCGGTGGATGACCTCCACCGCCTGCTCCGTGCACGGCATGTTGGCGCCCTCGGCGATCACGCGGCACCCGTTCTTGGCGAGCGTGCGCGCCTCCTCGGCGTCGAGCTCGTTCTGGGTGGCACAGGGCAGCGCGATGTCGCACTCCACGTCCCACACGGAACCGGTCTCCAGGTAGGTGCAGTTGCCCCGCTCCCGGGCGTAGGCCGACAGCCGTTCGCGGCGGACCTCCTTGACGTCCAGGAGCAGGTCCAGGTCGAGACCGTCCTCGTCGTGGACGTAGCCCTGACTGTCCGAGCAGGCCACGACGGTCGCGCCGAGCTGGGCCGCCTTCTTGGCCGCGTAGATCGCGACGTTGCCGGAGCCGGAGACGACCACCCGGGAGCCCTCGAGGCTGTACTCGGTGTCGCGGAGCATCTCGCGGACGAAGTAGACGAGCCCGTAGCCGGTCGCCTCGGTGCGCGCCCACGAGCCGCCGTAGCCGACGCCTTTGCCCGTGATGACGCCCGCCTCGTTGCGGCCGGTCACCTTCCGGTACTGGCCGTACAGGTACCCGATCTCGCGCCCGCCCACGCCGATGTCACCGGCCGGGACGTCGAGGTCGGCACCGATGTGGTGCGCGAGCTCGGACATGAAGGACTGGCAGAAGCGCATCACTTCCGCGTCGCTGCGGCCGTGCGGGTCGAAGTCCGAACCGCCCTTGCCGCCGCCCAGGCCGAGACCGGTGAGGGCGTTCTTGAAGACCTGCTCGAACCCGAGGAACTTCAACGTGTCCTCGTCCACGGACTTGTGGAAGCGCAATCCGCCCTTATACGGGCCGAGATCGGAGCTGAACTGCACACGGAAGCCCCGGTTGACCTGGACCGCGCCGGCGTCGTCGACCCACGGCACCCGGAAGGACACCACGCGCTCGGGCTCGATGATCCGCTTGAGGATCCCGCCCTCGACATATTCCGGGTGCTGCTTGACCACGGGTGCGAGCGACTCCAGCACCTCGTGCACGGCCTGCCGGAAGAGGTGCTGTCCGGGATTGCGTCGCACCACGGTGTCAAGGGCGTCGTGAAGTGCGGCGTCAGCGTCGGACATGGGACCTCCGGGTAATAAGTCTTTGGTGATGACGCGTACGTCGTTGCCGAAGAGGCAGCCTAGCGGTAGGGCCCGCGATTCTCCGACTCAGCGTCGTCACATCAATCGACAATCGAATCCCACTAATCACACGTGTCACACTGGACTCACTAATCACATCTCCGTAATCTGAGCCGCGACAACCCGAGCCACTGCCGGTCGACGCGCCGTCGCCCAGCCGTGCATTCCGGAAGGCCATCATGCGTATCACCTCGAAGTTCGCCGCCGTCGCCGCCGCCGCGGCACTGGTGGTCACCGCGACCCCTGCCGGCGCGGCCCCCTCCCCCACACCCGGTAACCCGGCTCCGTCCGCCTCCCGACCCGCCGTCGCACAGCCCCTGCCGGCGTTGGCCGATGCCCTCGGTCCGGAGCTGACCTCACTCGTCGAGGCACTGCGACGTGATCTCGGGCTCACTCCCGAGCAGTTCCTCGCCCAGGCCGGCATCGGGGAACGTCTGGCCGAGGCCCGTCCCCGGTGGGAGCAGCAGTTCCGTCAGTCGTTCGGCGGCGTCTGGCTGGACGAGGAGGGCACCGGCCTGGTCGGCGTGGTGGCCGGCGCCGCCGGAGACGAGCTGCGCGACGAGGCCACCCGGTCTGGGTTCACGGTCAAGGATGTGGCGCTGACCACGATTGAACTCGAGGCGCGCGAGCGTCAGGTCATCAAGATCATCGAGGGCACCCCCGAGGACATGCAGGACCTCGTCACCGACGTCCGCGTCGATCCCACCCGCAACGCGGTCGTCGTCACGACCCGCGGCGGCGAGGCCGCGCAGCTCGGCAACCTCGACGCCCGACTGCGGGACCTCGCCGAGATCGACATGATCGAGGCCCCTGACCCGGCGTTCGACACGGCCCCGTTCGGCAGCGAGGGGGGCACCGGGTCCGACGGCGAGCCGACCGTCGACGGCATCGTGCCGGCCACCACCCGCGCGGACGACCCGGACGGGACCGGCGCGGCGCCCGGTAGCGGCGGCGACTCCGGCTCGCTCGGCAGCCTGGCCCTGCTCAATGACGCCGGCCTCGTCCCCGAGGGCCCCATGCGCACGGTCATCGACCTCCTCGCCGGCCTGACCCCCGGCACCGGGTCGATCATCGACGGGATGATGGCCCAGACCATGGTCGACCCCGGCACCCCCGTGCCCGAGGACCAGCCGCGGGCCATCGAATCGGTCCCCGCTCCGGCGGGGCCCGTCACGGGCGGTACCGGGTACCAGGTGGGCGTCCCGGGAGGAATCCTCGAGTGCTCGACCGGGTTCAACGGTGAACTGGACGGCAAGCCCGTCGTCATCACCGCCGCGCACTGTGCCGGCGCCGACGGCACCCGCGCGGCCCTCGCCGACGGCGAGGAGTTCGGCACCATGACCCGCAGCGAGCGGGAGGGCATCGACACCGCCCTCATCGCGGTCGACGACGACGTGGCGGACCGGTTCCGCACCAACCTGGTGGGAGACGGGCCGGACAGCACCCAGGGGATCATCGGCACCGCGGACCCGGTCGTCGGCCAGAAGGCCTGCAAGACGGGGTTCCGGACCGGCTTCTCCTGCGGCACGATCTCGCAGGTCGGCACGACAATCGACGTGGCGGGCACGCGCACCATCTCGAACGCCTTCACCGTGGACCTGTGCGCCCTGCCCGGCGACAGCGGCGGCGTCGTCTTCTCCGGCGACCGGGCCCTGGGTATCTCGAGCGCGTCCAACGTCGCGGACTCCGTCACCTGCGCCGACGCCGATGCCGTGGCCCGGACGGCCGGGTTCACCCCGCGCCTGTCGGCCGTCCCGATCGCCGACGTCCTCGCCGCACACCCCGGGCTGACGCTCCGGACCAACTGATCCTCCCCTTCCACGCGGGCCCCGCCTGCGAGTGGAGTCTGCTCCGGTAAGGGCAGCCTCAACTCGGCAGACGGGGCCCGCGTGGCTTACCTTTGACCTCGACACAGTCGACGGGCGCCCACAGGGTCCTATGAGTGCTCGTGCGTCGAGAAGTGCGACGAAAGGCCGCGAACCATGTCAGGCGTGACCATCACACTCGGGACGATCGGCGTCCTGCTCAGTCTGTTCTGCTGGGCATCCTTCATAGGCGGCGTCACCCGCATGGTGCGCAGCCTGTTCCTGGGACAGAAGGACGGATTCGACCGGCTGCGGCCGATCCTGCCCCGATTGAAGAACGTCATCGTCGAGGTGGGCGCCCACACCCGGATGGCCCGCAAACGTTCGGTGGGCTTCTTCCACTGGTTCGTCATGGTGGGCTTCCTGCTCGGCTCGATCGTCTGGTTCGAGGCCTACATCCAGACGTTCAACCCCCGCGGCGGCTGGCCCTGGCTGTCCGACCAGGTCTGGTGGCACGCGATTGACGAGTTCCTGGGCCTGGGCACCGTCATCGGCATCACTGTCCTGATCATCATCCGCCAGGTCAACCAGCGGAAGGGCCTCAACCGCTTCGAGGGCTCCGACCGTAAGGCCGCGTACTTCGTCGAGATCGTCGTGCTCCTCGAGGGCCTCGGCATGGTCTTCGTCAAGGCCGGCAAGCTCGCCCTGCAGGCCGAGGAGGGCCACCACTTCCACTGGGCCACCGACTGGGTCTCCGGTCCGCTCTCGACCCTCCTGCCCGCCAACGAGCTCATGGTCTCGATCTTCGCGCTGATCAAGCTGCTCTCGGGCATGGTCTGGCTGTACGTGGTGGGCCGCAACATCACCTGGGGCGTCGCCTGGCACCGCTTCGCGGCGTTCTTCAACATCTACTTCAAGCGTGAGGCCGACGGCCGCACCGCGCTCGGCCCGCTCAAGCCGATGACCATGGACGGCGTCCCGCTGACCATGGAGAAGGTCGAGGAGCTCACCGAGGCCGACGAGGACTTCGAGCCCAAGCTCGGCGCGGGCGCCATCGAGGACTTCTCGTGGAAGGGCTGGCTGGACTTCTCCACCTGCACCGAGTGCGGCCGCTGCCAGGAGCAGTGCCCCGCCTGGAACACCGGCAAGCCGCTGAGCCCCAAGCTCATGATCATGTCCCTGCGCGACCACGGTGCCGCGAAGGCGCCGTACCTGCTCGCCGGTGGGCAGACCACGATGGGCGAGGAGACCGGACTGGTCGACGCCGAGGGCAACCCCGACGAGGCCAAGCTCGCCAAGATCCCGGAGGCGGCCCGCCTCGAGGCCCAGCGCCCCCTCGTCGGTCACACCACAGCGGACCTCTCCGACGACCCGATGGCCGCCGGCATCATCGACCCCGAGGCCCTGTGGTCCTGCACCACGTGTGGCGCCTGCGTCGAGCAGTGCCCGGTGGACATCGAGCACGTCGACCACTTCATCGATATGCGCCGCTACCAGGTCCTCATCGAGTCCGAGTTCCCGACCGAGCTCGCGGGCCTGTTCAAGAACCTCGAGAACAAGGGCAACCCCTGGGGCCAGAACAACTCCGGTCGCGACGAGTGGATGAACTCCCTCGACTTCGAGATCCCCGTGATCGGCAAGGACATCGAGGACTTCGCCGACACCGAGTACCTGTTCTGGGTGGGCTGTGCCGGCGCCTTCGAGGACCGCGCCAAGAAGACCACCCAGGCCGTGGCCTCGCTGCTGCACACCGCCGGTGTGAAGTTCGCGGTGCTGGGCCAGGGCGAGACCTGTACCGGCGACTCGGCCCGCCGCGCGGGCAACGAGTTTCTGTTCCAGATGCTCGCCCAGCAGAACATCGAGGTCATGAACGACGCGTTCGACGGCGTGCCCGCCGCGCAGCGCAAGGTCGTCGTGACGTGTGCCCACTGCCTCAACGCGCTGAAGAACGAGTACGGCGACTTCGGCGGCGACTACCAGGTGGTCCACCACACGCAGCTGCTCAACCGTCTGGTGCGCGAGAAGCGCCTCGTGCCGGTGGCCCCGATCGACGGTGGCGTCACCTACCACGACCCGTGTTACCTCGGCCGCCACAACCAGGTCTACGAGGCCCCGCGTGAGCTCATGGACGGCTCGGGCGTGACCCTCACGGAGATGCCCCGTCACGGCCAGCGGTCCATGTGCTGTGGCGCCGGTGGCGCGCGCATGTGGATGGAGGAGACGGTCGGCAAGCGGATCAACATCGACCGTGTCGACGAGGCCCTGTCGACCAAGGCCACGAAGATCGCCACGGGCTGCCCGTTCTGTCGCGTGATGCTCTCGGACGGGGCCACCGCCCAGACCGACGGCACCGAGCAGGAGGGCCAGGTCGAGGTCGTGGACGTCGCCCAGCTGCTCCTGGAGTCCGTCTCCCGTGACGGCGGCCTGCCCGAGCCTCGCGAGGCCGCGTGGCTGGAGCAGCCCACGCGTGAGAAGACGAAGGCGGAGAAGGAGGCCGAGCAGGCCGAGCGCGACGCCGCCGAGGCGGAGTCCGCCACGGCCGCCGCCCCCGCTGCCCCGGCCGAGGCCGCGCCGGACAACGCCGTCGTCGACGAGGGCGAGGGCGCGGAGGTCGCCGCCGCCGGCACCGGTGGCGCGGCCAGCGCGGCCGAGGCCGGCCCGTCGGCCGCCGATTCGACGGGCGCACCCAAGTCGGGTGGCCTCAAGCTCGGTGGCGGCGGCAAGGCCCCCGGCGGCCCCAAGGCCCCCGGCGCTCCGAAGGCCCCCGGCGCCGCCGGGAGCGGCGAGTCCGCCACCGAGGCCCAGTCCGCGGTGAAGGACGCCGAGCGCACGGAGGAGACCCGCGAGGCCGCGCAGGGTTCCGCTCCGGCCACCACCGGCGCTCCCAAGCCGAGCGCCGGTGCGCCGAAGTCCGGCGGGCTCACCCTGGGTGGCGGGGCCAAGGCTCCGGGCGGCACGAAGGCCCCGGGCGGCGCGAAGGCCCCGGGCACGGCCAAGGCAGCGGCGTCCGAGCCGTCCGCGGGCGAGTCCGCCGCCGCGCAGACCGAGACCGCCGATGCCGGGTCCGCCACGGACACCGCACCGGCCGCGCCCGCGAAGCCGGCCGTCGGCCTGGGCCTCAAGGGTGGAGCTAAGGCGCCCGGCGCACCCAAGGCACCCGGTGCTCCGAAGGCACCCGGCGCTCCGAAGGCCGAGCCCGCCGCCCCGGCGACCGAGGCCCCGGCGAAAGCCGAGCCCGCCGACACTGCCGACACCGCCGAGTCCGCGACCGGTTCCGCCGACCAGGCTGAGTCGACGTCGACCGAGTCCACCCAGGCTGAGTCGACGCCGACCGATGCCCCGGCGAAGCCCGCGTCGGGTGGGGCGATCCCCCGCTCGAAGAAGTCCGGAGGTTACGGCCTCTCTCTGGGCTGACGCCCACCGGACGCCACCGCGGCCCGTGATCAGATCTCCTGATCACGGGCCGCGGCGCATGTGGACGTTCCCCGGGGGGAGGGCGTACGCGCGTCCGCTCGCGACGCCGCCCTCAACCGCTCCCGCGCCTGGCGCCCAGGGCGCTCCCGCAGATGTACTGCACGAAGGTCGCCGCTCCTGAACATGGCGTCTGGCCTGCCCTTCGGCGGGTGCGAGACGCCATGCCCGCGGGCGGCTGGAGCTCCAGCCGGCGAACGCGTAGAAACGTGCCACCGCCGGGCGACGTTCATGACATTTCCTGCGGGGCCACGGTGCTCTCCTTCGGCGCCGGGCATGGTGCCGCCATGCCCCACCGGACATACGCCCTCCGCGACGCGGGCCACAGCGACCCGAGTGGCACAATCGCAAGGTATGACGCCTGAGACCACGGGACGAACGCTCCACCAGCTGCGCACGCTCGACCAGTCCTCCAAGCTCAAGGACGTCCTCTACGAGATCCGCGGGCCGGTACTGGCCAGAGCCCATCAGCTCGAGGCCGAGGGTCACCGCATCCTCAAGCTGAACATCGGCAACCCCGCGCCGTTCGGGTTCGAGGCGCCGGACGTGATCATGCGGGACATGATCGCCGCGCTCCCCCACGCGCAGGGCTACTCGGAGTCCAAGGGCATCCTGTCGGCCCGCCGGGCGATCTTCACGCGCTACGAGCTGGTCCCGGACTTCCCTCGTCTCAGCGTCGACGACATCTACCTCGGCAACGGCGTGTCCGAGCTGATCACGATGACCATGCAGGCGCTGCTCGACGACGGCGACGAGGTCCTCATCCCGGCGCCCGACTATCCGCTGTGGACCGCCATGACCTCGCTCGCGGGCGGCAGGCCCGTCCACTACCTCGCTGACGAGGACGACGACTGGAACCCGTCGCTCGAGGACATCGCCTCCAAGATCACCCCGCGCACCAAGGCCATCGTGGTCATCAACCCCAACAACCCCACCGGCGCGGTCTACTCGCGTGAGGTCCTGCAGGGGATCGTCGACCTCGCCCGCGAACACAGCCTGCTCATCCTGGCGGACGAGATCTACGACCGGATCGTCTACGACGAGGCCGAGCACACCTCCATCGCCACCCTCGCCCACGACCTGCTCGTGCTGACCTTCAACGGACTGTCCAAGACCTACCGCGTGGCGGGCTACCGGGCGGGATGGCTGGCGATCACGGGCCCCAAGGCGCACGCGGCCGGCTTCCTCGAGGGGTTGGAGCTCCTCGCGTCCACCCGACTGTGCCCGAACGTCCCGGCGCAGCACGCCATCCAGGTGGCGCTCGGCGGCTATCAGTCGATCAACGAACTCATCGAGCCCGGCGGCCGGCTGCACGAGCAGCGGGGCATCGCGTGGGAGAAGCTCAACACGATCCCGGGCGTGAGCTGCGTCAAGCCCATGGGCGCGCTGTACGCCTTCCCCAAACTGGACCCGAACGTCCACGAGATCCACGACGACCGGCTGTTCGCCCTCGACCTGCTCGAGCAGGAGCGGATCCTCATCACCCAGGGCACGGGTTTCAACTGGCCGGACCCCGACCACTTCCGGGTGGTCACCCTGCCCGCCTCCCGCGACCTGGGCGTGGCGATCGAGCGGATCGGCAATTTCCTGGCCTCGTACCGGCAGTAGCCCGGGTGCCGCGTCGGCCGGTGTCAGGTCGGCCGGGGGTCAGGTCGACGGGTGTCCGGAGCGCATCGACGGGACGACCCCCGGCCCGGCGGGGGCCGTCCCCGTGCGGCGGGTGGCGCCCTCCACCGGCACCCCGCGTCCGAGTGCGCGGTAGGTCCAGCCGGCGGCGCGCCAGCGGTCGGCGGGCATGCAGTTGCGACCGTCCAGCAGGACCCGGCCGCGCGCCACCCCGGTGACCGCGGCCGGGTCCAGCTCGACGAACTCGGGCCACTCGGTGGCCACCAGCACCACGTCGGCGCCCTCACAGGCGGCCAGCGCCGACTCGGCGTACGTCAGCGTGGGGAACAACGCCCGGGCGTTGTCCAGGGCCTGCGGGTCGTACACCACGGTGCTCGCGCCCTTGAGCGAGAGCATCCCCGCCACGTTCAGCGCCGGCGAGTCCCGCACGTCGTCGGAGTTCGGCTTGAACGCCGCCCCCAGCACCGCGACGGTCTTGCCGATGACCGTCCCGCCGCACGCCTCGACGGTCAGGCCCACCATCCGCTCGCGTCGGCGCATGTTGATCGAGTCGACCTCCCGCAGGAACGTCATCGCCTCGTCCGCACCCAACTCGCCGGCGCGGGACATGAAGGCCCGGATGTCCTTGGGCAGACAGCCACCCCCGAACCCCAGGCCGGCATTGAGGAAGCGCCGCCCGATCCGCTTGTCCATGCCGATCGCATCGGCCAACACCGTCACATCGGCGCCGGCGGCCTCACACACCTCCGACACCGCGTTGATGAAGCTGATCTTGGTCGCGAGGAACGCGTTCGCGCTGACCTTGACCAGCTCGGCCGTGGCCAGATCCGTCACGATCACCGGGCACGGATCCGCCTTGAGGATCGGCGCGTACGCCTCGGACACCAGCTCCCGCGCCGGCCCCTGTGCACCCTCACCGCCGGCCAGGCCGATCACGATCCGATCCGGTGTCAACGTGTCGGCCACGGCGAAGCCCTCGCGCAGGAACTCCGGGTTCCACACCACCTCGACCCGCACCCCGTCCGGGGCGCGGGAATCGGCGATCTGTTGCAACCGCGCGGCCGTTCCCACCGGCACCGTCGACTTGCCCACCACCGCCGCGTCCGCGGACAGCAGCGGCGTCAGCCGCGCCACCACGTCCTCCACGTACGAGGTGTCGGCGGCGAACTCGCCCTTGCGCTGCGGGGTCCCGACCCCGATGAAGTGCAGGTCGGCGAACGCCGCGGCCTCGGCGTAGTCGGTGGTGAACCGCAGCCGCCCCGACTCCACGTGCCGCAGCAGGATCTCCGGCAGACCCGGCTCGTAGAACGGCACCTCGCCCCGACGCAAGCGTTCGATCTTGGCCTCGTCGACGTCCACCCCCAGCACCTCGTGGCCCAGCTCGGCCATGCAGGCGGCGTGGGTGGCGCCGAGGTACCCGGTCCCGAACACGGTCATACGCATGGCGCTGTTCTACCCCGTCGACGCGGCGCGGCGGGAACGGACTGGTGAACGAGGGGCGAGTAACAGTCGCCGGGCTGCCGTCGTCCGCCGGGTCACCGGAAGTTCAGGTACGCCTTGGAGGCGGTGGGGCCGCGCTGGCCCTGGTACTTCGAGCCCACGGAGGCACTGCCGTACGGGGTCTCGGCGGGACTGGAGAGCCGGAACAGGCACAGCTGGCCGATCTTCATCCCGGGCCACAGCGTGATGGGCAGGTTCGCCACGTTCGACAGCTCGAGGGTGATGTGGCCGTCGAACCCGGGGTCGATGAAGCCGGCGGTGGAGTGCGTGAGCAGCCCGAGTCGACCGAGCGACGACTTGCCCTCGAGCCGGCCGGCCAGGTCGTCGGGCAGGCGGAGTCGCTCGAGGGTGGCCCCCAGGACGAACTCGCCGGGGTGCAGGACGAACGGGTCCCCCTCGGCGGGCTCGACCAGTTCGGTGAGCTCGTCCTGCTGCTGCGCGGGGTCGATGTGGGTGTAGCGCGAGTTGTTGAAGACCCGGAACATCCGGTCGAGCCGGACGTCGATGCTCGACGGCTGGATCAGCGCGGGGTCGAGGGGGTCGATGCCCAGCCGCCCGTCGGCGAGCTCGGTACGGAGGTCACGGTCGGAGAGCAGCACGGTCCTGAGGGTACCGCGCGCCCCCGGCGAGCAACCGGAGCTGGGTCCCCAGCTCGGCGACGTCTGTGCAGGCCTCGGCGAACGGCAGCCGTTCGCGCCGCGCGCGGCCCTCGCGGTCCGTCAGCTCGAGGTCGACGCCGGCGCGGTCGATGCCGATCAGGAGGGGGCGCTCGGCGGGCAGGCACCGGCAGACACGCAGGGCCAGCCGCGGCACCACCTGGCAGCGCGGATCGTTGAGGTGGTCGAGCCAGTGCCCCTCGAGGTCGGTGAAGGGGTCGGGCCCGGAGGTGGCGAGGTCGTCGAGGGCGATGTCGGTGACGCCGGAGTCATCGGTGAGCAGGATCCGCTCCGTCCGGAGCCGGACGAGCGCCGACTCGGATCCGACCCCGAGCAGGGCCGAGTCGGGCAGGTCTCGCGCGATGCGGGTGGCGGCGTGGCGTTGGGCGCGCGCGTCGATCTGTTCGACCAGTCCGTCGACGACGACGAGGCGGCGACACCGGCCCCGGGCTGCCCCGCCGAGGATCTCGTCGAGCACCTCGAGACGGGCGTGCACTCCCCCGGACGGGATCGCCGCGGCGTCGGCCGTCGGGATGACGAGGCTGAGGTCGGCCGTTCCGGAAGTCCGGTGCGCGAGCGCGACCGCGGGAGTGGCGTTCACGCGGGAGCCGGCGGTGGGAGCGGGGAGACTCAGCGTGGCCCTCGCGCAGCGCCGCAGTGCCGAGCTCGCCCGTTCGGCCGGCTCGGGAACGGGTCCCACCAGTGATCGCATGCCTTCGCCCTCTCGTCATCGCGGTCCCGGCCTTTTCCGTTCCGGCGCCTCAGGGGTAGTGGCGCCGGAACGGAAAACACCGGAGCGGGGACGTGACTACCCGCAGCGAATAACTTAGGTAAGGCTTACCTGTAAAGACAAGGGCTTTCAGCGAATTCTTGTGAAGTGATTCACCGCGTCAGCGCGGAGAGTTGGGCGAGAACGTCGTCGGAATCGGCGCAGACCTGCGCGAACGGGAGTCTGACGAGGTCGCGGAACCCGCCACCGGTCGATCCGATGCGTAGGTCGACCCCGTACCGGTCGATCGCGACGATCCGCGGATCCGTGCCCGCGATCTGCCGCCCGGCACGCAACGCGAGACGGGAGGCGAGCCCGGTGTCGGCGGCGAGGCGGTGCAGCCAGACCTGCTCGTCGACGCCGATCGGGTCGACCGCCGCGGCGGCAAGGGACGCCCGGGGAACCACGTGGACGCCGTCCGCGGTGAGGTAGGTGATCTCCAGTGGCTGCAACTCGCTCAGGCGGAGCGACCCGCCCTCCGAGTTCGGGCCCGTCCCGCCCCCGTCGGCGGTGACCAACCTGCGCCGACGCGCCGGGGACGAGGCCGTCACGATCCCGGAGAGGGTGACAACTCCCCGGGCGACAGCGCAGTCGTCGTCGTCGCCCCCGGCAGCCCGCCCCCCACCACCGGCCCCTCCGCGTCCCGCACCACACGACGCGGGTCGGCCGTCGAGAGCGAACGACGGGCGCGGCTCGGAACCCCGGCACCGACCGGTACACACCGTGTCGACGATCTCGACGGTGGCGGTGGCCCCGGCGGCCGCGACCCGGTCGACGTCACCGGCCTCACGCGACATGCCCCCCACGTCGACCACCAGGACGATCACCCCGTCGTCCCGGACGCGCGCCGAGCGCAGCGGCCGCCTGAGCATGCCGGCCTCGATGGCCCCGGCCGCACCGCGGGCGAGCACCGTCCGTACCCGCTCGGCGATCGGCCGCTCCATGGCCTCGTGCACGTCCACCACGCACCTCCTGCAGGGCTGAGCCCGCGGACCGGCCATCCGGTCGCACAAATCGGACTGTCCTCCAGTTCAGCGCATGGCACGCCCCTTTCGTTCCCGAACCGACCCTCGAAACCACGTGAGACCTGCCACATCCCGGCGCCCTCCCGGCCCGGCGACCCCCCGGAAGCGCCTGGCGGATATGCACCGACCCCCGCTGACGTGGTGAAATAGGCGCATGGACGAGATCAGGGACGAGCCCTCGAGGTACTTCTGGCGCTGGACCCAGTGGTCGTGGGTGTGTGTCGGCGTCGCCGTACTCATCGTGCTGATGGGGATCACCGGCGGCGGATCGGTCACGCCGTGGATCATCGGCGCGATCGCGGTGGCGGTGATCGGGGGCGTGGCGTTCGGATTCGTCCCCCGCGCGTCGCTCAACCAGCCCAAGCGGCCGATGACCACGGGCGCGAAGCGCAAGTCCGCCCGGAAGTGACCCCACCGCGCCTGCGGCCACCGGGGCTCGTGCTAATCTGAAGCCGCCTCCAGCAGGCACTGCCGATGTAGTTCAATGGTAGAACTTCTGCTTCCCAAGCAGACAGCGCGGGTTCGATTCCCGTCATCGGCTCCCTCGCCCGAACCGGGCCATTCTGCGGGGCACCTCCACCAGCGAGGTGCCCCGCAGTTCGTTGTTCCGGCCCCGTCCGCACCGGCCGTCCGCACCGGCCGCCCGCTCCTGCCATCCCGCCCGGATGAGCACCCGACGCCCCCGGCGCCACCTCCCCCGCTTGTACATCGTGCACTAACGCAAACGTGAAGTTCGTCACATCTACCGATGTGCGGCCCGCCCGATCTCCGTAGTGTCCGAGATCACACAGGTCGCCGACGAGGAGTAGATGTGCAGCCCGGATACCTCCCCAGAACACTCGCGGAACGCTTCGGCGACGCCCCCAGCATCCGTGACGACGCGACCCGAATGTCCTTCCGCGAACTCGACCGGGCGGTGACCTCGGTGGCCGCGCAGTTCAGCGAACACGGCGTCACCAGCGGGGACGTGATCGCGGTGATGCTCCCCAACCGGAGCGAGCTGGTGATCTCCATCTTCGCGGCGTGGTACCTCGGCGCAGCGGCCACCCCGATCAACCCGAACTTCACGCACGACGAGGCCGATCACCAGATCAACGACGCCGACGCCGTGCTCGTCGTGAACTCCACCGCCGACTCCCCCTCCGGCGGGCGACCGGCGATTAGCGTCGATGACCTAAGGACGTCGGGGAACGGTGCGCAGCTCGACCCCGTCGACCTGGCGGACGACGACCTCGCCCTGGTGATCTACACCAGCGGATCCACCGGGCGTCCCAAGGGCGTCATGCTCACCCACGCCAACGCCACGGCGATGTCCCGGACCATGGCCGACACCATGCGGATGACCGCCGAGGACCACTGCCTGCTGGTCCTGCCGCTGTTCCACGTGAACGCGTTGATGGTCAGCCTCCTGGCTCCCCTCCAGGTCGGCGCGCAACTGACGATCATGGGCGGCTTCGACGCCCAGAAGTTCTACGACACCGTCGAGAACCTCCGGCCCACCTACTTCTCCGCCGTACCCACCATCTACGCACTGCTGCTCACCAGGGCGGAGGGCCGGCAACCGGACATGTCCTCGCTCCGGTTCGCCGTCTGCGGCGCTGCTCCGGCCACGCGGGAACTCCTCGCGGCGGCCGAGGAGTTCTTCGACGTGCCCATCCTGGAGGGCTACGGCCTGACCGAGGCCACCTGCGCCTCGGCGGTCAATCCGATCGACGGCCCGCGCAAGCCCGGGACCGTGGGGCCGGCACTGCCCGGCCAACGTATCCGGATCGTCGACGACCTCCTCCGCGACGTACCCACCGGACAGACCGGGGAGGTACTGATCACCGGGGCCGTCGTGATGGCGGGCTACCTCAACATGCCGGAGGCCACCGCTCAGACGATCGTCGACGGGTGGGTGCGCACCGGTGACGTGGGCCGGCTCGACGAGGACGGCTACCTCAGCATCGTCGACCGGCTCAAGGACATGATCATCCGCGGCGGGGAGAACCTGTACCCCAAGGAGATCGAGAACGCCATCGGCAGCCTGCCGGGTGCACTCGAGGTCACCGTGGTCGGCCGCCGGGATGACGTGCTCGGTGAGGTCCCCGTGGCCTTCGTCGTCCCGTACCCGGACGTGGAACTGACACCCGACGCCGTGATCGCGCACTGCCGTGACCGCCTCACCCGGGTGAAGGTGCCGGTCGAGGTGACGATCACCGCGGCACTGCCCAAGAACCCGGTCGGCAAGATCGACAAACCGCGCCTGCGCACCTCGCTCGTCGCCTGACCCCTCAACCCTCGTTCCCTGAACCCTCGTTCCCTCAACCCTCGTTCCCTCAACCCGACCCGAGAAGGAGTCCCCCATGGGGTTTCTACAAGCCGATGTCCCGGACGTCGATCCGGCCAAGTTCGAGTCCATCCCCACGATGGAACGGATGAAGTTGCTCGCTCACCACTGGGTGGAGTTCGGATTCGGTGCGCCGAAGATCATGCACTCTGTACCTCGTCAAGGGGCTGGTCTTCTTCCTCGGCGGCTGGCTCATCATCGGGCTCACCACGCCCGGACTCCCGCTGACCGACCTCGGTGCGTGGTGGGGCGAGGTGATCGTCTACCAGAAGGCGATGATCTGGGTGATCCTCTGGTCCGCCACCGGGTTCAACGAATCGTGGGGCCCGTTGGCGTTCAAGTTCAAGCCCAACACGGCAGGGTACCGCTACTGGATGCGAACCGGGACGCTGCGGCTCCCGCCCTGGCCGGACAAGATCCCCTTCACCAAGGGAGACGAGCGTAAGGCCATCGACGTCGCGCTGTACTTCGCGATGCTCGCCACCCTCGCGCTGGGCCTGGTCCTGCCCGGTCAGCAGACCGCCGCCGCCTACAGCGAGGCCGGACTCGTGCCGCTGTGGCCGTTCGTCACGTTCGTCGCGATCCAGCTGGTGATGGGTCTGCGGGACAGGGTCACGTTCCTGGCGTCGCGTCCCGAGCAGTACTCCGTCATCATGCTCGGTTTCGGTGTTCTCACCACCTTCGGCGCCGGCCACGTGGACATGATCATCGTCGCCAAGATCGCGATGTTCGCGGTCTGGTGGGGCGCGTTCATCTCCAAGCTCGGCGTCCACTTCACGCCCACCGTGCAGACGATGCTCACCAACGGCCCGCTGATCAAGTCCAAGGCGCTGCGCCGGTCGCTCTACCGCAACGCGCCCGAGGACCTCATGCCCACCAAGGTGGCGTTCTTCGCCGCGCACGTCATGGGCACGATCGTCGAGTTCGTCGTCCCGCTCGTCCTGCTCTTCACCACCAACTGGACGGTCGCGGTCCTGGCCGCCGCGTTCATGATGTGCTTCCACGTGTTCATCTACTCGATGTTCGCGCTGGCCATGCCGCAGGAATGGAACCTCTTCTACGTGTTCGCGACGCCGGTGGTCTTCCTCGGCTTCTTCGCCGGCGACGGGTACGCCCTGTGGGACGCCAGCAGCGTATGGGTCGTGGTGATCGCCGCGGTGCTCACCCTGACCGGCCCGATAGTCGGCAACTTCCGACCCGACAAGATCTCGTTCCTCATCGGAATGCGTCAGTACGCCGGCAACTGGGCCTCCTCCACGATGGCGTTCCGCAACAACGGGTGCGAGGCCAAGCTGGACAACCCGGCCTTCGTGACGTCCATGACGTCCCCGCACAACCAGCTGTCGGCACTGTTCGGCCCCGAGGGCGCCGAGATCTTCCTGCAGAAGACCACCGCGTTCCGGATGATGAACACCCAGGGCCGCGGCCACATGTCGATCATGCCGTCGGTCCTGGACAGCATGGAGAACTACCGGTTCCGCGAGGGCGAGGTGCTGTGCACCTTCTTCTCCGGGTGGCAGTTCGGAGACGGGCACCTGTTCGACGAGCGGACGATCTCGGCGGTGCAGAAGCGGTGCAACTTCGAGCCGGGCGAGTTCATCAGCGTCTGGACCGAGTCCCAGCCACTGCACAAGAAGACCATCGAGTACCGCGTGATCGACGCGGCGCTCGGGGTCCTCGAGCGTGGCCACTACGACGTCCGGGACGTGGTCACGGAGCAGCCATGGCTTCCGAACGGGCCCATCCCGTTCACCGTGACCTGGCGCCACCCGGAGTACCTGCCGGCCGATCAGCGGGCGTCCGCGAGCGTTCCCGCCTCCCCCGGCGCCGAGGGCCCGCTCACGGACACGTCCCCCGCGGGCGGTCGCGACGAGTCCACGGTCGGGATGAGCTGAGTTCATGCCCACAGCGATCATCGTCGGTAGCGGGCCCAACGGCCTGGCAGCCGCGTTGACACTGGCCGCCGATGGAGTCGATGTCACCGTTCTGGAGGCATCCGACTCCATCGGCGGCGGCACCAGGTCCGGCGAGATGACCTCGCCGGGCCTGCTGCACGACCAGTGTTCGGGATTCCACCCCCTCGCCGTCGACACCGCCTTCAGCCGCCGGTTCGACCTCGAGGCCCACGGCCTACGGTGGGCGCTCCCCGAGGTCCAGTACTCGCACCCGCTGGACGGTGGCAGGGGTGCGGCGGTCTGGAAGTCGGTGGACCACACGGCCTCCCGACTCGGCGACGACGGGGAGTCCTACCGACGGATGTTCGGAGCCCTCACCGCACGCTTCCCACAGATCGCCGAGGAGTTCCTCCAGCCCCTCCTGCACGTCCCGGACCATCCCCTCGTCCTCGCCCGCTTCGGGGCCTACGCCGCCATGCCTGCCAGCGTGTTGGCCCGCCGGTGGCACACCGACGAGGCGCGGGCCCTGTTCGGAGGCGTCGCCGCACACGCCTTCCGCCCGCTCGGCTCGGTAATGTCCTCGGCGATCGGCGTCGCCCTGGGTACGGCCGCACACCGGTTCGGCTGGCCGGTGGCCGTGGGGGGTTCGGCGACGATCGCCACCACGATGGCGTCGATGTTGACCTCGTACGGCGGCCGGATCGACACCGGGGTCACCGTCCGCGACCACCGCGAGCTGGGGAACCCGGACATCGTCATGCTCGACACCTCTCCTGCCGCCGCTGCCGGGATCCTCGCCGGCGTCATACCCCGCAGGGTCGACCGCGCCTTCCGCCGCTTCCGACACGGGCCCGCGGCGTTCCAGGTCGCCTTCGCGGTCGAGGGCGGCATCCCGTGGTCCCACGAGCCGTCCCGGTCGGCCGGCACGGTCCACGTGGGGGGCACCTTCGCGGAGATCGCCGCAGCCGAGCGGCAGGTCGTCCGAGGGGAGATGCCGCAGCGGCCCTTCGTCCTGGTCGGCCAGCAGTCCGTCGCCGACCCCGCCCGCGCGAGGAACGGGCTCCATCCCGTCGACGCCTACGCCCACGTACCCACGGGGTGGACGGGCGATGCCACCCAGACGATCATCGACCAGATCGAGCGATTCGCCCCCGGGTTCCGCGATCGCGTCCACGAGATCCACACGCGCTCGACCCGTGAACTCGAGGATCACAACGCCAACTACGTCGGCGGGGATATCTTGACGGGTGCCAACGACCCCCGCCAGTTGGTCTTCCGGCCGCGGGTCGCCCTCGACCCCTATTCGACCGGCGTGCCCGGCGTCTACATCTGCTCGGCGGCCGCCCCGCCCGGGGCGGGCGCCCACGGAATGGCTGGGTGGAACGCCGCGCGTTCCGCCCTGTCGTACCTGTCCGGACGGTGATCACGCAGGAAGGACACGGCGGGACCTGAGCCACCAGACGGACCCGACCCCGCCCGCACACATGCTCAGCACAACACCGCAGGATCCCGAGCGCCTCCGCGAACTGACCCGCCGCATAGGTCTGAGGCTCAGTTCGCGGACCGCGGCCATCTCCGACAGCATGACCGCGGCCATCGAGGACGCCATCGGCGAACTCACCGATGAGGACACACACTCGGCTCTGCACGCCAGCGTGACGAACAACGTCGAGGTCATCATCGACATGCTGTCGCACACCAAGGACGCACACGACCTCCCTCCCCTGCCCGACGCGGTGCACTACGCCGTCGCGCTCGCCCGCAGGGACGTCTCGAGCGCCGCACTGCGGCGGGCCTATCACGTCGGTTCCGACTGTCTCCTGGCCCATGTGTTCGACCAGGTGCAGGAGGTCGAGTGCGAGGACCACGAGAAGCTGCCGCTCTACCACCACCTCGCCGGATGGCTGTACCAGTACGTCGACGAGATCACCCGGACCGTCATCGCCGCACACGAGGAGGAGGTGCGCTCCTCCCACGACCGGGCGGCGCGGTCGATCAACTCGATCGTCAACCGGGTCCTCGACGGCGAGGGCATCGACCCCGCCGAGTTCGAGCGGGTGACGGGATACCGACTGAACCAGGTGCACGTCGGGTGCCGGGTGTGGATCGACGACTTCGGCGCGTTCACCGATCAGTCCCGATTGCTCGAGAGCGTCGTGGACAGTCTGGCCGGGCAACTCGGCGACCACCGCCCGCCGCTGATGATCGCCACCGGCCGCGCCACGGCCGAGGCCTGGTTCGGCATGGAGGGCCGTCGCCTCGCCGTCGACACGGGAGTCCTCGCGCCGATCGCCGCGGCGACCCCCGCGGCCCGGATATCCTTCGGCGCGCCCGGTGCCGGGGTCGAGGGGTTCCGCACCACCCGCACACAGGCAGCGCTCGTCGGCACGATCGCGCAGGTGTGCACCGGCGACGAGGCGCGTGTGGTCTCGTACGCGGACGACGGGATCCCCGTCATCGCCCGACTGGCCGAGGACCTCGCGTCCACCCGGCGATGGATCCGCGAAGTCCTCGGCGGCCTGGCGAGGGACACGGACGACGCGGCGAGACAGCGGGAGACCGTCCGGGTGTTCCTGGACTCGGCGGAGAACTACTCGGAGACGGCGTCCCGGCTGCTCCTGCACCGCAACACCGTGAGGTACCGACTGACCAAGGCCGAGCACGAACTGGGCCGGGAACCGGGGGCCAGGCGCCTGGACACCCACCTGGCTCTCACCCTCTGCCACGTGCTGGGCAGCGTGGTCCTGATCGCTGACGACGGCACGCCGGCGGGCTGAGCACACTCACCCGTGCCGGACCGGTCGGGCGCCGCTGGGAAGTCGGGCGCCGTCCGGAATCAGATGCGGTCCGGAGTCGCGGCTCCGGGACTCGGGCGCTCAGTCGGCCTTACCGTTGTCCCCACCGCGGCGGCGCAGGAGCTGGAATCCGGGGATGCCGGCGACCGCCTCGAGGCACTGTTGCGCCACCTCGAGGATCTGGTGGACCTCGGGGGCAACGGTGTCCAGTGAGGCCAGGACCGGCATGACGTCGTTCTCGAGGGTGTCGCCCAGCGCCGGCAGGTGGTCGATGAACTGGATGACCGCCTTGACCTCGTCGGGGTCGACCGACTCGAGGACGTCGTCGGCGATCGGCTCGAGCAGTCGGATCGTCTTGTCCGCCCACGCCAGGACCTCGGTCATCCGGGTCGCCACGACACGAGCGGTCTCCACGTCCAGGTCGGCGTCCACGAGCAGTGCCTCGATGACCGGCTTGACCTGCGCGAAGGTGGAGTCCGCGAAGTCGACGAGCGGGACGACCCGTTCGATGAGCCCGCCGGCGTCGAGGACCAGATCGTCGGCGGTGTCCACCGTCGTCCAGACTCGAGCCACCACGCCCTCGGCGGAATCGATGGTGCTTCCCACCCGCACGACAACGCCCTCGGCGGAATCGATGGTGCCGTCCACGCGCCGCACCACGCCCTCGGCGGAATCGATCGTGCCGTCCACGCGCCGCACCACGCCCTCGGCGGAATCGATCGTGCCGTCCACGCGCCGCACCACGCCCTCGGCGGAATCGATCGTGCCGTCCACGCGCCGCACCACGCCCTCGGCGGAGTCGACGGTCGAGCCCACCCGGCCCACGATCCCCTCGGCGGCGGAGACCGTGTCGGCGACCTCGTCGACGACCCGGTTGGCCCTGGCCACCGTGGTGCGGACACCGTCGACCGTGTCGACGGCGGTGGCCAAGATCCCGTCGATCTGGCGCACGGTGCGGTTGACCTCGTCGAGGAGGTCCTGGATCCGGACGACCACGTCCTCCACGTCCGCGAGCAGCACGAGGACGCGGGCGGGCAGCATCAGCAACTCCCTGGCCATTCTCAACTCCCACTCCACGACACGGAACGCCGTTCCCACCACGGAGGAAGCGGAGGGAACGCGGAGCTGGATGTCTGCCATGCGCTGATTGTGCCTGAACCACCCACACCGGGCAGCCGGTCCGCCCACCATGGAGACAGCGACGGTTCCGACCGGTCGGGCCGCGATCTCGAAGGAGCGAGCGATGGACGCACGATGGGTCGCCGATTTCGCCGAGCTGAGGCTCTCGGCCGCACCCGAGTACGGCGGGAAGTCCGCCAATCTCGGGGAGATGACGGGCGCGGGGTTCCCCGTCCCGCCGGGCTTCTCGGTGGGCCAGTCGGCCTACCTCACCGCGATGGAATCGGCCGGTGTCCGGTCCCGCCTCTACGACGGCCGGGTCCCGGAGGAGGGGATGAGCGAGGCGGAGCTGATGTCTCTCGCGGCGGAGTTGAGCAGCACCGTCGCCGGGGTGGAGATGCCGTCCCGGCTGCGCGAGGAGGTCGTGGCACACTACCGGTCGCTGGGGCCGGACGTCCCGGTGGCGGTCCGCAGCTCCGCGCCCGCGGAGGACGCCGGTGACACCTCCTTCGCGGGCATCCACGAGTCCTACACGGACGTCGTCGGCGAGGAGGCCGTGCTCAAGGCGGTTCAGGACTGCTGGTGCTCGTTGTGGACGCCGCGCGCCATGACCTACCGGGCCGTGTCGGGGTACGACGACGAACCGTCGATCGCGGTGGTGGTGCAGAAGATGGTCCGTTCCGACACGTCGGGCGTGGCCTTCACCGCCGACCCCCGCACCTCCCAGGTCGACCGCGTGGTGATCGAGGCCGCGTTCGGGCTCGGCGAGGTGGTGGTGGGCGGCAAGGTCGAGCCCGACACCTACGTGGTGTCCAAGTCCGACCTGCACATCCTCACCGTGCACGTGGGTCGGAAGGTCTCCCGGATCGTCGCGGGCCGCACCGCCGACGGGCTCGTCCCCGTCCCGGAGGCCGAGCAGTTGGACCGGGTGCTCGACGACGATCAGGTGCGCCGGGTCGCGCGCCTGGCCGTGATGTCCGAGCAACACTACGGCGAGCCACAGGACACCGAGTTCGCCTTCGAGGACGGTGAGCTGTACATCGTGCAGACCCGCCCGATCACCACGCTGGACGCCGACGCGGCACACGCGGAGGATGCCGCCGGAGCGGGGAGCGAGGTGGAACCGATCGTCTCCGGACTCGGCGCGGGGCCCGGCACGGCGATCGGGACAGCGCGCGTCCTCACCGAACTGGCGGACGGGGTGAACCTGGCCGCCGGCGAGATCCTGGTGGCCACGATGACCGACCCCGACTGGCTGCCGATCCTCCAGCGCGCCGCCGCGATCGTCACCGACGAGGGGGGCGTGACCTGTCACGCCGCCATCGTCGGGCGCGAACTGGGGCGTCCCGTGATCGTGGGCACGCGGTCGGCGACCGCCGACATCGCCGACGGGCAGACCATCACCGTCGACGGCACCGCCGGCGTCGTCTACCCGGGAGAGGTGCGCGCGGCCGAGGCGCCGCAGGCTCCCGCCGATGCCGGTGCGGCTCCCGAGGTGCGCACACGCGAGGTCACCGCCACCGCCGTCTACGTCAACCTCGCAACGCCCGACGCCGCGGCGCGGGTCGCGGCGATGGACGTCGACGGCGTCGGCCTGCTGCGGGCGGAGTTCCTCATCACCAGCGCTCTGCAGGGGTTGCACCCGCGCCGGCTCATCGCGGAAGGCAGGACGGAGGAGTACGTGGAGCGGATGGCCTCGGGGATCAGCACCATCGCCGCCGCCTTCGATCCGAGGCCCGTGGTGTACCGCGCCACCGACCTGCGGTCCAACGAGTTCCGGGGGCTGCTCGGAGGGGAGGTGGAGGCCGAGGAGCGCAATCCGATGATCGGCTACCGGGGCTGCTTCCGCTACACCCGGGAGCCTGACCTGTTCCGGTTGGAACTGGACGCGCTCGAGCGGGTGCGGCGGCGGCACCGGAACCTGCACCTGATGATCCCGTTCGTCCGGACCGGGTGGGAACTGCGTGCCTGTCTGGACATCATCGACGCCCATCCGATCGGTCGGGACACGGGGCTCAAGCGCTGGATCATGGCCGAGGTGCCCTCGGTGGTGCACTGGATCCCCGAGTACGCGACCATGGGCATCGACGGGGTGTCGATCGGCTCCAACGATCTCACCCAGCTGACGTTGGGGGTCGACCGCGACTCGGAGGTGTGTGCGGACCTGTTCGACTCCATGGACCCGGCGGTCCTGGCGTTCATCGACCAGATCATCGACCGCTGCCACGAGTCGGGCCTCACCGTGTCCCTGTGCGGACAGGCGGCGTCGACCGATCCCCGGATGGCCGAGCACCTCGTCCGGAAGGGGGTCACGTCGGTCTCTGTCACGCCGGACTACGCGGAGATGACCCGGCGCACCGTCGCGCGGGCCGAGAGGACGATCCTGCTCGACGCCGCCCGGGCCGCCTGCCGTCCGACACACGAGTGACCCCACGGCGCGCTCCCGCAGGTCCCCCGCGAAATCAGAGTCTTTCCTCACCTTGGACTGTTTGCTGACAACGCATTAGCATCTGTCTTGTTACCGGTGAGTAGGTTCCGGTGTGCCCGCGGCACCCCGCACCCACCCTTCCGGGCACCACCATTGCCACGACACCGCACTGTCGATCGGAGAAGACCGTCATGGGTCACTACAAGAGCAACGTCCGGGATCTCGAGTTCAACATGTTCGAGGTCCTGCGCATGAACGAGGCACTCGACGCCGGCGAGTTCGGCGACATGGACACCGAGACCGCCAAGGGAATCCTCTCCGAGGTCGCCACCCTCGCCGAGGGCCCGGTCGCCGAGTCCTTCGCGTCCGCCGACCGCAACCCGCCGGTGTTCGACCCCGAGACCCACTCGGTCTCGATCCCCGAGGACTTCAAGAAGTCCTTCAAGGCCTGGTTCGACGCCGGCTACTGGTCCATGGGCCTGCCCGAGGAGATCGGCGGCATGCCGGCCCCCCGCGCCATGGTGTGGGCCACCGGCGAGATGATGCTCGGCGCCAACGCGCCGGCGTTCATGTACTCGGCCGGGCCGTCCTTCGCGGCGGTGCTGTACGAGAACGGCACCGAGGAGCAGAAGAAGTGGGCCGCCACCTGCGCCGAGCGCGGCTGGGGCGCCACGATGGTGCTCACCGAGCCGGACGCCGGTTCCGACGTCGGCGCGGGCCGCACCAAGGCGATCCAGCAGGACGACGGCTCCTGGCACATCGAGGGCGTCAAGCGTTTCATCACCTCGGCCGACGCCGACGACATGTTCGAGAACATCTTCCACCTGGTCCTGGCCCGCCCGGAGGGCGCCGGCCCCGGCACCAAGGGCCTGTCGCTGTTCTTCGTGCCGAAGTTCCACTTCGACTTCGAGAAGAACGAGATGGGCGAGCGCAACGGCGTGTTCGTCACCGGCGTCGAGCACAAGATGGGCATCAAGGCGTCCACCACGTGTGAGGTCACCTTCGGCGGCCACGGTGTGCCCGCCAAGGGCTGGATGGTCGGCGGCGACGTGCTCAACCAGGGCATCCGGCAGATGTTCGATGTCATCGAGCACGCCCGCATGATGGTCGGCACCAAGGCCATCTCCACCCTGTCGACCGGGTACCTCAACGCCCTCGAGTTCGCCAAGGAGCGTGTCCAGGGCGGCGACCTGACCGAGATGGCCGACAAGACCGCCCCGCGCGTGACCATCACCCACCACCCGGACGTGCGTCGTGCACTGATCCGGCAGAAGGCGTTCGCCGAGGGCCTGCGCGCGGTGTATATGTACACGGCGGCCCACCAGGACGTCGAGACCGCCGCGCGCGTCTCCGGCGCCGACGGCGAGCTGGCACATCGGGTCAACGACCTGCTGCTGCCGATCGTCAAGGGTGTGGGTTCGGAGCGCGCCTACGAGTTGCTCACCGAGTCGCTGCAGACGTTCGGCGGGTCGGGCTTCCTGCAGGACTACCCGATCGAGCAATACATCCGCGACGCCAAGATCGACTCCCTCTACGAGGGCACCACCGCGATCCAGGCGCAGGACTTCTTCTTCCGCAAGATCGCCCGTGACCGCGGCACCGCCGTGGGCCACGTGTCGGCGCAGATCAAGCAGTTCCTGGACAGCGACGCGTGCGGCGGCCGGCTGGCCACCGAGCGCGAGCTGCTCGCGACCGCTCTCGCGGACGTCGAGGCCATGATCGGCACGTGCTTCGATCACCTCATGGGGTCGCAGGACGACCCCAAGCGCCTGTACACGGTCGGGTTCGCCTCGGTGCGCGTCCTCATGGCGTTCGGTGACCTCATGATGGGCTGGCGTCTCCTGGTCGGCGCGGAGGTCGCCCTCGGCGCGCTGGACGGGGCGTCCGACGACGACAAGGACTTCTACAACGGCAAGATCGCCGCCGCCCGGTGGTTCGCCAAGAACGAGCTGCCCCTGATCAGCGCCACCCGCGCGATCGTCGCAGACCTCGACAACGAGCTGATGGAGCTGGACGAGTCCGCGTTCTGATCCCCACCTGACGGGCCCTTCCGGGTCCCCACCGTCGATCCGCCGCCCCTGCCCGGGCGGCGGATCGACTCGTTTCGCCGGATGCGGGCGGCCCACCCCCACGAATCGGCTACCCGGATTCCGGAAACGCTATGCCTATGGGAGTAGCGGATCCGGAATCCGGGTAGCGGATTCGGCGCTCTAGTTGCCGGGCACGCCGGGAATGCGGAATTCGGGTAGGCCCGGGATCCGGATCGGGTCACCGGGTCCGGGGAGCGCGGGCGGCGGTGGTGGCGGCGACGAGGTGGGATCGTCGTCCTCCGGAGTCTCGGCCCGGCACACGATCCGGTCTCGCGGCGCGTAGCTCGACGACACGGTGTCGGTGCTCACGGTGTCGCCGCCGCGCAGGACGACCCGGGTCACGCGGGCGGTGTACCCGTCTGCGCCCGGACTCGGCGTACACCCGGCCGTGCTGACGACCCGGGTCTGGGCCCGCCGGATGTCGGTCCGGGGGGCCGTCGAGACCCTCACCGTGTACTCGGGCGTCCCCCACAGCCGGACCGTCACCGAGTTGCCGCTACCCGAGGCATCGATCACCAGGCCGGTGTCCTGGGCGTTTCGGAATCCGACGTCGGCCGAGGCGGTGGCATCGCGGCCCGCCGGGAACGCGTCGCCGTCGACACCGCGGGAGCTGCGGACGAGGTCCTGTGCGCCGGAGTCGAACGCCGCGTTGAACAGGGCGGTGGCGACGGCGTCGGCGGACACGTCTCCGGAGACCGTGCCGGCGACCTCCGCCATGGAGAAGCTCCCGCCCGCCGGGATGAAGTGCCCGGCCAGCGAGGCGATCATCGACTGGGCCTGTCCGCTCGCGCCGACGGCCACGGTGAACTGGCCGACGGGCTCGCGGATGCCGGCCCGCTCGGCCTCCGCGGTGGTCAGCTCGGGGTCGCGGCCCACGTAGCCGACGGGGAGCACACGCGGGCCGTCGACGTCGGTGAGTTGCCCGGGCAGCCGACCGAGCAGCGGGCCCCATTCGACGGTGCGTCCCTGGACCGCCGGCACGATGGTGGCGCTCGACCCGCTGAACTCGAAACTCGCGTCCCTGCCCACCTGCTCGGTCTCCTCCAGGAGCGGGTCCAGGATCCCCTTGGCGGCGTCGGCGTCGAAGCGGGGCTCGAGCACGTCGCCCTCGCGGACGAAGCTGAGGTACTCCCCGATCCGGTCGCGGGGGAACAGCACCGGCACCGCGCCCGGGTCGTCCGGGTCGACCATCTCGATCTCCCGCTCGGCGGGCTCGGGCCGCTCGCGCCCGGGGGCCGGTGGCGGGGCGGGGAGCCTGGTGGTGACGGTGGTGGTCGCCGGCTCGGTGCCGTCGTCGCGCATCCGCGAGGCCAGCAGCGTCAGGTCCCGGGAGGCGGCGGGCTCGGCCACGTCCCGGATCAGCGCCCGCACCTGCTCGGCGTCGGTCTCGGTGGGCGTGTAGTCGACGGGCAGGTCCACTCCGTCGTCGTCGAGCCAGTGCTCGAGCACCGCGTCGCGGGAGTTCTCGATCTGTAGGCGCTGCCCGTCGAGCGGGATGGCCGAGCGGACCTGATCCCGGTCGAACCAGATGGCGCCCTCGCGGGGTTCGAAGTCCGCCTGGAGGGCGAGGCGCTCGAGGAAATCGGTCAGCCGTGCGTCCGGGATGACGCTGGCGATACCGACCTCGGTCGACCACACCACGCTGATCAGCCGCTTCAGCGGGTTGAGGGGCTGTTCACCGCCCCGGTCGAGCGTGCCCTGCCAGTCCACCGACAGGCCGACCGAGTCGGGGTCCAGCGTGGTCGACACGGCCCCGGCGCGCAGATCCACCTCGTCGTCGACCCGCGGTCCGAGCTCGGCGATCAGTCGCCGTTCGGCGTCGGCGGTCCGCATCCCGCCCACCTGGATGCCGGCGACCTCCGTCCCGCGCGGGACCCGGCCGATGCTGTGCACGAGATCGAAGCCGTACAGGACCGCGAGTGCCATGAACAGGCCCACACCGGTGTAGATCCACCGCGACCGCACCCGGTACCGATGTCGGTCGGACGCAGCCGGGTGCGGGCCCGCGCCCTCGATCGCGACGGGGCGTGCCGGGGTGTCGTCATCGTGGGACTCGACCACGCGTCATCCACCTCCTCCCGAGCGGGGGACGGCGGAACCCCGCGGGCCGCCGGCCGGGGACGTCCCCGCCCGAACCACTGTGAACACCACTATGACGGACCGATACCGATGAGTGCAGCCCCCGCGCCGGACGCGGGGGCTGCGCTCATCGGACTCACGGGACGAGCCCGCGGCGAGATGGACGAGGTGCGGGGGTCAGCGCTCCACGATCGCGGTGACGCCCTGGCCGCCCGCGGCGCAGACGGAGATGAGCGCCCGGCCGGAGCCCTTCTGCTCGAGCAGCTTGGCCGCGGCGGCCAGGATGCGGCCGCCGGTGGCGGCGAACGGGTGACCAGCCGCCAGCGACGAGCCGTTGACGTTGAGCTTGGAGCGGTCGATCGACCCCAGGGCCTTGTCCAGGCCCAGGCGCTCGGTGCAGTACTCCTCGGACTCCCACGCGGCCAGGGTGGCCAGCACCTGCGAGGCGAACGCCTCGTGGATCTCGTAGTAGTCGAAGTCCTGCAGGGTCAGGCCGTTGCGGGCCAGCAGCCGCGGCACCGCGTAGGTGGGGGCCATGAGCAGCCCGTCGGGCGTGCGACCGTCGTGGCCGTGGACGAAGTCCACCGAGGCGGTCTCCGAGTCCACCAGGTAGGCGCGGACCGGCAGTTTGTTCTCCTTCGCCCACTCCTCGCTGGCCAGCAGCACGGTGGAGGCGCCGTCGGTCAGCGGGGTGGAGTTGCCGGCCGTCATGGTGGCCTCGGTGCCGTGGGCCTCGGCGTCGCGCTTGCCGAAGACCGGCTTGAGCTTGCCCAGCTTCTCTTCGGAGGAGTCGGGCCGCATGTTGTCGTCGCGGGCCACGCCGAGGTAGGGCGTCACGAGGTCGTCCTGGAAACCGGACTCGTAGGAGGCGGCGAGGTTGTGGTGGCTGGCGACGGCCAGCGCGTCCTGGTCGGCGCGCGTCACCCCCATCTCGCGGGCGGTGATGGCGGCGTGCTCACCCATCGACAGCCCGGTACGCGGCTCGGCGTTCTGCGGCTGCTCGGGCACGAGGCCCTGCGGGCGGATCTCGCCGAGGAGCTTCAGGCGGTCGACGGTGGACTTGGCGGAGCTGACCTTGATGAGGGTCTTGCGCAGGTCGTCGTTCACCGAGAGCGGCGCATCCGAGGTGGTGTCGGTGCCTCCGGCGATGCCGGACTCGATACGCCCGAGGGCGATCGCGTCGGCCACCTGGATCGCGGCGGCCAGGCCGGTGCCGCAGGCCTGCTGGACGTCGTAGGCCGGGCTGGCCGAGTCGAGCACCGAGCCGATCACCGACTCGCGGGTGAGGTTGAAGTCGCGGGAGTGCTTGAGCACGGCGCCGGCGACGACCGACCCGACGCGCTTGCCCTGGAGGTTGTAGCGGCTGGCCAGTCCGTCGATCGCGGCGGTGAGCATGTCCTGGTTGGAGGCGTCCGCGTACTTGCCGTTCGAGCGGGCGAAGGGGATTCGGTTGCCGCCGACGATGGCGACCTTGCGGGGGCTGGTGGTCACGTGTGTCACTCCCGTTGTGTTCTCGGTGTCCGGTGGCCCGAAACGCGGCCCTGCACGTATTGTTACTCAGCAGTAAGTTACTTGTCGACCCGTAGTACCGCACCTCTCCAGGAGATGATCGCCATGGCACAGGGCAACCTCGACCTCTACTCGCAGTTCGTGACCTCGGCCCCGGGGTCGTTCATCGCCGGCAAGGTCGGCCTCCCGCAGCCGGAGCAGCTGCGTCGGTACGAGGCCGGACAGCCCGCCCTGCACGGTCCCGTCCTCATCGGCGGCGAGGGCCGCCTGGCCGAGCCCGTCCGGGAGATGCTGGTCGGCGACTACGAGCTGGCCGCCGCGGGCGCCGAGGGCAAGTTCGCCGGCCTCGTCTTCGACGCCACCTCGCTGCGTCGCCCGGAGGACCTCAAGGCCCTGTTCGAGTTCTTCAACCCGGTCGTCCGCAACGTCGCCGCCAGCGGCCGCATCGTCGTGCTGGGCACCACCCCGGAGGAGACGGGCTCGGTCGAGGAGCGCATCGCCCAGCGCGCGCTCGAGGGCTTCACCCGCTCGCTCGGCAAGGAGATGAAGCGCGGCTCCACCGTCCAGCTCGTGTACGTCTCCCCCGACGCCGACGCGGGAGCCTCCGGGCTCGAGTCCACCCTGCGGTTCATCCTGTCCGGCAAGTCGGCGTACGTCGACGCGCAGGTGTTCCGCGTGGGGGCCGGCTCGGCCACCGCCCCGGCATCGTGGGACCGCCCGCTCGAGGGCAAGCTCGCCGTCGTCACCGGCGCCGCCCGCGGTATCGGCGCCGAGATCGCGGCCGTGCTCTCCCGCGACGGCGCGCACGTGATCTGCTGCGACATCCCGGCCGCCGGAGAGTCGCTGTCCGCCACCGCCAACAAGGTCGGCGGCACCTCGCTGCCGCTGGACGTCACCGCCGCCGACGCCGCCGAGGTCCTGGCCAAGCACGTGACAGAGCGTCACGACGGCCGCGTCGACGTGCTCGTCCACAACGCCGGCATCACCCGTGACAAGACGCTGGCCGGCATGGACAGCGCCCGCTGGGACTCCGTCATGGCCGTCAACCTCATCGCCCCCGAGCGCATCACCGCCGAGCTCGCCGAGAAGGGCGTGCTGGGCGAGGGCTCGCGCGTCGTGGGTGTGTCCTCGATGGCCGGCATCGCCGGTAACCGCGGCCAGACCAACTACGCGGCTTCGAAGGCCGGTGTCATCGGGTTCGTCAACGGCGCCTCGGCCGAGCTGGCCTCGAAGAACGTCACCGTCAACGCCGTGGCGCCGGGCTTCATCGAGACGCAGATGACGGCCGCCATCCCGTTCGCCACCCGCGAGGCCGGCCGTCGCATGAACTCCATGCAGCAGGGCGGTCTGCCGGTCGACGTGGCCGAGACGATCGCCTACTTCGCCAACCCCGCCTCGTCCACGGTCACCAACAACGTGATCCGCGTGTGCGGCCAGTCCCTGCTGGGTGCGTGATCTGACGTGGAGTACACCCGCCTTCCCGCCATCCCCAACCTGCTCGCCCAGTACGGCAAGGCCGCGGTGGGAGCCCTGCCCGTCGTGGGCGGCTCCCGCGACGGCAAGGCCATGCCGTCGAAGGGCGTCGAGGTCGCCGGCGTGCGCGTGGACGTGGCCAACTTGGCCGCCTACGCCCGCGTCTGTGGCCTGCGGCTGACCGACGAGCTGCCGCTGACCTACCCGTTCACCCTGGCGTTCCCGCTGAGCATGCAGCTCATGCTGGATCCGGACTACCCGGTGCCGGCGATGGGGTCGGTGCACCTGACCAACGAGATCGAATCGCGCCGCCCGCTGCGGGTCGGCGACGAGCTCAACATCCGGGCGCACGCCGAGAACCTGCGTGAGCACCCCGCCGGGTTGCTGCTGGACGTGGTCACCGAGATCCGTACCGGTGACGACGACGAGCCCGCCTGGGTGCAACGGTCGGGCCTGCTCTCGAAGCGGCGGACCTCGCTGACCCCGGCCAAGGACGCCCCGCGCCCGCCGAGGCCCGAGCCGCCGACCGCGGCCGAGATCGGCGACCCCACCGTGGTGAAGTCGGTGTCCGAGGCGCAGATCGCGGAGTACGCGGCCGTGTCCGGGGACCGCAATCCCATCCACGTGTCCAAGGTGGGCGCGAAGGCGTTCGGCTTCCCGAACGTCATCGCCCACGGCATGTGGACGGCCGCCACGCTGCTCGGCACGGTCGAGGGCGGGATCCCCGAGCGGGCCCGCTACTCGGTCGAGTTCGGCAAGCCCGTGATCCTGCCGGCCAGGCTGGGCATCTACGCCCGTCGCGGCGGCGCCGGGGATCCCGCCTGGTCGCTGACCGTGCGCAATCCCAAGAAGCTGGGCACCGTGCACGCGACCGCGAGCATCGAGGAGCTCTAGGCCCCACCCGGCACGCGGCCCGACCGGGCTCCGTCGTCGAGAAGAGCGTCCCGCACACCTGCCTCTCGGGCGACGTGTGCGGGACGCTCTTCTCGTCGCCGGGCCGGACCCGCCGGGCCGAGATCCGGTGTCGCGCGGCCCGCGCGTCGAATAGGTTCGGCCGCAGGGAGGGAGCCCTTCCGGATCCCCTCACCCCGGCCCAGGAGTAGCTGTGCACCGCACCGAGTTCCCCCGCCTCCTCGCCCGGCCGGCCGCCCTCGTGGCGGTGGCCGTGGTCGTCACGCTCACCGCCTGCTCGACGACGAGCGACCCGGATGGCACCGACTCCGGTGGCGCCCCGGGCGCCGGCCCAGTCGGGTCGCAGCCCCCCGGGCAACCTGCCACACAGGGCCCCGTCGTCGAGGTGGAGACGGTCGCCGACGGGCTGACGATCCCCTGGGACGTCGTCCGCGACCCCGAGGGCGTCATCGTCACCGGCGAGCGGGGTTCGGGCACCCTGTACGCGATCCGCGGGAGCGGGGAGCGGACCGTTGTCGACGCGGACCTCGGCGAGCTGTACGACCGGGGCGAGAGCGGCCTGATGGGGATGGCACTGTCCGGGGACTTCGCCACCAGCCGCGAGGTGTACACCTGCCATTCCTCGGCCGAGGCGGACGACAACCGCGTCACTTCCTGGACCGCCACCGAGGACTGGTCCGCCCTCGAGTCGCCCCGGGTTCTCGTGGACGGCATCCTGCTGGCCGACCGGGGCCTGCACTCGGGCTGCCGCATCCTGGTCCATCCGGACGGCACTCTGTACATCGGCACGGGCGATGCGTTCACCGGCCCGGCGCCCCAGAACCCCGAGTCGCTCTCGGGCAAGATCCTGCACATCACCCGCGACGGCGAGCCGGCCGACGACACCATCGGCGACTCCCCCGTCCTGACGTACGGCCACCGCAACGTGCAGGGGCTGGCCCTGCGGCCGGACTCCGACCAGATCGTCGCCGCGGAGCACGGGCCGGACGTCGACGACGAGGTGAATCTCGTGCTCGCCGGGTCCAACTACGGATGGGACCCGAACTCCGGCGGCCGGTACGACCAGAACGTACCGATGACCGACACCGGCGACTTCCCCGATGCGGTGGAGGCGGCGTGGCGTTCCGGGGACCCGACCCTCGCTCCGGGCGGGATCGCGTTCCTCGACGACCCCGCGTGGGGCGAGTGGGACGGAGCCCTGGCGGTGGCGATGCTCAAGACCAGCCAGATCGTCCTCATGACGCTGTCCGAGGACGGCACCTCCGTCACCACGACCGCAGCGATCCTGCGAGGAGAACACGGCCGCCTGCGATCGATCACCCCGGAGCCCGGCGGGTCGCTGCTCGTCACCACCTCCAACGGTGGCGGCACGGACAAGGTCCTGCGCGTCCGGCCCGCAGCGGGCTGAGTCACCCGGCCCCGGCCGCGGCCCCGGACCGGTACCGCTGCCCGCTCGTGACCCCTAGCCTGTGGCTCGCATCACTTCTCACACCACAGCAGGGAGCTCTTGGGAGCTCTCCGTGCACGACCGCGCTATATCCCGTTCGTCCCGCACCCGCACCCGCTCCCTCGCAGGGGCCGCCGCCGCTGCCGCCGTCGTCGTCGTCATGCCCGCCGTGGCGTTCGCAAAGAGCAGCCTGCCCGGTGGCTCCTCCGGGTCGCTCGACACCAGTCTGATCCCGCCGGGCGTCCTGTTCCCGCCCGAGGTGGGCAACGGTGCGGGGGACGGCGTCGAGGTGGTGGAGGGTCCGGCGGTCCGCGCCACCACCGTCATGGAGGGGCTCAACATCCCCTGGGACGTGGTCCGCACGCCGGACGGCACCCTCCTCACCGGCGAGCGCGGCGGCCGGATGGTCGTGCAGGAGCCCGGCGCGGAGCAGCGCACGGTGCAGATCGACCTGCCCGGCCTCGTCCGCCAGTCCGAGAGCGGCCTCATGGGCATGGCCGTGGATGCCGGTTTCGAGCAGAACCGTCAGATCCACGTGTGCTGGTCGCGATCGGCCGACGGTGAGAGCGACAACCGGATCACGACGTTCGAGGTCGACGAGAACTGGACCACCATGACCAGGGTCCGTGACACCCTCACCGGGATTCCCCTCGGCGCCGACGGCATCCACAGCGGCTGCCGTCTGCTCGCCGCCCCCGACGGGTCGATCTACGTGGGCGCCGGAGACACCTACGGCCCGACCGGCCCACAGTCCCTCGACTCGCTGGCCGGAAAGACCCTGCACATCGACCCCGACGGCACCCCGGCCGGAGATTCCGACTCGGTGATCCACACGATCGGCCACCGCAACGTGCAGGGCCTGGCGATCGACCCGGACTCCGGGCGCGTCTACTCCGCCGAGCACGGGCCGGACGCCCACGACGAGGTCAACCTCCTCCAGCCGGGCGCGAACTACGGCTGGAACCCGAACGTCGACGGACGCTACAACCAGAACGTCCCCATGACCGACACCGAGGAGTTCCCGGACGCGGTCGAGGCCGTCTGGTCCTCCGGGGCCCCGACCCTCGCGCCCGCCGACATCGAGTTCCTGCGGGGATCCGAGTGGGGCGAGTGGGAGGGGGCGCTCGCGATGGCCAACCTCAGGAGCCAGAAGCTCGTCCTCCTCCGACTCAGCGAGGACGGGCGGTCCGTCGTCGACTCCGCGGTGCTCCTCGAGGGCGAGTTCGGTCGCCTGCGGTCCCTGGCGCCCGAGCCCGACGGCTCGCTGCTGGTGACGACCTCCGACGCCGACAATCGCGACTCCGTGTTCAGCATCAGCCCGGCGGCGGGCTGACCGGCCTAGAGCCGTAGGACCTGCCGGGCGGCGTCGGCCAGTGCGATCGCGTAGCCGGCGCCGTGCCCGGCGGAGTGGGTGGCCAGCGGGTGCAGCTGATGCAGCGGGACCCTGTCGCGCCATCCCTCCCGAAGCGGGTGCGCCTCGTCGTACCCGCGGAGGATCTCGTCCGGGTGCGGCGAGCCGAACAGCGCGAGCATCGCGAGGTCGGTCTCGCGGTGGCCGCCGTGCGCGGCGGGGTCGATGAGCACGGCCTCGACGTCGTTCTCTCCGCCGCCCTCCCCGTCGGCCCGCGCCGGGGTCCACAGCACGTTGCCGGTCCACAGGTCGCCGTGGAGGCGCGCGGGGACGTCGCCGGGGTCGTCGAGTTCGCCGGACGCCACGCGGTCGCAGGCCCGCTCCACCACGGCCAGGTCGGCGCCGCCGAGGACACCGAGGTCCACCGCTATCCGGACGAACGGGCGGACCCGCTGCTCGGCGTAGAACTCGCCCCACGACGCGGTGGGCGCACACTCCTGGGGCCGGTTGCCGATGAAGCACCGGCCCGCCCAGCCGTCCGCGGGTGCGCCCCAGGCGGCCGCGCCCGCATCGTGCATCGCCGCCAGCGACCGACCGAACCGCAGAGCCGCCCGCGTCGTCGCGCGACCCGCGGGAATTCTCTCGAGGGTGATCTCGTCGTCGTCGACCTCCTCCACCCGGACCACCCTCGGCCCGCCGGGGGCCGCGGCGAGCCAGGCCAGACCCGCGGCCTCGTGGCGGAAGAAGTCGGGGCCGTGGCGGGAGCCCCTCTTGACGAACACCCGGTCATCCACGTCGATCTCCCCTCGTGTGGCGGCCGAGCAGCGGCCCCGCGAGCGCGGCGATGAGCACGCCGCCCACCAGCATCGGCACGACCGTCCAGCGCATCCCGACATGCTCCGCGATGAGACCGACGAGCGGCGGGGAGGCCAGGAAGCCCAGTCGCAGGACCCAGTTGAGCACCGCCAGGCCCGCGCCGGGAGCCAGGCCGGGCACGGAGTCGGCGGCGACCATCGCACCCGGGATCACGGTGGCGATGCCCCACCCGGCCAGCGCGAATCCCGCGAGCAGGACCATCAGCAGGGCGGGGCCGTCGAGCAGCGACGACGCGACCAGCGCAGCACCCGAGCCCAGCACCACGCACGCTCCGCCCATCCGGCCGACGTGCGCCGGGCCGAACCCCTCGACCAGGCGGTCACCGGTGACGCGACCGACGAGCTGCGTGCCCTGCACCGCGACGAACCCGAGACCCGCCAGGCCGGCGCCCGCTGCCGCGACCTCGCGCAGGTAGAGCGCGGACCAGGTCTGGGCGAAGTCCTCGACGAGGGTGGCGCATCCGGCGAGCACCCCCAGCGCGAGCAGGAGCAGCAGCGCGCGACCGACCGGCACGCGGCGGGAGACGCGCCGCTCGGCGGGAGACGACGCGGCGGACGGGGGCATGGTGTCGAGGTCGCGCCCGGAGTCGTCCTCGGCGACCGGCGGACCCAGCCGGAGGGGAAGTGCGGCCAGCGCGGCGAGCGCACAGACGACTCCCGCCACGATCATCTGCCCCACCACCGGCGTGCCGGTGCCCGCGGCCACCGATCCCCCGGCCGCCCCGAGCGCCGCGCCGAGCGACCACACCGCGTGGAACCGGTTGATCAGCGACCTGCCGTGACGCGACTGCACGCGGATCCCGTGGGCGTTCATCGCCACGTCGGTGATCGCGTCAGTCAGCCCGAACAGCAGCAGCAATCCCGCGAACACGGCCACGACGGGCGAGAAGCCGACGAGTGCCGCGATACCCGACGCCACGACCATCGCCGCGACCGCGACCGCCCCGTCCGAATGCCGCCGCATCAACGCGGGGGTGAGCAGGCCGCCGACCAGCGCGCCGGCCGGATAGCAGGCCATGGCCAGGCCGAATCCGGCCGGGCCCAGGTCGAGCGCGTTCTTCAGGTCGGGCAGGCGGGGCACGATGGCGCCGAAGATCGCACCGTTGGCGGCGAAGAGCAGGGCGGTCGCTGCGATCGGTCCGCGGGTGGTACCGGTCCGGGCACTACCGCCACCCACTCGCCTCCCGGTCGTCGCACTCACGACCGCCACACTACGTCCGGCCGGCGCGCCGGTAGCGTTACGCGGCAAGAGCAGCGGACCGGTGAGGGGAGTACGCCCGTGTACGACGTGACGGCGGGGATCGAGACCGAGGACGGCGGTCGGCGCGTGGCGTGCCGGGTGCCGCTCCCCGTGGCGCCCGCGGTGGTGTGGGACGCGGTCGCCACCGGCGAGGGCATCTCCTCCTGGTTCGTGCCGTGCGCGATGGAACCCCAGGTCGGGGGCCGGATCGTGCAGTTCGCCGACCCCGGCGCCCCCGATCCCACGACCGGCCCGGAGGCCGCGGCCGAGGCGATGCTCACCGCGACGGTCGGCGAGATCACCGTCTACGCGCCGCCCGCCGGGAGTGTGCCCGGACTGTTCTCCTACGCCGAGCGGGACTGGATGGGCGAGGGCGTCCCGGTGCCGCCGTGGGAGACGTCGTGTGAGGTGGTCGACGACGGCGAGGGCGGCAGCGTGCTCACCCTGCGGTCGGGGTTCGGCTCCGGCGGGCAACTGGCGGAGGAGTCTGTGGATGGCAGTCTCGACGGGTGGGTGCAGGCGCTGACGGTGCTGGCCCACCGGCTGACCCATCGCCCGGCCGACGGAGTGGTGACCGTGGACGCGGCCACCGATCCGGTCGAGGCCACGGTGCCGGAGCTGTGGGCCCGGGTCACGGCAGCGCTCATCGCCCCGGCGTCCGGTGTGGGCGGGAACCCGGGTGACGGCGGCGTGGTCGCCAGGTCCGGTGAGGTGGGCGGCATCGTGGCGACCGGGTCCGAAGCCTCGCGGACGCTCATCCTCTCGGCGCCGGCCGACGGCATGCTCGAGCTGTTCGCCTTCCCCGCCGGCGAGACCCACGAGGACGCCGTCGGCCGGGCCGCGCTGGCGGTGCGGGTGTTCGAGTACGTCGACGCCCCCGGTAGCGACGGCCGACCGCTCGGGGCCGCCGCAGTGGACGTCCCTCCTACCTGGGACGCGCCGCGCTGGCGGGAGTGGCTCGAGGGGCTCGCCCGCGGGTGAGCCGGGTGCCCACGCGCGTGGACGCTGTCGGCGGTGGGCATCGCCGGGGGTGGGCGCTGTCGGGGGCGAAACGTCGCGGTCGTATGCGCCGATGTTCCCACCGACCCCAGTACTGTTGCGGGGAAGTAACGTCACGGGCCGCGTGAGCACGGCCCGATCCCGAACCGCACACCGACGAGGAGCTACATCCGTATGGCGGATTCCAACGAGACCGTGACCATCGCGACCAGCGGGGGCGCCACCGGCACCACCCTGCTGGGTATCGGCGCGTACCGCCCCGGGCGCGTCGTCAGCAACGAGGAGATCTGCGAGACGATCGACTCGACCAGTGAGTGGATCTACGAGCGGTCCGGGATCCTCAACCGTCGTTTCGCGAGCGCCGACGAGTCGATCGTCATGATGTCCACCGAGGCGGCGAAGAAGGCCGTGGTCTCCGCCGGGATCGACCCCGAGTTCGTCGACGCGGTCATCCTGTGCACGTCGACCAACTGGACGCAGGTGCCCCACGCCGCGCCCCAGGTGGCCACGAACCTCGGACGTAACGGCATCGCCGCGTTCGACCTCACCGCCGGCTGCGCCGGGTTCGGGTACGGCCTGGCGGTCGCGACGAACATGATCCGTGGCGGCGCCTCCCGGTACGTCGTGGTGATCGGTGTGGAGAAGATGAGCGACGGCATCGACTTCACCGACCGCAACACGGCGTTCATCTTCGGCGACGGCGCCGGTGCCGCGGTGGTGGGCCCCTCCGAAACCAACGACATCAGCCCGGTGGTGTGGGGTTCCGACGGCGAGCAGGGCAGCGCCATCAGCCAGACCAAGGACTTCAAGGCCTACATCGACGAGGTCGACTCCGGCGCCGAGGACGTACTGCAGCCCTACCTGACCATGGACGGGTCCAAGGTGTTCCGCTGGGCCGCGGTGCAGGTCTCGAAGGTGTGCGCCGAGACGCTGGAGACGGCGGGCGTGACCGCGGAGCAGATCCAGGCATTCGTCCCGCACCAGGCCAACGGCCGTATCAACTCGGCGATGGCCAAGCACCTCGGTCTGCCCGACACCGTGGCGATCGCGAACGACATCGAGCAGACCGGCAACACCTCGGCCGCCTCGATCCCGCTGGCCATGGAGACCATGCTGCGCGAGGGCCAGTCCAAGCAGGGCGACGTCGCACTGTGCATCGGGTTCGGCGCCGGCCTCTCCTACGCCGGCCAGGTCGTCCGACTCCCCGCGGCCCCGCCCGTCGACTGACGGGCCGGGCGTCCCTCCCGGGGCCTCCCGAGGCCTCCCCGCGTGCCCCGGAAGGCCTCGGGAGGGACGCCAACTAGACATGTGTTGATGAGACAGTGATCCCATGCACACGTCTCCTCCCCGCCGCGCCGCGAGCCGCCTGGTCGCCGGTGCCGTCGCGGCCACCGCCGCCCTGCTGTCCCCGCTGCTGGCGGCCCCCGCCGGGGCCGCTCCCGCCATCCCAGGCCCCATCGCCCCGCAGGCCTCCCCGCTCGAGCTCGCCGCCGGGTCGGCGCAGACCCTGGGCGGCACCATCGCCGGTCAGGTGACCGGTACCGGGATGGGCCCGACCGTCCTGTCGGGTGCGGGCACCGGCCCGTCCAAGTATGTGGCTCTCGGCGACTCCTACGCGGCCGTCGGGAAGATCGCACCCGGCGCGTGGGGGGCCGGCCCCGTCGCCTGCGTCCGCACGGACGACGCCTATCCCACCGTGGTGGCCCGCGAGCTGGGGGTGGGCACGTTCGTCAACGCCAGCTGCGGTGGCGCGGTGGCCGACGACTTCCTCGCGGTCGGCCGGACCGGGGCTCCTCCCCAGTTCGACGCCCTCGACGCCGATACCGACCTGGTGACCATGACGATCGGCGGTAATGACGTGGGCTTCGCCGCCGTGATCGTGGCGTGCGCCCTGCGGCCCAACACCGCACCCGAGCTGTTGCCGCTCGTCGACGGCGCGACGGCGAGCCTGTCGAAGGGCTTCGATCCCACCGCCGGGTGCTCGGACGTCATCGACAGGCAGGCCGCCCGCGCGCTCGAGACTCTCGACCAGCGCATGGACGCGGTGTACGCCGGGATCGCCGAGCGCGCACCGCAGGCCCGCGTGGTGACGGTCGGGTACCTGGCCGCGGTGCCCGCGGACGACCGGATCATCGAGCAATCCCCGGCCTGCGCTCCGTTCATGGCGATCAGCCGGGAGCAGCGGGCCAAGGTCCGCGGCTTCCAGGACAGCATCAACCGCGTCGTCCGCGACGCCGCCGAGCGCAACGGCGCCACCGTCGTGATCCCCGATGAACCGGGCCACTCGATGTGCACCCCGCCCGAGAACCGCTGGGTGGACTTCACCGGGCTGGACACGGGCGCGGTGCCGGTCCATCCGACCACCGCCGGCCATGCGCACGTCGCGGATCGGGTGCTCGCCGCGCTGGGCGATGCCTGAGTCCGGTCACGTCACCTGACGACTGTCCAGTTGGGCCCAATTCGGTAACGAAACGGCGTCGATGAGAGAACATAGAGCTCATGCTCACCACTCCTCGGCGCCGCTTCGCCGGTTCCCGCACCCTCACCACCTCCCTCGCCCTGGCCGCGTCTGTCGCGCTCGCAGGCTCTCCCCTGGCCAGCGCCCAGTCCACCACTCAGGCCGACGGAGCGATCGCCGTCAGTTCGCTCGGTTCGTCAATCGACGCCCCCGGTAGCGTGACCGGCCCCCTCGGATCGCTCGCCTCCCCGGCGTACGCCGAGTACGTGGCGCTCGGCGACTCCTACGCTGCGTTCGGGAACCAGACGGACCCCGTGGTCACGGACGGCCCCGCCGCCCGGTGCGGCCGCAGTCTGACCAACTATCCCAACGAGCTCGACAGGAACCCGGCGGTCGTCGAGCTGACCGACGTCACGTGTGGCGGGGCGATCATCCCCAGCCTTACGGGATTCCAGTACGACGGTGTCCCCGCCCAGCTCGACGCCCTCGACGCCGACACCGATCTGATCACCCTGTCGATCGGCGGCAACGACGTCGGCTTCGGCGAGATCGTCAACTGCATCACCAAGCAGGACGACTACGCCACCGTCCCCAGTTGCCGGGAGGAACTCGACGGCGAGATCTCCGCCGCCATCGACTCGGTCTTCGGCGCGGGTACCGAGGGAGATGTTCCGGTCGCGACGAAGGTCGACACGATCTACGCCCTGATCGAGGAGAAGGCGCCGGACGCGACGGTCGTCGCGACCCAGTACCTGCCGCTCATGCCAGCCGAAGGTGAGGACTGCGCGTTCACCGAGCGGCTCGTCCCGGACGACGTGAAGTGGGCCCGCGAGGTGACCGCGAAGATCAACGCCGCCGTCGACGCCGCCGTCGACGCCGCCGCCGTCCGCAACGGTCACGTCTCAGTCCTGCCCGTCGACGCGAGTGTCGACCGCAGTGCGTGCGGCGACGCCGATGAGCGCTGGACCGACTTCCTCGGCGGCGCCCCGACCGGCGCCTACCCGATGCACCCCACTGCCTTGGGCCAGCAGGCCATGGCCGACGCGATCGCTGCAGCCATCTGACCGCCGCCACACCGATACCGCCACAGCCGCCCGCCGGCATGGCGTCTCGCGCGCACCGCGGCGCAGGCGAGACACCGTCGCGGCGGGCGGCTGCCGCGTGAGCGGGCGGCTGCGTCGTGAGGCGGGCGCCCGTCACCCCTCGAACAGCCCCTGCCCCACGTACCCGCCCTCCGGCGCGCCGGGCGGCAGCGCGAACACGGCGGACCCGATCGGGATGGTCCACGTGTTGAGCGCGTCCTGCTCCGCGAGCCGCCGCTGAACCGGCACGTATGTCCGCACGGGGTCGGCCTGGTAGGCGGTGAACAGCAGACCGGAGTTGCTGATCTCGCCGCCCTCCGGCGGGTCGTCGTAGTTGTACGGCCGCCGCAGCATCGCCTCACTCCGCTCGAGCTGCCTCGCTCGCGCGATGTGGGACTCCGCCGGGATCACCGGAAGGCCCACCTCGTCGATCGCCTCGAAGTCGGCCGGATCGTGCTCGCGCACCCCGGTCAGCGGGGCGCCGGTGTCGAGCCGCCGGCCGACGCTCAGCTCGCGTGAGGTGCGGTCGATCTCCTCCCACGTGTCCATCGTCATGCGGATCCGCCGCAACACGAGCGAGGACCCGCCCCGCATCCACCGCTGGACCTGCCCGTCAGAAGAGGTGCCGTCGGAGAACAGGATCTGATCGAAGTCCACGTCCTGCTCGGTGGGGTTGACGGTGCCGTCGATCTGCCCGAACAGATTGCGCTGGGTCCGCCCGGTCGGGTCGGTGCCGACGGCTTTGCGGAAGCCCCGCTGCACCCACTTCTGCCGGGCGACCCCCCGCACGCCGGAGGCCAACACCCGCGCGACGTGGGAGACGATCACCGGGTCGTCGGCGCAGATCTGGAGCAGCAGGTCCCCCTCGGACCACCGGTCCTCGAGCTGGTCGATCTGTGGGAACGCCGGCAGCTGCGCCAGCCACGTGGGCCGCTTCTCCGGCATCCCGATCGCGTCGAACAGCCCGGGCCCGAACCCGATGGTCACCGTGAGCCGCGCCGGATCCTCGGCGAGCTCGGGTTCGAGGTCCGCGAGTCCGCCTCGCCCCCGGGTGAGCCGTGCGGCGTCCTGGGACCACGCCCGCAGGACGCCCTGGATCTCCGTGCGGGTCGCCCCCGGGACGATGTCGAACGCCACGAACGCGGCATGCGATTGCGGTCGCGTGGTGATGCCGGCCTGGTGCGGGCCGTGGAACGGTTCGGTGGCCGCCCCGACGACTCGTGAGTCGGCGACGGCTTTCCAGTCTCCGATCACCTCGTCGTCGTCGACGACACCTCGCCCCACGTACCCGGCGGCACCCCCCACGGCAGCACCTCCGACGACGCCGGCGCCCACAGCCGCCGCGACGCCGCCGCTGAGCACCGACCGCCGGGACAGACCGCGACGGGCCTGGTCAGCCATCGTTGCTCATGCCTCCGTCCGCGCCGCCGTGATCGCCGCCGACGTACTCCTCCTCGCCGCCCCGAAAGTCGCGGGCGGAGACGGTGACGTCCTGCTCGGTGCCATCGAACTCGAGGGTGAGGGTGATCTGCTGGCCGGTGGTGATGGGCTCGTCCAGCTCCATGAGCATGATGTGGTTGCCGCCGGGGGCCAGGACGAGCTCGCCGCCGGCGGGGATGACGAAGCCGTCCTCGCGTTCCTGCATCATCATCCCGCTGCCTCCGGGGACGGTCTCGTGCAGTTCGGCGCTGCCGCCGAGATCACTGTCGACGCCGGTCAGGTGCAGGTCGGTGTCGCCCGGGTTGGTGATGGTGCCGAAGACACCGGTCATCCCCGTGCCGGTGGCCTTGGCCCAGCCGTCCTCGAAGGCGATGGTCGTGGAGGCGGGGGTGACGGCCGCGGTGTCGGTCGCGGCGGCGGTCGTGGTGTCGGTGTCGTCGGTCGCGCAGGCGGCGGTGAGGGCGAGCGCGAGTGCGGAGGCCGCGACGAAGGCGGCACGGGTGTGGGTGGACATGGTGTGGGTACGCATGGTGTGGGAGTCCTCGGTGTGGTGTGTGTGATCGCCCGGCAGCGCGGGGCGCGTACCGGTGCGGGTGTTGGTCACACGGCCACGGGCGGCGCGCGGGTTCCCCCGCGGGCCAGGAGGAACCGTCCGCGGGGGGTGTCGGCGTCGTAGGAGGCCAGGAGTCGGGCGACGACGACGAGGTGGGCCGTCTCCACCATGGGCGGTATCCGAGCCGCCAGCCAGGACAGGGTCCCGGAGAGGACCGCGACGAGCGCGAGCGTGACGGCGATCGCAGCCACGTGGGCGCCCAGCATTCCCGGGGTGAGTAGTGCGGCCGCGGAGGAAGCGGGGGCGAAGCCGGCGCCGTCCATCGCGGCCCGGAGCGCTACGGGGTCGGTGGTGTGGTGGCCGAGTGCCCCGGTCGTGCCGGCTGTGCCGTGCGTGTGCCCGCTGGCCAGCACGAGGTGGACGAGCCCCTGTCCCGCGATCAGGCCGGCCGCGGCGGTGAGGACGGGGGCCCGGCGGCGGGCGACGGCGGCGGTCACCACTCCGACCCCGGCGCTCGCGGACGCGACGGAGAGAATCTGGCCAACCGTGGGAGGGCCCGCGAGCGCGCCGGCGGCGAGTCCGTGGGCGCTGATGCCGAACACTCCGCTGACCAGCGCCACCACGATGCCCACGATCGCGGTCACCGCGGGCGGGACCTCGGCGCGGAGGCGGTCGGCGGACATGGCTCGATTCTATGCCCCGGGGGGTGTGGCGGGCTATCCGGAGGTGGCGCCCTCGGTGGTGGTGACGATGCGGGCGCGTTCCTCGTCGGCGAGCCCGGCGTCGATCCGGGCGAGCATGTGGGGTCGCATCTCTGGCAGGTCGTCGACGGCAAACCAACGGACGTCGGTGTTCTCGCCGTCGGCCGGGTGGGGGTCGCCGCCGAGGTAGGTGCAGGCGAAGGTGTGGTCGATGTACTGGGCTTGGTCGCCGTTGTCGTAGGTGACCATGCGGGAGACGCCGATGGAGGCGACGCGGTCGACGCGGATGGTCACGGCGGCTTCTTCGTGGGCTTCGCGGACGGCGGCGTCGGCGGGGTGTTCGCCGGGGTCGACGATGCCGGTGACTGGGGTCCACCAGCCGTTGTCGCTGCGCCGGACCAGCAGTACGCGGGCGCCCTCGGGGTCCCGGATGACCGCGGTCGCTCCGGCCAGCCACAGCGGGGCGGAGCCCACGTGCTTGCGGAGTTCGAGGACGAAGTCGGGGGTGGCCATGTCCGAGAGCGTATCCGGAGGTCGAAATGGCGGATCCCCCGCCGACCGTGTGGTCGACGGGGGATCGCCGGGGAGCTATCCGGTCGCTGACTCAGTCAGCGTGGATGGGGCAGAACCTCAGTTCTGCTCCTCCACGGGCTCGCACTCATCCTGCTCCATGGAGCCGTTGTACTTGAGGAAGTCGATACCCTCCTGCGGCAGGTTGCAGACGAGCCCCACGTTGATCTCGGGAAGCGGCGGGAGGTTGACGCCGCCGGAGACGGCGAGGCCGATGCCGATGCCAGCTACCGCCAGCGAGCCGATGGTCGCGAGGCCTGCGGCATCGGAGCCGAGGAAGATATCAGTATCAGAGCCATTGGAGCCAAGGTTCGATGAACCCGCCTCAAGCGCTTCGACCGAGCCGGCGACGACCGTGTTAAGCAAACCGGTCTCCGGATCCAACGAACCACCCGGCTCAGTCAACTCCGTCAGCGAGCCGGTCAGCGTGGTGAGCGAGCCACCCGGCTCAGTCAATTCCGCGAGCGAACCGGTCTCCGGATCCAACGAACCACCCGGCTCAGTCAACTCCGTCAGCGAGCCGGTCAGCGTGGTGAGCGAGCCACCCGACTCAGTCAATTCCGCGAGCGAACCGGTCTCCGGATCCAACGAACCACCCGGCTCAGTCAACTCCGCGAGCGAACCGGTCTCCGGATCCAACGAACCACCCGGCTCAGTCAACTCCGCGAGCGAACCGGTCTCCGGATCCAACGAACCACCCGGCTCAGTCAGCTCATCCGATCCCGTACCGGCCAACATCGTGTCCGAGCCGGACCCGCCCGCCGAACCGGCCTCGAGGGCCTCCTCGAGCGCCGGGCCGAAGTCGTCCGAACCAGCAGCCAGGTCATCGGAGCCGGCTCCGTCGAGGTCGTCCAGCGAACCGGTCAGAGCCGGGAACTCGCCGGCAGTCAGCTCGGCGGGGTCCACGCCGAGCGAACCGAGGCCCAGGTTGACGCCCAGGTCAACAGACTGGCCCACGACCAGGTCGAGGTTGAGATCGAGCAAGCCCTCGCTGCCCTGCGCGTTGGCGATGCCCGGCATGGAGCCGAGCGCGAGGCCGGAGGCCGCGATGACGGCCATCATTCGCTTTGCGTTCTTCATAGGAATTGCCTTCCTTTCGAGGTTGACGACGCGGCGACTCGGAATCTCCCCCTGCTCGCCGGCCCGGCATGTGGTGTTGACCACCCGCCGTTCGATCGTGTCATCACCTTATCGAGACAATCCTCAGGGCTGTTACATCACGCTCGCAGATGACACAGCAACACGCCCACGGCGGACGGTTGGCCAATGCCGCAGCTAGACGCGATAACCGACGTCCCGCATGCGTTCTCGCCGTCCGACCTCGGTATATGCAAAAGTTAAGAAATAAACGTGCACTGATTAAAGGGTAACGAATATGCCGTCGGTGAATTTAATCACATATTCGGGTAGCACCGTTACGTACTCGGGCGAGAGTGGGCGAAGCGAACACAATCCGGCCGAAGTTGAGGTTAACCTCGAATTATTCCCGACCATCAGGAGCGTCATGGCATCGAGCACCACCGGAGTCCTCTTCCCCACCGATTCCTCCGGGAGCCGCTCGACAGGACGGCTGGCCAAGGACGTCGTCGCGGACGCACTCTCCACCGTGGACCCGGCCGCCTCCGAGCGAGTCCACGGCATCAAGGACTGGCGCAAGGGCTACATCGAACCCTTCACCGAGGTCGTCAGCGCCGGAGTATCCGACCCGGCAGCCTGGGACGGGGTCGCGCGGACCGCCCTCGAGTCGCTGCAGTCCCGCATGGTCGGCGTCCACGACGTCGACGGACACCCCGTGGAGACCCCGATGACGGACTACCTCGCCGTCGTCGCCCCCGCCGCCGCCCCGGGCACCGACACGATGCAGGGCACGGCGACCCCCGTCCGCGAACTCTCCATCCCCTTCCGCGGCGAGGAACTGACCGGCGAGCTCCTGCGCGCCCGCCTGGACAAGTGGGTCGCGGCCGGCGTGATCGAACCCAGCTGCGCCGACGCACTGAAACTCGTCCAGGACAACCCGCAGTGGCTCTCCCTGCCCGGCCGCGCCGTGCTCGTCCTGGGCCTCGGCTCGGAGATGGGGCCCGCCCGGCGCCTCCTGCAGTGGGGCGCCGACGTGATGGGCGTCGACCTCCCGTCGAGCCCCGCGTGGGAACGCTTCCGCAGCCAGGCCTCTACGTTCGCCGGCCGCCTGCACATGCCCACCGGACCGGACGGCCGCCCCGGCATCGACCTGCTGACCCAGCTCCCCGAACTCGCGGCATGGGCCAGGTCCACAGCCCCCGCACCGCTCACCGTCGGCAGCTACTTCTACGCGGACGGCGGAACCCACGTCCAGCTCTCCTCCGCCGCGGACGCCCTCGTCGTCGAGCTCCTCCGCGACAACACCGCCAACGCACTCGCCTACCTCGCCACCCCGATGGACACCTTCGTCGTCCCCTCCGGCGTGCGGGAGGCCGCCAACGCGGCACTGGCGTCGCGCAGGATCACCGACGTCAAGCGACTCGTCGGTTCCGTCGCCCGCGGGAAGGTCTTCGCCCGCAACTACCCCGCCGGCCACGGCCCGGCGGTGCACGACGCCCTCGTCCCCCAGCAGGGGCCCAACTACACCCTGGCCAAGCGCGTGCAGCGTTGGCGCGCCACCACGGCGTTCGCCGACGGTCACACAGTCTCGATCAACGTCGCCCCCGCCACCGACACCCACTCGGTGACCAAGAACAAGATCCTCGCCGCCACCTACAAGGGCGCCCACGCCTTCGGCATCGAGATCTTCGCGCCCGACACCTCCGCCGCCCTGCTCGCCGCGCTGATGGTCCACGACCTCAACGTGGGCCGGCCGCAGGTGGACGTGCAATGGCAGCACGAGTCGTCGGGAGCGGCATCCGGCGGATTGTGGCGTCAGCCGTACCTGCCACGGACCGCCCTGCCGGTGGCCGCGCTGATCGGTACCGTCAAGAGGTAGGAGCACGAACCGCACCGCCGCCGGGACACCTGACACCGACCCCTGACACCGAGACATCTAAGGACGCCGCCATGCCGAACCCCTTCGCCAAGGGCTGGAACTACCTCAAGGCCTCGCTGGACAAGTCGGTCGACGACAACGCGGACCCCAAGATCCTCGTGCGCCAGGCGATGAACCACGCGCGCGACCAGCACAAGTCGGTATCCGACCAGGCGGCCGCCGTGATCGGCAACGCCAAGCAGCTCGAGATCGCCATGGGCACCAAGACGCGGCAGCTCGACGAGGTGCAGGGACAGATCCGACAGACCCTGCAGGTGGCCGAGCAGGCGCGCGCCGAGGGTGACACCGCCCGCGCCCAGCAGTTCGACTCCCAGGCCGAGCAGCTCGCCGGGCGGCTGGTGGCGCTGGAGCAGGACCTGGACCACACCAAGCAGCTGCACGGCCAGGCGGTGCAGGCCGCCGAGCAGGCCAAGCAGGCGGTGAAGGAGTCCGAACAGCGGCTGCGCGAGACGCTGGCGCAGGAGGATCAGCTGCTCCTGCAGGCCACCCAGGCCGAGATGCAGCACCGGACCACCGAGTCCATGAGCTCCCTGCAGGGCGCCGGCGGCGGCAACTCCCCGACCTTCGACGAGATCCGCGCCAAGATCGAGGGCCGCTACACCACCGCACTGGGCAAGCAGGAGCTCGCCGAGGCGACCGGCGCAACATCGACCGCACAGCTCGACGCCGCCGCGTTCACGCGCGAATCCGAGGGCAAGAGCAAGCTCGAGCAGATCCGCGCCTCGATGGGGCTCGACTCGGGCTCCGACTCCGGTGCCGACCGCCAGCTCACCGGAGGCGAGGGGCAGTCCGGGTCGTCGGCGGGGTCGCCGGCGGGGTCGCCGGCGGCGTCGTCCACCGGCCAGGCCGGGGCGCCCGGCCAGGCGGACCCGGAGGCCCCGAGAGACCCCGACGAGGCGACCGACCAGCCGAGCCCCGAGGACCTCTCCGGCCCCACGCTCCCCCGGGACACCAGGGAGTAGATTCCTGCTCGCGACGCGGGCGACATATCGTGTCACGGTGACCACTCACCGCACGCCCCGTGTCCTACCGCTGCTCGCTTCCGCGCTGGCCGCGGCGCTGCTCGGCGGGACGGCGGCCCCGGCCCTCGCGCAATCCCTGCCCGGCGGTTCCTCACCGGGTATCGGATCACTGACGACGGTCGGCGGGAGCGTCGACCCGTCGAGCGCGGCCGCGGGCGCGGCGACGGTCGGCTCCACCGGCTCCACCGGTACGGAGTCGCTGACCGGCTCGGGCACCCTCCCGCCCCTGGGCACCGGCTCGCAGAACACCGCCGCCACCCCGCCGATCGGCATGGAGTCCGAGCCCGTCACCGTCAGCGAGGTGCGGCGCGTGGAGATCGGCGACCCTCTGGTGGCCGGCGGCGATCCCCGCTTCGAACGCTGGTGGGTGGCGTCGAAGTCGATGAACCGCGTCCTGCCGGTGGAGATCTGGCGCCCGGCCACCGACGCCCCGGCACCGTTGCTGTACCTCCTCGACGGGGTGGACTCCCCCTCCCCGAGCGGGTGGCTCCTGCCCGGCGGGGTCGAGCGCACCTTCGCCGGTGAGCACGTCACGCTCGTCATGCCCGCTCGGGCGGACGGGTCACTGCACGCCGACTGGCAGCGCGATGACCCCGTCCTGAGCCGCAACAAGTGGCAGACCTTCCTTACCGACGAGCTCCGACCGCTGCTCGAGGCCGGCGACATCCCGTTCAACGGCAAGCGCGGTATAGCGGGACTGTCGATGGGCGCGGCGAGCGCCGTCACCATCGCCGAGCTGCGCCCCGACCTGTACGACGCAGTGGGCGCGATCGCCGGCTGCTACACGGCGCGCGACGACCTCGGGTTCATCCTCGCCAAGATCGTCACGGAGACGCGCGGCGGCGACATCGCCAACATGTGGGGCCCGCGCACCGACCCCGCCTACCGGGACAACGACGGCCTCCTCCACGCCGAGAAGCTCAGGGGCAAGGCCCTCTACTTCGCCACCGCGACCGGCCGACCCGATGCCGGCGAATGGGATCGCAACGGCCGCGACCTGCTGCGGTTCACCCAGGGTGCGGGGCTCGAGGTCGCCACACACGCCTGCACCGTGGAGATGGACCAGCGGCTCGATGAACTGGGCATCGACGCCCGGGTCGACTACCTGCCCACCGGCCTGCACAACTGGGACAACTTCGGCCGTTTCGTCGCCCCGATGCGCGATACGCTGATGCCAGCGCTGCGCTGACCACCGCGGTGCCCCTCACGTGAGGAGTCGCCATGGCCACCACACCCCAGGCCTCCGGATACCTCGCCCCGTCGGGCGCCGTGGTGTTCCCCCGCCAACTGCCACTGTCCCGGGAGGAGGCGTGGGCGGCCGTCACCGATCCGGCCCGCACCGCGCGCTGGATCGGGTCGTGGTCGGGCGACCCGGCGTCGGGCACCGTCGAGATGACGATGTCCGCCGAGGAGGGCTCGCCCGCCGAGACCGTCGGAGTACTGCGGTGTGAGGCGCCGGACCTCCTCGTCGTCAGGATCGGTCCCGACGGCTGGGTGGTCACCGTGCGGATCGAGGGTGACGACGACGAGGTCACCATCTCCCTGGAACAGGACATCGCGGACTCCGAGTCCGCGTCCGACATCGGTCCCGGGTGGGACTTCTATCTGGACCGGTTGGTCGAGGCCGAGGCGGGCCGCGATCCGGAGACCCTGCGCTTCTCCCCCGACTACCACCCCGCGCTGGCCGACCACTACCGGGCGTTGCTGGGCGGCTGAGACAGCTGGTCGCCGCTGCGGTCTTCGACTGCGCGCCCTCCACCTGTTTTCGCAGGTGAGAGCCTCATGTCGGACCCCCTTGCTAGTGTTCCCCCAATCGAACACACAGGCGAAGCAGGGTCGTGGCGGTCAACCGCCGGCAAGGGGGTGCACATGCGGGAGACAACCACCGGGGATGATGCCGGCGCCGTGGCCGACAGTCCCGCCGTCACCGCCGCCAGCTCCGCGGCCCTGGCCGCGTTGCACGCCGAGAACCGCGCGGCCGCCGCCCGCCTGCGCGCCTGCCACGACCTGTGGGCCACCTGCCGCGAGGAACAGGAACTGCGCGACATCGCCGCCGGCTACGGCCCAGGCCTGGACCAACGCCCCGAACACGCCGTCATCGACCCCCTGTCCATCGCCACAAGTGAGATCGTCGCCGCCTACGGCGTGCACCACAACCGCGCCCGCAGCCTGCTCACCCTGGCCATCACCCTGGTCACCAAGTTCCCCTCCCTCGTCGAGGCCATGGACACCGGCCGCCTCGACGAAGCCACCGCCACCCTGCTCGCACGCCACATGCGCACCGTGGACTCCCTGCACCGCGACGACGTCCACCGCGAGGTCATCGACTGGCTCCTGGCCGCCCTCGCCGCCGGCAGACGCCCCGGACGCGACGCGATCCTGGCCCACACCGACCGCATCATCGCCGCCCACGACCCCGCAGGCGTACGCCTGCGCCGCACCGCCGCGGTCCGCGAACGCCGCGTCACCCTGCGCCGCGGCCTCGACGGCATGGCCGACCTGACCGCCCACCTCACCGCCACCGAAGCCTTCGCCATCCACACTCTCCTGCAGACGATGGCCACCGACCAACGCCACCGCGACACCCGAACCCGCGTTGAGAACACCCGCCGCCACGGCGCCGACGCCCTCGACACCGACAACATCCGCAGCATGGACGAACTACGCGCCGACGCCCTCGTCACCGCCCTCCTCGACCACCCCAACACCGACACCAGCACAGGCGAAGGCACGGGTGCGGGCGGGGGCGCCAGCACTGCCGCGGGCGCCGGGGCGGGCACGGGTGCGGGTCACCGCCCGCCGGCCACCCAGATCCGCCCCACCATCACCGTGCTCGCACCCCCGGGACCCGACGGCGAACCCGAGGTCTACCTCCCCCGCGGCGGCCCGGCCACCATCGACGCCCTCATCGAACTGCTCACCCGCAGCACCGGCGCCACCATCACCGTGCCCGACACCGCACCCGGCGCCGCAGACAACCCCCACAACGCCCACCGCTACCGCATCAGCGACCAACTGGCCCACCGCATCCGCCTACGCGACGGCACCTGGAGTGTTCCCGCTAAAGTGGCCACTGCAATTAAGCGGCGAGTTCGTATATGTCTCTGAATCCTAGTTCAAACTCGGCTGGTGTCAAATAGCCCAGTGTGGAATGTCGTCGGGCCCTATTGTAGTACTCCTCAATCCAGGTGAATGTGCTCTTTTTGAGTGCTTTTAGAGTGGGCCACGGGCGCGTGTGAATGAGTTCCTTCTTGTAGCTCGCGAAGAATGATTCTGCGACCGCGTTGTCGAAACAAATGCCAGTGCGCCCCAATGATCGTCGGATATTGTTTTTCGTGCAGTACTTATCGAAGTCGGTGGACGTGTATTGAGTTCCGCGATCGCTGTGGAATATGACTTTTCCGGGTGGTCGACGACGAGCGATGGCCATGTCCAGTGCGTCGGTGACCAGCTCGGTTCGCATGTGGTCGGCCACGGCCCATCCGACGACCATCCGGGAGTGCAGATCGATGACGGTGGCCAGGTACGCCCAGCCGTTCCAGGTCCGTACGTAAGTAATATCGCCGCACCATTTGGTGTTCGCCTCGGCCGCCGTGAAGTCGCGGCCGATGAGGTCAGGTGCCCCAACGGGGCTGTCTCCGGCGACGGTGGTGCGTTTCCACGCCTTCGGGTGGCGGCCTTCCAGACCTGCGACCTTCATGAGCCGCCACACCCGCTTGTGCGAGACCCGGTGGCCGCCGGCGGCGAGTTCCGCACGCATGCGCCGAACGCCGGGACGGCCGTTGAGGTGCTCGTAGTGGTACTCGATCAGCGCTGTTAACTCGTCGTCTCGGAGGTCTCGAGCTGAGCGCGACTTGCCGCGCCACTTGTAGTAGCCAGAAGTCGATACGCCGAGTTGAGCACACATGAACGTGACCGGATATGAATCGGATTCAGCCCAGTCCGCGATAGCCGCGAATTTCACCGCGGGTCTTTCGCGAACCAGGTCGCTACTTTTTTTGCGAACTCCACCTCCATCCGGGCGTGCTTCACTTCTTCGCGAAGGCGCTCGAGTTCCGCCCGCTCGTCCTCATTCAACGGGCGGTCAGACTCACCGTTTCCCTCGTCTCGAGTCTTCTTCACCCATTTCCCCAACGTCATCTCGTGAACGCCGATACTGCGTGCAACTTCGGCGATCGCACGGCCATCATCGATGACCAAACTTACCGCGTTGGCCTTGTACTCGGCAGTGAAGCTCCGACGAGTAGATCCCATAATCCGCTCCCTCTATCTTGGGGGAACTCACCGCTCATCTCCGGGTGTCCACCAGAGCGGGAACGGTCCAACCT
>NZ_JAUMSR010000001.1:196606-252224 GCF_032905965.1 Dietzia sp. IN118 | reverse complement strand
CCCGCCCCTCGAGCGAGGGGCGGGCTGCCGCGGAGATCACCGGGCGATGAACCCGGCGCTCGAAAGGATCAGACCGACTCGGGAGTGCCCGCCGGAGCGGTCGGACGGGGAACACTGATGGTCGAACCGGTGGCGGTCCACACCAGCGACCAGAAGATGTCGATGACCGGCTGGATGGCCTGCAGGAAGATGTCGTTGGCGTTGCTCATGATGTGTCCCCTCGTATTTACTGCTGCGTACTGAGTCGTACTGCGGTATCGGGCGTTCTGTCTGTACCCCACGTAACGCCATCTATGTCGTCACGAACCCGCTCGACGTTACACAACCGTGATGTCCGGCGTGACATCGTCGAACTCCCGCGCAGGCCACACACGCTTCGGCGCCGGAAAAGAGTCCTCGGCCACACCACGACTGGGCGGTGATCGATCAGCTCACCGCACACCGAAATTGTGACCCACGCAACCGAACGTACCTACGCGACCGTAAGTTACGGTACCGTAGCTTCATGGCCATCACCGACATCCCGGAATTCGCGCACCTCTCCGAGTCCGACATCGAAGCCCTCGGCGCGGAGCTCGAGCAGATCCGTCAGGACATCATCGGCTCCCTCGGCGAGCGAGATGCCGCGTACATCCACAATACGATCCGTTTCCAGCGGGGACTCGAGATCGCGGCCCGTGCACTGCTCCTCGTGGGCTCGCGTAACCGCACGGCCTGGGCGATCGGCGCAGGCACCCTCGGTGTCGCCAAGATCGTCGAGAACATGGAACTCGGCCACAACATCATGCACGGGCAGTGGGACTGGATGAACGACCCCGAGATCCACTCCACCACCTGGGAGTGGGACATCGTGGGCACCGCCGAGCACTGGAAGCAGACCCACAACTACATCCACCACAAGTACACCAATATCGTCGGCCTGGACGACGACGTGGGGTACGGCGTTCTCCGGGTGACCCGCGACCAGCGTTGGCACCCCTTCTACTACGGGAACATCGCCTACAACGCGGCCCTCGCGCTGCTGTTCCAATGGGGCGTGGGGATCCAGCACCTCGAGCTGGGCAAGGTCGCCAAGGGTCGTGACGACCGTCGCGAGACCATGAACAAGCTCTCGCTGTTCGCCAAGAAGGCCGGCCGTCAGCTCGCCAAGGACTACGTCTTCTATCCGCTGTTGTCCGGCAAGGGGTGGAAGTCCACCGCCACCGCCAACCTGGTGGCCAACGGGATCCGCAACGTCTGGACCAACGCGGTGATCTTCTGTGGCCACTTCCCCGACGGTGCCGAGAAGTTCACCAAGAAGGACGTGGAGAACGAGACGCAGGCAGAGTGGTACCTGCGGCAGATGCTCGGCTCCGCCAACATCACCGGCGGTCCGGTTGTCGACTTCATGTCCGGCAACCTGTCGTACCAGATCGAGCACCACATCTACCCGGACATGTCGTCCAACCGGCTCGCGGAGGCGTCCATCCGGGTACGTGAGGTGTGCCGCAAGTACGACCTGCCCTACGTGGCCGGTCCCCTGCCGGTGCAGTACCTCAAGACCTGGCGCACCATCGCCAAGCTGTCGCTGCCCAACCACATGCTGCGCGACACGACCGATGACGCGCCGGAGACCCACTCCGAGCGGATGTTCGCCGACCTGCCCAAGCCGCTGCCGGCCGTGGAGGGTCAGCGGGCGGGCCTGAAGACCGCGCTGCAGCACCACCGCGCCACGCGGCGGGCCCGCAAGGTCGCCGCCGTGGCCTGACCAGCGGCCGCAGGAGCGACGCCAGGGACGCCCCGGCACCGGAGACCGGTGCCGGGGCGTCCGTGATTCCGACGCCGACGGCCCCGTACGGCGATAGGCTGTCGCTCGAGTCGGCGGGACCCGTCGACGTCCGGCACTACACCGGTCGAGCTGAATGTCTGTGGAACACGACGACGGGAGCCCCCATGGAGGACCGGCGCATGCTCATCGCCGATTCCGCGATCGAGGTCGTGGCGAGGGACGGGGTCCGTGCCCTCACCCACCGCGCCGTGGACTCGGAGGCGGGACTGCCGTCGGGCTCCACCTCCTACTACTGCCGCACCCGCGCGCAACTGCTCACCCTCACCGTCGACCGGCTCACCTCGCTACTGAGGGGATTCGTCGAGGTCTCGGGGATCCAGGAACTGGCGTCCTCCGACGCCGACGACGTGCTGGGGATGCTCACGCGCATGGTCGACGGGTTGCTGGCCGACTACCGCAGTGAGCTGGCGGCCAGGTCGGCGTTGATCGTCGAACTCGCCGGCAAGGAGGACACCACGGACCTCGTGGCCGCACTGCTCGATCCGAGCGACCTCGTGGGCGCGCTCGACGCCGCCGGGCTACGCGATCCGGCCACCGCCGCCCTGGACCTGTTGACCGTGTACGAGGGCCTGCTGTGGGAGCGCACGGTCGGCAGGCTGGCCGGCGTCGAGGTCGACCACAAGCACGACGCCGAGGTGCTGGGCGCGATGCTCGCCCGCCACGAGCACCGCGGTCCCCGCAACCTCTTCGGCCTCCGCCGCTAGCGCGGGCGACACCCTCGCGGGCGTCACCCGCGCGCGGCACCCGCGGCTAGTCCGAGATCGCCTCGAGCGGGTCGGTCTTGGCGGCCCGGTGCGCGGGCCACAACGACGCGAGGACCCCGACGACCGCCGAGGCCGCCAGCACGACGCCGATGCTGCCCCACGGGATCGTCGTCTCCGTCAGTCCGCTGTCCGCGAGCACGGTGACGAACGCCCAGCCGAGGTAGACGCCCACCGCCGCGCCGATCAACGCGCCGAACACGGCGATCTGCGTGGACTCGAGGTTGATCGTGCGGCGGACCTGCGAGCGCTGCATGCCCACCGCGCGGAGCATCCCGATCTCGGTGCGACACTCGATCACCGACAGGGCGAGGGTGTTGACGATGCCCAGGACCGCGATGACCAGGGCCAGCCCCAGCAGCGCGTAGATGATCGTCAACAGCTGGTCGATCCCGCCGGTCTGGGTGTCGATGTACTGCTGCTTGCTCTGGACCATCGCGATCGGGATGTCGGTGAGCTCGTCGGTCACCGCCGCGAGGACCTCGTCCTCGCTCACCCCGTCATCCGCCGCGACGAGCACGGTGAAGGTCGACCGCAGGTTCTCCGGCACCAGGCGTTCGTAGACGTCCATCCCGGTGTAGAACTGCCCGAGGATCTGGGAGTCCTCGTAGATCCCGGTGACCCGGAGGGTGCTCTCACTGCCGTCGGGCGCGACGAGCGGCACGGAGGCGCCCATCGTCCACCCCTTGTCCCTGGCGACGGTCCGGGACACGACGAGCGAGTCGGGGCCGGGGTCGAGCGAACCGTCGACCACGGTGGCGTCGATCATCTCGCCGACGGGCCCGCCGGCGGCGGACAGCGCCTGCGGTTCCCCGGCGAGCTCGGCGAACGCGAACGCCAGCCAGGCCACGTCACCGACCTCGTCGACGTCGGCGATCTGCTGCTCGATGCCGCCGGGCAGCGGGGTCGGCGGGCCCTGGGACGCCACGCCCTGGACCACGACGTCGGCGTTGATGTCCTGGTCGATGACGCCGCTGACGCTCTCCTTCGTGGTGGCGCCGAGGGTTCCGAACGCCGCCACCAGGGTCAGTCCCAGCGTGAGCGCGAACGCGGTCGCGGCGGTCCGGCGGGTGTTGCGTCCGGCGTTGGTGGCGGCGAGCTTGCCGACCGCGCCGAACGGTGCGCCGATCACCCTGCCGATGCCACCGGCGATCGGTTTGGCGAGCGCGGGCATCACCAGGAAACTGCCGATGATCAGCGCGGCCGCACCCACACCGACCGTGATCGCACCGTCCCGCGTCGTCTCCTGCCAGGTACCTATCATCGCGAGCATGAGGCCACTCACCACGGCGAACAGGCCGACGGAGGTGCGCCATCCGCCGCCGGCCTCGGTGGTGGCCGAGCCGACTCGCATGCCCTGTACCGGGGCGACGCGTCCGGCGCGTCGGGCGGGCGCCCAGGCGGAGAAGACGGTGACGACGAAGCCCAGCACGAGCGGCGTGATGACCGACATCGGGGTGAGCGAGAGGGCGCCGGACGGGATGCCCAGGTCGAAGGCCTCGAGCGCCACGAAGATCAGCTGGGCCAGGCCGAAGCCCACCACCACGCCGATCCCGGAGCCGACGAGCCCGGTGACGGCGGCCTCCGCCATCACCGACCGGGTGAGCTGCCCGCGGGAGGCGCCGATCGCGCGCAGCAGGGCGAGCTCCCGCAGCCGCTGGGCGACGAGCATGGAGAAGGTGTTGTAGATGATGAACGTGCCGACCAGCAGCGCGATCAGCCCGAACGCGACGAAGAAGTAGTTGATGAAGTCGAGGACGGTCGACAGCTGCTCGGACAGTCGCTCCTTGATCTCCTCGCCGGTCCGGACCTCGTAGTCGGGGAACTCGGCCGCGATGGTGTCGCGGACCTCCTCCTGACTCACGCCCGGTTCCGCGCGGACGGAGACGTTGGAGGCGTTCTCGCCGTCGGTGAACAGGGCGCGGGCGCGTTCCTCGGAGAACCCGACGCCCACGTACCCGCCGATGTCGGTCTCGTTGGCGTAGGCACCCACGACGGTCACGTCGAGGACGCCCTGCCCGGTGGTGTAGACCTCGGCTGTGTCGCCGACGGCCAGGCCGGCGGCGGTGAGCACGGTCTCGGGGAGGACGACCTCGTCGTCGGCGGCGGGGGCGCGGCCGTCCGTGATCCGGCTGCTCTCGCCGACCGCGTCGTCGGGATCGATCCAGGCCAGGCCCTCGGACGGCGCGCCGCCGGACTGGTACGGGGTGCCGTCGGCGTTGAACAGCACCACGGTGCCGGACACGCCGGGCATGGCCGCCTGGACGCCCGGCAGCTCGAGCACCTGCTCGGCCACCTCGAACGGCACACCGGCCCCGCGGGGGTCCTCGGGTTCGATCATCGCGGCGAGGTCCGCGGTGCCCTGGTCGAGCAGCCCGTCGAAGGTGCTCTTGAGGGTGGAGGTGAAGACCAGCGAACCGGTGACGAACGCGGTGCCCAGGACCACCGCCAGCACGGACAGCACCAGGCGGAGTTTGTGGGCGGCGATGTTGCGCAGCGACACGCGCAGCATCGGGCGCGTGTGGCGCGGGGCGTGGGCGGACTCGTGTCGCCCCCCGCCGGCGGGTCCGGCGTGCCCGGAGGCGTGCCTGGCCGCCATCACCGCTCCTCGAGGGCGCCCATGGCCGCCAGGATCTCGTCGGCGGTGGGGTGGGTGAGCTCGCGGACGACACGGCCGTCGGCGAGCAGCAGGACGCGGTCGGCGTAGGTGGCGGCGCGGGGGTCGTGGGTGACGATCACGACGGTCTGACCGAAATCGTCGGCGGCGCTGCGCAGGATGGCCAGCACCTCGGCCGAGGAGGTGGAGTCGAGGTTGCCGGTGGGCTCGTCACCGAACAGGATGTCCGGGCGGCCGACCAGGGCGCGGGCGCACGCCACGCGCTGCTGCTGGCCGCCGGACAGCTCGGACGGCCGGTGCGAGAGCCGGTCGGCGATCCCCAGACGGCCGATCACCTCGTCGAACCAGGCCCGGTCGATGCCGTGGCCGGCGATGTCCTGGGGCAGGGTGATGTTCTCCTCGGCCGTCAGGGTCGGGACGAGGTTGAAGGACTGGAACACGAATCCGATGCGGTCGCGTCGCAGCGCCGTCAGTTCCTTGTCCGCCAGCCCCACGATCTCGGTATCGCCGATCCGCACCGACCCGGAGGTCGGCCGGTCCAGTCCCGCCATGCAGTGCATGAGGGTCGACTTGCCCGAGCCGGAGGGGCCCATGATCGCCGTGAACCGCCCCCGTTCGAAGGTCGCGCTGACGTGGTCGAGTGCACGGACCTCGGTCTCGCCCTCCCCGTAGGTCATGACGAGGTCGGTGGCGACGGCGGCCGCGGAGTGCGGCTCGCCGTCGTGCTGGTGGGTCTCGGCCTGGGTGGTCATGTGCTCCCTCGGATCATGGTGGTCGACCTAAAGCTTGCAGGAATTCGGAGCGGAAGCCGATGGGGGATTGCCCGGATGTCCACCCTGATCCTGCTCGCGGGTCCAGGCGTCGAGGGTCCGCCGGGTGGCGAACTCGCGTTTCTCGCCCGAGACGGGGTCGGTGAAGGCGATCGACTCGGCCAGCAACTGCAGTGGTGTCGAGAAGTCGCCGGGGGCCACGTCGAGCACACGGGGGTAGAGGTCGTCGCCGAGGATCGGGGTCCCGAGCGCGTTCATGTGCACACGCAGCTGGTGGGTGCGGCCGGTGGTGGGTTCGAGCCGGTAGAGCCCGATCCGCCCGGCCCCGTCCCCACGGGTGCCCAGGAGGGTGATGCGGGTGTGGGCGTCGGGCTCGCCGTCGACCTCGGCCGCCTGCAGGACGCCGCGGGTCTTGACGATCCGGCTGGACCGCTGCCGTTCGGCGGGAACCCCGTCGGGGGCGGTCGCGACCGCCAGGTAGGTCTTGGTGACCCGGCGGGCGGCGAAGAGTTCCTGGTAGGCGCCGCGGTGCACGGGATCGACGGTGAAGACCAGGACGCCGGCGGTGAGCCGGTCGAGGCGGTGGGCGGGCGCGAGGTCGTCCAGCGCGAGATCGCGCCGGAGCCGGACGAGTGCGGTCTCGGTGACGTGCCCCGCGCGGGGGGTCGTGGCGAGGTAGTGGGGTTTGTCGACGACGACGAGGCGGTCGTCCGCGTGCAGGACCTCGACCTCAAACGGGACCGGGATCTCCGGCTCCGGCGTCCGGTACATCCACACGTCCATCCCCCGGTGCCGCCGGGTGGCGGCGGTGACCGGTGCCCCGTCGGCGGTGACGACCTGCCCCGCCTCGAGGGCCGCGGTGAGCTCGGCGAGCCGATCGGGGAAGCGTCGGCGCAACTCCTCGGGGATACTGCGAGGCCCCTGTCCGGGGTCGGCCAGCCGGATCCGGACCGGGTCGACACCGTTCCGCAACGGGAGGGGCCGCCCACGGCGTCTCGAGCTGGACACGTCCACGAGCCTAGTCGGTGGGCTACACTCACTCGAGCACCATCTATCCCTTGCACCACTCTGAACACTCGGGAGCGCCCATGATCGACGTCGTCGTCGACTTCTTCCTCTTCGGCCCGGGCCGTGTCGTCCTCCCGGCGTTCCAGGGGAGTTTCAACATGGCCTACCCGGCCAACGCCCCGTTCCCGGACCAGCTCTAGACGGCCCACTCCCAAACCGCGATCCGGTGTCGTATCCCGGCGGTAGGGTCGGGGCCATGGCTTCCCTCGAGAACACCGTCGTCGTCGGCGTCGACGGCTCCGCCGCCTCCACCGGTGCAGTCGCGTACGCCGCCAACACCGCCGCCACCCGCCGCATCCCGCTGCTCCTCGTGACCAGCTACACGATGCCGGCCGCGATGTTCGCCGAGGGGATGATCCCTCCGCAGCCCGTCTACGACGAGCTGGAGCGGGAGTGCACGCCCATCATCGAGAAGGCCCGTGAGACCGCGGCCAAGGCGGCGCCCGGCATCGAGGTGTCGCACGCGATCGTCGAGGGCAACCCCGCGCAGGTGCTCATCGACTACTCGCGCAAGGCCAAGCTCATCGTCCTGGGTTCCCGCGGCCTGGGCGGGATCAAGGGCATGGTGCTCGGCTCGGTGTCGGCGGCGGTGGCCAGCCACGCGTTCTGCCCGGTCGTGGTGACCCGGGAGGACACGGACGACCTGAACCGCAGCGGCCCGGTCGTCGTGGGGATCGACGGCTCCGAGGTCAGCGCCAAGGCCACCGAGTGGGCGTTCGCCGAGGCCTCCGCGCGGTCCGCCCCCCTCGTCGCCGTGCACACCTGGATGGATCCGCAGGTGCAGGCCGCGGCGGCCGGCATCTCCCTCACAGAGGATGACTGGAAGGAACTCGAAGAGCAGCAGCTCCAGACGCTGTCGGAGCGGCTGGCGGGATTCTCGGACCGGTACCCCGACGTCGAGGTGCAGCGGTTCGTCACGCGCGATCGCGCGGTCCGGGCACTCGTCGAGCAGGCCGAGAACGCCCAGCTCGTCGTCGTCGGCTCCCACGGGCGGGGCGGGTTCACGGGCATGGTCCTCGGCTCCACCTCCCGGGCGCTCCTGCAGGCGGCCCCGTGCCCGGTGATGGTCGTCCGCCCGGAATCGCACTCATGAGCAGCGAGGACAACGTTCAGGTTCGGCGTGACACCGCCGCCGGGCGATTCGAGATCCTCGTGGACGACGTGGTGGCGGGTTTCGCCGACTATTCCGACGGCACGGACGGCGTCCGGGAGTTCCCCCACACGGTGGTCGCGTCCGAATTCGGTGGGCGCGGTCTCGCCGGGACGCTGGTCGGTGAGGCGCTGCAGGTGACCCGGGAGGAGGGACTGCGGGTGCGTCCGTCGTGTTCGTTCGTCGCGGGATACATCCAGAAGCACCCGGAGTCCGCGGAGATCGCCTGAGGCCGCGGGCGGGTGGCCCGGCGGACACGGACCGGTAACGAGTGAGCGACGTTTAACGCCACCGTGCGCCCTACCGGAAGCTTTCGTGTCGGTGTCGTGTTCTCCTGAGAGAGCGGCCCGTTCCGGGCCGAGTACGACTCTCGGGAAAGGACAACCACAATGTTGTGGAGCATCATCTCCTGGATCATCGTCGGTGGCCTCGCTGGCTGGATCGCCTCCATGATCATGGGCAAGAACGCACAGATGGGCCTCGTCGCCAACGTTCTCGCCGGCGTGATCGGCGCCTTCATCGTCGGCCTCCTCGTCTCGCTCGTCACCGGTGGCGGTGGCATGCCGGAGGCATTCTCCATCTGGGGCTTCGTCGCCGCGATCATCGGCGCGATCCTCGTCATCTTCATCGTCTCCGCCGTCAAGGGGCGCGGACGCACCAGGGTCTGACCCGGGCGCGAGACGCCAGAGACACCGCAGCAACCAGACGGCCCGGCCCCGACGAGGGCCGGGCCGTTCGTGTACACCATCCCGAGTAGAAGGAGCCCGTCATGGGACTGTTCGACAAGGCCAAGGACCTCGCCCGCAAGAACCCGGGCAAGGTGGAGTCGGCGCTTGAGAAGGCGGGCGACGCGTTCGACAAGCGCACCGGCGGCAAGCACGCCCAGCACGTCGACACCGCCCAGCAGAAGGCCGGCGAGTTCCTCACCGGACGCACCGCGGACGCGCCCGAGGTCCCGGACGCCCCGGACGGCACGCCGACCCCGGACCCGGATCCGTCGCAGCACAGCCGCCCGCCGGCCGACGGCCGACCCCCGGCCTGACCGTCATCGACCGCACCGTCAGGCGATGGGGCCGGTGTCCGCCGCGCGCGGCACCGGCCCCGTGGTGTCGGCGGTCACTGCCGATAGTGTGTACCCCGTGACGAGCACACGGTCGACCAAGCCCGGGCCGCGGGAGCGGCTCCTGGCGACGGCGACCCGTCTGTTCTCCACCGACGGGATCCGTGCGGTCGGGATCGACCGGATCCTGCGGGAGGCCGGGGTGGCCAAGGCCAGCCTGTACAACACCTACGGGTCCAAGGACGAGCTCGTCGTGGCCTACCTGCGGTCGGTCGCCGAACGGGACCGTGACCTGTGGCGGCGCCGCGCCGACGTCGCCCCGGATGCCCGGGGCCGCATCCTGGCGCTGTTCGACATCGTCCGCGAACAGGTCGAGCCCGCCATGCCCGGGTCCTGCCACCTCGCGGCGGCGATCGAGTTCCCCAGCCCGGCGACGGACGGCGAGCGCGCGATCCGCGCCGCCGTGGCCGATCAGCGGCAGTGGGTCGCCGAGACCCTGCGCTCCGAGCTCGCCGGCATGGGCCTCGAGGACCCGGACAACATCACCGACCTGGCCGACCGGTTGGCGCTCCTCCACGACGGCTCGGTGACCGCCGCGATGCTCGGTGAGGTCCGGACCACCGCGATGACCGCCCGCAGCATGGCCGAGCTCATCCTGGGGATGGTCACCGACCCGACGTGATCCCCACTGCACGTGATCCCCATTGCACGTGATCCCCGCGCGGCGGGTCAGCCGGCCACCCGCGGTGCGGTGAGCTCGGCAATCCGCTGGGCCGTCGTCGGGTCGTCCTGCGTGGACTGCACGGCCAGCACCCGGGCGTCGCGGGACAGGACCACCAGCGCACCGCCCAGGCCCACCGTACGGCCGCCGCTCCAGCCTCCCTCCGCCTGCGAGGGTTCGGCCTCGTCGGAGGGCGCCGACTCCTCCACCAGCTCCGCCGCCCGCTCCGGGGACGCGACCGAATACACGGTGGTCGTGAGCTGCACCTCGCCGCTCGGGTCGTAGAAGAAGCAGGCCGCGGGCTCCACGCCGTCGTCGATCCGCACATCGGTGACCGGCTGGCCGCTGAGTCGTGTGACCTCGTCGGCGGACAGGTACGGGCACTCGGCATCCGCGACCGGTTCGACCGGCGGCAGTTCCGGCTCGGTCGTCTCGGGAGGGGCGGTCCGGATGGTGCCCATCTCCGGGGCCGGCTCGGAGCCGCCGCACCCGGCGAGGGCACCGAGCAGGATCGCGGACACCGCGACGAGGGCTGGGGAGGCGGGTGTGCGCATACCGCCAGGATAGATGCCGGGTCGGTCAGTACTGTTGACCGTGGCGGTGCAGCTGACCGCCGACACGGCGACGGCACCGGGAGGTGGCAGATGAGCGACTCCACGAGCATCGCTGCGGGCGCCGACCGCGCGGAGGACCGCCGCCGCGACCTGCGCGGTGCGATCTCCGCCGCCGCGGTCGATCTGGTCATCGAGCGGGGACTCGACGCGGTGACGGTCGACGAGATCGCCCGAGCCGCCAACGTGTCGCGGCGGACGTTCTTCAACTACTTCCCGTCCAAGGCCGCCGCGTGCATCCCCGACACGCCCCCCGCCGGTCGTGACGCGGTGAGGGAATTCCTCACCGACCGCAGCGTGTCCACCATGACCGCCCTCTCACGGCTCATGTGGCACCAGGTGTCCAATGCACGGCGACAGAGCCGGGCCTTCGACCGATTCCACGACATGTGGCGCAGGGAGGCGAGCGTCCGGACCCAGGTCTACGAGATCCTGGCGTGCAACGAGAAGGAGCTGGCGGCCCTGGTGGCGCGCCGGGAGGGGCGGGAACCGGACTCGGTGGAGGCCGCGACGATGGCGGCCGCGTCGATCGCGATCCTCCGCATCGCCGTAGAACGGTGGCGCACCGACGAGCCGGGTTCCCTGCTCGAGTACCGCATCCGGGAATCGTTCGATGCGATCCGAGGCTCGGTGACCGAGCCGACCGACGTCGCCAGAGGCCCGGCTGCCCCCGACGGCGCCGTGCCTGGTTAGAAAGCGCCGCCGAGCGTCCGGACCAAGCGGTCGCCCATGCGTTGGTAGGCGCGCGCCTCGCGGCCCGCGGCACCGGGCAGCACCGAGAAGGTGCGCGGCCGCCACACCGTCCGGACGGTGACGGTGACCTCGCCCGTCCCGGGGTGCAGGTCGATGTGGCAGCGGTGCTCGGCCACCGCGGTGTTGCCCTCGAGGGTGCCGACGACGACGCCCTGCCGGAGCGACTCGTCGATCAGGTCGACAAGTCGGCAGGGGCCACGCATCGGCCCGTCGAGCACGACGAGGTCCGATGCCAGGGGCGGATCCGCCGGGGCCGTCCTGATCCCCGCACGGGCGTGGGCGGCCAGACTCAGCAGATCGTCCGCGGCCCCGTCGAACAGGGCGACGCCCTCGCCGAGCACGGCGTGGGCGATGACCTCCCTCCACCCCCCGGGAGGTCTCCCGTGTTCGTGCAGGTCCGAACGCCGGTAGCCGAGTGCGGGCCCCGGCAGCGGCTGCGCGTCCCGCCCGCGTCTCGCTTCCACACCCGGCAGTGTCGCCGAGCGAGATGAGCGGGCCGCGCACGCGCGGTGAACGCCGGACGTCGGGGTCATGGCCGTGGGGCCGACCCGTAGGATCGGGCCATGCGATCGCAGCGACCCCGTCCGGCGCGCGGACGCCGTCTCGCCGGAGGGTTCGTCGCCCTGGCGGCCACGGTGACTGTCGCCGGATGCACTGCCACCGGCCCCGGTTCGGGTGACGCGGGCCCGCCGAGACTCACCCCGAATCCCCGGCACGACGTCGCCGCCGAGATGGTCGAGGGTCGGCCCGCGCCCGAGGAACGACTCAACGCCTGCGAGCTCCTCGACCTGACCACCGAGGAGATCATCGACCTCACCGGTGCCGACATGCCGGAGGTCGCCCCGACCGGTTCCGGCGACCTGGGGCTGCTGTGCACCTACGGCGGCCCGGGGTCACCCGAGAGGTACCAAGCCGGACTGGCGGGCACCAGCACGACCGACGCCGACGCGGCGGGCACCGACGCCGACGCCGCCGAGGTCTCGGATACGGAGTCGGCGGACACGGAGGGCGCGGCGGACACGGCGGGCGCCGCGGGCGCTGCAGGCGAGGCGGAGGCCACGACCGACGCGCCGACAGCCGACGCCACGACCGACGAGTCGGCGACGACCTCGGCGACCACGGTGACGACCACCCCGCCGGCCTTCGATCCGGACGTCGTCCCCGACACCGTCGCCGCCGGGGTCGTCACCCCCCGCGACGGTGCCCAGGCCGCGCTCGCGGGTCAGGCCGCACTGCTGGGCGCCAGGTACGCCTGCTCGGAGATCCGCGAAGCGGGCGCCGCGGAGGCCGGCCTGACGGCCCCGGGCGAGCCCGGGGCACCCGCCGCGGTCGGCCCACGGCCCGCCACGATGTACATCGACTGCGTGGCAGCACCCACCGGCGGCGGCGTCGAGGTGCACACGATCCTGGTCTCCGGCGACGAACTGTGGCACATCACCATGCTCAGGCCCGAGACGCCCAGATCACCGCAGACCGAGGCGGTCGCGCTGGCCGGGCTGCACCGCGTGGCACGGGAGATCGTCGGCTAGAAGTGGGCTGAAATGACGGGAACGGCGCCGGAGCCCCTCAGCATCCGACGCCGTCCCTCCATCTGGCAGATCGCGTACGATCCGGCCTCCACGCTGCCTCTCGGCTGCGGGTCGGCACCCCCCAGGTGCCCCGGTCGGGAAGACCGGCCCCTCGTTACGTGAAGTCGCAGCCCCTCAGCAACCACTTCACTTCGCCACCCACCCCTCGGCGGTGACTGAGATGACCCTATGTTGCACCTGCTGTTCGGTCAAGCCCATGATCAGGCGATTCTCCGTTGACTTCCGCTCAACTACGGCCCCCGCATGGATCTACCAGCAGTTCTCCCCGCGGCGATACCAACGAACGGTGGAAAGGTGCCCGGCCGGGTCGGTGCGCGTCCCCCGCGGAGCGGGCACCCACCGTGATCCCCGCCCGACCTCGGAGATGTACAGGCCGGGCACCTGATATGTACTGTTACTGATGTTACTTATGTGACGCGTGGGGTTGGCTGTCCGCCCTCACGCGACCCCCGCTGTCGCCGCCCGCCGCGGTGCCCGCTTCCGAGGAGAACGATGTCTCGCCGCACCCGGTCCTTCGCAACGCTTCTGGCCACGGCCTGCCTCGTCGTCGTCGGCCTCTCCCCCGCCGCCTCCGCGCAGTCACTCCTCGGTCCCACCGGATCCACCGGCTCGGTCGGCGCGCTCGGACTCGAGTCCGCACCACTGCCCGCGGTCGGCGGATCGACCGGCGTGCTCACCATGCCCGTCCCCGCCGTGGGACGGACCACGGCGGAAACCGGGGTGGCCTCCGTCTATCCCACCTCGGGCGAGACGGTGGGCGTCGCGCAACCGGTGATGATCCGGTTCGACCAGCCCGTCGCCGACCGTGCCCGCGCCGAGGCGTCGGTGGGAATCCGCACGGCGCCCGCCGTGGACGGCAAGTTCTACTGGGTCGGCGACTCGGAACTGCGCTGGCGACCACACGAGTTCTGGCCCGCGGGCACCTCCGTCACCGTGTGGGCCGGAGGGCGTGAGACCGTCTTCCGCACCGGCGACGCGGTGATCTCGACCTATGACGACGCCACCCACACCGTCACCGTCACCCGCAACGGCCAGGTGGTGCGCACCATGAAGGCTTCCGCCGGCCGCGACGCCTACGCCACCCACAACGGCGTCTACTACAACGGCTGGCGGGCCCGCGAGGTGCGCATGGACTCGGAGACCTGGGGACTGTCCCGGACCGCCGGCGGGTACGACACGATCGTGGAGAACGGCGTGCGGCTGAGCTACGACGGCATCTTCATCCACTCGGCGCCGTGGTCGGTCGCCGACCAGGGTGTCCGGAATGTCTCGCACGGCTGCATCAACGTCAGCCCCGAGGACGCGGCCTGGTACTTCGACAACACCCGCAATGGCGACCCGTTCATCGTCACCGGCGGCCCCGGCCGACCGTTCGGCGCGTTCGACGGTCAGGGCGACTGGAACTACTGACCGCGGGCGGCCGCGGGCCGCCGCTCCGAAACACTTCGGTTGTGACGCACGATATATCCGGGTAGAAGTCTGTCGTAACGCTTAGAGAATCCCTCGCCGTCCTCAGGAGCCCCTCACATGACCCGTTCCTCCCGCCCCTCGGTGGCCGCCGCGGTCCTCGCCGCGATCGCGCTCCTCATGGGGGTGTCGGTCGGCGCGGGCACCGCCCCGACCGCCGAGGCCCAGTCCGTCATGCCGCTGAGCCCTCCCGGGGTGCCGCAGCTCGAGAACGCGCCCCTGTACACGCCGGCCATCCCGGGCGTCGCCGCGATGCCCGTACTGACCTACCCGGTCATCGGGCCCGCGCGGCCGACACCCGAGTACGGCAACGTCGACATCTTCCCCACCCCGAACGAGATCGTGGGCGTGGCACAGCCGGTCATGTTCTTCTTCGACCGCCCCATCCGCGACCGGGCGCGGGCCGAGGCCACGATCGGCATCCGCACCGAGCCGGCGGTCCCGGGCAAGTTCTACTGGGTGAACGACCGCGAGGTGCGCTGGCGGCCCCACGAGTTCTGGCCGGTCAACACCTCCGTGACCGTGTGGGCCGGTGGCAAGCGTCAGCAGTCGTTCCGGACCGGCGACGCCGTGATCGCCGTGTTCGACGACCGCACCAAGCTCGTCACCGTCACCCGCAACGGCCAGCACATCCGCACCATGCGAGCCTCCGCCGGACGGCCCGGCTGGGAGACCTACAACGGCACCTACTACACCGGCCAGCGCGGCCGTGAGGTCCGCATGAACTCGGAGACGTTCGGTCTGCGCATCGAGGACGGCGGGTACAACTCGATCATCAACGACGCCGTCCGGCTCTCCTACGACGGCATCTACATCCACTCCGCACCGTGGTCGGTCGCCGACCAGGGTGTCCGCAACGTCTCCCACGGCTGCATCAACGTCAGCCCCGCCGACGCCCGCTGGTACTACGACACCAGCCGCAACGGCGACCCGTTCATCGTCAAGAACGGGCCCGGCCGCCCGTTCGGCGCGTTCGACGGCCAGGGCGACTGGAACTACTGACGCCCGCTCGCCGGCGGCCCGGCCGTCCGGAATGAGAAGCGTGGGGACATCATGCTTTTCAACACCTGTACCGGTTAGACCTCGCCGGGCCACCGGCGGTCAATCGTCCGGAAAGGACCCGTTCACCTCTCCCGGCCAGGCTGCACAGCGTGCAGACTCTGTCCTCCCCGGTCGACGGGCACCCGGCGACCGCTCCCCCTGACCTCGCCGAGCGCGGCCCGGCCCGGCGCCGGGCCCGGGCGGGCGGACTGTTCCGCGAGAAGGCGCTCTTCGTCGCTCTGGTGTTGCCCAACCTGGCACTGCTCGGCGTGTTCACCTACCGGCCGTTGCTGGACAACTTCCGGCTGAGCTTCTTCGACTGGAACATCTCCTCCCCCACCTCGACGTTCGTGGGAGCCGCCAACTATGTCGAGTGGTTCGGGCGGGACGACAGCTGGCTGATCCTGCGAAACACCGGCGTGTTCACCGTCTCGGCCGTCGTGGGGTCCATGGTGCTCGGGCTGGCCCTGGCCCTGCTGCTCGACCAGCAGCTCATCGGTCGCGGCATCGTGCGCTCGGCGGTGTTCGCGCCGTTCGTCATCGCCGGGGCTGCCATCGGCGTGGCGTTCCAGTTCATCTTCGATCCCCGGTTCGGCATGGTCTCGGCACTGCTCACAATGGTCGGACTCCCGGTGCCGGACTTCTACCAGGACCCCGACTGGGCGCTGGCGATGATCACCATCACCTACATCTGGAAGAACCTGGGCTACTCGTTCGTCATCTATCTGGCGGCGCTCCAAGCCAAACCCGCAGAGCTCTACGAGGCCGCCGAGATCGACGGCGCCGGCCGGTGGACCACCTTCCGCTCGGTGACACTGCCCATGCTGCGCCCCACGACGTTCTTCTTGTCGATCACCGTGATGCTCAACTCGCTCCAGGTCTTCGACATCATCTACGTGATGACCCGCGGTGGGCCCCAGGGCAACGCCACCACGACCATGGTCTTCCAGGTCTATCAGGAGACCTTCCAGAACTTCCGGGCCGGCTACGGAGCCACGGTCGCGACGATCATGTTCCTCATCCTGCTGGTCATCACCTACCTACAGGTCCGCGTCATGGACAGGAACGCCCGATGAGCACTATCCGCGCAGGCTCCACGCCGACCATGATCATCGGGTACGCGGTGATGATCCTCGTCCTGCTGGTCATCGGCCTCCCGCTGTTCTGGGTGGTCGTCACCTCCCTCAAACCGGACAACCAGGTCTACGTCCAGCCGCCGGTGTGGTGGCCTTCCCCGCTGACCGGTGACGCGTACCCGCAGGTGCTCTCCGAGGTCCCGTTTCTCCGGTACTTCACCAACTCGGTGGTCATCACCGGCCTGCTCAGCATCGTGAAGATCACGTTGGGGGTCCTCAGCGCCTACGCGTTCGTCTTCCTTCGCTTCCCAGGCCGGTCCGTCCTGTTCATGGTCGTGCTCGCGGCCCTGATGGTGCCCAACCAGATCACGGTGATCTCCAACTACGCACTGGTGGCGCAGCTCGGGTGGATCAACACCTTCCAGGGCATCATCATCCCGCTGGCGGGGGTCGCGTTCGGCACCTTCCTCATGCGCAACCACTTCCTGACCCTGCCGTACGAGATCATCGAGGCCGCGCGCATGGACGGGTGCGGGCACCTCAAGCTGCTGTTCCGGGTCGTACTGCCGATGAGTTGGCCCACCCTGGTCGCCTTCGCGCTCATCACCGTGGTCAACGAGTGGAACGAGTACCTCTGGCCATTCCTCATCGCCTCCGACGACCGCGTCGCCCCGCTCCAGGTCGGGCTGGCCCGCCTCGTCAACACCGACGGCGGTTACACCGACTGGCCGATGGTCATGGCCGCCACGGTGCTCACCATCACCCCGATCCTCGTCGTGTTCCTCATCCTCCAGCGCCACATGATCAAGGGCCTGACCTCCGGCGCGGTGAAGGGATGACCCACTCCGCGCGATCCCACCTCCAATCCCGTCGGGCCGAACCGGTCCGGCAGCAACGAAAGGTCCGACACGAATGAACCCCATGAACCGTCGCGGATTCCTCGGCGTCCTCGGCGCCACCGCGGCCGCCACCACCCTCACCGCCTGCGCGGGCGCGGGCGGCGACACATCCGGTGAGTCGGGCGGAACCGCCTCCGGCGGCGACACCGGCACCATCACGTTCTGGTCCAACCACCCCGGTGACTCCAAGTCATTCGAGACCGACATCATCGCGGCGTTCGAGTCGGAGAATCCGGGCCTCAAGGTCAACCTCGTCGACGGCGGGAAGAACTACGAGGAGGTCGCCCAGAAGTTCAACGCGGCACTCACCGGCGGCGAGCTGCCCGACGTCGTCGTGGTCTCCGACGTCACCTGGTTCAACTTCGCGCTCAACCGGCAGATCACCCCGCTGAACGACCTGTTCACCGAGGCCGGCGTCGATACCGCTGACTACGTCGACGCCCTGCTGGGCGACTACGTCCTCGAGGGCGACAACTTCGGCGTGCCCTTCGCGCGGTCGACGCCGCTGTTCTACTACAACAAGGAGGTGTGGCGGGCCGCCGGGCTGCCCGACCGCGGCCCGGAGAACTGGACCGAGTTCGCGGAGTGGGCACCCCGCCTACAGGACGCCATCGGGGACGGCAAGCACGCCATCGCGATGTACGACGGCTCCAACTACATGGACTGGACCGGGCAGAACATCATCTGGGACTTCGACGGCGCCTTCTCCCGCGACTGGACCCCGACCTTCACCGACGACGGCACCATTCGCGGCATGGAGTACATCAAGAAGCTCGACGACGTCGGTTTCCTGGTGGTCTCCGCCGACTCGATCGTCGAGTTCGGTTCCGGTCTCGCCGCGTGTGCACTGGCCTCCACCGGCTCGCTCGCCACCGCCAAGACCAACGCCGGTTTCGAGTTCGGCACGGCCTTCCTGCCCGGGGCGGCCGAGAAGAACTCCTGCCCGACCGGCGGCGCGGGCGTCGCGATCCCGGCCGGTATCTCCGACGAGCGCAAGCTCAACGCCATGAAGTTCATCGACTTCCTCACCAACACGCAGTCGACGGCGACCTTCGCGCAGGGAACCGGGTACATGCCGGTCCGTAAGTCCGCCCGCGAGGCGCAGGAGATCAAGGCCTACCTGTCCGAGACCCCGCAGGCGGTCACCGCGATCGACCAGCTCGCGCACACCCGGCCTCAGGACAACGCCCGTGTCCTGGTACCCAACGGTGGTAGGCGCATCGGTGGCGCGTTCGACCGTGTCCTCGGTGGCGCCGACATCCGCGAGACCATGCAGCAGGTGCAGGACGAGACCGCGCAGATCATCGAGACCCAGATCCAGCCGAAGCTCAACGGCTGACCGGTCACCGCCGGCGATCGCCTACGCCCGGGGCCGGGCACCTCGTATCCGGCCCCGGCGTCGGCGTCGTTCGGCGGCCCCGGCCCCACCCCTGACCCCACAGCCGCGTCACCTCCCCCGAACATTCACGCACGAGGAGCACCCCACCCGATGGCCACCGTCCGCTTCGACCACGCGACCCGCCGGTTCGACAAGGGATCGGCGCCCGCCGTCGACGCCCTCGACATCGACATCACCGACGGCGAGTTCCTCGTCCTGGTCGGCCCCTCCGGCTGCGGCAAGTCCACCAGCCTGAGGATGCTCGCAGGTCTGGAACCCGTCGACGCCGGCCGCGTGTTCATCGACGAGCTCGACGTGTCCGGCGTCGCTCCCCGCGACCGCGACGTGGCCATGGTGTTCCAGAACTACGCGCTGTATCCCAACATGACGGTCGCCCAGAACATGGGGTTCGCACTGCGCAACGCCGGCGTCAACAAGTCCGACACCCGCAAGCAGGTCGAGGAGGCCGCGCGGATCCTGCAGCTGGATCCCCTCCTCCACCGCAAACCCTCCCAACTGTCCGGCGGCCAGCGCCAGCGGGTCGCCATGGGTCGGGCGATCGTGCGTCGGCCCAAGGTGTTCTGTATGGACGAGCCACTGTCGAACCTCGACGCCAAGCTGCGGGTCTCCACCCGCGGGGAGATCGCCGGGCTGCAACGACGGCTGGGCGTGACCACGGTGTACGTCACCCACGACCAGGTCGAGGCCATGACGATGGGTACGCGCGTCGCGGTGCTCAGAGACGGCGTCCTCCAACAGGTCGCGGCCCCCCGCGAGCTGTATGACCGGCCGGTCAACGCGTTCGTCGCCGGCTTCATCGGCACGCCGGCCATGAACCTCCTCGAGGTGGCGGTCGAGGGCTCCCGGGCCCACGTCGGTGACGCCGAGGTGGCCATCCCCGCCTCACTCGAGGGCCGCGACCGCGTCACCCTCGGTGCCCGACCGGAGTCACTGCGGGTTGTGGGCGAGGACGAACCCGGCCTGGATCTGGTGGTGGACCTGGTCGAGGAGCTGGGCGCGGAGTCCTTCGCGTACGGCCACACCGACGCCGGCGACCGGATCGCCGTGCGCCTGGACCGGGCACACGGGACCGCGGTCGGCGAGCGCCTCCGCGTCCGGCACGTCGACTCCGAGGTCCACGCGTTCGACCCCGAGACCGGCCTCCGCTTGAACTGATCCGGCGCGCCTGGTCACCGGGGCGGAACGGGCGCGAGCACGCCCAGCAGCTGATCCGCGGGAACGCAGCGCGGCGGCGGGCCGGCCGGCTCGACACCACCCGGGCCCCGCGGCCCGCCGAGGGCGTCGATCACCAGGTCCACCGCTCGAGGCGACGCCAGCACGGTCAGGTGCCCCGAGCGGTCGACCTCGCAGCCGTCCTGCAGCCGCACCACGTCCAGGTCCACGAAGTCCGGCACCTCCGGCGCCACCACCGGCCCGGTGAGTTCGTCGTAGTCCGAGGACACCGCCACGTACCGCACCCCGCGCGCGAACGGGACGCCCTCCTCGCCCAGCCACGCGAGCGTCGCCTCGGCGTCCTGCCGCGCGGTGTCGGGCGACAGCACGCCGAGCAGATCGGTGACGAACTCGGGTGGCCCGTCGCCGGACCGGGCGGGATCGGCGCCCAGCGTGACGACGGTGCGCACGGCGTCGGCCCGGGCGGTCGCGGTGACGTAGGAGGCGATGATCGCGCCCTGCGAGTGCCCCACCAGGTCCACCTCGGCGGCCCCGGTGAGCGCACGCACCCGGTCGATCTCGGCGGCGAGCTGCGGCGCCGAGGCGCCGGTGAGCGAGTCGACGCCGCCCACAGACGTCGGGGCGCCGCCGGGTCCGGGTGGCGCGCCCACGGTGGGGGCCCAGACGCAGTAGCCCTCGGCGGCCAGTGCGGCGCCGAAGGTGGCCCACGAGTTCCCGCCGGTGAGCCCGGTGCCGTGCACGAGGATCACCGGCGCGGGGCGCTGCGCGGTCGGCCGGCAGTCGTCCCGGTTGATGCCGGGCGGATCGGCCAGGCCGTGGGTGAGTTGGTACGCCGCGCCGTCCCACCACCGCCACGGGACCTGGTCCGTGGTGGGGGCGGGAGCGGCCGCCGCCGTGGGCGCGGCAGCCGCGGGGACGGGGGCGACGACGACGAGGGCCGCCGCCGCGAGCAGTCCCGCGATCCCGGTCCGGTTCACGATCCCGGCAGCGGGGGGATCGGTCCCAGGTACGGGGCGACCGCCTCACACCGCGGTTCACGCGGGTCGGCGGGGTCGAGGGCGTTGAGCACGAAGTCCGCGGTCCGGGGATCCGAGGCGATGGCCAGGTGCTCGGCCCGGTTCTGCTCACACCCGTCCTGGATGGTGATGTTGGTGGCCCGCGGACCCTCGACGACACCGACGGTGTACGGCCGGACCAGCTGGTCGTAGCGGGTCACGAGGTTGAGGTAGGTCACGCCCGGCGCATAGGGGGTGCCACCCGACCACAGGAGTTCGAGCGTCTCCGACCCGGCCGCCATCCGGCCGAGGGACGGCGCGATCTCGACCGCGCGTCCGCGGTCCCCGCTGGCCAGGGCGGTCCCGATCGCCCCGGACCCGGTCCCGCGGGAGCCGTGCCACAGCGGGGCTACCGAGGCGACGGTGTTCACCTTGCCGGGCCGGCCGACCTTGGCGACCAGGCCGGAGACGAGCGTCCCCTGCGAGTGGCCGACGAGGTCGACCTGCTCGGCACCGGTCGAGGCGAGGACGCGGTCGACGAACTCGCCGACCTGCGGCACCGAGACCTCCGTGATGTCCGACAGGCCGCCCAGGAGACTGACCGGCCACGGCTGGCCGGGCAGCGCCCCGTAGGTGAGCGTGTAGACGCAGTAGCCCTCGTTGTGCAGCAGCGGCCCGTAGGTGGCCCAGTTGGTGACCGCGCCGCCCCAGGTGCCGTGGACCAACACCACGGGGCGCGGCTTGTCGGCGGTGGGGCGGCACGACCAGTCGTTGGCCCCGGGCAGCTCCGCCCCCGGGGCGGTGAGCGCCCGGGCGGCTCCGGAGAAGAAGGAGTACGGCACCGGCAGCGGTGCCCGTCTCGACGGGTCGGTGGCGTTCGCGGCGCCCACGCCCGTCACCGCGAGGAGGGCGGCGCCGGTGACGGCCAGGGCGGCCCGCAGGGTTCTCATCTGGTCATTAAGCCACGCCCGGTGATCATCGGGAGGTCCTTCGCGTACACGAGTCCCGGCGCCGCCGCCACGACCGCCTCCACCGAGTTGACCAGCCGCATCGCGGTGACGAGCATGCCGGAGACGTTGTGATCGCCGTGCTCGGCGTGGTGTCCGAACTCCACCCGCATCGCGGGCTCGCCGGTGATCTCGATGCGGTAGCAGCCGTCGCCGTGGTCCGGGCGCGGCCAGTCGGGGGCCTGGTCGTGCGCAGTGCGAGTGACGTGCTCCAGGACGATGCGGTCCTCGCCGTCGACCTGCCCCACCACCTCGAACCGCAGCGCGGCCTGCGTCCCCTCCGGGACCTCGCACGCAAGCAGGTTCAGGTCGCGGTCCGCGGGCAGGCGCTCGTGTCGCTCCAGGAGCGGTTCGTCGAGGGTGACGTCGAGGGCGGCCGCGAGCTGGCGGACCACCGATCCCCAGCCCGCCGCGAGCATCCCCGGACGCAGCAGTGGCGGCAGCGAGTCCATGGGCCCGCCGAAACCGAACAGTCGCCGCATGGTCTCACCCTGGTGGTACACGGAGTAGTCGGCGATCTCGCCCACGCGGATGTGGTCGATCCGCCGGGACAAGCTGGTCATGGCCAGCGGCAGGACGTCGTTGGCGAAGCCGGGGTCGATGCCGTTGACGTGCAGTGTGGCGCCGCCTTCACGTCCGGCGGCGGCGAGCTCGGAGATCATCTCCTCGGGCAGGGTGCCGTGCGGGTACTGCAGCAGCACCGGACCGGAGGCCACCACGTCGATACCGGCGCGCAGGAAGCGGCAGAAGTCGGAGATCGCGTCCACGAACCGCGTCTCGGTCTCGGCGGTGTAGACCACCGCGTCCGGGTCCAGCGCGAGCAGCGCGTCAGTGTCATCGGTGGACGCGATACCCAGGTCGCGGTCCACCCCGGCGAGTCGCCCGGCGTCCACGCCGACCTTGGCCGGGTCGGAGACGTACAGGCCCACCAGTTCCAGCTCGGGCCGGGCGGCGATCGCCTCGACTGCCATCCGGCCCAGATACCCCGTCGACCATTCCACTACCCGGATCGTCATGGGCACCGACACTATCCGTCGCCCCGACCCGGGGGTTACCGCTTCCACGCATCCGGCCCTCGGTGTTCAGCTCCTGTAGGGCGAGGTCCCGCGCTCCCCGACGTCCTTCGCGGTGTCCGGGTCCCGGGCCTTGCGACGGCCCCCGACGTGGGCCTCCTCGCGCATTCGCTCGCTCATGTGCGGGTAGTGCAGTTCGAACGCCGGGCGCTCGGAGCGGATCCGGGGCAACACCGCGAAGTTGTGACGCGGCGGCGGGCACGAGGTCGCCCACTCGAGGGAGTTGCCCGCGCCCCACGGGTCGTCGACCGTGACGATCTCCCCGTAGCGCCAGCTCTTGATGATGTTCCAGATGAACGGCAGCATCGCGATGCCGAGGATGAACGAGCCGACCGTGGAGATCTGGTTGAGAACTGTGAAATTGTCCGTTGCCAGGTAGTCGGCGTACCGGCGCGGCATGCCCTGGTTGCCCAGCCAGTGCTGCACCAGGAACGTCGTATGGAAACCGATGAACATCAGCCAGAAGTGCCACTTGCCCAGAGTTTCGTCGTACATGCGGCCCGTCATCTTGGGGAACCAGAAGTACACGCCGGCGAACGTGGCGAACACGATGGTGCCGAAGAGCGTGTAGTGGAAGTGCGCCACGATGAAGTACGAATCGTGGATGTGGAAGTCGATCGGCGCCGACGCCATCATGATGCCGGTCAGCCCGCCGAACAGGAACGTGATCATGAATCCGAGCGCAAACAGCATCGGGGTCTCGAAAGTGATCTTGCCTTTCCAGATTGTGCCGATCCAGTTGAAGAACTTCACACCGGTCGGGACCGCGATCAGGTACGACATGAACGAGAAGAACGGCAGCAAGACCGCACCTGTGGCGAACATATGGTGCGCCCACACCGCCATTGACAGTGCGGCGATCGCGAGGGTCGCGAAGACCAGGCCGGCGTAGCCGAACAGCGGCTTGCGCGCGAAGACCGGAAAGACCTCGGAGACGATGCCGAAGAACGGCAGTGCCACCACGTACACCTCGGGGTGGCCGAAGAACCAGAACAAGTGTTGCCAGAGGATAGCGCCACCGTTCCCGGGGTCGTAGATGCGCCCGCCGAAGGTGCGGTCGTAGAACACCCCCATGGCCGCAGCGGTGAGCAGCGGGAAGATCAGCAGGATCAGAACCGACGTGAACAGTAGGTTCCAGGTGAATATCGGCATCCGGAACATGGTCATACCCGGGGCTCGCAGGCAGATGATGGTCGTGACGAAGTTGACGGCACCGAGGATCGTGCCGACGCCGCCGATGCCGACGCCGAGGATCCACAGGTCCGCGCCCACGCCCGGGGAGTGGATCTTGTCCGCCAGCGGCATGTACATGGTCCATCCGAAGGCGGCCGCACCGCCGGGGGTCAGGAAACCGGTAAGTGCCACAGTCGCGCCGAACGTGAAGAGCCAGAAGCCGAACGCGTTGAGCCGGGGAAACGCGACGTCGGGCGCACCGATCTGGAGCGGCATCACGTAGTTTCCGATGCCGATCACGATGGGGGTGGCATAAAAAAGGAGCATCACTGTGCCGTGCATGGTGAACAGCTGGTTGTACTGCTCATTCGACAGGAACTGCATCCCCGGAAGGAAGAGCTCGGCGCGGATGAGCAGTGCCATGAGGCCGCCGGCGAAGAAGAAGATGAAGCAGGTGACGATGTACATGATGCCGATCAACTTGTGGTCGGTCGTCGTCAGCATCTTCCACACGAACGCGCCCGGCCGACCTCCACCCGTCGGGACGCCCGGCGGGTGGTCGAGCTCACGCGTCGGGCGCGTGGGCGGTACAAGAGTCTCCGACATATCGCTCCCCTGTCGTTCGTTCATCCGAAACTAGGCCGGGAGCCTCGGAACCGCATTGATCTAGGTCAACTCGGTGTGAGGAAATGCACACGTGGGCGCCCCACAGGGCCACACTGGTGACATGACCGCGCACGGGGACGATTCCGGAGTCACCGGGTCCGCGCTGTTCGCGGGCTCGGTCCTGTTCGCCTCGCTGCCACCCCGGTGCGGGGCCGCCCTGGCCGCCTCGTCGCGGACGAGTACGGCGAGGCCAGGCGCGGTGGTGCAGGTGACCGGGGAACCGGTGGGCCGCCTGGTGGTGATCACGGCCGGGGCCCTCCATGTCGTCCGGGAGGACCGGTCCGGGCACCAGCGTCACGTCCGGGTCCTCGGCCCCGGGAGCCATCTCGGCCTGGTGGAGTTCGCACTGGGCTGCCCTGCCCGTCACACCGTCGTCGCCGCGGAGGCCACCACGCTGACCAGCGTCTCGCACGGCGCGCTCCGGTCAGCGGCCGCCGCGTGCCCGGTGCTCAACGACTCGATCACCCGCGAACTGGCGTGGAAGGTGGTCGAGAGCGAACAGCACCTGGCGTCGATCACCTCGGAGGACGTGCTCACGCGACTGTCCGCCTACCTCGTGTCGTTACCCGGGTCGCCCCGCCAGGACGGGCGGATCCGGGTGCGACTGCCACTGTCCCAGTCCGACCTGGCCACGCATCTGGGGACGACCCCCGAGACGCTGAGCCGTCGACTACACGACCTCATCGCCTCGGGGGCGGTCGAGAGGGTCGCGCGGCGGGAGTTCGACCTCGACCACCGCCGACTCACCGGCGCCTGAGCACCCTCACCAGATGCTGACGCGCTCCTCGGGGGCGAGCCACAGTCCGTCGCCCTCGGTCACGTCGAAGGCGGCGTGGAAATCGTCGAGGTTGCGGACCACCTGGTTGCAGCGGAACTCCGGCGGGGAGTGCGGGTCCACGGCGAGCCGGCGGGCGGCCTCCTCGGCGCGGGTCTTGGTCCGCCACACGATCGCCCACGAGATGATGAGCCGCTGGATGCCGGTCATCCCGTCGATCTCCGGGCCCACCTCGGTGCCCTCGGCGGGTTCGCCGTCGGTGCCCTGCTCGTTCGAACCCTGCTCGTTCGAACCCTGCTCGTTCGAACCCTGTGCCAGCCGGTAGGCCAGCAGCGCGATCGTGAGACCGCCAAGGTCGCCGATGTTCTCCCCTACCGTGAAAGCCCCGTTGACGTGGTCCTTCGTGGCGTCCAGGCCGTCGGGGGTGAGGCCGTCGTACTGGGCGATCAGCGCCTCCACGCGGGTTCCGAACGCCTCGCGATCGTCGTCGGTCCACCAGTCGACCAGGTTGCCGTCGCCGTCGTACTTCGCTCCCTGGTCGTCGAACCCGTGACCGATCTCGTGCCCGATCACGGCACCGATCGCCCCGTAGTTGGCGGCGTCGTCGGCGTCGGCGTCGAAGAACGGCGGCTGCAGGATGGCGGCCGGGAAGACGATCTCGTTCATCACCGGGTTGTAGTAGGCGTTGACCGTCTGCGGCGTCATGTGCCACTCACCGCGGTCGACCGGGCCGCCAAGCTTGCCCAGCTCGTAGTGGTGCTCGAACTCGGCGGAGCGGCGCACGTTGCCGAGCAGGTCGTCGGCGCGGACCTCGAGCGCCGAGTAGTCGCGCCACTTCTCGGGGTAGCCGATCTTGGGCACGAACGCCTCGAGCTTGGCCAGCGCCCGCTCGCGGGTGGCCGGGGTCATCCACGGCAGACGGCTGATGGAGTAGCGGTAGGCCTCGGTGAGGTTCTCCACCAGCTCGACCATGCGCGCCTTGTGGCCGGGCGGGAAGTGCCGGGCCACGTACTCCTTGCCGACCTCCTCGCCGAGGGCGGCCTCGACCGCACCGACACCACGCTTCCAGCGGGCCTTGTTCTCCTCGGTGCCGGACATGACGGTGCCGTAGAAGCGGAAGTTCTCGTCCACCAGGTCCGAGGTCAGGAACGGCGCGCGCGCGGAGACCGTCCGCCAGCGCAGCCACTGCTTCCAGGTCTCCAGCGGCTCGGAGGCCCACAGGTCGGCCACGGCGGTGAGGAAGTCGGGCTGCATCGCGACGAGCCGGCCGAACGTCTCCTCGGTGCCGCCGAGCTCGCGGGCCCACTCATGCCAGGGGAAGCCGGGGGCCTGCTGCGGCAACTCGTCCCAGGTGACGGGGTTGTAGGTCTTGTCCGCGTCGCGACGGGCCACCACGTCCCAGTGGGCGGCGGCGATGCGGGTCTCCAGCGCGACGATCCGCTCGGCGGTCCGGCGGGCCCCGGTCTCCCCGTCCACGTCGTCGACCAGCCCGGCGAGGTCGAGCATCCGGGCGATGTGGTCGGTGTACTGCTCGCGCATCTCGGCGTACTGGTCCTCGCGGTAGAAGGACTCGTCCGGCAGCCCGATGCCGTACTGCACCAGGTAGAGGATGTACTCGCTCGAGTTCTTGGCGTCGTTGTTGACGTAGGCACCGATCAGCCCGCCGACGCCAACCTTCTCCAGCCGTGCCATCGCCAGCGCGAGTGAGTCGGCGTCGGTCGCACCGTCGATCTCGGCCAGATCGGGCGCGAGCGCGGCCACGCCGGCGGCCTCAACGGCGTCGGTGTCCATGAAGGAGGCGTAGAAGGCGCCGATCTGCGAGTCGACCGGGGCGTCGGTGATGATGTCGCGCACCCGCTCCTCGGACAGGTCGCGCAGGGCGAGGAACGCACCGTCGATCGGCCGGTCGGCGGGGATCACGTGCTCACGGATCCAGGTGCCGTTGACGTGCTGGTAGAGGTCGTCCTGGGGCCGGACGTCCAGATCGACGTACTGCAGGTCGAGGCCCGAGGGACGGGGCGCGTCGGTGGTGGGGATCTCGGTCGCTGTCATGTGACCAGGTTACGTAAGTGGTCGCGGGGTGGGCGGTCGGCACGACGTCGGAGGTCGCCACCTCCGTGACGACGACGAGGCGGGCCGACGGGATGCGCCGAACCGGTGAGGCGGGCCGGTGGTCGTGGATGCCGCGCGCGGCTGCCGGACGCGGGTCAGGGCAGGCCGTGGCGGGCGTTGTGATCCTTGGCGCCCTGGTAGGCGTCGACCATCCCCCAGATCCAGAACCCGAACATGATGGGCAGTCCGATGAGGATGACCGAGAGCAGAGCACCCACGAGGTAGCCGGCGAGGATGCCCACACCCCTACCGGCCCGGCCGACCAGCATCGTCCCCAGGCCGGGCACGAGGAGGGACGCCACCAGCATCAGCGCCGGGTCCTTGCGGGCCGCCGGCGGGAACTGACCGTAGGACTGCATCCCGTACCGCTGACCATAGGACTGCATCCCGTACGGCTGCTGCGCCCCGTAGGCGTACTCGGCGCCGTAGAAGGGCTGCGCGCCGTACTGACCCGGGTCGAACTGACCGCCGCCCTGCGGGCTCCCGTACGGCGGGGTTCCGTACTGCGGTCTCCCGTACTGCTGACCGCCGTAGCCGCCGGCCCCGTACTGCTGACCGCCGTCGTGACCGGGCCACTGCTCGTTCGCCCGACCGCCGAACGGGTCGTCGGGCCGGTCGGAGGCGTTGCCATCAGCGGGAGTACTCATGGGTCCACAGTATCGCGGCGCCACGACAGGTCGTCCGCCATGAAGTCCGCTCGCACCGCCACCACAAGCGGCCCCGGCTGCACGTCCTCACTGGCTTGCGCTGCCCGATTGCACACTCATCGAAGGGGTTGGGCTGCGTGAATGGACCATTCCGGGCGCGTAGGCCGGGGGCGGCTGCGGGCCGCCCTCTAGTTGCGGGCCGTCATCCCGGGCCGCGCCCAGATGTCCGCGCAGTCCACGCACGCGTCCTCCGAGACGATGCCGACCCGCTGGAGCTGCCCGTACATCCAGCAGCCCAAGCAGAAGCCGAGCGCGGCCTCGGCGAGCGCGGCGGCGACCAGCACACCGAGCACGACGCTGCCCGCCACCGCGAACCCGGCGAGGAACAGTCCGAACGCGATCGAGGACATCACCAGGCCGATCGTCTGGGCGAATCGCTTGGGCGCGCCGGCGACCATCTTGGGCTCGTCGCTGACCCGCGGCGCGAGCACATGGACCGACAGGCGACCGAACGGCGAGTACCGCGGGCCGCCGGCAACGCGGAGCGCGAAACCCACCACCAGCGCTCCCGCCAGCCATGTCCGGGCGGGCTCGGGAGCGAGGAGGGTGACCACCGCGAGCGTCACCACGAGGGCGGCGGTGCACCGCGCGGCGTAGTCGTTGACGATCTCGGGGAAGACGAACGCTTCTCGCAGACTCACAGTTCTCGCTCCTCACACACTTCGATAGACCGATCGGTCTACCCCGCGGACCAGAGTACGCCTGCGCCCCGCGGATTCCCAGATGCCGCTAGTGTCGGCCCATGATCCCCGGTAGAGCAGCGGCCGGCACCGTCGTCGCGGCGGCCGCGTCACTCGCATTGGCGCTGTCCGGGTGCGGCCAGGTCAGCGTCGGAGACCAGACCCCCGCGACCGCGGACCCCGCCGTCCCGGCCACGGCCACGGCCACCTCGACCATCGCGACGGCCACCTCATCCCCGGGAGCCGCGGCCCCCACCGCGACGACGCCGCCCCCGACGCCCGGGCCGGAGGCCACCCCGGGCTGCGGGACACTGACCGAACCCGTCCATCGCCTCGTCCACGGCGCCGGCACCGATCGCGAGGCCGTCTCCGCCGAGGTCCGCCGCCTTTCCGACGGGGTCACCGACAACGCACTGTCCGCGGTGGCGAGTCGACTGTCGGGCATCGCAGTGCAGCCGACCGTCTTCCCGGCAGCGCTCGAGGCCCAGTGGGACCAGTTCCGGCGCCTCTGCGACCTCCCCTGATCGCGCCCCCTCTACGCTGACGGCCGTGCCCCCACCGCTGCGTCGCCGCTCGAACTCACCTCGTCCACCCGCCGCCCCCGTCATCCCGAGGCGGGAACAACTCGAGCCGCCGCGCACTGAACTCGAGACGGACGGCCTGTGGGACGGGGTCCTGGCCGCCGGCGAACACGCGCCCGACCCGGAGGAGGGCGCGGCGCAGATCGGCGGGATGGAGGTCCGGGAGTCCGCACTCGAGAACCTCCGGTTGAGCGGAGCCCGCGCGGACGGCCTGAGGCTGACCGATGTCGTGATCAGCAGCTGCGACCTGTCGGGACTGGTGGCCGACGGCGCCTCGCTCACCCGCGTGAGTTTCGTGGGTTGCCGACTGACCGGGATCGTGTTGTCCGACGCACGATTGACCGACGTGACGTTCGAGGACTGCCACGCGGACATGATCAACCTACGGATGGCCCGACTGCAGCGGGTCCGCCTCGCCTCGACACGGTGCCGGCAGGCCGACCTGCTCGAGGCGCGCATCGCCGATCTGACCACAGAGGGCTCCGACCTGCGTGGGGCCGCGTTCGACCGGGCCACCCTCTCGGCCGTGGACCTGCGCGGCGCGGACCTGGAGGACCTACGCGGGGCGTCGGCACTGCGGGGCGCCCTCATCTCGCCCGACCAGGTTCTGGGCGTGGGCCTGGCGCTGATCGGCGAGGCGGGGATCCGGGTCGACTGACCGGCCACCCGCATCCGGTCACTCACCTCCGGCCGCCCGACGTCAGGGCGCAGCGCGACGAGTCTCGCGAGAACAGATCAGATCAGATGCGAAGCGGACTCGCGCCACTGGTTCACTGCCCGGTTGATGATCGCCTGGAGCTGCAGGATCTGGTCGCGATCGGTGAGCGTGATGCCCTCGGCCCCGGTCTGCAGCCGCAACTCGGGAACGCCCCGCCCCGCGCCGTGCTCGTCCAGCATCACGGTCTCGGCGACCGACACCTCCAGAAAGGGGTCGTCGCCCGGGCCATCGACCTCGGTCACGAGGTCTTGGCGGTAACGCGGGGTGGTCAGGTCGATCGCATTGTTCATTGAGGGGCACTCCCGACTGGTCGGTGGGATTGCCTTAATCGTAGGTGAGGAAGCCAGGTCATCGAACGCGTGGGGCAGCGTGTTACAGGTTGTAATCAACCCGTGATCTTGGCCACTCTCCGGTCGCTCTCCGGCCACCCTCCGGCGCCTCACCGCGACCGCCGTGCGGACCGGAACTGGACAGATGTGAGAAACGTTGCGTGAGTTGCTTGTGTGACTGGAGGGGTTGCAACATACTCAGCCCATGACATCTGCCGGACCGTCGGCCCGACGCGCCCCCCTTCCCCGCCTTCTCGTCGCCGTGGCCTCTGCAGCAGCCCTTTCTCTCGGCCTCCTCGTCGTCGTCATCTCCCCGCGCGCCGACGCCGGCGTCCCCCTGGCGCCCGCCTACCACGGCCTCGCACAGGGGGTCGACGCCGCGAGCTGGCAGCACCCGCACGGTGCCGGCGTCGACTGGCACGCGGCCGCCGCGTCCGGGCAGTCCTTCGCCTTCATCAAGGCCACCGAGGGCACCGGACCCGCCAACCGCTACTACGAGTCCGACGTCGCCGATGCGCGCGCCGCCGGCATGCTCGTCGGCAGCTATCACATGGCGCGCCCCGCCATGGACCCCACGCAGCAGGCCCACGCGTTCGCCGACCGACTGCAGTCCGTCGGCGGCCCGCAGCTCCCGCCGGTGCTCGATCTGGAGAAGGACGAGGGCCTCGACCCCGCCGAGCTGGCCGACTGGACGCAGGTCTTCCTCGACACTCTCGCCCACCGGACCGGTCGCGCGCCGATCCTCTACACCTACCGCTACTTCTGGATCGATCGGATGGCCAACACCCACCGCTTCGCCGAGTTCCCGCTGTGGCTCGCCGAGTACGGGGTCTCCGAGCCCACGCTGCCCGTGATCGGCGGCTGGAACGAATGGCTGTTCTGGCAGCGCTCCGAGACCGGTGAGGTGCCCGGCTTCACCGACGCCGTGGACCTCAACGTCTTCGCCGGCACCCGCGACGACCTCCACGCCTGGCTCGGCCACGTCGAGCCCGCCCCGGCCCCGGCCCCCGCACCCGCGCCAGCACCCGCGCCCGAAGCCACACTGGAACCCGCACCGGCGCCCCCTCCCCCGCCCGCCCCCGAGCTCGTGGCGGATCGTGAGATCGTCGAGGCGCCCGCCGGGATCCCGCCGGAGGCACCCGTCCCGGTCGAGCCGTTCACGATCCCCGTCCCGCGCGACCTGCCGACCCCGGACGGGGTGCGGCTGCCGGAGACCATCGAGGTCCCCCGAGAGGTTGTGGCCCAGCTGCCGCCCGGAATGCGCTGACCTCCGGCGACGTCAGCGCGGTGCGGGTTCGCGTCGCCGCACCACGGCGGCGCGGATCGCACGCCATCCGATGAGGAGGACGGCGGTGACGACGCCCGCCACCACCATGAAGCTCCAGTGCGGCACACGCCCGTCACCGAGACCGCGGATCACCATGCCCACCACCAGCGTGGCCAGCCACAGCAGTACGCCCGACCCGACGGCGGCGGGCGCGCGGCGGGTCGCCAGCAGGATCAGCCACCCCACTGCCAGCCCGATGAGGAACGGCCACGCCGTCCCCCAGACCTGCGCCACGCCGAGCCCCTCGGAGTGCGCGCCCCGGCCGAAGGTGGAGAACACCACCACCAGCACCGCGTCGAGCGCGATCATCACCGGTACCGCCACTCGACTCACCGTCTCCTCCCCTCCCGCCGCTCGCTCGCACTGACCGAGCAGGACGCGTCGCCGGCCTCGTCCACGACCCCGTCCTCACGGACGCGCAGCAGCGGGATGGGACCCGAGTCGTGATGCACATGGGGGCGCCACGGTGTGCCCTTGAGCGGCCACATCGCCGAAATCCCGGCCGGCGGGGCCGCCGCGACGGTCTGCCGCGACGCGGCGGTATACGCCGCCGCGGGGGACGGAGAGGGGGACGACGACGAGGTGTTCTCCCCCGGGTCGTCGGCGTCGTCCGGGTCGGCGTCGGGGTCGAGGTCCACGGCACCCCGGTAGAAGAGGAAGAAGACCACCCATCCGGCCAGGGCGACCAGCACGAAGCTGACGATGCGGTAGACGAACACCGTCGCGAACGCCTGATGCGCACCGAGCCCGCCCGCGGTCAGGGTCGTGATGAGCGCGAACTCCACGGTCCCCAGCCCGCCGGGCGTGATGGGCGCGCTGGCCACGATCTTGCCGGTCACGTAGGCGATGCACAGCCCGCCGATGCTGTGCTGGGCACCGACGGCGTTGGCCGCCGCCCACAGACAGCCGATGTCGGCGACCCAGTTGAGCAGGGAGAACGCGAAGGCCTTGGACAACTGCGTCTTGGTCAGTTCGACGGCCTCGGCCTGCTCGACGACCTTGCGCACCGCGGCGGCACCGTGGTCGGCGGGTTTGCGACGCCGCGCGTTGATCCACTCGAGGAGGGCCAGGAGCGCCCCCTCGATCCTGTCGGGGTTCCGGGCGGCCCACTGGACCACCACCACGATCCCCACCAGGCCCATGGCAGAAAGCGCCAGCAGGAACGGGTTGGACACCGTCCCCACCAGGAAGAAGCCAAGCAGCGCCAGCAGGACGATGCCGACGGTCGACAGCACGCCGGAGATGACGAGCTGCCACGAGGCGACGACGCGGGTGGCGCCCCACTGCCGGGTCTTGCGATAGGTCAGGGTGGTGCCGAAGACCTGCCCGCCGGGGATGCTCGTGGAGAACGCGTTGGCGGAGAACACCAGGCCGACGCTGCCCCAGTAGCCCACCCTGACACCGGCGGACTGCAGGAGCAGTTTCTGCACCGAGCCGTAGCTCGACATCGACAGGTAGGAGAACACCAGCGCGGCCGCGACCCAACCCCAGTGCGGGCGGGTGACGGCCTCGAATCCCTCGGCGAAGAACGGCATCTGGCCACGGAGCCAGTAGAGGATGAAGCCCAGGACAGTGAGGGTCGCGATGGCCTTGAACCACGGATTGCCCAGGACCACCCGGATGCGACGCCGCGCCTCGGCGCCCCGCGTGCCCATCATCGACCCACCATAACCAAAGGATCCGACCCGGCCCAGGACCCACACCGCCGGGCCCTGGCGGGCGTCACGCGTCGCGCCCCTGCTGACGTTCCCGCATCAGACGGGCGATCAGGTCGGAGGCGGGGATCTTCCCCTCCTCGGTGGTGTCGGGCTCCTCGTCGTACTCGGGGTCACGGACCGGCTCGAGCTCCGCCTCCGGCTCGAGCTCCGGCTCGGCCCCGGGCTCGCGGTCGAGCACGGCCACGGCGGTGGCGGGTCCGGCGACCTCTGTCCGTCCGGCGCCCGCGGAATCCGCGGAGACCCCGGAGTCCGCGGCGGGGACCGGCTCGGCCGCGCCGGTGGTGGCGGGTCGGCCGGTGAGCAGCTCGGGCTCGTCGTCGATCTCCGCCTCGCCGAGGCCGATCCGTTCCTGGACGCGCTTCATCCACCCGGGCGCCCACCAGTTGTCGGTGCCGAGCATCTGCATGACCGCCGGCACGAGCAGCATGCGGATCACGGTGGCGTCGATGATGAGCGCGGCGATCATGCCGAACGCGATGTACTTCATCATCACGATCTCGGAGAACGCGAACGCGCCGGTCACCACGATGAGGATGAGCGCGGCCGAGGTGATGATCCGGCCGGTGTTGGCCACTCCGCTGCGGATGGCCTCCGTCGTCCGAGCGCCCCGCGAGCGTGCTTCGACCATCCGCGAGACCAGGAACACCTCGTAGTCCGTGGACAGCCCGTAGATGATCGCCATGAGCAGCACCACGACCGGCGAGGTGAGCGGGCCGGCCGTGAACCCGAGCAACCCGGACAGGTGCCCGTCGACGAAGATCCAGGTGAGGATACCGAGGGTGGCACCGAGGCCGAGCAGGTTCATGATCGCGGCCTTGATCGGCAGCACCAGCGACCCGAACGCGAGGAACATGAGGAGCGTGGTCGCCAGTAGGACGTACAGCACGAACCACGGCAGACCGTCGACCAGGGCCTCGACCGAATCGCGCTCCATGGCCGGGTTGCCGCCGACGTACACCTCGGTGTCCGCGGGGATCGGGAAGGACTGCAGGTACTCGACGGTCTCGGCGGCGTCGTTCCGGTCGATCACGCCGGTCTGCAACACCACCACGTCGCGCCCCTGCGCGTCCTGCTCGCCCGAGCGGGCGAACTGGAACGGACCGGTCAGACCCGGCGCCTCGTTGGCCGCCGAGCGGATCTGCGACAGGGTCGCCCCGTCGGAGCCGATCACCACGAGCTTGACCGGGTCGGTGCGGGTGCCGGGGAAGTTCTCGTCGTACTGCTCCTGCGCGACGCGGGTGGTGTTGTCCGGCGGGAGGTAGGTCTCGTTGATGCCGCCGAACTTCACGCCGGAGAACGGGATAATGAGCGCGACCAGCACCACGACGACGGGGATGGCCACAGCCACCGGGCGCTTCATGGAGAAGTCGGCGACGCGACCGAACAGGCCGTTCTCCACCTGCTCGCGCGAGCGGTGACGCTGCAGTCGCTTGATGCCGAGCATGTCGATGCGGTGGCCGAGCAGCATCAGCACGGCCGGCAGGAGCGTCACCGACAGTGCGGCGGCGAGGATGACGGCGGCGATCGCGCCGTAGGCGACGGACTTGAGGAACGCCTGCGGGAAGATGAGCAGCCCGGACAGGGTCACGCCCACCATGACCGCGGAGAACACCACGGTCCGTCCGGCGGTGGCCACCGCCCGGCGCACCGCCGCGTCCGGTGGGTAGCCCTCGGCCATCTCCTCCCGGAACCGGCTCACGACGAACAGGCCGTAGTCGATCGCCAGGCCGAGGCCGATCAGAGTCACCACGTTCTGGGCGAAGGAGTTCACCGGGGTGACCAGCGACAGCAGGTGCAACGCCCCGAGCGAACCGAGGATCGTGAGCACGCCCACCGCGACCGGCATGAACGCGGCCACGACACCGCCGAACACCACGATCAGCAGCAGGAACACCAGCGGCAGCGCGATGATTTCGGCGCGGACCAGGTCGGCGTCCATCCCGTCCTGCAGCGCACCGGCGACCGCCTGCACACCCGCGACGTCGGTCTGGATGCCGTCGATGGCGATCCCGTCCTCGATCACCCGGAAGTTCTCGAGGATCTCCTCGTCCTCGCCGGCGATCTGGATGGAGGCCACGACGATGCCCTCGTCCCTGTTGACCAGGGCCGGGGACTGGTTGAACACGAAGCTGGTGACGCCGGTGACCTCGTCCGGGTGCTCGGTGCGGATCGACTCGAGCGAGGCGCGGATCGGGTCCTGGAAGGCGGGATCGTCGACCGAGGTGCCCTCGGGTGCGTGGTACGACACCACGACGTCGCCGAGCGCGTCGCGTCCGTACGCCTCCTGCTCGAGCCGTTCGGCGGTCGCCCACCCGCTGTCGGGGTCCTCGAACCCGCCCTGACCGAACGGGTTGCCGAACGCGGTTCCGGCGAGGCTGATGAACGCCATGACGAGAACCGAGCACACCAGGACCAGCACGCGGCGGTGGGCGACGAACCGCCCGAGTGAGTTGAACACCGGGGAACTCCTAGCGCGAGGTGAGCAGGGCCGTGAGCGGCCGCAGCGGCTGCAGCCAGGCACCCTCGTCGGGCAGGTTCTCGAGGCTGACCCGGGGCAGCGGCTCGCGGAACACACCGGGGATGTCCTCGAGGTCGAGGAACGTGATGGTGTCGTGCTGGACGGCCCAGGTGGCGTGCTCGCGGAACCCGATCACCGTGACCGGGATGTCGTGGGCGAGGTCCTCCAGCGGTTCGCGGAACGCCTGACCGTCGGCCGACGCCACCACCACGCCCGCGAGGCGGCCGGAGCCGGCCCGCAGGTCGATGTGCTGGAGCATGTCCTCGTCGACGTCGGAGTCGTCGCTGGTCTTGGGCTTGGCGAACACGGCGAAGCCGACGTTGCGCAGCGCCTCGACCCACGGCCGGACGTTGTCCGAGGTGCCCTGGACGATGTTGGTGAAGACCGTCGCCTCGGCCTCGAGGGTGTCCTCGGTCTGCAGGGACAGGTCGGCGGTGTACCCGAGCAGCCACCGGCCGAGCGCGTCGAAGCGCGGCCGGTAGATCGCGGTGGGGCGGCCACCCAGGATGGACCCCAGCCCCATGTCGACGTTGGGCGCGTCCCACACCAGGAGCACCACTCCCGGGGCGTCGGGCGTGACCACGTCCGTCGTGTCGTGGTTGCGCATCTCGTCAGGTGGGGTCATCGCGTCCGCCTCGGTCGTCGTCGTTCGGGGGCTGTGGAGAAGGGCGTCAGTTCGTACGACGCCAGAGGAATTCGTTGATCACTCGCTCCTCCTGCAGCCCCTTGCCCTCGAACTTCGTCACGGGTCTGTCAAGACTGAACGGTACGTGCCCGAGGTCGGTCGCGGGGTCCAGCCGTCTCAGCGCGGGCTCGGCGTCGCCGGTCTCGCCGATCCACTCGGCGTAGTCGGCGTGGTCCGTGGCCACGTGCAACACGCCGCCGGGCGCCAGGCGTGAGGCGATGAGCTCGAAGGTGCCGGACTGCAGCAGCCGCCGCTTGTGGTGGCGGGCCTTGGGCCAGGGGTCGGGGAAGAACACGCGGACCCCGGTCAGGCTCGCCGGCGCGATCATGTTGGTGAGCACGTCCACGCCGTCGCCGCGGATCATGCGCACGTTCTCGAGCCCCTCGCGCAGGACCATGCCCAGCAGCTGGGCCAGTCCGGGCTGGTAGACCTCCACGGCGATCACGTCGACGTCCGGCTCGGCGGCGGCCATCGCGGCGGTCGAGGTCCCGGTCCCGGACCCGATCTCCACGATCAACGGTGCGCGGCGCCCGAACATCTGCTCCGGGTCCACGATCTCGTCGGAGACGTTGCGCCCGTAGGTGGGCCAGTGTGCCTCCCAGTTGCGCTGCTGGCCCGGCCGCAGGGTTCCGCGCCGGAACCGGTAGGCCGTCACCCGGGGGAACAGGCGGGCGCTGTCGTCGGGAGTGGCACCGTCGTCCGGAGTGGCACCGTCGTCGGGAGTGACACCGTCGTCCGGGGTCCCGTCAGCCGCCGGGGCGGGGTTCTCGCTCTGGTTCACCCGGCCATCATCCCGTAATCCGTGGTCGGGTTACGAATCCGACCGACGTCCCCGCCCGTGCCGCGGGGCCGCTCGCCGCGCCGCGCGGGTGACCCTGCCTGGGGGAAGGTCTTGCCGCGGGCAGGTCCCCACGTCACGATTATCGCGTGCCGACCGTGACCCACGACACCGAGCCCCAGGCCCCGGTGCGACCCGAGAGCCCGGATCCCGCCGTGCGCGTCCGACGCCTGCTCTCCTCCGCCCGGGAACGCTCCGGACGGTCGGTCGACCCCGCCGTCGGCCCTGTCGAGTACGACCCTGGTGCGTACGGCCCGGTGGAGGAGGCCCTCGCGCGTTTCGACGCGCCCGTCGACATCCGGATCCGCGGCGGCCTGGGGTCGGGGCGCCGCACCCTGGCCGCGGCGCTGCGGGCGCGGCGCGGGTGGCGGGCGCAGGTCGACGACCTCGACGTGCTCGCCGCTCCCGGCGCGCCGGCCACGACGACGCCCGATGTGGAGATCGTGTGCCTGCGCACCGCCCCCTGCCGCCACGAGGAGGCGTGGGTGCGGCGCCCGCGCCGGCACGCCCTGTTGGTGGTGGCCACGGGTGTCGGTGGCGGGGGCGCCGACGGTGGCACCGACGGCGGCGAATCCGACGACGACGAGGTCCTGCCGCGGTGGGCCCGTGGGCTGCCCGCCGTGGATGCGCGCGAGCCGGGGCACCGGTCAGTTGACGGCGTCGTGTCCTTCCTCGAGCGCGCCCTGGACGCCCTGGCGACGGTCCGGGTGGCCCGTCTCGAGGCGGAACTGGAACGCCTCGCGGTCCACGACGAGGTGGGCGACCTCGCGGAGGCCGCCCTCTGCGTCCTCGCGGGATCGGGCCCGTCGTGACCGCCGCACCCGCACCGCTCCGTGACTCTCCGCCCCGTGACTCTCCGCCCCGTGACTCTCCGCCCCGTGACTCTCCGCCCCGCGACTCCCCACCCCGTGACCTGACGATCGCGGTCCTGGGCGCACGGGACTCCGCCGCGCCCGCCGTCGCCGAGGCGCTGACCTCGGCCGCGGGCCCGGCCGTCGATGGCGGGGCCCGGATCCGTGTGCTCGTCGACGCGGCACCCGAGGACCGGCCGGACGCCGCTGTCCTCGTCGTCGACGCCGTCTGTCCGGTGCGCCCCGACGACGTCGAGGTCGCGCGCGGCGTCGCCTCCCGACTGCCGATGGCGGTCGCCCTGGCCGGGCGCGCCGGCCAGTGCACGGCCGAGGGCTTGTCGGAGACGGTCGACGTCACCACCCGGCGACTGGCCGAGGTGGGCGTGACGGCGCCGGTCCACGTGGTCGACGCCAGTCGCCCCGGGGCCCCGGCCGCCCTGCTCGCCGCCGTCGCCGCCCTCGTCTCCAGCGGCCGCCGTCCGCCCACCGCGCGCCCCGGCCCCGGCGGAGCGCCGCCACCGGATCCGGCCGTCGCGACCGTCGACTGGCTCCTCGCCCGTCGCACCGAGGCCATCACCACCCGTTCTCAGGCGCTGCGGCAGGACGTCCAGGCGCTGCGCATGCAGGTCATCCAGGATCTCCACCGATCGGTGCGCGACCTCGGTGGGCGGGCGCGCGAGGAGCTCGCCGCGGCCCCCCGCTCCCGAGTCGACGCGCTGGTCCACCAGCTCGCCGCCGATGCCGACTCCGCGGTGGCGGGCACCATCGCCCGCGCAGACCTCCGCGCCGACGCCCTCGTGGCCCGGCATCTCGGCGCCGCCGCGCCGGCGGGTCCCCGCATCCCCCCGCCCACCAGCGGCATCGCCCCGGGTCGACCGCCGCGCAACACGGGCGAGGAACTGCTCGTCATGATCATGGGCGCCGCCGGCGGGACCGGGGTGGGACGCATGCTGCTGTCCCCGCTCGCCGAGATCCCCGGCGTCGCGGCGGTGGTCATCCCGCTCGCCCTCCTGTGCGGGCTGGTGCTGGGGTGGATCACCGTCACCGTCCGCCGCACGCAGGCGCTGCGCACCCACACCGTCGCGGCCGTGGCCGACAGGCTCGCGGCGCTGCGGGCCGATGCCGAGCAGTCACTCGGCTCGAGGATCCTCGCCGCGGAGGCCACCATCACCGACGGCTTCGCCCACGATCCCGGCCCCCGGGTCGCCGACCTCGAACGCCGCATCCGAGCCACCCGCGCGGGACAGACCGCCCCGCCGGCCCCCACGACAGGGAGTCCCTCATGACCGATCCGCTGTTCGGTGCGGACTCCTTCGATCACCACCCGGCGCCCGACGTGTGCGGCCTCCAGGACGCCCCGCTGGCCGAACCCTCGTCGCTGGGACTGCACGTGCCCGTGGGCGAGGACGTCCTCGACCTCGGCTCCCCCGAGGCGGACCTCGACGGGGACGGCTTCATGGAGGCGGTCACCCTCGGCGACGATCGGGGGCTGACCGTGTACACCGACGCCGACGGTGACGGGACCGTCGACCACGTCTCGACCGTGCGGTTCGACGGCAGCTACGACTCATGGCGGCTGGCGAACCCCGCGGAGGGCGTGCCCTTCGGGGGATTCACGAACGAGGCTCGCGGGGACACGACCGGCGACTTCCCGTCGCCCGCCCGGTGGGAACGCATCGACCACGGCCACATCTGACCGGCGACCTGAGGAATCCCTCATGTCCGGGTGTGCAAAGGGGGCTGCGACTGAGCAGTCGACAACGCTTGACGATACTCTGTGACTAACACCATGCACCACGCGCGAGGAGCTGTGATGACCACCACCACCATTCCCGGCCTCGAGGGTCAGGCACCAACCGATCACGCGGAGTTGCTCGCGTGGATCGCCGAGGTCGCCGAGCTCACCCAGCCGGACCGGGTCGTCTTCGCCGACGGCTCCGACGCTGAGTGGGATCGCCTCACGACCGAGATGGTGGAGGCCGGGACCTTCGTCAAGCTCAACGAGGAGAAGAAGCCGAACTCCTTCCTGGCCCAGTCGGACCCGAAGGACGTCGCCCGCGTCGAGTCGCGGACCTTCATCTGCTCGGAGACCGAGGAGGGCGCCGGCCCCACCAACAACTGGCGCGACCCGGCCGAGATGCGCGAGCACATGACCGGACTGTTCCGCGGCAGCATGCGGGGCCGCACGATGTACGTCGTGCCGTACTGCATGGGCCCGCTGGAGGCGGAGGACCCCAAGCTCGGCATCGAGCTGACCGACTCGGCGTACGTGGTGGTCTCGATGAAGATCATGACCCGCATGGGCTCGGCGGCCCTGGCGAAGATCGGCACGGACGGCGAGTACGTCAAGGGCCTGCACTCCGTGGGTGCCCCGCTCGCCGAGGGCGAGCAGGACGTGCCCTGGCCGTGCAACGAGGAGAAGTACATCACCCACTTCCCCGAGACCCGCGAGATCTGGTCGTTCGGGTCCGGCTACGGCGGAAACGCCCTGCTGGGCAAGAAGTGCTTCGCGCTGCGCATCGCCTCCGCCATGGCCCGCGACGAGGGCTGGATGGCCGAGCACATGCTCATCCTCAAGCTCATCTCCCCCGCCGACGAGGTCCACTTCATCGCCGCGGCCTTCCCGTCCGCCTGCGGCAAGACCAACCTCGCGATGCTGCAGCCCACCATCGAGGGCTGGCGCGCGGAGGTCGTGGGTGACGACATCGCGTGGATGCGCTTCGGCGCCGACGGCCGGCTCTACGCCGTCAACCCGGAGTACGGCTTCTTCGGCGTCGCCCCGGGCACCAACTACTCGTCCAACCCCAACGCCATGAAGACGCTGGAGCCGGGCAACGCCATCTACACCAACGTGGCGCTGACCGACGACGGTGACGTGTGGTGGGAGGACCTCGAGGGCACCCCGGACCACCTCATCGACTGGCTGGGCAACGACTGGACCCCGGAGGGCGACGGCAAGGCCGGCAACGCCGCGCACCCCAACTCGCGCTACTGCGTCCCGATCAACCAGTGCCCGGTCACCGCGCCGGAGTTCAACTCGCCCGAGGGCGTGCCGATCTCGGCCATCCTCTTCGGCGGTCGCCGCGCCGACACGGTCCCGCTGGTCAGCGAGGCCTACTCGTGGAACCACGGCGTGTACATCGGCGCGACCCTGTCCTCCGGGCAGACCGCTGCCGCGGAGGGGCAGGTCGGCGCGGTGCGTCGCGACCCCATGGCCATGCTGCCGTTCGTGGGCTACAACGTCGGCGAGTACTTCCAGCACTGGGTCGACATGGGCGCCCGGGGCGGCGACAAGATGCCCAAGATCTTCCTCGTCAACTGGTTCCGCAAGGGCGCCGACGGCCGCTTCGTGTGGCCCGGCTTCGGCGAGAACAGCCGCGTGCTCAAGTGGGTCGTGGACCGCATCGAGGGTCGCGTGGAGGGTGACGAGACCGCCGCCGGCATCACCGCCCGCGCCGCGGACATCGACATGACCGGCCTGGACACCCCGATCGAGGACGTCGAGGCCGCCCTGGCCGTCGACCCCGAGGAGTGGCGCCGCGAGCTGCCGCTCATCACCGAGTGGCTCGAGTTCTGCGGACCCAAGGTCCCGGCCGAGGTCCACGAGCAGTTCGCCGCCCTCAAGGAGCGGCTCGGCTGACACCGGCACCTGCACGGAAAGACCCACGCGGACGGGCCACACCATTCCCCGGTGTGGCCCGTCCGCCTCTACAATCTGGGCGAAGCCCTGTACTACTGCCCTTGTTGATGTCACAGTTACTGGCTGTGCGGGCAACAGCGTTCCCGCCCGGAAGGAGGGGCATGAGAGCCAGCGTGATCGGCCTCATCGCGCTTCCCATCGTGGCGAGCGGCGTCGCAGCAGCCGCCGTGGCCGGTTTCGGGCTCCCCGCCCCGACGTCCGTTCCTGCCGGGCCGACCGCCACCGCCGGGATCACCGGCGAGTCGACGGACGCGTCCCCGGCCGTCGACGAGGAGTACGCGGGCACCGCCATCGAGGGGATCAAGCCGTTCCTCACGGTGATCGACGGCAGGTCGGCCCTGCCCGTACCGGAGCCGATCCCGTCGTTCCTCTCGCTGTTGACGGTGCCCTCCGTGCCGCTGGCACCGCTTCCCCCGCAGGTCGACGGCCGGGTTGCTCCCGCGGACACCGTCGGTCCGCGCGCCGGGCAGGGCCCGGACCGGGTCCGGGACGACCTCGTGCCCCGCGACCCCACGACGGGCCCCGGTCCCGGCTCCGGGGCGGACGACCAGCCGGTGACCTTCGAACCCCACTCCGAGGGCGGGGTCGATCGAGGCGACACGCCTGACGACCGCGGGCCGGGCGGCCGTCCCGCCGTACCGGCGCCCGATGCCGGTCGGCCTCCCGTGTCCGTTCCCGGACCGCCCGCAGCAGGTGGCCCGCTGCCCGGGCCCCCGCCCCACGCCGGAGAGACCGGCCGACCGGCCCATGCCGACGAGACCGGGCCTCCCCCACACGCGGGTCGGTCGCCCGCCGGCGGCGCTCCGGTGCTCGGCCGACCTCCCGTGGGGGACCGTGCCGCGAGCGGGCCGGTGACGACCTCGCAGGGGGCGGGCACGACGGAGGCGGGCACGACGGAGGCGAGCCCGACGGTGTCCAGCCCGAGAGCGTCCGGCGACGACCACCCGATGCCGAGGTGAACGCCTCGATACGGACGTCGGCCCCGATCCGTTGGTGGCACTCCGCCCGGCTCCGCATCACCCTCGGCATCACGTTGATCACCGCCGCCGTGTTCGCGGCGATGATGGTGTTCACGTTCCAGCTGCTGAACCTCAGCACCGAACGGGTGATGGACTCGCGGCTCAACCGGGAGGCCGCCGACTTCACGACCTTCATGACGGCCGGGATCCTGCCGTCCTTCGAGTCGGAGAACCCCACGGTCGAGCAATTGATCCGGGCGTACCTCGCCCAGCAGTACCCGTCCTCGGAGCTGCTGCTGGTCGGGACGGCCACCGAGTCGGGCACCCAGTTCACGCTCTCCCGGTACGGGCCCGAGGAGGACCAGCTCTTCCCGCCGGCGATACGCTCACAGATCCAACGGATCGGCCTGGTCTCCACCGAGAGTTCGGGGATCCTCGACGGCTCGGTGCGGTGGCGCAAGACCACGGTCGAGAGCCCCGCCGGGCTGGCCAACATCGTCGTCGCCGTCAACGACCGGGGCACCCACCAGGAGACACGGCGCGTCGTGTTCTACATGCGCTGGGCCAGCGCCGGAGGCATGGTCGTCAGTGCGGTACTCGCGTGGTGGATCGCCGGGCGGATGCTCGTGCCGGTGCGCCGTATCCGCGAGGCCGCCGAGACCATCTCCGCCGCCGACCTGTCGAGGCGCGTCCCCTCCGACGGACCCGACGAGATCGTCTCACTCGCCGACACGGTCAACGCCATGCTCGAACGCGTCGAGGAGGCCTACCGGACCCAGCGGGAGTTCCTCGACGATGCCGGGCACGAACTGCGGACGCCCCTGACCGTCGTGCAGGGCAACCTCGACCTCATGCCCGACGACCCCGACGGGCGTGCCGAGGCCACCCGCCTCATGCAGGACGAGCTGTCGCGGATGACCCGCATCGTGGAGGACCTGCTCACCCTCGCCAGGGCCGACCGTCCCGACTTCCTCCGGACCGTCCCGACCGACGTCGCCGAACTCGTGCTGGACGTCGAGGCGAAGATCGACGTGATCGCCGACCGTGACTGGCGGGTGCTCCCCTACGCCGAGGGCGTGGCCCGACTCGACCAGCACCGCATCACGCAGGCACTCATGCAGTTCTGCTCCAATGCCGTCCGCTTCACCGGCCCCGGCGACACCATCGAGATCGGGTGCCGGATCATCGAGCCGGGGGATCCCACCGTGCCCGACGGGTTCGCCGCGGGGCCCGTCGCCCCGTCGCCCAAGCGGGAGGACTACCGCCGACGGCTCCTGTGGTGGGTCCGCGACAGCGGACCGGGGATCCCGCCCGGGGAAGAGGAGAGCATCTTCCAGCGTTTCCACACCGCGCGCGGCCAGCTCCGCGACGGCCGGGGCGGCACCGGCCTCGGTCTGGCCATCGTCTCCACCATCGCCAAGGCGCACGGGGGACGTGCGTTCGCGTTCAACGCCGAGGGCGGGGGCGCGGTGTTCTGCATCGTCGTCCCCCTCATCGCACCACCACCGGAAAAGCGGCCCCGCAACGACGGGGACGCCGAGCCGGTCGCGTCGGGCGACAGCGGTACGCGCTGATCCCGCGCACGTCCCGGACGAAACCGCGGACACGGGACCGGGCAGCGTCCAACTAATGTCTTCCCGTGGGATACTCCGGGTTCGAGAAGGAGGGTTGCATGACGAATGTTCTCGTCGTGGAGGATGACGATCTCATCCGATCGGTGTTGGTGAAGGCACTCGGCGGCGCGGAGTACACCGCACTCGAGGCCGTGGACGGGGAGAGCGCCCAGGCGATCCTGTCGACGATCTCCGACATCGACCTGATGTTGCTCGACATCGGCCTGCCGGACACCGACGGGCTGACCCTCCTCCGCGAGGCCCGCGACCGCGGGTTCGCCGCACCCGTCATCATCCTCACGGCCCGCGACAGTGTGGCGAACACCGTCGAGGGGCTGGAGTCCGGCGCGAACGACTACATGGTCAAGCCCTTCCGCGTGCCCGAGTTGCTCGCCCGCATCCGTCTGCGGCTGCGCGAGTACGAGGCCACCGAGGACCCGGGCATCCTCGAGCACGCGGGCATGCGCCTGGACATCCGCACCCGCCGCGTCGAGGTGGACGGCCGGATCCAGGAGCTGACCAACCGCGAGTACTCGCTGCTCGAGATGCTGCTGCGCAACAAGGGCGAGACCATCAGTCGCGAGCAGCTGCTCGAGAGCGTGTGGGGCATGGACTTCGACCCGGGCTCCAACATCGTCAACGTCTACATCCGTTCCCTGCGTCGCAAGATCGGCGAGAACAAGGTGCAGACCGTCCGCGGCGTCGGTTACCGCGTGGAGTGACACCCGGCCGGTCGGCGCCGCGCCGACGCGTCCGATGTGTGAAGACCCCCGGCCGAGGCCGGGGGTCTTCACATCTGTCGAGGTCTCAGCCCTCGCCGGGCTCCCAACCGAACGGCATGAGCACACTCTGCAGCTCGCAGAAGGCCTCGAGCCCCTCGGGGCCGTTCTCGCGACCCAGGCCCGAGTTCTTGAACCCCCCGAAGGGCGCGCTCGGGTCGAAGGCGTACCAGTTGATGCCCATTGTGCCGGTGCGCACCCGCTGGGCCACGGCGAGCGCGGCATCCGGGTCTGCGGAGTACACGGCCCCGGCCAGGCCGTACTCGGAGTCGTTGGCGATCTGCACTGCCTCGTCGACCGTGTCGTAGGCGATGACCTGCAGGACCGGCCCGAAGATCTCCTCCTGGGCGATGGTCATCGAGTTGTCGACGTCCCGGAAGACGGTCGGCTGCACGTAGGCACCCTCGGCGACACCCTCGGGCAGTCCCTCGACCGTGCCGCCCCCGTAGGCGATGGTCGCGCCCTCCTCGACGCCCTTGCGGATGTAGCCCTCGACGGACGCCTTCTGCTTGTGGTTGGCCAGCGGGCCGAAGGCGGTGCCGTCGTCGGCCGGGTCACCCACGGGCATGGCCTTGACGTTCTCCACCAGCGCCTCGACGACCTCGTCGTACCTCGACCGCGGCGCGAGGATGCGGTTCTGGGACACGCACGCCTGCCCGGAGTTCATCAGGGCGGAGAAGACCATGGTGCCGGCGTTGGCGGCGATGTCGGCGTCCTCGAGCACGATGGCGGCGCTCTTGCCCCCCAGCTCCAGCGAGCAGCGCGTGAGGCTCTGGGCGGCGATCCCGGCGATGTGCTTGCCGACCCCGGTGGAGCCGGTGAACGAGATCTTGTCGACGTCCGCGTGCGAGACGAGGTGGTCGCCCACGGAGCTGGGGCCGGTCACCACGGACAGCACGCCCTCGGGCAGCCCGGCCTCACGGAACAGGTCGGCCAGCCACAGCGCGGACAGCGGCGTGGCCGAGGACGGCTTGAGGATCACCGAACTGCCGGACAGCAGTGCGGGCGCCAGTTTGGCGGTGTTGAGGTAGAGCGGGACGTTCCACGCGGTGATGGCGGCGACGACGCCGACGGGGTGGCGGGTGATGACCGACGCGCCGAAGTCCCCGTGCCGCACCTCGGACCACGGGAAGGTCTCGGCCAGGCGGGCGTAGTACCGCAGCACGCCGAGGGTCGGCGTCACCTGGATCATGGCGGCGGTGCCGGGCGGGGTGCCCATCTCGTCGGAGAGGATCTGGCACACCTCGGCCTGACGCTCCTCGAGCATGTCGGCCACGCGGGCCAGCAGGGCGCCGCGCTCGGCGGGCGGGGTGGAGCGCCACACGCCGGACTCGAACGAGTCGCGCGCCTGGCTGATCATCTCGTCCAGGTCCTCGGTGGTGGTCTCGGCGACCCGACCCACGACCGCATTGGTGGCGGGCGAGGTCACCTCGAGGACGCCGGTGGTGATGGGATCGGTCCAGCGGGTGCCGGAGAAGAGCTTGTCATGGACGACGACCACGGGGACCTCCGGGAGGTAGTAAACAAGAACGTGTTCCACCTCACTGTAGCGAGTCCACGGCGCCCCGTGGGGCAGCTACCCGGCCCGCATCACCAGCACGAGGTTGGACACCAGGACCTCCCTGACCAGTGGCACGCGCACCAGCCCCCACGCCCACCGTGGGTGGTAGCGCGGGAACGCCGCGACCAGTTCGGCCGATCCGGTGTCGCGTGCCCAGTCGAGCCCCTCGGCGCAGCCCACCTCGAACAGGGACTCGCCGTAGACGTTCTTGGGCGGCCGGCCGTGGCGACGCTCGTACATCCGCCGCGCCCGCTCGCCACCGAGGTAGTGGGTGGGTCCCATCTCGTGGCCGCCGAAGGGTCCGTACCAGAGCGTGTAGGAGACGACGACGAGGCCGCCCGGTCGCGTGACCCGACACATCTCCTCGGCCATCGTCCAGGGCTCGGGGACGTGTTCGGCCACATTGGAGGAGATGCACACGTCGACGCAGTCCGATCGAATCGGCAGCGACATCCCGCTGCCGCGGATCGAGCCCGCCTGGTCCAGGCCCGCCGCCGACATCTCCCCCACGTCCGGTTCGACGGACACGTACCGCGCCCCCTCGGCGGCGTAGGCGTCGGAGAAGTAACCCGGCCCGCCGCCGACGTCCAGCACCGTCAGCCCCGGGAGGCGGCCGGTGTCGGACCCGGGGCCCCGCCCGGCCGGCCGGTCACCGGCGCGCTCCCACAGGTCCGCCACCAGTTCGACGGTGTCGCGGGCCAGACCGGAGTAGAAGACGTCCGGGTCGGACTGCTCGAGCGGGAACGAACGCAGCAATCCGAGCGACCGACCGAGGGTGGCGCGGCGGGCCACCGAGCGCAGGGCGGGCGAGCGGTGGACGGGATCGGTGATCACGGCGGTGACGATACCGGCGGCAGCGTTGACCACCCCGTCGGCGGTCCCGACGCCCGCGTACAGTGTCCGCGTGGCTCGTATCCTGCTGCTGTGCTGGCGCGACAGCACCCATCCCCAGGGCGGCGGCAGCGAACGCTACCTCGAGCACGTCGCCGAGGGCCTCGCCGGCGCCGGGCACACCGTCGTCTACCGGACCTCGCGCTCGCCGGGCGCGGCCCGCTCCGCCACCACCGGGGCCGGGGTGCGGTTCAGCCGGGCCGGTGGGCGGTTCACCGTCTATCCGCGCGCGCTGCTGGCGATCCTGTTCGGCAGGATCGGACTGGGGCCACTCGGTGTCCTGCGGCGGCCCGACGTCGTCGTCGACACCCAGAACGGCGTCCCCTTCTTCTCCCGCCTCGCCACCACCGCGCCCGTCGTGGTGCTGGTCCACCACATCCACCGTGAACAGTGGCCGGTGGCCGGGTGGCTGGTCGCGCGGATCGGCTGGTGGATCGAGTCGTGGCTGTCCCCGCGCGTGCACTCGCGCAGTCAGTACGTGACCGTGTCGCTCCCCTCGGCGGACGAACTCGCCGGGCTCGGCGTGGACCCCGCGCGCATCGCCGTGGTGCGCAACGGACTCGACCCGCTCCCGGCGGACGTCGAGCCGGGCGGGCCGGCCGCTCGAGAGGGCCCCAGCCCTGACACCGATACCGCCGCCCCGCGGCTAATCGTGCTGTCCCGGCTGGTGCCGCACAAGCACGTCGAGGACGCCCTCGACGTGGTCGCCACCCTGCGCGCGAGCAGGCCCGGCCTGGTGCTGGACGTCATCGGCAGCGGCTGGTGGTCCGACCGCCTCCGTGGGTACGCCGCCGAGCGCGGGCTCCTCGACCCGGACGGCCCGGACACCGGCGCGGTCCGGTTCCACGGGCACGTCGACGAGTCCACCAAGCACCGCCTCCTCGCCGGGGCCACACTGCACCTCATGCCCTCCCGCAAGGAGGGCTGGGGCCTGGCGGTGTCCGAGGCCGCCCAGCACGGGGTGCCCACCGTCGGCTACCACCACGCCGCGGGACTACGGGACTCGATCGACGACGGCGAGACGGGCCTCCTCGTGGACGATGTCGCGGCCATGACCCTGGCCACCGATCGCCTCCTGGCGGACCCCGACCTGCGGGGACGCATGGGTGAGGCCGCCCGCCGCAAGGCTGCGGGACTGTCCTGGCCCGCCACCGGAGCGGCGATGGCGCAGGTCCTCCGGGCGGTCACCGAGGGCCGGCGCGTGAGCGGTGTGATCAGCGGCCGGGCCGGCTGACCGGACCTCCCGCGGCGTACGCGTCCCGGCGCGCCGTGGTGGTCGAGGCAGAGACCCCGGCGACGGCCATGGCAACGACCAGGGCGAGGACCAGCGTGAGCAGCCACAGCGCGTGCGCCGCCAGCACCCATCCGCGGGCCGACGCCGGAGCGGCGGGCTCGGCGGTGGCCTCCCATCGGGCATCCGCCCCACCCGGCCCGTTCGGCGCGGCCAGCTCGTGCAGGACGAGTTCGGAGCCGGTGAACCTCGTCGTCGTCGACTCCTGCGGTGTCCCGGCCAGCGTCTGAGCCGCCCGCCCGCGCGGGCCGGCGGACGTGCGCTCGTCGAGCACCCACCGCACCCCCAGCCCTGCCAGGACGCTCGGATCGTCCCCTCGCAGCAGCGCCTCGGTGGCCCGCCTCGCGCGATCACCCTCGCCCGGCACCGCGGCCGCGTCGTCGCCGGCCGCCCCGCCGACGACCAGGTCTCCGGGCACCAGCACGCGGGTGTCGAGCAGTCGGGGCGCCGGATCGAGCACCGCCGCGCCGCCCGCCCACAACGGCGTCGAGCGGAAGGACCCCGCCGGCAGGACCAGCAGGTCACCGGGCCTCCCGTCGACGATCCGCGCCACCTGCTCCCAGTCCTGGCCGTAGGTGACCGGCCGCAGCTGGTCCCACAGGGCGCGCGGGGCGTCGGGGACGGCGGCGACGGCCACCGCCGTGAGCAGCAGGCCCGCCCCGGCCGGTCGGAGTCGCCCGGCCAGCTCGCGGGCGGCGAAGGCGAGCGCCAGCACGGTCGCCGGGAGCGCCAGTGCGACGAACTTCTGGGTGTCGCGCAGCAGACCCGCGCCGGGGACCGCGGCGACGACGGTCTCCAGCGCGGCCAGGCCCGGCCCCGTCGCGGCGGCCGCCACCAGCAGCCACGTCCCGACCGCCAGCGGTACCGTCGCCCGCACCACCGGATCGCGGCGCGCCCGCCACACCCCGCGCGCCGCCACCGCCCACACGACGAGCAGCAGCACGAGCGCCAGGGCCGCCCACCACGTTGACCGCGACGGCGGCACCGCCTCCGAGTTCCAGATTCCGCCCAGGGCGACCACGGACCCGAAGGTGCCGATGCCGGGCTCGGCGCGGGCGGCGAACGCGCTCACGCCCGTGCCGGCGGTCGGCGCGGTGCCGGTCCCGGCCGGGGCGAGCGCGGTTGCGAGCAGCCACGGCAGCGCGGTCACCACGGCCGTGGCGACCAACGCCAGCGCTGCACAGGCGCGCCGGCCCGGCCGCGCGGCGGAACCGGCGCCGGCACTATCACCGGCGCTGTCACCGCCACCCGCACCGCCGCTGACCAGGGACACCGCCGCGGCGACGACCGCGAGGACCCAGCCCGTCGGCGTGAGCCCCGCCGCGGCCAGCGCCGCGCACGCCGCCGCCACCCGGCGCCGACCGGGCGCGCCACCGAGGGCGCCGGAGGAGGTCAACAACACCGGCATCGACATCACCGCCGCCGTCCCGGCCAGCACGGACCAGTGCCCCTGCAGCAGCCGCTCCACCACGAACGGGTTCCACACCGCCCCCACCACGGCGGGCAGGCGCAGCCAGAGCCCGGACAGCCCCGCGGCCGCGTCGCCGGGCAGGACCCGGCGCACCAGCGCCCCCGCCGCCACCGCCAACCAGATGCAGAACACGGCGGTGAGAACGCCGGTCAGCGGCCACACCGGCAACCCCACCGCCTGCAGCGCGCGGGTCGCCCACACCACCGCCACGTCCTGGGGCACCGCCCGCGCCGCCGACTCCCCCAGCCCGAGCGCGGCGTCCGACAGGGGCGGTGTCGGCGTGGCCACCCAGTCCCTGAGCAGGGGGAACCCGGGCCGCGCCACCCCCGCCAGCAGCAGGGCGGTCACCACCGCCCCCACGGCCGCGTCCACCGCAGCGTCCCTCCCGGTGGATCGCAAGGTCACGCGACGGGGACCGACAGCGGACGACATGCGCTCATTCCACCACGCCCGCGCGCGGGGCCGGCCGCCACCGCGCGGCCGCGCCACCGGCGGCCAGCCACCGGGCCACCGCGGCTGCCCCCTACGATTCCCGGTGTGGACCATCAGGCGCGCGAGGCGGCACCCGGCACCGCCACCAGGCGCTTCCTGACCGGCGCGGGGGCGGTGACGGCCGGGTCGATGCTGGCCAACATCGCCGCCTACCTGCTGCACCTACCGGCCTCCCGGTGGCTGGGGCCCGAGGGCTACGGCGCCTTCGCCGCCCTGCTGTCCGCGCAGCTGCTGGTCGCCGTTCCGTCACTGGCGTTGCAGGCGGTCGTTGCCCGCGACCACGTGCGCGGAGTACCGGACGGGGTCCTGCGCTCGCTCGGCAGACGGGTCGCGCTCCTGGTCGCGGTGGTCGCCGCACTGGCGGTCGTCCCGGTGTCGCTGCTGCTGGACACCCCCGTCCTGGCCACCGCCGCCGCGCTGGCCCCCGGCCCGGTGCTCTGTCTGCTCACCACCGAACAGGGCGTGCTGCAGGGCGCCGAACGGTTCCGCGCCCTCGGAGGAGTGCTCGCCCTGGCCGGCGCCGGCAAGGTGGTGCCGGCCGTCGCGGTCCTCGCCGCGGGCGGGGGCGTGGGGCTCGCGCTCGCGGCCGGGGCCGTCGGCGTGACGGTGGCCTGGCTGGTGGCGGGGTGGATCTCGACACTCGGGCCCGGGGCGTGGCGACCGCCGACCGGGACCTCCTCGCCCTCACCCGGCGTCGCGGCGGTGCTCGCGGCCGGTCAGGTGCAGCTCGTGATGATGGCCCTGACCTCCGTCGACCTGCTCCTCGCACGTGCCCTGCTGTCCCCGGGGGACGCCGGCCGCTACGCGCTCGGGGCGGTCGCCGCCAAGGCCGCGTTCTGGCTGCCCCAGGCCGTGGGCACCGTCCTCTACCCGCGGATGGCCGATCCGGCCGGGCACCGGGGCGCGGTCCGTTCCGCGGTGGGCGTCCTGCTGGGCATCGGTGCCGTCGTCGAGATCGGTGCCGCCGCGGCCGCCCCGCTCGTGCCGGTGGTCGTCGGCGAGGCCTACCGGCCCGTCGCCGGACTGCTGTGGGCGTTCGCCGCCCTGGGCGTGACACTGAGCGTGCTGCAGGCGTTCCTGCTGGCGAGCATCGCCTCCGACCGGACGGTGGAGGCCGTGATCGCCTGGTGCGGGCTGGTGCTCACCGCCGTCGCGGTGTGGCTCGCGCCCCGCGGCGTCGAGGGCGTCCTGGGCGCGACACTCGTCGCGGTCGCCCTCACCACGGTCGCCGCAGGCTGGCGGGCGCTGCGCGTGCGCCCCGCCTGAGGCGAGGGCGCCGAAGCGGGCCGCGCCCTCGAGCCGAGCCACGTCGCCTATCCGTTGGCGACTCACCTACGGGATCCGCTAGGTGGCGCGTGATCCGATGGGCGAAGCGGCCGGCGGAGCGGCCGGCGGAGCGGGATCGTCGAGGCCGGCCTCGGGTTCGCAGCGCCCGATCCGAGGGACAGATCGCGGGAGCGGGGCGGCTTGGTGTCCCCGACGGTCGCGCGGCGGTCGCGGGGTCTGACAGGTCAGGCGCGGGTCCGGGTGGTCCGTCCGCCGGTGCCGCCGCGGCTCCCGCGCAGGCCCAGCACTATGCCACCGATCAGCGAGAGCAGGCCGAGGATGCCCAGCACCGCCGGGACGATACGACCGAACGTGTTGAGCGTGTCCGCGCTGTCCTGCGCCGCGGCCAGAGTGCTCTCCTGGGTCTCGTCGTTCCATCCGGACTGGAAGCGGACGGCCGTGCGGGTCGGCTCGGCTTTCTCCTCCTCCAGGCGGGCCTTGTCGGAGAAGAAGGCGTCGGCCTCGGCCTGGTCCTCGGCGAAGAACTGGAAGATGTCCTCCTTGCCGTTGATGATCTGGCCGGTCGCCGGGTTCACGTACACCGTGCGGGTGTTGGTGTAGAAGCGCCGCATGTCGACCTCGCGCTTGGGGTCGCCCTCGAGGCCCCACTGGCCGGCGGTCATGCCCTCGCGGCGGTAGCTGGCCAGGACCGACTCCACGGCGGGGTCGTAGCCGTCGGAGATCGAGGCGAAGTGGTCGCGGATCGAGGACCACATGTCGATCGGGCCGAGGTCCTGGGTGAACTCGTAGGCCTCGATCCCACCGACGGACGTCTCGCCGACGAACTCGATCGGGTTGGTGGTGAACGTGCTGGCGTCGAAGTAGTCGTAGGCCCGCTGCTCGGTGTCGAACGGGAACTTGTACTGCAGACCCTCGCGGACGAAGCCCGTGGGGGCGGTGTCGTCGGCGCCGCCGGCGACGACCTGCAGGGTGCTGGTGGCCTCGTCGACCGGCTGCGCCGTGACGCGGTCCAGCGTGATGCGGTCGACGGTGGCGTTGATCAGGGACTCGACCTCGTCGCCGCCCGCGATGTCCTCGCGCAGCAACGACTGGGCGGCCTGCAGGGTGATGACGTCGGCGTCCGACGGCTCGACGGCCATCACCCGACGCTGCGAGTACAGGGGGATGTCGTTGTCGATGAAGCACGAGACGGGGAACTGCACCTCGGAGTCGTCGGCCTCGGCGCCGTCCTGGGTCTCGACCGCCTCACCCTCGGGCGCGTCGCCCTCTCCCTCGTCCCCGGACGCGGCCTCGGCCTCGGCCCCATCCTCGGGGCGGCACTCGGGCCGGTCCGCGTTGAGCTCGGTGGGTGCGTTGCCCGCCAGTGCCCTGCCCACGAGGACCGCCCCCGGCGCGACCTCGGTGACGGTCGTCGAATTGATGTCCAGCGGGGTCTTCTTCTGCGCCGGCACCACGAAGAACACGAGCGCCAGTGCGATAGTGATCAAGAATGCGCCGAGCCCGACGAGGACCAGCGCGGGCACCGACGACCTCCGTCCCGCGGAACTGCTCTGTCGTGCCATCGGTTGTCCTCCTGGAGTCGCGCCCTCGGTCCGTGGTCACGCCCGGGTAACGTCCCCGGGCCGGCTGCCAGACCGGACCATCATCTGGAGAAGATTAACAGTGATGAAGAACGCATTTGGCACCCCCGACCACCGAGTCGGGACACTGCCCTCCGCGACGGGCTTCGTGCCGGCGCTCGAGGGGCTCCGGGCGGTCGCCGCGTTCGCTGTACTCACCACCCATGTCGCGTTCCAGACCGGGGCCTCGACGGGGTCGTTCCTCAACCGCGTCTGGGGCCGCTTCGACCTGTCCGTGGCCGTGTTCTTCGCGCTCTCGGGCTTCCTGCTGTGGCGCGCGCACGCCCTGCACGCACGCCGGGGAGGCACGGGGACCGCACGGCCCGCCCGCGACTATCTGCGCTCCCGACTCGTCCGGATTATGCCCGCGTATCTCGTCCTGGTGTCCGCGGTGTTCCTGCTGATCCCCCGGAACGCAGGGAGCTCCGCCAGCACATGGACGTCCAACCTGACGCTCACCCAGGTGTACGTCCCGGACTCCCTCGTCGAGGGGCTCACGCACGCGTGGTCGCTGTCCGTGGAGATGAGCTTCTATCTGGTGCTGCCGTTGCTGTGGTGGGCGCTCGCGGGCCTGCGCGGGCGGGCGGCGCGGTGGCGCATTCCGGCGATCGCGGTCGTGGGGGTGGCGAGCCTGGGGTGGGCGCTCCTGCCGTGGTACGAGCTGGGTCTGCACGACCGGCTCAACGACCAGATCCTGCCGCCGGCGTTCGCGTCGTGGTTCGCGGCGGGGATGATCCTGGCCGAACTCGCCTGCGCCCCGCCCGGACGGGCGGCGGCGCTGGCCCGCCACCGCCACGCACGGTGGGGGTGGTGGGCGGTCGCGGCCGCGGCGTTCCTGGTGAGCACGGTGCCGCAGTGGTTCACCGAGGGCTTCGTGCATCCGTCGGGCCCCGAGTTCGCGCTCCGCACGGCGCTCGGCGCCGTGGTGGCGTTCTGCCTCCTGGCCCCGGCCGCGCTCGCCCCGGCCGGCGCGTCACCCACCCCCCGCGGAGCGGGCAGAACGACGAGGGCGACCCCCGAGACCGCCGGGGTGCGCCGCAGGACTTCCCCGCCGATGGCGGTGGGCCGGTTTCAGCCGCCGGCGCGCCACCCGACCCCCCCGCGCCCGGCCAGGGACGAGGACGCCCCCTCCGGACGGGAGGAGGGCGGGGAGGGGAAGGGGAGCGGGTGGGGGAGACGTGTCGGTGGGAGCCACGAGTGCCGGAAAACGAAGACAGCG
>NZ_JAUMSR010000001.1:0-196596 GCF_032905965.1 Dietzia sp. IN118 | reverse complement strand
CCGGCCGGCGCGCCGTCCACCGCCCCCGCAGGCCCGGGCACCGCGGACGGCGGCGGGCTGCGCTTCGCCGTTCTCGGCTCGACCGTCCTCACGACCCTGGGCCGGTGGTCGTACGGCGTGTTCCTGTGGCACGTCCTGGTCCTGCACTTCGCGTTCCAAATCGCGGCGGTGCCCATGTTCTCCGGACAGATGCTGCGGATCTGGCTGGTGACCGCGGTGGTCTCGACGGTGGTCGCGGCTGCCAGCTACGCGCTGGTCGAGGTGCCGGCCGGACGCTGGCTGGCACCCCGGCGCGCGCCGCGCGGACGGCCCGCGGACGGCCAGCTGACGGCCAGCCCGGCGCAGACGAGCCCCGCCACCGTCGCGACCTGAGGCCCCCAGCCGTCACCGGCGTAGCCCAGCGGGTCCGGCCACGGGGCGCGGGACAGCACCGCGGCGCCGGCGACGATCCCCGCCCCGGCCCCCACGACGAGCAGGTGCCGGGCCCGCCCGGCTCCGAGGTACCGACTCGCCACCAGCGCACCCACGGTCAGCCCGGCGGTCACCCCCAGCCCGACCGGCCCGGCCACCGCGAACCCGAACGCGGCGGTCGCGGCGACCGTCAACGGTCCGCGCCCGCGCCACGGCGTGGCGCGGGCCCCCGCCCGGTCACGGCTGCCGCGGACGAGGAACAGCAGCAGGACCAGCAGCAGCGCGAGCGGCCCGGTGAGCAGCGCCGCGCGGTACGGCGCGTCGAGCGGCACGGTGAGCACGAGGGTGGCGCCGGTGGTGGTGGCGGGCAGCACCCAGCCCTGCTTCCACCCGTCGACGGTGACCGGACGCGGGTCGGCCAGGTCGGTGCCGTCGTCGGCGACGAGCCGGGCCTGCCACGCGGGCGTGACGGATTCGGGGATCACCAGGACGCGTTCGCGCGGCGCGGACGGCACGCGCAGTTCGCGCCGCGAGTCGTCCCACAGCGCGGTGGCGACGGCCCGGGCGGGGTGCGGGGCACCGCCGAGGATCGGCGCGGGGCCGCCCCCGGTGCCTCCCGTGCGGCTCCCGGTTCCCGGGTCGACGACGACGAGGCCCACCGTGTCGACGGAGAACGCCTGACCCGGGTCCACCGAGACCTCCTGCGGTCCCGCGTCCAGCCGGACGGCGGAGTCGTCGCAGAGCTCGGCCGTGACCGCGCGGCCCTCGAGCAGCGCCCGTCGGCTGGCGGTGATCCGCGTGCCGACGACCCGGTCGCCGAGGTGCAGCTTCGGCCCGTCCCGGCAGGTCAGGGTGACGGGCTCGTCGTCGGCGGCGGGCAGCGCGCCGATGCGGGCGCCGGTGGGGTCCTGTACCCACACCTCGGCGATGCCGGTGGGCAGCCGCGCGCCGGTGGGACCGCGCACGTCCCGGGTGTCGTCGACGCGGACGGTGATCCGATCGGTGTGGTCGGCGGGGACGTCGACGACGACGGAGCCGTCCTCCTCCGGGGTGAGCGTGGCCAGGTCGACGCGGGTGCGTTGGACCCCGGTGTCGACGGTGATGACCTCGGGCGCGGCGGGGGCCGCGGAGCGGGGTGCCCAGAGGCGGAGCGAGCCGACGAGCTGGCGACCGGGCAGGCTCAGGGCGAGCGACGGCGCGGGAACGTCCGGCGCGTGCCAGCTGGTGGAACGGTCGCCGTCGACGGCCGCCGACGGCCTGCCCGCGGGGTCGTCCACGAGCGACTCGCCCGTCGCGCGGACCTGCCGTGCGCGGGTGGCCGGGTCCCCGCGCAGGACGTCGTCGAGGGCGGGGCCGGGACGTGGGCGCACGAGCAGTCGCGGGATCACTGTCGTGGCGGCGGGGACGTCGAGCAGGCGGGCGAAGCGGCCCGGTTCCTCGGGGTCGATCGCCAGGCCGGGGGCGCACCTGGCGGCGCCGGTGGACTCCTCGGCCCCGGCGAGTCCCTCGACCGGGCTGCCGGCGTGGACGCAGTCCGAGCGGCCGGACAGTTCCTGGCGCAGCAGCCAGCCGGACGGCGCGCGGGAGTCCTCGGGCCGGCCGGGCAGGGCGATGGTCCGTAGCAGTGGGATGTCCTGGCCACCGGCGGTCAGTCCGATCTCGGAGACCTCGAGGTAGGTGCCGCGGCCGCCGTCGGCGAAGCCCGTGGCCGTCACCCTGACCCGCCCGGTGGGGCCGGGCGGCAGTGGCACGGAGGTCTGTTCGCCCACCGCGGGGAACACCGTCGTGGTTCCGGTGTCGGTGCGCACCTCCAGTCTGCTGACGGGCGGTCCGGCGGCGGGGTCCGGGACGGTCAGCGTCAGGACGCCGCGGTCGAGGGGCTCGGGCAGGTCGATCTCGATCCATTCACCGAACGCGGACCCGTACCCGCCGGATCGCCAGGCGGTGTCGGGATCACCGTCGACGGCGGCGGCGACGGAGTGCGCCGGCCGCACCGGTCCGGTCTGGGCCGAGTCGGCCGCCGAGGACGACACCGTGACCCGGGCGTCCCTCCATCGGGCCCGCGTGAGAGCCGGGTCGTCCTCGGCGACGGTCGCCGGGTAGTCGGGGACCGTGCCGCGGCTGCGGCGGGGGTCGCCCTCGGCCCGGACGGCCGAGGAGTTGTGGTCGACCCGGCCGAAGTCGGTCTCGCGATCCGCCGGGGAGTCCGTCAAGACCGGGCCGGTGGAGTTCAGCGGCCGCGGCCGCGGGAATGGATCGGACGCCGGGTCGACGCCGGCGGCGAGCGCGTCGGCCTCGAGCAGGCGCGTGACCCGGGACGGCGAGCCGACGGTGTCCTGAGACGCCAGCAGGTCGTCCAACCGGGACAGTGATTCGGGCCCTCCGGCGACGACCTGGAGGTCGCGGAGTTCCACCGTGTACGGCGCGGTCGCCGAGCGGGGCGGTCCGGGCGGCGCCGCATCCGATCCCAGTCGTGAGTCGACCCGGTAGATCTCGATCGCCGGATAGGCCGGCCGCAGCCCGGAATCGGGCACCACGACCACCTCGTCGTCGTTCCTGGCACCGTCGTCACCAACCCCGTCGTCACCACCCCCGTCGCCACCAACCCCGTCGTCACCAACCCCGTCGTCACCGACCCGGGATCCCCCGACGGGGTCGCCGAACTCGGCGACCTTCACCAACCCGGGCGAGCCGTCGATCGCCTGGTGCACCAGCGCCGGGCGCGGCGCGGCGGCGTCCTCGGACAGGTCGTTGCGCACCACGAGGAACCCGACGCCCAGCGACGCCAGTGTGGCGGCCATCCCGGGCGCGGCGCGGCCGTCGGCCAGTCGTTGCTGCACGGCGTCGAGTGCGCGGATCGCGGGGGCCGGCTGCAGCGGCACGGAGTCGCGGACCGCCCACGGCGTCCGGGCCAGCGGCTGCAGGGGTTCGTCCCGGGTGACCCCCCACACCTGGCGGGCGAACGACGCGCCGGGGACCACGAGCGCACGCGTGGTGCCGGCCGGGTCGGACTCCCCGTCCTCGCCGTCCTCGCCGTCCTCGCCGTCCGCACCCGGCCGGTCCACCGGCGCGTTCTCCGACAGCCACCGCGCCGCCTCCGGCCAGTGGTCGAGCAGTGACTCATGGGCGCCCACCGGCGCGAGCCTGCCCAGCCACGCCGGGGCCACGGACACACCCGCGGCCAACACGACCACCATCGCCACGGCCACCGACCGGTGGCGCTCCGGGTGCGCCAGCGCGTCCACCACGCGGACGCGGGGGGTCTCGCCCGGGGCGGCCCCGTCGCCGCCCCGCGCGAGTCCCGCGAGCAGACAGGACACCAGGTGGGCGACGCCCAGTACCAGCGGCAACCGCAGTAGCGGCTCGAACTTGTGGACGTTGCGCAGCGCGGCGCCCGGGCCGTCGAGGACGGCGCGCAGGGTCTCGGCGAGGCCGCCACCGGCGGGCCCGACCCACGGCGCCGCCATCGCCACCAGGCCGACGGCGCCGATCACCAACAGCGGGCCCCGTGCGGGCATCCCGCGCCACAGCAACCCCACGACGCCGGCCGCGGCGAGCACCCCGGTGGCCAGGACGAACACCGGCTCGCTCGTGAGGTCCGCGCCGGCGGTCCGGTCGGTCGACACGAACGGGACCCACGTCGAGGCGCCACGCAGCACCTCGGTCACCGAGGACCACCGGGTGGTGACCTGAGCCGACTCGATGTAGTCGAGGAACGGGGGCGAGACCCGGCCGAGCAGCACCAACGGCACCGCCCACCACACGCACACCGCCGCGGACAGCGGCAGCCACCACGCGGCCAGCCGCGCCCAGGTGCGGTCCGGACGGTGCAGGGCCCACCACAGCACCGCGGGCAGGCAGGCGGCCGCGGTGGCGACGGCGTTGACCGCACCCATCAGTGCCAACGCCAGCGCGGCACCGGCCCCGCCCCGGCGCGGCGACATCCGCCCCTGCAGTACCCGGATGACCGGCAGCAGCACCCAGGGCGCGAGGGCGACCGGCCAGATCTCCGACGAGATCGAGCCCAGGTCGCCGAGCATGCGCGGCGCGAGCGCGTAGAGGACGCCCGCGACCGGGCGCGTGACGCGGGTGCCGATGCGCAGCGCGGCGGCGACGCGGACCACGCCGACGAAGGCGACGGTCAGCACGACGGCCCACCACAGGCGCTGGGTCAGCCAGGCCGGCATCCCGACCAGGTCGAAGACCGCGAAGAACGGGCCCTGCGGGAACAGGTATCCGTACGCCTGGTTCTGCACCTGGCCGGAGAAGGACAGCCCGGTCCACAGGTGGGTGGCCTGGGCGAGGAAGCGCCCGGGGTCCACGACGAGGTCGTACTTGGTGTCCGGGACGACCAGACCCGGGGACTGCAGGCACGCCAGCAGGAGAAAAGCGAGGAACGCGACGACCGCGTCACGCGCGCCGGCGCCGAATCGGGCCCCGCGGATCACCTACGCCGGCGTGAGGGATTGACGGCTGCGCGGGATCAGCGCGCGCCGTACTCGACCTGGCCGAGCAGGGCCTGGTCGGCCGGCGGCTGCGCGACCTCGGGGATGGAGTTCTCGGCCATGGCGGTGTTGACCCCGAAGGCGACGATGCCGCCGAGGACGATTCCGCCGACTGCGCTGGCGAGCGCTCCGGTACCGAAGCTCATCGGGTTCTCCCTGCGGTTCACGTGACAGTGTCTGACGATGTCTCACGGCGGGTGCTGTGGAGCACACCGACGCCGGAAGAGTAGCACCCGCGGCCCGCCGGATCGGTGGAGCGGCTCCCATAAGTCCTTACCGGCGGGTAAGTTGGGTGTGGCACATGACACCGCGCCACACCAGACCGCACCACACCGCACCGCAGAGCGCCCGCCGGGAGGAGACCTGTGACGACGGGGACCAAACGCATCCCACGCGCGATCCGCGAGCAACAGATGCTCGATTCCGCGATCAGCGTGTTCTCCGATCTCGGCTACCGGTCGGCCTCGATGGACACCATCGCCCGCCACGCCAGCATCTCCAAGCCGATGCTGTACCTGTACTACGGCTCCAAGGAGGAACTGTTCGCCGCGTGCGTGGTCCGGGAGTCCGGGCGGCTCATCGACCACCTCACCGACGCCGCGACCGGCAGCGCCGGGCCACGGCGGAGACTCGAGGGCGTCGTCCAGGCGTTCCTGGAGTTCGTCGACCAGCACACGGACTCGTGGAACGTCGTCTACCGTCAGGCATTCGCCGAACCCCAGTTCCGTGAGGAGGTCGAGAAGACCCGGTCGGTCCTGGTGGACCTGACCACCGACCTCCTCGCGCAGAACTCCGTCGACGAGCGCAGCCGCGAGGTGCTCGAGGTCGTCGCGACCGCCCTCGTCGGGGCGGGCGAGGCGGTCGCCGACCGCGTCGCGCACCGCTCGATCCCCACGTCGGTGGCCGCCGGGGTCGTCGTCGAGCTCGCCTGGCGTGGCCTCGCGGGCGACCCAGCGAAGTCACTCACCACCGCCACAGAGGAGAAACCGTGACCGACACGTCCACCGCCACCGCCCGCCGGTCCGAGGCCGCCCGGACCCTCAGCCCGGCCGACCTCGCCAAGGGCCTGCCCTCCCTGGTCGCCGACCTGCCGTCCGTCCTCAACGGTCTCCGCATCGTCCGCACCTCGCGCAGCAGCCACAAGGTGTCCATCGGCCGCCGCTTCCAGAAGCTCGCAGCCGACCGGCCCGACGCCCCCTTCCTGAAGTTCCTCGGCACCGAGATCACCTACGGGGAGGCCAACCGGCGGGCCAACCGCTTCGCCGAGGTGCTCAGGGCGCGCGGGGTCCAGCGGGGCGACACCGTCGGCATCTGCATGGTCAACCGCACCGAGATCATGCTCGCGATCCTGGGTGCGGTCAAGGTCGGCGCGTCGGTGGGCCTGCTCAACCACCACCAGCGCGGCGAGGTCCTCGACCATTCGCAGAAGATCATCGAGTCCAAGGTCGTGCTCGTCGGCGCCGAGTGCGCCGAGGCCGTCCAGTCCGTCCCCCGGGAGAACTGGGTCGGCGAGCTCGTCGCCGTCAGCTCCCCGATCGACCTGCCCTTCCGCGAGTTCCGCGCGAACCACCGCCCGGAGGAGCTGTCCGACCTGACCTGGCTGGAGGACGAGCTCGACGCACTGGGCGACGACGTGGGTGACACCAACCCGCCGGAAGCCGACGACACCGTGGGGGACGAGACCGCCTACTACGTCTTCACCTCGGGCACGACGGGCCTGCCCAAGGCCTCGACGATGTCCCATTACCGCTGGAACAAGGCGATGGCCGGGTTCGGCCTGTCGGGCGTGCGCCTGCGCAAGGACGATGTCCTGCTCTGTCCGCTGCCGATGTACCACAACAACGCCCTCACGGTGGGCCTCGGCTGCGTGCTCGCCGCGGGTGCCTGCATGGCGATCGAGGAGCACTTCTCGGCGTCGAAGTTCTGGGACCAGGCCCGCGCGGCCGGCGCGACCGCGGCCATCTACATCGGCGAGATCTGCCGGTACCTGCTCAACCAGGATCCCGGCCCGGGCGACCGCGACCACTCCATCCGCGTCATGACCGGCAACGGCCTGCGCCCCGAGATCTGGCACGAGTTCCAGGAGCGGTTCGGGATCGGTCGAATCTGCGAGTTCTACGCGGCCAGCGAGTGCAACATCGCGTTCGTCAACGCCTTCAACGTCCCACGGACCACCGGCTACTGCCCCATGGACTTCGCGATCGTCGACTACGACCCCGAGACGGGTGAGCCCCGCCGGGGCGACGACGGCCGTCTGACGAAGGTCGGCAAGGGCAAGACCGGCCTGCTGATCAGCGGGATCTCCGACTCCCAGCCCTTCGACGGCTACACCGACGCCGAGGCCACGGAGAAGAAGATCGTCCGCGACGCCTTCAGCGACGGTGACGCCTGGTTCGTCTCCGGCGACCTCATGCTCGACCAGGGACTCAAGCACGCGTCCTTCGTCGACCGCCTGGGCGACACCTTCCGCTGGAAGGGCGAGAACGTGGCCACCACCGAGGTCGAGGCCGCGGTCAGCTCCCTTCCCGAGGTGGACCAGGCCGTGGTCTACGGCGTGGCCGTCCCGGACGCCGACGGCAAGGCGGGGATGGCGGCGGTGCGTCTGCACGACAAGTCCGACTTCGACGGTGCGGCGATGGCGAAGCACCTGCGCGACTCGCTGCCCTCGTACGCGGTGCCCCTGTTCGTCCGGCTGTCCAAGGAGCTCGAGCAGACCTCGACCTACAAGAGCCGCAAGAACGAATTACGTGATCAGGCGTTCGACACCTCGAAGTTCGATGACCCGCTCTACGTGTTGTCCAAGGAGAACGGGTACGTCCCGTTCTACGATGGCGCGGAGAACGACGTCGTCGCCGGCACCGTCTGAGTCCCCCCGCCCGACCCGGCCGGCGCCCCCCTACCAGGAGGTCCAGCCGCCGCATGCCCAGCCGCCGCACGTCGCGCCGCGCCCGGCCCGACCCGTCCCGCCGCTCGCTGTTGATCGGCCTCTCGGCCGGCCTCGGCGGGGCGGCGGGGTGGGCCCTGACGTCGATGATCGGAGCGGGTGACGACGACGAGGGGTCCGGTTCCGGCCAGAATGCGGACTCGGTGGGGCCGCGCCCGTACGTGCCGCCCGAGGGAGCCGTCCCGGTGACCGAGCCCCGCCGCCACTACTACGCCGATCCGGGCGACACCGACGGCCAGACGTTCGGCGACCTGTACCTACCCGACTCCGCGAACCCGGCGTTGCCGGTGGTGGTGCTGGTCCACGGCGGGGGGTGGAAGGACTCGCTCGGCCTGGCGTACATGGAGAACCATGCACGCGACCTGGCGTCCTTCGACGTGGCGGTGTGGAACGTCGAGTACCGGCGGGTGGACTCCGGCGGCGGCTGGCCCACCACCGTGGCGGACGTCTGCGATGCCGTCGACCACCTCGCCGAGGTCTCCTCGCAGATCGACGGCCGGTTGGATCTACGCCGGGTGGTGGTGGCCGGGCACTCCTCCGGCGGTCATCTCGCGCTGTGGGTCGCGGGGCGGGCGCGGCTACCGTCCTCGCTGCCCGGGTCCCGGCCGGTCGTGCCGGTCACCGGCTGCGTCTCCCTGGCCGGGGTGTCGGACCTGCTCATGGCCGAGCGCACCGGCGACCGGTACGTCCACAGGCTCCTCGGTGGCCGCCCGGACGATCGCCGCCAGCGCTACGTCGACGCGTCCCCGGCCACGCATCTTCCCGCCGGGATTCCGGTGGTGTGCGTCCACGGCCGCGACGACAAGGTGGTCCTGCCCGAGCAGTCCGAGTCGTATGTCCGGGCGGCCCGCCGCGCCGGCGACCCGGCCCGGGTCTCGCTGGTCCCCGGCGGGCACGACCCGTGGGGCGACATCAGCGGCACCGTGTGGCACGACACCCGCGACACGCTGCTGGCCATGGCCCGCCGCAATCCCAACCCGGCGGGTTAGCTCCAGGCGGTGTCAGTTCCAGGCGGTGTCAATTCCAGCCGGTGTCCACGCGGATCCGTTCGAGCCGCCGGTAGGCGATCAGCCACTGCCCGTCCACCCTCCGGTACCGCTCGTGGTAGTGCCCCCAGCCGTGGAGCCGCCGTTCACGGCCGTCGACCGACCACCACAACCGGTCCTCCATCGCCCAGATGCCGGTGGCCGTGGGTTCACCGGTGGTCGGGTCCGGGCCCGTCAGCTCCAGCAGCGGCGTGTGGCCGTGGTGGACGCTCGTCACCGGGTTCGGACCGTCGAGGGTGTCGCGGATCGCGGCGGTGAGCGCCTCGCGCCCGCGCACCTCGGCCGCGCCGCCGCTCGCCGCCCACGACTCGCTGACCACATCCTCGGTGTGGCACGGTCCGTAGGCGTCCCACTGTTTGGTGTCCATGACGTACAGGCGCCGGGCGAAGACCGCCCGGATCGCCTCGAGGTCCTCCACCGCGCTCCCGTCGTGCAGCCGGCTCATGTCGTGTAATCAGCGTTGATCGAGATGTATTCGCGACTCAGGTCGCAGCCGTAGACGGTGCAGGCCCCGCCGGCCACGCCGGCGCCGCTCTCCACACCCAGGTCGACCGCGATGGTGACCTCCCCGGCCCGCATGATCTCGGTGAGCCGCTCGAGTTCGGCCTCGCCGGGGAACGCCGGGTAGGTCTCGAGGTCGCCGAACACGATGCGGACCCGCTCGGGGTCGATGTCCGTGTCGTCGTGGCACTTGCCGATCGCCATGGCGACCCGTCCCCAGTTGGGGTCGGCGCCGTGGACGGCGGTCTTGACCAGCGGGGAATTGAGGATCGCCTTGGCCACCCGCTTGGCCTGGGCCCGGTCCCGCGCGCCCGTGACCTCGACCGTGAGGAGTTTGGTGGCGCCCTCCCCGTCGCGCGCGAGCTGGCGGGTCAGGTCGAGGCAGATCGCCTCGAACGCCTCACGCAGTTCGACCTCGCCGACAGGGTCGCCCGCGCCGCTGGCCAGGGCGATCGCGGTGTCCGAGGTCGAGGTGTCGGTGTCGACGGACAGGCAGTTGAAGGTCTCGTCCACCGCGGCCCTGAACGCGGAGTCCAGCACCCCCGGCTCCACCGCGGCATCGGTGAACAGCACCGCGATCATCGTGGCCATGTCCGGTTCGACCATTCCGACGCCCTTGGCGATGCCCACGATCTCGGCGGTGCCGCCCGTCGTCGTCGTCACCTCCACCCGCGCCGTCTTGGGATGGGTGTCCGTGGTCATCATCGCGGTGGCCAGCGCGACCGCGTCGGCGTCGAACCCGGCACCGGCCAGGCCGTCGAGATGCGTGCGCAGGAGGTCCATCGGGTACCGCCGGCCGATGACGCCGGTGGAGGCGATGAGCATCTCCTCCGGCGCCGCCCCCACGGCGGCGGCCGCATGCTCGAGCACCTCGCGCGCGTCGGCCATGCCCTGTTCGCCGGTGGCGACGTTGGCGTTCTTGGCCACGACCACCACGCCGCGCGCCCGACCGCTCGCCGCGTTGGCGCGGCTGAGCACGACCGACGGTCCGGCGAAGAGGGATCGGGTGAACACCGCCGACGACGCCGGGGAGGGACCGTCGTTGACGACGACGAAGACGTCATCCCCGCGCTCACGCAGACCCGCGGCACCCGCGTGGGCGCGGAAGCCCGGCGGGAGCGGGATCGTCTGGGCGGCGACGGCGGCGTTCGGCGGAGTCATGGTGACCATTCTCCCCCGCCGGGGTCCGCCGGCGGTATGCGACCGCCCGTGTCGGGCCGGGGCGCCTGCTGAAGCCCGAGGTATTTCAGTAATGTGACCCAACTAACACGAGAAAAATGGGGAGCCCCCTTATCTGCATTGATAAGAAAGTGTGCGACCGGAACACCGGGCGAAAACCTCCCCGGAGGTAGTAATTCCGCGGGTGCTGCGTAACGTCCTCCAGCGGATTCGGGATGTACATCACGAGTCCGAAAGCAGGACTGCACCACGAGAGCGGCGCACCCTCGCGCCGCCCACAGACGAAAGGGGTCTCTCATGATCGAGAGCATCTTCACCGGTTTCCTCAACTTCTTCAACAGCCTGATCGGCACCGGCTCCGACGCCGCCGAGGGCTTCGTCAGCACCGGCTCCGCCGCCGCCGACGGTGTCTACGGCACCGTCACCGGCTCGCTCGGCAACGTCGTGGGCGCGCTCTGAGCTGAGTGACGCTGGACCCACGAGGTCCTAGTCACTTTCAACGCCGGCATTCTCTTTCGAGGATGCCGGCGTTGTGCATTTACCAGCCCCTTCTTCTCCCGCCTCCGGGCTTTTCCGGAAAGGCGCAGCACGCCTTTCAGGGCTGAATGTGGCGTAGATCACATTAAACCGCGAACCCGGGCCGGCCAGCGTAAGTAAAAGACATTCCCCGTGGACCGCCCGCGATTGGCACTGAACCGGGTGAATCCCGCTGCAGCTCTACGTAGCGTCCGGAGGTGAGTTCCCGATGAGCCCCGAGCTCGCCGGGAACCACGCACACCGATCGACGCACCAGGCGTCGCATCCCCCGACGAAAGGACTACATCATGGGTTCCATCGAGACTTTCCTCCCCGGCCTCGCCACCGGCTCCGCCGCCGTTAACACCGGCTCCGACGTCGTCGACGCCGGCGCAGGCATCATCGCCGAGGTGCTCAACACCATCGGTGGCTTCGTCGCGCAGGCCACCGGCTCGCTGACCAACTGAGCCGACGCGCCTGACGGCGCCTCGCCCGGGCCCGGCTGCGGTCGGCCCGAGCGCACAGTGAGACCGGCCCCCGCTCCGGCGGGGGCCGGTTTCCGCATTTCCGCAACCCGTTCTGTCGCGACCCGTTTCGTTCACACGCGCCGGTACCGTGGAGCCATGGAACTCGACCTGACCCGCCACGTCGCCGCCGACCCCGACACCGTGTGGGCCGTGCTCACAGACATCCCCGAGGCGCATCGCACGCTCAGTGGCGTGCTGGCGGTCGAGATCCTCACCTCCGGCCCGTATCAGCCCGGCCTGCGCTGGCGTGAGACGCGCAAGATGTTCGGGATGAAGGCGACCGAGGAGATGATGGTGCAGGCCGCCGAGCCACCGCACTCCACCACGATCGTCGCCGAGAGCGGCGGCACCGAGTACAAGACCGTCTTCACCATCACCCCGGACGCCGACGGCGGTTCGACCCTGCGGATGCGGTTCGGTGCACACACCGCCCACGCCCCCGCGGTCTCCCGGGTCGTGATGTCCGTGATGGGCCGGTTCGCGGAGAAGTCGACCCGCAGGACGATGGAGCAGGACCTGGCGGACATCGCCGCCGAGGCCGAGCGGCGGGCCGGGTGACCGGCAGGCGTCCGTTCGCCGATCAGCCCCGCAGCGCCGCCGCCCGGTCCCACAGGTCCGCGACGACCTCCGCCGCCGGCCGATCGGCGTAGGCGTCGGCCGCCCGCCAGCGCGACCCCGCCCACAGCGGCGGCACCCCGGAGTCCCCGGCCTGCGCGGCGGCCTTGCGCAAGGGCCCGGTGAGCAGGTGCAGATGCGGGTACGCCGGGGGCGCGGCCGCATCGAACTCCTCCACGAAACCGTTGACGAGCGCCCGGGCGTAGCGGCCGGTGTAGCAGCGGGTCGGCCGGGACTCGGTGAACCCGGGGTCGGCGAGAGCGGTCCTGTGCAGGTCGCTCGTACCGGCCTCCGGGGTGCGTAGCAGGACGGTGCCCAGCTGTACCCCGTCCGCGCCGGCGTCGAGCACGGCGACCACGTCCTCCGGCGTGCTGATCCCGCCGGCGGCGACGAACTGCGTCTCCGGCAGCGCCACACGTACCGCCCGCACCAGCTCCAGGGTGGTGATGGCGTCGGGCTCCTGACCGATCGTCGTCGTGGAGCGGTGTCCTCCGGCCTCGGCGCTCTGCACCGACAGCCAGTCCGCCCCCGCCTCGACCGCCCGGCGGGCGTCGGCGACCCCGGCCACCGTGACGACCACGGCCGACCCCGCCTCCTGCAGAGCCCGGACCATGCCGGGATCCGGTATCCCGAAGGTGAAGGAGACCACCGCGACCGGGTCCGCCACCAGCGCCGCGAGGCTGGCGTCCTGGTCGAAGTCGGTGAATTTCGGCTCCTCCGGGAGCGTGACCCCCAGCCGCTGCGCGACCGGCCCGATCGCCGCCGCGTACCCCGCCACCGCGTCCCGTCCACCCGCCGCCGACAGGGCGGCGTCGGAGTCGTCGCGGTCCACGAGGAAGACGTTCACCCCGAACGGCGCGTCCGTCAGCTCACGCACACGCGCGATCTCCGCGCGGAGGCCGGCGGCGTCGAGGTACCCCGAACCGATCATCGCGAGCCCACCCGCCTCGCCGACCGCGGCGATGAGCTCCGGCGTCGTGGGTCCGCCCGCCATCGGCGCACCGATCACGGGACGCCGCAGGTGGGACGGCAGGAGGCGGGGCCGGACGTGGCGGGTGTCGTCGTGGGTCATGCCCCCGACGCTACGCCCGGCGGTACCGCCCGGCGTCGGGTCACCGCATAGACCGCGCCGCCGACGACGAAGACGACGACGCCCCCGATCACCGACTGCCAGGGCAGACTCCCGGCGACCACCACGCACCCGATCGCACCCAGCACCGGCACCCAGGCCGGCAGTCGCCGGTGCCGCCGATCGAGGCGCAGTGCGGCGGCGTTCGCCACGAGGTAGTAGATCAACACCGCGAAGGAGGAGAACCCGATCGCCTGACGGACGTCCGCGACCAGCACGATCGCGGCCACCAGCACGCCCACGCAGAGCTCGGCGACTTACGGCGTCCGCGTGATGGGGTGCACGGCCGCGAGCGGCGCGGGCAGGTGCCGGTCGCGCGCCATCGCCATCGCCGTTCGGGATACGCCGAGCACCCCACCGAGCAACGCCCCGAGCGCCGCGATCCCGGCGGCGATTCGGACCACCGACGCGAGCACCGCGCCACCGCCTGACTCGCCACCGCCTCCCGCGCCGCCGCCTGCCGCGCCACCGATCTGAGCGGCCGCGTCGAGCACCGGCGCCGCGCTCGCGGCCACTCCCCCCACCCCGAGCACGTGCACCGTGGCGGCCAACACCGCCGCGTAGACCCCGATCACCACGGTGATCGCCACGACGACCGCGTGGGGGATCGTGCGGGCGGGCTCACGCACCTCCTCCCCGAGGGTCGCGATGCGGGCGTACCCGGCGAAGGCGAAGAAGCAGAACCCCGCGCCCCCGAGGACCCCGAGAACCCGGGCGGGCCGCGCCTCACCGTCGACGGCGGGCGGTGACGCCACCGGACCGGTACTCGCGGGTCCAGTCACCCACGCCATCGCGACGAACACCGCCAGAACCACCAGCACGATTCCGACCAGCACCTTCGACGCGGCGGCCGTGCGCTGCACGCCGAGCACCGACAGGATCGTCAGCGCGAGCACCGCCGCGGCCGCGACGAGGCCGGCGTGCCCGGGCCAGAGGTACAGGCCCGCCGTGAGGGCCATCGCCGCGCAGGACGCGGTCTTGCCCACCACGAAACCCCAGCCGGCGAGGAACCCCGGCAGCGGCCCGAGGAGTTCGCGCCCGTAGACGTACGTCCCTCCCGCCGAGGGGAACTGCGCCGCCAGCCGGGCCGACGACAACGCGTTGCACACGGCCACCACCGCGGCCACCGCGAGCGAGACCCACACCAGCGAGCCGGCGCGGGCCGCGGCGGGCGCGAACGCCACGAACACCCCGGCCCCCACCATCGCGCCGAGTCCCACGACGACGGCATCGGACAGGCCCAGTCTGCGCTCCAGAGTCGACGTCACCGTGTCACCATCACAAACCCGGGTGGACGGCAGATGAACGTGGCACCCGGCCCCCCGCTCGAATTCGGCTCACCCGCCGGGCCGGATACATTGGGGGCCGTGTCCCTCACCCGCCGGCTCCGCGTGATGGCCGCCGTCCTCATCACCGGACTGGCGATGAGCGGGTGCTCGGACGACGAACCCGTGGACCCGGCCCCCGTCAGCGCTGCGGCCACCCCGGCAGCGACAGCGGCTGGCGCTGCGCCGCCCGCGCCACCGGCGCCGCCACCTGCACCGCCGTGCGAGTCGCCCCTGGATTCACTGAGCCAGCGGGAGCGGATCGCGCAACTGTTCACCGTCGGCGTGAGTTCGATGGCAGACGCCCGGCAGGCGGTCGAGCAACACAAGATCGGGGGGATCTTCCTCGGTGGCGGCGTCGTCGGCGAGGTGGTCTCGGGCGACGCGCTCGCCCGTCTCCAGCAGGACTCTCCCCTCCCGCTGCTGGTCGCGATCGACGAGGAGGGCGGCCGCGTGTCCCGCATCGCCCCCTACGCCGGCCCGCTGCCGTCCGCCCGGGTCATGGCGGCCACCATGAGTCCGGAGCAGGTCCGGTCGGCGGCCCGCGCGCGCGGCGAGTTCCTGCGCGGGATGGGCGTGACCGTCGACTTCGCCCCCTCGGTCGACGTGTCCGCGCAACCGGACGGCGCCGTGATCGGGGACCGCTCCTTCTCCCCCGATCCGGCCCGCGTGGTGCGCTATGCCCGCGCGTTCGCGACCGGACTGCAGGACGCCGGTGTGGCCCCGGTCTTCAAACACTTCCCCGGCCACGGCCGCTCCTCCGGCGACAGCCACCACCAGTCGGTGACCGTGCCACCCCTGGACCAGCTCGTGCCCCACGACCTGCACCCGTTCGCCGAACTCGCCGGGACCCCCGGCGCCGGCATGATGCTGGGCCACCAGCAGGTGCCCGGACTGACCGGGGTGGACCGTCCGGCCTCGCTCTCACCGGCGGCGTACCGACTCCTGCGGGAGGGCCACGGTTACGGGGCGCAACAGTTCGACGGACCGATCTTCACCGACGACCTGTCCGGCATGCGCGCGGTCACCGACGCCTTCCCGCTGCCCCGGGCGGTCGCCGAGTCGCTCATCGCCGGCGCGGACTCCCCGCTGTGGATCACCACGGCCGGGATCGGCGAGGCGTTGGACGCCGTCGAACAGGCACTGGCCAATGGCGCCCTGAGCAGACAGGCCCTCGACCGCTCCCTGATGCGCATGGCGGCACTGCGCGGGATCCCCGGCTGCGTGGGCGGCCCCGCCACCGGGCAGGTCGAGGGCGCCGCCGCACTGTCCGCACCGATCCCCGACCTCCCCGCCCGCGCCGGACTGCCCGCATTGCCGGGGCCACCCGGCTGACCGGTCAGCCCGCGCCCTCCAGAGTCGTCGCGCCCCCGGTCCACACGCCCGAGGATCCGCGACGGTGCGAATCCACCAGGTGGGTGTCGACCACCCCGATGGCCTCCATCAGCGCGAAGACGGTCACCGGTCCCACGAAGCTGAATCCGCGTCGTTTGAGCTCCTTGGCGAGCGCCTCCGATTCCGGCGAGCGGCTGGGTACCTCGTCCGCGGTCCGCGGCTGCGGGGTGGTCTCCGGCCGGTACGACCAGATCAGCTCCCCGAGCCCACCCTCGGACCGCAGGGCTACCACGGCACGCGCATTGGCGATGGCGGCGTCGATCTTCCGGCGGTTGCGCACGATCCGCTCGTCGGCCATGAGCCGGGCCACGTCGTCCTCGGTGAAGGCGGCGACGGCGTCCGGGGAGAACCCCGCGAACGCCTCCCGGAAGGCCGGGCGCTTGCGCAGGATCGTCACCCAGCTGAGCCCGGACTGGAATCCCTCGAGGACCAGCCGCTCGAACAGTCCGGCCTCGTCCCGGACGGGCACGCCCCACTCGGTGTCGTAATACTCCCGCAGCAGGGGGTCCCGCGCCGCCCAGGGAGGTCGCCTCAGCCCGTCCTCGCAGAGCACCGTGCCGGCGGTCGGGGCAGTGGGGTTCGCGGCATCGGCGGGGGTCGGGGCGGCGGCGGAGTCGTCGTCCTGGGTCTGGGACTGTGCGTGGGACTGTGCCTGGGTCTGGGTCTGCATGAGGTCTCCCGGGTTCATCGGACCACCCGTGTGGCGGTCGCCCGCCACCCTAGGACCGCGCTACGACAGCACGCCCGTGAGCTGGACGATCCGCACCAGAGCCAGGACCAGCAGCGCCACCCCCACCACGAGGGTGAGCACTCGCCCGGCCACGCGGCCGTACGACAGGAACCGGTCGATCCGGCGGGTGGCCGCGGTGATCCCGCCCGACCGGACCCGCGCCAGGGCGACGATCAACCCGGCACTGGGCAGGATCGCGATGATCGCGAAGAACAGGATCTGCAGCAGCTTGGACCACCACGGGGTCTCGGCGAACGAGATGAGCACCATCCCCGCGGCGAACGGCGCCGATGTCCCGGACTGGATGACGCCCAGTGCGACACCCGTGGCCATGATCCCGAACTTCTGCAGGATGTTCTGCGTCAGCGGCGCCTCGACGCTCTCCTCCTTGGCCTCGGCGGGCGTACGCAACCCCATGACCGTGATGACGAGGCCGACCACGCCGAGCGCGACCATCGCCCACAGGTTGTAGAACAGGCTGCGGACGAACTCCTGGTTGTTGCCGATCACCCACACCGAGATCAGCGAGAGCAACACGATGCCGCAGAACGCGCCGCCGGTGAACCGCGCGGCCCGTGGCGCGAACGCGATCCCGCGACCGGCAGAGGTCAGCCACAGGCCCGCGATGACGGCGAAGGCCAGGAGATTGAGCGAATCGATCGCCGCGAAACCCAGCAGGCTGAGGTAGTACTGCACCGGACAACCCTACCGACGTCGGCCCGGCCGGAAGTCTCGGAGGCCGTCGGGATCAGCGTCGTCGTCGCGGTCGCGGCCCTCGTCGTCGTCGCGCCTCTCGTGATCCCGGTCGTCGGCGGAGCTCCCCTCCCGGCGCGGCCGGCCGAACACCGACCGCTCGCGGCGGCGCAGCACGTCGAGGTCCCGCACGGTCCAGCTCCGCACCGGCGCCGGGACGCGCCACTGCCGCCACCACGCGACCATGCGGAACGCGAACACGAGGAAGGACAACACGGTCGCGGCGATCGGCCCCCAGGTGTCGGTGGCCACGGCGAGGGCCGTCAGGGCGGCACCGGTCGCCGCCGGGATGACATACAGGTTGGAGCCGCTGAACACCGCGGGGATCTCGTTCGCGACCACGTCCCGCAGCAACCCGCCGCCCACCGCCGTGACCACCCCGAGCAGCAGCGCCGACGCGACCGGCATCCCGTGGTCCAGTGCCCGCGCGGTGCCGAAGGTGCAGAACAGCCCGAGGCCCGCGGCGTCGAACGCGACGATCAGCGTCTGCACGCGGTGGATGAGCGAACCGAGCAGGTACACGACCGCCGCCGCGACCACGGGCGCGACGAGGTAGATCGGCTCCGACAGCGCGAGCGGGGTGACCCCCAGCAGGACGTCACGGATGATGCCGCCACCGAGACCGGCGAGCAGCCCCAGCACGAGGCCACCGGTGATGTCGATGTCCTTCCGCGCCGCCAGCAGGTTCCCGGACAGGGCGAAGAAGAACACACCCATCAGGTCGAACCACAGGACCAGCGGCGAGGACTCCACGGCGGGGCCTAGACCACCGCGTCGGCCGCGTCCGACGCATCCGTGGTGGAACGCGCGTGGTGCCGGTTGCGCACCGCCCGGAACGTCCAGAGCTTGTTGACGATGAAGTTGATCGGCATCGTGATGAGGATCGTCAGCAGCTGACTCCAGTACTCACGGGAGTTGATCCCGGCGTCCTCGTGGAACAGCGGCTCCGGTAGGTAGAACGGGCTGGTGGGGTTGGTGAACGCGAGCTTGATGAAGATGCCCGCGGCCGCCGCCACCGACCCCACCACGAGGAACGGCCAGAACTCCTGCCAGGGGGGCGCCTTGTGCCCCTTGCCGAAGGTCCAGTGCCGGTTGAGCAGGAAGTTGTAGACGTTCGCCACGAGGAAGGCCACGATCCACACCAGCGTGGTGAACCGGAAGTTGAACTCCGTCCCCCCGAGCGGGAAGAGGATGTCCTGGGCGTTCTGTGTCCCGCCGTTGGCCTTGTTCATCAGGACCGTGACGATCATGTTCACGACCATGCCGGAGCCACCCACGATCCCGAACATGAGGAACTGTCGGGCGCCACGACGGTAGCGGCCGGGTTCGGGGAGGGCTGGGGTCACAGGCGATGAGTGTAGGCGTTCACCGCCCTCTCAGGCCGCGCCGTGGCCTTCCGCGATGCGTTCCGCCGGGTCCTCGATGGGCCCGGGTGCGGTGCCGTCGCCGAACGGTCGACCGCCCAGTTCCTCGCGGTGGTGCGGGGTGAGCAGACCGGACAGGTCCGGCCCCTTGGGGACCACACCGGTGGGGTTCACGTCCCGGTGGACGTCGTAGTAGTGCTCCTTGATCTGCGGGAAGTCGCAGGTGTCACCGAAACCGGGGGTCTGGAACAGGTCCCGCAGGTAGCCCCACAGCGCGGGCATCTCGGAGATCTTGTTGCGGTTGGCCTTGAAATGGCCGTGGTAGACCGCGTCGAAGCGGACCAGTGTGGTGAACAACCGGATGTCCGCGACGGTGATCGTGTCGCCGACGAGGTAGCGGCGCGTGGACAGCCGCTCCTCGAGCCGGTCCAGCGATTCCCACAGCTCGTCGTACGCCTGCTCGTAGGCGTCCTGGTCCGCCGCGAATCCGCAGCGGTACACGCCGTTGTTCACGGTGGGGTAGATCCACGAGTCCAGCTCGTCGATCTCGTCCCGGTGCTCGGCCGGGTACAGGTCCGGGGCGCCCTCGCGGTGGAAGGCCGTCCACTCGGAGAGGAGATCGAAGTTGAGCTTCTGATAGGCGTTGGTCACCACCGACTTGGTGGGCAGATCGACCAGCGCGGGGACCGTGATGCCGCGCGGGTAGTCGGGGATCCGGTTGAAGTAGGCCTCCTGCAGACGGTGCAGACCGGTCTCCGGGTCGCGCTCGTCCGGGTCGAGGTCGAAGACCCAGGAGTTGACATCGTGCGTGGGGCCCGCGAGGCCCATCGAGATGGCGCCCTCGAGTCCCATGAGTCGGCGCACGATGATGGTGCGACTGGCCCACGGGCAGGCGCGGGCGGCCATGAGTCGATAGCGGCCGGGCTCCACCGGCCACCGCATCTCGCCCACCCTGTCCCCCACCGGTTCCGACCCGGCCGGTACGTCCGCCACCACGCGATCGTTGATGTAGGTGGCGTCGCGGACGAACTCACCGTCGGTCGAGGCGTTCCTGGCGGGCGTGAAGTCGGTGTCGGCAGCCATGAGGGCCTCCAGAGATCGGCGTGATGTTATTGATGCATCACCAACATACCGGGTGGGATGTGGCCAGGCCAGCCCTCCTCCCGACAAGGGGTGTGGGACGCTGGGCACCATGGACTCCGCGCACGTCGACGACGTCCCCGCCCGCTACTCCGACTTCGCCGAGTTCGAGGTCCGCGGACGCACCCCGGTGTACCTCTCCTGGGCCCGGGGCATCGCGGACGACCCCGACACCAGCGACCTCATCGCCTCGCTGCCCCGGATCAAGCGTCAGCCGGCACTGTTCTTCGCCGCCGCCCGTCACGCCGGTGCGCCCGAGACCGAGGACTACCCGGCCTTCCGCGACTTCGTCCACGAACACTGGCCGGGGATCGAACAGATCGCGCTCACGCACTCCACGCAGACCAACGAGGCCAAGCGCTGCGCGGTGCTCCTGCCGTTCCTGTCCCTGCTGCCCGGACCGCTCTCGCTGGTGGAGATGGGCGCCTCCGCCGGCCTGTGCCTCTACCCGGACCGCTACGCCTACCGGTACACGCTCGACGGCGGCGTCACCCGCGAGCTGACGCCCGCAATCGTCGACTCTCCCGCGGCGCCCCCGGTCCTGGACTGCGACCTGCGCGACGGCGTCCCGCTGCCCCGCGCGTTGCCGGAGGTCGTCCACCGGGGCGGCGTCGACCTCTCCCCCATCGATCCAGCCGACCCGGATTCCCGCGACTGGCTACGCAGCCTGGTCTGGCCCGGACAGCAGGCCGAGCGCGTGCCCCGCCTGGACGCCGCGCTCGACATCGCGGCCGCCGACCCGCCGCAGATCATCGCCGGCGACCTGGTCGAGGAGCTGGAGGCCTCCGTCGCCGCGTGTCCCGCGGGATCGACACCGGTGGTGTTCCACACCGCGGTGCTCGGCTACCTCGAGCCGCCGGCCCGCGCCGAGTTCGTCCGCCGGGTCACCGAGCTGGACTGTGTGTGGATCTCGGTCGAGGGTGTGACCCTCCTGCCCGACGTCGCCGAGCAGGTCCCGGAGTCGCTCCGTCGACACAAGGGCATCTTCGTCGTCGCCGTCAACGGTCGCCCCCTGGCCACGGCGCACGGCCACGGCGACTGGGTCCGCGCGCTCGACCTGCCCTGAGCTAGCCGAACGGCCACCCGCGCCGCATCGGCACGTCCGTTCCGGACCCACTCGCGTCGGGCTCGATGAGGTACTCCGTGCCGAAGGCCGCGGCGTAGATGTCCGGCGGGAACGCCAGCATCATGCCGATGTCGCTGGTCTGACTGGCGTGGCACTGCATCGCGCGGCGCTTGAGGTCGATCACGTCCGACGGCAGGTCGATCGCCCACGCGATCTCCGACTCCGCGACCCCGATCGGTTGTCCGTCGTCGCCGATGAGGATCGCCTGCCGGATCCGATCCGCGTCGAGGTCCATCCCGCCGGCCGCGAGAGCCTGCATGAACTCGGCCGCGGCGGGGCTGTCGAGCATCTCCACCTGGGTGTCCCGATTGGTCGTGGCCTCCATCAGGCGGGGACGTCGCGCGGCCACCTCCGCCGCGCGCCGGGCGATCCGGTGGACCGCGATGTGGTCGGGGTGCCCGTAGTTCCCGTGGTGGTCATAGCCCACCAGGACGTCGGCGTCCTCGCGGTCGCAGATCCGCGCCACCCGCGCGGCGGCCTCGTCGACGTCGGCGCTGTGGAGGCTCAGCGGGTGATCGTTCTGCTCCCACCCGGTCATCCCCGAATCCCGGTACCCCAGCCAGTCGATCCGGGCCACGCCCAGCACCGCCGCCGCCGCACGGGCCTCCCCTCGCCGGTGCTCCACCAGGTCGCCGTCGGGTCCGAGGTGCTCGGGGCGCTCACCGTGATCGCCGTCGGTGGCGAACACCGTCACCACCCGGTGCCCGGCGCGGGAGGCGAGCGCCATCATCCCCGCGGTCTGGGACGTCTCGTCGTCGGGATGGGCGTGGAGGAACACGATGGTCGACACCCGGACATTCTGCCCTGCCGGCCGCCCCGCGCGGGGCGTCACGCCCGTGCGTCGGGATGGCCCGCGAGCCAGCGGTCGAACGCCTCGGCGCTGGTCAGCTCAGGCGTGTAGCCGAAGACCGTCCGTAGACGCGTGTTGTCCAGCACCGGGCGGTAACGCAGGAAGCCGGTCTGCTCGGGCCCGTAGCGGCTGACCCGCAGTGCGCTTCCCACGGCGAGGACCGCCTTGAGCACCGGCTCGGGGATCGCGAGGGTGCGCTTGCCGAGCCGCGCCGCGATCTGGTGGATGGTCAGCGTGCCGGTGCCGGCCACGTTGAACGTGCCGGGCGGCCCGTCACCCACCGCGCGCGCGACGATCGCCACCAGATCGGTGTCCCAGATGAACACGAACGGCGAGTCCGACCCCCGCACGGCCAGCAGCCGCCGCCGGTGGAACAGGGCGGTGATCTGGTTGTCCACGGCGTCGCCCAGGATCGTGCCGATGCGCAACACGACCTGCTCCAGCTCCGGGTGCTCCCGGCGGGCGTCGGCGAGCAGGTGTTCGACGAGCGCCTTGTGGTGGCTGTACGCGAAGGCGCTGGTGCCGCGGACCGGGTGATCCTCGGTGATGGGCACCGGATTGTCCGCGTGGTAGCCGTAGGCCGCGCCCGACGAGGACACGACGAGCCGCCCGACCCCGTGTTCTACACAGGCGTCGAGGACGTGACGGGAGCCGTCGACATCCACCCGGTAAGCGGCGTGGCGCCCCATCCCGTCGGGGTCGACGATCGAGGCCAGGTGCACCACCGCGTCGTGCCCCGCAACGGCGGTGGAGACGGCGGCGGCGTCGGTCACGTCGAGGCGCACGTGCCGCACCCCGGGGGCGCCCGGGTCGTCCGGCACCAGCAGGTCGCCGCTCGTCACCTCGTGCCCGGCAGCCGCGAGTCCGGCCACCACCCCTCTGCCGAGGAACCCGCTGCCGCCGGTGACCAGAACCTTCATGCCGTGACCTCCCTGTTCTCGGCGTTCGCCGTGCTGTGCCGCGCCCACACCACGGCGACGACCAACCCGGCGATGATGTCCCACACACCCCACCACGCGGCGACCAGGGCCATCCCACCGAGTCCGTCGAAGAAGCTGAACACGAACAGCAGTCCCAGCCCGGCGTTGCGGATGCCCACCTCGAACGTCATGGCCTTGCGGGCGGGGACGTCGAGCCGGAACCCACGCGCGATGCCGTACCCGAGGCCCAGGGCGAGCGCGTCGTGGAGGAACACCGCCACCGCCACCACCCCGATGTAGGCCACGAACAGCGACCAGTTGTTGGCGACCGCGATCACGATGATCCCGCCCAGCGCCACGAACGACAGAACCCCCACCACGCGGTGGGTGCGCGCGGCGACCTGCGGCAGCAGGTGCGACACGGTCAGCCCGAGCGCGAACGGCAGCGCGATGACCAGCAGCACCTCGCTGAGCATGTCCCACGGGGCCACGTCGCCACGCGCCCGGTGGGTGAGGATGTTGGAGACGTTGCCGGGCGGGCAGCACGCCACGAGGATCATGCCGAGCGCGACCGACCCCTGCACGCCGAGCAGCAGCGTCAGCAGGAACGTCAGCGCGGGCAGCAGCGCGAACTGTGCTGCCACGGCCACCGCGAACGCCCTTGGCTTGCGCAGCGCCAGCCGGAAGTCGGAGAGCCGCGTGTCCATGGCGATGCCGAACAGGATCAGTCCCAGGACGATCTTCAGCGTGGTGAGGGACCCGGAGTCGAACGCGATCTGGATGTCGTCGACGTTCACGAGCCGGCCCCCGGTGTCTGCGCGGAGTCCGAACCCGCCGCCTCCATGCGCGCGACCAGCCCGGTCACGGCGCCGCGGTAGGCGCTCTTGTTGACGTAGTAGGCCATCCGGTCCAGCCCGAGGTAGTGGTAGCCGCCCGTGAGGTCCGGGCGGGGGCCGCGCCGGGAGGAGTCGACGACGGCGAGGGCCGCACGCCCGGCCGGTGAGTCGTCACGGTGTGCCGCGAGATAGCGGGCGACGAGGTCGGCCTGTTCGTAGCGGCCCTGCCAGCCGATGCCGGAGGCCTCGAGCATGCCGAGTACGGCGAGGTCGTCGCGGGCCGACGGGAAGATGTTGAGGTGCAGGTCCGGCGCGGCGGCGCTCTCGGCCCAGTCGAGGTGGCGGCGGTCGATGAACGGGTAGTCCAGCACGTAGCCGGTGGCGAGCATGACCAGGTCGTACTCGCCGGAGGTCCCGTCGACGAAGTGCACGGTTCGCCCGTCGAACCGGTCGATGTCCGCGCGGACCCCGATGTCGCCGTGCCCCACGTGCTGCAGGATCAACGAGTTCACCACGGGGTGGGACTCGTAGATCTTGTGGTCGGGCTCCGGGAAACCGAACCGGGTCGGGTCGCCGGTGAAGGCCTTGAGTACGCGTGAGTCGATGAACTGCTTGATCCGCGGGGGCAGGGGGCGGCCGCCGGACCCGAGGGTGTCGGCGGGTCGGCCGAAGAGATACTTGGGCACGAAGTGGTAACCGCGCCGCAGGCTGATGTCGACCGACGCGGCGTGGTGGACGGCGTCGACCGCGATGTCGCAGCCGCTGTTGCCGCCGCCCACCACGAGGACGCGCTTCCCGGCCAGCTCCCGCGGGTACTTGTAGCGGCTGGTGTGGCGGACCTCGCCACTGAACCGGCCCGCGAACTCCGGGATCTTGGGCTCGGAGAGGGTGCCGTTCGCGATCACCAGCGCCGAGAACTCCCCGGCGTCAGCCTCGGGCCCGGGGCCCACCTCGTCGTCGTCGGTCCCACCGCCGCCCCCACCCACCGCGCGCACGTGGAGTCGCCACCCGGAGTCGCGCGCGTCACTCACCGGTTCCGCGCGGACCACCTCGGTGCCGAAGCGGAACCGTTCGCGTAGGCCGAAGTGGTCGGCGAAGTCGCGGAAGTAGGCCAGCAACCGGCGGTGGTCCGGGTAGTCGGGGGTGTCGGCCGGCATGGGGAACTCGGCGAACTCCGTGGTGCGGGCGGAGGAGATGAGGTGGGCCGACGCGTAGACCGTGCTTCGCGGGGAGTCGATGTTTCACAGCCCGCCGACGTCTCCGGCGAGGTCGAAGCCCACCCAGGCGACGCCCTGACGGTCGAGGTTGCGGGCTGCGGCCAAGCCGGAGGGCCCGGCCCCGATGATGGCGACTGGACGGGTGTCAAAGATGGGCACGGGTACAGATACTGCCCCAGAACGCGAGAATCCCCGGCCGGTTTCGTCCGCACTGGACGAAATCGACCGGGGAGGGCCCGGAAGCGACCCGGAGTCTACTTCTCGCGAACGACCGAGCCGTCGTCCTGCAGACGCAGGAGCGGGTAGATGCCGTTCTCGTCGTGGTTTTCGTCGCCGACGACCGGGGGGTTGAAGACGCAGAGCATCTGCATCTCCTCCTCCACGATGACCTGGTGCTTCTCGTTGCCGTCGAGCAGGTACATGGAGCCCGCCTCGAGCGGGTACTCCTTGTCGTTGGTCAGGTCACGCAGGGTGCCCTTGCCACGGGTCAGCCACACGGCCTCGATGTGGTTGGCGTAGTGGAAGTCGTTGGTAGTGCCGGCCGCGATGGTGGTCTCGTGGAACGAGAACCCGACGCGGTCGTCGGCCAGGACGATGCGCTTGGACTCCCAGTTGCCGTTGTTACCCTTGATGTGGCGGTCGGTGTCGGTGATCTCTGCGGTGGTACGAACGATCATGCGGGGCCTCCTCGGCGAGGTCGTGGGTCGAGGGTGTGTGGTCTGGGCGCTCAGAGGTACTGCTGGGCGAGGACGTGGTCGACGGCCTCGTAGCAGATCTCGATGCCGCGATCACGCTCGTCGTCGGTCAGGGTGAGCGGGGCGAGGAACTTGACGACCTCGTCGCTCGGGCCGGCGGTCTCGACCAGCATCTTCTTGTCGAAGCACCGGGCCATGACCTCTCCGGCCAGCTCCGGCGTCTCGAGGAAGGCGATACCGAACGCCATGCCGCGGCCGCGGAGTTCGAGCTTTCCCTCGTACTTGTAGACCAGCGGGGAGAAGCGCTCGCGCAGGATGCGACCGTTCTCGAGGGTGCGGTTCTGGAGGGTGTCGTCGGACCAGTACTTGCGCAGCGCCACGTCGGCGGTGATGAATGCCATGTTGTTGCCGCGGAAGGTGCCGTTGTGCTCGCCCGGGGTCCACTCGTCGAGCTCGCGGTTGAACAGGGTGACCGCCAGTGGCAGGCCGTAGCCACCGATCGACTTGGACAGGCAGACGATGTCCGGCTTGATGCCCGCGAACTCGAACGAGAAGAACTCGCCGGTGCGACCGCAGCCCATCTGGACGTCGTCGACGATCAGCAGGATGTCGTGGCGCTTGCACAGCTCGTCGAGGGCCTTCAGCCACTCGGCGCGCGCAGCGTTGATGCCTCCCTCGCCCTGGACGCACTCGACGATCACGGCCGCCGGGCGGTTCATGCCCGAGCCGGAGTCGACGAGGACGCGCTCCATCCACTGGAAGTCCTCGGTGACGCCACCGAAGTAGTTGTCGTACGGCATCGGCGTGGCGTGGACCAGCGGGATGCCGGCACCGGCGCGCTTCATCGAGTTGCCGGTCACCGACAGCGATCCGAGGGTCATGCCGTGGAAAGAGTTCGTGAAGTTGATGATGGCCTCGCGGCCGGTGACCTTACGGGCCAGCTTGAGTGCCGACTCCACGGCGTTGGTGCCGGTCGGCCCGGGGAACATCACCTTGTAGTCCAGCCCGCGCGGCTCGAGGATCTTCGAGGAGAAGGTCTCCAGGAACGCGCGCTTGGCGACGGTGTACTTGTCGAGCGAGTGGGTGACGCCGTCGCGCTGGATGTACTCCAACAGCGCGCTCTTCATGTCGTCGTCGTTGTGGCCGTAGTTCAGTGCGCCGGCACCGCCGAAGAAGTCGAGGTACTCGTCTCCGTCGACGGTCGTGAGCGCGGTGCCCTTGGCGGTGTCGAATACCACCGGCCAGTTGCGCGAGTAGCTACGGACCTCCGACTCGCGGTCGGAGAAGATGTCCGTATTGGTGCTGGTGTCGTGCGTGGACTCGGTCATGGTCTTCAGATCACTCCATTTGTGAAGAGGCGGGCGACGGTGGCGGGCCGGGCGGCCCGCGCGCCCTCGTCTAGGAAATCGTGTACAGGTCTTCTTGCTCGTGACCTTCGCCGAGGAGTTCGGAGCTCAGGTAGTCCTCGTCGGACAGCGTCATCCCGCGGTCTCGCGCGACGGCACCGAAGGTGCGCTGGGACGCCTCGTTGTCCGGGCTGATGGTGGTGCGCAGGCGCACCACGCCGCGCTCGGCCAGCCGGTCCATGAGGCTGTGCAGCAGTCGCGCCGCCAGTCCCTTGCCGCGCTGGTCGGCGTCGACGCCGACCTGCCACACGAAGATCGTGTCCGGCTCCGAGGGGCGGATGAATCCGGTGACGAATCCGACGACCCGGCCCTCGACCTCCACCACCACGGAGCTCTCCGAGAACTCCGCCCCCCACAGCACGTAGGCATAGGAGGAGTTGAGGTCGAGAACGCCGCTGTCTCGGGCGATCTCCCACATGCGGGTTCCGTCGGCCGCGGTGGGCACACGGAACAGCGCGTCGGACGAATCAGGGTTACGGGGTACTACTCGTTCTCCTGGGTTCATAGTCGGTGTCCACCGTAGTGACGTCCCCACGTTGTTGCATCACCCTTCCCCAATTCGTTACCTGAAAACACGATGAGTGTGCAGGTGGCCGCCGGGGAGTGAGGTCGGTCACGGCGCAGTCTCCGACAACGGTTCCGGCGAAGGCTCTGCGGTGACAGAATCAGGGCATGGACGCCAACCCGATCACCGAATTCGACGAGGCGCGAAGTCTGCAGCTTCTGGGCACCGTCTCCCTGGGACGCCTGGTCACCGTCTCCGAGGGCCGTGCCGACATTTTCCCCGTCAACTACGCGCTCTCCCCGGAGGGCAAGCTGTTCTTCCGCACCGCGGAGGGCTCCAAGCTCGCCGGAATCACGGTCCATCCGGATGTCGTGTTCCAGGTCGATCACATCGAGGGCGACGATGCCTGGTCGATCGTCGTGCGTGGGACGGCGCGACGGCTCGACAGCTTCGCGGAGATCAACCGCGCGGAGGATCTCGGGCTCAAGCCCTGGATCCCGACCCTGAAGTACAACTTCGTCGAGATCACGCCCGAGAAGATCTCCGGCCGCGGATTCACCTTCGGCGAGGAGCCGGAGCGCTACACCGGTTACTGACCCACGCCCCACTGGTCTGCGCCCACCCAGCCGCCTAGAACGGTGGTGGGTCGATGAGTTCGTCGAGGCGTTCGTGGAGTAGGGCGCGGATGCCTTTTTCGATGTCGCTGTGGTGAGGTTTGTTGCGGGCCCACCAGCGGCTGGCGCTCTCGGGGGTGGCGCTGGCGGGGGTGGCTTTCTCGGGCGTGGTGTCGGTGGCCGCGCCGGTGGTGGAGCCGGCGGCGTCCGTGCCCGTGCCGGGCGCGGGTGGGGCGGGGTCAAAGGTGCGGGCGCGTTCGGCCTTGCGGCGTTCGGTGTTGCGGCGTTCGGTGCGGTGGCGGGAGGCGCGGCGCGACCAGAACGTCGGCTCCGCGTCGGCCTGCTCGTCACCGGTGGGCCCGGGGCTGCGACGTTGCTGCCGGGTCCACGCCTCGGTCTCGGCGCGCGCCTGTTCACGCCGGTACTCGGCCAGTGGGCCGGAGGGTCGGGTGAGCATGGTCGAACCGTCCGGGGTGCGCACCAGCAGGGTGCCGTCGGGCTGCAGGTCGTAGATCCAGTCGGAGAAGGTCTTGAACCGGTGATGGCGCCGGCACATCGCCGCGAGGTTGCCCTCGATGGTGTGCCCGCCCCGCTGGGGGTCGGCGTGATCGAACGGCACCACATGGTCCAGATCGCAGGCCTCGGCCGGGATCGCGCAGCCGGGGTGGCGACAGGTGCCGTCCCGCAGCCGGATCCGGCGGGCCAACTGGGCACCGGGCCGGTACTTCAGGGCGGCGCGGGCGTCATCGGCGGCCCCGATCCGCGGATCGATGGGCTCGAAGGTGGCGCCGTCGCTGGTGGCGAGCATGTCCAGCAGGGCCTGCAGGGCGGCCTGGCCGGAGCGGGTGAACTCCACCCGGGCACCGCCAGCGTCGCGGGCGGTGTTGCCGGTGGCGATGACGGTGACCTTCGGCCGCAACGCCACCCCGGCACCAGGCGCACCGGGCCGGCCGGGGCGGGCGGGGGTGCCGGCTAGGCCGGGATCGCCGCACACCAGGGACATCAGGGCGTCGGCGCGCCGCTCGGCGATCGAGTAATCCTCGACCTCGCCAGCGCCATCACTGTCGGCCGCGCCGCCGCCGCCGGCGTTGGCGGCGGCTTGGGCGTCGGCGTACTTGTGGTCTTTCACGCGTTGGTCGAGGGCCTCGGCCAGGACGGCTGCTTCCTCGGTGGCCAGGATCGCCGAGACGCTGGACATGCCGTCGACGCCCTTGTGGAACCGCACCCCGCGGGTGCGGGCGGCTTCCTGACGGCGCAGGCGGATGCCGTTCGCGTCGTAGCGGGCGATGATCGCATCGACGTTGCCGCGGATGGCTTTCTCACCAAGGCGCACCCCGCCCTCGATCGCGGCGAGGTACTCCTCGACGACCTGCCGCTGCACCGCCTCGAGCACATCGACGTGGACGGTGGCCATCTGCGAGGCCAGGATATTCGCGGCCTGCAGATCCAGCCGCCCCTGCGCCATCGCGGACAGGATCGCCGGATACCGCAGGTGCAGATCGAGGGCGAAGGTGATCATCCGTTCGGCCCGGCCCGTCGAGATCGCCATCGCCGACACCACGTACCCGGCCGCGACATCGATCGGATCGAGTACCGCATGACCGGGCCGACACTCACCGCGGCCCGCCCCGGACTCCTCCCGGCGCTGGCATTCGACAAACAACTCGTAACAGGCCACGAACCGGCGCGCCGCCGCACGATTCTCGCCCATCCACCCCTCACGCGCCGCCGCCCGCAACCCCGACAGCGACACGGGCGCCGCGGAACCGGCGCCGCCACCAGACGGGGACGGACCACCGGCCGCGGCGTCTTCGTTCCCGCCCATGTGCCCCACCCCCTGCCCGTGCGTACGGTCTCGAATCTGTGTTCTATGATACGCACGCACATTCGAACAGGCAAGGGTCACACATCATCAAATAGCCCCAGCCGAGAACACGCGGGACCGTCGTGCTCACCCCAGCGACGCGGCCACCGCCGCCTTCGCCCACTGCCCCACCCCGATAAGGGTCGCCGACGCCGCGCCGCACCAGTCGCCGTAGCCGAGCAGGAACAGTCCCGGGACGCCCGGCACCTCGACGCCACTCGTGAGGACCCGTCCGTCGCGACGCGGCAGCAACCCCCGCAAGTGACCCAACGCCGGCCGGAAGCCGGTACACCAGATCACCGCGTCGACCGGCTCGCGTCGACCGTCCGACCACTCCACACCGGCCGCGGTGAACCGCTCGAACATCGGCGTCGCCTCCAGGAGGCCGACGTCACGGGCTGCGCGGACCGGCGGCACCACGACGATGTCGCCCAGCTCGGCGATGCCGCCGCCGGACTCCCCCACGCCCCGGATGGCCGCGTTGGCGACGCGGAAGAGTTCGCGGCCGTCGACATCGTCGGGCAGGTAGCGGGGCGGGCCGGTTGTACACCAGGTCAGCGACCCGCCGGAGTCGGCGAGTGGTCGCGCGAGGTCCGCGGCGATCTGGGCGCCCGAGTTCGCGCCACCGACCACAACGACGCGCCTGCCCTCGAAGTCCGACGGGCCCCGGTAGGCGGCGCTGTGCAGCTGCCGGCCACGGAAGTCGGCGGCTCCCGGATAGGTGGGGACGAAGGGGCGTCGATAGGTACCGGTCGCACTGATGACCGCCCGTGCGCGCCACGAGCGACCGTCAGCGGCCCGGATGAGGAACACCTTGTCGTCGTGGTCCTGGTCGTCGTCGTGGTTGTCGTCGTGGCCGTCGTCGCCGTTGGTGGCGTTGGTGGCGTAGCCGCCCTCTCGCCCTGCCCCCGGCCGCTCCACGGCGACCACCGTCACCCCGCGCCGCACGGGGAGGTCATAGTACTCCTCGTACCCGCGCAGGTAGTCCACGACGTGGGCCGCGCCGGGATTGGCGCCGTCGTCGGTGCGGGGCATGCGGCGGCCCGGCAGGGACGAGAAGTCGGCGGGCGAGAACAACCGCAGGGACGGCCAGGTGTGCGGCCACGCGCCGCCGGGCTCGTCCGAGGCGTCGAGGATCTCGAAGTCCGCGCCGGCGCGGCGGAGATAGAAACCGGCCGCGAGGCCCGCCTGGCCCCCGCCGATCACCACAACATCGCGCACGACCGCGTCCGACACCTCGCCACCCCCTTCGGAACGGTCCTGAACTGTTCCTATCGACGGTTATCGGTCACAGCGCCCGACCGATGACCTCCTTCATGATCTCGTTCGTGCCACCGTAGATCCGCATGACGCGGGCGCCGGCGAACTTCTGCGCGATGGGGTACTCCATCATGTAGCCGTAGCCGCCGAACAGCTGGAGGCAGCGGTCCACCACGTCGTCGAGCATGTCGGTGGCCTGCAGCTTGGCCATCGACGCGGTGACGGCGTCGAGCTCCCCTGCGATCTCCCGGGAGATGCAGTGGTCGACGAACGTGCGGGTGGCCATGACCTGGGTCTTGCAGTGCGCCAGCTCGAAGCGGGTGTTCTGGAAGTCCAGGATCGGCTTGCCGAACGCCTGCCGCTCGCGGACGTACTCGAGCGTCTCGATGACGGCGGCCTCGGCCATGGCCAGCGCGTCCACGGCGATCGCCAGGCGCTCGCGCGGGAGCTGGTTCATGAGCTGGTAGAAGCCCTGCCCCTCCTCGCCGCCGAGGAGGTTGGCCGCGGGCACGCGCATGTCGTTGAAGAACAGCTCGGCGGTGTCCGCGCCGTGGCGGCCCATCTTCTCCAGCACGCGCCCGCGCTCGAAGCCCGGCGTCGTGGCCTCCACGGCGAACAGGGCCATGCCCTTGTGGCCGGCGTCGAGGTCGGTCTTGGCCACCACCACCACGAAGTCGGCGGAGCCACCGTTGGAGATGAAGGTCTTGGAGCCGTTGATGACGTAGTGGTCGCCGTCCCGCTTGGCGGTGGTGCGCACGCCCTGCAGGTCTGACCCGGCGCCGGGCTCGGTCATGGCGATGGCGGAGATCCACTCACCCGAGCAGATCTTCGGCAGCCACTCGCGCTTCTGCTCCTCCGTGGCGTAGTTCGCCACGTAGTGGGGGGTGATGGTGGAGCCGACGCCCATGCCGAAGGCGGTGTCCCCGGAGTGGACGAGCTCCTCGGTGACGAGGTACTCCATGCCCGGGTCGCCGCCCTGGCCGCCGAACTCCTCGGGCACGTCGAGGCAGATGAGGCCGGCCTCGCCGGTGCGCAGCCAGGTCTCGCGGTCCACGTGCTTCTGTGTGGACCACTTCTCCTGGTTGGGCGTCATCTCCTTGGCGAAGAACGCGCGGGCGTGCTCGCGGAGCAGCCGGTGGTCGTCGGTCTCCCAGGTGGGGCGGTAGTCGGGGAAGAGTGCGGACACTGGGGGCCTCCATGAGGGGACGACGACGATGAGGTTCGCGGCAAGTTTACGTGTGCCCGTTCCGGCGACGGCGGGCACGCGAGCACCGAGGAGGGCCATACTCGGGTCATGAACGATTCCCCGGACCGGCCAGAGAACGCAGCCCAGCCCGAGAAGGCCACCACCCCGGCATCCTCGGGCCATTCCGTGCCCGAGGCGTTCCCCACCGACTGGACCCGAGGGCTGGTCCTGGTCGCCCACCCCGACGACCCCGAGTACGGGATGTCCGCCGCGGTGGCGCGCTGGACGGCCGAGGGCCGCAGCGTCGTCTACGTCCTGGCCTCCAGCGGCGAGGCCGGGATCGAGGGGATGGCACCGGCGATCGCGGGGCCGATCCGCGAGGAGGAGCAGCGGCGGTCCTCGGCGATCGTCGGTGTGGACGAGGTGGAGTTCCTCGGTTTCCCGGACAGCCGGATCGTCAACAACGCCGAACTGCGCGACGCGGTGGCCGACGCGATCCGCCGCCATCGCCCGGACGTGGTCATCTCCCTGTACTCCGGTGAGGAGTTCGGGCCGGGGATGCCCAACCAGAGCGATCACATGGAGTTCGGAGCGGCCGTGGGGGCCGCGTACGACGACCTGGTCGCCGCGGTCGGGGTGGACGCCGCGGAGGGGCGTCCGCAGATGTGGTTCGAGTCCTCGCCCGAGGTGACGCACTACGTCGACGTGAAGGGCTTCGTCGAGCCGGCCGTCGACGCGCTGGCCGAGCACTCCGAGTACCTGTCGGTGCTCGACCCGGAGACGCCGGTGCGGGACCAGGCGCGCGCGCAGGTCGAGGCCGTGTGCGCGTCGCGTGAGGGACTCGCCGGCGGCAACCCGGTGGTGGGCTTCCGGCGCATGCGGCCCTGAGCCGGGGGCGGACTCGGGGTCAGATCGATCCCTCCGCCGGCCGCAGGCGCTCGACGATCTCGTCGGCCCACTCGGCGTGGGGTGACGACATGGTGCCGTCGCCCGGACGACTGACGTAGGTCAGCCAGAAGCGCTGCGCGCCCTCGCCGACGACCGCCGAGTACACCAGTGCGCCCTCCGGGCCGATGATGTCCTGCTGGACCGCGGGGAGCACCCGGAACGACACCGACCAGCCGTCGCCGACGCGCGTGGAGAGCGGTTCGATCCGCTCCTCGACCGGCCGCCCCGGGACGGGGAGCAGGAACTGACCCATCCCGTTGGCCAGTGCGAGCGCCGCGAGCTGGTTGTCCGGGTTCTCCGGGTCGAACAGGTCCTCGGTGAGGCGAGCGGCCAGCACGACCCCGTCCGAGCGGCTCGGATCGTCGGCAGCCGCGACCGGACTCATGACGGTACTGCCGAAGACCAGCTCCCCCGACTCCGCGCGCCACCCCTCGGGGACCCGGATGACCAGGCCGGTCTCGGGATCGACATGGTCGGAACCGGCCGCCACCTGGATCTTCGGGGACAGGGTGCGCACCCCCGGGGCGTACGTCGCCGACGAGACGACCACCGTCACGACCGCGGCGACCACCGCCAGGACGGCGACGAGCGCCACCACGAGGATGGTCCGGCTCCGGCCGGCGGACGGGTTCTGCCCAGACGTCATTCGCCCAGCGTAGGCGGCCGGGTTTCCCGCAGCGTGATGTTGACCCTCCCCGGCTCCGCGCCCAGCACCTCGCGGCACCACGCGGGGGCGCTGCCGTCGAAGACCTTCGGGACGCCGTGGAAGGCCATCCGCGACGGCCCGCCGAACACCACGAGGTCGCCCGACTCCAGGCGCACGTCGGTGTACGGGCGCCCGCGGTGCTCCGGGGTCCCGAAGCGGAACGTGCACGCATCACCCAGGCTCAGCGAGACGACCGGTGCCATGCACGCCTCGTCGCGGTCCTGGTGCAGGCCCATCGTGGATCCACGGCCGTAGAGGTTCACCAGGGCGGTATCCGGGGTGTAGTCAGCAGTACGGTCGGCCCCGGGCGTGTGTGCCGACCCCGTGACCGCCGGCTCCACCGCCGCTGCCGCCGCGAGCCCGTTCCGCGCCGCCCGCACCAGCCAGTCCGGGACCGGCGGTACCACCTCGTCGTCGTCGTACCGGTACGGCACCCAGTGGCGCCCCAGGCTGAACGTGCGCACCGACATCCGGCCCCCGCCCGGCAGCACTATCGAGCGAGGCACGCGCACGGCGGCCCAGTCCACGCACGCCCGGAGGAGGAACTCCTGCTGCTCCCGACTCAGCCAGTCGGGTACGTGCACGGCGCCGGGGCCCAGGATGGTGGGCGCGCGGTCGACGCCGAACAGGGGATCGGTCACCCCAGGTCCGTGCCCAGCACCGCCCACGCCTGCTCCGCCAGCTCCGGGGTCGCGGCCGCCACGACCGTGCCGCCCTCGAGCGGCTGGCGGCCGTCCGGGCCGGTGATCACGCCGCCCGCGGCCTCGATGATCGGGATCAGCGCCACGATGTCGTACGAGTTCAGGTCGGCCTCCACGACCAGATCGACGCGCCCCGCGGCGAGCATGCAGTAGGCGTAGCAGTCCCCGCCGAAGCGCTGCAGGCGGACCCGGCGGCCGAGCTCGTCGTAGCGGCTGCGCACCTCGCCGTCGTCACCGAACATCGACGGGTGGGTGGTGTACATGATCGCCTCGGACAGCTCCGTGCACCCCGACGCGCGCAGGTCGATCGCGCCCGGGCCGTCGGAGCGGCGCCGCACGGTGGCGCGGCCGTGCACGGCCGCGAAGGTCTCGCCCAGGATCGGCTGGTCCATCCACCCGGCCACGGCGCGGCCGTCCTCCACCACGCCGACGAGCGTTCCCCACCCGGCCATCCCCGTCATGAACGCCTTGGTGCCGTCGATCGGGTCCAGGTACCAGGTCCGGGCGGCGCCGGCCGGCCCGGTCTCGCCGTTCTCCTCCCCCACGATCCGGTCGCCCGGGTAGACGTTCGAGATCCCCGCCCGCAGCAGCGCCTCGATCGCACGGTCGGCCTCGGTCACCGGGTCGTAGCGCCCGTCCGTCGCGCCGTTCCCGGCGTGCCCTGACTCACCGCGCCCGGCCACGCCGTTCTTGTCCGCGGCGGCCAACGACTCGAGGTCACCGTGGAAGTGCCGACGGGCGATGCGGCCAGTGGCGGCGAGGAGCTCGTCGAGGCGCTCGGTCAGGTCGTGATCCAGGGGGCGTGCGGGCCGTGACGTCATGCCCCCATGGTGCACCACGCCCCGCCACCGTCCCGACGGATCGGCGCATGTGCGCCCTCTACGCCCGCCGATCCGGCTACCGTGGGCGCACCCGAACACGGAACGCACCACCCACGGATGGAGCCGAGATGCGATGACCGCCCTGATGGACTTCATCTCCACCCGCCGCTTCCAGCTCGCGACGGACTCGTGGCAGCACATCAGTGCCACCGTGCAGGCCGTGCTCATCGCGACGCTGCTCTCGGTCGCGCTCGGGGTGGCCGTCTACCGCAGTCGGTCGGGGTCCGCGATCGCCACCGGCCTGGCCGCCACCGCCCTGACCGTCCCGTCGTTCGCGCTGCTCGGCCTGCTCATCCCGGTCCTCGGACTGGGCGTCCTGCCCACCATGACCGCACTGGTGATCTACGCGGTGCTGCCGATCCTGCGCAACACCATCGTCGGCCTGGACGCCGTGCCCGCGGCGACCGTCGACGCCGCCCGAGGGGTGGGGATGAGCCGGATCGGGGTGCTGGGCCGGGTCGAGATCCCGCTGGCGTGGCCGTCCATCCTCGCCGGGATCCGCATCTCCACCCAGATGTCGATGGGCATCCTCGCCATCGCCGCGTACGCCAAGGGCCCGGGGCTGGGCAACCTCATCTTCGCGGCCCTGTCCCGGGTCGGCACGCCCACCGCGCTGCCGATGGCGCTCACCGCGACCGTGCTCATCGTCGTCCTCGCGCTCGTCCTCGACGCGCTCCTCGTCCTGCTCGGACGTCTCACCATCAGGGGGAACCAGTGAGCACCTCAGAACCCGTATCCGGCGTGCCGATCGTGCTGGACGACGTCACCAAGGTCTACCCCGGTCAGGAGCGCCCGGCGGTGGACCACGTCTCGCTCGAACTGCCGGCCGGGCGGACCACCGTGTTCGTGGGCCCGTCCGGCTGCGGCAAGACCACCACGATGCGGATGATCAACCGCCTCATCGAGCCCACCTCCGGCACGATCACGATCGACGGCGAGGACAACCGGACCCTCGACGCCGACACCCTGCGCCGCAGCATCGGCTACGCCATCCAGGCCTCCGGACTGTTCCCGCACATGACGGTCGCGCAGAACGTCGGCACCGTCCCGCGGCTGCTCAAGTGGAAGAAGTCGCGCATCCGTGAGCGGGTGGACCAGATGCTGGAGCTGGTCGGTCTGGACCCGTCGGACTACCGCGACCGCTACCCCGCGCAGCTCTCCGGTGGTCAGCAGCAGCGCGTCGGCGTGGCCCGGGCGCTGGCCGCGGACCCGCCGGTGCTGCTCATGGACGAGCCGTTCGGGGCGGTCGACCCCATCACGCGCGCGTCACTGCAGGACGAGCTCGTGCGGCTGCAGGACGAGCTACGCAAGACCATCGTCTTCGTCACCCACGACTTCTCGGAGGCGGTCAAGCTCGGGGACCGGATCGCGGTGCTCGGCCCCGGATCGTCGGTGCTGCAGTTCGACACCCCGGAGGCGATCCTCACCAATCCCGCCGACGAGACGGTGAGCGGGTTCATCGGCGACGACGCCGCGCTGAAGACACTGACCCTCCGGCGCGTGGGGGACGTGGAACTGCAAGGGGCGACGACGGCGAGGGCCTCCGAGAGCCCGACCGATTTCGCGGCCCGGTTGCGCGGAACCAGCGACGAGTGGGCCGTGGTGCTCGACGACGCCGGCCGCCCCCTGCGCTGGGTGCGCGGGGACCGGGTGTCGCGAATGCCGGACCTGGGCTCGGGCGGGTTGCCGATCACCGGCACCGTGACGGTCGACTCCTCGCTGCAGGAGGCGCTGGACGGACTGCTGTCCACGGCGAGCGCCACCACGGTGGTCGTGGACCGGGACGGGGCCTACTGCGGCACCATCGGGATCGACGACCTGGTCGCCGAGTTGCGGCGTATCCACCACCGGCACAACGACGAGGGCCTCGCCGAGCAGGACGTGGCGCCGTGAGCGCCCCCGCCACGGCGACGCGCGGGGGCTCCGCCGGTCGTGGTGGCGCTGCCAATGGGGTCGCCGCTCTCCAGGACTCCGCGCGGCTGATCGTGCAACCGCTCCTCATCGTGGCCGCGGCCGTGGGCGTGCTGTGGTGGGCGTTCTCCAGCGAACTGGACGAGACACAGAAGGCCTCGCTCAACGCCGCCTCCATCACCCAGCGCACGCTCGAGCACGTGCAGATCACGGTGACGGTCGTGGCGATCGTCGTGGCGGTCGGCGTGCCGCTGGGGATCCTGCTCACCCGCAGGCGCACGCGGTTCCTCGCACCCGTGGCGGTGGGGTTCGCCAACATCGGCCAGGCGGCGCCCGCGATCGGCCTGATCGTGCTCCTGTTCCTGGCCACCAACCGGACAGGGTTCTGGATCGGTGTGCTGCCGGTCGCGTTCTACTCCCTGTTGCCGGTGCTGCGGAACACCATCGTGGGGATCCGTAACGTCGACCCCGCACTCATCGACGCGGCGCGCGGACAGGGGATGTCGAGCGGACGGGTCCTGCGCACGGTCGAATTGCCGCTCGCGGTGCCGTTCATCCTCGCCGGCCTGCGCACCACCCTCGTGCTGGCGGTGGGCACGGCGACGCTGAGCTTCCTCGTCGACGCCGGCGGGCTGGGGATCTTCATCGACACCGGATACCGGCTGCAGGACTACACCACCCTCGTGGTCGGCTCGGTGCTGGCGGTGTGCCTGGCGCTGTTCGTCGACTGGCTCGGCGGGGTCGGCGAGATCCTGTTCAATCCGAAGGGGCTGCGATGACGCGCGCCGGGCCGACACGAACCGGGCTGACACGAACAAGGCGCCTGGTCGCCGCGCTCCTGGCCACCGTGATGCTGGCGACGGGATGTGGGCTCAACAACGGCGGTTCCGTCCCGCTGCCCGTGGGCCCCGGCCCCGAGGGCACCGTCCCCGCGCTGGAGGGAGTGCGCATCACGGTCGGCGGCAAGGACTTCACCGAGGGCGTGATCGCCAGCTACCTGGTGGAGTTCCTGCTGGCGGCCGCGGGGATGGAGGTGTCCGACATGTCGTCACTGGCCGGGTCGAACAGTTTCCGCCAGGCGTTGGTGACCGGGCAGGTCGACATCGGCATGGAGTACACCGGCACCGCGTGGATGAGTTACCTGGGCAACTCCGACCCCATCCGCGATCCGCAGGGGCAGTGGGAGGCGGTGCGTGACGCCGACCTGGCCGAGCACGACCTGAGGTGGCTGGCCCCCACCACCGTGGACAACACCTACTCGTTCGCGATGAACCGGGCCACCGCCGAGGAGACCGGGGTGCGCACGTTCTCCGAGTACGCCGAGTTGGCCCGGACCGATCCACAGGCGGCTCTGACCTGCATGGAGACTGAGTTCTCCGTGCGTCGCGACGGCTGGCCCGGGCTGGCGGAGGCCTACGGGTTCGACGCGGACGCCGTGCCCACGCCGATCATGCAGCCGGGGATCATCTACCAGGCGACCTCGGTCGGCCGGGAGTGCCGGTTCGGCGAGGTCTACACCACCGACGGCCGGATCAAGGGCCTGGACCTGCTGGTGTTGGAGGACGACCAGCGCTTCTTCCCCGTCTACAACCTCGCGACGGTGGTCCGCGGTGAGATGCTCGACGCGCACCCGGAGATCGAGGACGTCCTCGCACCGCTGGTGGACATCCTCACCAACGAGGTGATGGTGGAGATGAACATGCGTGTCGACGTCGACGGCGAGGATCCCGCGCTGGTCGCACGCGATTTCCTCGAGGACCGGGGGTTGGTCTCGGTGGACTGACCGCAGGTGCGCCCCCGCGCGGCCGGATGCGCCCGCCCGCCCGGTGACACACAATCGGATACCACTACCAGGAGGTGCCCTGTGTCCAGGAGGTCGATCGTCTCGCTGCCGCGGACGGCCGCGCGACTACCGCGGATGATCCCCGACCTGGCGCATCTGCCACCCGGGCGGATCGTCACGCTCGCGGACGGTGTCACCACGAAGGTCCACGACACCGGCGAGGAGCACCTCGCACCGGCGATCCTGCTGCACGGGATGGCGGCCACCGGGATGCTGAACTGGTACCAGACGTTCGAACGGCTGCGGGGCGAGTACCGGCTCATCGCGTTCGACCAACGCTGGCACGGCAAGGGCTTCCACGGGGATTTCCGGTTCGAGACCCTCGCTGAGGACGTGCTGCGGGTCGCCGACCACCTCGACCTGGCGGCACCGGTGGTGGGCGGCTACTCGATGGGCGGGATCGTCGCCCAGCTGGCGGCCCGCCGCGACCCCTCCCGGCTCGGCGGCCTCGTGCTGGCCGCCACCGGGACGGGCGCACAGCGCAATGCCCTCGAGAAGGTCGCACTCAGCGGGTTCACCCGCTCCCAGCCGCTGCTCAACACCGTTCCGGAGGAGGTCGGCGAGGTGGTGGAGGAACAGGTCGACGACGAGGCGCTCAGGCCGCACGCGTGGGCGCTGCGCGAGTTGTCGTCGGTCTCGCTCGCCACGCACCGCACCGTGATCGCCCAGGTGGCCGGGTTCAACTCGACACCCTGGCTCCACGAACTCACCCTGCCCGTCGCGGTGGTCAAGACCACCCGTGACCTCGCGTTCCCGCAGTGGATCCAGGACGAGATGGCCGATCTGCTGCCGCACAGCGCCGTGTTCCCGATCCACGCCGGCCACGCAGTCTGTGCCACCCACCCCGGCACGTTCGCCCGCCGGATGCGCACCGCGATCGGCTGGGTCGTGTCGAACGCGCGCTAGAGCGCCGAGTACCGCACCGCGGTCACCACGAACACCACCAGGGCGATCACGCCCAGGACCACGCCCGCCAGTGCGCGACGTGGGTTCGCATCGTCGTTGGTGAGCCAGCCGGTGGGCCAGCGGGCGAGCAGGCCGAACGCGACGGCCATCAGGCCCGCGAGGAACGCGATGATGTTGAGCACCGGCACCCACGAGATCACCAGGGCCCCGACACCCAGCACCAGCGCCCGGGTCCCCAGGTCCATGCCGTCGGACGAGCGCCTGCGTGGCGAGGCGGCCTCGGAGCGGGGGCGGAGCGGCATGAGTGCAGCCTAGTCGCCGGGGCGTCCCCGCTGGTCGTCCAGACGAGCGACCCGCCGGCCCCCGGCGGTCTGCCGGTACGAGGATTCGACGAGCTCAGCCACCTCATCCCAGTCCGGTCCACGGCCGCCACCGTCCACTCCACCGTCCAGCGGCAATGCCAGCCAGCCGGCCGGCCCGTAGTACGCCGGGACGTGGAATCGCTCGTCCTGCGCCAGCGCCGCGCGCTCCCCCGGATCCGGCAGGAACAGGAGTGCCCGGGCCAGGAGGGGGTCCGAGTGATCCCCCTTGACCGAGCCGCCGTACACCGCGAACACCTTGGTCGTGTACCAGGTGGGCCGGCCGTGCGAGATCTTCTCGCCGGCGTCCGGCAGCGCGAGGCACACCTCCCGCAGACGCGTCAGCAGAGGATCCGCGGCGTCGAACATGATCGGATGACCCACACGGCCGAGACTACGACCGCCGACCGCATCATCCCGGGCGAACGGTCGCCGAAACCCGCCGCGGGCCGACTCAGCCCCCGAACTGCCCCGCGACGAACCCCGCCAGCAGCACCGCGAACCCGCCCATCTCGCCGACGATGAGCGCCACCATGCCGATGTGCAGCGTCGCCGTGGGGTGCTCGAACTGGTTGGTCGTGTCCCTCCGCGCGCCGTGGAGGATGTAGCTGCCGATCGCCACCAGGAAGAAGAAGACCACCACTGCTGCCGCTGTCAGGTTCACCCAGGTCGGCCAGCTGCTCAGCTCGACGAACGCGGCGATGAGCAGCGTCGCGAACGAGTACAGCAGCGAAGCCCGGTGCGCGATGTCGACGTACGGGTGGGCGAGGTGATCGGCGGTGGTGGCCATCTGCCGGTACTTCCACACCCCCAGGCCGAGCGCCAGCAGGAAGATGAGACCCGCGGCGAGCAGGGTGAGGCGCGTGTCGAGGCCGAGTTCCATGGATCCTTCCGAAGTGCACTTGACAGCAGTGCGTGATTTGTATGCTTCACGACCATAGGACAGCGCGCTGACCTGCGCGCTCGTTCGCGCGCGATCGCACACGGGAGGCCTCATGGACGCGCAGGTGGTGCACGCCGCGGCAGTGCAACTGGAAGGCGTGCCGGGGCACGTGGACCTCACACTGGGTCGACTGGAAAAGATGATCGTGGAGGCCGCCGGGCGGGGCGCGCGCCTGATCGCGGTGCCGGAGTTCTGCACGTCGCCGGTGCCGATGCGCGGGCAGGTCCACGACGCGGTCCTGCCGCGCGAGAACGTGGCCGTCGAGATGTTCCGACGCCTCGCCGCACGCCACTCCGTCACCGTCGGTGGGTCGATGCTCGTGGCCGACGACGACGAGGTGTTCAACCGCTATCACCTGGTCGAACCCGACGGACGCGTGCACATCCATGACAAGGACCTGCCGACGATGTGGGAGAACTGCTTCTACACCGGCGGCGGCTTCTACGCGGACGGCAGCGACGACGGGGCGTTCGTCACCGGGCTCGGCGGGGTGGGGGTGGCGAGCTGCTGGGAGCTGATCCGCACCGGGACCGTGCGCAGGCTCCGGGGGCGCGTCGCGGTGGCGGTGACCGGGACCCACTGGTGGACGGTCCCGGACAACTGGGGCGGGCTGACCCGGCGAGCGCTCGGTTCGCTCGCGCGGTACAACAGGGACCTGTCGGAGAACGCGCCGGCGGAGTTCGCCCGGCGGCTGGGCGCGCCCGTGCTGCAGGCCTCCCACTGCGGGGCGCTGCGGACGGACTTCCTGTTGCTGCCCGGTTCCGACGCATCGGTGCCGTACGCCACGGAGTTCGTCGGCGCCACCCAGATCGTGGACGCCTCGGGCACCGTCCTGGCCACCAGACGCACGGACGAGGGGCCCGGGATCGTCTACGCGGACGTGCCCCTCGGAGCCACGGACCCCGTCACGCCGCTGGAGGACCGGTTCTGGATCCCCGACCTGCCTCCGCTGCTACGCGGGTACTGGCACCAGCAGAACGTCGCGGGCAGGAGCTACTACCGCCGCCGAGGTCGCGTAGCCGGGCTGCGCGCGGCGCATCACAGGTGCACGTCGTTGTAGGCCCGCTCGTCCTCGATCGGCTCGAGGTGTGTGGTGATGTGCGAGCTCGGCAGGACCGCGTGGATCTCCTGCTCCACGGTCTCCACGAGGTCGTGCCCGCGTTCGACGCTCCACTGACCGGGCACCAACGCGTGGAACTCGACGAAGCGCCACCTGCCCGACTCCCTCGTCCGCAGTTCGTGGAAGTCGACGCGGCCGGGTTCGCGGTGGCGTTCGAGGACCTCCTCGATCGCCCGGTTGTCCTCGTCGGGGAGCGTGGCGTCCATCAATCCCATCCCCGATTCGTGTACCAGTCGATAGCCGATGAACAGGATGTTCAGTCCCACGCCGATCGCGACGATCGGGTCGAGCACCTCCCAGCCGGTGGCCCAGGCCAGTGCCAGCCCGGCGACGACGCCGACCGACGTGATGACGTCGGTGACGAGGTGCTTGCCGTCGGCCTTCAGGGTGGGTGACCGGTGACGGGTCCCCGCTCGCACGAGCGCCACACCCACCACGCCGTTGATCACGGCGGCGCCCACCGAGATCGCCAGACCGATGCCGAGTGCCTCCAGCGGTTCCGGATTGATCAGCCGCTCGACGCTGACGACCAGGATGAACGCGGCGGCGACGAAGATCATCGCGCCCTCGACACCCGCGGAGAAGTACTCGGCCTTGGAGTGGCCGTACTGGTGGTCGTCGTCGGCCGGGCGCTCGGCGACCGTGATGGCGCCGAGCGCGATCACCGCGGCCACGAGGTTGACCACGGACTCCGCGGCGTCGGAAAGCAGGCCGACCGAACCGGTGACCCACCAGGCCGCGATCTTGAGCACGATGGTCACGATCGCCGTGGCCACGGACAGCCACGCGAACTTCTTCAGAGTCGACACGTCCCAGCAGCCTAGTCCCGCACGCAGGAGACCTCCTGCCCGTCGCCCGTTGTCGGTAGGCTCGGTGTCATGCATGTGGGACTGGCCTGGCTCGGAGCAGCGGTGTTGCTCGCCGCCGGAGAGGCGGCCGGGGGCGAGCTGTTCATGCTCATGCTCGCCGGCGGCGCCCTCGGCGGTTCGGCCGCGGCGTTCCTGGGCGCGCCGGTCTGGGGGCAGGCCCTGGCGTTCGCCCTCGTCTCCCTCGTCCTCGTCCTGGGGGTCCGCCCCCTCGTCCGGCGGCGCCTGCTCGCCGCACTCCCCGAGCACGACACCAACACCGCCGCGCTCACCGGCCGGGACGGCACCGTCGTCGAGGCGATCGGTGCGGGCGGCGGACTGGTCGAGATCGCGGGCGACACCTGGACCGCGCGTCCGCTCCTCGAGGGCGAGACGTTCGAGGCCGGGGACAAGGTCCTCGTGCACCAGATCGAGGGCGCCACGGCGATCGTCGTGCGTGGCATCTAGAAGGCGCTGGTCTCCGGCCAGCGGACACGCACGAGAAGCATCGGAGGAACCATGGAAGGCTTGATCTTCCTCGCCGTCATCGTCATCCTCATCGCCTCGGTGGTGGTGAGCTCGGTCAAGCTCATCCCCCAGGCGGAGGCCGCGGTCATCGAACGGCTCGGCCGTTACCAACGCACCGTGAGCGGCCAGCTCACGCTCATCATCCCCTTCATCGACCGGGTGCGCGCCAAGGTCGATCTGCGCGAGCGGGTCGTGACCTTCCCGCCGCAGTCGATGATCACGGAGGACAACCTCACACTGAGCATCGACACGGTGGTCTTCTTCCAGGTCACCGACCCCAAGGCTGCGGTCTACGAGATCAACAACTACATCGTGGCCGTCGAACAGCTGGCCACCACCACCCTGCGCAACGTCGTCGGTGGGCTCACCCTCGAGCAGACGCTCACCAGCCGCGACATGATCAACAAGCAGCTGCGCGGGGTGCTCGACTCCGAGACCGGACGCTGGGGCCTGCGCGTGGCCCGGGTCGAGCTGCGGTCCATCGATCCGCCGATGTCCATCCAGGAGTCGATGGAGAAGCAGATGAAGGCCGACCGCGAGAAGCGCGCCACCATCCTCACCGCCGAGGGACAGCGCGAGGCCGCGATCACCACGGCGCAGGGTGCCAAGCAGGCAGCCATCCTCGACGCCGAGGGCAACAAGCAGGCCTCGATCCTCAACGCCGAGGCCGACCGGCAGTCCCGCATGCTGCGCGCCCAGGGTGAGCGCGCAGCCCGCTACCTCGTGGCCGAGGGCCAGGCCGCCGCGATCGCCCGGGTCAACGCCGCGGTCAAGTCCTCCAAGCCCACGCCGGAGATGCTGGCCTACCAGTACGTGCAGAACCTTCCGGAGATGGCCAAGGGCGAGGCCGCCACGATGTGGATGATCCCCTCGCAGTTCGGCGATTCGCTGGAGAACTTCGTCAAGTCCGTCGCCAAGAAGGACGACGACGGGGTGTTCCGCTACGAGCCGGCCGACGTCGACTCCGATGCCGATCTGCCGTCGGCGCCCGACGAGTGGTTCGACACCTCCACCGACCCGGAGATCGCCCGGTCCGTGGCCGCCGCGGAGGCGGCGGCCAAGAGTACGACCTCGGTGATGGACGAGCAGCCGAGCCGGCCCAAGCCCAAGCCCGGCGTGTTCGACATGGTCCCGGAGTCGGAGGGTGGCGTGGCGCCCGACAGCCCCTCGCAGTCGGCAGGCCAGGACACCCCCGCGATCGGCGGGCCTCAGGCTCCCGGGCCGGGGCAGCCGTCCGGGTTCGACCAGGCCGCTGACCAGCGGTCGGGCGAGGGTGCCTACCCCGTCGATGGTGGCGACCAGCCCCGGCGGTGACCCCCGACGGGTGGCATTCCGCGCAGCCACCTCGGCCGGGCGTCGTAACATGGGGGCGTGACTCGTAACACTGGCCTGGGTGGTGGCCGCGCGCCTGACGCCGAGGATGTCCGGTTGATCGAGACGGCGTCCGCGGTGTTCGCCGAGCGTGGCATCAAGGGCACGAGCACCGACGACATCGCGCGGGCGGCCGGTGTCACCCGCGTGACCCTGTACCGGCGTCTGGGGCCGCGGGACGACATCCTCCGCGCCATCTACGCCCACGAGGCGCAGCGCCTGATGATGACCGTCAACGCGCGCTACACGCCCTTCGAGTCCCTGCAGTGGGACCCGGTGAGGCACATCGAGGACCTGCTGGTCGGGACCGTCTTCGACATCCGGCAGAACGAACTGCTACGTCGGCTCGTCGAGGTCGACAAGGTCGAGGCCATGGCGTTGCTCGCGGGCCAGTCCGACACGGTCCTGGACGCGATCACCGAGATCCTCGCCCAATTCGTCCGAAGCACGTGGAACGCGGACGTCCACACCCGCCAGATGGACGACGAGGAGTGCGAGCAGCTCTCCCGCGAGGTCGCCAGCGTGGTCGGCCGGTTCCTCCATTCACTGGTCGTGATGACGGACGGCCCGCCCGCGGTCGACACGGAGGAGCAGATCCGGGCACTGGCCCGTCGCGTGCTCGTGCCGATGATCCTGCAGCGCTGAACGCTGCATCCTCCTGCGCTGAACGCTGCACCCTCCTGCGCTGAACGCTGCACCCTCCTGCGCTGAACGCTGCACCCTCCTGCGCTGAACGCTGCACCCTCCTGCGCTGAACGCTGCACCCTCCTGCGCTGAACGCGCTGTCCCCCTACAGCCCCCCGGGGAGCTCCTCGGCACCGAGTTCGTGGGCCAGCGCGCTCTCCAGCCACGGATGACGAAAACGGTGGTCCACGCCGGTCAGCGCTGTCGGCAGGATCCGCTGACTCGCCAGGGCGAGCTCGTCCGAACCCCGCCCGCCCAGGACGAGCGCCGGGGCCCATCCGGGCACCGGGACGACCGTCGGGCGCCGCAGGACCGAACCGAGAACCCGGGTGAACTCGGAATTGGTGACCGGTTCGGGGGCTATGGCGTTGACCGGGCCCGTCACCGCAGGGTCGACGATCGCCCGCAGGTAGATGTCGGTGAGGTCGTCCAGCGAGATCCACGACATCCACTGCCGTCCCGAGCCGAGGCGGCCGCCGAGCCCGGAGCGCGTGATGGCGGCCAGCGGCGGGAGCATCCCCCCGGAACCGGACAGCACGATGCCCGTGCGCACGTTCACCACCCGGGCCCCGGCGAGACGTGCGGGCTCGCAGTCGCGCTCCCAGTCGACGACGATGTCGGCGACCGGACCGGAGCCGGGAGCGGAGTCCTCGACGAGCCGCTCGTCGCCGCGGTCGGCGCCGTAGTAGCCGATCGCCGACGCGGACACGAGGGTGGTGGACCCGCCGCGGGCGGCGACGAGTTCGGCGAGACGCCGGGTGGGGCCCACGCGACTGTCGCGGACGAGTTCGAGATGCCGGTCCGTGAAGCGCCCAGCGATGGGGGCACCGGCGAGATGGACCAGGACGTCGACGCCCTCGAGGAGGTCAGCGGCGGGATCGCCGGTGTCCCAGTGGCGCTCCCCCGGGCCACGGGCGTCGCCGCGGACGAGGCGGATGACCCGGTGTCCGGCGACCCCGAGCAGCGCGGTGAGGGCGGTGCCCACGAGGCCCGACGCGCCGGTGACGGCGACGGTCAGAGCGCGGTTGTCGTACCGGGCGAGGCTGTCGAGGTCGGCGGCCATCTGGCGGTACCGGTAGGCGAACACCGGCGAGAGCATCCGGCCGGGCACCCGGGCGTCGACCCTGTCGCCGAGCAGGGCGGTGCCGTCCGGACCGGCCGTCAGCGTATGCGTGTGGACCCATCCGGTCGTCGCGGCGTACGGCTGGGACACGCAGCGGTCGACGAACCGCTCACCCTCGATGAACCCGGCGGGATCGTGCTGCGCGAGCCAGCGGGGTCCGAAGCGGACTCCGAGAGGTCCCGGCAGCGCCGTACGCGGTTCGAGGACCGCCACGCCGTCCCGCAGTGAATCGGCCTCGCTCACCGGTCGCAGCGGCATGAACGGGGGCGAGAGCCGGCGGAAGGCGCCGGGCGAGGCGAAGTAACGCCACGCCTCGTCGGGGGTGGCCGGAACCGTGCAGGTGAGATCGATGCTCATCGGGTGCTCATCACGGCAGTAGGCACAGTGGGGTCACGTCGCCGCGGCCGCCCGCCATAGGAACGGTGAGGAAGGCGCATGACCACCAACCGCGGTCCTCGATCACATCGCGGACGGTGGACCACTGCTCGGCGTCGAGGACCGGCTCGCGACTGAGCACGAACCCGGAGGACCGCGTGGGGTCGCCCACGATGGCCAGCGAGTAATCGTCGGCCAGGTAGGTGATCCGGTAGTTGACGGGTCCGCCCTCGTCCTGGAACGGGACCATCGGGAAGTTGACCCGGAGCGAGGCGTTGGTGTCGGTGTCGCGGACCTTCGCCTCGCCCTCGATCACCGAGTCCGAGCTGATGGCCGAGCCGCACGAGTTGCGCACGGAGACCGTGCCGGGCGCGGTCACCGCGTACTCGGCCCTGGTGTCGTTGGTGCACTGCAGCGTGTACGGCTGCGGGATGGCGGCGACCTGGAACCACTCTCCCTGATACCGCTCGAGGTCGACGGAGTCGACCTGGGTGAGCTCGGGTCCACCGAGGGAGCCCACGGCGACACCGTCGGGCAGGAGCTGCGAGGAGCCGCCGCCGAGGCGTCCGCCGTCGGTGACGTCCTGGGCGCTGGCCACGGGGGCGGTGCCCAGGCCCGCCGCGAGGAGCGGCGCGACGGCCAGGGGCGTCATCAGGCCTCGCAGGCGGGACCGGGACGGGCCGGGGCGGGAGCTGGTGCTGGTGCGGGCGGCGGTGCTGGTGCGGGCGGTGGTGCTCATGCGTGGATCTCCTCGGTCGTGGTGGGGCCGGCGCCGTGGTCGCCGGTGCGGCGGTCGGGGTCGTCGGACGCCGAGCCTGCGGTGGCGCCGCGGCGGGTCTGTCCTCGCGGGTCACCCGGCCACCACACCTTGTCCCCCACGAGGGTGAACAGGGCGGGCACGACCAGGGTGCGCACGACGAAGGTGTCGAGCAGGACACCGAGGGCGACGATCACGCCGACCTGGGTGAGCACGATCAGCGGAAGGACGCCGAGGACCACGAACACCGAGGCGAGCACGATGCCGGCGGAGGTGATGACGCCGCCCGTCAACGCGACGGCGCGGACCATCGCCTCCCTGGTGGCGTGGGTGGAGGCCTCCTGGCGGGCCCGGATGGTGAGGAAGATCGAGTAGTCCACGCCGAGGGCCACCAGGAACAGGAAGCTGTACAGCGGCACCGACACGTCCAGGCCGGGGAAGCCCAGGATCTGGGTGGTGACGAACGTGCCGAGCCCGAGAGCGGCGAGCGACGAGAGCACGGTCGCCGCCATGACCAGCAGGGGCGCGACGACCGACCGCAGGACCAGAACCAGGACGACGAACACCACGAGCAGGATGAGCGGCGCGATCAGGGTGAGGTCACGCAGGTTGCCCTGGGACGTGTCGACGGCCTCGGCCACCGACCCGCCCACCAGCGCCTCGGCACCGGGGACCGTGTCGACGGCCTCGCGGAGCGCGATCACGCTGTCCTCCGACCGGTCGGTCGCGGGCGCGGCGTCGAGGACCACGGTGACGCGGCTCCATCCCGTTCCGGACTCGCCGGCCGGGCGGGCGGACACGACACCCTCCACATCCCGGACCGCCTCGGTGATCTTTCCCTCGGTGCCGGTGCGGGTGAGCACGGTGACCGGGTCGGTGACGCCGGCCGGGAAGTGCTCGGCGGCGGTCTCCAGCCCGGCGGCCGCCTCGGAGGGGGTGCGGAACTGCTCGGTCTGGCTCAGGCCGATACGGGTGCCGAGCAGGCCGAGCGACAGCACGGCGAGGAGCAGGACACAGGAGACGAGGACCGTCACGGGGCGATTGACCACGCGCGCGGCGACGCGGCCCCAGACGCCCGGGGGGACGTCCTCGTCGAATTCCCGCGGGGTCTCGGGGGCACCGTCGTCGGCGTGCGTGCCGGCGGGCCCCTCGACCGGGCGCGGGATGAACGGCCAGAACAGGCCGCGGCCGCACACGGCCAGCGCGGCGGGCAGCGCGACGAGCGCGTAGACCAGGGCGACCAGCAGGCCCACGGCCGCGGAGGCGCCGAGCGATCGGTAGTTGGGAAGGGCCGCCAGGAGCAGGGTGAGCAGGGCGAGCACGACCGTGACGTTGCTGGCGACGATGGCCGGGACCGCGCCCCGGTACGCGTCGCGGAGGGCGGTTCGACGATCCGAGGTCTTGCGGAGTTCCTCGCGGTAGCGGGACACCAAGAGCAGAGCGTAGTTGGTTCCGGCACCGAAGACGAGGACGGAGACGATGCCGGAGGTGGACCCGTCGACGGTGATGTCGAGTGCCTCGCCGACCTCGGCGACCAGCAACGCTGCGACGCGGTCAGCGACACCGATGATGATCAGCGGGACGAGCCAGAGCACCGGAGAGCGGTAGGTGACGATGAGCAGTACCGCGACGACCAGGGCCGTGGCCGCCAGGAGTCGGAAGTCGGCGCCCTCGAACGCGGCAGCGGTGTCAGCGGCGAACCCCGGGCCGCCGGTGAGCTGGGCGCTGATGCCCTCGTCGAGACCGTCGGCGACGGCGTCCCTCATCTCCGACACCAGGTCGCTGGCCGCGCCCCCGGAGAGGAACTGGGCGTCGACCGGCACCAGCATGAGGGCGGCGGCGCCGTCCTCGGACGGGATGGGGCCCTCTGCGGGAGCACCGACGACCTCGGCCATGCGCTCGCCGGCACCGACGGCCGCGGCGATGCCCTCGGGCCCCAGCTCGCCGCCGTCCTCGCGGGTCACGACGAGGACCGCCGGAACGGACTCGGACCCCGGGAACTCGCGCTGGATCTCGGAGACGAGTGCGGCCTCGGAGTCGTCCGGGAGCGTCTGTGGCCCCTGCGACGAGCCCTCCGATGAGGCGAAGGCGAACACCGCGCCGCTCACGAGGAGCACGACCACGAGCATCAACCACGCGGAGAGCTTGCCCGTGACGACGCCCACCCACCCGTCGGCCGCCCCCGGCCGCCCCGTCGACCCTGACTCGTCTCTAGCCGAGCGCTCAGCTCTCATCGGCTCCCTTGGCTTCACACGTCGTATTCGGAGAGGAACGCCTCGAGGATGGTGGTGACCTCGTCCGGGCGTTCCATGCTGGGTGAGTGCCCCGCGCCGGGGATCTCGCGATAGCGCGAGCCCGCGATCAGCTCGGTGATGCGTCGGGATTTGTCGGGGGGCGTGGCCGCGTCCTCGGACCCCACCACGACCAGGGTCGGGGCGATGATGCGGATGGCCTCGTCCTCGCACGGGTCACGGTCGGCGACGGAGTCGATGGCCTTGACCAGCCCCACGCGATCGGTGCGCTCGAGCTGGGTCATCCACTCCTGCACCCAGGGGGCGTCGAGGTTGCCCTCGGCCAGCATGATCGGCGCCACCCGCGCACGCAGGGGCTTCATGCCGGCCACGCGGTACACCTTGGACAGCGTCTTGTACTTGCTGCGGTTGGCCGGCTCCTCCGCGGTGGCGGCGGTGTCCATGAGCGTCAGGGTGTGCACGATCTCCGGGTTGCGGGCGGCCAGGCGCATCCCCACGAACCCGCCCATGGACAGGCCCACGAAGTTCACCACCGGGATCTGCAGGTGCCGCAGGAGTTCGGACACGTCCACCGTCAGGGTGTCCATGTCGTAGCCACCCATGGCCCGCGGGGAGTTGCCCTGCCCGCGGAAGTCGATCGTCACGCACCGGTACTTGTCGCGCAGACGGGCGATCTGGTGCTGGAACATCCAGCCCGAGAACAGCAAGCCGTGGGCGAAGAACACCACCGGGGCGTCCTGGCGTCCCGCGGGGGCGCCGGTGTCCGTGTAGGCGATCGTCGTGTGACCGCGCTGGAAGGTGGGCATCGTGGCGTTCTCCTGACGTGCTCTCGTGGCCGCCTGGAACGGCCTCTACGGTCGTACGATACGACGCCCGCCCGGGCGCGAGGCGGCCTCGAGCCGATCCGACGTGCGGTCGGCCGACATCGTCACCTCAGGGTGACCAGTCGGCGCGGGTCGTCGGGTCCGGCCGCCCGCTCGAGGTGCTGGTGTTCGTTGACCGCGATACACGTCATCCCGCCCCGACCCACCACGACCCGGGCGGTCCCGGTGTTCACGGTCACGCGCTGCAACCGGGTCCACAGCCCCACGACTCCTTCGGGGTCGGCGAGGAGGCCGGCGACCGCCAGGGAGATCGTGCCGGCGGAGGAGACGACGACGGTCGTCCGGCCCGTCCCGGACCTCGCGGCGGCGTCCGCCAGGGCGTCGTCGGCGTCGCGTCGGTACTCGGCGAACGCCTCGAGTCCCGCCCAGTGTCCGAGGGCGGCGTCGAGTTGACGCTGGAACGCCTGTTTGGCCTCGTCGGAGGCACCGGCGGAGTCGAGGGTCCCGTGCTCCGTGGTCAGGCCGGCCACGCGGGCGGCCTCCAGCACCGCGTCGGCGTCGTACTCGGCCCAGCGCTCGTCGACCTCCACCGCGACGTCCTCGGCGGCGTCCCGGTCGTCGTGGGCGCGTAGCCCGGCGAGCAGGCCCTCCGCCGTCTCGCGCTGCCGGCGCAGGCCGCCGTGGATGATCACGTCGGGCCGCAGCCCGCGGCCGGCCATGTCCTCGCCGGCCAGACGCGCCTGCAGGTGGCCGGTCTCCGACAACCGGTCGTAGTCGCCGCTGCCGAACGAGGCCTGCCCGTGGCGGACGAGGTGGATGGACCCCATCAGCGCCCACCGCCCGACGTGCCGGTGGGTCGCCCGCCGATCACGGGGAGATCGCCGATCACCGGCAGGCCTCCGAGCAGACCCGTCACCTTGCCCCGGACGTCGTGGACGCCCCCGGCGAGCAACGGGAGCACGACCCGGGGGACGCCGAGCAGTTCCGGGACCACGTCACGCGGGGAGACCCGGGTCGGAGTGAGACGACCGTCGCCCGTGCGGATGATGCGCAGGCACCGCTGCTCGAGGAACGCCACTCCGGGGCGGAAGGCGCGGAACGCCGGGTTGGTGGTCTGCCCGTGGAAGTAGCGGTGGTTGATCTGCTGCGCGATCACGGCCAGGCGGAACAGACCGAACACCTCGTAGAAGCGCCACTGCTCCGCGGTGATGTCCAGTCCGGCCCGGCGGGCGTACCGCTCGACGACCTGCTTGCGGGTGAGCATCCCGGGCGCGTGGGTGGGCTGGCGGCGGAACGCCTTGAACAGCGGGCCGTCGTCGTCCTGCACCCAGTAGGCGAGTGCCCCGCCGAGGTCCATGAGCGGGTCGCCGACGGTGGCCATCTCCCAGTCCAGGACGCCGATGACGTGGGTGACGTCCCGGGGATCCAGCACGAGGTTGTCGAAGCGGAAGTCGTTGTGCACCAGGCAGTGGCCCACGTCGTCGGGCTGGTTGGCGTGCAGCCACTTCATCACCGGGGCGAAGTCGGGCACGTCGGGGGTGCGGGCGCGACGGTAGCGGGCGGACCAGCCCTCGACCTGGCGGCGCACGTACCCCTCGCCGCGGTCGAGGTCGCCCAGGCCCGCGGCCCCGACGTCCACCGAGTGGAGGTCGGCGAGCGCGTCGACGGCCGCCTCGGCGAGGCGGCGGGTGGTGACCCGGTCCATGAGCAGTTCGCGGGGCAGCTCCTTGCGCAGGATGGTGCCCTCCATCCGCTCCATCACGTAGAAGTCCGAGCCGATCACCGAGTGGTCGCCGCAGAACCCCACCATGCGCGGCACCAGCGGGTACACCGGTCGCAGCGCCGACTGGACGCGGTGTTCGCGCTTCATGTCGTGGGCACCGCGGGCCTTCGTCCCGGCCGGCGGGCGGCGGAGGACCAGGTCCGCGCCCGGGTAGCGCAGCAGGTAGGTGAGGTTGGACGCGCCACCGGTGTACTGCCGGACCTCGGGGATGACCGGCTCGTCGTCGTCGCCCAGATCCACCCCCGCCAGCACGGTCGGGTCGTCGGGCGTGATCGACCGCAGCCACGCGGCCACGGCCTCGACGTCGAACGCGTCCTCACCGCGCACCGCGTCGGTGCTGGGGACGCGGCGGCGCAGGGCGGCGTCGCGGTCGGGCGCGCCGTCTCGGGCGGTCACCGGTTCGTCCCGGTCTTCTCGGTGCCACCGGTGGTGGCGGCGTCGCGGTAGGGCGCGAGCAGGGCCCGGGCGACGACGCCGAGGTGGACCTCGTCGGGGCCGTCGGCCAGTCGCAGCGACCGCGCGGTGGCGTACGCCCCGGCCAGGGGGAAGTCGTCGCTCATGCCGCCGCCACCGTGGAGCTGCAGGGCCATGTCGATGACCTGCTGCGCCATCTTCGGGACGGCGGCCTTGATGGCACTGACCTCCACTGCGGCCTGTCCCTCGGTGTCGAGCTTCCAGGCTGCGTGCTGGACCAGCAGGCGCGCCTGGTCGATCGCGATGCGCGCCTCGGCGAGACGCTCACGGTTGCCGCCGAGGTTGACGATGGGCTTGCCGAAGGCGACGCGACCCGAGGCACGGCGGCAGGCCAGGTCCAGCGCCATCTCCGACAGGCCGATCAACCGCATGCAGTGGTGGACGCGCCCCGGGCCCAGTCGGCCCTGCGCGATCTCCGCGGCCCTGCCCGGTCCGGCGATGATGCTGGACACCGGGAGCCGCACGCCCTCCAGCGTCACCTCGCCGTGGCCGAGCGGTTCGTCGTAGACCCCCTGGGCGGTGAGCATGCGCTCGACGCGGACCCCGGGGGCGTCCATCGGCACCAGGACCATCGAGTGGCGCAGGTAGCGGTGCGCGTCCGGATCGGACACGCCCATGAAGATGCCCACCTTGCAGTCCGGGTGACCGACGCCCGTGGACCACCACTTCCGGCCGTCGAGGACGACCTCGTCACCGTCGATGCGGGCGGTGGCGGCCATGTTCGAGGCGTCCGAGGAGGCCACGTCCGGCTCGGTCATGAGGAAGGCGCTGCGGATCCTCCCGTCGAGCAGCGGGTCCAGCCACCGGTCCTTCTGCTCCTGTGAGCCGTACTTGAGCAGGACCTCCATGTTCCCGGTGTCCGGGGCGTTGCAGTTGAACACCAGCGGGGCGAGGAACGAGCGGCCCATCTCCTCGGCGACCGGCGCATAGTCGGTGTTGCTCAGGCCGGTGCCGCCGTGGGTGCCGTAGCGCTCGGCATAGGGCCCCTCGTGTCCGGCCGGGAGGAAGAGGTTCCACAGTCCCTGCTCGCGGGCGCGGGCCTGGAGCTCCGTGACCCGCGGATCGACCGCCCACGGGTCCTGGCCGGCGAGCCGACGCCGGGCGATATCGGCGTGGATCTCCGGCTCCACCGGGGCGATGTGGGTGTCGATGAACTCGCGGACGGCTGCGGTGAGCTCAGCGGCGCGGGGCGAGGAGGAGAAGTCCATGGGTTCATCGTGGCACAGCCCGACGAACGGGTCCCGGCTCCGCGGCGTCTCCACGCGCGGGCCGGGGCCGGGGGTCGCGCGCGGGCCCGCCGACGGGTGACCCACAATGGCGAGACGGAGACCCCCTCCGCGACCCGCCCGACCGGTGGGTCGTCACAGCGAGAGCGAGACGCCCGACGATGCTGCCGGACACCGAGGGTTGGTTCCGACGCCGGAGCCTGACCGCCCGGGACTTCGACGCCGCCGGGGTGGCCGCGGCGAAGGCCGGCCGACGCCTGTCGGTGGTGCTGCCCGCCCGCGACGAGGAGGCCACGGTCGGCGCCATCGTCACCGCGCTGCGCGAGCACCTGGTGGAGGCGGTGCCGCTGCTCGACGAGATCGTCGTGATCGACTCCGACTCCACCGACGACACCGCGCGGGTCGCCCGCGCGGCCGGCGCCGTGGTCCACGCGCAGTCCGAGATCCTGCCGGAGTGGGGGTCGGTCCCGGGCAAGGGCGAGGCGCTGTGGAAGTCCCTCGCGGTGACGACCGGGGACGTGGTGGCGTTCATCGACGCCGACCTGCGCGACTTCGACCCGACCTTCGCCGTGGGGTTGCTGGCCCCGCTGGTCCTGGATCCGTCGCTGGGCTTCGTCAAGGGGTGCTACGACCGGCCGCTCGCGGACGGCGCCACGGTGCTGCCCTCGGGGGGCGGGCGGGTGACCGAACTCGTGGCCCGACCGCTCATCGACGCCTGGTGGCCGGAGCTGGCGGGGTTCGTCCAGCCACTCGCCGGGGAGTACGCGGCCACCCGGGAGGTCCTCGAGCAGATACCGTTCGCCCGGGGCTACGGCGTGGAACTCGCGCTCCTGGTGGACGTGTGGGAACTGGTGGGACTCGACGCGATGGCGCAGGTGGACCTGGGCACCCGGCGTCACCGCAACTCCCCCGACGACTCGCTGGCCCGGATGGCCGCGCAGATCCAGCTCACCGCACTCGACCGTCTCATCCGCGCGGGCCGCGTCACCACGACGGCCGAGCCGCATCAGCGGCTCACCACGTTCACCCGGTCGCTGGCGGGGGCCTACTCGCCCACCACCACGCGCATCGAGACCGGCGACAGGCCTCCGATGTGCGAGGTGAGGGTTCAGCCGCGGGCGGGCTCCTGATCCTCGGGGCTGCGGGCGTCCGGCTCCTGCCGCGCCCGCGCGCGGCGGCGGTCGCGTAGCGCCCACACCGCGAGGCCGACGGCGGCCACGGCCAGCGCGGCGACGGCGAACCACAGGTCGTCGATCCCCGCGACCCGGCGCTCGATGGCGAGCTGCAGGTCGAACTGGGCGTCCACTCCCATCACCGAGCCGAGGGCCGCGGTGCCGTCGGTGAGGACGAACAGCAGTCCCACCACGATGAACAGCACCCCGGCGATGAGTGAGGTGGTGTGCGTGCGGATGGGTCCCAGGGTGACGTCGCGACCGCGGATCCATCGCCGACGCGACACGCCCAGCCGGTCCCACGCCAGGGCGAGCACCGCGAGCGGGACGACCATGCCGACCGCGTAGGCGCCCATGACGGCCGCACCGTAGGCGGGCGAACCCCCGGCCATCGCCAGGGTGAGGACACCGCCGAGCAGCGGGCCCGAGCAGAATCCGGCGAACCCGTAGAGGGCGCCCAGCGCGAGGACGGCCACGGGGCCGCTGCCCGTGACGCGGGACGAGGCGTCCGAGAGTCCGGGGAGCCGGAAGCCGCCCCCGAGCGCGGTGTAGACACCCAGGGCGACGACGACGAGGCCACCGATCAACGTCACGGTCCCGCGGTGGACGGTGAACAGCGAACCGATGGCCCCGACCCCCGCGCCGAGCGGGACCAGGACGATGGCGAGGCCGAGCAGGAACAGCCCGGTCCGGGCGAGGAGCACCCGGCGGGTTCCGAAGGCGTAGGCGAAGAAGGCGGGCAGCAGCAGGGCCGAGCACGGGCTGAGGATGCTCAGGACGCCGCCGAGGAATCCGCCGATCAGTCCGATCTGTTCGGTCATCGGGCCCACGTCACCCGTCGAGTGAGCTGTCGATGACGTTGCGGAACGTCTCCGTGGAGCGGGCGCCGATGATGCCCGTGCCGTTGATGAGGAACGTCGGGGTCGAGGTGGCACCGAGTGCGGTGGCCGCCTCGTAGTCGGCCCGGATCGCCTCGTCGTACCGGTCGCTGGTCATGTCCTCGCGGAAGCGCTCGATGTCGGCGACGCCGGCCTCGCGGGCGTACCCGACCAACTTCTCCTCGCCGAGGTCCGGATGACCGCGGTCGGGGGAGTCGGCGAAGACCACCTCGGTGAACTCCCAGAACCGCCCCTGGTCGGCGGCGGCGCGGCCGGCTCGCGCGGCGGCCATCGACTGCTCACCGAAGATCGGCAGGTCCCGCCATTCGATCCGCAGGTCGCCCTTCTCGACGTACTCCTCGACCAGGGCGGGCTCCACCTCGCGGGAGAACTTGGCGCAGAACGGGCAGCGGAAGTCGGTGTACATGGTCATCACGACCGGTGCGTCGACGGGCCCCATGGCCATCGGGTCGCCCTCCTCGAAGCGCGCGATGCCCTCCATGGACTCCGGGCCGGGGGCCTGTTCCGGGCTGGTCTGGCGGTCGTCGGACACCTCCGACGTCCCCGCGGCGGACCCGTCGGCCGACGGTTCGCCCCCGCCCACCTCGCGGGCGAGGAGGATCGCCACGAGGGCGAGGAGTACGGCCACCACGAGGGACAACGCGATGACCGGGACGCTCGGACGACGGGACACTTCAGGTCTCCTGCGGGTGCTATCGAGAACGGGGACCGACCCGCGAGCGGGCCAGTTACTACTACGTTGCATAGTAGTTCGCGTCGGTGGCGCGATGTCAACCCGCCAGCGCGGAGCACATCCCCAGCACGAGTGTCGTCGCCGCGGCCGCGGAGACCGCCGCCGGCGAGACCGCGTGCACGAGCGCCAGCGCGAGGCCGGGCCCCGTCCCCCGGGGCCCGGCCGGCACCGAGGACAGGACGGCCACCCGGCCGGCCGGGGCGCCGAGCTCGCCGAGGGCACCGCGCACGGCCGCCGCTCCACCGGCACCGAGCGCGGCCCGCCGGTCCGCGGCCAGCTCGGCGAGGACGGACACCTCCGCTGCCGCTCGCCGCAGCAGGGGCACCGGAGAGAACACCGTGCGCAGTGCCGCCGCCGACGTCACCGCGACGTGGTGACGTCCCCGCAGATGCGCGATCTCGTGGTCGAGCACGGCCCGTCGGCGCTCCTCGCCGAGATCCCACAGGGCGGTGGAGGCCACCACCGTCCCGCCGGGCGAGGCCGACCCGCGTCGCCCCACGCCCGGGAGCCCGCGCGCCGACGCCCCCGGCAACGCGTAGGCGACGGGTTCGTCGTCGGCGATCCACCACACCCGTACCCCGTCGACGTGGTCGGTGGCCTCGACCAGTGACCGCAGGGACCGGGCGTGCGCCCGCGCCGAGCGCCGGGCCCGGGACATCGCCGCCACGACCACCGTGACCGCGGACACCGCCGCCACCACGGCCACCGCGACGACCACGCCACGGACGGCGGCCGGCCACACACCGCTCGCCGCCGGATCGAACATCGTCGCGCAGGCCGTGACGGCGGTGGCGGCGGGCGCGAACCCCCTCAGCGGCTGCACGTGCATCACCACCGGGGCGGCGACGAGCAGGGTCACGAAGACGACGCCGGTGCCGATCCAGGCGCCCAGCGCGACGCCCGGCCGCGCCGCCGCGTCCACGGCGCGCCGCAGGTAGGCAGGGCCGGCGGCGCCGACGACCAGCGCCGCGAGCAGCATCCCGATGCCCATCAGGTGTCCCCGCCTCCGCGGAGGCGCGCGGTGATCCTGCGGAGCACTCCCGCCTCCTCCGGGGCCAGGTCTCCACCCTCCCTCGAGACGAAGTGCAGGAGGAGCTTCTCCGCGTCGCCACTCGACAGGAGCAGTTCACCCAGGGCGTCGGCGCCGAAGTCCTCGCGGCTGCGCGCGGGCCGGTACCGGTACCCGCGTCCGACCTTCTCGCGCGTCACCGCCCCTTTGTCGTACAGGTGCGCCAGCACGGTCATCACGGTCGTGTAGGCCAGGGGCCGCCGGTCCGCGAGCCGATCCGAGACCTCGCGGACGGACAGGTCGTCGCCGTCACCCGCGCACTCGTCCCACAGCAATTCGAGGACGGCGGTCTCGAGCTCACCGAGACCGGGCAGCGAATGCACCACGACAGCGCTCCTCCCGATCGATCTACCAGGGCCGGTGGCGGATACCCCGCCCGTATGCTGACCATGGTGGCATGAACCACTCGTCCGGCGCGTCGGCCGCCCCCCGGAACGCGCCCGCTCCCGAGACCGCCTCTTCCGAGGCCGCGTCAGCCCAGACCGTGCCTTCCGAGACCACGTCGACGCCGGCGGTGTTCGCCCCCGCCCGCGCCGCCCTGGCGGCGCTCGGGACCTTCCTGCTGATCGGCATCCCCACCGACATCCTGCCCAACCCGGTGTTCGGCCGCGAGATCCCCGTCCGCTGGTGGGAGTACCCGGTGCTCGCCGCCACCGTACTGCTCACCGCCGCCTGGTTCGGCATCAGGTCCGCGCGGGAGGCCGGCGTCGGCAGCGCCGCCAGGCATCCCGCCGGAGCCGAGCCGTCCGAACGCCCTGCGCTGGTCACCGTGGGCGTGGCGACCGCCTGGTTCGCGGTGGCGTGCCCCGTCTGCAACAAGATCGTGCTGATCCTGCTCGGCACCACCGGCGCGCTCGGGGTGTGGGCCCCGCTGCAGCCGTGGCTCGCGGCCCTGTCGCTGGCCCTCCTGGCCGGCGCCATGATCTACCGGTGGCGGGCCCGCCCCTGCGCCGATGGCGCCTGCGCGTCCGACGCCTGCGCGGTGCCGCCCACCGGGAGCGGGGACCGCGCTACCGACGCCGCGCGGACCCGCTGAGCATCGGCGTCAACGGCACCACCGGCGGGAACGGACGGGCCTGCAGGCCGGAGACGTCGAAGCCCGCCTCCGCGACGTGCCGGGCGGTGTCGCGGTTCGGGTGACACCCGCCTCCGAGTCGGCTCCACACGGGCTCGATCCGGTCGGCGACGCGACCCAGCCGACCGTCGGCCCGGACGTGTTCGAGCAGACGCAGCTCGCCGTGCGGGGCGAGCACCCGCCGGGCCTCGGCCAGGGCGGCCGGGACGTCGGGGACGGTGCACAGGACGAGCCCGAACACCACGGCGTCGGCCTCACCGTCGGCGAGCGGGAGCGCCTCCGCCACCGTGTCCACCACCTCGACGTCCACCGCCGCCCGCTGTGCGTGCCGGCGGGCGTACGCGCGCAGGTGCGGGTCCGGTTCGACCGCCACCACCCGGGTGACCTCCGGCGGGTAGTGCTCGAAAGTCACCCCGCTGCCGGCGCCGACCTCCACCACCGTGCCCGACAGGCCGTCGACCAGACGCCGTCGCGACTCGGACAGGCCGATCCACTCCAGCACCGGGCTGGCCACCACCCACGCGCGGGCGAAGAGTGACGCATCCTGCCGTTCGCGAGACCTATTCATGCGAAGATACGGTACCGGGTATCCGCCGGTCCCGGGGCCGGTCCAACGATTCCCACCGACACAGCGATTGCCACCGACACAGCTATTCTCGCCGACACAGGGAGGTCCGCCGCGATGCGCACGACGACCGGGTTACCGGACTGGGACACGGTTCTGGCCGTGGTCGCCCACCCTGACGACGAGTCCTTCGGCCTCGGCGCGATCCTCTCGACCCTCGCGGTCGCAGGCGCGCGTGTCCACGTCCTCTGCATGACCCGGGGCGAGGCCTCGACCCTCCACGGCGCCCGTGGAGAGGAGATCGAGGGCGAGCTGTCCGTGATCCGCGAGCGCGAACTACGCGCCGCCGCCGACGCGCTCGGCGCGCAGGGGGTCACCCTCCTGGACCTCCCCGACGGTGGACTGACGGCGCTCGGTGCGGCCGGGCTCGACGACGCGGTCGAGCAGGAGATCGAGGCGGTGAGGCCTGACGGGCTGGTCGCCTTCGACTCCACCGGCATCAGCGGCCACCCCGACCACGTGGCCGCCACCGCGGCGGCCGTCCGCGCGGGCGAGCGCCACGACCTGGGGGTGCTGGCGTGGGTCCTCCCCGACGACCTCTGCGCCACACTGGCGGGCGAGGGGTACGCCGGGTTCCTCGGGCGCCCGGCCGACGAGATCGACCTGGCCCTGACCGTCGACCGTGCCGCGCAGCTGGCCGCGGTGGAATGTCACCCCAGCCAGGCCGTCCCGGGCAGCGTGCTGTGGAGGAGACTGGAACTGCAGGGAGACACCGAACACCTCCGGTGGCTCCGCCACCCCTGACCGCCCTGTCTGACCGAACCACCGAACCACCGAACCAGTCGCCGGCGAACCGGCCCTCCGCACCGAAAGGACCACCGCCCGTGGACGCCTCCGAATGGAACGCCCGTTACCTCGCGCAGCCCGACGTCTGGGGCACGACCCCCGCCGCCCGGATCGTCGCCGAGGTGACGGCCGCCGAGGACACCGGGCTGGACGTGGGCACCGCCGTCGACCTGGCCTGCGGTGACGGCCGGCACGCGCGGTGGCTCGCCGCGCACGGCTGGCAGGTGCAGGCGGTCGACTTCTCCGAGGTCGCCATCGAGCAGGCCCGCGCCAAGGACTCCGACGACGGACGCAGCGGCAGCGTCGACTGGGTCGTCGGCGACGCCACCACCTGGGCCCCGTCCGAGGCCGTCGACCTCGTCGTCGTCGGATTCCTCCACCTCGACCTCCCCGCACTGACCGCCGTGCTGCGCAGCGCCGGCACCTGGCTGCGCCCCGGCGGCCACCTGGTCTACCTCGGCCACGCCGCCGAGAACCTCCGCCGCGGCGTCGGCGGCCCGCAGGATCCCACCGTGCTCCCCGACATCGCCGACCTCGCCCGCGGCGCCGAGGGACTCGAGGTGGTCTCGCTGCGGCACGACCTGCGGCCTGCCGGCAAGGCCACCGCCGTCGACGTGCTCCTGCACGCCCGGACCTGGGGCGGGGCGTGACCCGCGCCGGCGACGCCACGCACACCGCACCGGAGACGGGCCGGGCAACGGCGCAGCGGCGGATCCTCACCGTCCTCGTCCTGGCCCAGTTGCTCGCCGGGGCCGGACTCGCCGCGGGCATCACCGTGGGTGCGCTGCTCGCCGAGGACCTGCTCGGTGGCCCCGGCCTGTCCGGCCTACCGTCGGCACTGTTCACCGGTGGCTCCGCCCTCGCCGCGATCGCGGTCGGCAAGCTCTCCCAGGCCCGCGGCCGCCGCCCGGGCCTGGCCGCCGGATTCGCGGTCGGCGCACTCGGTGCGGTCGGCATCGTCGCGGCCACCGCCCTCGAATCGCTGCCGCTGCTGTTCGCCTCGTTCGTCATCTACGGCTCCGGCACGGCCACCAACCTGCAGGCCCGCTACGCCGGCGCCGACCTCGCCACCGACGCCACCCGCGCCCGGTCCCTGTCCTACGTTCTGCTCGGCACCACCGCGGGCGCCGTCGCCGGGCCCAACCTCGTGGGGCCCACCGGCGTCGTCGCCGAGGCGCTGGGCCTGGCCCCGCTCGCGGGACCGTTCCTCCTCGCCGCCGCGGCCTACGGCGGTGCCGCGCTGGTCATCTCCCTGCTGCTGCGGCCCGACCCCCTGCTCGAGGCGCGCAGGATGGAGATCGCGGCAGCGGAGGCGGCGCTCACCTCGTCGTCGTCGTCATCGACACCGTCACCGTCGCCGTCCCCCTCCCCCGCCGCGGAGGCCGCGGCCACCGCCGCCGACTCCGAACGGCACGCCGTGGCGCCCGTACCGACCCGCATTTGGACGGCCGACGTCATCACCGGTGTCGTGGTGATGGCGCTGACCCAGTTCGTCATGGTCGGGCTCATGACCATGACCCCCGTGCACATGCGCGCCCACGACCACACCGTGACCGTGGTGGGCGTCGTGATCTCGCTGCACGTCGCCGCGATGTTCCTGCCCGCGCCCCTGTCCGGACTGCTCGTGGACAAGTTCGGCACCCGCGCAGTGGCGGTGTCCGCGGGCCTGGTGCTGTTGGCCGCCGGAGGGCTCGCCGCCCTGGCCCCGCCGCAGTCGACGGCGCTCGTCGCGCTGGCACTGATCCTGCTGGGACTGGGCTGGAGCCTGGGACTGGTCGCCGGCACGACCGTCCTCACGACGTCCGTCCCGACCACCGTGCGCGCCAGCGTCCAGGGGCAGGCCGATGTGGCCGTGGCGCTGTCCGGCGCGGCCGGCGGTCTGCTGTCCGGCCTGGTGTTCGCGTGGATCGACTTCCGCGGGCTGGGCTTCACGCTCGCCGCACTGTCGCTCGTCGTGGTGGCGGCTGTGCGGCCGCGGACCGCGCGCCGGACGGTCGCCCCGGCGTCGACGGTTTGACGACCCGGGGCCCGGCGGGCGGCTGACGTCGGACAGTCCGTGGTCAGCCGACCGGCAGCTGCTCCCGCCGCTGCCCGGCGGGACCGGCGACGTCCGCGCGCGCGGCCAGATCCACGCGCCACCACACCAGGAAACCCCAGATCACAAACGCGCCGTACACCAGGTACAGCGCCGCCGACGGGTAGTAGCCGGCCTTGAGCAGCAGCGGCACCCCCACGATGTCGACGCCGATCCACAGCAGCCAGAACTCCGTCCACCCGCGGGCCATGCCGTAGGTCGCGAGGATCGACCCGGTGAAGATCCACGCGTCGGCCCACGGCCCCCACGAGCCGAGCTGGGCGAAGATCCAGCCGAACACCAGGGTGCCGGTCACCATGCCGATGACGAGACCCGCCCGCTGCCGGCCGGTAGCCCAGTGCGGATGGACGGCCACCGCGCCGGCGACCGAGCCGCCGGGCAGGGCGGCGCTCGCACGCCTGGACTGCGACCACCGCCACCAGCCGTAGACACCCACGGCCAGGAACATGACCTGCCGGCCGGCCTGACCGTAGAGGTCCACGTCCTGCGGGGTGTGGAAGACGCCGCCGAGGAAGACGGTCAGAAGGGTGAGGTTGCCGACGATCCCCACCGGCCACGCCCACACCACCCGGCGCATACCGCCGATGGCGGCGGCCAGGCCGAAGACGTTGCCGACGATCTCGCGCCACAGGATCGGAACGCCACCGATCATCAACTGCGCGTCGAGGAATTCCACGAGAAGGCTCATCGTGTGCCCCTTTCACGGGCTCTACACAGACGGCCCAGGGCTTGTGACACGACGCCCGCCCGGCCACGGTCGTCGTCGACCGGGACCGCGTCGGGTGACGCGCGGTTCTCTTCCATCCGGACTATGACCGTCGGCCCCGGGGTCACACCGGGTCTGCTGACCCCCGCGTGCGTGGCGTGGCCGGACCGGGAGTCCAACCGCACCGCGTGTGCGGGGCGCTCGCGGGCTCGCCGCCGGCCATGGGGCCGGTGACATCACCGCCGGTGGGGAGTTTCACCCCGCCCTGAGAACGTGTTCCCGTTCTACCCCTGACCGTGGCCGCGCCGCAAGCCGAGGCGGCGGCGGGTCAGCGGGCGCGGGCGGCGGCGGGTCGGCGGGCGCGGGCGGCGGCGGGCGTCAGCCGAGGGTGAGCTGCCCGCCGGACTCCGTCACCGGGATCGCGTCGAGCGGGCGCGGGGCCGGGGGCAGGGTGTTGCGGCCGTCGGTGGCGTCGTACTCGGCGCCGTGGAGCGGGCAGCGCAGGGTCATGCCCTCGATCACCTGGACCACCCCGCCCTGGTGGGTGCAGCGCGCCGAGTAGGCGACGAACTCGCCCTCGACGGGCTGCGCGACGATCACCGTGGCCTCGCCGGCCCTGAACTGCTTGGCCGTGCCCGGCGGGATCTCGGCGGCGGCGATGGTGGTCGCGGGGACCGTGGTGGTCTGCTGCACCGTCGACGGGGGCTGCGCGGGCTCGGTCATGCCACAGGCCGAGGCGATGCCCGGCAGCAGGATGATCCCGGGCAGGGCGGCCAGCACCGCGCGGCGCTGGGTGCACGGCCCGACGGCGGCGGCTCCACCGGTCGAGGCGGACGTGGCGGCGAGGGGCTCGGTCATGACGCCCATGGTATCGGTCGGCGCCACCCGTCTTGCGTGTGCCGAACACCGTGGGCCGAACACCTAGGCTGCCCGTATGACGGTCCGCAGACTCCGACCCCACGCCACGACGATCTTCTCCGAGGTCTCGCAGCTGGCCACGCGGTTCGACGCCATCAACCTGGGCCAGGGCTTCCCCGACACGGACGGACCGGAGTCGATGATCGAGGCGGCCACGCGCGCCATGCGGGAGGGCCACAACCAGTACCCGCCGGGCACCGGCACCCCGGAACTGCGCCGGGCCGCCGCCGACCACGAGACCGCCCACACCGGACTGGTGCACGACCCGGACACCGAGGTGCTGGTGACGGTCGGCGCGACCGAGGCGATCGCCGCCGCGATGGTGGGCCTGGTGGAGTACGACGACGAGGTGGTCGTGATCGAACCGTATTACGACTCCTACGCGGCCACGGTGGCGATGGCCGGCGCCACCCGTCGCGCCGCGAGGATGGTCCGCTCGGGCGGCGAACTCCGACTCGACGTGGACTCGTTGCGGGACGCGTTCTCCCCGCGGACGCGGGCCGTGCTGGTGAACTCGCCTCACAATCCCACCGGGGCCGTCCTGCCGCGCGAGGACCTCGAACAGATCGCCGCGCTGTGCCACGAGTTCGACGCGATCGCCATCTCCGACGAGGTGTACGCCCACCTCACCTACGACGGGGTGGAGCACGTGTCGATCGCGACGCTGCCCGGGATGGCCGAGCGGACCCTGCGCATCTCGAGCGCCGGCAAGCTGCTCAACTGCACCGGGTGGAAGATCGGATGGCTCACCGGGCCGGCGGACCTGGTGGCGGGTGCCCGCACCGCGCGGCAGTACATGAGCTTCACCGTCGCCTCGCCCCTGCAACTGGGCGTCGCGCACGCCCTGCGTCACGAGCAGAGATGGATCGCGACGCTGCGGCAGGACATGCAGGTTCGGCGGGACCAGTTGATGGACACGCTCTCCGGTGTCGGGTTCGACCTCGTCGTCGCGCAGGGCACGTACTTCCTCACCGCGGACCCGCGCCCACTCGGGGTGACCGACGCGGCGGCCTGGTGCCTGGAGTTACCGGAGCGGATCGGTGTGGCGGCGGTGCCGTTCGCCCCGTTCACCGACGTGTTCTCGGACGACTGGTCGCACCTGGTGCGGTTCGCGTTCTGCAAACGGCCCGAGGTGCTCGACGAGGCGGGGCGACGGTTGCGAGCCCTGCAGGGGTAGTCGGTCCGGCACCGCCACCCACATTCCGGACTACAGTCCGTAATCGCGCCGACCGCGGGGCGCCGTGCTCTACGGTGGGCACGTGACGCGCCCCCCTGTGCGAACCACCTGTTCGACGTGTTCGGACTCGACGAGATCCTCGAGCGCGACGACGCCACCGAACTCGACGGCGACACGGTCCGCACCATGCTGCGGGAGGCCGCCGCGCTCGCCGAGGGACCGGTCGCCGCGTCGTTCACCACCGCCGACCGCAACCCGCCCACCGTCGACCCCGAGACCCACGAGGTCACTCTCCACCCCGACTACGTGGCCTCCGTCCGCCCCTGGCAGGACGCCGGCTGGGGCCTCGTCGGCGTGGACCCGGCCGTCGGCGGCGTGGCCGCACCGCGCCTGGTGACCTGGGCGATCACCGAGTATCTCGTGGGCGCCAACCCGTCGATCTTCATGTACCTGTCCGGGCCGCTGTTCGCCGGCATCATGCACTCGATCGGCAACGAACAGCAGAAGAAGTGGGCCACCAAGATCATCGAGCGCAACCACGGCTCGTCCATTATGCTCACCGAAGCCGAGGTCGGCTCCGACGTGGGCGCCGTGCGCACCAAGGCGATCCAGCAGCCCGACGGCACCTGGCACATCGAGGGCACCAAACGGTTCATCACCGGCGCCGACACGGGCGACCTGTTCGAGAACATCTGGCACCAGGTGCTCGCCCGGCCCGAGGGCGCCGGCCCCGGCACCAAGGGCCTGAGCTACTTCCTCGTCCCCAAGTACATGCCGGACCCGGAGACCGCCGCGCCGGTCGAGCGCAACGGCGTCTACGCCACCGGCATCGAGAAGAAGACGCGCCTGGCCGCCTTCGCGACCTGTGAGGTGGCGTTCGGCGCGCACGGCCGACCCGCGGTGGGGTTCCTCGCCGGTGACGACCACCTGGGCATCAAGCAGATGTTCAAGACCATCGAGGCCGCCCGGATGATGGTCGGCACCAAGGCCATCTCGACCCTCTCCACGGGCTATCTGAACGCTCTCGAGTTCGCGCGCGAGCGGGTCCAGGGCAACGACATGGCCGACGCCGGAAACCCGGACGCCAAGAAGGTCACCGTCATCCACCACCCCGACGTGCGGCGGTCGCTGCTCACGCAGAAGGCGTACGCCGAGGGGTTGCGCGCGGTGTACCTCTACGCCGCCGCCCACCAGGACATCGTGTCCGCGGAGGTCGTCTCCGGCGCCGGGCCCGAGCTCGCGCACACGGTCAACGACCTGCTCCTGCCGATCGTCAAGGGCGTGGGCTCCGAGCGGTCCTACAAGTGCCTCGCCGAGTCGCTCCAGTGCTTCGGCGGCTCCGGGTACCTCAAGGACTACCCCGTCGAGCAGTACATCCGCGACGCCAAGATCGACTCCCTCTACGAGGGCGCCACCGCGATTCAGGCGCAGGACTTCTTCTTCCGCAAGATCATCCGCGACGGCGGTACCGCACTGGGCCACGTCGCCGCGCAGATCCACCGCACCGTGGACGAGGCCGGACCCGCCGAGACCGGCCCGGCCGAGCTCGAACCCGCGCGCGCCGGGGTGGCCGGCGCCCTGGCCGACGTCGAGTCGATGGTCGGCACCCTCACGGAGCACCTCATGGGCGCCCAGGAGGATCCCGAGAAGCTCTACCTCATCGGGCTCGGCGCGGTCCCCCTCCTCATGGCGGTCGGCGACCTCATGGTGGGCTGGATGCTCCTGCGCGAGGCGGGCGTCGCGCTGGACCGGCTGCCGGAGGCGACCGGCGACGACCACGACTTCTACACCGGCAAGGTGACGGTGGCGAACTTCTTCGCCCGCGCCCACCTGCCGCAGGTCGGCGCCGCGCGGGCCACCATCGAGGCGCTCGACGTGGACGTCATGCACATGCCCGAGGGCGCGTTCTAGGTCGGGGCCTTCCGGTTCGGCCCGCCGGGGCGGCAGCGCACCTCGTCGTCGTCGATCCCGGCCCGCCCCGCCCCTCCCTCGTCGAGAAGAGCGTTTCGCCCGCGTCTGCCGAGTAGAAGTGGGCGAAAAGCTCTTCTCGACGGGGATCTGGGACGGGAGGGAACTCAGCGGCCGGTGGTGAGGACGATCTTGCCCACCGCGCCGCGGCCGTCCATGAGCTCCAGGGCCTCCGTGGCCTGATCCAGGGGGAACTCGGCGCCCACCAGCGGGTCGAGCTTGCCGGCGGCCAGCAGCGGCTCGACCTCGGCCCACTGCTTCTGCAGGTAACCGGGATTGGACATCCAGTACTCGCCCCAGCCCACGCCCACGGCGCTCTTGTTGCCCAGCAGCAGCCGGTTGACCTTGACCGTGGGGATCTCGCCGCCGGTGAACCCGATGACGAGGATCCGCCCCTCCTGGCCGAGGGATCGGATGGAGTCGGTGAACCGGTCCCCGCCCACGGGGTCGACGACGATGTCGACACCCTTCCCACCGGTGAGCTCCTTCACGGCGTCCTTGAAGCCCTCGGGCGCGATGGCGTCGCTCGCCCCGGCCTTCAGCGCCAGGTCCCGCTTCTCCTCCGTGGAGGCCACGGCGATGACGTGGGCACCCATCGCGGTCGCGAACTGGGTGGCCGCGATGCCGATCCCGCCGCCCGCGCCGTGGACCAGCACCGTCTCCCCCGCCTGCAGCCGGCCGCGGTGGGCCAACGCGAAGTGGACGGTGAGCACGTTCATCGGGATCGAGGCGCCCTGCGTGAACGACAGGCTGTCCGGGAGACGGAACACCTGACCGGGATCGGCCGAGACCACCTCGGCGAACCCGCCCAGACCCGGGAACGCACACACGCGGTCCCCGGCGGCGAAGCCCGAGCCGTCGGGTGCGGACCGCACCACGCCCGCCACCTCCGAGCCGGGGACGAACGGCAGCGGCGGCGAGATCTGGTACTTGCCGCGCGTCTGCAGCACCTCGGGGAAGGTCACCCCGGCGGCGTGGACGTCGATCAGCACCGCACCCGCGTCGGGCTCGGGGACGTCCACCACCTCGAGAGCGGCGGGTCCGTCATGGCTGGAGATGTGGATGGCACGCATGCGGTCCATAGTGTCAGCCCGTCACCGAACGCGTGCGCCCTCCGCCTCACGCTGGTGCCGCCGACGGCGGAGCAGGTGCAGGGCCAGCCCCACCGCCACGAACACCTGACCGATCTGGAAGGCCAGTGCCATGACGATGAACTCACGGCCGAACGTCGTCGGCGAGATGAGGAGTGCTGCGCAGATGCCCAGCAGGACGACCGTGATGAGCTGCCCGCCCGCCAGGAACCTCCGCGGGTTCGTGGTGAGCTGACGACGGAACGCCATCAACAGCGAGTTGAGCGCCACCAGCAGGCACACCGGGACACCGATCTGGGCCGGGAAGAGGAACAGCACCACGAACAGCGGGTGGGAACTGAGGGTGACCGTGCCCTCGAACAGGAACTGCGGAACACTCCACAGGGCCGTGAGCAGCGCGCAGATCACCGAGATCCACGAACCGCCCACGAGGATCCTCACGCGGAGAGGATAACGCCGCGGGTCACTCCCTCGTCAGCGCCTCACCGATCGGGATGTCGCCGTCCGAGAATTCGATGGTGCGACCGGCGGTGTCCGGGCGGCGCAGGACGGCGGCGATGACAGCGGCCACCGCGTCCCTGCTGGTCGACCGGTCCTCACGCTTGTCGTCGCCCACCCCGATGGTCTCGCCGCCGGGATCGTCGGTCAGTGCCCCCGGCCCGAGGATCGTCCACCCCAGGTCCGAATCGCGCAGGTGCGCGTCCGCGGCACCCTTGGCCTCCGCGTACGGGAAGAACGAGTCGTCCTCCGGGACGCCGTGGTCGGGGCCCGCACCGTCGTAGGAGACCATGACGTAGCGTCCCACCTCCTCGGCGGCGCTCGCGTCCATCGAACGGATCGCGGCGTCGCGGTCCACCGCGAAGGTGCGGTCCGGGTTCCCGCCGCCGGCGCCGGCGGTCCAGACGACCGACCCGCTACCGCGCACGAGTTCGCGGAGGCCATCGACGTCGAGCGTCTCCACGTCCGCGACGACGGGGTTCGCACCCGCGGCACGGACGTCGTCGGCGTGATCGGGATTGCGGATCACCGAATACACCTCGGCACCCGCCTCGGACAGGATCCTGGCGGCGCGGAGGCCGACCTTGCCGTGGCCGCCGATGATGGTCACTGGTTTGTCGATACTCATCTCTCCGTTGTACGCCTCCGCGTTCGTCAGCGGGGGCTCCCGGGTTCGATCACGAACTCACAACGACCGGGGGTCCGTCGGTCCGGCGATTGGCCCGGTGTCGGACCCGGAGTGCATCATGTGGACATAAGCCGGGACTCACCGGCGGCCCCGCGTTCGTTCTTTCGGAGTACCGCATGTCCCTGTCCAGCTCTGGCACCCCCTCGACTCGGGCGGTGTCGGGTCCCCTCGGCCTGCTCGCCGCTCTCCTCGCCCTGCTCCTGGTCACCGCCGGGTGCACGATCCCGATGCCCGTCGGTTCCGCCGGGGAGACGACGCCCACGACTCCGACCTCCGAGGCGCCCGCCCCGGCGACGCTGGAGGTGACCCCGGCCGACGGTGCCACGGAGGTCGCCGTGGTGGACGGTGTCCGGGCCACCGTGGAGAACGGGACCATCACGGACGCCGTGCTCACCAACGATGCCGGCAAGGAGATCGAGGGCGAACTCTCGCGCGACGGTTCCCAGTGGAAGCCGTCCGTCACCCTCGGATACGGGCGCACCTACACCCTTGAGATCACGTACGAGGGCGCGGCCGGCGGGAGCAGGAGCGACACCCGCACGTTCACCATGGCCGATCCGCTGGCCGTCGTCACGCCCAGCCTCGTCACCACGGGCGGGGCCGCCCTCGAGTCCGACCGCGAGTACGGCGTCGGGATCATCGTCGCGGCCAGGTTCGACCAGCCGATCGCTGATCGCGACGAGGCCGAGAAGGACATGACGGTCACGACGACCCCCGAGGTCGAGGGCAATTGGTTCTGGCTCAACGACTCGACCGCGCACTGGCGACCCCGCGACTACTACGAGCCCGGCACGCGCGTGCAGGTCGCGCTGGACGTCGAGGGACGCAGCCTCGGCGGCGGGCAGTGGGGCGGGGCGAGCGCGGAAGCCGACTTCACCATCGGCGAGCGTCGCGTGGCGATCGCCGACGACGCGACCAAGACCGTCACCGTCTACCACGACCAGAAACCCGTGAGGGTCATGCCGACCTCCATGGGCAAGGGCGGATGGGCCACCTACGGCGACGTGACGATGCACTTCTGGACCCAGCCGGGCAACTACACGGTGCTCGACAAGGCCAGTTCCGTGGTGATGGATTCCTCGACCTACGGCCTGCCGTTGTCCGCCGGGTACAAGGTGACCGTCGACCACGGTGTGCGCCTCACCAACGACGGGATCTACTTCCACGCGCTCGAGTCGTCGATGTGGGCACAGGGGAACACCAACACCTCTCACGGCTGTCTCAACCTGTCGCCCACCGACGCGAAGTGGTACTTCGACCAGGCCGTGACGGGCGACGTCGTGGAGGTCAAGGGCACCGGCGGACCCGAACTCGGGGTCTGGCAGAACGGTGACTGGTCGGTGCCGTGGGAGGTCTGGCAGTCCGGCTCCGCCGACTGACGTCCCCCCACGTCCCCGCACACGGCCCACGTAGCCCACGCGACCTACGAAATCCGCTATCCGGATTCCTGATCTGCGCTCCCGAATGGAGTAGCCGATCCGGAATCCGGATAGCGGATCTTCTTATCTCGTGGTGTCTGGGGGCGGAGTCAGCGCACGCCCATCATGTTCTTCCTGATCCACGGCGACAACGCGGCCATGATCCCGGCCAGGACGATCGAGGCGACGCCCAGCACGAGGAAGTAGTTGCGCTCGGCGCCGGCGTCCGTCGGGTCGTAGTACCCCGCGAGCACGCCGGACAACGCGCTGCCGATCGAGACGCTGAGGAAGAACAGCGCGACCATCTGCGTCTTGAACGCCTCCGGGGCGAGCTTGGTGGACAGGGACTGCCCGACCGGTGAGAGCAGCAGCTCGGCCATCGTGAACAGGAACAGGATCCCGACGATGCCCAGCAGCGGCGTCGCCACACTGCCCACGAAGAACAGGAACACCAGGTAGGCGATACCCATGATGAGGTTCGCGAGGGCGAACTTCATCGGGCTCGAGGGCTGACGGTTCCCGAGCTTGACCCAGAGCGTCGCGAACACGGCGGCGAAGATGATGATGAACAGCGGGTTGATGGACTGCACCCAGCTCGCCGGCATCTCCCAGCCGCCCAGGTTGCGGTCCAGTCGCTGGTCGGAATAGATCGCGATCACCGTGAACTGCTGCTGGAACAGGGCCCAGAACGCCACCGAGGCCACGAACATCGGGATGAACGAGACCACCCGGCTGCGCTCGACCGGCTCCGTCTTGGCACTGGTGATGAGGAGGGCGAACAGCGCGATCGCGCCGACCACGGCGATCGCGGTGACGATGTCCGCCAGTGACTCCAGCGGCACGAGGCCGGTGGCGATGGCTGCGACGACGAGCACCGCCACGACCGCGCCGATCCCCAGGTAGCGGACGCGCTGTGGCCGCGGGAGCGGGTCGGGGACGACAGCGCCGACGCCCTTGAGGGTGGCGCCGCGCATCGCGACGTACTGGATGAGCCCGATTGCCATACCCGCGGCCGCCGCCCCGAAGCCCCAGTGGAAGCCGAAGTTGTCCCACAGCACCCCGGTGAGCAGCGGGCCCGTCAGACCGCCGATGTTGACCGCCATGTAGTAGATCGAGAACGCGGCGTCCCGCCGGTCGTCGGTCCGGCGGTACATGTCGCCGACCACCGTGGAGGTGGTGGCCTTGAGGGTTCCCGCACCGACACCGACCAGCACGAGGCCGATGCCCAGGCCGATCGCCCCGGGTACGAGCGCCAGGGACAGGTGGCCGAGCATGATCATCACGGCTGCGCCGAACAGCGTCCTCTCGGCGCCGAGGAGGCGGTCCGAGACCCAGCCGCCCAGGATCGCGGAGGCGTACACCAGACCGCCGTACGCGCCGACGATCGAGGCGGCGATCTCCTGGGAGTAGCCGAGTCCGCCGTCGCCGACCGCGTAGTAGATGTAGTACGCCAGCAGACCCTGCATGCCGTAGAAACTGAACCGCTCCCACAGTTCGATCCCCGACAGGTTCGCCAATCCGAGTGGGTGGCCGAAGAACCTGCGGTCCGAATCGGCGAGAGCCACCTCGGCGTTCCGAGTTGTCATGTACGTCAGTGATACTCCTGCTCCCCGAGCCGGACAAAACCGGTGCCGCGCGAGCTGCCCCGTAGGGGTGGGAGTCGACAATCGGTGCCCCAGACGGGAGAATCGGACCGATCAGCCCGGGCGATCTGCCCCGGGCGTAATCGAGAAGCGCAGGAGCACCTCCAGTGAGCCGAGCCGACACCCCGGCCCGATCTATCAGCCCCCTTCACCGAAGGGGGGACACCGGATGAGCATCGCGCTCTCACTCCTGGTCGGCGTCGTCGTCGTCCTGGCCATCACCGCGCTCACGGGCTACTTCGTGGCGCAGGAATTCGCCTTCATGGCCGTTGATCGCTCGCGGATGGGGGCTGCCGCCGAAAAGGGCGACCCCGTCGCCGACCGCGTACTCGGGGTCACCAGGCGGACCTCGTTCATGCTGTCGGGTGCGCAGCTGGGCATCACCGTCACGACCCTCGTCGTCGGCTACGTGGCCGAGCCACTCATCGGGCGGGCCCTGGGCGAACTACTCGGTCTGGCCTCCGTTCCACAGGCCATCGGCGTCGGTGTGGGCACGGTCCTGGCCCTGCTGTTCTCGACCGTCGTGCAGATGCTCTTCGGCGAGCTCGTGCCCAAGAACCTGGCGATCGCCAAACCCGAACCCGTCGCTCGCTGGTTGGCGCGGTCGACCACCATCTACCTGGCGCTGTTCGGCTGGCTCATCGGGCTGTTCGACAAGGCGTCCGAGGCCCTGCTCAAGGCCGTCGGCATCGAGCCGGTGCACGACAAGGAGCACTCCGCCACCGCCCGCGACCTCGAGCACATCGTCCACGAGTCCAGCGAGACCGGCGAACTCTCCCCCGAGCTCAGCCGCCTGTTGGACCGGATGCTCGACTTCCCCGGACAGCCGGCGGAGCACGCGATGATCCCGCGCTCCCGTACCGACGTGGTCCGCGGGGAGGACGCGGTCCCGGACGTGCTGTCGAAGATGGCCACCGGTCACACCCGCTACCCCGTGGTCGGTGAGGACTCCGACGACGTCATCGGCATCGTCGACCTGCACGACCTGCTGGTGATCTGCGACGACGAGCGGGACACCTCCCTGACCCTGGTGTCGGAGGTCATGCGGGCCCCGATCGTCGTGCCCACCTCCCTGCCGTTGCCCGAGGTGGCGGCGCGCCTGAGCGAACAGAAGGCCGAGATGGCCGTGGTCGTCGACGAGTACGGCGGGTTCGCCGGAGTCGTGACGATGGAGGACATGGCGGAGGAGATCGTCGGGGAGATCGCCGACGAGCACGACCCTCAGGCCGCCGGGGACGCCCCGGTCAGTGAGGGGTTGGGCTGGGTCCTGGGGGGCGACACCCACCTGGACGAGGTCGAGCGCCTGCTCGACATCACCCTGCCCGAGGTCGACGCCGAGACGCTGGGCGGCCTCGTCGTCGAGACGATCGGTGACCTGCCGGACGTCGGCGACCGGGTGGACATCCCGCTGCCCGACACCGACATCCTCGAGGAGGTCTCCGCCGATCGCGTCCTGCGGGCCGAGGTCCGTCGTCTCGAGCGTCGCGTCCCCGCCGAGCTGCATATCGTGGTCGAGGAGGCCACACGATGACCCCCACCACGACCCTCATGGCCGCCGAGGCCCAGTCCGGACTCATGAGCAATCCCTGGGTGGTCCTGGCCGCGACCGTCCTGCTCATCGCGGCGTCCGCGTTCTTCGTGGCCGTCGAGTTCTCCCTCATCTCCGCGCGGCGCCACCGCCTCGAGGACGCCGCCGCCACCAGCAGGGCCGCCCGGGCGGCCCTGCGCAACGCCTCCGAACTCACCCTCCTGCTGGCGGGAGCGCAGCTGGGGATCACGCTGTGCGCGCTGGCGCTGGGGTCGATCACCAAGCCCGCCGTGCACCACTGGCTCACCCCGGTCTTCTCCGGCTGGGGCCTGCCGTTGTGGACCGCCGACGTCATCGCGTTCATCCTCGCGCTGATCATCGTGACGTTCCTGCACCTCGTGGTGGGCGAGATGGCCCCCAAGTCGTGGTCGATCACGCATCCCGAGTACTCGGCCACCCTGCTGGCTATTCCGATGCGGGCGTTCCTCTGGCTCACCCGTCCGCTCCTGGTCGCCCTCAACGCCATGGCGAACAACATCCTGCACCGGCTGGGTGTCGAGTCGAGGGACGAGGTGTCCGCGGGCCAGGACGCCGATTCACTGCGCGAGCTCGTGCGGCACTCCGGTGAGGCGGGGACCCTGGACGACACCCATCAGCGCCAGCTGCTCAGCGCCCTCGAGCTGCAGGAGCTCACCGTGGGCGACCTGCTCGGGGAGCGCGGGGTCGACACGCCCGCCTCGCCCGAGGAGATGTCCTCCGTCGGCGCGGACGCCACCCCGGGCGAGATCCGCGACACCGCCCGCCGCACCGGCCACCTGCGGCTACTGGTCCTCGAGAACGACACCGCCGTCGGCGTGGTGCACGCTCGGGACGCCATCGACGTCGAGGGGCCGGCCACCGCCCGCGAGCTCATGCGGTCGAGCCTGTCCCTCGAGCACGACCTGACCGTCGCCGAGGCGTTCCGCCGGATGCGCGACGCACGGGCGCACCTCGTCGTCGTCGAACAATCCGGCGGGCACCCGGGCACCCACGTCTCCGAGGTCCGCGGCGTCCTCACCCTCGACGACGTGGTCCGTCGCCTCCTGCCCGTCACCTCGGGGTAGATAGGCGGGGGGTAGATCGGCGCAGGTGGACCGGCGCGGGTCAGATCCGGCTGATGAGCCAGACCACGCCGAACAGCGCCAGCCCGGCGATCCCGAGCAGGACCAGCAGCATGAGCCCGACCGCGCCGATCGCCCTCAGCAGGTAGCCGCGCGCGTCGGTGTCGACGCGTCTGCCGTCGGCGATGGTGCGGTCGACCAGCCGCAGGTTCTTGGACGTGGCCTTGTGGGCGGCATCGGCGACGTCACCGACGAACGGGATCAGCCCGAGCACGGCGTCCACCAGGTAGTTCCAGCCCATCCGGAACAGGATCCGCACGGGCACCCGGTTGCGCACCGCCTCGGCGAACACGGCGGCCGCGAACACGGTGCCGACCGCGTCGCCGACCACCGGGACCAGCCCGATCACCGGATCCAGACCGACGCGATAGCGGGTGCCGGGGATGCGGACGAGGTCGTCGAGCACGCGCGCGAGACCGGTGGTGACCGGGGAGGCGCCGGTGCGGTCGACGGGTGCCGGGGCGGGGTCGGGGCGGTCGGGGTTCACGGGCCCGAGCCTACGGTCCGCGCTCCCGGTGCGCCCGGGCCCGGGATCTGGTTTCGTGGAGAGATGATGCCCACGCCCGCCTCTCAGCCGAGTCTCCGCCCGCTGCGGCCCCACCGCGATCCCGGCGCGACCCGGCGCCCGGATCGTCGCGCCGGAGGCCTCGTGGCGGCGGCCCTCGCCGTCGTGCTCGTGGGGTCGGGGTGCGCCGCGCTGACCGGCGACACGGGCGCCGACGAGGTGGACCAGTTCCTGGCCGCCCTCAATCGGGGCGACGTGACGGGCGCGGCCGCGCTGACCACCGACCCGGCCGCCGCGGAGGAGACCATCATCGCGAGCGTCGAGGGGATGGGGTTGCCCGCGATCTCCGCGACCACCACCGGCGACGACGGGCGCCCCGACCGCGACCCGGTGACGGTGGAGATCACGTGGGACATGGGCGCCGCCGGAGCCGACGATGAAGGCGGCGAGAACGAGGGCGGCGCCGACGGTTCTGGTGACGACGACGAGGCGGGCTCCGGCCCGGCCGGCGGGGACGAGGCTGCCGGCGCCGGGACGCGCAGCGTGACCACCCGCGGCGAGGTGCGGACGACCGAGGTGGGCGACCAGTGGAAGGTGCAGTGGGCGCCGACGGTGCTCGACACCCGGCTGGCCGAGGGGGGTCGGCTGACGTTCGCCGAGGAACTCGACTGGGACACCGACATCCTCGACCGGACCGGCGAGCCGCTCATGCAGTGGACGCCGGTCACCGCGGTGACGCTCGCACCCGACGCCGCCGGCTCCGCGGACGCGGTCGCGTCGCTGGTCAGCGGGGCCGCACCGACGATCACCGGTCAGACGATCCGCGACGGGATGGCCGAGGCCGGCGACCAGCCGTACCAGGTCGTGGCGTTGCGCCCGGCGGACATCGACCCGATCCGCGATCAGCTCGCCGCGGTCCCGGGCGTGAGCCTGCCGGAGCAGGGCCAGCTCATCCGCACCGACCGCGACCTGGATTCCCCCGCCCTCGACGGCCTGCCGAACGCCTGGACGGAGGCGCTGCAGTCCGAGGCCGGGTGGTCGGCGCAGATCGTCAACCCCGGCGCCGAACCGATCGAGATCGGGGGCGCACCGGCCGGAGAGGTCGACGACCTGGTCTCGATGGTCCAGATCTCGATGCAGCGTGAGGCCCAGCGGGCCGTGGACGGAAGCGGGTTGGCCGCGTCGATCGTGGCGATCCAGCCCTCCACCGGCGGGGTGCTGGCCGTGGCCCAGAACTCCGCCGCCGACCGGCAGGGGCCCGTCTCCCTGCAGGGGCGCTTCCCGCCGGGGTCGACGTTCAAGGTGGTCACCACCGCCGCCGCGCTCTCCGCCGGCGTCGTGGGCCCGGACGAGATCGTGCCGTGCCCGGCGTCGGTCACCGTCTCGGGCCGGACGATCCCCAACGACGACGACTTCGAGCTGGGCCCCGTCCCCCTGGAGACGGCGTTCGCCCGGTCGTGCAACACCACTCAGGCCGTCATCAGCGACCGCCTGGAACCCGCGGCGATGAAGGACACCGCCGCGACACTGGGCCTCGGCGTCGGGTTCTTCACCCCGGGGCTGAACACCTACACCGGGGAGGTGCCCGTCACCGAGCAGGGCCCGGCCCGGGTCGAGGCGGCGATCGGGCAGGGCGAGGTGCTGGCCAGCCCGTTCGGCATGGCCGTGATGACGGCGTCGCTCGCGAACGGTGGCCGGATGATCCTGCCACAGCTCATCGACGGGATGCCCGCGGTCGCCAACGACTCCCCGGAGCCGCTCGACCCGGCCGTGGTCGACACCCTGCGCCGCTACATGGTGCAGACCGTGCAGTCGGGCACCGCGACGGCCGCGAGGTCCGTGCCCGGCCTGGGCGGCAAGACCGGCACCGCCGAGGTGGGCAGCGGGCCGTCGCACGGCTGGTTCGTGGGCTTCACCGGGGACATCGCGGTCGCGGTCCTCATCGAGGGCGCCGACTCGTCCGGCCCAGCGGTGGAGATGGCCGCCGACTTCCTCGGGGGTGTCGGACAACCGGCACCGTTGGCCGCTCGGTAGTTTCGGCACATGCGCCTGCCCAAGGTCTCGCTCCCTGAATTGACCCTGCCCGATCTATCCCTGCAGAATCTGCCGCTGCCCGGCCTGGACCGGCTGCCGTTCTCGTCGTCGTCCCCCTCCCCCGCGGACACCCACCGCCGCGTCCTGGTGACCGGCGGTGCGTCCGGCCTCGGTCTGGCCCTGGCGACGGCGTTCCTCGAGCGCGGTGACCGGGTGATCGTCGCCGACCTCGCCCCCACCGACGACCGCCCCGACTCCGTGCCCGCCGACGCCCACTACCTGCGGCTCGACGTGCGCTCGGAGGACGAGTGGCAGGCCGCACGCGCCGAGGTCGAGAAGATCTGGGGCGGCCTGGACGTGCTCGTCAACAACGCCGGCATCGCCCAGGGCGGCCGCATCGAGATGCTCACCGAGGACGACTGGCGGCAGATCGTCGACATCAACCTGCTCGGCGTGGCGCGCGGATGCCGCACCTTCGTCCCGATACTCAAGGCGCAGGGCAGCGGCCACCTCGTCAACACCGCCTCGCTCGCCGGCCTCGTCCACCCGCCCACCATGTCCTCCTACACGGCGGTCAAGGCGGCGGTCGTGGCGATCTCCGAGAGCCTGCGGTGGGAACTCGAGCCGTTCGGCGTGGACGTGTCGGTGCTGTGCCCCTCGTTCTTCCGCACCAACCTCGCCTCGAGCCTCAACGCCTCCGACCCCGCCGCCAGCGGGTTCGCGAGCAAGCTCATCGACCGCTCCGAGCGGGGCGCCGACGAGATCGCCGCGGAGGTGATGACGGGCCTGGACGCCAAGCAGTTCCTCATCCTCCCCGACCCCGACGCCCGCAAGTCCTACCGCGCCAAGCGGTTCCTGCCCGCCGCGTACGCCAGGACCATGCTCGGCATGGGCCAGAAGTTCGCGGCGGTGACACGGGCCACGGGCGGGGCGGGCGGGGCGGGCGGAACGGGCGCGACGGGCGCGTGAGCACCGGGGGCGGCCCCCGCTGGTACCGCCCGCTAGTACCCTGCGGGGCATGACCCCCTCGCACCTCCTCTCCCGCGCCGACCTCGATTTCCTCCTGCACGACTGGCTCCGCGTCGCCGAGCTGTGCGAGCGGGAGCGGTACGCGGAGCACTCGCGCGAGACGATCGACTCCGTGGTGGACCTGTCGGCCGAACTCGCCGAGAAGTACTTCGCACCCCACTTCCGCAAAGCCGACCTCACCGAGCCCCGGTTGGTCGGCGAGGACGTGGAGCTCATCCCCGAGATCGGCGAGGCGCTGGCGAAGTTCGCCGAGGCCGACCTCGTCGGTGCGGCGATGGACGAGCGCGTCGGCGGGATGCAGCTGCCCTACACCGCCTACCTGGCGTGCATGGCCTGGTTCTACGCCGCGAACATCTCCACCGCGGCCTACCCGCTGCTCACGACCGGCAACGCCAACCTGCTCATCGAGCACGGCTCCGACGAGCAGATCGAGCGGTACGTCAAGCCGATGATCGAGGGCCGCTTCACCGGGACGATGTGCCTGTCCGAGCCGCAGGCCGGGTCCAACCTCGCCGACATCACCACCCGGGCCGAGCCGCAGCCCGACGGCACGTACCGGCTGTTCGGGCAGAAGATGTGGATCTCCGGCGGCGAGCACCAGATGGCCGAGAACATCGTGCACCTGGTGCTGGCGAAGGTTCCCGGGTCGCCGGCGGGCACCCGCGGCATCAGCCTGTTCGTCGTGCCGAAGTTCCTGGTCGCCGACGACGGCACGATCGGCGAGCGGAACGACATCGTCATCACCGGCCTCAACCACAAGATGGGCTTCCGCGGCACGGTCAACACCATGCCCACGCTCGGCCAGGGCATGCACACCCCCGGCGGTGAGGCGGGCGCGATCGGGTACCTCGTCGGAGAGCAGAACACCGGCCTCAAGAAGATGTTCACCATGATGAACGAGGCCCGCCTCGGCGTGGGCCTCGGCGCGACCGCCATCGGCTACACCGGGTACCTCAAGTCGCTGGACTACGCCCGGAACCGTCCCCAGGGCCGGCAGGTCGGGGCGGACCCGTCATCGCCGCAGGTCATGCTCACCGGCCACGCGGACGTGCGCCGCATGCTGCTGGCCCAGAAATCGTACGTGGAGGGCGCCCTCGCCCTGGGGCTGTACTGCGCGCGACTGGTCGACGACGAGAAGACCGGATCCCCGGAGGAGTCGGCGGCGGCGAAGATGCTGCTCGACGTCCTCACCCCGATCGCCAAGTCGTGGCCCTCGCAGTGGTGTCTCAAGGCCAACGAGCTCGCGGTGCAGGTGCTGGGCGGGGCCGGCTACACCATCGACTACGACGTGGAACAGCACTACCGCGACAACCGTCTCAACCCGATCCACGAGGGCACGCACGGCATCCAGGGCCAGGACCTGCTGGGACGCAAGGTGATGGCCGGCGGCGGTGCCGGGTTGGCCGCGCTGACCGGGCGGATCACCCAGGCGTGTGACCGGGCCGCCGAGGCGGGCGGGTCCGCGGCCGGGATGGCCGCGCTGCTGCGGCCGCGTGTCACCCGCCTCATCGAGGTCACCACCGCGCTGGCGGAGGTGGGGGCCTCGGATCCGGAGGCCTTCCTGGCCGACGCCACCGAGTACCTCGAGGCCGCCGGGCATGTGGTGATCGCCTGGATCTGGGTCGAGCAGGTCTTGGCACTGGGCGCGCGCACCGGCGACGAGGGCGACGCCTTCGCCGCGGGCAAGCTCAGGGCCGCGGAGTACTTCCTGCGCCGCGAACTCCCGATCGTCGACGCCAAGTTCGACCTGCTCGCCGCGGGCGACCGCACGACGCTGGACATGCGTGACGACTGGTTCTGACTTCCGGTTCTGACCCGGGTCCGGTGCTGGACCGCGCCCGGTTCGGCCGACCGCTCGGCGGCGGCATACGACGAAGCCCGGGCCGGCGCTCTCGCGTCGGCCCGGGCCTCGTCTCGTCTGGTCGACCTCACCGGATGGGCGGGAGTTCAGGGCACCCGTCCGCGGCGATCGGTCAGATCACTCCTCGGGGATGAGGACCTGGTCGATGAGGTAGACGGTGGCGTTGGCGGTCTCGACGCCACCGCAGACCACGTTGGCACCGTTGACCATGAGCTCGTCGCCGGAACCGGTCACGTCGACGTCAGCGCCGTTGAGAGTGGTCTGCATCCCGGAGATCTCGTCGGGCGTGATCTGGCCCTCCACGACGTGGTAGGTCAGGATGCCGGTGAGCAGGTCGGCGTCGGTCTGGAGCGCCTCCATCGTCGCGTCGTCGATCTGCGCGAACGCGTCATCGACGGGGGCGAAGACGGTGTACTCGCCGTTGTTGAGGGTGTCGACGAGGTTGACGTCCGGGTTGACGCCGCCGGACAGGGCGGCGGTGAGGGTCGTCAGCAGCGGGTTGTTGGAGGCGGCCGTGGCGACCGGCTCCATCGCCATGCCGTCGACCGAGCCCGGTCCCTCCGGGTTGGCCTCGGCGTAATCCGCGCACCCGGGGCCGACGAGCATGCCGGCCGGCTCGGCCTCCATGGACGAGGTCTCGGAGGAGGCGGTGGTGCTCATCATGGAGCTGGCGGTGCCCTCGGCGGTGGTCTCGGTGTCGCTTCCGTCATCGGTCGAGCAGCCGGCGAGGACGAGTCCGGAGACCGCGGCGGCTGCGGCGATCGAGGCGACTCGGCGGGAGATCGTGATGCCCATTGTGCTGTCCTTTCGGTGGAGCCCCTGTGGTGTGGGGCTCTGTGCGGTGGGTCACCAGTGCTTCGCCGCCCCCCGTGATCCGGATGGGTCCGGCCCGAAAGTTTTTCTCGGGCCGCCGGCCGCAGCCGCCTGCCGCCGCCCGTCACGATGGCGTCTCGCGTGAACAGATGCGCAGGCCAGACGCCCTCCCCGGGGGCGGCGGTCGCCGGCGCGTCCATCCGCGCGAGCAATGCGCCATGCGCGGGAGCGGATGCCGATCGCGGGGCGTCGGTGAGGTGTCCCGGTGACGCCGGGGCGCCAGCCGGGGTGAGGCCACGCTGACTCCCGGGGGTTGACCTGAGCGCGCCCGGCCGTGCAGGCCGACCGGGCCGTCCGACCGGGCTGCGGCTCCGAATCAAGGACGTGAACACTCCACAGACCCGATCCCTCGTCGCGGCCAGAGCCTGCGCGGGCCTCCTCGCCACCGGCCTCGCCGTCGCGGTGGGTCATGCCGTCGCCGGAGTCGTGGCCCCCGGGTCGTCGCCGTTCCTCGCCGTGGCCGACTCGGTGGTCGACCGGGCCCCCTCCGCGGTGCGCGAGGTGACGATCGACGCACTCGGCACCGCCGACAAGCCGGCACTGATGGCAGGGCTGGCGGTCATCCTCATCGTGACGGGCGTGGTGGTGGGCCTCATCGAGCGCCGGGGACGTCCCGCCGGCACGATCGTGCTCGCCCTCTTCGGCCTCATCGGCACCGCAGCGGCGGTGACCCGGCCGACAGCGGGGCCGCTGTGGGCACTGCCGACGGTGCTCGGCGCGATCGTCTCGATCGTGGCCCTGCGGGCGATGATCGGCGCCCTGTTCCCCGCCTCTTCCGTCGCCTCGGATGCCGGACGCCCGGAGGGGGCCGCCTCCGCCGGCACCGGGGAAAGTGCCTCCTCGCCCGGCACCGCCGCGGCGGGGACCGCGACGCGACGAGATCCCGACCGTCGACGCTTCCTGATCCTGGCCGGGTCGGCCGCGGCCGTCATCGCCGCGGCCGGTGCCACGGGAATGGCACTGACCCGCCGTGCCGCCGAGGCGGTGGCCGAACGCACCGGATTGCGGTTGCCCCGGGTCCTCGCGCGGAACGCGGCGCCTGCCGTGCCGGCAGGTGTGGTTCCGGACGCGCCCGGCGTGACCCCGTTCCTCACCGACAACGACGAGTTCTATCGGATCGACACCGCTCTGCGGGTCCCTTCGCTGAGGGCCGCCGACTGGCGACTGCGCATCCACGGGATGGTGGAGCGCGAGATCGAGCTCGACTGGCAGTCGCTGATCGACAGGGAGACCCGCGAGCGCATCATCACCATGACCTGCGTGTCCAACGAGGTCGGTGGCGACCTGGTCGGCACCGCGAGCTGGACCGGCTTCTCCATCGCCGACCTGCTCGCCGAGGCCGGGCCCCTGCCGGACGCCGACATGCTGCTGTCGACGTCGGTCGACGGCTGGACCGCCGGCACCCCGCTCGAAGCACTGACCGACGGCCGCGACGCCCTGCTGGCCGTGGGGATGAACGGCGAACCGCTTCCGTTCGAGCACGGCTACCCGGTCCGTCAGGTGGTGCCGGGGCTCTACGGGTACGTCTCGGCGACCAAGTGGGTCGTGGACTGGGAGGTCACCCGCTTCGACCGGGCCAGTGCGTACTGGACGGATCGCGGGTGGGCGGAGCGGGGTCCGATCCGGACGGCCAGCCGCATCGACCGGCCCGCGCCGCTCGCCGAGTTGCCGCCCGGACCGGTCGTGGTGGCGGGCACCGCCTGGGCCCAGCGTCGCGGTATCGAGCGGGTCGAGGTCCGGGTCGACGACGGCCCGTGGCGCGAGGCGCAACTGTCCGAGGAGTACTCGGTCGACACCTGGCGGATGTGGTCGTGGACCTGGGACGCCGAGCCCGGTCTGCACACCCTGCACGTCCGCGCGACGGACGGGACCGGTCGGGTACAGCCCGAGGAGCGGCGGGAGCCCGTCCCGAGCGGCGCCACGGGTTGGCACAACCGGACGTTCCGGGTGGCGACGGCATGACCCTCATGGACATCCGCGCACCGGGAACACGGCCGCCCCGCGACCCGGACCCGATTGGCCCTAGACTGGGGATCGTGTCCGAGCCAGTCGCCCCGCCACTGACCGACCCGGGGCGCCTGCTCGAGCTCGCCGCCTCCGGTGACCTCCAGGCCTTCGGTCGCTTCTACGACCTCATGTCCCCGCGCGTCTACGGCCTGGCCCTGAGGGTCCTGCGGGACCCGGGGTACGCCGAGGAGACCGTGCAGGAGGTCTTCCTCCAGGTCTGGAAGCAGGCTGCCGACTACCGGCCGAGTCTGGGATCGGTGCAGTCCTGGGTGCTGACCATCACGCACCGTCGGGCGGTGGACCGGGTCCGATCGGAGACGTCCGCCGCGCGGCGCGACGAGATGGACGCGGCGGCGGACTTCACCCGGTCCGGCGACATCGCGGAGCAGGTCACCGAGCAGATCTCCCGTGACGAGGACGCCGCGGAGGTCCGCAGATGTCTGGGGACCCTCACGGAGAACCAGCGCGAGTCCATCGAGATGGCCTACTTCTCCGGACAGACCTACCGCGAGGTCGCCGACCATCTCGGCACCGCGCTACCGACGATCAAATCGAGAATCCGCGACGGTCTCCGTCGCCTGAAGAACTGCCTGGGAGGTGAGCTGTCATGAGCATTCGACACCACGATCATCCGTCGGACCTGGGCAGCGTTCGTCCCGAGGACCTCGACCTCTACGCCCTGGACGCCCTGGACGATGACGAGGCCGAAGCCGTCGAGATGGCGCTGGTCAGCGCATCGGCCGAGGAGAAGTCGTCCATGCTGGCGCACATCGCCTCGACGCGTGAGGTCGTCGCCGGCATCGTCGCCGACGCCGGGCTCGACACCGCGCCCCCGCCGCAGTTGCGGGATCGCGTCCTGGAGTTGGCCGCTGCCGGTACCCCCCGCGGGCCGGCACGGCCGGCCGACGCCGGGGACACCGACCGGGATCAGCCCGGCGGAGGCACCGACGTGGTCGACCTGAGCCGGGAGCGCGAGCGCCGGCGGCCCGGTCCGCTGTCGTTCCTCGCCGCCGCGGCGGCCGCCGTGGTGCTGGTCGCCGGTGGCTTGACCATCGGTCGCATCACCGACAACGCAGGGGGCGACAGCTCGGTGCCCGTCGCGGCCCCGCCGTCGATACCCGGCAAGGTTTCCTCGCTGCTGGCGGCGGAGGACCTCGCGGTGGTCCGCGGCCAGGTCGGCGCGACCGGTACCGCCACCGTCCTGGCGTCCAAGACGGAGGACATGGCGGTCATCTCGATGACCGACCTCCCCGAGCCGGCCACCGGCCGCGCCTACCAGCTGTGGTTGATGGGTGACCACGAGCCCATCTCGGCGGGGACGATGGAGTCCGGCCAGGTCGGACCGTCGCCCTCGGCGCAGATCGACGGCATCCGCAACTCCGAGCAGATCGGCATCACCGAGGAGCCCGCGGGGGGATCGCCGGCGCCGACCGGTCAGGTCCTCCTGGCCGTCGACATCGACTGACCCGGCGTTCCGGCTCGCAGGCGATGCCCGCGCGGGCGGCTGCCCCTCGGAGGCCTTCGTCAGGCCTGCCACCACGGCCGCAGCGGCACATCCCAGGTCATGGTGTCGCCCAGCCGGACCGCGAGGATCTGGTGCAGCTGGATCTTGTTGTGTTCGAACCCGTACTGGCACGCGCCCATGTAAAGGCCCCACAGTTTGGCCATGGGCTCGTCGACCTCCTCCACGGCGTCGTCCCAGTGCTCGACCAGGTTGGCGCACCAGTCCCGCAGGGTGAACGCGTAGTGCTGGCGCAGGTTCTCCTCGTGCACCACCTCGAAGCCCGCGTTCTCGGCCTCCAGGTGCACGGTCCCGGCGCCCGCGAGCTCGCCGTCGGGGAAGATGTACCGGTCGATGAACTGGCCCGCCTTGACCGTGCGCGAGTTGTCCGGCCGGGTGATGCAGTGATTGAGCAGGCGCCCGCCGGGCCGCAGATAATTGTGCAGCCGGGTGAAGTAGTCGTGGTAGTTCTTGCGGCCGATGTGCTCGGTGATGCCGATCGAGCTGACGGCGTCGAAGTCGCGTTCGGGTACGTCCCGGTAGTCCTGCAACCGGACCTCCGCCAGGTCGCCCAGCCCGTCGGCCTCGATCGCGGCCTGCCCCCACTCGACCTGTTCCTTGGACAGGGTCACGCCGATCACCCGCACGCCCCGCGCGGCGGCGTAGCGGACCATGCCGCCCCAACCGCACCCCACGTCGAGTAGCCGGTCGCCGGCCTGGAGACCCAGCTTGTCGAACACCAGCCGGTACTTGTTCTCCTGCGCCTCCTCGAGGGAGGTGTCGGGGGCGGTGTAGCAGGCGCACGTGTACGTCATGGATTCCCCGAGGATCCACTCGTAGAAGCGGTTCGACACGTCGTAGTGGTAGCTGACGACCTCGGAGTCCCGCTCCTTGGAGTGTCGGTGCATCCCCGACACCACCCGCTTCCACGCGGGCTTGACCTCCATGGGCGGCGTGGGGAGGAATCTGATGTTCTCCGTGCCCACCGCCCGGGCGATCCGGGCGAGGGTCCGGGCATCGGGGGTGCGGGTCATGTGTTTGCGGAAGACCTCGAGCGCCCCGAACACGTCGTGGGGCGCCCCGGGGTGGACACCGTCCATCTCGAGTTCACCCATGAGGTAGGCCCGCGCGAGCCCGAGGTCACCGGGGGCGGTGACGAAGTACTGCAGCGCCTTCTCGCTCTTCAGCCGCAGCACCAGGTCACTGTTCTCGGGTCCGATCGAGGACCCGTCGTAGGCCTCGATCCGCAGGGGCGGTTCACCGGCGGCGAAGGCGCCGATGATCTCGCCGATCGTCATCTTCCCCGGGGCACCAGCGGTCCCCGCACTCGTCGTGGTCACCGTGCACCCACCGCCTTGTCGTAGAGGGTCGCGAACCGGCCCTCGGGATCGAATTCCGTCTTGAGCCTGCCAGCGTGGTCACCGCCGTAGAGCTGGGCGAACTCCTCGCGGGAGTAGAAGACCTCCGAGTACAGCGACTTGTGACCGCCGAGTGCGGAGACCTCCTCCTCGATGCGCCGGTTCCACGCCCCCTCGGCCATGCCGGGTCCGATCGGCGCGGACGACCAGAAGCCGATGTTGACGTAGGTCGTGTCCGGGGCCAGCGGGTACAGCGGCCAGGGCCGGTCGGAGCCGGGGCCGCCGCCCACGCCGGGCGAGGGGCTGGACTCGCGCAGGCGCAGCGGGCAGATCCACAGCGGCTCGATGGGCACCTCGCGCAGGAACCACCCGAGGAAGTCGGCGGTGTGGTCGATGGTGACCTCCACGTCCTGCACCACCCGCTCGCGCGGGCCCTCGCCCTTGAGCGCGCCGATCCTGTTGCCCAGGTCGTATTTGTGGTCCAACCCGATGATCTTCCAGTACGCCGCGCTCCTCAGCAGCTGTTGCGGCCAGAACCTGCGGATGCGCGGGTTCTGCACGCCGAACGCCCGCGAGCACCAGAACCAGTCCGTGTCCCAGCGCCAGAGGTAGTCGCGGATCGTCAGGCGGTCGCGCTCCACCGAGCCGGCGGGACCGCCGTGCTGGATCGAGCGGTAGAAGATCGCCTGCTTGTCGGCCACCCCGGTGTAGTCCGAGACGGGCCCCGGCTCGTCGGTCCGCCGACCCAGGCACAGGTACGACTCGTCGGCCGAGAACACGACCCCGTCGAGGAAGTCGACCTCCTCGTCGTCGTATCGCTCGTCCTCGCTGATCCGCGCCAACGCCGCCTCGAGCGCGGTGAGGGAGTCGAACCGTACGTGTCGCAGTTCCACGAAGCGTCCCACCGGCTCGAGTGCGATCCGCAGCCGCACCGCGTACCCGAGCGAGCCGTAGGAGTTGGGGAAGCCACGGAAGAGCGCGCGTTCGCGCTCGGTGCCGTCGGGGCGGGCGGTGACGATCTCGCCGGTGCCGGTGAGCACGTCCATCTCGAGCACGGACTCGTGCGGTAGGCCCAGGCGGAACGAGGAGGACTCGATGCCCAGCCCGGTGACCGCGCCACCGAGGGTGATGGTCTTGAGCTGCGGCACCACGTACGGCATCAGCCCGTGCGGCAGCGTCGCGTCGACCAGGTCCTCGTAGGTGCACATGCCCTGGACGTCGGCGGTGCGCGCCCCGGGGTCGACGGAGATGACGCGCGTGAGACCGGAGGTGTCGAGACCGGGCGACGACGACGAGGCGCGCGGCCGGAACAGGTTGGACGTCCGCTTGGCCAGCCGAACCGGTTCACCTGCGGGCACGGCCCGGAAGCTCTCGACCAGTCGCCGCACGCCTTCGTCATGTCGGGCGGTACCCACGACGAGTGGGTCGGCGAGGCTGGTGGCAGTTCCCATGCGCCCCACCCTAGTGCGGCTCGGGGACCCCGGCGCATGATCGGGGGATGGGTGCCGGCACCGGGGCGGGCCTCCACCCCGGTGGGCCGAACGCGTAGCCGAGCCGCTCGCGCCAGCTCGCGGCACCGCGGAGGTCCCGCCAGATGGCGACGTACTCGTGCGTCTGGAGCCAGAACGGGTTGTGCGAGGTCACCGGCGTCGTGAGCCCGTAGGTGGGCCGGTGGGTCTCGGGGCGGAAGGTGCCGAACAGGCGGTCCCAGATGATGAGGATCCCGCCGTAGTTGCGGTCCAGGTATTCGGCGTCGCTGCCGTGGTGCACGCGGTGGTGAGAGGGGGTGTTGAACACGAACTCGACCGGTCCGGGCAGCCAACCGATGCGCTCGGTGTGCACGAAGAACTGGTAGACGAGCGAGATCGAGAACCCGGTGAAGACCATCCACGGCGGCACCCCCAACAGAGGTAGAGGCAGCCAGGCGACGATCTCCCCGGAGTTGTTCCACTTCTGGCGCAAGACGGTCGCGAAGTTGTAGTACTCACTCGAATGGTGGGCCTGGTGGGTGGCCCAGACGAGCCGGATCCGGTGCCGAGATCCACTCGATGGCGACGAGCGCGATGAACACCGGAAGTGCCAGCAGAACCGGCTCGTGCAACGGATCCGCGAGGGCCCCCAGCGACTCGGAGTACCCCATCTCGTTCAGATCTCGATTGTGACACCACTCACAGACAATCGGGGCATCAGGCCCGGTCGGGCCGCGCAGGTGCAATACCCTCGCGACAGCACCGGCCCCGAGTGCCTGTGTCGCGCAACCGACTCGAAGAGGAGGACCCACCGTGGCCGTCACACCCCGGTCCGTACGCACCCGTTCCCGCACCCTCGCGGCCGCATCCGGCCTCGCAGCTCTGGCCCTCGTGCTGGGGGCCTGCGGCGAGGAGGGCGAGGCCGAGCAGGCCGTCGGCGAGGCCACCAGCGCGGTGGGGTCCGTCGCCGCCGAGGCCACGTCGGCGGTGGGTGACGCGATGAACGACGGCGGCGAGGGCGGCGAGGGCGGCGCCACGACCGGCAACGGCCCGCAGCCCGAAGGCTCCGAGGAAGGTGGGGGCGAGAGCCCGAACCCGGACGAGGAGTTCCTGAACGACATCCAACGCGTCGGCGTGGACACGCCGGACGAGCAGGACTACATCACCCGCGGCCGTGACGCCTGCGCGTCGTTCGACGAGGGCACCGGCTACATCGACGTGCTCCAGATGTACAACGACGCCCATCCCGATGCTCCCGTGATCGAGGCACCGGCAGTGGTGACGGCCGCGGTCAAGGCGTACTGCTCGCAGCACCTGCCGCTCGTCGGCGACGGAGGCGAGAACGGCGGTGGCGAGAACGGCGGAAGCGAAAACAGCGGAAGCGAAAACAGCGAAGGCGCCTAGGACCGACCCCGTCAGATCCCGGCGCGGTCGAGCGCCTCGGCGGTGAGGCGGCGGCCCAGCGCGATCAGCTCGTCCGCCCGGTGGAAGTCGAACGTCGAACACGCGTCCGAGGGGACCTCCACCAGCACATCGGGGCGGTTGCCGGCCATGCGGTAAGCCGTCACGATGCTCTCCATCGCCTCGATGGTGTGGGTGACCACGTCGAAGATCCGTAGGGACCCGGGAAGGGATTCCTCGGCATCGGCGGCGACCTCCTGCTCGCCCTCGTCGACCACCTCTTCCACCACGTCAGACGGCTGACCGGGCGCCCGGACTCCGGCCGTCCCGTCGTAGACGCCGTCGACCGCGTCGTCGGCCACGTCACCGCCGGCATCCGATGAGTCCTCGTCCTCCGGGACAGCCGGATCCTGACCGAGTCGCGCGGCGATCAGTCGCACCAGGTCGCCGTCGCGGACATCCGCTGCGGCGGTCCGGATCCGGCCTGTCAGCGTGCCCGCCGGCCTCGCCCCGGCCGCGGCACCCCTCCGGGAGATCTTCGGCTCGGCCTCGGGGGACACCTCGTCCGGATCCGAACTCTCCTGGAACGTCGACCCTCGGATCCCGGACCGACGCCCCGTCAGCGAGACCGCCAGCAGCAGGTCGCTGTTCACGGGCGCCAACGGTTCCAGCGGGACGGGGTTGGTCACGCCACCGTCGACGATCAACCGCCCTCCGACCAACGCCGGGGTGATGACGCTGGGGATGGCGAACGACGCCCGCACCGCCACGTCCGCGGGGCCGCGGGTGAACCAGACCTCCCGGCGGGCCCGCAGATCGGTGGCGACGGCGGTGAACGGGATCTCGAGATCCTCGATGCGGACGTCGTCCAACATCGCCCCGATCACCGCCATGATCCTGTTCGCCCGGATGGCGCCGCCGCCCGCGAAGGAGACGTCGAGGAGCCGCAGGACGGCGGGCTGGGTCAGGCCCCGCACCCACTTCTCGAAGTCGTCGAGCTTGCCGGCCGCGTAGAGGGCACCCACGACGGCACCCATCGACGCCCCGGAGACACCGACCACCTCGTGTCCACGTGCCTGCAGCTCACGGATCACGCCGATGTGCGTGTATCCACGCGCCCCGCCCGAGCCCAGTGCCAACGCGACCCTCACAGGCGCCCCTTTCGGTCGAGTCCGACCACGCGTCCCCCGCGTGTCCGCCCCCAGTGTGCACCCGTCCCGTCCGGGTACAGGACGTCAACTCCACGGTCCGTGTCGTAGGTGGGATCTACCGTCAGCATCGCATCGAGCACCTGTTCGACGCCGGGCACCGGGCCCGATACACCCGCACAGAGGAGATCCCATGTCCCACACCGCCATCCCGCCCCGTACCGGCTCCGCCTACGCCCCCACCATCGACCGCGACATGCTGCGGGTCGCCGCTAACGTCGAGCGCTCCGGGATGCACGTCGTCCACGTCGGCGAGGGCTGCGACTGCGGCGACTGCGCCGCCACACCACTTCCTCCGGACGACAGGTTCGGCTACACCATCGGACTGACGGATCTGGGGCACCCCGAGTTGCTCGTGCGGGGCCTGGCGGCGCGGGAGACCGCCGATCTGCTGGGCCGGTGGGGCGAGACCGTCCTGGCCGGCCAGGTCTTCGATGCCGGGCACCTGCTGTGCGAGGGCTCCGGCGGCCCGACCTGGGAACTGGTCCCCGTACGCCGGCCGTCCCGCACCCTGCGCTGGGCGGGCAGGTACTACCGCACCTCCGGAACCGGGGGCCTGGCCGCGCTGGAGTTGATCCCGGCCCGCCGGCCGTGCCCCTGCGAGGGGTGTAGCTGACGGTCCGGGCCCGGCGAGGGTCGTCGTAGGGTCTAACCATGCCCCGTCACCAGCTGCACCTGGATGCGCGTTCGCCGTCGATCATCGTCCCGATCACCGCCGGCGACCTCACGCAACTGGAGCAGCAGGCCGCGGCGTTGGCCGACGATCCCGTGGTCGATCTCGTCGAGTGGCGGGTCGACCTCTACGAGCCCGCCCCCGCCCGGTCCGGGGCGGCCGCCGCCGAGGCCGGGACGTCGACCGATCCCGGCCCGGCGGTGGCAGCGCTCGAGGCCCTGGCCGGGCTGCTTCCGGACACCCCGATCCTGGCCACGTTCCGCACCACGGCCGAGGGCGGTAGTGCCGGGATCACCGACGACGCCTACATCGCGCTGGTCGCATCTCTCGCGGCGACCGGCCTGGTGGCGGCGGTGGACGTCGAGCACAGGCACCCGCGGGCGGCACGGGCGATCGAGGCGGCCCACGCGCACGGCACCTCGGTGGTGGCGTCGAACCACGACTTCGATGCCACCCCGCCGGCCGCGGAGATCGTCGCTCGACTGGAGGCCATGGAAGCCGCCGGGGCGGACGTGGCCAAGATCGCCGTGATGCCCCGCTCGGCGGCCGACGTGGTGACGCTGATCGCGGCCACCGAGAGTCGCCACCGCGTCGCCGGTATCCCGCTGATCACCATGTCTATGGGCGCGCTCGGGGCGGTGACGCGTATCGGCGGCGGCACGTTCGGATCGGCGGCCACCTTCGCCACCGTGGGCGCGGCTTCGGCGCCGGGGCAGTTGCCGGCGGTCGGGGTGCGGGCCGCGCTCGATCTGCTGGGTTAGCCGTAGCGCCGCAGGACCTCCTTGCGGAGGCCGGAGGTGGCCACGTCCGCGATGTGCTTCTGGGCCTTCTTGAGCATCACTCCGGGAAATTTGATCTTGAGGTCCACCTCGAGGTCGAAGACCACCTCGGTGGTGCCGTCGCCCTTGTCCGTCAGCACATAACGCGCGTTCTGCACATTCTGGGTGCTGCTCTCGACGAGCGACCAGCTCACCTCGCCGTCGTACCACTCATACCGCACGACCATCTCGTCGGTCACGCCGTACTGCGCGATCTTCTCCCACACCACGATCGGCCACCCCTCGTCGTCGGCCTCGCGGATCTCGACCTCGCGGTGGGCCTCCGACCAGTCGACGAGGGATTCGACGTCGGCGAGGACCTCCATGATCTCCGGGATGCCGGCCTCGATCGTGGTCACTGACTTCACTGACACTGCCATGGTCGCCAAAGTTACCCTCGCGGCCCGCCCGTGGTGCGAGGATCGGTCCATGATCGCCGCAGCCGGTCCCGGCGGGTCGAGCGCAGACCGCAAGGTCGCGTTGCTGCGGGGGATCAACGTGGGCAGGTCGGCCAGGATCGCGATGGCGGACCTGCGGGCCTGCACCGAGGAGTCGGGCTGCACGGAGGTGAGAACCGTCCTCGCCACCGGGAACGTCGTGCTCACCGACCCACGCACCGAGGACGAACTCCGGGCGGTGCTCGAAGCCGCCTACGCCGACAGGTTCGGCTACGACGCGGTGGTGCAGGTCCTCACCCGCGATGCGGTCGAGGAGGCGGTGGCGGCGTACCCGTTCGAGTCGCTCGACGAGCACCACGACTACGTCGTGTTCTCCGATGACCCGGCGGTCACCCGGGCGGTCGCCGAGGCGATGGGCGCGGCGATCGAGCCCGGCGGCACCGAGGTCGTGACAGCGGGATCAGGGTGCGTGTACTGGCGGGTTCCCAAGGGGGCGACGCTGAACTCGGCCGCCGGCAAGGCCTCCGGCAACCTAGCGCATGACCGTCACCTGACGAGCAGGAACCTCCGGACGCTACACAAGATCCTCGCGGTGGGCTGAGACGCGTCAGGGCCCTTGGACGGACGCGCCGATCGTGTCGACGAAGGCAGCGAGGGGCCCGAAGATCGCGGGGAAGATCCCGTCCCACATGGCCTGCAGCTGGGAGAGGTCGAACGGGGGCATCGGTCACGCTCCTTCTGTGGGAGGGGTGGCGTGCGGGCTCTCCGCCTGCGCCGGGTTCCCTTCCGCAGACAGGATCCTCTGCACACGTGCTCGGACGCAACCCTTTGCCCGTGGCAGACTGCGAGCGATGTCCCACCGCCCGCCCACCGGATCCACTACCGTCGCGCTGGCCGCCGTGCTGTTGGCGGCCCTCGCGCTGGGTGGGTGCTCGTCGGACCCGCAGGAACCCGCGCCCGGGGACGCGGGCGCGACGTCCGTGTCCACCTCGGCGGCGCGGGTGCCGACGGCCGCGCCGCGGGAGTCCCCGCCCCCGGCGCGGACATCGTCCCCCGCCACCGACAGTCCCGTCCCCTCGGAGTGGGGCTCGCCCTCGCCCGTCCCGCCGTTCATCGAGGCCGCGACCTGGGGCGACTCCGACTACGGGGTGACGCTCGAGGTCGCCCCGTCCACCGCCGGCCGCCAGGCGTGGGGGGACGACGATTCGCGAACGGCCTGGCGGGAGGTCGTCCGGCTCGTCCCCGAGGCCGACAGCCCGGGGATGTGGGAGCAGTTCGACTGCCACTGGACCTGGGCGCGACTGCTCGAGCCGGACAAGCCCACCTGGAATCTCGAGCCGTGGCGGCCGGTGGTCTCGCCAGAGCGCATGCTGGCCGAGGGGTGCAACCCGGGAGGGCCGGAGGTGTGAGGGCGATCCGCCGCGCCACCGTGGCCGACGCCGCCGGTTGTCTGGACGTGTACGCGCCGTACGTCCGCGAGACCACGGCGACGTTCGAGACCGAGGTGCCGCCGGTCGACGAGTTCGCGGCGCGGATCGACCGGGCACTGGCGGGGTACGACTGGCTGGTGGCCGAGCTCGACGGCCGGATCGTCGGGTACGCCTACGCCGGGCCGGTCAAGGACCGCGCGGCGTACCGCTGGTCATGCGAGGTGAGCGTCTACGTCGATCCGGGCGCGCACGGCCTCGGGTTGGGGCGGTCGCTGTACCGGGAGCTGTTCGCCCGGCTCGAGGCGGCCGGGTTCCGCCGACTGCTGGCGATCGTGACCCTTCCCAACGAGCCGAGTGTGGCTCTACACCTAGCCATGGGGTTCCGCGAGGCGGGCCAGCTGGAACGGATCGGGTTCAAGCACGGGCGGTGGCTCGACGTGGGGTGGCTGCAGGCCGACCTGGGACCGGAGTCCGGCGCGCCGCCCCACTGACCTGCTCGTGGTCTGCCTCGACCTGCCCGCCCGGCCCAGTGCGACCGGCGGCCGGGGTGGCGCGGCGGACCAGCCCGGCGCACAGCTCGTCGAGCCAACCCCCCACCGACCCGCGGGCGGCTTCGGTGCCCGGATAGCGGCAGCGCACGTGCAGCCCCGAACCGCTGACCACGAACCACACCATCACCCCGTCGGTCCGGATCGCGGCCGACACGTGCTGCGGGCTGAGGCTCAGGTCCACGTCAACCGGCAGGCGGCGGTGGTCGAGCCACGAGATCGCGAACATCCCCGGGGTGTGCGGCATCCCGCCGTACGGGGCGAGTATCGGCCCCAGTGCGTGCGAACCGAGGTCGACGGCCTCGCGCACGGCCACCGCGCACGCGGCCGGGTCGGGGTCGTCGCACTCGATCACGGAGTTGGTGATGAACCACCCCACCGAGTCGTTCCAGCGGGCGGTGCGCACATCGTGGCGGGAGTGCACCGGCAGGACCGCGCGCAGGCCCACCCCGGCGCGGCGGTGGAGTACGGCCGTCATCTCGGCGATCGCCAGCGAGATCATGCGTACTCCGCCGGCGGCGGCCGCCTCATCCAGGGCGGCGACCCCGGCCGGGTCGAGCACGTCGCGCACCTCGACCACCTCCTCGCGCGGGGTGGAGATGTCGCCCAGGTCGAGCGGGAATACCGGCATCTCACCGCCGCCGCGGGCCAGGATCGCGGCCCAGCGTCGGTGCACCTCGTCCGGCGCGGGCGGGCGGGCGGCGAGCTCGGCGGTGTGGGCGGCGAACGCCGTCGCCGGCGGCAGGCAGGTGCCCGGTTCGAGGCCGCAGGCCAGGTCGTCGAGGCACGAGCAGAAGTCGCGCATCAGCACCAGCAGCGACCAGGCGTCGACGTGGCAGTGGTCGAGCCCGATCACCACGACCGGCCGCTCCCGCTCGTCCCGCGGCTCCACCAGGCACAGCGCGTGCGCCGGCCGGGCGAACGGGCAGCACGCCTTGTCGAACACCCGGCGCAGGACGGCCCTCGGGTCCTCCCCCGGCTCCGCGGGCGGGGTCCGCCACCCGAGTGGCCGCACGGTCACGGGCCGAAGGCGCAGCTCGTCGTCGTTGTCGTCGTCACGGTCGTCGCGGTCGGTCCTCCCCGCGTGCTCGTCGCGGTCGTGCCCGCCTCCGGTGAGCACCGTGCGCAGCGTCTCGTGGCGCGCGACCACCGCGAGCCACGCCCGCGCGACCTCGTCCCGGTCGGCCGGGAACGGCAGCGTGAACGCCACGGCCATCCACGAGCCCGGGCGGGGGCCGAGCGAGGCGTGGCGCGCCTGGTCGAACGAGGGGGATCGATCCTCGCCGTGAGCTGGGGTGACATCGGTCGCAAACCGGTGCACGACGCCGTCGGGGAGCGACATCCGCGTTACGGTGGTGAGCCTCATGGCCCGGACGGTAGGGGCGGCGTGTTACGGGGAAAGGCGCGAAGTGTGACGACGACGAGACGGCTCGACGCCCGGCCCGGCGGGGACGGGCCCGCGCTCGCCCGCGACGTACGCGGGAACGGGCTGCCGGTGGTGCAGTTGCACGGGCTCAGCTCGAGCCGGCGCCGCGACGAGGTGTTCGGCCTCGACCTCACGGCGGGCCGCGACGGCCTGCGGGTCGTGCGCTACGACGCCCGCGGTCACGGTGAGTCCCCGGGCACCGCGGACCCGGACGACTACACGTGGCCGGCGCTGGCCCGCGATCTGCTCGCACTGCTCGACGAGGAGTTCCCCGGCCAGCGAGTCCACGGTGTGGGTCAGTCGATGGGGTCAGCGACGCTGCTGACCGCGGCGGTGGCCGAGCCGGAGCGGTTCGCATCGCTCACCCTGGGCATCCCGCCGACGGTGTGGCAGTGGCGGCGGGAACAGTCGCGGCTGTACGAGTTGGCCGCGCGGCAGGTGGAACGCTGGGGCGGGGCCCGGTGGTCCGAGGTGACGCGGCAGCCGCCCACCTCGCCGGCCATCGACCCGGCCCGGCCGGTCACCGCGCCCGACGTGGCGGACGAGTGGCTGCCCGCGGCGTTCCGGGGCGCGGCCGCGACCGATCTGCCGCCACGGGAGGAGGTGGCCCGGCTCGGGATGCCGGTGCTGTTGCTCGCGTGGCCCCTGGATGCCTCGCATCCGCTGGAGGTGGCCGAGGAGCTTTTGGAGTTGCTGCCCGACGCCCGGCTGGAGGTGGCTCGCACCCCGGCCGAGGTGGCCTCGTGGCCGCGGGTGGTGGGTGACTTCATGCGTGCTGGCGGCGGCTGAGCGGGGCAGCGCCCGGCGACCCGGCGGCGCCCGAGCGGTGGCACCGCGGCGCCGGCCTCGCACAATGGGGCCATGCGTGAACTTCAGAGGACGATCATCGACAGCCTCGGGGTCCGGCCCGACATCGACCCCGCCACCGAGGTGGAGCGACGGGTGCGGTTCCTCGTGGACTATCTCACCACCAGCGGCGCCAAGGGCTTCGTGCTGGGCATCTCCGGCGGGGTCGACTCCACCCTGGCCGGGCGCCTGGCCCAGATCGCGGTGGAGCGGGTGCGCGCGGACGGCGGCGACGCGGTGTTCGTGGGGATGCGCCTGCCCTACCGGGTGCAGCACGACGAGGCCGACGCCGTCGCCGCGGTGGAGTTCGTCGACGCCGACGAGACCGTGACCGTGAACGTCGCACCGGGGGTCGACGCCCTCAACGGGGCGATCCGGGAGGGCACGGGGGCCGAGCTCACCGACTTCACGAAGGGCAACGCCAAGGCGCGTCACCGCATGGTCGCCCAGTACGCGCTGGCCGGGGACCGCGGTCTACTGGTGATCGGCGCCGACCACGCCGCCGAGAACGTCACCGGGTTCTTCACGAAGTTCGGCGACGGCGCCGCGGACGTGTTGCCGCTGTCGGGGCTGAACAAGCGGCAGGGTCGCGCCCTGCTCCGCCAACTGGGCGCCCCAAAGCGACTGTGGGACAAGGTGCCCACCGCCGACCTGCTGGACGAGAACGAGGGCCAGACCGACGAGGACGAACTCGGCCTGCGCTACGACGACATCGATGACTACCTCGAGGGCCGCGACGTCCCCGAGCACGTGGCGCGGACGATCGAGACGGTGTGGCACCGCAACCGGCACAAGCGCACCACGCCGGTCGAGGTCTCGGACACGTGGTGGCGTCCGGGCGAGCAGACCGCCCTCGTGGTGATCGACATGCAGAACTCGTACTTCGAGTTCCCCGAACTGGCGAAGGTGCGCGACGAGCTGGTGCCGCGGGTCAACGAGCTCATCCGCACCGCCCACGACGCCGGACGACCCGTCGTGCTGGTGCGCACCGAGCACTCCCGCGACAAGTCCACGTGGACGCTCAACATGTGCGAGGACGACCAGGGCTTCGCGTTCCCCGGCACCGAGCAGGCGCAGTTCCTCGACGAGTTGGCCACGGGCGATCACGTGGAGGTGGTCAAGACCCGCGACAGCGCCTTCTTCGACACCGAGCTCAAGGCCCGGCTCGAGCAACTCGGCGTGGACCACCTGCTGCTGTGCGGGGTGTCGACGCACAGCTGCGTGTCGCAGACGGCGATCGACGGGTTCGCCGAGAACCTCCACGTCGCGGTCGCCCGCGGTGCCATCTCGTCGGATAACTCCGCCCTCTCGGAGGCGCTGCTGGACTTCTGCGCCGACCAGATGCGCCAGCCGATCATCGACCAGGAGGCCAGCCTCGAGCTCCTGCGAACCGGAGCCTGGCCCGACGGGGGCTGACCCGTAGGCCGCGGTCTAACCCACCGGCCGCGTGACGCGGCCGTCCGGGTAGCGGGCGAAACGGGTCTCGCCGCGCGGGTGGACGGGGTCGTTCTGCGGCAGGTCCCAGGTGCCGAACACGCCGGCGCGGTACTCCTGCATGGCGGTGACGATGTCCTCGCGGGTGTTGCCGACGAACGGACCCTGCTGTACGACCGGGGCGCCGATCGGCCGGGCCTGCAGAACGAGGAACGACGCGCCCTCGTCACCGGCGGTCACGGTGACCGTCTCCGGGGCGAGGACGGCGGCGTCGTACCCCAACTGCCTGTCGTCGACCGTCAGCGGCCCGCCGTAGTTGTAGAGCACCCGGTTCGCGGAGGGGTCGGCACCGGGTAGCTCCGTGCTCACGCCGGGGTCGAGCGTGACGATCCAGATGGCCAGGTGGTTCTCGGGTCGCGCCGCCCAGGAGTGTGGCGGCGGGTCGAGCGCCCGCACGCCGTCGATCTCCCCGGCGATCAGGCGGAACCTCGCGGCGGCGCCATCGGCTCCGCGGACGACGACCGGGGTCTTCTCGGACCAGAACATGTCGAAGTGCGGCTCGGCGGACTTGTCCTCGGGTGCGAGGTTGAGCCAGATCTGGAACAGCTCCATGGTGTTGGGCCGCTCGGTGTCCAGGAGCGGGAACATCTCCGAGTGCGAGATCCCGGAGCCGGCGGTGAGCCACTGGGTGTCACCGTGGCCGAAACGGGCCGCCGCACCGAGGGAGTCGGCGTGGTCGACCACGCCGTCGAGCACCACGGTCACGGTCTCGAACCCGCGGTGCGGGTGCTGGGGGAAGCCGGGGACGGTCTGGCCGTGGTACATCGACCATCCGTCCTTGCCCGAGAAGTCCTGCCCCAGGGACCGGCCTGCGAGGGAGGCGGCGGGACGCATGGTCTCGCCCTCGGCCGGAGGGAACTCGTCACGGTGGTGGACGGCGAACAGGAACGGGTCGAGACCCGGCCACTGGCCTCCGAGCGGGACGACCTGGCGGATGGCGGACATGGTTTCCTCCTGGGGTGCACGGGTGAGCTGACACGACTTTTTGCTGTCACATCAGTTAACCGCGTGGGGCGTCGCGGTGTTCCCGCTGCTCCCTGAACTCCAGGTAGGCACGCCGCCCCAGGAACACCGCCAGCAGCACCACGATCGCCGCGACGACGGCGTTGGACGCCCATCCCGCCACCGACTCGATCCGGTGCCACTGCTCACCCAGGAGATACCCGGCCACGACGAACAACGAGTTCCAGATCAGACTGCCGGCCGTGGTGAGCAGCACGAACAGCAGGAGGCTCATCCGCTCCACACCCGCCGGGATGGAGATGAGGCTGCGCACGACGGGCACCATCCGACCGAAGAAGACCGCGCCCCGCCCGTGGCGGGTGAACCAGCCCTCGGCCTTGTCGAAGTCTGCGACCTGGATCAGCGGGACCCGGTCGAACAGCGCGCTGACCCGCTCGGCACCGAGCCAGAAACCCAGACCGTAGGCGAGGATCGCCCCCAGCACGGACCCGAGGGTGGTCCAGAAGATCGCACCGGCGAGGGTGAACGTGCCCTGCGCCGCGCTGAACCCCGCCAGCGGCAGGATGACCTCGCTGGGAATGGGCGGGAAGACGTTCTCCAGACCCACGACGAGGGCCGCGCCGGGCCCGCCGAGCGCCTCCATGACGCCCACGGCCCAGCCGGCGATCCCGCCGAGATCACCCTCGGCCGAAAGGACCACAGGAGCGGCGACCTCGATCAGCCCCGCGCGACCACGCCGGTGACCGGGATCCGGCCGTCCACGGCCTGGCGGAAGTTGAGCACCGCGCGCTTGACGTGGTCACCGGTGGTCACGACGACGGCGCCGGTGGTGCCGCGCTCCCGGAAGATCCGGTCGGTGAACTGCGCGTTCTGCACCGTGGAGGCGGAGTTCCCCTCCTCGGTGATCCGGAACGGCGCGATCCCGGCGCCACGCAGCCAGTCACCCATCGCGCGCGCCTCGGTGCGCCCGTTCTGCGGCAGGCCGCCGGTGACGATGATGCGGGCGGTCGGGTACGCCTGCGCCAACCGGTATCCGGTCCGCAGTCGCTCCTCGAGCACGGGGCGGATGCCGCCGTCGGGGAACAACCCGGCGCCGAGGATGACGATGTCGGTGGTGAACGGGTTGACGGTGAGCACCGCGGGATCGTCCACGGTGGGGACCTCGAAGTCCCGACACACCGCCAGCAGCTCCTGGCCGACGTTCTGGCAGCCGAGCATCGTCAGGCCGCTGTACAGCGCGACGCCCGACGGCACCTCGGCCGAACCAGCGGAGGCGGTGCCCGCTCCGACGCCCAGCGCGAGAGCGGCGGCGGCCGCGACGGCGGCGAGACGCCTCTGAGTTCTACGCACGATAACGGTCCTCTCCCGAGCAGTGTCGTGACCCGTTGGTTATCGCATTGTGCGTGAAGGTCGTTACCCGAGGCACGGAGCGGTCACGCGCGACCCGCGTACCCTTTACGGCATGCCGGAAGGATACGACAGGGTCACGGCCGTGCGGTACCTCCACGATGCCGACCCACACCTGCGCGCGCACATCGACGCCGTCGGTCCGTGCACCCTCACCCCGACGCCGAACACGGGGCCGCACACCCTCTTCGACCGGTTGGCCTCGTCGATCCTGTCCCAGCAGCTCTCGGTGAAGGCCGCGGCGACGATCGCGGGCCGGCTGCGCGGGCGGGCGACGAGCGACGCCCAGCTCGACCCCGCGCTCGTGGCCGCACTGTCCGACGAGGAACTGCGGGCGTGCGGGATCTCGCGGCCGAAGGTGGCCGCCCTGCGGGACCTCGCCGACGCGGTGCGTGGGGGCCGGATCCCGACCCTGGGGGAACTGAGGGACTACGACGACGACGAGGTCATCAGCTCCCTGACGACGGTCCGCGGGATCGGCCGATGGACCGTGGAGATGCTGCTGATCTTCCTGTTGGACAGACCCGACGTGTTCCCCGTGGCCGATGTCGGGGTGCAGCGGGGATTCGAACGGGTGCTGGGTCTGGACGACAAGGCCTCCCCCGCGATGATGCTGGACCACTCGGCCGGCTGGGCACCGTACCGGTCGGTGGCGTCCTGGTACCTGTGGCGGGCGGTGGACCAGACGGGCGAGGCGGCCCCGGCGCCCACCTCCTCGTCCTAGGCTTCACGACCATGGCGAACCTCTACTGGGAGCGGGTGCGGACGGCGACGGCCCGCGCCGCGGCGGGCGCACGAGACGTCAACCGTCATCCCACGTCGGTCGAACTGCTGCGGCGGGCCCGGCGGGCCCTGCCCGGGGACGCCGGTTTCGGCGACCCGCTCTCGGCCGCCGGCCGCGACAGCGCGGGGACGATCGCCCGGGTGGCCGGCCGACTGTTCGACGAGCAGCCCACCGCGTCCCGGGAGGTGACGCTCGGCGGGCTCCAGGTGTGGCACGCCGTGCTCGAGCGCACGGGGCGGGCCGGCGGCGGGAGCGAGGTGACCATCGTGTTCACCGACATCGTCGGGTTCTCCGACTGGGCGATGCGCGCCGGCGACGAGGAGTCGCTGCAGCTCCTCCGACGGGTCGCCGCGGCCACCGAACCCGAGGTGCTCGCCCACCGTGGCGCCGTCGTCAAACGTCTGGGCGACGGACTGATGGCCACGTTCCCGTCTCCCCAGCTGGCGCTGGACGCGGTGGCCGCCTGCCTGGACGGGGTCGCCGGCGTGGAGGTGGCGGGCTGGCGTCCGCGGTTGCGGGTCGGCGTCCACACCGGGCGCCCGCGCCGGATCGGGGACGACTATCTCGGCATGGACGTCAACGTCGCAGCGCGGCTCGCGGAGAAGGCCGGCGCGGGCGAGATCCTCATCAGCGAGTCCACGCGCGCCGGACTGGACCCCGACAGCGTGGCGACCCGCCCCAAGCGGACCTTCCGGTGGGGCGGGGTCAAGGGTGTGCCCGACGGGATCGCCGTCTACGTGGCGACCCCGCGCTGAGGAGTTCGGCGGGACCGGGAGCGGGGAACCCGCCATCCGCCGCCCCACCCCGGAACCGGCCGGACCACCGCCGACCACCGGCATCCGGTAGAACGGACGCATGGCAACTACCAATTTCAAGGGCAACCCCGTCAGCACGTCCGGCGAGCTCCCCGCCGTCGGCTCCAAGGCCCCGGATTTCGAACTCGTCGGCACCGACCTCGCTCCCGTGACCTCCGGGTCGCTGGCCGGCAAGAAGCTCATCCTCAACATCTTCCCCAGCGTCGACACGGGCGTGTGCGCCCAGTCGGTGCGCACCTTCCACGAGAAGGCCTCCGGCCTGGAGAACACCGAGGTCGTCAACATCTCGGCCGACCTGCCGTTCGCCCACAAGCGCTTCTGCGCCGCCGAGGACATCGAGAACGCCACCGCCGGCTCGACCTTCCGCAGCGACTTCGCCGCGGACTACGGAGTCAAGATGACCGACGGCCCCATGGAGGGCCTGCTGGCCCGCTCGGTCGTCGTGGTCGACGCCGAGGGCAAGGTCGTCTACACGCAGCTCGTCGACGAGATCACCACTGAGCCGGACTACGACGCCGCGCTCGCCGCCGTGAACTGAGCGCACCGCAGCGAACGCACCGCAGCGAACGACGAGGCCCACCCCCGAAGAAACGGGGGCGGGCCTCCTTGCTCAACTACTGCGTCCGGCTACTGCGCCTGTGTAGCGCGCCGCGACTCAGGCGCTCGCGTCCACCAGGCGGAAGCGGCGGGTGGCCTGCTCGAGCTGATCGAACAGCGTCGCCAGCTCCTCGGAGCGGCGCTCCGCGGGCTGCACTCCCTCGGGGCCGAACTCGGTGAACAGGCTCAGGGAGATCTGCTGACGCACGCCGTACATGTGGAAGTTGGCCACTATCTGACGCCAGTGCTCCACGGCGCGCACACCACCCTCGGCTCCGTAGGAGACAAAGGCGACGGGCTTGTTCGCCCACTCGCTACCGAGCGAGTCGAAGGCGTTCTTCAGGCCGCCCGGGACGCTGTGGTTGTACTCGGGGGTGACAAAGACGAAGGCGTCGTACGAGTCGATGGTCGAACTCCAGCGCTGCACCCGCTCGTCGGAGTATTGCCTGTTCGCCGCGCCCGGCACCGTGGCCGAGGTGAGCAGCGGGACGTCGAACGACTTGAGGTCGACCAGCTCATAGGTGGCGTCCTGCCGCGCCTGCGATTCCTGCGTGACCCACTCGGCCACGGTCTGCCCGGAACGCTCCTCGCGGATGCTGCCCAGAATGATGCCGATCTTCACGTACGGTCCCCTCTCGTCGTGCGGGTTGCTGACGACGAGAACACTACTTGATTGACGTGACACCTACTACCGGTGGCCGTATACCGTGACCGTCGCCACGGCACAGACACGCCCCCGCTCGTCCCTCGTCGTCACCTGGGCGATGCCCCAGCTCCGCCCGTCGTGCAGGACCTCGGCCCGGACCGTCACCGGCTGCACCAGCGGGATCTGACGCACGTACCGCACGTCGAGTGAGGACGAGCTGACCTCGCGTTCGTGCGGGAACACCGCGGCCCCGGCGACCTCCGCGGCCGCCGCGAACACGCCGCCGTGCAGATTGCCCAGCGGGTTGGCCAACGTCGGCTCCGGCGCGATCACGCCCTCCACGACGCGGGTTCCGCCCGGGCCGTCGTCCCGCTCGTCCAGCGTCAGGCACAGGACCTCGGCCAGCGTTCCCGGCGCGAGCCTGGACGGCCACGGCGGCTCGTCGTCGTACCCGTCCGGGTCCACGGCTCCCGCGATCTCCATGGATTTGACCAGTCCCGAGGCGATCACCTCGCCGTCGTCGTCGACGACCTCGCCGCGCGTCGTGAGGCAGTGACCGTCGTCGCCCAGGTGGTCCGTGCGGATGCCCAGTCCCGCCGATCCCGCGCGCGGGCGCGCCAGCAGGTCCATCCGCAGCTCGGTGGTGACCGTCCACATCCCCTCGGGGCGGCGGCGGTGGTTCTCCGACCCCAGGCCCGAATCCACCAGGACCGCCAGACCGCCGGTGGCGAAACGCCCCGACGGGTCGATGAACTGGTCGCCGACCGGCTGGTGCCAGCTCACCGACCCGTCCGGGTTCGGGCTGAACGTCAACCCCAGGCGGGGCTCCGGGCCGTCGTGCTGCGATTCTCTCACCCGCCGACGCTAACACGTGTTCTCGTTCACTCCCCGCGACCGCGCGCGCCGGATCGCGTCCGCACAATGGAGACGTGCCACTGAACCGCGAGGCCCTCACGACCCCCCGCCGCTGGCCCATCCGCGTCGCCACGACCGTGATCGCCACCGGCATCGTCATCCTCGTGCTGGCGGCAGCGGCCGGCGGTGCGTGGCTGCTCCTGCGGTCGGCCGTGCACGGCGCGATCGACTCCGCCGACCGTGCCCGGGCGGTCGAAGTGGCGGGTGGGCTCGCGGCCCGGGGCCCGCAGGCGTCCCTCGAGCTGGTCTCCGAACCACTGTCTGGGGTGGACCTGGTGCGGGTCGTCGCGCCCGACGGCCGCGTCCTGGCCGGTCAGGTCACCCGCGGCCTCGAGAACGTCCCCGCGCTCCCCTCTCCCGCCCCCGGTCAGGTCATCCAGCGCGACCTCGACGCCCCGAACGGCGCCGACCTCCGCCTCACCTCCGTCGGCGTGGAGGCCCGCGGGGGAACGTTCGCCGTGGACGTGGCCACCGACACCGATCGCTACGACTCCCTCCTGGCCACCGGCGCGGTGCTCTTCTTGGCGTTCGTCCCCGTCGCCGGCCTGGCCACCGCGGTGTTCGTCCACTACGCCATGGGGCGGGTGCTGCGGCCGGTCGAGTCGATCCGCTCCCGCGTCGCCGAGATCTCCGCCTCCGGCCGTGGCGAGCGGGTCCCCGTGCCGCAGGCCGAGGATGAGATCTCACGCCTGGCCCGCACGATGAACGCCATGCTCGCGCGCCTCGACGCCGCCCGCACCGCACAGGTCGCGTTCGTCGGTGACGCCTCCCACGAACTGCGCAGCCCGCTGTCCACGCTGTCGACGATGCTCGAACTGTCCTCCACCTCCGGCACCCCGGTGGACGTGGAGACCGTCGACGAACTGCTCCTGCCGGAGGTGCAGCGGATGCGCACGATGGTCGAGGACCTGCTCCTGCTGGCCAAGAACGACGAGCGCGGCCGGCCGCTGCGCCGCGACGACGTGGACCTCGACGACATCGTGCTCTCCGAGGCCGCCCGGCTCCGCGGGCTCGTCGGCGGCGGCGGCGGCAGCGGCGGAGGCGGAGGGCTCGAGGTCGCGGCCTCGGTGGAGCCCGCGCGCCTCGTGGGCGACGCCGACGCCCTGCAACGCGTGGTGCGCAACCTCGTCGACAACGCCCGCCGCCACGCGCGCGACCGGATCGCGCTGCGGCTCACCGTCGACCGCACGACCCCCGGGGCGCCGCGCGCGGTGGTGTGTGTGGACGACGACGGCGAGGGCGTTCCGCCTGATCAGCGGGATTCGGTGTTCGATCGCTTCGCCCGCCTGGACGCGGACCGCGCGCGGGGCAAGGGCGGATCGGGCCTGGGTCTGGCGATCGTCGCCGAGATCACCCGCTCCCACGGCGGCTCGGTCCGGGCGGAGGACGCCCCCGGCGGGGGCGCGAGGTTCGTGGTCGAGCTGCCGGTCGAGTCACTGGACGACGACGTCGACGACCTCCCCACCGGCCCGGCCCGGCCCGCCTGAGCGGTCATCCCGCACAGGGTCCCGCCTCGTGCGCCCGCGCACATCCGCTCCCGCGCCTGGCGTCTCGCTCGCGCGCCTGTACACATCAACAACAGCCGCCCGCAACCATGGCGTCTGGCCTGCGCATCGGTTCACGCGAGACGCCATGGTGGCGAGCGGCTGTGGCAGGGCGGATGGCCACGCGCAGACGCCGGCGAGGAGTGGGCGAAGTGGCCCGGCTCAGGGGCGCGCCGCGACGCTGTCGACGAGTCGGTAGCCCTGCCCGCGGACGGTTTCGATGGCGCGGGCCCTGAACGGGGCGTCGATCTTGCGTCGCAGGTAGCCGACGTAGACCTCGACGATGTTGTCGTCACCGTCGTACGCGGCGTCCCACACGGCCCGCATGATCTGGGCTTTGGACACCACCTGGTTGCGATGGCGGATGAGGTACTCGAGCACCGCGTATTCACGCGCGGTCACGGTGATCCGCGTATCTCCGCGGCGGACCTCCCGCGCGGCCGGGTCCACCACGAGGTCGCCGGCCTCGAACGTCGCCGGGCGCTCCGGTGCCCCCCGCCTCACCAGGGCCCGGAGCCGCGCCTCGAGGACGACGAACGAGAACGGCTTGACCAGGTAGTCGTCGGCGCCGAGGTCGAAGGCGTCGGCCTCGTCGTATTCGCCGTCCTTGGCGGTGAGCATGAGCACCGGGGTCCAGACCTCGCGGCGTCTCATCTCGCGGACGACCTCGTACCCGCTGCGCCGCGGCATCATGATGTCCAGCACGACCACGTCGAAGTCGTCGGCGCAGGCCATCTCGAGGCCCTCCTCACCGTCGGCGGCGGTCTCCACGGCCCAGCCGCCCGTGACGAGTCCCCGGCGCACGCTCTCGCGCAGCGCCGGCTCGTCGTCGACCACCAGGACCCGCATCGGCGTGTTTCCCTACCCCTCGGGGTCGATCTCCTGGTCCATCCGCTCTGCGGGGACCAGCGAATCCGCGTGCCGCCGGACCACCTTCGCGGGGACCCCTGCCACGGTGGTGTGGGGCGGGACCTCGTGCAGGACCACCGATCCCGCGGCCACCCTGGAGCAGGCGCCCACCCGGACATTGCCCAGCACGATCGATCCCGCGGACAGCAGCACGCCGGAGCTGATCTTGGGATGACGGTCGCCGTCCTCGTTGCCGGTGCCGCCGAGGGTGACGCCCTGCAGGATGGACACGCCGTCGCCGATCACGCAGGTCTCGCCCACGACGATCCCGGTGGCGTGGTCGACGAGGATGCCCGAGCCGACACGGGCGGCGGGATGGATGTCCATCGCGAACACCTCGGAGATCCGGCTCTGCAGGAACGACGCCGCCATGACGCGCCCGGAGTTCCACATCTCGTGGGCCACGCGGTGCACCTGCAGGCCGAGGAAGCCCTTGGCGAAGAGGTAGGGCACCAGGTAGTTGGGGTACGCGGGGTTACGCTCGAAGCTCACCACGAGGTCGGCCGCGACGGCCTCCAGGACGTGGGGATGCTCCACCAGCACCGCCCGGATCTCCTTCTCCAGCACGTGCCGACCGATCTCGGGGGTCGCGACCCGGGAGGCGGCGAGGCGCGCGAGGGATTCGCCGAGGTCATCACAGCCGTCGATGAGATCGAGGACCAGTCCCGCGATCAGCGGTTCGTTCCTGCTCGAGGTCGCGTCCAGCGACAGGCGGTTCCAGACGGCGCGGACGGAGGAGTCGGCCTCTGCCCGCGGGACGCACGGGTTCTCGGTGCTCATCTCGATGGTCACCTGATACAGCGTATGCCTGCCCCGGCGATCGGGGCGAGTCGCACCTCCCTCGACGGCCCGCTCCCCACGCGGCAGGATGGGGCCATGATCCTCATCAACGTGCGTTTCGACGTCAAGCCCGAGTTCGCCGAGTCCTGGCTCGAGTTCACCCGCGAGTTCACCGAGGCCACCCGCGCCGAGCCTGGCAATCTCTTCTTCGACTGGTACCGGTCGCCGGAGTCTCCGAACACCTTCCTGCTGTGCGAGGCCTTCCGAGAGGGCGACGCCCCCGCCCAGCACGTGAACTCCGACCACTTCGCCGAGTTCACCGGCTCGGCCGCCCGCTACCTCGAGCGGACCCCGCGGATCATCAACACCACCGCCGAGGGCGAGGAGTGGGGGACGATGGGCGAGATCACCGTCGAGTAGGCGGCGACCCCGCCAGACGTCGCGTCAGATCGAGCTGCCGAGCGCCGACTGCGCGAGCGCGATCGGGTCGACCGGCCACCACTGGCCGTAGTCGAGTGCGTAGACACGGTTGAGGTCGGACACGACCCCGCCGACGGTGACCTGCTGCCGGACCGGCAGCTGGTGGATCGTCGCGCTCGGGTTGAGGCGCCCACCGGAGCCCCAGTCGTGCTGCCAGAAGTACCGCCCCAGGCCGGTCTGACGGCACCAGTCGATGGTGGGGGCGTTGGCGTACACGCCGAGCTCCATCCCCGCGCCGTGGAGATGGGCGCGCCAGCGCTCAAGGTACGGGCGGATCTGGTTGTCGAACTGCCACCGGGTGGGGTTGTCGTCGATCGCGACGTACATCGGCACGCCGGACGGCCCGCCGGCCTCGCGGTGGATCCGGATCCCGATCGGGGCGTGGCGGTCGCCGCCCGCGGCGCCTTCCCTCCAGTCGGCGGTCTCGGCACGCCCGTACTGGTAGCAGGAGACCATGTTGAGGCCACTGCGGCGGAAGTCGTCGACCTCGCGGCGCAGCAGCGGCTTGCCCGTCATCCACTCGGCGCCGGGGCGACAGTTGGAGCAGTACCGCACGGCGCCCATGTGGCCGGCCGCGCGGATCGACGCCGCCGACGGCGGGCCGGAGGCGTAGTCGAGCAGTGTGCCGATCGGGACGCCGACACCCGCCCCCGGCAGCGCACCGAGCCCGGCGGGGATCGAGGACTGGGCACCCACCGCGGGGGTGATGCCCGCGGCGAGGGCGCCCGCCCCGGCGGCGCCGATGCCGGCGCGGCGCAGGAAGGTTCGGCGGTCGAACGTCATGGGGCTACTCCGGGATCTCGAGGAACGGGCACGCGGGGGCACGTGTGACACGTGGGACCCGCACACCCGACGAGTGTGTCACAAGGACATCGCGAAGGATATCCCGGCGTTACCACACGGACGGACCACCACAGCGCAGGCACGGCTGGTTGACTGACGTTCATGACTCGCGCGCACAGATGGTCCGCCACCGACATCCCCGACCAGACGGGCCGGACCTTCGTGGTCACGGGCGCCAACGGCGGGATCGGGCTGGCGACCACCGCCGCACTCACGGCCCGGGGCGCCCGGGTCGTCATGGCCTGCAGGAACGAGGAGAAGGCGCAGGAGGCGCGCGCGACGCTCCCCGCCGGTGACCGGGAGCGCGCGCAGGTGCGCCTGCTCGACATGGCGGACCTGGACTCCGTCGACGCGTTCGTGGCGGCCACGGCGGCGGAGGGTGCGCCGGTAGACGTGCTGATCAACAACGCCGGTGTGATGAACATCCCCCACGCCCGCACCGCGCAGGGACACGAGATGCAGTTCGGGGTCAACGTGCTGGCACATCACGCGCTCACCCTGGGGCTGGAGCAGATGCTGACGGACCGGGTCGTGTGGCTGGGCTCGCTCGCCCACCTGCGCGGACGACTCGACACCGACGATCTCGACATGGACGTGCGCGGCTACCGACCCATGGCGGCGTACGCGGACTCCAAATTGGCGTGCATCATGCTGGGCTACGAGTGGCAGCGCCACTTCGAGCGGTCCGGCAGCGGGCTGCGGTCGGTCGCCGCCCATCCCGGTTACACGGCGACCGACCTCATCCGCCAGAGCGGCAACCCACTGGCGGACCGCTTTTTCGAGTTGGGCAACTCCATCACGTGGGCGGGCCTGACACCGGAGATGGGCGCACTGTCCGTGCTGTACGCGGCGACGGTGCCCGGCCTCACCGGCGGCGAGTTCGTCGGCCCCGATCGCCTCGGGGGCCTGCGCGGGCATCCGAAGCCCGCCCGGTCGGGTCGCCGTTCGCACGACCGGACCACGGCCGCCGCCCTGTGGCGGCGGTGCACGGAGATGGCCGCGTTCCAGCGGGCATGACGAGGGTCACGACGACGAGGTCATCCCCCGCAGAGTGGTGACCGTGGTCGGCCGGTGGCCGGGATGGGTCAGCCGAGCCCGGCCGCGGCCAGCCCGTCGCGCAACTTGGCCCGGTGCTCGGGCGGCCCCTGGAGGAGGGGCATGCGCAGGCGGTCCGAGCCGATGAGGCCGGCCTCCTTCAGGGCCGCCTTGACCTGGATGGCGCCCTGCGAGGTGTGCATGATCGCGTCCACGGCCGGGATGAGGCGGGTGTGGATCTCGCGGGCCCGCGGCAGGTCACCGGCGTCGACGGCGTCGATCATCGCCCGGTAGTCGTCGCCGGCGACGTGGCCGACGACCGAGACGATGCCGGTGGCACCGAGGGCCAGGAAGGCCAGGTTGAGCACGTCGTCGCCGGAGAACCAGAGCAGGTCCGTCTCCGCCATGAGTCGGCTGGCCTCGAACAGGTCGCCCTTGGCGTCCTTGACCGCCCGCACCCGGGGGATCTCCGCCATCCGCCGGATGGTGTCCGTGGCCAGGGCGGTGCCGGTGCGGCCGGGGATGTCGTAGGCCATGATCGGGCGGTCGGCCGCCTCGGCGATCATCCGGAAGTGCTCGACGATCCCGTGCTGGGTGGGCTTGTTGTAGTACGGCGTCACCACGAGCAGGGAGTCGGCGCCGCGGGCGATCATCTCGCGCGCCGCACGCATCGAGTGCTCGGTGTCGTTGGTGCCGCAACCGGCCATGACCTTCACCCGGTCGCCGACGGCCTCGACGACGGCGGCCACGCTGTCGTAGTCCTCGTCGTCGGTGGTCGTCGCGGACTCGCCGGTCGTGCCGTTGACCAGCAGTCCGTCGTGGCCGTGATCGGCGAGATGGACCGCGAGCCGCTGCAGGCCGTCGAAATCGATCGAGCCGTCGTCATGCATGGGGGTCACCATCGCGGTGATGACCCGACCGAAGGGATTGTCCGACATGCGCACCAGACTAAGCCACGGTGACGCGGTCGGGAGATTCCGACGTAAGGGGTCCCCACGGGACTAGGGTCGTCAGCACCCCGGCGCCGGGGACCGGCGCCCACCACCGAGACCGCGGAGGCGATTGTGACCGACCAGACCCGACCCGACGACCCCGCGCGCATCCCGGAGGAGCCCCCGGAGTCGTTCGGCAACACCATCGACGGATCGGGGGCCGGCGACGGCAGCACCTCCCGGGGCGGGGACGAGGCGGACACCGCCACCGGGTCCGCCGCCACCGGGTCCGCCGCCACCGAGCCCGCCGCCGACCGGGCCGCCGGGGGCGCGACACCGCACGACTCCGCGGGAGCGGCGAGCTCCGCTGCGACGTCCGGCGCGGGCGGGGACGGCGCTGCCGAGCGCGCCGAGCAGAAGAAGGTGTACCAGACCCCTGAGCAGCCGGATCAGGCCGTGGGCGGCTCGGACGGTACGGCAGACGGCCAGTAGCCGGGCCTGACGTGGCCATCGCCCTGACGCTCACGCTGGCGTTGATACTGCTCATCAGTGCCAACGCCTTGTTCGTGGCCGTCGAGTTCGGGTTCCTCACCGTCAACCGGGACGACGTGCGTGCGGCCGGCTCGGAGGGCGATCGCATCGCCACGACCCTCGACGGGTCCCTGGCCAGGACCTCGACGAACCTGTCGGGGGCCCAGCTGGGCATCACGGTCAGCAGCCTCCTGGCGGGATACCTCACCGGTCCCTCCGTGGGGGAGCTGATCACCGGCGCCCTCGGCGTGTCGGGGATGTCCGAGCCGGCGGCCCGCGGCATCGCGATGACGGTGGCCTTCGTCGTCGTCACCTTCCTCCAGATGGTCTTCGGCGAACTGGTCCCCAAGAACTGGGCCATCGCCGCTCCGATGCGGGTCGCGCGGCTGGTCGTGATCCCCCAGCGGATCTTCATGGCGGTGTTCGGCTGGCTGGTCACGGGCCTCAACACCACCGCCAACGTCGTCCTGCGACTGCTCGGGTTCACCCCGCAGGAGGAACCCGGCGAGGCACGGTCACCCGAGGAGCTGCGAGCGTCGGCCGCGCGGTCGGGCCGTCAGGGCGCGATGGACCCGCACACGGCCGAGCTGGTGATCCGCTCGATCTCGTTCGGGGAACACCGCGCGGCGGACGTGATGGTGCCCCGTCCGCTGGTGACGTTCCTGCGTGACCACACCGCGCAGGACCTGCTCGACACGGTGGCCGCGACGGGCCGGTCGCGGTTCCCCGTCCTCGGCGCGACCGTCGACGAGGTGGTGGGCGTCGTCCACTACCGGCAGGCGTTGGCCGTGCCTGTCGACGAGCGCGCCCGGACGCCGGTGCGGGAGATCGCCACCGAGGCGACCGTGGTGTCGGAGGTGATGACGCTCGACCCGCTCATGCGGCTGCTCCGTCAGACCGATCTGCAGATGGCCGTGGTGGTGGACGAGTTCGGCGGGACCGCGGGGATCGTCACCCTGGAGGACCTGGTGGAGGAGATCGTCGGCGAGATCGATGACGAGCAGGACCGTGCGTCGCGCACCCACGAGTGGGTCGACGACGACACCGTGCTCGTGGGCGGGATGATGCGGCCCGACGAACTGGGCGCCATCCTGCGACTGGAGATCCCGCCGGTGGAGACGGTGTCCACCCTGTCCGGGCTCCTGTCCGAGGCGGTGGACCGACTCCCCCGGGTCGGCGACGAGACCGAGTTGGACGCGCACGACCACGAGAACCGCGACGACGACGACCTGCCGACGCGGGCGCGTGTGCGCCTGCGGGTGGAATCACTGCGCGCGCACCGGGCCGAGCAGGTGCGCGCCACCGTCCTGCGGGACGAGCCCGAGGCGGTGGACCCGGATGAGTGACGGCGTGGCATTGCTGGTCCTGGTGGCCCTCCTGCTGGGCAACGGGTTCTTCGTCGCCGCGGAGTTCGCGATGGTCTCCGCGCGGCGCGACAACCTGGAGCCGCACGCGGCCGAGGGCAGCACGCGCGCACTGTGGTCGCTGCGCGGCATGGAGAACGTGTCGCTCTCGCTGGCGGCCACGCAGCTCGGCATCACGGCCTGCTCGCTGCTCATCGGCGCGGTCGGCGAACCCGCCATCGCCCATCTCATCGAGCAGCCGCTGGGCTGGTTGGGCGTGTCCACCGGGTTCGCCCACCCGATCGCTCTGGTGATCTCCCTGCTCATCGTCACATTCCTGCACATGGTGCTCGGCGAGATGGTGCCCAAGAACATGGCGATCGCCCGGCCCGCGGCCGCGGCCCTCCTGCTCGGCCCGGTCCTGCGGGTCTTCGTGCTGGTGTTCCTGCCCGCGATCTGGCTGATGAACAAGTCCGCGGACGCGGTGGTGAGGTACGTACTGCGGGTGGAACCGCGTTCCGAGGTGGAGACCACTTTCACGGTGGACCAGATGCACGGGATGGTCGCCGCGGCCGAGGACTCCGGCCTCCTCGACGAGGACGAGACGCTGCTGCTCGAGGGCGCGCTCGAGTTCGATCACATCACCGCCGCCGATGTCCTCCGGCCGATCGCGGAGGTGGACTCGATCGAGGAGGACTGGTCCACCGGTGACGTGCAGCAACTGTGCGTGCGGACGGGGCACTCGCGGTTCCCCGTGCGCCGCGGCGGCGCGTACGTCGGCTACGTCCACGTCAAGGACACCCTCGGCGACGACCTGTCCCAGCCTCTGCGCCGGGATCGGATCCGCGAACTGGGGATCGTGCCCGCGGAGACCCCCCTCGACGACGTCCTGGAGGCGATGCAGCGGGCGCGGGCCCACCTCGCGGTCGTCGACGATCGCGAACCCGGCGAACCCGACCCGCGTGGGCTGCTGGTCCTGGAGGACGTCCTCGCCGAACTCGTCGGCGAGGTCAGGGATGCGACGCCCGGAGCCGAGCAGTAGGGCGCCCGAGCAGTAGAAAGGGCCCCGACGACCTACCGGACCTTGTCGGGGTTGGTGTCGAGCACCCGACCGAGGGTGTTGTCCACGACGATCTGCGCCACCCCGCTGTATGTGGCCACGCCCACCCGCACCGTGGTGGCCAGCGCGTTCTGCAACATCGTGGAACCTCCTGCTAGTCGGTGTGACACCCGTCACTCTACGCTCGTCTGCGGCGGGCCGCTGACAGATAAACAAACTTTCTGGACGGGCGTTCTGAACGATCGCCCGAACAGTCGTTTCGAACCCTAAAGTGCCCCCTCTATCGCCGCCACCGAACGCGCGAGAGCGCCATCCCGTCACCGGCCGGTGCTATAGTTGATGCGTCATCCACCGCTGGAGAGGGGGTGCAGAGCCCATGTCCGATATCCGTATCCACCGGTCCCGGTCGCGCTCACACGACGCCGGCGGGTGGTTGGACTCCCGCCACTCGTTCTCGTTCGGCAACTACCAGGACCCGATGAACACGCACTTCGGCCGCCTGCTGGTGAACAACGACGACCGCATCGCCGCCGGCTCCGGCTTCGACACGCACGGCCACCGGGACATGGAGATCGTCACGTGGGTCCTGTCCGGCTCGCTCGTGCACCAGGACTCCGAGGGACACAGCGGGATCATCTACCCCGGACTCGCGCAGCGGATGAGCGCCGGCTCGGGGATCCTGCACTCCGAACGCAACGACGGCTGGCGCGACGGCCCGGTCCGCCCCGAGGCCGCCCCCGCCGACCCGGTCCACCTCGTCCAGATGTGGGTCGTCCCGGACTCCTCCGGTGGGGATCCCGGCTACGAACAGCTGGAGATCGAACCGGCGGAGCTGGAGAACCAGCTCGTCGTCGTCGCCGGAGGGCTACCCACCCACGCCGACCGCGCCGCCATCCGGATCCGCGACCGCTCGTCCGCGCTGCACGCCGCGCGGCTGGCACCGGGCCGGTCCGTCCAGCTCCCCGACGCGCCCTACGTCCACCTCTACGTGCCCCTGGGCTCGGTGACGCTGGAGGGCGAGGGCCTGCTGGACACCGGCGACGCCGCGCGGATGACCGCCGCCGGGGGGCGGCGTGTCACCGCCGGCGACCACGGCGCCGAGATCCTCGCGTGGGAGATGCACGCGGGCATGACGATGCTCGACGTCCGCGGCCACTAGTCCTTCTCGGTTGCCGTCCCCTTGTCGTCGCCGGCCGACAGGGGGGCACCGTCGTCCTGCTCCCCGTCCCCCGGGATGTGGTACAGCGGGTGCACCGGCTCGGGCGAGGGCGCCTCCTCGTGCTTCTCGAGCTCCTCGGCCGAGTAGGCACGGCGCCACTGGCGGGTGATCGTGGGCGGCCTCTCCCCCATGTCATTGCTGATCCCGCGCACCAGGCTGTACATCATGACGAAACCCATGATGAAGAACGGCAGGCCGATGACGGTGATGACCTCCTGAAGCGCGGTCAGTCCACCCTCGCCCGTGCCGGCCAGCAGGGTCGCCGCGACCGCGCCCATGAGCACGCCCCAGATGACGCGCTGATGGGTCGGCGAGGGCTCGAAGTCGTCGTCCTTGCCGGAGGCCATCATGTCGACGACCATCGACGCCGAGTCGACGGACGTGGTGAAGAAGACGACGACGAGCAGCACCGCGATACCGGAGAGCAGCGTGGCCAGCGGGTAGTTCGACAGGAACGCGAACAGCGCGCCCGGGATGTCGCCGTCGTCGACCACCGCCTCGGTGAGGCCGCCGGAACCGAAGAGTTCGATGTGGAACGAGGCCATGCCGAAGATGCCGAACCACAACACCGAGAAGCCCACCGGCAGGGCGAGGACGCCGAAGACGAACTGGCGGATCGTGCGGCCGCGGCTGATCCGGGCGATGAAGATGCCCACGAACGGCGACCACGTGATGGTCCACGCCCAGTAGAAGACGGTCCACGTGTTCTGCCACGAGGCCAGGTCGTCGTTGGCAGGAAAGACGTTGTTCCACAGCGCCAGCTCCGGCAGGGTCGACAGGTAGATCCCCAGCGACTCGACGGTGCCCTTGAGCAGGAAGAGGGTGGGCCCGGTCGCCACGACGAAGATCAGCAGCGCGACCGCGACCGCGATATTGAGGTTGGACAGCCGCTTGATGCCCTTCTCCAGGCCCAGGGCCACGGAGATGCACGCGATGGTGGTGACCACGACGATGACGAGGACCTGGACGACCGGGGACATGGCGATGCCGAACAGCTCGTCCAGGCCGGCGTTGATCTGCAGCGTGCCCAGGCCGACCGACGTCGCCACACCGAACACGGTGCCGACGAGCGCCACGATGTCGATCGTCTTGCCGAGCGGGCCGAAGATCTTGTCGCCCAGCAGCGGCGCGAAGATCGAGCTCACCCGCGGCGGCATCTTGCGCTTGTAGATGAAGTAGGCGAACGCCAGGGCGGGCAGCGCGAAGATCGTCCAGGTGTGCAGGCCGAAGTGGTACAGCGTGAACGCCATCGCCTCGGTGGCGGCCTCCCGGCTGCCGGGTTCGACACCCCCGCGCGGCGGGGTCGCGAAGTGCGAGATGGGCTCCGCCACGCCCCAGAACATGAGGATGGTGCCGATCCCGGCCGCGAACAGCATGCCGAACCAGGTGAGTGTGGAGTGCTCGGGCAGCTCGTCGTCCCCGCCCAGGCGGACGTGACCGAACCGGCTGAGCGCGATCCAGATGAGGAAGCCGAGGAACGCGGTGACACCGAAGATGTAGAACCAACCGAGGTTGGTCATGATCCAGCCGGACGCGGTGCCGAATACGCTGCCCACCCATTCGCCGGCGAAGAACGTCACCACGACGAAGAGCAGGATGACCCCGACAGTCGTGAAGAACACCCCCGGATCGGTCTTGAGCCTCAGTGCTCTCAGTATCCGTTCGGACATGGTCTCCCCCGTCGTCTCGGCTCTACCCGGGCGCCGGTGCCGCCGGATCGAGTGGTTCAGTCAGAGTGCTGCTTCTATTAGTGGTCGGGCTTCTACTAGTGGTCGGGCTTCTACTTGTGGTCCTGCTTCTAGTACGCGAAGTTGTGTACCACGAATACCTTCCCGCCGCTCGAATAGGCGATTCCCATCCCGGCGGACCGGTAACCGGGATCGAGGAGGTTCTCGTTGTGGCCGGGCGAGTTCTTCCACAGGTCGACGAGGCAGGTCGCGCCGCAGTGGGTCCCGGCGGCGACGATGTTCTCCCCGTAGCCACGGCCGATCAGGGCGGTGTTGTGGACCACCTCGTCGCGGGCGGCGAGACGGTCGGCCCAGGCCTGGGCCTCACGGTCGAGTTCCGGGTTCGGCGCCAGCGTCCCGAGTGCGCGGCCGACGCGGTACGAGTCGATCTCGCGGACGATGCCCTCGCGCAGACCCCCGGTCACCGCCATGCCGGCGACGTCCCGGTAGGCCATCTCGCTGGAGCCGACCGCCGCCCACACCTCGGGGGGCAACGCGGCGCGCACCTGGGAGACGAGCCCGTCCACCTGGGGCACCAGATGGGCGGGGATCAGGTGCTGCGGGATGAAGGACGGCAGGGTCCGGTCAGCCGTCTGGGCAGAGGCGGTCGCGGCCCCACCCACAAGGGTGGCGGCGGTGACGGCGATCGTCGCGAGTGACGCGATGAGACTGGTGCGCATGGTGATGATCATGCCGCCTCGGTGCGCCTGAAGCGAACCAATTGGCCGATGAGGTATCAGGACGGGCCTGAAGCGTCGTCAGCGCTGTGACCAGCATATATCAGTGATGCTGATGTGACTGGAGAGGCCGACGAGGCACGAGGAACCGGCCCGCTCCGGGGAGCACCTCGACGGTCACCGGGAGGGGCGCGACGGCGTCCCCGTCGGCGAAGGCCTCGACGTCCGCGGCCTCGAGTCGGACCGTCCGGCACCGCCTCGTCGACACGCCGCGCAGACCCACGTGGGCACCGGAGTAGATCGAGGGGAAGTGCCGCATGAAGCGGAGTTTGGAGATCTTCCCGACGTAGCAGACGTCGAACAACCCGTCGCTCCGGTCGGCGTCGGGTGCGATCTTCATGTCCCCGCCGTAGCTGCGGGTGATTGCGAACGCGCTGAGCAGGACCTCGGTCTCGACGGTGTCCTCGCTCGGCAGCCCGGCGTCGAAGACCATCCGGAAGCGCCGGGGACGGTAGGTCGGGAACTCGATGATCGAGGCGAGGACGTAGCGCAGGGGCCCGCGGAGGAGTCCCATCTCGTTGACCCGCCGGTTGACCTTCGAGTCCAACCCGGCGCACAGCACCGAGGCGAACACCGTCGGTTCCCCGCCGTCCGGGGTGGCCCGGCCGAGGTCGACGGTCTCGACCCGGCCGTCGGCGACGACGTCCGCGGCGGCCTCGGGATCGCCCAGGGGGATGCCGTACTCGCGGGCCAGGTCGTTGCCGGTGCCCGCCGGGATGATGCCCACGGGCACATCGGTGAAGGCCTGCGCCTGCACGGCGATCGAGATCATCCCGTCTCCGCCGCACACCACCAGCGCGTCGGTCCCGTCGGCCACCGCCCGCCGCGCCAGCGCGAGGGACTCGGTCGCCCCGCCTCCGGCTAGCCGGGTGACCTCGAGACCGTGCGCGCGCAGCCGGTCGGCGGCCCGGCCCGCCACCTTCTCTCCGCGTCCCCCGCCCGCGGCGGGGTTGACCAGCAGCGTGACCGCCCCGATCCGGCGGTCGGACAGCTGCGCGCTCATGGGATGAGTGTGCCCGGGTTGCACACGCCGTGGGGGTCGACGGCGCTCTTCACCGCGCGCAGCATCCGCAGTCCGACCTCGCCGATCTCCGACTGCAGATACGGGCGGTGGTCGACGCCGACCGCGTGGTGGTGGGTGATCGTGCCGCCGGCCGCCACGATCGCCTCGGAGGCCGCCCGCTTGGCATCGAGCCACTGGGCGACGGGGTCCGGCCCGCGCTGGCCAGCCACCACGGTGAAGTAGAGGGACGCACCCGTCGGGTAGACGTGGCTGATGTGGCACATGACCAGCGCCGGCGTTCCGAAGGCCTCGAGCGAGGTGGTCAGCGCCTCCGTGACCGCGGCCCGCAGTGCCGGCAGGCGGGACCAGTCGGTGGCGGTCTCCAGGGTCTCCACCAGCGCGCCGTTGTCCAGCAGCGCATCGCGCAGGACCGGGGCCCCGAAGCGGCCGTGTTCCCACGACTGCGCGGGCCCCGGGCCCAGCGAGGTGCCGCCGTGGGTGATCAGGACCTCCCGCGTCTCCGCGTGCCGGGACCCGGCATGGGCGGCCGTGCCCTCGAACAGGCAGAGACACAGGCAACCCCCGGCCCTGTCCTCGACATCCCCGGTCTGCTCGCCGATCGAGTCGGTCGCGGTCGCCAGGTTCACCATCGTCTCTGTCTCGTCGGACAGGCGGATGACCGTCGGGCCCGTCCCCTGCTGCTCGACCGCGCGCAGCGCCGCGGCGCCGGTGGCGAAGTCGGGAAAGCGGAACGCCTCGTGCCGCACCACCTCCGGCACCGGATGGATCCGCACGCGCACCCGGGTGCACACGCCAAACGCACCCTCCGATCCCAGGAGCCACTGCCGCAGGTCCGGTCCGGCGGCCGACGCCGGGGCCCGGCCCGCCTCGATCACGCCGACCGGGGTGACCACCGTCAGCCCGCTGACCATCTCGTCGAAGCGCCCGTACCCGGCGGAGCTCTGTCCCGAGGACCGGGTCATGGCGTGGCCGCCCAGCGTGGCGTAGGGGAAGGACTGCGGGAAGTGCCCGAGCGAGAAACCGTGCTCAGCCAGCAGTTCCTCGGCCCGCGGACCCGTGACGCCCGCCCCGAGGACCGCCTCCCCCGACTCGGGGTCGATGGACTCGAGACCGTCGAAATGGGCCAGGTCGACGCTCAGCACGGCCCTGTTCGTCCCGGTGTCCGGGTCCAGGCCGCCGACGACGGAGGTGCCGCCGCCGAAGGGGACGACCGCGACCTTCTCGGAGGTGCACCAGTCCAGGAGGGCGGCCACCTCGTCGTCGTCCCCCGGGGCCACCACCGCATCGGGGCAGTCCACGGCCGGCCTCGTCCGCCACGCCAACAGGTCGGGCGTCGACTTGCCGCGGGCGCGCGGAAGGCGCTGCGCGTCGTCGACCGAGACGTCGCCGGGGCCCACGATGTCGGCCAGTGCGGCGAGATCGACGTCGGTGAGTCGCGAGGGCGAGGCGGTCACCGCGGCCGGGTCGAACGTCCGCCCGGTCTCCGCGGTCACGCCGAGCACGTCGCGCAGCAGGGCGCGGATGCTCTCGCTCAGCTCCGTGGCCTCGGCGGCCGTCCCCCACCTGGGCAGGTCCATCGGCGGTAGCGGCAGGCGGCCGGATCGGTGCTTGTCAGCGGGGTTCACGTCGCTCATACTGGGACACTAGAGCACGATCTGTTCCGCTCACGGGTTTTCGTCGGGTGACCCGGCACCGATCCGCGCCCCGCGGGACCCGCCGCGAAGGAGGCCCGGTGACCGTTTCCTCCCCTTCGCGCCACACCACGCGGGACCGCGCGCTCACCGCCGCCCGGGCCGCGATCCTCGAGATCAGCCCCGGCCGCACCACGATGGTCGAGGTCTCGCGCCGATCCGGCGTCGGACGCACCACCCTCTACCGGCACTGGCCCGACGTCAGGGCACTGGTCGCCGACCTCCTCACCCGCGAACTCACCGGCGTGGTCGAGCGCGTCGGCCCGGACCTGCTGGAGGGCGCGGTCCACGATGCCGGCGAGTTGGCCCGCCTGCTGTGCGCGATGGCCGACGAGGTGCGCACCGACCCCCTGCTCGACGCGCTGCGCCGACACGAGAGCGGCATGCTCGCCGAGTACGTGTTCCGCCGGCTCGGCACGTCCCAGCACCGACTCATCGGGTTCCTCCGCGACGTCCTCGCCCGCGCCATCGCGGCCGACGCCCGCCTCGCCGGCCGCGACCCCGACCGCATGGCCACCATGCTCTACCTCGCGGTCCAGGGCGCCGTGCTGTCCGCTCCACTGGCCGACCCGCCGCTCGACGCCGACTCGTGGCGCGCCGAGCTCCACCTGCTCGTGACCGGGTACCTGGGCCTGTGACCGGGCACGCGAAAGCGGACCACGGGCCCACCGCGCGCCCCGGGCCCACCGATGCGACGGCCCCGTCCACCGCGCTGTCCGCCGGTCGACGCGCGCGCGAGCTCGCCGAGCTGCGCGGCCGCTCCACTCCCGTGGACCTCATCGTGATCGGCGGCGGCATCACGGGCGCGGGGATCGCGCTCGACGCCGCCTCCCGCGGGCTCGAGACCGTGTTGCTGGAGGCCCACGACCTGGCGTTCGGTACCAGCCGGTGGTCCTCCAAGCTCGCCCACGGCGGGCTGCGCTATCTGGCGACCGGCAACGTCGCGATCGCGCGCCGCTCGGCCGTCGAGCGTGGCATCATGCTCGAGCGCACCGCCCCCCACCTCGTGCGCCCGCTCGCGCAGGTGGTGCCCGTCTACCGCGACACCCAGCCGGTGGGGGCCGTGCTGCCGGGCCTCGGGTTCGTCGCCGGTACCGTGCTCTCCCGTCTCGCCGGGACGCGCGCCGACCGCCTGCCGGGCGCGCGGGTGCTGGGCCCGCGCCGGGTCGCCGAGTACGTGCCGGGCGCGCGCCGCGACGGCCTGCGGTTCGGCCACCTCAACTGGGACTGTCAGCTCGTCGACGACGCCCGCCTGGTCACCGCCGTCGCGCGCACCGCGGCCGGGCACGGGGCCCGGGTGATCACGCGGGCGCGGGTGCTGGAGGCGAGCGGCACGCGGGTCACCGTCCGCGACGAGCTCGGCGCGGGCGGCGCTGTCGTGGGCGGCGCGGGGGTCGGCGGCGCGGGGGTCGGTGGCGCGGCGCGGAGCGACGACGACAGCGACGGCGACGGCGACGACGACTACGAGTTCACCCTCTCCGCGCGGGCCGTCGTGTCGGCGACCGGCGTGTGGGCCGGCCAGACCACTCCCGGGGTGCGCGTGCGTCCCTCGCGTGGCACCCACCTGGTCCTTGACGCAGCCGCGTTGGGCCATCCCGTCGGCGCCCTCACCGTGCCGGTGCCGGGTGAGACCAACCGCTTCTGCTTTGCCATCCCGGCCGAGTTCGGGCGCCTGCACGTGGGGTTGACCGACGTCGACGCCCCCGGCCCGGTGCCGGATGTGCCGGAGTCGACCGAGGCGGAGATCGACTTCCTTCTGGATGTCGTCAACCGGGCGCTCGAGGTGCGCCTGACCCGCGACGACGTGCTGGGCACCTTCGCGGGCCTGCGCCCCCTGGTCGACTCCGGCGACGGCGACACGGCGGATCTCTCCCGCGATCACGCCCTGCTCACCTCGGACAACGGCCTCGTCACGATCACCGGCGGCAAGCTCACCGAGTACCGGCTCATGGCCGAGCAGGTGGTCGACCTCGTCGCGGGGCGTGCAGGACTCCCCGCCGGTCCGTGCCGGACCGCCGACCTCCCGCTCGTCGGGGCGCCGGGACATCCCGTGGCCGCGGTGGCGGCCACCTCCGCCGGACTCCTCCCCGCCTCCCTGGTCGCGCGCTACGGACAGGAGGCCGGGGCCGTGGTGGCGGCCAGCCTGTTGGACCGTCCGCTGGAGGCGGTGGCCGAGGGCCTCGACGTCACCCGCGCCGAGTTCTCCTACGCGGTCACCCACGAGGGGGCGCTGACCGTCGACGACGTCCTCGACCGTCGCAGCCGGGTGGGGCTGGTGGCCACCGATCGGGCCGCCGCCGAGCCGGTCGCCCGTCAGGCCCTCGCCGCGGGACGGGCCGCCGCGGACTGACTCCCGGTACGCCTTTCGCGCCTGCCGCGACCCGACTGGAGCCGACGGGCGCCGGGAGGCCCTAGTCGAATCTCCGGACCAGCTGCAGAAACTCCGTGCCGTAGTCGAGCTGGGTCTGCAGGTCGCGATAGCGGGCCTCCGCCTCCGAGCGGATCTCCTCGACCGTCGTCCGGGCCGCGTGCCAGTCGTCGAGCTCCACCGAACCCGAGCCGCGGCCCGCCGAGAGGACGTCCGTCGCCCGGAGGAACTGCCTCATGCGTTCCAACGAGAACCCCAGGGGCTTCATCCGCCGCACCAGGAGCAGTCGCTGGACATCCGCATCGGTGTAGAGCCGGAACCCACCGGCGGTGTGACCGGAGGGCACCACCAAGCCGAGCTCGTCGTAGTGACGGAGGGTGCGGATCGACAAACCGGTGATCTCGGCGACCTCGCCGATCTTGCGCACCGCGTCGTCCGACATCGTTCTCCTTGTGGGCTTGTTCACATTCATGCTCTGGGTTCGCGCTCGGCCAACTCTACCGTTACGGTACATTCAGAATCTCCCGCTACGGGAGAGTGTGTCATGCCCCTACGTGGTGAGGAAAATTCTCCGTGACAGCTCCCGCGACCACGCCCGGGGCCGCTCCCGCTCCCGGCGTCGACGATGACGGTCTGGCGCCCGTCGGTGTCCTCGCGTCATTCAGGTACGCCCTTTCCTCGGCCCGGCGGCTGCGCACCGAGGTGCTGGCAGGACTGGTCGTCGCCCTCGCGCTGATCCCCGAGGCCATCTCGTTCTCGATCCTCGCCGGAGTCGACCCGCGGGTGGGGCTGTTCGCCTCGTTCACGATGGCCGTGACGATCGCCTTCACCGGCGGGCGGCCGGCGATGATCTCCGCCGCCACGGGCGCGATCGCTCTGGTCATCGCCCCCGTGGCGCGTGACTACGGAATGGACTACCTCGTCGCCACAGTGCTGCTGGCCGGCATCTTCCAGGTGGTCCTCAGCCTGATCGGCGTGGGCCGGCTCATGCGCTTCATCCCCCGCAGCGTGATGGTCGGGTTCGTCAACGCCCTGGCGATCCTCATCTTCACCGCGCAGATCCCGCACCTGCTCGGGGTGCCCTGGCTGGTCTACCCGATGGTCGCGGCCGGCATCGGCATCATGGTGTTCTTCCCCCGGCTCTCGGCCGCGGTTCCCGCACCGCTGATCGCGATCGTGGCGATCACCGCCGTCGTGGTGCTGTTCGGCTGGACCATGCCCAACGTGCGCGACCAGGGTGAACTGCCCGACTCGCTGCCGTCGCTGTTCATCCCCGACGTGCCGTGGACCATGGAGACGCTCCAGATCATCGCCCCCTACGCCCTGGCGATGGCCCTGGTCGGGCTCATGGAGTCCCTGATGACCGCCAAACTCGTCGACGACCTCACCGAGGTGCGCACCGACAAGACCCGCGAGGGCTGGGGCCAGGGTGTGGCCAACATCGTCACCAGCTTCTTCGGCGGCATGGGCGGTTGCGCGATGATCGGCCAGACCATGATCAACGTCAAGCAGTCGGGCGCCCGCACCCGCCTGTCGACCCTCCTGGCGGGCGTCTTCCTGCTCATCCTCGTCGTCGCACTGGGCGACATCGTCGGCCTGATCCCCATGGCCGCTCTCGTCGCGGTGATGATCATGGTCTCCGTGGCCACCCTGGACTGGCACTCCATCCATCCCCGCACCCTGCGTCTGATGCCGCTCAGCGAGACGGTCGTCATGATCGTCACCGTGGCCGCCACCGTGATCACCCACAACCTGGCCATCGGCGTCGTCCTCGGCGTCCTCACCGCGATGGTCATGTTCGCCCGCCGGGTCGCGCACATGACGAGCCTGGAGAAGGTCTCGGAGCTCGACGTGAATCACGACGGCACCATCGACATCCGTACCTACCGGGTCCGCGGGGAACTGTTCTGGGCCTCCAGCAATGATCTGGTCTACCAGTTCGACTACTCGGGCGATCCCCAGCACGTTGTCATCGACCTGACCGAGGCCGACATCTGGGACGCCTCCACCGTGGCCACCCTGGATGCGATCAGCCACAAGTACGCGGCCAAGGGCAAGACGGTCGAGATCATCGGCCTCGACGGGGCCAGCCAGGAGCGACTGGAGAAGCTCTCCGGCAACCTCGGTGAGGGGCACTGACCTGACCCGACCCGGCCTGACCAGACCGTATCCTGGTCGACCGCACCCCGTTCCGGACCGAAAGGAGCGCTACCCGATGCACACCCTCCCGAAGCCGGGGAGCGCGCTGCGCCTGGCAGGTCTGATCCTGACCGCGGCCGTGATCACCGCGGTCATGGTGCGAGCCGCGACCGAGTTCATGCTGGACCTCCAGGTGTTCCAGGACGCCGGACGGGCCCTGCTGGCCGGGGCGGACCTGTACTCCGAGGGCTTTCCCACCCGCTCGGGCTTCAGGTTCATCTACCCGCCGTTCGGCGCCGTCGTCTTCCTGCCGCTGGCGCCACTCGGAGCCACTGTCGCCCAACTCGCCTGGACCGCCGCCACGGTGGTCGCGGTCTGGGCGATCCTGGCCATGGCCGCGTCCCGGCTCCAGCTTCAGGGCGCACGAACCCTGGCCCTGGCACTGACCGGCGTGGCGCTGCTGTTCGAGCCGGTCCGCGCGAACATCGGCTTCGGCCAGATCAACATCTTCCTGTTCCTCATGGTCACCGCCGACGTCCTGGGCTTCACTCCCCGCCGCGCCCGCGGCGTCTTGCTCGGCCTGGCCGCCGGCATCAAGATCACCCCGGCCGCGTTCGGCGTTCTGTTCCTCGTCCGGAGAGACTGGGCGTCCCTGGCACGGGCGGTTGGGACAGTCGCGGCCACGATCGGCCTCGGGCACCTCATCCGCCGGCCGAGTCCTGGCATTTCTGGACCGCCGAGTTCTTCCTCACCGAACGGGGCGGCACACGGCACTTCGTCCCCAACCAGGCCCTGAGCGGCCTGCTGGCCCGGGCCCGGATCCCCGCCGAGCACCTCGACCCGCCCGTCTACGGCTTCTTCCTGCTCGTCGCCGCGGCAGCCACCTGGGGAGCCTGGCGACTGACCCGGGACAACCGGCCCGTCGACGCCCTACTCCTGGTCGCCCTCGGGGTCTTCATCGCCTCTCCGGTGGCGGTGACCCACCACTGGTCCGGCGTGATCATCGCCATCCCGCTACTACTGACCGCCCGGCGCAGACCGGTCCGGATCGCGGTGGCGGTCCTGGTCCTCACCCACCTGATCGGCACGCACTACGCCTACGCGCTCACCGCGGTCGACCCAGCCGCCCACGTGCTGCAGTGGCTCATCGGCAACGCGCAGGGTGTGAGCGGAATCGCCGCGTTCGCGATGCTGCTCGGCGACGCCGCTCTGGGCGGCGGCGCCCCCGGGCGGCGTCAGCCGATCCGTTCGGGCGCCTGGAACTCGGCCTCGAACCTGTCGTAGGAGAAGGTGGCGAGGGCGCGGGCGCGGTCCAGCCCGAGTTCGCGTACCGCCTCGGCGAACCGCGCGACATCGGCGTCGCTGTCATCCGCGCCCGTCGCGATCGTCACGCGAGCGCCGCTCAGCGGACGCATCCGCCCACCTCGGGCGGTGGCCTCGGCCGTGACCCGCACCGGCTGACCGTCGAGGACCTGCACGCAGTTCATGGCGAGTGACTGGCTGCCGGGGATCGGGACCCCGACGCGGGTGTCCAGCCTGAGATCGACCCCGCCGGCGCCCGCCGACCCGACGGCCCCGAGGCGGGCATCGTCGAGCGCCCCGCCGGCGGTGCCGACCATGTCGCCCTTCCACTTGGGAAAGCCCCACAGCTCATTGCCCGCCGCGAGGGTGAAGTCCTGGTCCACGGGCAATTCGTGGATGTGCACCAGGGTCCCGTGGCCCGGCACCTTGAGCTGGAAGGCCAGTCCCATCTCGTGGTACGCACCCAGGACGTTGCCCGGCACGTCGTGGTAGCGCACGTGGATCATGATCGCGGGGGTCCGGCCGCCGGGCAGTGCCACCGGCTCGGCGCCCGCGGTGTCGAGGACGGCGGACTGGCGGCCGGCGGCGATGAGCCGGCGGACGACGGCTGCCCGGGTGAGAAACGCCGCGCCGGAGACCGAGGCGGACACGACGGGGACCGGGAAGGTGATCTCGCGCCCGGCGACGACGCGGGAGGTGGGAGAGCTCATGGTGCGACGGTAGCGGTCGCGCGGGCCGGAATCACAGTTTGCCCGGCTAACGATCGGGGCGGCGGGTCCGATATCACCTGTGTAAGCCAGCTCATGTCCCGCCGCCCGGTTCGCGGCGCGACCACCGATCCATCTGGAGGCACTCATGCTCAAGGCCATCGCCGACTTCTTCGCCCAGTTCGACTTCACCGTCGGCTCGTCCGCCGCCATCAACGCCGCGATCTCGGGCTCGTCCGCATTCATCGACCAGCAGTTCGGTTTCGACAGCTCGCTGGGGAACCTCGCCGTGAGCAGCATCGGTCGCGTCGGCGAGCCCCCCGCCTGACACGGCTCACCCCGACACGGCTCACCCGGGTCAGGCCGTGGGGCCGGTCATATCCTGCCCGGGTTGTGCCACGTCCCGTGTACCACCTTTTCCCTTGTACTTCGGCCGCAGGAGGTTGGACGGCGACAAGATGTCATCGAGCTCCTCCGCCGACAGCAGCCCCATCTCCAGCACCACCTCCCGGACCCCGCGGCCCGACCGGGCGCACTCACGGCCGACCCGGTCACCGTTGTGGTGGCCGATGATCGGGTTGAGGTAGGTGACGATCCCGATCGAGTTCATCACGTTCTGGCGGGCCACCTCGACGTTGGCGGTGATCCCCTCCACGCACTTCTCGGTCAGCGTCTCGATGGCGTTGGTCAGCAGCGAGATCGACTCGAACATCGCCTGGGCGATCACCGGCTCCATGACGTTGAGCTGGAGCTGACCTGCCTCGGCGGCCATGGTCACGGTGACGTCGTTGCCGATCACCTTGAAGCACACCTGGTTGACGACCTCGGGGATCACCGGGTTGACCTTGGCTGGCATGATCGACGACCCGGCCTGCAGCTCCGGCAGGTTGATCTCGTTGAAGCCGGCGCGCGGCCCCGAGGACAGCAGCCGCAGGTCGTTGCAGATCTTGGAGACCTTCACCGCGGTCCGCTTGAGGGCGGCGTGGACGTTGACGTAGTCGCCGGTGTCGCTGGTGGCCTCGATGAGGTTCATCGCGCCGGTGACCGGCAGTCCGGTGACGGCCCGCAGATGTCTGATGACGGCGCGACGATAGTCGGGCGGGGTGTTGACTCCGGTGCCGATCGCGGTCGCACCGAGGTTGACGTCGAGCAGCATCCGGGCCGCGGCGCCGAGGACGTGGAGTTCCTCGTCGAGCGTCACGGCGAAGCCGCCGAACTCCTGGCCCATCGACATGGGGACCGCGTCCTGCAGCTGCGTGCGCCCCATCTTGAGGACCTCGCGGAACTCCTCGGACTTGTCGTAGCAGGCCTCCCGCAGGGCGACGATCGCCGGTTCGAGCCGTTCCAGCGCGTGCCACAGGGCGATGCGGAATCCGGTCGGGTAGGCGTCGTTGGTGGACTGTGAACGGTTGACGTCGTCGTTGGGGCTGACGATGTCGTAGGAGCCCCTGGGGTGGCCGAGGCGCTCGAGGGCGAGGTTGGCCACGACCTCGTTGGTGTTCATGTTCACCGAGGTGCCGGCGCCGCCCTGGAACTGGCAGGAGGGGAACTGGTCCATGCAGCGCCCGTCGACCAGGATCTCGTCGCAGGCCCCGACGATCGCCTTCGCCACCGTCTCGTCGAGGACACCCATCTCGAGGTTCGCGAGCGCGGCGGCCTTCTTGACCATGACCATGCCGCGGACGAAGTCGGGGATGTCGCTGATGGTGGTGGCGGTGATCGGGAAGTTCTCGACGGCCCGGACCGTGTGGATGCCGTAATACGCCTCCGCCGGGACCTCCTTGGTACCGAGCAGGTCATGTTCCACACGGGTCTGGCTCATTCGTCGTCCGCCTCTCGGGTCGCCTGCGGCCCACCCTAACCGCGCCGCACCCGACCTCGCGGCGATCCACCGGCGGGAAGGCCGCCGCTCTGCCTAGTGTGGGGGCATGTCGCGCACGACGACCTCCCGTCGCTCCCGAGCGTTCACCTCCGCTCGGGACATCCTGCGGCAGCTGTACCCGTCGGACGGGGTGCTGGGCAGCATCGTCGACCGGCGGGAGATGCCCCTGCCGCGCGGGACGTGGACGATCTTCGGGGTGGCGTTCGTGGGGTTCGCGACCCCGGTGATCGGATTCGTTGAGCTGGCCGAGCGCATCCGCGGCGATGCGGGCCTGCCCTTCGACCGCCCCGTCATGCTGTGGCTGCAGAGTCGCCATTCGCCGCGCAACACGCGCATCGTCCGGGCCGTCACCGAACTCGGCGGAGTCACTGCGGTGCCGTTGTTCGCCCTGGCCACCTCGGCGTATCTGGTCTCCGTCCGGGGCAGTCGCCGGCCCGCCGCACTGTTGACGGTGTCCCTGGTGGGGTCGACGGTCATCAATTCGGTGCTCAAGGCCCTGTACCGGCGGGGTCGGCCCACGTTCTTCACCCACATCGTGGAGGAGAAGAGCTACTCGTTCCCCAGCGGTCACGCCATGGCGAGCGCGGCGTTGGCCGGGTGCGCCTGCGTCCTGGCCTGGCCAACGGCGTGGCGTTACCCGGTGATCGTCGGGTCCGCGGGGTATGTCCCGGCCATCGGCGTCACCCGCATGTACCTGGGTGTGCACTTCCCGAGCGACATCCTGGCCGGCTGGTGCGTGAGCCTGGCGTGGGTGGGCGAGGTGGCGACCATCATGTGGTTGATGGACCGCCTCGACGACTCGCCGACGCCGATGATCACCCACCGGAGGTCACCCCGCGAGGCCGTGACGCCCGGGGTGTCGGGATGACGACGACGAGGCGCGCCCGGATCGAGCTGGGCCATGGCGACATCACCCGGATGGCCGTCGACGCGGTGGTCAACGCGGCCAACAGTTCCCTGCTCGGGGGCGGCGGTGTGGACGGGGCGATCCACCGCGCGGGCGGGCCGACGATCCTGGCCGAGTGCCGGGAGCTGAGGGCGGGCCGCCTGCGAGACGGGCTGCCGACCGGACAGGCCGTCGCGACCGGCGCCGGAGATCTCCCCGCCCGCTGGGTCATCCACACCGTGGGCCCGGTCTACGAACGCACCGGCGGCGCGGAAGCAACGGGCGGCACGGGCGGCACCGGCGGCGGAGCGCTGCTGGCCGGCTGCTATCGCAATTCCCTCGCCGTGGCCGATGAGCTCGGCGCCCGCACGGTGGCCTTCCCGCTCATCTCCGCCGGGGCCTACGGCTGGCCGCGCGAGGACGCGATCCGCACCGCGCTCGGGACTCTCGCCGGCATCGACACCGAGGTGGAGTCCGCCACGCTGCTGCTGTTCGACGCAGCCACCCTGAGCTTGGCCGAGCAGTGCCTCGCCGAGATCCGGCCCCGCTGACCCGCCCCGCGCCCGGCCCGCCTCGCACTCCGGTCCGCCCCGCCCCGCGCCACCCCGCACCGCACCGCACCGCACGCACCACCCCACCCCGCACCGCACCGCACTCCGATCCGCCCCGGCCAGATCCGCTACTCTCCCTCCGGATCCGCTAGTCCAATCCGACCAGCGGATCCGTATTCGGGATAGCGGATTTTCGGGGGGTGGCGGAGAGCATGGTGGTCGAGAGCGGTGCGTCGGCCCGGGGTTCGGTCGCGCCGGATGGGCGGACGCGTGGCGTGCTCCCGGCGACGGTTCTGACGGAGGTCTGCGCCCCGTGGGTGGTGCTCACCGTCGGGTCGGTGCACCTCGGCCGGGCGGTGGGGTCGACCGGGTGGGGGCTCGCGACCGCCGCCGGCCTGGGCATCGTTCCGCAGGCCGCGATCACCTGGCGGGTCCGACGCAAGGCGCTGTCCGACCACCACGTCACCCGGCGGGAGGACCGCCCCCTGGTGATCGTCGGCATCGCCGGGTCGGTGGCGACCCTGCTCGCGGCCCAACGGTGGGGCGACGCCCCGGACGAGTTGCAGCGGATGACGCGGGCCGCACTGGTGGCGCTGGGCGTGGCCGGGGCCGCGACGCTCCGGATCAAGGTGTCGTTCCACACCGCCGTGCTCTCCGGGGCCGTCGCGGTGCTCGCCCGCGAACTCTCACCCCGCTACTGGCGACTGCTGGCCCTCGTACCGACGGTGGCCTGGGCGCGGGTGCGGATCAGCCACCACACCCCGGCCGAGACCGCGCTCGGGGCGGTGATCGGCGTGGCCTGCGGCTCCCTGGCCGGGGCCGGACACCGGTGATCGGGTAGTCGTCGCCCCGGCCGTCGCTGTGGGCGGGGAGGTCGGCAACAACGCCCGCCGCGCCGCGGGAGCCCTGACGGGATCCTGCGGAGCGGCGGGCGTGCGAGCCGGGAAACCGGCGAGGCTGCTCGAGCCGACGAGGCCGCCGGGCCAGCGGCGCGATGGGCCGCTGGGGCGACGTCAGATGCGGTCGACCAGCAACTTGGCGAACGCGGCCGGATCGGACAACGTGCCGCCCTCCGCGAGGACGGCCGCACCCGACAGCAGCCGGGCGGTATCGGCCAGGCCCGGCGCCGACGGATCCGATGCGTACTGCTCGCGCAGCCGCTCGACCAGCGGGTGCGTGGGGTTGAGCTCGAGGATCCGCTTGCTCGTGGGCAACTCCATGCCCGAAGCGCGGTACATGGCCTCGAGCTGCGGAGTCATGTCGAACTCGTCGCCCACCATGCACGCGGCCGATTCGGTGAGCCGGTGCGACAGGCGCACCTGCTTGACCTCGTCCGACAGCTCCTCGCCCAGCCAGGTGAGCAGGTCGGCGAACTCGGCCGCGTCGGGCTCGTCCTTGTTCTCCTCGCCCTCCGAGCCGATGCCGGACAGGTCCACGTCGCCCTTGGCCACCGACCGCAGGCGCTTGCCGTCGACCTCGCCGACCGCGTCCACCCACACCTCGTCGACCGGGTCGGTGAGGATGAGGACCTCGACGCCGCGGGCACGGAACGCCTCCAGGTGCGGGGAGTTCTCCACCGCCGCGCGGGACGTCCCGGTGAGGTAGTAGATCTCCTCCTGCCCGTCGGCCATCCGGGAGACGTACTCGGCGATGGTGGTGCCCACCTCGTCGTCGTCACGCTCGTCGTCGCGCGGGGTCTCGTCCGATCCGGACCCGGCGTTCCCGGCGCCCGCCTGGGCGGGACGCGTGGAGGCGAACGTGCTCACGGCCAGCAACTGCTCCCGGGCGTCGACGTCCGCGATCAGGCCCTCCTTGAGGACGGCACCGAAGTTTGCCCAGAAGCTGCGGAACTCCTCCGGCCGGTCGGTCCTGATCTGTTCGATCGTCTGCAGCACCCGCTTGACCAGGCGCTTGCGGATCGCCCGGATCTGGCGGTCCTGCTGGAGGATCTCGCGGGAAACGTTGAGCGACAGGTCCTGGGCGTCGACGATGCCCTTGACGAAGCGGAGGAACGGCGGGACCAGCTCCTCGCAGTCGTCCATGATGAAGACACGACGGACGTAGAGCTGCACCCCGCGCTTGGTGTCCGGGGAGAACAGGTCGAACGGCACCTGCGTGGGAAGGAACAGCAGCGCCTGGTACTCGAACGTGCCCTCCGCCTTGAGGGTGATCGTCTCCAGCGGCTCGTCCCACGCGTGCGAGACGTGACGGTAGAACTCGGCGTACTCCTCGTCGGTGACCTCCGAGCGGGGCCGCGTCCACAGCGCCTTCTGGGAGTTGAGCGTCTCCGTCTCGGTGACCGTGCCGGGAGCCTCGGGCGCGGCGTCCTCGGCGGCGGCATCGTCTGCGCCGGCCCCGTCCGCGCCGGCCCCATCCGTCGACTCCGGCTCCGGCGCCGGGCGCTCGACGTCCATGCGGATCGGCCAGGCGATGAAGTCCGAGTAGGTTCGCACCACCCGGCGCAGCGTGTGCTCCTCGGCGTAGTCCGGGAGCGCCGCGTCCCCACCGGCCGGCTTGAGCTGCAGGATCACCGAGGTGCCCTGGGGAGCGTCCGGGGCGTCCTCGATCGTGTACGTGTCCTCGCCGCTCGACGTCCAGCGCGTCCCCGCACTCTCGCCTGCCTTGCGGGTGACCAGCGTGACCGTGTCCGCGACCATGAACGTCGAATAGAAGCCGATGCCGAACTGACCGATGAGGTCCGCGGTGGCCTGCTCCGAGACCTCACCGGACTCCTGCGCCGCCCGGGCCGCGGAGAGTGCCTCCCGCATCTGCCCGGTGCCCGACCTGGCGAGCGTGCCGATGAGGTCCACCACCTCGTCGCGGGACATGCCGATGCCGTTGTCGCGGATCGTCAGCGTCCGGGCGCCGGCATCCGGGATCAGCTCGATGTGCAGATCCGAGGTGTCCGCGCCGAGCGAGGAATCCTGCAGCGCGGCCAACCGGAGCTTGTCCAGCGCGTCCGAGGAGTTGGAGATGACCTCGCGCAGGAAGGTGTCCGGATTCGAATAGATCGAGTGGATCATCAGATCCAACAGCTGCCGGGTCTCGGCCTGGAACTCCCGGGTCTCTGCTGCACCGGAGGTCTGCGGGCTCATGGCGGGTATCGGTCCTTTCTCGTCACGGCTGAAGGGTTGGCGTGATCTGTTCACACCGTCCCAGTCAACCTAGTGTGAAGCACAGACATTCCTGGAGGTGAGGTGCCCGTGACCCCGACCCCGTTGAGCCCGGAGGACCTCGCGGTTCTCGACCGGGCCACCACCCTGTTCGGCCGCGCGCTCGCCGGCGGTCTCGACGGAGACTGCGACGCCTGCCCGGGATGGACCCGCCGCGACTGCGCCAACCACGTCCTGGGCGGTGGGCTGCGATACGCCGCCTACTTCTCACGGCTGCCGGAGTCGGAGATCGGGTGGACCCGCACCGCCGACCACGCCGGCGAGAAACCGGTCCCCGCCCTGCACCGCACGTCCGCCGGTCTGCGAAGGGAACTCGCGCGGGCCCGGGACGCGGACGCGACCGTCCCGCACCGCCTGGCCGACATCCCGGTCCGCGACCTGCTCGCGCTACGGGTCTTCGAACTGCTGGTCCACGCCCACGACCTCGATCCCCGGACCTGGGAGTCGACGGAGGCGGAGGACCTCGCCGCCTGGACGCTCGACCACGCCAGGAGCGTGGTGGAGTTGATGCGGTCGTTCGACGTGCTCGCCGAGGCGAGCCCCGTGACGCTCGGGGCGGACTCTCGGGCCCGACTGCTCGCGCTGTCCGGACGGCGCCCCTCCCCGGCCGGGCCGGGCGGCAACGGCGACAGCGACAGCGACAGCGACCAGATTTAACGTGTCCGGCGGCGCAGACGGGTCTAGCGTTGCGTATACCGGGTAGCACCGGCACGCGGTCGCCCACGACGAGAGACTCCGACAATGGCCATGACCTGCGTCCCCTACATCTCCTTCCCCGCCAACGCGGCGGAGGCGTTCCCCTACTACCAGGAACTCTTCGGCGGAAAGCTCGAGGTGATGACCTACGACCAGTTCCCCTCCACCGAGGACTTCCCGTTCGACCCACCGCACGGTTCGGTCGCCCACGCGACCCTCGAGGCCCCCGGGATCAGCCTGACCGGCGGTGACGCCATGGGCGAGAGCCTCCCGCAGCCGCGCAGCGACGTCTACTCGTTCCTGCTGGGATTCGACACCGAGGACGAGGCCCGTGCGTTCCTGGACAAGGTCACCTCGAGCGGTGGCGAGATGGCGATGCCGTTCGGGGTCGCCCCGTGGGGTGACCGGTACGGGCAGGTCCACGATCGGTTCGACATCCGCTGGGACGTCGTCGTGCCGGGCACCGGAGACTGAATACGCACTGACCCGGCCAAGCCACCCTTATCCGGCGCCCGTGCTTGTTACCGTTCTGGCATGGAAATTTCTGGAGCAAGTGCCATCGTCACGGGCGGTGCGTCGGGAATCGGCGCCGCCGTCGTCCGTCAGCTCGCCGCCAAGGGTGCCAAGGTGGTCGTCGCCGACCTCAATGCCGAGAAGGGTGAGGCCCTGGCGAACGAGGTCGGAGGCGTGTTCGTCTCCGTCGACGTCACCAAGACCGACCAGAACGAGAAGGCCGTCGCCGCCGCTCTCGAGCTCGGCCCGCTGCGCTACCTCGTCAACTCGGCCGGCATCGGCTGGGCGCAGCGCACCATCGGCCGCGACGGTGAGTACTCGTCGGCCTTCGACATCGACTCGTTCCGCAAGGTCATCGACATCAACCTCATCGGCTCGTTCGACATGCTGCGGCTCGCCGCCACCAAGATGAGCACGCAGGAGGCCGACGAGGACGGACAGAAGGGCGCCATCGTCAACATGGCCTCCGTCGCCGCGTTCGACGGCCAGATCGGCCAGGCCGCCTACTCCGCCTCGAAGGGCGGCATCGTCGGCCTGACCCTGCCCGTCGCGCGTGACCTGTCGGCCGCCGGCATCCGCCTCAACACCGTGGCGCCCGGCCTCATCGACACCCCGATCTACGGCGAGGGCCCGGACTCGGAGGCATTCAAGGCCAACCTCGGCTCGAATGTCCTGTTCCCGAAGCGTCTCGGCTCGGGCGACGAACTGGCGTCCATGGTCATGGAGCTGCTCACCAACCCGTACATGAACGCGGAGACCATCCGCGTCGACGGTGGCATCCGGATGCCACCGAAGTAGCACGCCCCCGGAATCGACCACGCCCCCGGGCATCGAAAAGGACGTTCCGCGCACTCCCCTTTCGGGCGATGTGCGCGGAACGTCCTTTTCGACGGTGCGGTTCTCGACGGTGCGGGCTTTCGACGGTGCGGGTGCGGGTCAGGCCTTCGCGCGCCGCTTCTTCATCCGGCCCTCGAGGTACACGGCGAACTTGGTGAGCGTGTAGTTGACGAGGATGAACAGGATGCCCGCCACGATGTACGCGGGGACGGTGTTCGCGTACGCCGAGCCCAGGGTCTTGGACCAGTTGAGCAGCTCCAGGTAGGTGATGCCGTAGCCCAGTGCGGAGTCCTTGAGGACGACGACGAGTTGGCCGACGAGGGCCGGGAGCATCGCCGTGAGTGCCTGGGGGAGCTGGATCGAGCGCAGCACCTGCCCCGGGGTGAGGCCCACGGCCAGTCCCGCCTCGGACTGCCCCGCGGGCAGCCCGTGGACACCCGAGCGGACGAGCTCGGCGATGACCGCGCCGTTGTAGAGGGTGAGCGCGGTGACGACGGCGGCGAGCGGCGCGTGCTGGTTGGGCACGATGTCGGAGGTGGCGAAGTAGCCGAAGTAGGCGAAGACCATCATCAGCAGCACGGGCACGGAGCGGAAGAACTCCACGATCACGCTGCAGAACCAGCGCAACGGTGCGAACGGCGAGAGCCGCCCCATGCCGAAGAGCAGCCCGAAGACCACGGCGAGCACGATGGAGATCGCCGCCGCCGTGAACGTCCCCTTGAGGCCCGGGATGAGGTAGGACGTCCACACCTCGGGGTCGGTGACGAACGGCTCCCACATGAAGGCCTTGAGCTGGCCGGCCTTCTCGAACTGGAGATAGATGACGTAGGCGATGGCGACCACGAGGACCACGCCGACAGCGGTGAGGATCCTGTGCCGCAGCCGGGCCTTGGGGCCGGGTACGTCGAACAGTACCGCCTGTGTGCTCATCGCTTCACCGACAGCTTCCGGGAGAGGGAGGTGGTCCACAGTCCGATCGGGAGGGTGAGGACCACGAAGACCATGGCGAAGAAGAAGAACGTCAGCAGGCTCGCGCCCTCGTTCTCCGTGATGACCTGGAGCAGGCCGGCGGAGTCCCCGACACCGATGACCGCCGCGACGGTGGAGTTCTTGATCAGCGCGATGACCACCGACCCCAGCGGGGCGATGGACCCGCGGAACGCCTGCGGGAGGATGACCTCTCGCATGGACTGGCCGAAGGCCAGACCGATCGAGCGGGCGGCCTCCGCCTGCCCCACCGGGACGGTGTTCACGCCGGAGCGCAGGGCCTCGCAGACATACGCGGCGTGGTAGACGGCCAACATGATCGCGGCCCACCAGAAGGCGTTGCGGGCGAAGTCGTCCGAGACCGACAGCTGGAGGATGAAGGACAACCCCAGGATGCTGAAGACCATCAGCAACGTCAGCGGGAGGTTCCGGAACGTGTTGACGTACGAGGTGCCCAGGCCGCGCAGGACAGCCACCGGGGACACGCGCAGGACGGCGATGATCGTCCCCAGGACCATGGCCCCGATGGTGCCCAGGACCGAGAGCTGGATCGTCACCCAGACCGCCCCGAGGACGTCGTAGTCGGCGAAGATGTCGCCCATGGTCCACCTTCCGTGGTGAGGTGCCCGCCCTCCTCCCCGCGCCGGTGGGTCGGCGCGGGGAGGGAGGCGGTGGTCGGCCGGATCGGGTGCCGATCCGGCCGGGCCGGATCAGATCAGGCGCAGGCCTCCGGCTCGGGCGGATTGCCCTCGCCCGGGGTGAAGCCGGCGGCGCCGAGGTTCTCCTCGACGGCGGTGTCCCAGGTGCCGTCCGAGATCATCTCGCGGATGGCCTCGTTGATCTGCTCGCACATCTCCGTGTCGCCCTTGGCGATGCCGACGCCGTACCGCTCCTCGGAGAACGGCTCGCCGACCACCTTGAGCTGGCCCTGGTACTGGTCCTGGGAGGCGTACCCCGCGAGAATCGTGTCGTCCGTGGTCAGCGCGTCGACCGCATTGGACACCAGCGCCGAGACACACTCCGAGTACGTGCCGAACTCCTGCAGGTTCACACCCGGCACCTGCTCCTTGACCGTCTGGGCCGACGTCGACCCGGTAACCGAGCACAGACGCTTGCCGTCGAGGGAATCGGGACCGGTGATCGAGTCGTCGTCGGAGCGGACCAGCAGGTCCTGACCGGCGATGAAGTACGGGCCGGCGAAGCCGACCTTCTCCTTGCGCGAGTCGGTGATGGAGTAGGTGGCCACGATCATGTCGACCTGACCGGTCTCCAGCAGCGTCTCGCGCTGGGCGCTGGGGGCCTGCACCCACTCGATCTCGTCCTCGGGGGTCCCGAGCTTGTCGGCGATGTAGCGCGCCACATCGACGTCGAGGCCGGTGTAGTCGTTGCCCTCCTTCAGCCCGAGTCCCGGCTGGTCGAACTTGATGCCGACCTTGAGCTGGTCCTCGCCGCCGCCATCGTCGCTACCGCACGCGCTCACGCCGAGTGCCAGGGCGACGGCCGCCGTGGCCGCTCCGATCCGTCGGATGTTCATGGGTTCTCCTCGTGGGATGGGTGGATGGGTCTCGTTCGGGTCCGCGGACGGGCCCGACTAGTTGGTGAGGATCTTGGACAGGAAGTCCTTGGCCCGGGAGCTCTGCGGATTGGTGAAGAACTCCTCCGGGGTGGCCTGTTCGACCAACTCTCCGTCCGCCATGAAGATCACGCGGTCGGCCGCCTTGCGGGCGAAGCCCATCTCGTGGGTCACCACGACCATGGTCATACCGGTCTTGGCCAGCCCCGTCATCACGTCGAGGACCTCGTTGATCATCTCCGGGTCCAGGGCGGACGTCGGCTCGTCGAAGAGCATGACCTTGGGGTCCATCGCCAGCGACCGGGCGATCGCCACGCGTTGTTGCTGACCGCCGGACAGCTGCGCCGGGTACTTGGACGACTGCTCGTGGACACCGACCCGTTCGAGCAGTTCCATCGCGCGCTTCTCGGCCTCCGACTTGGACTGTTTGCGGACCTTGATGGGACCCAGCGTCACGTTCTCGAGGATCGTCTTGTGCGCGAACAGGTTGAACGACTGGAACACCATCCCGACGTCGGCCCGCAGTCTCGCCAGCGCCTTGCCCTCCTCGGGCAGCGGCTTGCCGTCGATGGTGATGGAGCCGCTCTCGAAGGTCTCGAGCCGGTTGATCGTGCGGCACAACGTCGACTTCCCGGACCCCGAGGGGCCGATCACCACGACGACCTCCCCCTGCTCGATGGACAGGTTGATGTCCTTGAGCGCGTGGAAGTCACCGAAGTGCTTATTGACGCCTGAGATCTCGACGAGAGCCATGGTGGGATCATAAGGGTCCGGTGAACACTTGCCGGTCAACTCGGCAGTAGTTGTTCGCAGTTCGGGTTTCCCGGAACGGTCGACATGACGCTGATCGCTACGTACCGTTCTGACATGGCGATATCTGATGTAAGGGAATACGCCCATCTCTCCGCCGAGGACGTCGATGCCATCGGTGAGGAACTGGACGCGATCCGCCAGGAGGTCGTCGACTCCCTCGGGGACGACGACCGCCGCTACGTGCAGAACACCATCCGCCTCCAACGCGGACTGGTGACCGGCGGCCGGGTCGTCCTCCTCTTCTCCGGGAACCGACCCGCGTGGCTGGTCGGCACCGGACTCCTGGCGGCCGGGAAGATCATCGAGAACATGGAGCTCGGGCACAACGTGATGCACGGGCAGTGGGACTGGATGAACGACCCGGTGATCCACTCCAGCTCCTGGGAGTGGGACATCGTCGGCACATCCGAGCACTGGAAGGCCACCCACAACTACCACCACCACAAGTACACCAACATCATCGGCATGGACGACGACGTCGGGTACGGCGTGGTGCGGGTGACGCGTGACCAACCGTGGCACCCGGCGAACTCGCTCAACCTGGTGTGGAACACGATCCTCGCCCTCGCCTTCCAGTGGGGCGTCGGCGTCCAGCACCTGGAGATCGCGCCGGCGACGATCAACTCCTCCGGGCGGGCCGAGCGCAAGAAGCGGATCGGCCAGTTCCTCCGCAAGGCCCGGCGCCAGGTGGGCAAGGACTACGTGTGGTTCCCGCTGCTGTCGGGGCCCAACTGGAAGTCCACCATGAGCGCCAACATGACCGCGAACATCATCCGCAACCTGTGGTCCAACGCCGTGATCTTCTGCGGCCACTTCCCGGACGGCGCCGACAAGTTCACGCTCGAGGATCTCGAGTCCGAGACGCAGGCGCAGTGGTACCTGCGCCAGATGCTCGGCTCCGCGAACTTCACCGGCAGCAAGCTCACGCACTTCATGTCCGGCAACCTGTCGTTCCAGATCGAGCACCACCTCTTCCCGACGCTCCCGTCGAACCGGTACGCGGAGCTCTCGGAGAAGGTCCAGGACGTCTGCCGGCGGTGGGACCTGCCGTACACCACCGGGCCGCTGTACAAGCAGTACTGGCAGTCCTGGCGCACCATCGTCAAGCTCTCGCTCCCGAACCGGTTCCTCAAGGCCACGCCGGACGACGCGCCGGAGACCCGCTCGGAGAAGATGTTCGCCGGCGAGCCGACGACCTACGACGACGCCGTGGGTCCGCGCTCCGGCCTGGTCACCGCGCTCAAGCACCACACCGACCCCGACCAGCTCCGCCGTCTGACCCGGACGGTCTGAGCGTGGCAGGCCCGGGACCCGGCGACCGGACCCCGAGCGTCGACGGGACGCACCGCCGACCCGACGGCGCGACCGACGCCGAGATCGAGGCGGCCGGGACCGTCGGCGAGGCGATGGAGTACATCGAGCGCGCCCGCGGACACCTGTACGACCTGCACCAGCTGATCGGCCGGGCGGACATCCTCTTCCAGGAGGCCGCCGACCAGCTGGACGATGCCGGCCGGTCCGAGCTCGCCGCGCGCATCCGTGAGGAGATGGTGGGGGTCAACGTCCTGCACGGGCGCTGGACGTTCCAAATCGTCGAGGAGTTCGACGACGGGTTCTGGAGCACGGCCCGCGCCCTGGACAGTGCGGTGCGCGACGAGCTCACCGGAGGACGACGGCATGTCCACGAGGCGGAGATGAAGGAGGCCAACCGGACCGGCGGCCGCCGGGGGCACGAGGCCACCCCGCAGGATCGCAACTAGATCCCGCGGACCGCCAGCCTGCCACCCGGGTACACGGCCGCCGACTCGCCGCCCGGGTCGTCAGCCGGTGCGGTGGCGGCCGGAGATCCTGTGCCTCTCGGCCTCGGTGAGTCCGCCCCACACTCCGTAGAGTTCACCGGAATTGAGGGCGAACTGCCGACAGGTATCGAAGACCGGGCACGTGGCGCAGACCGACTTGGCCTGCTCCTCCTTCTTGCGCCGCTCCGCCTTCGACTCCTCCTCCAGGCTGTAGAACAGGTCTTCGTGCCCGATGCACGCGGCGTTGTCACGCCAGGACCAGAAGTCCGAGGTGGGTTCGAGGTTCCTGTATCTCGGCATTCATCCTCCGTCCCTGCGCCTCGCGAAGTGCCCTGCCTCGAGCCCTGAAAGTTCGTCGTTCGCAGTCGATGACGCAATACTGTCAGGGTTCCGGGGACGTCCCGCCGCACTTTCGGGGCCGTGAGATGAAGTATCGCCCCCGGGGACGGCATGTGTGCAGCAGTTATCAGCCTTCGTGATGGCATCGTGAGAAAACGCCTAGGCGTGGTCCGGGTGGCGTGGATCACCCGAAAAGGGGCCTACTTCGTCGTCGTCGTCGCCCGGATGACCTCCGCGGCGCGGTGTGCCGCCCCGTCCACCCCCCACCACGACCGGATCCCGGCGGCCTCGCCGTCGAGGGCGCGGTCCACCTGTGCGCGCACCTCGCGCGCGACCGCCGTCGGGCCGTCGCCGTAGCGCAGGACCGACGCGCCGGGGATGGAGCCGAGCGCCTCGGCGGTGGCGTCGTGTTCGCCGTACTCGTGCTTCCCGGGGACGACGACCAGCGGCACATCGGCGCAGGCCGCGTCGGCGACGGACGCCTGACCCGCGCCGGTCACCACGACGTTCGCAGAGCTCAGCACGGGCCAGGGGTCGGAGTGCCACTCGCCGTCGGGCCCGCCCAGTTCCACCCAGTCCGTCACGCCCAGCTCCGCCGCGGTGGTCCGCACGGCGCGCCAGAAGCGGTGGTCACCGCCGGTGCCGGAGGCGTTGAGGTGGACGACACGGGGGCGACGACGAGCCCGCTCCTCGCGTCCGCGTCGCTCGAACCGGGAGACGCCCCCGATCTCGCTCACCCGCTTCTCCGCCCGCGCCACGGTCTCGCGGTGCACGCCCGGCGGCCAGGCGGCGATGAGCCTCTCGGCCGCCCGGCACCGCAGCAGATGCGGTTCGTCGTCGCGCACGCCCGGGGGAAGGGTGCTCACCATGGGTGTACCGGTCATGCGGGCGGCCAGCGACATCGCCGGGGAGCCGTCGACCCACAGCGCGCGGGGGCGTTCACGGTCCATCCACGCCACGGCGGCACGACGGGCGGCGAGGGTGATCTCGTCCCGCGCCGGCGGTCCGGCCGCGTGCGCGGCGGCGGGCCCGGTCCGTGCGTCCGGCTCTGTCGGCAGGTGGACCACGCGGGTCCCGGGGGGACGCTGGGTGTCGTCGAAGGGGCCGGTGACGAGCATCGTGACCTCGTCGCCCCGGTCGCGGAGCGCGGCGACGACCGGCAGCACCCGGTGCAGGTGCCCCCGTCCACGGTTGTGGACGTACACGCCGATCATCGCCCGGTCGCCCCTAGGCCGACCCCCGGGCGGCGCCGACGAGCGCCTCGCAGAAAGCCGGGAGATCGTCGGGCCGGCGGCTCGTGAAGACCCCGTCGTCGCTGACGAGCTCGGAGTCGACCCACTCCGCGCCAGCGTTGACCAGGTCGGTCCGCAGGCTCGGGAAGGAGGTGACCTTCCGGCCGCGCACCACGTCCGCCTCGATGAGGACCCACGGCGCGTGGCAGATCGCGAACACCGGCTTGCCAGCCTCGACCATCTCGCGCACGAGGGTCACCGCGTGCTGGTCCCCGCGCAGGGCGTCCGGGTTCGCGACGCCGCCGGGCAGGACGAGCACGTCCACGTCGGCCGCGGAGATGTCCGCACTCGTGCGGTCCACGGGCCGGGTGCCGGCCGGGCTGAGGTGATCGACCAGCCCGACCTCGCCGTCCTCCGTGCTGACGAGGACCGGCCGGAAGCCGGCGTCGGAGACGGCGTCCCACGGTTCGGTGAGCTCGACGCGCTCGATCCCCTCGGAGGCCACGAGGAAGGCGACGGTACGGGTGTCAGTGAGTGCATCCTGTGTCTCGGTCATGATCCCGATCGTGAGGTCCTGCTCGCCGCGCCGCAACCGGTCCGGCGACGGTAGACCCGGGTGCTCCGGTCCGGCACGATACCCCCATGGGCAGACGAGATCGGATGGACCGCAGAGGGCGTCGTGACAATAGGCGCGGTGGGTGCGGGTGCGGGTGCTCGCTGGTCCTGCTGCTCCTGCTTCTGGCGGGTCTGGTGGTGGCCGCGGAGTTCGGCGCGCGCTGGTACCTGTCGGACCGGGCCGAGCGCGAGGCGTCGGCGGAGCTCGGGGCGCCGGTGTCCGTGGAGTTCGGGACCAGCCCCGTGTTGTGGGACCTGGCCACGCAGCAGGCCGTGGGCACGGTCCGCCTGACCTCCCCCGGTGACGCCACCGTGCCGCGGATCGACGTGACCGGCTACTCGGTCTCGCAGGTCGACGGCGGTATCCGCGCCGAGTCCGCGGACGGCACCGCCACACTCAGCGCCGACCAGCTCGCGGCGGCCGCCGCGGAGGGCAACCCAGCGGAGGGCTCGCCGATCGCGGGCATGACGGAGGTGCGCTCGGTGCGCCCCGACGCACCGGCCGGCCTGCTGCGCGCCGACATCGGCGGCATCGCGGAGATCGGGGTGCAGCCCGGGGTGAACGACGGGCAGCTCACGCTCACGCCGCAGCAGACCTCGCTGCTGGGGTTCCCGCTGCCGGACGGGCTGTTCTCCGGCATCACCGGCACCGTCGACACGACCATGGCCTCACTGCCCGAGGGAGTGGTGATCGAGGACGCGCGCGTGGTCGACGACGGCCTCGAGGTGATGCTCGGCGGGCGTGACGTGGTGCTGCGCTAGGGGTGGTCAGTCGGGCGCCGGCGCGCACAGTCTCGTGGGCTCGGTGCGGCCGCGCACGACCTCGGACCCGACCTCCTGCCAGCGGCCACGCTCGGACTCCGCGGCGGCGTCGGCCGCCACGCCGGAGGCCAGCACCAGGCCGGGCTGCTCCTTGGCCAGCTCGCACAGCCGCGAGGCCTCGTTCACGGCGTCGCCGATGACGGTGTACTCGAAGCGGTCGTCCGAGCCCACGTACCCGGCCACGACGTCCCCGTAGGACGCCCCTATGCCGGCGCGGCAGTCCGGCACCCGCGCGGGCAGGCGCTCGGCCAGCACCCGCGCGCAGGCCAGGGTCGCGGTCGCCGGGTCCGCCATCGACCGGGGCGCGCCGAACACGACGAGCGCGGCATCGCCGAGGAAACTGTCGACGATGCCGTCGTACTCCTCCACGGTCTCCACGACCACGGAGAAGAACCGGTTGAGCACGTCCACCACCTCGCCGGCCTCGGACCGCACGGCCATCTCGGTCGAGCCGATGAGGTCGACGAACACCACGCCCACGCGCGAGTCGCGCCCGCCCAGCTCGGGATCGTCGAGCTCCGCGGCCTCGGCAACCTCGCGCCCGACGTGTCGACCGAACAGGTCGCGCAGCCGTTCGCGCTCCTGCAGCCCCGAGGCCATCTCGTTGAACCCGCGCTGCAGCTCACCGAGCTCCGTGGCGTCATAGACCACCACGCGCCGAGAGAGCGTGCCGTCGCTGATGTCCTGCATCGCCCACCGGACGCTGCGCAGCGGGGCGATCATCGACCCCGTCGCGAGGGAGATGAGGAGGAACCCGGCCAGGAGGGACGTGGCACCCAGGACGATGACGACGACGGCGAGGCGTTCCAGCGACAGGGCACGGCCCGCGAGTGTGTAGATCGCGACGATGATCAGGCCCGTGACGGGCACCCCGCTACCCAGGGCCCACGCCACCCGGAGCCGCGTCATGGCGCCGAGGAACCGAGCCCGCGGGGCGCGGCCCGTGGACAGTGCGACCGCCGCCACGGGCCGCAGGCCGAAGTCGGCGAGCAGGAACGCGGCGCCGCACACGACCATGCCGGCGAAGGAGATGGTGAACCCGACCACCGGGATCGACGTGGGGTCGACCAGGCCGTACGCGGGGGTGACGACCGCGACGCCGAGCAGCCACAGGAAGGCCTGGATGAGGGTGATGCGGGCGGGCAGGCGCAGGGTCCGGGCGCGGTCACGGTCGGTGGGCTCGCGGCCGTCGAGGAACCACCGGACGCGGCGGTAGACCGCACCGGTGACCCAGATCGTGCCCACGATGACCGCCATCGTCACGTAGACGGGCACCACGATCACCGAGGGGACGAGGAACTCCCGCGACAGCACCGCCGGGCCCGGCAGCACGAAGAAGACCAGCACCACGGCCACCGCGACGCCCACCAGGTTGGAGGCGAGCAGGGTCAGGAGCAGCAGGATCCGGACGCGCCACGCGCGCAGGCGGGCGGACTCCTCCTCCCGGCCGAGAAGCACAGACCCCAGTTCCGGTCGACGCAGCAGGGACAGGTCTATTCGCACGCCTCGTATCGTGCCACCACGGGGAGGCGATCGTGATGCCCTCGTCACACCCGGGCCGCGGGGCTGGGGTGTGGGGCCCGCTACGCGTAGGGTGGTCCTCGGACGGCCCGCACCACTCTTGCCTCGGGCCGTGCGGTTGTCGACCTCCCCGTGGTCGCGCACCGGGCGCATCGCTCATCGAAGTGGATGCGACTCCCCGCGAGCGCGCCGGGCAAGACGCCATTCTCTATGTACGGAGCCTTCTCCCTTGTCACGTTCTTTCGCCGATCTCGGCGTTCCTTCCCCCCTGCTCGACGTTCTCGGCAGCGCGGGGATCACCACCCCCACCCCCATCCAGTCGGCCACGCTGCCGGACGCACTGACCGGCCGTGACGTGCTGGGCCGGGGCCGCACCGGCTCCGGCAAGACCTACGCGTTCTGCATCCCGCTGGTCGCCCGCCTCGCCGCGTCCGGCGGCCGCCGCGCCCGCAACTCCCCGCGTGGGCTGATCCTGGCGCCGACCCGTGAGCTCGCCCGGCAGATCAACGAGACCCTCGAGCCGCTGGCGACCTCCATGGGCCTGAAGACCACCGTCATCTTCGGCGGCGTCTCCCAGGGCCGTCAGGTCGATGCGCTCAATCGTGGCGTCGACATCGTCGTGGCCTGCCCGGGTCGACTCGAGGATCTCATGGGGCAGAAGCACTGCCGCATGGACTCGATCGAGATCAGCGTGCTGGACGAGGCCGACCACATGGCCGACCTGGGCTTCCTGCCCGGCGTCACCCGCATCCTCGCGGCGACCCCGTCCGGTGCGCAGCGACTGCTGTTCTCCGCAACCCTGGACTCCGGCGTCCAGAAGCTGGTCACCAAGTTCCTCACCGATCCCGTGGACCACTCGGTCGACGACGGCACCGCCACCTCCGGCCCGACCGCCCACCACGTGGTGCGCGTCGACGCCGACGACCGCGTCCGCGCGCTGGCCGACCTGGCCGTGGCGCACCCGCGGACTGTGATGTTCACCCGCACCAAGCACGGTGCCAAGCGTCTGGCCAAGCAGCTCACCGGCCGCGGCGTCGTGAGCGTGGACCTGCACGGCAACCTGTCGCAGAACGCCCGCGTGCGTAACCTCGACGCGTTCTCCTCCGGGCAGGCGACCGTGCTCGTGGCCACCGACATCGCCGCCCGCGGCATCCACGTCGACGACGTCGGGCTGGTCGTCCACGCCGATCCGCCGGCCGAGCACAAGGCCTACGTCCACCGTTCGGGCCGCACCGCCCGCGCGGGCGCCATCGGCACCGTCGTGACCGTCGCCACCTCCGACCAGGTGCGCGAGGTGCGGTCGCTGCTGCGCGCGGCCGGGGTCACCGCCGGCGAGATCGAGCTGCCCATCGGCGCCGATGCCGCCGTCGCGTTGGCCGACGCCCCGGAGCCGCCCGCGCACGTGCCGTCCGACGACGGCGCCGAGGGCCAGTCCGTTCGCGGGCAGGCCCGTCGCAGCCGCGGCCAGGGCCGTCAGAACCAGAACCAGCAGCGTCAGGGCCGCGGTGCCGGTCAGGGGCGCGACGGCGAGCAGAGCCGCGGCGGCGGGCAGGGTCGTGACGGCGGTCAGAGCCGCCACGGCGGTCAGAGCCGTGACGGCGCCGGCCGTGGTGGTTCAGAACGCGGTGGTTCAGAACGCGGTGGCCGTGATCAGCAGGGCTCCGGCACCGGCGGCGCTCGTCGTCGTCCCCAGACCGCCGACGCCCACGGTTCGCCCCGCCAGGGCTCCGCACGTCAGGGCTCCGGCACCCGGGGCTCGGGCGGGCAGCGCTCGGCCGGCCAGGGTTCCGCGACCCAGGGCTCCGGCGCCCGCCAGTCGGTGGGCCAGGCGGCCGGGCGGCCCCGCAGCGACCAGCGTCGCCGCTCCACCCGCACCGCCGGCTGACCCGAGGGGAGCCACCCCTCCCCTCCCCACCCGAAAATCCGCTACTCGAAATCCGGATCGGCTACTCCAATCGGACTAGCCGATCCGGATTTCGGGTAGCGGATTTTGGCGTTGGGGCGCCGGTCAGCCGAAGACTGTGATGGTCTGCCGGCTGATCGCCACCAGCTCGCCGTCCGGCCGCCACAGCATCGCGTGGGTGTGCGCGTAGCCGTCACGGGCGGTATCGGTGGCGGCGGCGTATCCGAGCATAGAGTCGGCCGGGAACGCCTCCGGGCCCACCTCGGCGATCAGCTCCAGCGTCCACGTCAGGCTGCTGCCGGGCGCGAACCCGTCGAGCATCTGGATGGGAGCCGGCGGCCACGCGTCGGCCAACACCACCAGGTGCTCCTCCTCGAACCGCTCCGGAGTCTCGCGCAGCGACGCCCACCCGGACAGGTCGGCCGTCTCGGAACCGGAGAACGGCAACTGGCCGCCGACCTGCCGCAGCTCGACAAACTGGTAGAACTCCGGCGTCAGCTTCTCGATGTAGGGGAACGCCTCGATCGCCGTCGGATCGCCCAGCGCCGGCATCGGATGGGCGGGCGCGACCGAGATCGACGACTGCCGGTGCTTGCCGAACGCGGCCAGCGCGGTCGCGACGATCGCGCCCTCCTGCCGAACGGTCGCCTGGCACTGGACGACGTTGGAGCCCACGCGCAGGATCTCGGCGTCGACCTCGACGGGGCCGGTCGTCGCGGGGCCGATGAACGACACGGTGATTGACCTCAGTGGGTGGACGACGGGGGCCGAGCCGTCTCCGGTGTCCCGGCTGCGCAGGCACCCCTTCATCGCGGCGAGCAGCAGGGCGCCGGTCAGGCCCCCGAAGATCGCCCTGCCCTGCGTCCAACCCTGCTCGACCTCGACGGTCCCGCCGCGCGCAGCGGCCTCCAACATGTTCGTCAGCGACATGCGGTCATTCTGTCACCGGGGGTCAGCGGCTCTGGTGGGCGCGTCCCTTCCGGACCCCGGCCAGCGCAGTGGCCAGGCCGGGCATGCGCGGCCCGAGGGCGAACATTTTCTCGCTGCGGGTCTCCGGGGCGTTGTCGGCGGTGCGGCGCAGGTAGCGGTCCGGCAGGGACAGCCGCGCGATGGTGCGCCACGACTGCAGGTACTGCTTCCACAGCGGCCCGCTGACGTACGGCAGGTCGTATCGCTCGCACAGTTCGCGGACCTTGAGCGAGATCTCCGAGTACCGGTTGGACGGCAGGTCCGGGAACATGTGGTGCTCGATCTGGAACGACAGGTTGCCGGACATGAGGTTCATCGCCGGGCCGCCGTCGAGGTTGGCGCTGCCGAGCATCTGCCGCAGGTACCACTCCGCCTGCGTCTCGGTCTCGATGTCCGACAGGGTGAACTTCTCGGCGCCGTCGGGGAAGTGCCCGCAGAAGATCACGGCGTTGGTCCAGATATTGCGGATGATGTTGGCCGTGATCGTGGCGGTGAGGGCCTGGCGGCCGCTCGGTCCGGCGAGCACCGGGAACAGGATGTAGTCCTTGAGGATCTGCTGGCCGGCCTTGCGCAGGAACGCGCGGGCCCGGCGGCGGTCGGCCGGGGACGCGTCGCGGTCGAACGCGTCGGCCGTGTCGACCGCCTGCAGGCCGATGCCCCACTCGAAGCCGAGCATGAGGACGGCGTTGACGAGGATGTTCCCGGCGAACCGGGGCTCCCAGGGGATGTCCCGGGTCACGCGCAGGACACCGAACCCGACGTCGTCATCGATGCCGACGATGTTGGTGTACTTGTGATGCAGGTAGTTGTGGGTGTGCTTCCAGTCGGCGGAGCTGCCGACGAGGTCCCACTCCCAGTTGGTCGAGTGGATCTCCGGATCGTTCATCCAGTCCCACTGGCCGTGCATGATGTTGTGGCCGAGTTCCATGTTCTCGAGGATCTTGGCCACGGCGAGTGTGCCGGTCCCGAGGGCCCACACGGTGCGGTTGCGGGCGCCGAGGTACAGCAGCGCGCGGGCACCGAACTCCAGGCCTCGCTGGAGTTTGATGATGCTGTGGATGTAGCGGTAGTCGCGCTCACCGCGGGAGGCGATGACCTCGGCGCGGACAGCGTCGAGCTCCCGCCCGAGCTCCTCTATCTGATCGGAGCTGAGGTGGGCGTATTCGCCGACATCGGAGATCGCCATGAGTTCAGGATAGGCCGGTTCGGGTGCCCGCGGCTACGGCTGCGGGTCCGGCCGCCCTGCTTTCGTGATCAAGGGCACCCGATCCGACCGGCGTCAGTCACTCCAGGCGCGGCGCAACACTTCCAGGGAGCCGTGGATCCGCTCGACCGTCGATCCCACCGGCGCGATCATCAGTTCGTCGGCCCCCGCCGTGCGCGCGAAGTCGGTGAGGTACTCGCGCACCGCCGGCCCGTCGCCGACCGCCGTGTAGTGGATCATGTGCAGGATCTGGCGACCGCCGGCGGACTCCATGATCATGTCGAGTTCCTCGTCGGAGAACTCGCGTCCGCGGCCGGCCATGAGCTTGACCCGCTGGCGGCGGTACCACTGCAGTTCGCGTTCGGCCCGCTCGGTATCGTCGTCGGCCACCACGTTGACGGCGGCGATCATGTACGGCTCGGCCAGCTGCTCGCTGGGCTGGAAGCGCTCGCGGTAAACCTGCGAGGCCTGTTCGAGGGCGTCGGGCGCGAAGTGCGAGGCGAACGCGTACGGCAGCCCGTAGGCGGCGGCGAGCTGCGCGCCGAACAGGGACGAACCGAGGATGTACAGCGGCACCTTGGTGCCCCGCCCGGGGATGGCCGCGATCCCGCGCGTGCGGGCGAAGTCGGAGGGCGAGTCGCCGAGGAACGCCTGCAGTTCGCGGACGTCGTCGGGGAAGTTCTCCGCCGCCGACGGTTCGCGGCGCAGCGCACGCAGGGTCTGCGGGTCGGTGCCGGGGGCGCGCCCCAGGCCGAGGTCGATGCGTCCGGGGTGTAGCTCGGCGAGGGTGCCGAACTGCTCGGCGATCACGATCGGCGAGTGGTTGGGCAGCATCACGCCGCCGGAGCCGAGCCGGATCCGCTCCGTTTGCGAGGCGATGTGCGCCATGAGTACCGCCGGCGCCGAGGAGGCGATGGACGGCATGTTGTGGTGCTCGGAGTACCAGACCCGCTCGTAGCCCAGTTCCTCCGCCTTCTGCGCCAGCGCCACCGAATCCCGCAGTCCCTCCCCGATGCTCTGGCCGGGGCGGACGGTCGCGAAGTCGATGACGGACAGAGGCAGGGCGGCACTGGACTGGGGGGAGCTGGTCTCGGGGGAGGTCATGCCCCGTGCAACCCGGGCCCCCGGCAGGCTATTCCTGTTGGCGCCCGGGCGGGGGCGGCAGACTGGGGGGCATGTCCCCCGCTGCTGACCGCCCCGCTGACCGCCCCACCGACAGCCCCGACAGCCCCGCCGGCCGTCCCATCGACCTCGCCCGCCTCGTGACCGTCATGCGCGAGACCGGCCCGCTCGTGCACTGCCTGACCAACTCGGTGGTCCGGCAGATCACCGCGGACGTGCTGCTCGCCGCCGGGGCGGCGCCCGCGATGGTCGACCACCCCGACGAGGCCTCCGATTTCGCCGCCATCGCCTCCGGCGTGCTCATCAACGTGGGCAACCCGACGGCCGAGCAGGTCGAGGGCATGCACGCCGCGATCGCCTCCGCCCGCGCCGCCGGCACCCCGTGGGTGCTGGACCCGGTGGCGGTCGGCGGTCTGGTCCTGCGGACGGGGCTGGCCACCGACTGGCTCGAGGCCGGGCCCGCCGCGATCCGGGCGAACGCGTCGGAGACCATCGCGCTCGCCGGCACGGGAGCGGGCGGCCGGGGCGTGGATTCCACGGAGGACGTCCTCGCCGCCGAGTCCGCTGCCCGGGACCTCTCGGCCCGGTCGGGGGCCGTGGTCGCCGTGACGGGGCCGCGGGACCTCGTCGTCACCCAGCGCCCCGGCCACCTCGGCGAGGCCGCGCCTCCCACCCGCACCACGTGGGTCGAGTCGGGTCACCCGCTGCTGCAGAAGGTCATCGGCACCGGCTGCGCCCTCGGGGCGCTCACGGCGGCCTATCTCGGGGCGGCGCGGTCGGCCGGGATCGCGGACCACGACGCGGTGGTCGCCGCTCACGCCCACGCCGGCGCCGCGGGGACGGTCGCCGCGCGCACCGCGGCGGGCCCGGGCAGCTTCGCCGTGGCGTGGCTCGACGCCCTGTACACGCTGACCCCGGAGGAGATCGCGGGCCTGGTCACGGTGTCGGAGGCGTGAGCGGCGCCGGCGTCGACTGGCGGCTCTACCTGGTCACCGACCCCCACCTGGGCGGCGGGCGCGACGCGGTGCCGGGGATCGTCCACGAGGCGGTGCTGGGCGGGGTGGGTGTGGTCCAGGTGCGGGACAAGGAGTGCGACGACGACGAGTTCGCCACACACGCCGCCGCCGTCGCCGAGTCCGTCGCGCGGGCGTGCACCGAGACGGGCCGTGACGTGCCGGTGTTCGTCAACGATCGTCTCGACGTCGCGCGGGAGCTGGGGCTGCACCTGCACATCGGGCAGCGGGACGTGCCGTTCGCGGCGGCCCGCGCGGCGCTGCCGGACGGGCTGATGCTCGGGTTGTCGATCGAGTCGGACGCGCAGTTGGCGGCTGCGATGACGGGGCCGGGACCGGCGCCGGACGTGATCGGGGTGAGCCCGGTGTGGTCGACGGCCACCAAGACCGACACCGCCGAGGCGCTCGGTCCCGAGGGTGCGGACCGGTTGGCCCGGGCCGCGCACTCGTACCGCCGACCCGGGGGCGTCACCGGCGTCGCCGACGCGGGCATCCGCGCGGTGGGCATCGGCGGGGTCACGCCCCTGACCGTCGCGCGGTTGGCCGCCACCGAGCTGGACGGGGTCTGCGTGGTCTCGTCGATCATGGCCGCCCCCGACCCGCGGGCCGCGGCCGCCGACCTGCTCGCCCGCTGGGACGCCGCACGCCGCTGATCCGGGCACGGGTGCAGGGACCGGGCACGGGTGCAGGATGCGGGCCCGGGGCGCAGGTCCGACCCGGCCCACGGGCGCGTGGCGCTCGTTATCTCTTGCGCTCGGAGAAGTCGGCGAACCGCTCCAGATCGCGGACGTGGCCGGACACGATGATGACGTCGTCCGCGCCGATGATGGTCTCCGGCTGGGCGTACTGGAACGGGCTGCCCGGGGCCTTGATGCCGACGATGTTGACCTTGTGACGCTTGCGCGGGTGGCAGTAGTCGATCGACTTGCCGATGACGTCCCGCGGTGGCCGCATCTTGACGATGGCGAAGTCCTCGTCGAATTCGATGAAGTCCATCATCTGGTTGGCCACCAGGTGGGCCACGCGGACGCCGGCGTCGTGCTCGGGGAACACCACGTGGTCGCATCCGATGCGGGTGAGGATCTTGCCGTGGGCCTGGTTGATCGCCTTGGCCCAGACCTGGTCGATCCCCAGGTCGACGAGGTTCACCGCGACCAGCACGGACGACTCGATCGAGGTGCCCACGCCGACGACGGCGGTGGAGAAGTCCTGGGCCCCGAGCTGTTGGAGCGCCTCGAGGTCGGTGGCGTCGGCTTCCACCACGTGGGTCAGGGAGTCGGCGTACCTCTGGACGAGTCCGTGGTCGCGTTCGACCGCGAGGACCTCCCGGCCCTGGCCGACGAGTTGGGTGGCGAGGGAGACGCCGAACCGGCCCAGGCCGATGATGAGGACTGGGGACTGGCGACGGGTGCGATCAGCCAATGATCGGCCTCTCTGTGGGTAGGCGATACCTGGTCCGCTTTGCTCGCATGGTCAGCGCGGTGGCGAAGGTGATGATGCCGACTCGTCCGGCGAACATCAGCCCGGACAGAAGGTACACCCCCGCCGGCTCGAGTTCGGCGCTGAGACCTGAACTCAACCCGCAGGTGGCGAAGGCGGAGATGGACTCGAACAGGGGGCGTCCGAGATCCTCACCGGTGAGGATCATCAGGGCCAGGGCGGATCCGGCGACCAGCGTGAGCCCCATCCCGGCCACGGACACCGCGACCCGGATCGACGAGGTGGGCAGCGCGCGCCCGTGTGCCGTGGCGTCCTCCCGGCCCCGGGCCTCGGCGAGGAAGGCCAGGAAGATGACGGCCAGGGTGGTGACCTTGACGCCGCCGGCGGTCGAGACCGAACCGCCCCCCACGAACATCAGGGCGTCGGTGATGAGCATGGTCGACGCCGTCGTGTCGACGGGGTCGATGATGGCGAAACCCCCGGAGCGCATCATCACCGAGGCGAACACCGAGTGCTGCAGTTTGTCGACCACGCCCTCGCCACCGAGGGTGGCCCCGTTGCTCCACTCGAGCGCGGCGAACCCGAGGGCGCCGACGAGCATGAGCAGCACGCTGACCTCGACCGTGAGGCGGGTGTGGAGGTTCCAGCGTCCCAGGTGCCACTGGTGCTTCCACAGCACCAACAGGACGGGGAAACCCAGACTGCCCAGGAACACGGCGCAGATCAGCGCCCAGAACACGACCGGGTCGTCGGCCACCGAAGCCAGGCCGTCGGGGTGGAGGACGAACCCGGCGTTGTTGAACGCCGACACCGCGTAGAACACCGCGCGCCACAGCCCGTCCCCGAACGTGCCCTGCTGGGCGATGAACCGGGGCGCGAGGATGAGCGCGATCACGAGTTCCACCAGGGCGGACGAGACGACGATGGTCTTGATCAATGATCGGACCTCGCCCAGTCCACCCGCCGACACGCCCGTCTGGGCGAGCAGCCGGGTACGCACCCCGAACTGCCGGGTCACCGAGAGTGCCAACAGGGAGGAGATCGTGACGATCCCCAGGCCACCGACCTGGATGCCCGCCAGGATCACCACCTGCCCGGCCGTGGACCAGTGGGTCGCGGTGTCGACGGTGGTCAGGCCGGTCACCGACACGGCGGAGGTGGCGGTGAACACCGCGTCGTGCAGGTGTGCGTGCTCTCCCGAGGAGGTGGCCCAGGGCATCATCAGCAGCACCGTGAAGACCGCGATCGCCGCGGCGAACGCCAGGAGCGCCGAGCGGGCCGGGGAACTGTAGGTGAACGCCCGGGCTGCCTGCGCGCCTGAGGACAGGACCCCCGGAATCGTCGAGACCATGCCGCGAGGGTAATCCCGACCGCCGCGTCGGCCACAGTTGGTGCGCGAAGTCGTTACTGAACGGCGTCAACACTCGTAACGTCGGCGGTATGCCACGGATCCCTCTCGAAATCACGCTGGTCGAGTTCCCCAGTACCTCGATGTCCGCCACGAGCGAGTTCCTCGCGACGGTCTGCGGCTGGGAACCCACCGTGTACGGGGAGTCGTACGCATGCCTGGTCGGCGGGGGCATCGACGTGGGCGTGCAGGGGGACGACGACGAGCAGTCCCCCGCCCCGCTCATGGTGATCCGCGTGCCGGACCTCGACGAGGCCCGCGAGCAGGTCGAGGCCGCCGGTGGCATGGTGACGTTCGGGCCGTTCGACTTTCCCGGTGGCCGCCGTTTCCATTTCCGTGAGCCCGGCGGGAGCGAGATGGCGATGTGGGTGCCGGCGCCAGCCTAGAACCGTCAGGCCGGCGCGAACCCCTCGGGCAGTGCCAGCCGGGTGAGCTTGTCCGGGTTGCTGTGGAAGTAGAGGCGTGAGATCTGGCCGTCGACCACGCCGACCTGCGCCACCCGCAGGACCCCGCGGGCGAGGACCGCCAGCGCGACCTCGCCGTTGACCTCGACGGGCGCGATCATCCCGCCCGAGAATTCCGTGGCCTTGATGAGGAAGTACGCACACTTACGGGCCCCCACGATGTCCCGCCGGGCGGCATTGACCTTGCCGCCGCCGTCCGAGATCACGCGGGCATCGGCGGTGAGGGCGGCGATCGTCTGCGGAAGATCGCCGGCCAGGACGGCCTCCACCAGGGTCGAGATCACCGCGTCCGAGGCGGGTTCGGGTGGACGCAGGTCGGACTCCAGGCGGTGCCGGGCCCGGCTCACCCACTGGCGGACGGTGGCCACAGCCGCGCCCAGGGTGTCGGCGATCTCGGCGTAGGGCAGGTCGTACGCCTCACGAAGGACGAACGCCGCGCGCTCATCCGGGCCCAGCTGTTCGTAGGCCAGCAGCACGGCGATCCGCAGATCGTCGCGGCGCTCGGCCCGGTCCGCCGGCAGCAGGGCGGTGTCGACGGGCTCGGGCAGCCACTCGCCCGCGTAGTCCTCCCGCTTGCGCCTGCGCAGCCGGTCCAGACACAGCCGCGTCGCCACGGTGGTCAGCCACGCGTCGACGTTCCGGGGCGCGGACGACGGATCGAGCGCCACCCACCGCGCCAGTGCCTCGTCAGCGGCGTCCTCGGCGTCGGCCCAGGTCCCGGTGATGCGGTAGCCCACCCCGAGCAGTCGGCCCCGCACCTGCTCCAGCGCGGCGCGGTCCGCCAGCGCGGTGCCGGCCGTGCTGGCCGTACTGGCTGCGGCACGGTCGGCCACCGGCGCCGCCCCATCGGCCACGGGGGTCGCGGGTGGGGCCACGGTCATGGCCGGGTCGCCGGTTCCAGGTCGCTCGGGACGAGACCGCGCAGCGTCGCCAGGTCCTTGCGGGTGGCGATCGCTATCCGGTTCCATGCGTTGATCGTGACGATCTCCATGACCAGCTGTCCAGCCCCACCTTCGCCCCGGTGGTGGACCACCTCGTCCCACAGCTCGTCGGGCACGGAGTCCTCACCGTCGATGCGGGTGACGGCGTCCGCGAACGCCAGGACCGCCCGCTCGGCCGGGGACAGCTCGTCGGCGTGGGCGTGCCAGTTTTCGGAGACCGCGATCCGGGTGCCGCTCCAGCCGTCCCTGCGGGCATCGCGTCGGTGCATGGCCAGGCAATAGCGGCAGCCGTTCACCGCGGAGACGCGGAGCCGGATGAGGTGGCTGTCCTCCCGGGAGACCCGCGCCCGCGAGTAGGCCTCGAGTGCCAACATGGGTGCCATCGCGCCCGCGCTGACCTGTTTGCGCTGTTCGGTGCTGCGTCGTGGTGTGCTCATGCCTCTTCGACGCACGAGCACCGCGAAGTGTGACACCGAGTCGCCACGCCGGACCCGCGCCCCAGCCCGGAAAGCCACCGGCACCCCGCCGGGCGCATCGGGGCGTTCCCCTATGTCATCGAGGGCCTAGCGGTTCTAGCATTGAGCCCATGACCGACCCGGACGACCTGCTGCTCTCCGACTCCGAGCGGCTGCACGCCCTCATGGCGCTCGGCGACCACTACGCGTCCGGCCGGCTCGACGACGCCGAGTTCCACGCCCGGTCCGGCGACGTGGCCGCGTCCCGCACCCTCGGCCAGCTCCGCGGCTCGTTCGTCGACCTGCCCGGCGGGACGCCGCTGACCTCGGTCGACGGCATGATCGTGCAGTCGGCCACTGCCACCGGTGGCGAGCTGGAGGTCTCGTCGTCGTCCTCGTCGACTTCGTCCGCCCTGTCGCCGGGGTCCCCCACAGGCGCCGGGGCGCCCGCGACCCGCGGCACCGACGCCGACCTGGAGGACCTGCGCAGGCGCGGGAAGCTGGTCGAGTCGCTCGACGGCGTGGTGATCGGACTGACGCTCATCACGTTCCTCGTCCTGCAGATCATCGTGGACTGGCAGTACGCGTGGATGGTGTGGCCTTCGCTGGTTCTCACGCTGGGCCTCCCCCGGCTCGTGCTGCGCTACACGGATTCCGACGAGAAGACGTACGAGAAGCTCAAGAAGGCCGACGAGAAAGCGCGCGAGGAGCGGCTGCGGGCGGCGACCGAGCGGATCCGTGAGCTGGGTGACGGGCGGGAGAACCGCGACTGACCTACCCGGTCGCGTTCGGTGGGCCACCGCTCCCCGCGCGGGTGCCACTGCCCCCACCGCTAGTGCCGCTGTTCCGCCCGCCGATGCGGTCGGCCTCATCACGCCTGGCCAGGGCAGTGGCCACCACGGGGAACAGCCCCATCCCCACGCCGACGGCCACGATCGTCGCGCCGATCCCCAGGGAGGCCAGCACGGGGACCCGGCGCTGGGCGAGCGCGGCATCACACGCCTCCTGCGCCTCCGTGCTCGGCTGGGGGCGCTCTCCCCGGAGGAGGTCCTTCCAGCTCAGCGAGGTGAGGGCGTTGTCCTTGTCGCGAGCCTCGGTGTAGTCGGGGCTGAAGTAGGTCCCGCAGTCCACCCGCTGCACGAAGCCCCCCGTGGACACGCCGATGCTGCCCAGCAGGATCCCGCCGAGCACCACGAGCAGGCCGAGAACCGCAACGAGTGCGCCGATCACGCGAGTGGTCACCGCGCCATCGTCACATCCGCGGGGCCGCACCGCATCCGCGCCGGACGCCCGCGGTCAGGTGTCCTCGGGCTCAGGTGTCCTCGGGCTCAGGTGTCCTCGAGTGCGACGCCCTTGCGCTCGGGAAGGGTGAAGGCGGCGAGGGCGGCGACGACGAAGGCCGCGGCGAAGACCCCGAAGACCATCACAGTGTCGCCCAGATCGAGCAGGAGCGGCACGAGCAGTGGCGCGATGATCGAGGCGATCCGCCCGAACGCCGCCGCGGCGCCGGTGCCGGACCCGCGGGTCGAGGTGGGGTAGAGCTCCGGGCCGATCGCGTACAGGGCTCCCCACGCGCCGAGGTTGAAGAACGACAGCGCCATGCCGGCGGCGATGATCGTGGCCGGGGAGTCCGCCAGGCCGAACAGTCCGGCCGCCACCGCCGAACCGGTGAGGAACACCGCGAGCGTGACCCGCCGACCCCAGATCTCGATGAGCCACGCCGCCACCGCGTACCCCGGCAGCTGGGCGAGGGTGATGATGAGCGTGTAGCCGAACGACTTCACCAGATCGAAGCCCTGAGAGACGAGCAGGCTGGGTAGCCAGATGAAGGCGCCGTAGTAGGAGAAGTTGATCCCGAACCACACGACCCACAGAGCGGCGGTGCGCTTACGCAGGCGCGCGGACCAGATGGACTCGGCGGACTCGGCGGGCGATGCGAGCGCCGCGCCGGCGGAGGCGGACGCGGCCCCGGCGTGAGAGGGCGTGGCCCCGTCGGCGCCGGCATGAGCGGGCGCCGACGCGGACGGCCCGGACGGCGCGGCCGGCGGCTCGACCCCCGCGGACGCCTCGTAGTCGCGGACGATCCGCTCGGCCTCGTCGACGCGGCCCGTCGATTCCAGGTAGCGCACAGATTCGGGCAGTCCGAATCGCACGACCAGCGCGTACGCGGCCGGGATGATCCCGATGGCCAGGGCCCACCGCCACCCGTCGTCGCCGACCGGCACCACGAAGTAGCCGATGAGGGCGGCCATGATCCAGCCGACGGCCCAGAACCCCTCGAGGATCACCACCACCCTGCCGCGGATCCGGCGGGGCGCGAACTCGCTGACCAGGGTGGACGCCACCGGCAGCTCGGCGCCCAGGCCGAGGCCGACGATGAACCGCAGCACGATGAGCATGGCGATGCCGGTCGACAGGGCCGCCGCGCCGGTGGCGAGGCCGTAGACCAGCAGGGTGACGGCGAAGACCTGGCGTCGACCGATCTTGTCGGCGAGCAGTCCGCCGAGGGCGGCGCCGATCGCCATCCCCACGAACCCGATGGACCCGACCCAGGACAGCTCGGTGGGCGAGAGCGACCAGTGGACGGCCAGCGCGGCCATGACGAAGGAGATGAGGCCGACGTCCATGGCGTCGAGTGCCCAACCCACGCCCGAGCCGAGCAGCAACTTGCGGTGCTTGCGGGTGAACGGCAGACCGTCCAGGCGCTCCGTGCGGGTCGTCATGGCGGCCACGCTACTCGGCGACCCCGACACAGCCCGGTGCCAACCCGGGCTGGACGTGGACGAATGTCCGAGTAACCTGCGGGTAGCTGTGTTCCACATCACATCAAGAGGAGTTCCTCGTGAGCATCACCGAGAACGCCGATCGCGCTGAAAACGCCGAGAACGCGGAGAACGCCAGCCCGGGTGGGACGGACTTCGACGTCGTCATCCGCGGGGGCACGGTCTTCGACGGCACCGGCGCCCCCGGTGTCCGCGCGGACGTCGGGATCCGGGCCGGCGTCGTGGCCGCGATTAGCCCTGCGCCACTGCCCGTCTCGCCCGGCACACAGGTCGTGGAAGCCGAGGGGCGGTGGGTGACACCCGGGTTCGTGGACACCCACACCCACTACGACGTCGAACTTCTCGTCTCCCCGGGCCTGGGGGAGTCCGTCCGCCACGGGGTGACCACCGTCCTGGTGGGCAACTGTTCCATCTCGGGCGTGTACTCGGGCACCGTCGACGTCGCCGACCTGTTCAGCCGCGTCGAGGCCCTGCCCCGCGACTCGGTGCTCGAGGCGCTCGAGCAGAAGAAGACCTGGTCGGGGCCGGCGGACTGGCGGCGCACAGTCGAGGACCTGCCACTGGGGCCCAACGTCGCGTCGTTCCTCGGCCACTCCGACGTCCGCGCCTCGGTGATGGGGTTGGGCCGGGCGACCGACCCCACGCAGTCCCCCAGCCGCGACGAGTTGCGCAAGATCGACCGTCGCATCAACGCCGCTCTCGACGAGGGCTTCCTGGGCGTGTCCACCATGACCAATCCGTGGGACAAGATGGACGGTGACCGCTACCGCTCACGGACGCTGCCCTCCACGCATGCCTCGTGGGGCGAGTTCCGGCGGATCAGCCGTCTTCTTCGTCGTCGTGACCGGGTCCTGCAGGGCGTACCCAACCTCAACACCAAGGTCGACGTGGCCTTCTACGCCGCCACGAGCACCGGGCTGTTCCGCAAGCCCCTGCGTGTCTCCCTGCTGGCCGCCGCCGACACGCTGGCCGAGCCGTGGGTCAACCGCATCTTCCGGCCCATCGCCTTTGCTGCCAACACGCTGGGCAAGGGCAAGTTCGTGTGGCAGCACCTGCCCACGACGTTCAAGGTGTGGGCCGACGGGATCGACCTGGTGGTGTTCGAGGAGTTCGGCTCCGGCCGCGAGGCACTGCACCTCGTCGACGAGATGGCCCGCACCGACCTGCTCGAGCAGGAGAGCTACCGGCGCTGGTTCCGCCGCGACTTCGAGAAGCGCTTCAGCCCACGCGTGTGGCACCGGGACTTCGACGACGCGCTCATCGTGGCCTGCCCCGACGAGTCACTGGTCGGCCAGACCGTCGGCGACGTCGCGCGCGCCCGGAAGCTCCACCCGGCGGACGCCTACCTCGACCTGGTGGTGGAGTACGGCACCGACTTCCGCTGGACCACCACCATCGCCAACGCGCGGGAGAAGGTCGCCAACCGGCTGGCACGGACTCCCGGTGTGACGATCGGTTTCTCCGATGCCGGCGCGCACCTGCGGAACATGGCGTTCTACAACTTCGGGATCCGCCTGCTCGAGCGCGTGCACCAGGCACAACTCAAGGGCGCGCCGTTCCTCACCACCGAGGAGGCCGTGTACAAGCTCACCGGCGAGCTGGCGGACTTCTACCGCCTCGACGCCGGGCGCCTGCAGGTCGGCGCCCGGGCCGATGTGGTGGTGGTCGACCCGTCCGGGCTCGACGGCGAGTCCCTCGAGTACCACGAGGAGGCCATGGACGAGTTCGGCGGGATCCGCCGGATGGTCAACCGCAACGACCGGGCGGTCGCGGCGACGATCATCGGCGGCCACGTGGTGTGGTCCGACGGTCAGTTCGCCGAGGGCTACGGCCGGAGGTTCGCGGCGGGCCGGTTCCTCCCCTCGGGCGAGGCCGTGGGGCCGCGCCCGGTGGCGGCGCCACGGCCGGCCGGTCACTCCGTGGGCATCCCGGCGTCCTCCCAGGCGGAGTAGCTGCCCTCGAGCTCGGTGACGTCGTAGCCGACGCTGCGCAGTGAGCTGGCGACGACCGAGCTGCGGGTGCCGGACTGGCAGTAGGTGACGATCTTCCCCGAGTCGGGGAGCTCGTCCCGCTCCCACATCACCTGGCCGCCGTGCAGCTGGGTGGCGTCGGGGACGTGGCCGTCGGAGTACTCGGAGGTGGCGCGGACGTCGAGCACCATGGCGTGCTCGTGGGACTCCAGGTCCTTCGGGTCGACGGTCTCCGGGTGGAACGTGGGCAGTCCGTCGGTGGAGGTGACGTACCCGCGCGTGGTGTCGACCCCCACCCGGATGACGTGGCGCCGCAGCTCGTCGGCCTCCTCGGCGTCCTCGGCGAGGAACACCAGGCCGCGGGTGTCCTTCTCGGGGTCGATCGCCCAGCCGGCGTAGGTGCCCGCCTGGCCGGCGGGGAGGTTGATGGCGCGTTCGACGGTGCCGTCGTGGACGTCGTCGGCGGGGCGGGGGTCGACGACGACGAGGTCACCGGAGTCGATGCCGGAGGCCACCTCCTCGGCGGGCAGCTCCCGCAGCTCTGGTAGGGGATTGCCGAGCACGGAGGGGCCGTCCCGGTTCTCGCGCTTCATCCGCCCGAAGTACGCCGGCGCGTCGGGCTGGCCGTCGAGGAGTTCGGAGATGAAGCCCTCCTCGTCGTCGTTCTCCACGTACTCGGGCCACCACGCGAACTTCCGCTCGTAACCCACCGAGCTGGACGGCAAGGCCCCCAGGGACTTGCCGCAGGCCGAGCCCGCGCCGTGGGCCGGGAACACCTGGACGTGGTCGGGCAGGGTGAGGAAGCGCTCGCGCAGGCTGGCGAACAGCTGCTTGGCGCTGTCGACGCGGGTGTCCTCGTCGTTCGACGCGTTGCCGCCGGTGGTCTCGTCGAGCAGGTCCGGTCGGCCGAGGTCACCACAGAACACGAAGTCGCCGGTGAGCGCGTAGCCGGGCTCGTCGGCGAACGCGCCGTCGGTGACGAGGAACATGAGGTGCTCGGGCGTGTGGCCGGGGGTGTGCACGGCCTTGAGCTGGACGTTGCCGAGCTCGATGGTGTCGCCGTCGCGGAGCCGCTCTCCCTCGAAGCCGTAGCGCCAGTCGTCACCGCCCTCGTCGGAGAGGTAGACGGTGGCGCCGGTCGCGGCGGCCAGCTCGCGGGTGCCGGACAGGTAGTCGGCGTGGATGTGGGTCTCGGTGACCTTGACGATGCCCATGCCGTGCTGGTCGGCCATGTCGAAATAGGCCCGCAGGTCGCGGCTGGGGTCCACGACGATCGCCTCGCTGCTGCTCTGGCAGCCGATGAAGTAGCTGGCGTGGGCCAGGTCGTAGTCATAGATGCGTTCGAAAAGCATCGTGCTGTGTCCTTTTTCCTTGGGGGAACAGGTACATCAGCCACCGTAAAACCCTGCGGGGTATCTGGCTACCGACCGGTTCGTGCGCCGTCGCGGTCGGGCAGCGCACACTGGGGGCGAACCGCAACGCCGATGGAAGGATCCCCGCCGTGACCGATTCCCACCTGGACGACGACACCCGCGCCGTCCTGCTCGCACCCAACCCGGCCGTCATGGCGACGCTGCGCAAGGACGGCTCCCCGGTCACCGTGCCGACCTGGTACCGGCTGGTCGAGGGCGACCGGATCCACCTCAACCTCGACGCCGGCCGCGTGCGACTGCAGCACCTCCGGCGCGACCCGCGGGTGGCACTGTCCGTCATCGCGTCCGAGGACTGGTACACCCACGCGAGCATCCAGGGGCGGGTCGTGGAGATCGCCGACGACCCGGACCTGTCCGGCATCGACGCCCTGAGCACGCACTACACCGGCGAGCCGTACCCGGTGCGCGACCGCGCCCGCGTGGACGCGTGGGTGGAGATCGACCACGTCCACGTGTGGGGTCAGCTCCGCGAGTCCTGAGCGCAGGTGGGGAGCGCGGGGGAGGGCCCGCTGAACGCGTCCGGCGATCCCGCGTGCGTCCTACGCTGAGGCGACCCCTCGCCCGTCTACGCCCCGGAGACCTCCATGTCGGACCGCTATCCCCTCGCCGAGCTCAACGACCTGCCCGATGACCTGCGCGAGCGGATCCTCGCCGAGCAGGAGAAGGCCGGGTTCGTGCCCGAGGTGTTCCTGATGTTCGGGCGCCGCCCCGCCGAGTCGCGGGCGTTCTTCGCCTATCACGACGCGTTGATGGAGCGCGAGGGCAACCTGTCCAAGGCGGACAAGGAGATGATCGTGGTGACCATCTCCGGGCAGAACAGCTGCCTGTTCTGCGTGGTGGCGCACGGGGCGATCCTGCGGATCGTCAAGAAGGCGCCGATGCTCGCCGACCAGCTGGCGGTGAACTACCGCAAGGCCGACCTCACGCCGCGCGAGCGGGCGATCTGCGATTTTGCGACCAAGGTCAACCTGCACTCCGACGAACTGGGCGACGCCGACTTCGCCGCCCTGCACGAGCACGGCCTCGACGACGAGGACGCGTGGGACATCGCCGCGATCACCGGGCTGTTCGGGCTGAGCAACCGGCTGGCCAACGCCACCGACATGCGCCCGAACCCGGAGTTCTACCTCATGGGCCGGGTGCCGCGGCAGAAGTAGTCAGTTCTGCTCGGTGTCAGTTCTGCTCGGTGACGACCCCGCAGGCCGCGCGGCTACCGCCGTCGCCGGCGTTGCGCGTCTCCTCGTCGGCCCCCTCGGGCGCGTAGCGCTCGGGGATGTTGGCGAGGTTGTCCGAGTTCTCGTGGACCATCACGGCCGAGCCGTCCTCGTCCAGGAGAAGGTCGCGGTCCAGGCGGTCGGTGAGCGTGACGATCCGGGCCGTGCCGTCCTCGGTCACGTAGAGGGTCGGCAGGTCCCCGGCGTGCTCGGGGTGGCTCGCTTCGCCGCCGGGACCGGCCAGGTGCCCGCCGGCGGAGAGGAACGCGCCCCGCTCGCCCGGCTGGGTGGGGTTCTCACTGTCGGGCTCGCACAGGCCCGCGCCGTGGATGTGCAGGCCGTGGAATCCGGGCTCCAGGTCGGTCGCGTTGACGGTGACGAGAGTGCCGCCATCGGACTCTACGAACTCGGCGGTACCCCGCGGTTCACCCTCGGGGTTCACCAGTTCGGCGGTCGCGAACGCCTGGCCGCCGGCGTTCTGGCCGGACGTCTTTGTGGTGGTCTCGGAGGTGCTGGTCTCGGACGCTGCGGTCTCTGACGTGTCGGCCGCACCGTCCTGGGGCGTGACGTCACCCCCTGCGGCCGGAGAGTCCTCTCCGGTGCCGCATGAGGCCAGCAGAAGCGCGGCTGCAGACAGGGCCACGAAGGTCGAACTCCTCCGGGCGCGGCGGGCGGTGGACACGGTGCGTGCGGTCATCACAAACCTCCTCGGACGGCGTCGTGTAAGTGACGGTACCGAGGCGGACCCGACACGCAACCGCGCATGTGACAGGCATTTTCGCTGGCAGATCACACACCGGCGACCACTACCACAAAGTAAGAAGTCACTTTCACTCCTTACTCAGGTGCCGTTCACCTCGCAGCCGAGCTAACGGACCGGCGTCCTGATGTCGTGCACGAGCGGACCGGCCAGCGCCTCCGAGACTCGTTGCGCTGGTCACTATCTCGGGGGAGCAGGGACCGCGAGCATGGCAAATGCGCGCCTCCTATGAAGTTCATCACGCAAACATATCTGAACGCTTGCACAACCTGAGAAGCGCGTGCATACTCTTCTCAGCCCCATCACAGACTGTTCCGACAGCCGAGGGGGCGTCCCTCCCCCTCGAGCCACCGGCTCAATCCCTCGCAAGAAAGGGTTCATCATGAACCAGGTCTATGCCCTCATGGCCACCTTCCAGGCGTTCCTCGACGATCGCTTCGAGAACCGCAAGGACCGCGGCGCGACCGCCGTGGAGTACGGCCTGATGGTCGGGCTGATTGCGGTCGCAATTATCGCCGCGGTCATCCTCTTGGGCGACAGCCTCACGGATCTCTTCACCGATGTTTCGACCACCATTCCCGAGGTTCCCGCCGCTGGCGCCTAGGGCTAATCAAACCGGGGCCAGCGCAGCGTCACACCTTTCGCTGCGCTGGCCCCGAATCTCCTCCCCCACGTCCCTCCCACCCTCTCCCTCAGGCGCCGCAATGCTCACGCCCTCACGTGACCGCGGATCAGCCGCTGTCGAATTCGCGCTTGTACTGCCCATACTTCTGCTCTTGGTTATCGGAATTCTGGAGTTCGGGCGCGCCTACCACGTGCAAACGACACTCTCCAACGCTGCCCGCGATGGCGTTCGGGTGATGGCGCTGCAAGATAGCGCCACGGCTGCACGTGCGACGGTTGCGGATTCCGCCCCCTCCCTCACCCTCACCGACGCGATGATCGACGTCACACCCTCTAGCTGCTCTTCCGCTACCACCACCCCTGGACAGGTATCGGTCACCATCTCGTACCCGTTCGCGCTGGTTTCAGGGTTCCTCCCTATAGATGACCTCACCCTCACTGGCAGGGGGACCATGCGATGTTTCGGATGAGAGATGATCGTGGCGCTGTCGCCGTCATAGTCGCCGTACTCATGGTGCCGCTCATCGGGTTCGCAGCGATCTCGATCGACATTGCCGCTGTCCATGCTGAGAAGCAGCAAATCCAGGCAGGCGCCGACGCCGCAGCCCTGGCGATCGCCCAGGACTGTGCTCGCGACGCCTGCGGGTCGCCGCGTGCGACCGCGCAAAGCTTCGCAGAACTCAACAGCAACTCGGGCGAGGTGGTGGCTAGCCTCCCGTCCGTTCCGACCGCGGCTACAGGCCGAGTTACCGTGGCCAGCTATGCAGTCCGCTCCCACTGGTTTGCACCCGTCCTCGGAGTGGACTCGACCGAGGTTGCAGCCTCCGCGAGCGCAGCCTGGGGCTCTCCCATCGGTGGAACAGCCGTCCTTCCACTGATCTTCTCCCTATGCGACTTCAAGGCCCAGACCGGCGGCGGTCTCCCATCGGGCACCCTCGAGCGCATCATCTTGTCCACCAAGACCGCGAACACCGGGTGCACTGAGAACGGGAACTACGTGCCCGGCGGATTCGGCTGGCTGGAAACAGACACTGGCAATAGTTGTCACGCAACCACCCGAATCGGTACGAACGCGTACAGCGAACCAGGCAACACCCCGAAGCGGTGCGACCTTTCCACGATCCGAGGAAAGACCGTCCTCCTACCCGTGTTCGACGGCGAGTTCGGCGGGAACGGCCGAGGCGCCTGGTACCGGGTCTACGGCTACGCCGCCTTCACCGTGACCGGATACAACTTCTCCGGACAGAGTTGGAACCCGCCCTGCCGCGGGAACGACCGCTGTATCGGCGGGTACTTCACCGAGATGCACACCACAGACCCCGACTTCGACTACGGCCCGGGCGCACCGAACCTCGGCGCTTCCGCCGTCCACCTACTACCTGACTAGTGAGAGACCCATGAACAGACGTCTCGTCTCGGCTATTGCAGCCGGTGCGCTCGCCGTCCTCGGCGCAGTCCTGCTCGTCAGCTACGTCAACAACGCGGACAGTCGCGCGATGGCGAACATGGACCCGATCGAGGTGCTGGTCGTGTCCGCACCCATAGCCCAGGGGACACCTGCTGAAGAAGTCGCCGCGTCAGTGACGATCCAGCGCCTGCCCAAGGCTGCGGTCGGACCCGATGCCGTCCGCTCACTCGCAGAGGTGGCCGGCCGCGTTGCCGCGACCGACCTCCAGGCCGGCGAGCAGGTCCTTGGCGCCCGATTCGTGACCCGCCAGTCATTGGAGCGGTTCGGAGGCATTCCGGTTCCGGAGGGCTACCACCAGGTGACCATCCCCCTCGAGGCACCGCGAGTCGTCGGCGGTACCGTCACTCCCGGGGACACGGTCGGCGTGTTCGTCACCCTCGGCGACGGATCCACCCACCTGGTCCTGCGGAAGATCCTCGTGACCCGCGTCCAGGGCGGGCTCGGTGCGACCCAGCCGAACGAGGGGATCGAGAACCCCGACGCGGCACCCGTCCCAGAGGGTGGCGCCATGATCACGATGGCGCTCACAACTGACCAGGCCCAAACGGTCGCGTTCTCAGTCGAGCACGGGAGCATCTGGCTGTCACTCGAGGATTCCACCGTTCCGCAGGACGGCACCGGCCGGGTCGATGCAAGGGATTTCTACTGATGAGCCGCATACTGATCGCCACCGATTCCGCCGACCTCCGCGGGAGGGTCGCCACCGCGGCCGGCGAGCCGATCTCGATGATCGCGGGGCGCCCGCTCCCCGGCGGGCCGTCGCAGTTGTTCCAGGAACTCGGACCGGGCGTCGCCATCCCCCAGGTCGTGGTGATCGACGTCGCCGCCGGCCGCAACGAGGCTCTGCAGCTCTCGTCGCGGCTCGCCGCCGAGTGCCCCGGCATGGCCGTGGTGCTGGCGAGCGAACATCCCGACGCTTTCGCCCTCGCCGCCCTCCGTGCCGGCGCGTGCGACGTGGTGCACCCCGAAGCCGAGGTCGGCGAGCTGGCCGCGGTACTCGGCCGGGCCGCTCAGGTCGCCGCCTCGACCGCACCTCAGGGTCCGGGCGACCCCGCAATGAACGGCAGCGCAAGCACGCGTGGCCGCGTCATCAGCGTCGTCTCGCCCAAGGGTGGAGTCGGCAAGACGACCGTCGCCACCAATCTCGCGGTCGGCCTGGCCCGGACGGCCCCGCTCTCGACCGTGATCGTCGACCTCGACGTGCAGTTCGGCGACGTGGCCAGCGCCCTCAACTTGGACCCCGAGCACACCCTCCTCGACGTGGTCCGCGGCCCGGCCGTCCAGGACTCCATGGTGCTCAAGACGTTCCTCACCCAGCACCAGACGGGCCTCTACGCCGTGTGCGGACCGACCTCACCCGCCGACGCCGACGACATCACCGCCGCCGACGTGGCCCAGCTCCTGCAGACCCTCGCCTCGGAATTTCGTTACGTCGTGGTGGACACCGCTCCCGGACTCGACGACCACGCCCTCGCCGCAATCGACCAGGCCGACGAACTGGTCACGCTGACCAGCCTTGACGTGCCCGGGGTCCGCGGTTTGCGCAAGGAACTGAACATCCTTCGCGACCTGGGACTGAATCTCGAGAAGCGGCACGTCGTGGTGAACTTCGCCGACCCCCGCAGCGGGCTGACCAAGGCCGACGTCGAGGCCACCATCGGCACCGGCGTCGACCTGGTCCTCCCCCGCAGCAAGGCGGTCCCCGTGTCGGTCAACCAGGGAGTGCCCCTCCTGCAGAGCGACGGCCGCGATGCGATGGCCAAGCAATTGCGCAAGCTGGTCGACCGGTTCACCCCGGCCCCCATGCGCCCCACCGCGACGGCCGTACTGACCGCCGAAGGTGGCCGGCATCGACTCCGCCGGAAGCGGGTGAAGGCGTGAGCCTGTCCGAACGTCTCCGCGCGGCCCGCGTCGCTCCGAGCGGAACTGACACGCCCGCGTCCGACGCCGCATCGTCTGCCCCCGCCGCGCCGCCCTCGACGCCGACCGTGGTCGCCCCGACGGGGACGACGACGAAGCCGGCCACGGCCACCAGCATCCCGTCCACGAAGACCTCCGGGAACGCACCCGCCGACGATCCCACTGTCGATCCGCTGGTCGCCCTCAAGGAGCGCGCGGCCAGCGCGCTATTCGAGCGCATCGGTGCTCGCCTGAACAACCCCTCGCTCACCGAGGAACAACTCCACGCCATGGTGCGGAGCGAGCTCAATAAGGTTGTCGAGGACGAGACCGTCCCCCTCACCAGCGACCAGCGGGTGCGACTTATCACCGACGTGCAGGCCGACGTGCTGGGTCACGGCCCGCTCGAGAAGATGCTCGACGACCCGGAGATCACCGAAATCATGGTCAACGGACCCGACATGATCTTCGTCGAACGCGCAGGCCAGCTCACTCGACATCCCTCCAGGTTCGCCTCGGAGGAACACCTCCGTCAGGTCATCGAGCGGATCGTCTCCCGCATCGGCCGCCGCGTCGACGAATCCTCCCCGCTGGTCGACGCCCGACTCGCCGACGGTTCGCGAGTCAACGCCGTCATCCCGCCGCTCGCTGTCAACGGCTCCTCGCTGACCATCCGGAAGTTCTCCAAGGACCCGTTCAAGGTGCACGACCTCATCCGGTTCGGCACTCTCACCCCGGAGATGTCCGAACTGCTCCAGGCGTGCGTGGAGGCACGGCTCAACATCATCGTCTCCGGAGGCACCGGCTCCGGCAAGACCACCCTGCTCAACGTGCTGTCCTCGTACATCCCGGAGGGCGAGCGGATCGTCACCATCGAAGACGCCGTTGAGCTGCAGCTCCAGCAGGACCACGTGGTCCGTCTCGAGTCGCGCCCGGCCAACATCGAAGGCCGCGGCGAGATCACGATCCGCGAGTTGGTGCGCAACTCCCTGCGTATGCGGCCCGACCGCATCGTCGTCGGCGAGGTCCGCGGCGGAGAGACCCTCGACATGCTCCAGGCCATGAACACCGGCCACGACGGGTCACTTTCCACCGTCCACTCCAATTCGCCACGTGACGCCATCGCCCGACTGGAGACCCTCGTCCTCATGGCCGGCATGGACCTGCCCCTGCGGGCCATCCGCGAGCAGATCGCCTCCGCGGTCGACGTGATCATCCAGCTCACCCGGCTCCGCGACGGCACCCGTCGCGTCACCGCCGTCACCGAGGTCCAGGGCATGGAGGGCCAGACCGTCACCCTGCAGGATGCCTTTCTCTTCGACTACTCCGCCGGTCTCGGCCCGGACGGCAAGTTCCTCGGCAAGCCGCAGGCCACCGGCGTCCGGCCCCGCTTCACCGACCGGTTCAACGAACTCGGCATCACCCTGTCCCCACGCGTGTTCGGCGCGACCACCGAGAACCCCGGATCCATCCGATGAGTCAGACGCTGCTGTCCCCCGCGGGGTTCGCGATCGCCGCCCTCACGCTCGCGCTGCTCACGGGCGGCTACCTCATCCTCTCTCCCGCGCCGGGGCGGATTCCCCGGGAACGCCGACGGCCCGGCATGGCCGAAGGACCCGGACCGATCAGCCGCGCGGCCACCGCCGCCACCGAGGCAATCGATTCCCTCCTGCGCCGCCGCGGGACCACCGGAGCCGGCCAGCTCGAACGCGCCGGAGTCCGCATGGGGCTCCAGGACTACGTCTTCCTCGTCGTCGTCGCCTCGATCGTCGCGTTCGCCCTCGGCCTCATCCTCGTCGGTCCGCTGATGGGCACGTTCCTGGCCCTTCTCGCGCCCGCAGGTGGCTACGCCCTTCTACAGATTCTCGCTTCTCGCCGTCGCGCCAAGTTCGCCGACCAACTCGACGATTCCCTGCAGCTCATGTCCAGCAGCCTGCGCGCCGGACACTCCATGCTGCAGGCGCTGGCCTCCGTCGCACGCGAAGCCGAACAACCTACGTCCGAGGAGTTCGCGCGGATCATCAACGAGACCCGCGTCGGCCGCGACCTCGGCCCCGCCCTCGAGGAGACCGCCAACCGGATGGGCAGCCAGGACTTCGTGTGGGTCACCCAGGCCATCGCGATCAACCGCGAGGTCGGCGGCAACCTCGCCGAGGTTCTCGACGCCGTGGGCCACACCATCCGCGAACGCAACCAGATCCGCCGGCAGGTGGCAGCGCTCGCCGCCGAAGGGAAGCTGTCGGCGTACGTCCTCATGGCGCTGCCGTTCGGCATCGGCGGGTTCCTGTTTATCTCCAACCCGTCCTACATCGGCGTGCTCACCCAGAGCCCGCTCGGCTGGGGGATGATCGCGGCCGGCGTCGTGATGCTGACAATCGGCGGCATCTGGTTGAGCAAGGTCGTCCGCATCAAGTTCTGACAGGGTCGGCCCCTCCCTCAGGGTCACCCTTCCTCCCCTACCCTCTCGCCCCTCGAAAGGAGCCCCGCGTGAGTTCACTGCCTGCCGCGGTGGCCGTGTTCGTTCTGACCGCTTCGGTCTTCATGCTGGCCTTCGCGGTATTCGCCGGCCGCGACACCGTCCGCGCGCGCACCGTCGCCAACCTCCGCCGGGGGATCGACGAGGGGTACGCCGCCGCGCCCGTTGACCTCACCGGGGTCGACGACGACGACTCCCGCAGTCGCCTGTACGAGGTCGCCCGCCGACTCACGCCGACGGGCACCATCCGCAGGCTCGAGAGGCTGACCATCCGCGCCGGCCGACCCACGGGCTGGTCACTCCCGCGGCTGGTGGTGGCCAAGATCGTCCTGCCACTCGTCGTGATCCTGCTGGGCCTGCTGCTGCTGCGGGCCAAGCCGGAGCCGCTCCTGCTGCTCCTTGTTCTGGGCACGGCGGCGGTCTGCTACTTCCTGCCCGAGCTGCTCCTGAGCAGCCGCAGCCAGGAGCGCAATGACGAGATCCAGCTCGAGCTTGCCGACACCCTCGACCAGATGACTATCGCGGTCGAGGCCGGCCTCGGCTTCGACGCCGCCATGGCCCGAGCCGGTCGCAACGGCACCGGCCCGCTCGCCCAGGAGCTCATCCGCACCCTGCAGGAGATCCAGGTGGGCCAGCTTCGCCGTACCGCCTACGAGTCGCTTGCCCTGCGGACCGACGTCCCCGACCTGCGGCGCTTCGTCCGGGCGATCATCCAGGCCGACGCCTACGGCATCTCCGTTGCCGACGTCCTGCGCACCCAGGCGAGCGAAATGCGAGTCAAGCGTCGCCAGCGCGCAGAGGAAAAGGCTCAGCAGGTGCCCGTCAAGGTGATCTTCCCGCTCCTGACGTGCATCCTGCCCGTACTGTTTATCGTGCTGCTCGGTCCCACCGTGATCAACATGATGGAGGCGTTCTCCTGACATGCTCGTCGTGATCGCCGTGGCCTCGGCCGTCGTATCCGGGCTGGCCGCGGCGGCGCTCGGGCGGTGGATGCGCTCCCTCGCCGAGTCCGATTCCCGGTGGTTGCGCAGTGGCCTGCACGTGGTGCTGGCTGCGGCCGGAGGCTTCGGTGCCGCGTACTTGGCTCTGGGCTGGGCCGATCTGGTGACGTTCGCTGCACTGGCTGTGGGGTGCGCGCTACTGATCGCGGTCGACCTCGCGGTCTTCCGACTGCCCGACAAGATCGTCCTGCCGCTGTACCCCGTGGTGTTCGGCGGACTGGCCGTGACGGCCGCGATGTTCGATGTCTGGGGTTCGCTCGGTCGGGCCGCCGCCGCCGCGGCCGCGCTGCTCGCGTTCTACTTCGTGCTGGCGCTCATCAATCCGTCCGGTCTCGGCCTGGGCGACGTCAAACTCTCCGGCGCGCTCGGCGCGTTCCTCGGCTGGCTGGGCTGGCCCGCCGTGCTCGCCGGGACGTTGGCCGCGTTCGTCATCAACGCCGTCGTCGCACTCGTGCTGCTAGCTGCGGGTCGGGTGGGGGCCAAGAGCGGCATCGCGTTCGGCCCGGCCATGGTGATCGGCGCAGTCGCGGGCGCCGCCTACTGGGCCGTGCGCTCCACGGCGTTGGCTGGCTGAGCCGCTCGGCGCCGCTGCCTCTTGCCGACCGTGAGTCGCCGGACGAGGGCAACGACGACCACCACGACCGACGCGATCGCCGCCGTCCACACCAGGGCCGCCGATTCGTGGGCGCCCGAGGTGCGACCGTAGGCGACCCACGCCAGCCCCCAGGCCGTCGCCAGCGCCGGTGGGATGCGCCCGCCACTGATGAGCGCGGTCGCCACGCCGACAGCCGCGGCCACGACGATGCCGACGATCCCGAAAGGCACCTCGGTCACCACCTCGACGCCGGCGCTCGCGAGCCACGCGTAGGTGTTGGCGAAGAACGCCACCGACACCCAGCCCAGGTACAGGCCGAACGTGCCGTCGGTGACCACGGTCTCGACCACCCCGCCGATGCGCGGCGCGCCGAGAATGAACATGATGCGGATCAGCACCGCCAGCAGCAGCACGATCACGATGACCGAGCCGAGGATCAACCCCAGTTGCACTGACCAGATCCACGCGGCGTTGAGCAGCACCGAGGCCAGCGCCCACGGCCGCAGCGCCGCCTGTCGGGCGGAGCGCCGGGCCATCGGGGTCAGCTGCCAGATCGCGTACGCGGCGAGCCCGAGGTAGATCACGCTCCAGATGCTGAACGCCGACCCGGCGGGAGCCACCGGGGTCGCGTCGGCGGACAGCACCCCGCCGGCAGCCTCGGCGATCGGGGTGCCGCCGAGCGCTCCACTGCCGATGAACGCGGCCACGATCGCGGCGGCGGTCCCCAGCAGGGTGATGATGGGCAGCGCCCAGCCGGTGGGGGCGCCCAGCTCACCGGATCCGCCGGCGTCGGCGGGCCCTCCCGGCAGTCCGGCGGGCCCCGGGCCTGTCGCTCGGTCACGGCTAGCGGGGTTACCGCTCGCGGGAGTCATGTGAGAGCTCATAACTCCACCGAACCACGCGACACCCGACGGTGCAGCCGGTCGCCGACGCACCCCGGCCGCCCCCAGCCGCGAAATCGGCTACTCCGAATCGGGATCGGCGAGCCCAATTGGACTAGCGGATGCCGATTCGGAGTAGCGGATCTGCGAGGGGGTGGTCAGATGGTCGCGCGGAACCTCCGCAGCCGCAGGCTGTTGGCCACCACGAACACCGAAGAGAACGCCATCGCGGCGCCCGCGATCATCGGGTTGAGCAGCCCCGCCGCGGCCAGCGGGAGCGCCGCGACGTTGTAGGCGAACGCCCAGAACAGGTTGCCCCGGATGGTGCCGAGCGTGCTCCGCGAGAGCCGGATCGCGTCGGCCGCCGAGCGTAGATCGCCGCGGACCAGCGTGAGGTCGGAGGCCTCGATCGCCGCGTCCGTGCCGGTGCCGATCGCCAGACCCAGGTCGGCGGTGGCGAGGGCGGCCGCGTCGTTGACGCCGTCGCCCACCATCGCGACGACCCGGCCCTCGGACTGCAGGCGGCGGACCACCTCGACCTTCTCCGCGGGCATGACCTCGGCGATGACGGTCTCCGGGCCGGGATCGATCCCGACCTCGGCGGCCACCGAGGCGGCCACGGCGGCGTTGTCGCCCGTGAGCAGGACGGGCGTGAGCCCGAGCTCGCGGAAGCGACGAATGGCCTCAGCCGAGGTGTCCTTGATCTGATCGGCCACCACGAGAACCCCGCGGGCCTTCCCGCCCCAGCCCACTGCGACCGCCGTGCGGCCGGCCTGCGCGGCCTCGCCGAGGGCCACCTCCAGCTCCTGCGGCAGCGGCATGCCCCGCTCTGCCAGTAGCGCGGGCCGGCCCACGACGACCACCTCATCGTCGTCGACACCCTCCACGGCGTCCGCGCCGACCGCACCGCGGGCACCGGCGCCGCCACCTACCCGGCCCGATACGCCCAGGCCCTCGTGGTTCCGGAAGCCCTCGACCGCCGGAAGCGCGCCGACCGCCTCGCGCGCGCCGGCGGCGATCGCACGGGCGATGGGGTGCTCGGAGGCGTCCTCCACGGCCCCGGCGCGGCGCAGCACCTCGGCTCGATCCTCACCGGTCGCGACAGTCGTAGAGACCAATGCGTGCTGACCGGTGGTGACGGTGCCGGTCTTGTCCAGGACGATCGTGTCGACCTTGCGGGTGGACTCCAGGACCTCGGGGCCCTTGATGAGGATGCCCAACTGCGCGCCGCGGCCGGTGCCCACCATCAGGGCCATCGGCGTGGCCAGGCCGAGCGCACACGGGCAGGCGATGATGAGCACCGCCACGGCCGCGGTGAACGCCAGGGCGGCGCCGCCTCCGGTGAGCATCCAGAAGGCGAACGTCGCCACGGCCAGCACCAGCACGACGGGGACGAAGATCCCGGAGATGCGGTCGGCGAGGCGCTGCGCGGCGGCCTTGCCGGACTGGGCGTCCTCCACCATCTGCGCCATCTGGGCGAGCTGGGTGTCGGAACCGACGCGGGTGGCGCGCACGGTCAGGCGGCCGCTGGCATTGACGGTGCCGCCCACCACGGCGTCGCCGGGACCGACCTCGGCGGGCACGGACTCGCCGGTGACCATCGAGGTGTCGACCGCGGAGGCGCCGTCGACGATCTCGCCATCGGTGGCGATCTTCTCGCCGGGGCGGACGACGAACTCGTCGTCGACCTGCAGATCCTCCACCGGGATGCGGGTCTCCACACGCCCGCCATCAACACCCCCGCGAAGCACGGCGACGTCCTTGGCGCCCAGCTCGAGCAGCGACCGCAATGCGGCGCCTGCCGTGCGCTTGGACCGCGCCTCGAAGTAGCGGCCCAGCAGGATGAACGTGGTCACCCCGGCCGCGGCCTCGAGGTAGATGTCGCCGGCGCCGTCACTGGGCGAGAGGCTGAACTCGAACCCGTGGGTCATCCCGGGCATGCCCGCGTGGCCGAAGAACAGGGCGTACAGCGACCAGAGGAACGCCGCGGACGTGCCCAGGGACACGAGCGTGTCCATGGTGAACGCACCGTGGCGCAGGTTGATCGCGGCGGCGCGGTGGAACGGCCACGCGCCCCACACGATGACCGGGGCGGCCAGCGTCAGCGACAGCCACTGCCAGTTGGTGAACTGCAGCGCCGGGACCATGGCCATCGCGATCACGGGGATCGACAGGACGGCGGAGATGATCACGCGTTGGCGCAGCTCGTCGACCCGGTCGGGCGCGGCGGTGTCGTCGGTGGCGTTGCCTGCGTGGCCGGTCGACTGCCCGGCGTCGGCCGCGGCACCGGACGCGTCGCCCCCGCCGGGCGCGGACGTGCGTGGCTGAGTGCTCCGGGGACGCGGCAGCTGCGCGTGGTACCCGGCCTGCTCGACGGTATCGAGCAGCAGCTGCGGCTGCAGGCCCTCGGGGATCCGGACGCGGGCCTTCTCTGTGGCGTAGTTGACCTCGGCGGTGACGTCGTCGAGTTTGTTGAGTTTGCGCTCGATCCGGTTGGCGCACGAGGCGCAGGTCATTCCCTCGATCTGCAGCTCGACCAAGGTGGTCCCGGCGGAGAGCGCCGTGTCCCGGCTGTCGGTGGTGGTCATGGTGTGCTCACTCCTGCGCTGTGACTGTGTACCCGGCCTCGTCCACGGCGGCGCGGACCGCCGCGGGATCGACCGGGTCGGAGGAGACGACGACGAGGCGACCCGACTCCAGATCGACTTCGACCTCGGTGACTCCCGAGATTTCCGAGACCTCCTCCGTCACGGAGGCGACGCAGTGGCCGCAGGTCATGCCGGAGACGGTGTAGGTGGCAGTGGCGGACATGGTGTTCTCCTCGTTCGGGTGGTGGGTGTGCGGTGACTGTCGGGGCCCGCGATCGGACGGCGCGGTGATCAGGACCTGACCAGGCGGGCGATGGCGGCGTTGGCCTCGGCGAGCTTGGCCTCGGCTTCCTCCGGGCTGCCGCTGGCGATGGAGCCGGCGACGCAGTGCCCGAGGTGCTCGGAGAGCAGGCTCAGCGAGACGGACTGCAGGGCCCGGGTCATGGCGGAGACCTGCGTGAGGATGTCAATGCAGTACTTGTCCTCCTCGACCATCCGTTGCAGCCCGCGGGCCTGACCCTCGATGCGGCGCAGCCGCTTGAGGTGGTCCTCCTTGTGCGGGGTGTATCCATGCTCGGCCATGGCACATACGGTACCCCCCTAGGGTAAGTGCCGCAACGGTGGATCGCGTTCTCCGACGAGCGCTCCGACCCCCGGCACCGGTTTTCAATCCGGCCCCTGCTGTTTAAGGTCGGGACAGCGTCACTTCCGATGTCGATCAGTCGAGAAAGGAATGGACTCATGACGGACACGACCCAGACCCGCTCGCCCGGCCCGGCACCGCTCCCCCGTCCAGTACGTAGCCCTCGCCTTCGGCGTGGTGTTCCTGCTCGTGGGGATCGCCGGCTTCATCCCCGGGATTACCGCCGCGTACGACACCATGCAGTTCGCCGGCCACGAATCCGAGGCCATGCTGCTGGGCCTGTTCCAGGTGTCGATCCTCCACAACATCGTCCACCTGCTCTACGGCGTCGTCGGGATCCTGATGTCCCGGACCGCCCCACAGGCTCGTATCTACCTACTGGCCGGCGGCATCGTCTACCTGGCCCTGTGGGTCTATGGCCTGGTGATCGGCCACGATTCGGCGGCCAACTTCGTGCCGCTCAACACGGCCGACAACTGGCTGCACCTGATCCTGGGCCTCGCCATGGTCGCCCTGTCCTTCCTCCACCGCGACCGCTTGCGCGAACAGCGTCATCAGGCTGAGCCGCGGCAGCCCTGAGGCGACACGCTCCATTCGACCCCTGTCGACGATCTCGGTCGTCGCCAGGGGTCGTCTGGCACAGCAGGGCCGCAGCGCGGACGGTTGGCCGCGGTGGGTGCCCACCTCGCCTACCCTGTGTCGTCGGCGCGCTCACCGTGACGGGGTCTGAACCAGGACCACACCATCATCGCGGTGGCGACGAGCCACGCGAGGAGGGCGACCCACATCCACGCCGCACCGATCTGCTCCACGATCGGCAGTGAATCGGCCCGCCCCACATACATCCCGGCGACGGCGTACATGCCGAGCGGGAACACGACGCTCCACCAGGACGACTCGTACGCAGCGGAATGTGGTGCACCACGTGTCTCCACACCCCGGCCGAGATGAGAAGCGGGATCAGCCAAGTCGCCCAGGCCCACCACAGCACGGTAAGTCCAGAAATGAGTCCGGCCGTCGCGTCCACCATCGGGGCGGACGTCAGCTCGACGATTTTGGCGCCGCGGCGACCACCGTGATCGCCGCGGCGCCCATCGCCACCCAGTACGGCGGGTCAAGATCCCGTGGCCGCAGCGGATAGAGCATGAGACGCAGGGCCACGAACACCGCACAGGCGGCGTAGAGAACGATCCCCACCGACCATGCCACCACCGCTACGACGGCGAGTTCGCCTCTCCCGGTGGGCACCAGAGGTTCGAGACTGGCCGACGCGGTGGCGATGGACTGGACGGCGACCACCCAGATGAACCAGGTCCCATCGGCCTCGGACAGCACCGGTCGCTCGGTCCGGGACAGGACTGCGGTCCAGGGCACCGCATAGGGCGAGCAGCAGCCCGGTGACGAAGCCGAGAGCGAGCAGCCCCACCGCGAGAAGGCGGTAATCGTCGGCCAGTCGGACGGCGAGCACATTCGTCCCCGCCGCGAGCGTGAAGAACCCGAAGGCGCGGCCGGGGTCATGGATATCGGCCACGACCCGGTCGCGATACCAGAGAAGTCGGCCTGCCGTGAGCATGAGAAGAGCCACCCAGGCGGTGCCGGCCAGGACGAGGCCGATGCGCGACGCCCCCGCCAGTTCCTGCCGGGACAGTCCGACCGAGAGGATCCCCGTCGCCATCACGAAGGCGAAAGCTCCCGGCGGCAGCCCCATGACGGCCTCCCGTATGCGGCTCGTCACCATCGACCTCCTGAAGATCATCGCCGTGGGCGCCGGGGCGGTCCCCGCTACTGCCAGGCGAAGAAAGCGAGCGTCACCCACGGCGGAGCGGTATTCCACAACAACGGCGGGATCTTTATCCCCGCACCCTACGAGCCCGTCCACTCGGGGCTAACCGCTCCATCAGCGGCGAGTGATTCTCTCGGTGGTGACGTCCTCGCGGTCGGCGTAGCGTCGTGGACGCCTACGAGCCGGGGAGCGAGGCTGTAGCGCCGTGCTACCGCCGATCACCATCCCGGCCGTCCGATTCGACAAGCCATGCTCCTGCTACTCGGCAGTGAGACGACGAAGCGGAGGAACCCATGAGCATCAGCTCGATCATCACCACCCACCCCAATCCGACTGCGGATCTGCAGGTGGACCACCTCGCCGAGGCAATCGACGCCGCCGCCGCGTGCGCGGTCACGTGCGCCGCGTGCGCGGATGCGTGTCTCGCCGAGGACTCGGTCGCCGACCTGCGTGACTGCATCCGCACCGATCACGACTGCGCTGCCGTGTGCGCGACCACCGCCTCGGTGCTGAGCCGCCGGACCGGCAGCGACTTGGGCACCGCCAAGGAACTGCTCACCGCGTGCCGCGCCGCGTGCGCGAGCTGCGCAGACGAGTGTGAGAGCCACGCGAGCATGCACGAGCACTGCAGGATCTGCGCCGAAGCGTGCCGACGCTGCGAGAAGGCCTGCACCGACCTACTCGGAGCCATCGGCTGATCTCTCCACCTCCCCCGGAGGTCCACGTCGCACTCCGTCCCCGGTGGTCACGCGGCCGCCGGACGCGCCGACTCTCTTAAGAGGTTGCGTTTTCATGAGCACCAACACTCACACCAGCAGCGGACCGTCCCCCGGTTCCTCATCGCTCCGGCTTCTCGTCGGGCGCGAGGAAGTGGTCATCAACGACCGCTACGAGACGCTGTCGATCGCCAATGACGTTCTGATAGCCCTGTTCTTCCTCGTGGGCAGCGTCCTGTTCTTCTTCGACTCCACACAGACCATCGGCACCTGGTTGTTCCTGCTCGGCTCTCTGGAGTTCCTCGCACGACCGGCCATCCGTCTCGCCCGTCGGGTCCACCTGAAGCGGATCGGCACGAACTCGGGGAACCACGGCAGCGACTACGACTACTGAGCCGAAACGCCACCGCCCGCGAACCGCTCCGAGAGACACTCCATGGCGTCTCCGGTCCGGGCTCTTCACGCCGTTCCGGTGGTCCGTTCGCCGGGCCGCGCGTACGGTCGGCAAGCAGCCCACAGACCTCGTCGCGAGGAATGTCAATGTCACACGGGAATCAGTCAGCCCCCGATCGAGTGGAACGCCCCTGGGGCGAACGCACCCCCTACGGCCCCGGCGAGCAGTGGCCGGTCCGAGTGGACACCTACCTGGCCGACGGAATGGCCGAGGCGGATGTCGACCGCTGGGTACAGACGGCGTCGATCCTGCACTCCAACGGCGACGGACTGGACATCGCCGTGAAGGACGACCGAATCTGCGGGGTGCGTGGACGTGCCGACGACCGGGTCAATCGCGGACGACTGGGGGTCAAGGACCTCTACGGCTGGCAGGCGAACTCCTCACCGGACCGGCTGACCCGCCCGCTGGTACGCGAGAACGGCGTATTGGTGGAGACCGACTGGGACACGGCGATGGACCGGGTCGTCGGCCGGACCACCGAGTTGCTGGACGAGCAGGGCCCCAGCGCGATCGGTTTCTACACCACCGGGCAACTCTTCGCCGAGGAGTACTACACCCTCGGTGTGATCGCCCACGGTGGCATCGGCACCAACCACGTCGACGGCAACACCCGGCTGTGCACCGCGACGGCCGCCGCGGCGCTCAAGGCGTCCTTCGGATGTGACGGTCAGCCCGGCTCGTACGCCGACATCGACCACGCCGACGTCGTCTGCCTCTACGGACACAACATGGCCGAGACGCAGAGCGTGACCTGGATGCGGATCCTGGATCGTCTGGCCGGGGACGACCCGCCCGCGATCCTGTGCGTGGACCCACGCCCCACCCCGGTCGCCGAGCACGCCACCCTCCATCTGACCCCGAGGCCGGGCACCAACCTGGCGCTGATGAATGGTCTGATCCACGAACTGCTCGAGGCCGGCCACATCGACCGCGACTACATCGACCAGCACACGGTCGGATACTCGTCACTGGCCGAGCAGGTCGCCGACTACCCGCCGGAGCGGGTGGCCGAGATCTGTGACGTGCCGGCCGAGCAGATCCGCCGGGCCGCCCGGCTCATCGGGGGCGCCGAGCGGCTGATGTCCACGGTGCTGCAGGGTTTCTACCAGTCCAACCAGGCCACCGCGGCCGCTGTGCAGGTCAACAACATCCACCTGCTGCGCGGGATGCTCGGCCGGCCCGGGTGCGGCGTGCTGCAGATGAACGGCCAGCCCACCGCCCAGAACACCCGTGAGTGTGGCGCCGACGGCGACCTGGCGGCCTTCCGGAACTGGTCCAACACCTCGCACGTGCAGCACCTGGCCCGGGTGTGGAACGTCGACCCGATGGACATCCCGCATTACTCGGCACCCACCCACGCCATGCAGATTATGCGGTATGTGGAGGACGGTTCGATCCGGCTGTTGTGGGTCAGCGGCACCAACCCGGCCGTCTCCCTGCCGGAACTCACACGCATCCGCTCGATCCTGTCCCAGGAGCGACTGACACTGGTGGTGCAGGACATCTTCCTCACCGAGACCGCCAGGCTCGCCGATGTCGTCCTGCCGGCCGCCACATGGGGCGAGAAGACCGGCACGTTCACCAACACCGACCGGACGGTGCACCTGTCGGAGAAGGCCGTCGATCCGCCCGGCCAGGCCAGGGCCGACCTGGACATCTTCATCGACTTCGCCCACCGCCTGGGGCTCAAGGACAAGGACGGCGGGCCGCTGGTCAAGTGGCACGACCCCGAATCGGCGTTCGAGGCGTGGAAGGACTGCACCGCCGGCCGGCCGTGCGACTACACCGGGCTGACCTACGACAGACTGCGCGGCGGCTCCGGTATCCAGTGGCCGTGCAACGACGACAACCCCGACGGCACCGAGCGGCTCTATTCGGACGGGAAGTTCTGGGCGGACCCGGATTACTGCGAGAACTACGGTCGCGACCTGGTCACCGGCGCCCCCAAGGACGCCACCGAGTACACGGCGATGAATCCGGAGGGCAAGGCGATGCTCAAGGGCGCGGAATACCTCCCCGCGCACGAACCGCCCGACGAGCACTTCCCCCTGCAGCTGATCACGGGCCGGACCATCTACCACTTCCACACCCGCACCAAGACCGGCAGAGCCCCCGAGTTGCAGGCAGCCGCTCCGCAGGTGTGGGTGGAGATCTGCGCCGCCGACGCCGCGGCCGCCGGCATCACCGAGGGAGACCTCACGGAGATCGCCACCCCCCGCGGACGGGTGCGGGCGGCCGCCCGGATCACCGGGATCCGACCGGGAGTGATCTTCCTGCCGTTCCATTACGGCTACTGGGACACCGGCGACAGCGCCGGACCGGAGGGCGACGCCGTGGGGACGGCGGCCAACGAGCTGACCCCCACGGACTGGGACCCCGCCTCCAAACAGCCGATCTTCAAGACCGCCGCCGCACGCATCGCCCGGGTCGCCGACCGCGACACCACCTCCCGTGGCCGCCCGACACGCGTATCGACAGGAGGCCCGACATGAGGCTCGGACCCGTTCTCCGCGAACTACACCGCTCCGAGGTCGGGCTCGCGCACAAACTTCTGCAGGTTTCCGAGCGCCACAAGGTCGATCATGAGATCTACCACGTCGCACGGGACCTGGTGGGCTGGTCCCGCAGCCACATCGCCGGGATCGCCCGGATCGGTGGCGACTACGGCCAGGACCTCGACCCCGCCCCCCGACTCGAACTCGGACTGGCCGAACGGGCGCGGGAGAAGGGCAGCGAACTGCTCGGCAGACACCACACCCCGGAGCTGCTCCTGCTCGAGGACCTACGGACCGTCTACATGGAGGCCTCCGGGGTCGCCATGGACTGGCTCCTCATCGCCCAGGCCGCGCAGGGCCTACGGCACCGCGACCTTCTCGAAGTCGCGGAGAAATGCCAACCCCAGACCACGCGCCAGGCCACATGGGCCCAGGCCAAGCTCAAAGAGACCGCCACCCAGATCCTGGTGAGCTGACAAACGAGAGGAATCGCCATGCCGAAGACAGACAGCGACGGGAACGCGAAGGACAGCGAGCTGCCCTCGACGCTGCAGCGAAGCGACCAGAAGGCCAAGGACACCTTCGCCAAGGCCTATGACTCGGCGGAGGAGGAGTACAGCGACGAGTCCCGTGTCGCGCGGACCGCCTGGAGCGCCGTCAAGCACACGCACGAGAAGGTGGGCGACCACTGGGAGCCCAAGGACGGCAAGGGACCCTCGGATTCACGCTCGGAGAGCGGCGGCCCGAACCCCTCCGGAGAGTCGAAGGGCGGGGTGGACGCCAACGCCAGCAAGGACCACCTCTACGAGCAGGCGCAGCGGCTCGACATCGAGGGCCGCTCCGACATGACGAAGGACGAGCTCGTGGAGGCGCTGCGCAAGGCCAACGACCGGAAGACGAGGGAGAGCCGAGACGACTCGTGAGCCCGGCAGGACGGGTCCCGCCCCGGCCCCCTCGCACCGAGGATGAGACCACAGATGGACCACGCCCGTGCCCGGGAATCACTCTCACTCACCGGCTCGGTCGCGCCGGGCACGGGGGGCCATGATCGGAGCCGGCATCCTCGCGCTGGGCGGCCAGGTCGGCGAGCTGGCAGGCGGGTTGATGCCACGGGCGTTGTTCGCCGGGGCCGTGGTCGCGGACTTCAGCGCCTACTCGTACATCCGGAATTCGGCGAGCACCCCGTCGTCCGGTGGTATCGCGATGCTGCTCGAGGCCGCGTACGGCCTCGCAGTGATCGCCGGCTCGTTCTCCCTTCTCATGTACGTGTCGATGATCCTCGCCGAGTCCCTCCTCGGGAGGAACCGCGGCGACCTCGACCCCGACCTGGATCCGGAGACGGTCGTGACCACGCTCGTGGCGCCACTGGTGCTGACGCCGCTCGTTCCCGTCCGATCGCTGCGTCAGGGGGTGCGCCTCGATGGATTCCGGCCTGGCCTCAAGATCGGACTTGGCCGTCCGGACGGACTGATCGACCTTCCACAGGTCGTGGACCGTCCATCACGGCCGGGTAGATATTGCTGACGTACCCCTTGTGGCCGGCCGCCTGGCGCGACCGCTCGCTCGGTGCCTCGTCCGAGGTGACGTTCTGTCCGATGACCTCGACGAACCGTTGCTTCTTCAGTGGTTCGGCCCGGTCGGCCTCCTCGAGGGCATTCAAGTTAGCCGCCGAGAGCATCCCCACATCGGCCACGACTACCATGTCAGCGATCGTGTGCCGCCCCCCCGGAAGGCGGTGATGACCGGGATCAACGTCTTGGTCTCTGCCTTGTCAGACCCACCAACCCGGGTCCCGCTCAATTGGTGACCCCCGCGCCACACGCTCAGCCTCATGAATTGCAGCAAACCTAGCGAATCAGCCGGGAACGACGTCAACTTGCGGAACTCAGGTTAGACTCAGCTCAATTTTGTGAGACAGAACACAACCAGCCCCAGGGGGGACCGTGCAACTTCGCCGAACCGGAATGCGCGCAGCCGCATTCGCCACCGCCATCGCCACCGCATTCGCCGGAGGGGCCGTGGTCGCCCCCGCCGCCGGCGCGCAGGGATCGTCCAACGACCCGGCGCCCGCCTTCTACCAGCCGCCCGCGGACCTGCCCGCAGCCTCCGGCGAGCTCATCAAGACCGAGCCGTTCCCCCTCGCCGCCGCGATCCCGCCGATCCCCGGCGCCGACTCGATCTCCGATGCAGCCGGACCGCTGTCCACCGACGCGCAGCGCATCATGTACACCTCCGTCGGATCGCGCGACCAGGCGATCGCCGTGACCGGCGCCTATCTGCAGCCGCGCGCACCGTGGACCGGCCCGGGCACCCGCCCCCTGGCCGTGATGGCGCCCGGAACCCAGGGGCAAGGCGACCACTGCGCGCCGTCCAAGACGTTCCAGAACCTGGCCACCGTCCGCACCGACCCGCCGGGAGTCGGGTTCGGTTACGAGCTGTTCCAGACCTACGCGCTGCTCGCCCGCGGGTACGCCGTCGCGATGACCGACTACGAGGGGCTCGGCACCCCTGGGCTGCACTCGTACGTCAACCGCGAGTCGCAGGCCCGCGCAGTGCTCGACCTCGCGCGCGCCGCGTCGTCGGTACCGGGCGCCGACGTCGAGCCGGACGCCCGCACCGTGTTCGTCGGCTACTCCCAGGGCGGCGGGGCGGTGGCCGCGGCCGCCGAACTCCACCCGCAGTACGCGCCCGAGATCAACTTGGTGGGTACCGCCGCGGGCTCCCCGCCGGCCGACCTGCTCGCCACGCTCGAGCAGATCGACGGCACCGCCATCGCCGGGGCGATCGGCTACGCGATCAACAGCCTGATCGACGCCTACCCGGAGATGGGCCCCCTGATCAACCCGTACTTCAACGACCGGGGCCGGGCCATGCTCGCCGTCACCTCTGACCAGTGCATCGGCGAGACCGCGGTCCAATTCTTCCAGCAGCGCACCACTGACTTCACGATCTCGGGCCTGTCGGCCGGCGACATCGTGCGCAGCGAGCCCGAGATCCTGGCGTTCCTCGAGCGTCAGCGCATCGGCCGCCTTGCCCCGACCACGCCCGTGCGTGTGCTCTCGCCCGTCAACGACGACGTCGTCCCCGGCCACCAGTCGCAGCAGCTCGGCCGAGACTGGTGCGCGCAGGGCGCCGCCGTCGACATGGTCATCGACCCGATGCCTCCCGTCGCACCCGGTCTGGCGATCGGCCACGCCGTGCCCATGCTCACCGGTCTGGAGGGCAACCTCCGGTACCTCGACGACCGCGTCAACGGAGTCCCGGCGTCGAGCAACTGCGGAACCTACTGAGGCCGGGCGGGCCCCGGCGCCGGACCCGCCGCCCTTATGCAAGCAGGTTGCGCAACTCGGTTGTAGACTCGCCGGAGTGACGCCCACCGACCCGCCGCCCGACATCGCCGCCCTGGCGGACGATCTCCGCCACGCGCTGCGCCCCCTGTGGCGACGGTTCAACTCCCACCGGACGTTGTCGATGGGCAAGGTCGGGATCCTGTCCCACCTGGAGCAGCGCGGGTCCCTGACTGCGACCGACCTGGCAGGCCTTGAGCGGATCAGCCATCAGGCCGTCGCCAACGCCGTCCGCGAACTCCGCGACCTGGGCCTGGTCTCCCGCAGCCCGGACCCCGCCGACGGCCGACGCACCCTCGTCACCATCACTACAGGCGGGCGCGAGAAGCTCCGCACCGAGCGCGCCGCGGGCCAGGACTGGCTGGCTCACGCGATCGCCGACCACCTCGATGACGCCGAGCGCGACCGTCTCGCGGCCGCGGTCCCCCTGCTCCGCCGCCTCGACTCCGAGGACGCCCGATGACCCCTCACCGGCGCCCGGCGCCCCGCTGGTTCGTCGAGGCCCTCGTCTACGCCGCCCTGACCAGCTCGATCGTCAGTTCCCTCGGCATGCTGCTGGTGCCGTCGGTCTCGGCGGAGTTCGGCATCCCGGTGAGCACGGCGCAGTGGATGCTCACGGCCAACCTGCTCGTCGGCGCGGTCGCGACCCCGATCATGGGCCGCCTCGCCGATGGTCCCCATACCCGGAGGCTGCTCCTGACCAGCCTCGGCGTGATCTTCCTCGGGTCCATCATCGCCACCGTCGCGCCGAACTTCACCGTCTTCCTCATCGGCCGCGCGATGCAGGGGCTCCTCTACGGCACGGTGCCCATCACCATCGCCCTGGCCCGCCGGCACCTCACCTTCACCGAATCGCAGCCCACCATCTCGACCCTCTCGGTCACGGTGTCGGTGGGGATGGGGCTGGGTTACCCGCTCACCGGCATCCTCGCGGCGACGTTCGACCTGCGGGCCGCGTTCGCCTTCGCGGCGCTGTTCGTGGCCACCGCGGCGTTCGGCGTGTGGCGATTCATCCCCGCGGGCCCCGATCCGCTCGCGCCCCGCACGCCGTTCGACATCGGCGGGGCCCTGCTGTTGGGCGGCGGTCTGGCCGCGCTGCTGCTGTGGATCTCCGAGGGGCAGATCTGGGGCTGGGGGTCCGCGACGGCGCTCGTCGTCCTCGTGGTCGCGCTGAACACGCTGCTCTTCTGGATCGTGCACAGCATCCGCACCCTGCATCCCCTGGTCAACCTCCGCGCGGTCCGCCGGCCGGAAGTCCTGCTGGCCAACGCCACCGCGATCGGCCTGGGCACCGCGATGTACATCGGGTTGTCCATCGCGAGCCTCGTGGCGCAGGCACCCGCCGACACCGGCTTCGGCCTGGCGGTGCCGCTGATGTGGGCGGGCTTCATGATGGCGCCGCTGTCGGCGGGCAGTCTCGTGGCCAACCGCACGGTCCGTGCCCTGTCCCGCCGCTACGACATGGCGGTGTTCCTCCCCGTCGGCGCGGCCGTGATGACGGTGGCGTCGGTGCTGTTGTGGTTGCGGCACGGCGACTTCTGGACGCTGGCGATCGGCATGTTCCTCTTCGGCGCCGGGATCGGCTCGGGTTACGCCGCGATGCCCGCGCTCATCGCCCGCAGCGTGGCGGTGGACCAGCTCGGCAGCGCGGTGAGCTTCAACCAGGTGCTGCGCACGGTCGGCGGCGCGGTCGGCGCGGCCCTGTCGGCCGCCGTCCTCGCCGCGCACCCCTCCGACTCCGCGTACTCGACCGACGAGGGCATCACCATGGCGTTCGGCGTGGGTGTGATCTGCTGCGCGACGGTGATGCTCGCGTTGGTGCTTCACGCCATCGCAGGTCGACGACGACGAGCCCAGCAGTAGCCCCGGCGTCCCGCATTCTGCGCGCGATCGCACTCGGGCATGCGCGTCGGATTCGACGTGCCTACGGGGTCGGAGTCAGGCCCAGGGGGTCGTGGCCTGAAGCACCGCTTCCTGCAACGCGCTGGTACGCAGTGCCGTGACGGTCTGATATTCGGGGTCGGCGACCATCTCGCTGAACGCGGCGCGGCTGGGGTACCGGACCAGCAGAACGGCATCCCAGTCCTGGCCGGTCTCGGCGACCAGGGCTGTGGAACCGTCACCGGCGTAGAGCACCTCGGCGCCATAGCGGGGAAGGAAGGTCTCGTTCAGCGCCGCGGCGTACTTCGCGTAGTCCTCACGCCCGCCATCGGCGAACCGGAGCAGGTTCAGCATCACCACCGGGCCGCCGGGGTCGTCGGCGAGGTAGCGCTTGAGGTCTCTTCCGCGGGGATCGATAGCCATCAGGCGAGTATCTCCGCCAGTTCCGCCGCTGTGGCGCGAACGGCCATCCTCACTTCTTCTGCCGACGGCTTCCGCCGTGCCAGTCCTCCTGCGTGCCGACCGTGTCCGCGTCGACTCCGAACGCGGCGAGCTGCGGCTTCTCGCGCAGGCTGCGCTTGAGCTCGGCGAAACCCGGGAAGCGGGCGAGCCCCACCACGTGGTCCCAGAGCTCGGCCGCCGAGTCCTCGTGTGGCAGCCGGCTGATCACGGGTCCGAAGAAGGCGACACCGGTCGGTGGTTCGAAGTGGATGATGGGCGTGCCCACATCCTTGCCCGTCAGCGAGAGCGCCTCGTCGGTCTCCCGGCGGATCTCGGCGTCCCACGACTCGTCGTCGACGGCGTCCGCCAGTTCGAGCGGCAGGCCAGCGTCGGCGAGGACCAGCCTGGCGAACTCGCTCGTGCCGCGCCGCTCACGCTCGTCGCCTTCGCTGCGGTCGTCGCCGGCGTCCGGAGCGGTGTCGAAGATGCGCGCCCCGAAGGCGGCGTACAGCGGCGCCATCGCCTCCCGGCCGTGCTCGGCTCGCGCCCGAGCCGCCACTCTCAGGAGCCGCAGCCCGGCGGTGTGGCCGGCTTCGTACTCAGGGGGGAAGTGCGCGTCGTAGTCGACCTCGGCGTTGACCAGGCGCAACGAGATGAACCGCCAGTCGACGGTGTAGTCGCGCTGCGCTTGTACTTGGCGCACCCATTTGCTGGTCATCCAGGCGAAGGGGCAGACCGGGTCGAAGTAGAAGTTGATGTCGGCGTCCATGCGCCCACCCTAGCCAGGTGTTCCGGCCGCGCAGCCCGCTGGCGAATAGCATGGTGCACAACCGGTGGCCAGGAGGACTCCGCGTGACCGACACACCAGCCGATCGCGAACAGAACCGGGGCGACGGGCTTGGGCTTCGCCGCCCGCGGGTGATCGTGTTCGACGTCAACGAAACCCTGTCCGACACCACGGCGATGGCGGCCCGGTTCTCCGACGTCGGGGCACCCGGCTCGATGTATCCCCTGTGGTTCGCCGACCTCCTGCGCGACGGCTTCGCCCTCACCGCCGCAGGCGCCGCTCGCCCGTTCGCTGACATCGGTACCGGGCTCCTGCAGGTCATGCTGTCGGAGGTGGAGCTCAACCGACCTCTCGACGAGGCGATCGAGCACATTATGAGCGGGTTCGTCGGACTCGACCCCCATCCCGATGTCGCCGACGGCGTCACGGCGTTGACGGAGCTGGGGATCCGGTTGGTCACCCTCAGCAACGGTTCGACACACGTCGCCGAGAAGCTCCTCACGTCAGCCGGTGTACGACGCGACTTCGACTTGCTGCTGTCGGTCGACTCCGCCGGCGCGTGGAAACCAGCCGCCCCTGCCTACGAGTTCGCACTCGAACAGTGTGCTGTTGCCCCCTCGGACGCCATGCTCGTGGCCGTCCATCCCTGGGACATCGACGGCGCCCACCGGTTCGGCATGACAACGGCGTGGATCAACCGCACCAACGGTGTGTACCCGAAGCACTTCAGCAACCCGGACCTCGAGGTCACGGACATCACGCAGTTGGCCCGCCGCCTCAGTTGAGAAAGCGGTTGACCATTCCCTTGGGCTGCGGGTCTCGGGCAACCCTCGGCGCGAGGCTTCAGAACACACTGCGGGCGAGAGTTCCTATCGCCATGCAATGCCATAGAGGGGTCCAACAGTTCCCGCGCACCTGCTGAAAGCCGAAGCCGAAGCGCCACTCGTGCCGGCACCGATAACCAGACGTTATGACAAGTAGACGATGCCGAGTATCCCGCGAACTCGACCCCTCCCCGAGCGGGCCAAATGGCAGGTGGATCAGCAGAGGAACCTAACGAGCTATCCGATTGCTAGTTGGTGGCGACTGCGCCTTCCGTGATTGCATCGCGCAGCACGTGCTTGAGAATCTTCCCCGAGGGGTTACGCGGAATGGGCCGGGTGATGAGCTCGCGCGGAAGCTTATAACCCGCAATGTACTGGGATCCGTACTCGCGGAGTGACTCCAAGGCGACGTCGCGGCCCTCAACCGGGGTGACGACGGCGATGATGCTCTCCCCGAACATCTCGTCCGGCCGCCCGACGACCGCCACATCGGCCACGTCCGGGTGGCTGGCGAGGGCCTGTTCGACCTCCACCGAGTAGACGTTGCGCCCGCCCGTGATGATCATGTCTTTCATCCGATCAACGATTGTGATAAACCCGTCAGCGTCCCGGACCGCCACGTCGCCGCTGTGCAGCCAGCCGTTGCGGAGCGCATCCATGGTGGCCTCGGGTTTGTTCCAGTAGCCCTTCATGATGGTCTCGCCTCGGTAAATGATCTCCCCGGGCTCGCCGACCGCGGTGTCGTTGCCCTCGTCATCGACGATCCGCGTCTCGGCATTGGTGATGGACATCCGTCCGGTGGCATCCGGGCGGGCGCGTACTTCGTCCGGGGTGAGGAAGATTCCGGTCGGGCCGCCCTCGGTCTGGCCGCACAGCTGGAAGAACTGCACGTGCGGCAAGGTGGCGAGCAAGCTGGTCGCCGCGTTCGGCGGCATTGGTGCGGCGCCAAAGAAGCCCAGCCGCCATGCGGACAGATCGCGCGTGCCGAGTTCGGGGTACTGCAGCAGCATCTGGTACATGGTGGGCACGCCCAGGAACACGGTGATGCGGTGCTTCTCCAGCGCATCCAGGACCGCCTTGGGCTCGAACGCTGGCAGCACCACGTGAGTGGTGCCCAGGCTGAACCCTGACATCACGAACAGGACCAACTCCGCGCAGTGGTACATCGGCGCGACGTGCAGATTCCGGTCGAAGCTATTCATGCCGAGTGCGGAAACCGAGTTCCCCACCCACAGCATGCGGTGGTGGTCGAACAACGCTCCCTTGGGGCGCCCGGTCGTGCCTGAGGTGTAGAGGATGATGCAGTCGTCGTCCTCGATGACCTCCGCCTCCGGCGCGGTGGTCGGCATGGTGTCTGCGAGCCGCGCGATGCCCTGCGCTGCGGCCTCGTCCAGCACCAGGCTTTGCGGCGCGGACGGCAGCGGATCGAGCTCGTCGAGACCGGCCACCACCACCGCGAGCTCCTCGGAATACAGCAGCACCGTCGCACCGGAGTCCTCGAGCAGGTAGCGAAGTTCGCGGGCCGGCACGCGAGGGTTGAGAGGCACAGCGATGGCCCCCAGTCGGAACGCTCCGTACAAGCCCAGGACGTACGCATCGGAGTTCGGGCTCAGCAGCGCCACCCTGTCGCCCTTACCGACTCCGAGCGACGCCAACGCATGCGCGTACTGATCGGTCCGGGCCGCAAGCTGCTCATACGAGTAGATGCTCTCGCCGAAGATCAGTGCAGTTTTGTCCGGGTGCCGACGGGCATTGAGCGCGAGGGCGCCTCCGAGAGTGGCCATGGTGACTCCTGAGGTGTTGAAGACTCCGGGATCGGACATGTGACCCCGGACACAGCCGAAACTGTAACCGCCAGCGCGGTGCTTGTACAAATGTTCAGTGAAGCCGGAAACGCGGCTCAGGTGGCGGGCCCGGGGAAACGATCGACAGCTCCACCCTCGGACACGCTCACGCCGAGTTCGGGCTTGCTGTGCCCCTCGGTGTGAGTGAAGGTCCCGAGGTGAGTCCAGACGGCATCGACCAGCGGCTGCAGGAACAGCCGGCCCATCTGGTTGATCATCACGTCGACCACCTGGACGGAATCGGCGCGACCTCGCGAGGCCGCGCCAGTCTCGCGCATCGCAACGACCTCCCGGTGGGTGAGTTCGGTAAGTCGCTCCAGCAGTTGCCCCCGCCGGCCACCGGGTTCAAGTAGCGCCTGTCGGAGGTAGTTGACCACCTCCGGGTTTCTGACCAGCATTTCCGCGACGGACTCGTTCCGGACGCGAGCGATTTGTTCGCCGGCCCCATCGGTCGGGGCAGAAGCAAGGGCCGACGCGAAACGTTCCACGACGATCTGCTCCACAGCCTCGCGGAGGCCGTCTTTGGACCCGTAGTGATGAACCACCAGCCCGACGGTCACCCCGGCGGCGGCCGCGACTGCCCGCATCGGTGTGCGGTCCTCGCCGTTGGCCGCGTAAAGCTCGAGAGCGGCGTTGCGGATTCGCGCTTTGGCGGTGAGGTCTTGGTCGTCGAAATGCTGGGCGGGGCGGTCCACGCGGCCTCCCTTCCGTTGATAAACGAGTCTACGGGGACGCGCCAACCGTTAGCGCTATACGATGACTAAGTTTACTGACCGCTTGTATAGTCACCGAAATGAGTCTTCGATCGCTCCGACCCCTAGCCGGCATACAGGTCGTCTCATTGGCTACCAACCTGCCCGGTCCGCTAGCCGTAGCAGGCCTTAGTGACCTCGGCGCCGCGGTGATCAAAGTGGAGCCGCCGGCGGGTGACGCCTTGGCCGTGGCCGCGCCCTCCTGGTACGCAGAACTGACACAGGGGGTGGAGGTCCGTCGGGTCGACCTCAAGAGTGGTAGCGGCCCGGAGGAGCTGACCAGGCTGCTCGATACGGCGGACGTGTTGGTGACCGCCATGCGCCCGTCAGCGCTTCGCCGTCTCGGCCTCGGCAACCTCGGCGACCGCTTCCCGCGGTTGTGTCATGTGGAGATCGTGGGCTACGACGGCGCCGACGAGGAAGTCGCGGGCCACGACCTGACATATCAGGCAAGATACGGCACCATCCGACCGCCACACCTGCCGCTGGTCCCGGTCGCCGACACCATCGGTGGGGAGCGGGCCATCTCGGCCGCCCTGGCCCTGCTGCTGGCGCGGGGACAGCACGACTCCGGTGGACATCAACGCATCACTCTCGACGCGGCCGCGTACGACTCCGCGGCCGCCCTCCGACACGGACTGTTCGGCGATGGAGCACCACTGGGCGGGGCTCTGCCCTCCTACAACATCTATGCCACCGCCGACGGCCATATCGCTCTGGGGGCACTCGAGCCGCACTTCGAGGTCCACATCAGAGAGGTACTCGATTGTGACGGCACATACGCCGCCTACGCCCGCGCCTTCAGCGCGCACCCCACGGCCCACTGGGAGGATCTGGCCGCGCGCCACGACATCCCGCTCAGCGCCGTTCGCCATGCCCGGCCGGCCACAGCGCAGACCACCCACGCGCTCACGGCGACCACCACCCGACCACCCCGAGGAAGGACCCAGTCATGACCGACTCCCCCCAGCCCCGTAGCTTCCGCACCACCCGCGAGGCCGTGATCATCGATGCCGTCCGGACACCGGTCGGCAAGCGCGGCGGGGCGCTGGCCGCCTGGCATCCCGCCGATCTGCTGGGGGCCACCCTCAAGGAACTGGTTCGCCGCAGTGATGTGGCGCCGGAGAAGATCGACGACGTGATCGCCGGATGTGTGATGACGCACGACCAGCAGAGCTCCAACATCGCCCGCCATGCAGTGCTCTCCTCCGGCCTGCCCGATTCGGTGCCGGCAGTGACCGTGGACCGACAGTGCGGCTCGGGGCAACAAGCTGTGGCATTTGCCGCCCACGGTGTGGAGGCGGGGTCCTACGACCTCGCCATCGCATGCGGCGTGGAGTCGATGTCGCAGGTGGCACTGCCGTCGTCCCTACAGCCCGGAGCCCCGCTCGGCCCGCAGTACTCCCCCCGGGAACTGGCCCGCTACGACGGCGGACTGCTGGTGCAAGGCCCGTCCAGTGAGCTGATGAACACCCGCTTCGACCTCAGCCGAGAGGAACTCGACGCGTTCAGCCGCCGGAGCCACGAGCGGGCGCTGGCCGCCACCCGCGACGGCCGCTTCGAGACCCAGCTGGTTCCGCTGCGCCGCGACCCGCTCGATGACTCCAGCGAGCCCGTTACCGCGGATGAGGGGATCCGGGCCGAGCTCGACCCGGAGAAGATGGCGTCCCTGCGGACAGTGTTCGCCGAGGACGGCAAGACCACCGCAGCCAACTCCTCCCAGCTCAGCGACGGCGCCGCCGCACTGCTCATCGCCGACCGCGAGTTCGCCGAGGCCAACGGGCTCACCCCCCGCGCCCGCTTCGTGGTCCACGCGGTCGCGGCGGCCGATCCGATCATCCAGTTCACCGCAATCCTCGAGTCCACCCGCAAGGCCCTTCACCGGTCGGGGCTCACGGTGGACGACATCGACCTGTTCGAGGTCAACGAAGCGTTCGCCGGCGTGCCGCTGATGTTCCAAAGAGAGTTCGGCGTCCCCGACGACAAACTCAACGTCAACGGCGGCTCGGTGGCCGTGGGCCACCCCCTCGGATCCACCGGCGCCCGCATGATGACCGACCTGCTGACCGAGCTCGAACGCACCGGCAGCCGATACGGACTACAGACCATCTGCGAAGCCCACGGCACCGCTAACACCACCATCATCGAACGCCTCTGACGAGTCCCGTCCGTCCCAGCCACCGTCCCAGCCCCACTGAGGAGCACCACCATGACGTCCCACCCCATCGTCACCGGTCTGCCGTCGACACACGGTGACAGTTATCAGCTCAACACCACGACCCTGCTGCGGCACTCCACCCGGACCTACCCCGAGCAGGAGATCGTATTTCGCACCGTCGACGGGGGCTGGGACCGCTACACCTACGCCGACATGTTCGAGCGGGTCGGGAAGTCAGCCCACGCGCTGACCGGGCTGGGTGCCGGGCCCGGAACGGTGGTGGGAATCCTGGATTGGAACTCTAAACGCCATATGGAGCTGTACTGGGCGATTCCCGGTATCGCATCGGTGATGCTGCAGATGAACCTGCGCCTCGCCCCGGTGGACCTGGCATATGTCACCGACCACGCCGAAGCCTCGATCGTGCTGGTCGACGAGTCCCTACTGCCCGTGGCTGAGGCGCTGGTCGAGCAGGGTGTCGGGGTGAAGACGTGGGTGGTCATGACGGACAAACCACTCTCGGAGATCTCCACCACCCTGCCCGGGGTCGTCCACTGGGAAGACGCGCTGACGGCCGCGGAACCGGGCTTCGACTGGCCAATGATCGACGAGACCTCGGCGTACAGCGCGTGCTACACCACCGGCACCACCGGCCGCCCCAAGGGCGTGTACTACTCCCATCGCGGGATCTACCTCCACACCCTCTCCGAGGCAGCGCAGTTGAAGATGGGTGACGACGACACCGTCATGATCATCACCCCGATGTTCCACGGCCAGGGCTGGGGACTGCCGCAGTCGGCCATCTACTCGGCCGCGAAGGTGGTGCTGCCCGGGCGGTATACGGCCGAGGACACCTCTGCGCTGGTTGACGCGATGATCTCCGAGTCCGTCACCGTGGCCAACGGTGCCCCCGCCATCTTCGAGCCGATGCTCGACTACATCCGGACACTCAAGACACGCCCGGACTTCAGCCGCGCCCGTCTGCTGTCCGGGGCGACCGAACCGTCGCTGACGCTCATGCGCGGCTTCCATGACCTCACCGGTGCTGACATCATCCACGCCTACGGCGCCACGGAGACCACTCCGCTGGTCACCGTCAACGCAGGCCTGAAGCACACGCTGCGGGACGTGCTCAGCGAGGACGAGAAGTGGGATCTCAAGCGGGCCCAGGGTCTGCTGGTCAACGGGATCGACATTAAGGTCGTCGGACCGGACGGAACCGAACTACCCCACGACGGTGTCTCCCAGGGCGAGGTGCTCATGCGTGGCCCGTGGATCATCGAGCGGTACCACAAGATGGAGGACAAGGGCGACGCGTTCGCCGACGGTTGGTGGCGCAGCGGCGATGCCGGCACGATCCGCTCCGACGGTTACCTCAAGCTGACCGACCGCATCAAGGACGTGGTCAAGAGCGGCGGCGAATGGATCTCCTCGATCGACATGGAAAATGCGATCGTCGCCCACCCACAGGTCCGCGAAGCCGCAGTGGTGGGGATCGAGCACCCCAAGTGGCAAGAGCGCCCGGTTGCGATCGTCGTCCAGGAAGACGGCGCCGATCTCGGCGTCGACGACATCCACGCCGTGTTGGAAGACAAGTTCGCCAAGTGGCAACTGCCCGACATCGTCATCTTCGCCGACGCGCTGCCGCGCACCAGCGTCGGCAAGCTGGACAAGAAGACGCTGCGCACCGACCACGCCGATCTCTACCGGGGAGCCGAGGAATGAGCGGCCAGAACGGACACGATGACGTGGTCCTCAGCGAACGACGCGGCGCCGTCGCGATCCTGCGCATCAACCGACCCGAGGCCCGGAATGCACTGAACGCCGCGGTGTTCGACGCCTTGAACAAGCACCTCGCCGAGCTGCGGACCGA